>NZ_JACVBF010000001.1:0-1143289 GCF_014852195.1 Ensifer sp. ENS08
GCGAACGTATTCCATGGGCTCCGGCTCGGCTGCGACGATTGCGTCGGCTGCCTGAGCGCCGGAAACTGCTGCGAGAGCTGCAGCGGAGCCGAGAAGAAGGCTCTTGATGTTCATTTCTGACCTCCAGTCAAAAGTTTCAAACGGGTCTGGGTATTTTGCTGAAGGACAGCTTTCCCTGCCCCATCCCCAACGTTCAAGAAGTCGGACGATCAACCGCCCTTGCTTCCGGAGTTGAAAATACAAGACCGGATCACCGGCGCAACGTCCAACTAGCGAGTTCACGTCCTTTGCATCGCCCTTCGCCGAGGCCTGTTGCTGAAACGACACAAAATCGCCGCAGACCCCCGCAGAAAATTAACAAAGCATTAAGAAAACCCTTTAGCGACGGGGGGTTAGCATAAGGAAGGTGGGGGTCGCCTGTTTCAGAAAGAGGCAGAAACCCGCCCAAAACAGGGGAAAAGCTGGACGCGAACCCCGTTTCAGATGTCCAGTGAATGCCTAAAACAGCATTCGCTCCAAGAAAGCGCTTGGTGGAGAAAGGATGGCGGCCTGAGGAATCAGCAGAATCAACGCAGAGATTCGGCAAACGCCCCGACCAGGTGATTCTGGACGATGCAAAGATCAGCACCGCGCAGCACCAAGAATGCACGGGCGCCCCTGGCGACGACTGCCGCAACGGCTCACGAACCACAATAAATGAATTTCAGTCGAGAGATAGCCGAAACCAGATGCTCGCTCGAAGGGCGGGGCGCAAAGGACATGGGGCTATTTGGGACAATGGCGGAGAAGAAGGGATTCGAACCCTCGATACCGTTTCCGGTATACTCCCTTAGCAGGGGAGCGCCTTCGACCACTCGGCCACCTCTCCGTTAGCGCCTGACTAGTGTCACTCAGCGGCCAATGCAAGATTTTTTTGTCGGTTTCCGGGAAATCCTCGCATTTTCATGTGGGCCGCGATCGGCAACCCCCGTCGTGCCGCGTCGTGTTCGCCCTCATCTCCGCAGGCAAGATCAGCGTACGCAGCGATGTGATTCCACATCGGCGCACGCCTGCTGCTTACGATTTGCGCGCGAGGCGCTCGATCGCCTGTTGGGTCGCCGCGCCGAACTCGCCGTCGACCGGACCACCATAATACCCGCGGTCCTTCAGCAGGTTCTGCATTTCCTTGCGGAATGCGGGCGTGAAATTGTTGGGCTGGCTCTTCAGTTCATCGAGTTTCGCCGGATCGCCGCCCTCGACGCTGGCTGCAGCCCAGCGAACCGCCTCCTTCGCGTCCGCCTTGGTGCCGAGGCCGTAATCATAGAGGCGACTGAGGTTGCCCATCGCATAGGCGCTGCCGGCGTTGGCCGCCATCTCATACCAGGTGCGCGCCTGCACATAGTCCTGCGCGACACCATTGCCGATATCGTAGAACCAGCCGAGCAGCGCCATGGAATAGGAATCACCCACGTTGGCCGCCTTCTCGTACCAGACCTTGGCTTCCGGGTAGCTCTGCTCAGTCCCCAGTCCGTTCTGATAGGCCCAACCGAGCGACGACATCGCGTTGGCGTCGCCGCTTTCGGCGGCCTTCTTATACCAGGCGAGCGATTGTTGGAGGTCTTTCGGCAGGCCAAGACCTTCGCGATAGAACCAGCCCATCGTCGCCATGGCATTGGCATAGCCCTGATTGGCCGCCAGTTCATACCACCGGGCGGCTTCCGCATAGTCCTGCGCGATGCCGTCATAGCCCTCGCGATAGAGCCAGCCGAGCGAGGCCTGCCCGTAGGCGTTGCCGGCGCGGGCCGCCTGGTCGAACATGCGCTTGCCCTCGTCGACGTCCACCGGCCCATCGGTCCCATAGACCGAGAACCAGGCGAGATTGGTCAACGCATACATGTTGCCGCCGTCGGCCGCCTTTCGGTAGTTGCGCCGCGCCTCGACATAGTTCCGCCCGGCGTCCTGCGCGCGCCCCAACATATTGACGAGCATCATATCGTCAGGGTTTTCGTTGACGGCCTGGGCACAGGCGGTGAGCGCCCTTTCGGCGTCGAGCTTCAGGAAATTGACCCCGAGGAAACCGGGCATCGACTGCGGCTCGCCGGCAAGCAGATAGCAATCGCGCGAAGCCTGGGTGTCCTTGCCGGTCGGCGAGACGTTGAGGCCCTTCTGCGGCTCGAGGGCTGCAATCTGCTGCTCGGCCTCCGCCTTGTGCTTGCTGTCAGGGTAGCGCTCGATGAAGCGCGTCAGCGCCGCCGCATCGGTCGACTGCTTCAAGGCGTCCCAGGCAATCTCGTCCGGCGTCACGCTCGATGTCTGCTCGGCTTCGCTCAAGAGCTTCAGTTTCTTTTCTGCGAGCATCTTATAGACCGGGTCCGAACCATGCTTGGCCAGGAAGGCGGTCAACAGGTCCTTGTCCGCGAGATCGCGGATGTTCTGCCAGTCGGCAGCCGCCTCGGATTGGCTGTTGGGCGACAACTGTCCGCCATTATTGGTGACGGTGATGTTCACCTCTTTGATGTTGAGAAAGATCTGGGCGCCGCCGAGCGAGCCGTAGACGAAAGGCTCCTGGCCGCGATTGGTCACCGACACCACCTCGTCGCGAACCTTTCCAAGCGCGATGCGGACATCGACGCCCGGTTCCGTCAGATACTTGGCGAGTGCCGTGGCGAAGGGGCTGTTCTTGCCCTCCCCGTCGAGCGCGACCGTGCCGGCCTTCGAGGCGAAGGCGACGAGCAGATCGGCCGATTCGGGCTCGACGCGCGCCAGTCCGCGCGAAACGGCCCTGGTCGAGATCGAACGCGTCATGCTCTGCTCGAAAGGATTGTTGCGACAGGCGTCGAGAATCACCAGCTTGAGCTTGGTCGCGCCTTCGAGCGAACGCTGAACTCGATCGAGGCCGATCGCCTCGTCCTCGATATCCTTGTCAGTCTTCAGTTGCGCGTCGACGGGAAGCAGGAAGTTCTCACCATTCATCTCCATGCCATGGCCTGAGTAATAGACGATCGCAACTTCGGCACCGGTCGCGAGATCCTCGAAGTCGCGCAGCGCCTTGACCATCTCCTGGCGACCGACGTCGTGCACCGTCGTCACCGAATCGAACCCGGCATCCTCGAACGAAGCCTTCATCAGTTCGACGTCGTTGGCGGGGTTGTTGAGCGGCGACGTCGCTTCATATTTCTCATTGCCGATCAGCAACGCGACGCGTTTTGCCGCCCATGCCCCTGATGGCATCGACACAAGCAGCGCCACACAGACGATCGAAAGCGGCAGCCACCGCCGCGCAAGCCCCAAGGCCATGTTATTCCCTCCAGCACCCATCATCGTCTTCCGCCTTGCCCAGCGTGAACGACAGACGATGCCTCGCCCGATTACCCCTCGGAAGCGGCCATCGGCGCCCCGGTCATGTCTAATGAAAGTATTACGTATGAGGTTGGGGCTTTCAATGTGCGCACATGCCATAATTTAGCGACAACGCTTGCCGATGGCACAAGGTCGAAGCAAGGCGGCGTGCTTAGCTCGATCACGGGGGCAGCGAGTCCGCCAAGAACACGACAGATCCGCCGAGGGCTGCGCTGAAACGGAGCTTGCCATGTCGATGAAAATGCATGTCGCCGAGGGAAAGCCAGGCCAGCTCGCCACGACCCACCAGCATTATTTCATCGAGCGGCCGTGCAGGATCCTCGTCATTGGGCAGCACCTGAAAGCGAAGACAAAGTATCGGTGCCTGCTGCGCCATATCTCTATTGCCGGCGCGATGCTCGACTTCAATGCGACGATCCCGCTGCCGAAGCACTTCTTCCTCGAGATCGAGGGCTTCAAGGAAGAAATCGGTTGCTCTGAGGTTTACCGTGAGAGCGCGGAACTCGGGGTGCGTTTCAACATGCTGCTTTCGGCAGATTTCCTGAGACGCCTGATCCGCATGCAGTTTTCCAGCGGCGGACTTTGATCTCCTCAAATCAAGCGAGCCCCGACATTAGATTTTTAGTGATCGATTTCAGGGGATTGCAAGTTTCTTCTGCAAGACTGATTCTAGCATCGGTAGAAATCGTCCACCGATATGATGTGGGACAAATGAATTGTCCGGGGTCCACGAATGCGGTCAAAGGTTGATCGTGCCGTGCGACCCGGCACTGGCGGAGAAAGACGCATGCAGAACCAGACCATGTATTCCTGCGTCCCCTCGCCATTTTACGAGCGGCGCTACGAGCGTTTCAACATCGGCCATGCGGGCACGCTGACCGCCGTGCAGCCGGGGCTCGGAAGCGTCTCGGTCCGGTCCTGCCGGATGATCGACATATCGCGCGGCGGCGCGAGCTTTGCCGTCGACACCAATATCGGTCTGCCGCAACATTATTATCTGCACATCGTCGGCACTTCGCTTCGGATCGGCTGCGCAGAGGTCTATCGCAACGGCGAGCGCATCGGCGTCCAGTTCATCAAGCCGATCGAGCAGACCTTGCTGCGCGAAATCATCCGGCAGGAGTTCTTCACCGGGCAAGTCAAAAACGCAAAGCCGCGGCGATAGGCCAGCCACAAAACGAAAGGCGGCGGATTCCCGCAGCTTTTCTTTCGGGAACGATTCCGAATTGCCAAAGCATGCGATAAGTTCCCCCGTACGTCATCCGAACGGGGCCTTATCTTCAGCATGTCCGCATTCTCTCGCTTCACGCCGCTCATCCAATCCCTACCATCCACCATCCCCTTTGTCGGGCCGGAGGCGATCGAACGCCAGCGCGGGCGCGCGATCGCGGCGCGCATTGGCGCCAATGAAAGCGGCTTCGGTCCGGCGCAGAGCGTGCTTTCAGCGATGAGAGAGGCAGCCAGCGGAACCTGGAAATATGCTGACCCGGAAAATCACGATCTGAAACAGGCGCTTGCAGCCCATCTCGGAACCAGCCCGGCCAATCTCGCGATCGGCGAAGGCATCGACGGCTTGCTCGGCCAGATCGTCCGCATGGTGATCGAGCCGGGCATGCCGGTCGTCACCTCGCTCGGGGCTTACCCCACCTTCAATTACCACGTCGTCGGCCATGGCGGCCGGCTCGTCACAGTGCCCTATGCGGGGGACCGGGAAGACCTCGATGGGTTACTGGCAGCCGTGAAGCAGGAAAATGCGCCGCTCGTCTATTTCGCCAATCCCGACAATCCGATGGGAAGCTGGTGGTCGGCCGAACGCATTGTCGAGTTCGCGAGGGGCCTGCCCGAAACGACGCTGTTCATTCTGGATGAAGCCTACTGTGAAACCGCACCGGCCGAAGCGCTACCACCGATCGACGCCCTGATCGACATGCCGAACGTGGTGCGCACGCGCACGTTCTCGAAGGCCTACGGGCTTGCGGGTTCGCGTGTCGGCTATGTGGTCACCACGCCGGGCACAGCCCAGGCTTTCGACAAGATCCGCAACCATTTCGGCATGAATCGGATCGGCGTCGCCGCGGCAATCGCAGCGCTTGCGGACGAGGTGTATCTGAAGGAAGTGACGGCCAAGATTGCGGCGTCGCGGCAGCGCATTGCTGCTATCGCCACGCAAAATGGCCTTGCCCCGCTCGTCTCAGCCACCAACTTCGTGGCCGTCGATTGTGGCCGGGACGCGGTCTATGCCCGCGCGATCGTCGATACCTTGATGAGCGACCACGGCATCTTCATAAGAATGCCGGGGGTGGCGCCGCTCAATCGCTGCATCCGGATCAGCACCGGACCGGAGACGGAGATGGTCCTGCTCGAAGCGGCTATGCCCGCGGTCCTGAAGAAACTCGCCTGACCCCTTTTCTCAAGGCCCAGCTTGCGGCGCCGTCGGGCGCCGCCCGTCCGATCAGTGAACCGTCATCCATTCGCGAGCTGCGCGCAGCGCCGCTGCGAGGTCCGGCTTACTCATCGTCATCGCCAGGTCGGCGCGCAGATCGACGGCGCGGTCGCAACCCTTGATCGCCGCGATGTTCAGCCACTTGTGGGCGGCGACGAGATCGACCGGGCGACCGTGGCCGGTCGCATAGGCCAGACCCATGTCGCAAAAGACTTCCGCCTGGTTGTCACCACCCATCGCGGCATCCGAAGCAATTTGCATATCAAAGCGTGCCATTGTCGTGTCCCTGTCTTACCTGGTTGGTTTTTCCGAAGCGGCCCGCCCGTTTGGGGCGGACCATGCTCCAGATCAGCACTTGTTTTGGTCCCTGTTCGACCTTGCCTCTTTGCGGGCCTTTCCGAAGCGCGCCGTCTTTTTGCGGTGTCGTCCTCGGTGGTTTTTCGGAGCGTTTCGTTCCGCTCGTCTTATGGCTTCACTATGCCTGACGGGCTTCAATGGGCGCTTAAAATGCATGCTTAATTTGCGACAAACAAAGTTCAAACGCTTGGTAAACTTGAGTTTTTGTTAAACATCGGAAGGCCTGAAATCCCGCGCATTCGCCTCAAAATTTACGAAAAATTCAATCGACGATTTCAACCAAACGCTAACCACGAAAAGATCGGCGCCAGCAAAGTCCGCGCAATTCCTTGCGCAAGAAGCGCTCAAAACCGCCCAGGAAAAAGCGCCAAAGGCCGCGATTCGGCTGGTTTACCTTTACGTGCGCGTAAGCTATCTTGCCCGCGGCGGTGAGGAGACTGCCTTTTCATACGAGGACATCTTGAGCTGCCGGCGGAGCGGACCACGCCGGCAGCCTCAATCTGGAGGACACGAATGCTACGTACATTGCTCATCACCGCGACGCTGGCTCTCGGCATTGCCGGAACCGCCGCGGCGGCGGAACCGATCTTAGGCAACTGGAAGACGGCGAGCGGCGCCACGGCGGAAATCGCCCCCTGCGGCGGCGCCTTTTGCATCACGCTGAAGACCGGCAAGCATGCCGGCAAGCGCATCGGCAACCTTTCGGGCACCGATGGCAGCTACTCGGGCGAGATTACCGATCCGGACACCGACAAGACCTATAGCGGCTCGGGCGCTGTCAACGGCAATTCGCTGAAGATGAAGGGCTGCGTGCTGAAGGTGCTGTGCAAGTCGCAGACATGGACCCGTCTCTAACAGAACCGGCGCGGCAGAAATCGCCGCTACGATTACGACGATGAAAGGGCAGCCGATGGCTGCCCTTTTTTATGGGCGCGAAGGATCTGCCGAGCGGCCTTTCGCCGGCGCCCTCAACCGGCCTTTTGAAATGGCCCGAGCATACGCCTTCCGTTTCGACGGACAGTGCCACCGGGGTCGGCCGGCTCTCGGCTCCGTGGGCGTACAACCGAAGATGAACGCCAGATGAACGGACATCTCAGCATCAATTCAGTTTGGGTATGCGAAAACACACTCAATCGATTTGAACCTGCCTCCAAACAACGGACAGAACCATGGATATCCTCGCTCGGCGCCTCACCATCATCAGCCTTCTGATGGTCGTTTTCGCTGTCACTCTTGCAGCTGCAGTCAGCGCTGACACCGAACGTCGCCGCAGCAACACCTATCTCGGTTCGCTGACCGATTGCACCGCCCACACGGCACAGTACTGCCAGGCCAAGCTCTAACGCAGCCAGGCAGGCCAAGTTCCAGAGCCTCAACTGAAGCCGATCACTTCGTGGTCTGATGGAGAGACGAACATGCTGGCAGCACTTTCGACTTCGGCCTTTCTGTCGCTGCGCGTCCTGGCGCTCGCCAGCCTGCTGATGGCGCCGGTCGGGGCGCTCGCCTACTCCAAGGCCAGCGGCACGGGCATCGGCAAGCAGGGCGCGGGCCTTGTCCTCTTCGTCACCCTGCAGCGCCAGGCCATGACCTGACGGATCGTTGCGGATCGGAACTACGAGCTGAAAGGGGCGCACATTGCGCCCTTTTGTTTTAACCGGCTTGCGCATCGGCGAGCCGCTTTCCTATCCTTGGTTTTCCGGAGGATTCGTCTCAGCCAAGGCCACCAGACCCGAACCGATGCCCGCCTATCTCATCTATGCCCTCGCCGCCCTTGCAGAAATTGCCGGCTGCTTTGCCTTCTGGGCCTGGCTGAAGCTCGACAAGTCTGCGCTCTGGCTTGTTCCCGGAATCGTCTCGCTGGCGCTCTTTGCCTGGCTGCTGACCTTGATCGACAGCCCCGCGGCCGGCCGCGCCTATGCGGCCTATGGCGGCGTGTATATCGCCGCATCGCTCATCTGGCTCTGGCTGGCGGAAGGCGTCAGACCGGACCGCTGGGATCTTGCCGGCATGACCATTGCGCTGATCGGCAGTGCGATCATCCTCGCCGGCCCGCGTTGAGCAACGGGCCTCAAATCGCCTCGCGGTTGTGCGTGCCGCCATCTTGTCGTTTGCTTGTCAGAAGCCGCAGCCTATAATGCGACATGAACAAGCGAATCTCTTCACACTCCGTCCTTTCCACAGCAACGCCCGAGCCTTTCGAGCCGCAGTATTTCGATGATCCTGCGGCCGCAGTCGATTGCCTCGAGGCGCTTTACGAGCGCAATACCCGGTTCCTCTGCGAGGCGTTCGAGGGGCTGGGCAAGGGCGGCAAGCCGTTGACCCGTTATCGCGCCTGCTACCCGCAGGTCAGCATCGAGACGAGCAGCTTCGGCCATGTCGATTCCCGTCTTTCCTATGGTTATGTCAGCGCGCCCGGCGTCTATACGACGACGATCACGCGGCCAAAACTCTTCCGGCACTATCTGAAGGAACAGCTCGGGTTGTTGACGCGCAACCACGGTCTCGGCATCACGGTCTCGGAATCGGCCACCCCGATCCCCTTGCATTTCGCCTTCGGCGAAAGCGCCTATGTCGAGGCATCGGCCGCCAATGCCATCGACATCCCCTTGCGCGACCTGTTCGACGCGCCTGATCTGACGACCACGGACGATGAGATCGCCAACGGTTCCTACGAGCCAGGTCCGGGCGAACCGTCGCCGCTCGCGCCGTTCACGGCGCAGCGCATCGACTATTCGCTGGCGCGCCTCAGCCACTACACGGCGACGAGCGCCAATCATTTCCAGAACTTCGTGCTCTTCACCAACTACCAGTTCTATATAGACGAATTCTGCGCTTGGGCCCGCCAGCAGATGGCGGAAGGCGGCAACGGCTACACGGCCTTCGTCGAGCCCGGAAACATCATTACGCCCGCCGGGGCCGACAAGCCGGAGACGGACTTTACCCTTCCGCGGTTGCCGCAGATGCCGGCCTATCACCTGAAGAAGAAGGGCCACGGCGGCATCACCATGGTCAACATCGGTGTCGGCCCGTCCAACGCCAAGACGATCACCGACCATATCGCCGTGTTGCGCCCGCACGTCTGGCTGATGCTCGGCCACTGCGCCGGCTTGCGCAACAGCCAGCGGCTCGGCGACTACGTGCTTGCCCATGCCTATATGCGCGAGGATCACGTGCTCGACGACGACCTGCCGGTCTGGATCCCGCTGCCGGCGCTCGCCGAAGTGCAGGTGGCGCTGCAGGATGCCGTAGCCGAAGTGACCGGTTATCGGGACTACGATCTCAAGCAGATCATGCGCACCGGGACCGTCGCCACCATCGACAACCGCAACTGGGAGCTTCGCGACCAGCGCGGCCCGGTCAAGCGTCTGTCGCAGGCGCGCGCCATCGCGCTCGACATGGAATCGGCAACGATCGCCGCCAACGGCTTCCGTTTCCGCGTGCCCTATGGAACGCTGTTGTGCGTCTCCGACAAGCCGCTGCATGGCGAACTGAAGCTGCCGGGCATGGCAACGGCCTTCTACAAGACGCAGGTCAGCCAGCATCTGAAGATCGGCATCCTGGCGCTGCAGAAGCTCGCGGCGATGCCGCCGGAAAAGTTGCATTCGCGCAAGCTCAGAAGCTTCTACGAGACCTCGTTCCAGTAGAGGTCAAAACCTCGCTAGGACATTGCCCCACGGCACGGCGCTCTAGCGACGTTTCCCCAAAACCATCGACAACAGCGTGCCCGCGACCGCGGACACGATGATCAGGAGATGCGCGTTGACGCCGGCCGTCGCCAGCACTTCGAGGTCCGCCCGGCCGGCGGGAGCGCCGAAGGAAACGGCACCGGCCGCAATCGCTGCCGGATAGGTCCCGACGCCAGCCGGCGCATGCATCGGCAGCACCGAAGAAAGCTCGCCTCCGAGCGCGCCGCCAAAACAGGCCGCAAGCGGCGCAACTCCCATGAACGCCAGCACCCAGGCGAGCACGATTACCTTGACGGCCCAGTTGAGGATGGTCATGCCCCAGGCGCGCAGGAACGCAGCCACGGTGCCCGGCAGGCCCGCCTCCAATTCCTCGACGACCGGCTCGAGCTTTGCCGGCAGCAGCCTGCGCGCCAGCGCGATTGCGTGGTCCTTCAAGAGAAAGAAGAGAAGCGGCGAGGCAAGCGCCGCAAACCAGACGAGCCAGAGCCCGATCGACCCTCTGCCGAAGACCAATCCGACGACGGCCACGACGAGGAGCGCATGCAGGTCGAGCAGGCGCATGACCAGAAGAGCGGCCGTCCCCCTGGCGAGCGGGACAGAAAACTCCGAACGCATCAGGAGAGGAAAGCTGGTCTCGCCGGCCCGAAACGGCAGCATGATGTTCAGGAGATTGTGGACCTGGGTGACCCGAAAGAGCGGCAGGAAACGCCCCGACGTTTCGCTCGGGAAGTAATCGTAGATGCGATAGCAGCGAATGAAGTAGGTCGCGATGAGCAGCAAGAGGGCTGCAGATGCGGCACCAACGCCGATTTCGGACCACTGGCGCAAGAGCGCCGACCAGCCCCAGAACCACTCAACGAAGGCCGCGTAGGCCGCAATGGCGCCCGCCGACAGCAATGTCATCCGATTGCGGACGAGCCAGGATCGCCGGTCAGGCTCGCAATCCGATGTCATCAGGCCTCGATTTCCCGTGTTGAAGGGCAAGATTGAACGTTGGTTATCACCGATAACTGTGCAAGAAAACGATTATGTAAGCAGTCCAATTCTTGCGGCAGCGTGAGCGCCGTATGTATGAGCGGTTCCCATGCATCCCATAGAGCTATCCGTCGTCATTCCCGTATTCAACGAAGAAGACAGCATTCAGCCGCTGATTACGCGGGTCCGCGATGCGCTGGCGAATTTTCCGTCCCCTTGGGAACTGATCCTCGTCGACGACGGCAGCACCGATCGAACGCTTGTGAATGCAAGAAAGGCCCTTTCCGATCCCGGCATCGACCTCAAGATCGTTGAACTGCAAAAGAACTTCGGACAGACGGCCGCGATGCAGGCGGGCATCGATGCCGCCACCGGCCGCCTGATCGCCACGCTTGACGGCGACCTGCAGAACGACCCGGCCGATATTCCCGAGATGGTCACAGCGATCGAGGAGCGTCAGCTCGACCTGCTCGTCGGCTGGCGAAAGAACCGACAGGATGGCCTGCTCCTTCGAAAAATCCCGTCCTGGTGCGCCAATCGCCTGATCGGCAAGATCACCGGCGTCCGGCTTCATGACTATGGCTGCAGCCTGAAGGTCTATCGCGCGTCCGTCATCAAGCAGGTGAAGCTGATGGGCGAAATGCATCGCTTCATCCCCGCCTGGGTTGCAGGCGTCGTGCCGAGCAGCCGCATCGGCGAAATGCCGGTCACCCACCACGCACGGCAGCATGGCCAATCCAAGTACGGGATCTCCAGAACCTTCCGGGTGATTCTCGATCTTTTGTCGGTGCTGTTCTTCATGCGTTACAAGGCGCGCCCGGGACACTTCTTCGGTTCGATCGGCCTTGCGACGGGGGCGCTCAGCGCCCTGATCCTCCTCTATCTCGGCTTCGACAAGTTCGTGCTCGGCAACGATATCGGAACCCGGCCGATGCTGATCGTCGGTGTGATGTTGTTCCTGTCGTCGGTTCAGCTCATCACCACGGGCATTCTCGCGGAAATGATGGCGCGCACCTATTTCAGCGACGACGGCACGACGAACTATATCGTCCGGCAGGTCTTCGTGCGGGACCAGACAGATGCTTGAGGCCGTCAACCGCCGGCCAAACCTGATCCTTGCGCTGATTGCGGGCTACTTCCTGCTTTGCATCGCACTGAGGCTTTCCGCTTCGACTTCGCTGGAGATCGACGAATCCGAGCAGGCCTATGTCTCGCAGTTCCTGATGCTCGGCTACGGCTCGCAACCGCCTTTCTACAATTGGCTGCAATACGGGCTGACCTCGCTGTTCGGCCCGTCAGTGGCGACGATGACCGTACTCAAAAACGGCCTATTGTTCCTCTGTTGTCTCTTCTTCGGCCTTGCATCCCGCGAGGTTCTCGGCGACCGGCGCCTTGCAGCCATCACGACAATGGGCGTCCTCGCTCTGCCGCCGATCTTCCTGCTTGCCCAGCGCGACCTCTCGCACACGGTCGCCGCGCTATTTGCCGTTTCGCTCTTCCTGTACGCATTCCTGCGGACGATGAGCCGACCGACCTTCTTTGCCTACGCTCTTACAGGCGTCGCCGTCGGGATCGGCGTCATCTCAAAGTACAACTTCGTGATCGTTCCGGTCGCGGCGATCGTCGCGATCCTGCCCGAACCGAAACTTCGCGCCCGGCTCTTCGACTGGCGCATCCTTGTCGCAATCGCCGTCTGCGCGCTGATTGCCCTGCCGCACGGCACCTGGGTCCTGCAAAATATCGGCGCCGCGTCGAGCAATACCTTCAAGGAAATGGGAACGGGGCAGGAAGCCGGTTTCGTGTCGAAGGCGTTGAAGGCGATCGTCGCGCTCTTTGCCTCGACGCTTCGCGGCTCAGCGATCATCCTCGTCGTCTTCGCCCTCGTGTTTCGCAAGGACCTGCCGGCGATCTGGCGCGCCGACAGCCTCTGGGCTCGGGTCGTCGGGCGCATGCTGGTCCTCTGTCTCGGCGCCGTTCTCGTCATCATGCTGGTCACCGGCGCCACCCATATGCGGGAAAAGTGGCTGGTTCTCTTCCTCGTCCTGCTGCCGCTCTATCTGGCCCTCAAGGTCGAGGCGTCCGGCGTTGACACCACACGTAGCGTCCGGCCCGTCGCCCTCTTTATCGGCTTCGTCATCGTGACCACGCTGGTCGTGGTGTCTACCCGCGCAGTCGTGCGGCCTTGGTTCGGCAAGGTTTCGAGACTGAGCATCCCCTACAGCAGCCTCGTCGACACCATCGTAGAGCAGCAGGGACGCGAACCGGCGATGGTTCTGGCCACCAACAAGCAGGTGGCCGGCAATCTGCGAACGCGCCTGCACGGCGCCAAGGTCTACGTGCCCGGCAACAACAGCAGCCCGGCGATCGGTCAGCTGGCCGGGCCGCTTCTCGTTGTCTGGACCAACGACGGCAAGGCCGATGCAGCGCCACCGGCGCCACTCGTCGATGTCCTTAAATCCTTCGGCGTGCCGGAAACGCACTTGCAGCCGCAGCATCTCACCCTGCCCTATCTCCACGGCACGCTCGAGGATCGCTACAGTTTCGGCTACTTCTGGATCGACGATCCGTCGCGATCCGCGCCGACGAGCAGCTTGAGCTCGCCAGGGTGAATGCGAAGCGCGACGTCGCGGCCCATGGGCAGAAGTTCGCCGTCGATGACGCAGTTGATCTTTCGTTCGACCGTCGGAAAATGCAGATCGAGGGCATGACCGCTCATGGCGGTAATCAGCGGACTGTCGCGAAACTTGCCGCGCATTACATCGAGCGCGAGCTTGGCGACACCCGGCGGACTCAGCGGCGGCGCCGTGTAAAAGCCGAGATGGCCGGCGGTCACGTCGTCCGCATACATCAGCGTGTCTCGGCCGAACGGATTGTTGGAAACCGAGACCGCCGAGACATGACGGCTCTCCTTGTGACCATCGACATCGAACTCGATCTCGAAATCCGGAGGATTGAGAATCACTCCGACTGCGGCGCGGGTGCTGGCGGCGATCTTTCCCGCTCTTGAGCGAAAGCTGTAGGATTCGCGGTAGCGCACCATGCGCGCATGCAGCCCCATGGAGAATTGATGCACGAACGCACGGCCATCGGCGCTGCCGATGTCACCGTCGATGATCACGCCATTCGCCAGCACTTCCGGCACTTTCCAGATATCGAGCGGCAGCTTCAGCGTGCGGGCAAAAAGATTCATCGTTCCGGCGGGAACGACGCCGAGCGGCATGCGGTTCTTCCAGGCGACGCCGGCGGCGGCCGAAATCGTGCCGTCACCTCCGCCGGCAAGAATGGCGTCGAGGTCGTCGCGACGGCAGGTCCGCTCCAACGCCTCTTGCATCTCGTTTCCGGAAACCGCTGCAATCTCGATCTGGTGGCCTGCGGCCTGGAAGACGTCTTCGACCTTCTGGCCATAGGCGGCCATGTCTGTCGTGCGGAACGTGCCGCCGTCGCGATTGAAGATTGCCTTGATTTTCATGAACGGGTCATCGGCTCCATTGCCGCGGCAATGCGGCTCACCGCGATCAGATAAGCGCGATTGCGGCCAATTCCAGAACCTTACCGAAACTTAACGGGAGCGCCGGTCGTTCGTCCGCTCCATCACGACCAGCACAACAGAAGCCGAGTGTCACAGCAATGCAGCGATCAGCGCGGTTCGGGCAACTTCAGCGGCCCGCCTGTCTTGATCGAGCGGATGGCGAAATTGGACCGGATGTCGGTGACGCCGGGCAAGGCCAACAGCGTCTCGGTCAAGAGTTTCTCATAGGCAGGCAGATCCTCGACGACGACCTCCGCGAGGAAATCGGCATTGCCGGAGATCAGGAAGCAGGAGACTACCTCGGGGATGGCGAGCAACGCCTCCTGCTGCTGCTGTGCGTTCTCGCGGCTATGGCGCCCAACCTTGATTTCGACGAAGACCGTCAGCCCGAGACCGGCTTCCTTACGATCGATGTCGGCCCTGTAGCCGCGCAGGATGCCGGATTTTTCCAGGTTGCGGATGCGCCGCAGGCAGGGCGACGGCGAAAGATTGACCTTTTCGGCAATCTCGACGTTCGTTGCGCGCGCGTCCTGCTGAAGGATTCTAAGGATGGCGAGGTCGAATTTATCGAGGCTTGGCATTTTTATGAACTTCAGTTGCTGCTATTGGCACATTGTTGCTGACGATAGTCTATTTCGGGCACAAATCGCAAGGACATGCCCCGCTATCAGGGCGTAATCTCCTTCCAGACCCAAAAGCCTCTCAGGTATCCAATTCGGGAAGGAAATTCAAATGGTTGCGCTCGCTCTCGATCGCGGCAATACGACGCCTGTCGCCGCCGGCTATGCCGGCGCCTTCGTAACCGTCCTCATCTGGGCGGGCTGGATACTGGCGACCCGCCACTCGGCCGGCACCGCACTTGGCACGATCGACCTCGGGCTGATCCGCTACGGCGTGCCGGCGATCCTTCTTGCCCCGGTCTGGCTGAAGACCGGACTTCTGCCGCGCAAGCTGCCGCTGCTGTTGCTCGTCCTGATGGTCGCCGGTTCGGGCGCCCTGTTCTTCCAGGTCTCCGCCTTTGCGATCCACTCCGTTCCGGCCTCTTCGGTCGGCGTTCTCCTCGGTGGCTCGATGCCGCTTGCCACGGCGCTCATCGGCATCACGGTCTTCGGCGAGCGGCCGGACCGGATGCGCGTGCTCGGCTTTGCCGCAATCCTTGCCGGCGTCGCCATCCTCCTGACGCTAAGCCTCGGAAGTGCGGCCTCGACCGGCTGGAGCGGCTATGCGCTGCTGCCGACTGCGGCGACCCTCTGGGCGATCTATACCCATGCCTTCCGCCGCTCCGGCCTCAGCCCGCTGCAGGGAAGCGCCCTGATCGCCATCTGGTCGTTCCTCATCCATCTCGGACTTGCCGCCTGCTTTGGAGCCACCCTTGCCAGCGTTCCGGTCCAGGAGATCGCCTTGCAGGTCACCAGCCAGGGCATCCTGTCCGGCCTCGTCGCCATGGTAGCCTACGGCTTTGCCGTAAAGAGCCTTGGCGGCACCCAGGCGGCCGCCTTCACGGCGCTGACACCGGTTCTCGCGATGGTCGGCGGCGCCGTCCTGCTCGGCGAGCAGATCGGCCCCTTCGAGATCCTCGCCGCGGTCGTCACCGCTACCGGCGTCGCGCTTTCGACCGGCATTCTTTCGTCCAAGGCCTGAACGCAAAACTCGTTAAAATGGGAAGGCCCCGGAGGTGTTCGCTCCGGGGCCTTTTTCTGTCTCGACGACAAGCTCAGCCGTGAATGATTTCACGGTGTTTCTGCAGCCGGTGACCGTAGGCCTGGCTGACGCGATCGAAGATGATGGCAATGCCGACGATCGCAAGGCCGTTGAAGATGCCAAGCGTGAAGTACTGGTTGGCAATCGCCTTCAGCACCGGCTGGCCGAGGCCCTGAACACCGATCATCGAGGCGATGACCACCATGGCGAGCGCCATCATGATCGTCTGGTTGATGCCGGCCATGATCGTCGGCAAGGCGAGCGGCATCTGGACGTTCTTGAGCTTCTGCCACGCCGACGAACCGAAGGCATCGGCCGCCTCCAGCACGTCCTTGTCGACGAGGCGAATGCCAAGGTTCGTCAGGCGAATCATCGGCGGGATCGCGTAGATGACAACGGCGATCAGCCCCGGCACTTTGCCGATCCCAAGCAGCATCACGACCGGGATCAAATAGACGAAGCTCGGCATCGTCTGCATCACGTCGAGAATCGGATTGACGATGTTCTGGAACCGGTCCGAACGGGACATGACGATGCCGATCGGAATGCCGATGGCGATCGACAGCACGGTACAGACGAAGATCATCGAGACCGTCTTCATCGTGTCGTCCCACATGTCGAAGTAGCCGATCAGAAGCAGCGTGCCGATGCAGCCGGCGACGATCTTCCAGTTGCGGCTTGCCACCCAGGCGATGAAAGCGATCAAGATCAGGATGATTGGCCAGGGCGTCTTCGTCATGAAGCGCTCCGACTGGATGAGAAAGAATTGCAAGGGCTCGAAGAAGCCTTCGATCGCGTCACCATAGGCGCGCGTGAAGCCGCGAAATCCCTCGTCGATCGCCTTTTTCAAGGCTCTCAGGCTCTCGTCATCCATGTGTGGAAACTGGGTCAACCAGTCCATTCCATTTCCCCTTCAGATTTCGCCGGCCGCGATTGTTGTTTTGCCTTTGCCGGACCTCGAACGAAGAGGCGGCGCACATGACTGCGCCGCCCGCTGGTTATGACCATCGCGATCAGAGCGCGGCCTTCACCTTTTCGGCGACCTCGGGCGAAACCCACGGGGTCCAGATATCGGGGTTTTCCTGCAGGAAGTGCTTCGCGCCCTCCTCCCCGCTCGCCTGATTGTCGGTCATCCAGGCCATCAGCTTGTTGACCGTGTCGTTGGTCCAGGCGCGCTTGTTGAGGTAATCCATAGCCGGGCCGGCGCGATCGGCGAAGGCCTTGGTCACCAGCGTCTGGACCTTGTCCTTCGGCCAGTCGTTCTTCTTCGGATCCGGGCAATCGGCAACCGTGTTGCAGCGCTTCCATTCGGACGGATCGGCGGCCACACCATGCTCGAGCTTCACCATCTCGTACTTGCCGAGAAGGGCCGTCGGCGCCCAGTAGTAGCCGACCCAGCCCTGCTTGCGCTCATAGGCCTTGGCGATCGAGCCATCGAGGCCGGCGGCCGAACCGGTATCGACCAGCGTGAAGCCAGCCGTTTCGCCGCCATAGGCTTTATAAAGCTGCGTCGTCACGACCGTGCCGCCCCAGCCCTGCGGGCCGTTGAAGACGGCGCCCTTGCTTGCGTCTTCCGGATCCGGGAACAGTTCCTTGTGCTTCAAGGCGTCATCGATCGTCTTGATGTCGGGATTGGCATCGACGATGTATTTCGGCACCCACCAGCCCTGGACGGCGCCATCGGAGAGCGCCACGGCGGCGCCGACGAGCTTGCCCTCCTCGAGGCCGCGATTGACGACATCCGGAAGCAGGTCGACCCAGCCTTCGGGTGCGACATCCGGCTGGCCCTTTTCGATCATCGAGGTGATCGTCGGCACGGTGTCTCCGACCACCAATTCGGCATTGCAGCCGTAGCCTTCCGTCAGGATGATCTTGTCGACACTCGCCAGCACCTCGGCGCTCTGCCAGTTCATGTTGGCGATCGTCACGTCGCCGCATTCGGCGGCCGAAGCTGCGCCGGCGAGGCCAAAGAGGCCCGCGGCCAGGCAAGTCGTTGCAAGAAGCTTCTTCATTTCCGTTCCCTTGTTTTGGCGGTGCATCCCGTCGCACTGCCGATCTCACCGCGGGGATCGACAGCGTCACAGGGCTCGGTCCAACTCAAGACAACAGGGACCGAACGGCCTGCAGATCCGTCGGCTTCAAGCCGATGACATCATGAAAGCTAACGGGCTTTTCCGGCAAGGACTTTCCCATTTGCGTCAACGGGTGCCTTTCCTAATATTTGCGCATCGTTGAAGTGGTCGTCAGGACGTTTTGCTGCGCTGGTAATAGCGCGACACGCGCACCCGGTTTCCGCAGCGCGCCGCCGAGCACCAACGCCGCCGGGCATTGCTGCCGACGAACAGCATCACACAATCCTGCGCCTCGCATTTGCGGATCAGCCTGGCGTCGCCGCCGGCAAGCAACGCCGCAGCGTCCTCGGCGAGGAAACCGGCTAGCTGGACCATGGGCTCCACCGTTCTTTCGCTGACGAGCCGCGGCGGATCGGTCCAATCGAGACGGCGGACGACCGGTGCTGCCTCCATTGCCGCGTTAAGGCCCTCGATATCCGCGGCCGGAACAGGTTGCCTGTCCATCACATGTGCGATGGCGGACGCCACATGCGAGCGGACGGCAAGGACTGGCGCGAGATCGTCGGCGTCGGCCGCACCGATGCTGGCAAACGCGACATCCGACATGCGAGGCCCCTCCAACGCCAGCCAATGCGCGAGCCCGCCATCGGCCGCGAAGAGATCGACACGGCCGCTCGCGGTCAAAGGGCGAGTGTTGACGAGATCGAGAGCAAGGGGCTCTCCGACGAAAGGAACCAGATCCATGCAGGCCTCACATAATGCATAATTTCGATATTGACGCATTAGGCTTTCTGGCGCAATTCTAATGCATAAATATTGCCAATAGGAGTGTTAAATGAGCAGGCATAGCATTCCATCGATCCGGCACCGGTTCATCGAGGCCGGAGGCGTCCGGGTCTTCTACCGCGAGAGCGTGCCGACCGGAGCGCCGGCCGATTTCCCGACAATCCTGCTTCTGCACGGCTTCCCCTCGTCTTCCCACCAGTACCGGCGGCTAATAGACGCGCTTGGCAGCGACTACCGTCTGATCGCGCCTGACTATCCGGGCTTCGGGCATAGCGACGCGCCGACCTCGACGAACGAAGGCGGCAGTTTCGTCTACAGTTTCGACAAGCTGGCGGATGTCATGGAAGCGTTCGTGGATGCGCTCGCGCTGAAACGCTTCGTCCTCTACGCCTTCGATTTCGGCGCGCCCGTCGGGTTTCGTCTTGCAAGCAGAAAGCCCGAGCGCATTGCCGGGCTGATCGTCCAGAACGGCAATGCCTATCTGGAGGGGCTTTCCGACATTGCCCGCGACTTCATTGCGCTCAAATCCAAGGACGAAGGCGCTGAAGAGCAGGTGCGGCAGCTACTGACCTTGGAGATGACCCGTGCGCAATATGTTGGCGGGACGAAGGATCCGGACCTGGTCGCACCTGACGGCTGGACCATGGATCAGCACTTCCTCGATCGCCCGGACCGCCGCCAGCCGCAGATCGATCTTGCCTTCGACTACAAGAGCAACCTTGCCCGCTATGGCGAATGGCAAGAGTGGCTGCGCCGCGAACGGCCGCCGACCCTGATCACCTGGGGCCGTAACGATCCCTTCTTCACAGAGACGGGCGCCCGCGCCTTCCTCACCGACCTTCCTGAGGCCGAGTTCCACCTGTTCGATACCGGCCACTTCGCGTTGGAAGAAAACCTGCCGGAGATCGCACCGCTGATTGCCGATTTCGTTGATCGCATCTGGGCGATGGCATGAAACGACAAAGGCGCCGTGGCCAATGGCCGCCGGCGCCCTTGTAATCCTTTACGGGTCGAGATTCTGAGACCCGACTTCGAACATTACATATTCGGATAGACCGGGCCTTCGCCGCCTTGGGGCGGCACCCAGTTGATGTTCTGGTTCGGATCCTTGATGTCGCAGGTCTTGCAGTGCACGCAGTTCTGGGCGTTGATGACGAAGACGTCCTTCCCGTCCTTCTCCACCCATTCGTAGACCCCGGCCGGACAGTAGCGCGTCGACGGACCGGCATAGATGTCATGCTCGGAACGCTTCTGCAGATCCATGTCCTTCACCTGGAGGTGAACCGGCTGGTCTTCCTCGTGGTTGGTGTTCGACAGGAACACCGACGACAGCCGGTCGAAGGTCAGAACCCCATCCGGCTTCGGATAGTCGATCTTCTTGTGCTGCGCTGCGGGTTCGAGCGACTGCGCATCGGTCTTTCCGTGCTTCAGCGTGCCGAAGAAGGAGAAGCCGAACAGCTGGTTGGTCCACATGTCGAGACCGCCGAGCCCAACGCCGATCGCCGTGCCGAACTTCGACCACAGCGGCTTGACGTTTCTCACCCGCTTCAGGTCCTGGCCGATGGCGCTGTCGCGCCAGCCGCGTTCGACCTCGATCGGCTCGTCATTGGCGCGGCCAGAGGCGATCGCTGCTGCCAGCTTCTCGGCCGCGAGAATGCCTGAAAGCACCGCATTGTGGCTGCCCTTGATGCGCGGCACGTTGACGAGACCGGCCGAACAGCCGATCAGCGCACCACCGGGGAAGGACAACTTCGGTACCGACTGGTAACCGCCCTCGGTGATCGCACGGGCGCCATAGGAAAGCCGCTTGCCGCCCTCGAAGGTGCCGCGGATCGCCGGATGCGTCTTGAAGCGCTGGAACTCCTCGAACGGGAAGAGATAGGGGTTCTTGTAATTCAGGTGCACGACGAAGCCGACGGCGACCATGTTGTCTTCGAGGTGATAGAGGAAGGAGCCGCCACCGGTCTTCATGCCGAGCGGCCAGCCGAAGGAGTGCTGCACCAGACCCGGACGATGGTTTTCCGGCTTCACCTGCCAGAGTTCCTTGAGGCCGATGCCGAACTTCTGGACATCGCGATCCCTGGAGAGATCGAATTTCGCAATCAGCTGCTTGGCGAGCGAGCCGCGCACGCCCTCGCCGATCAGCGTGTATTTGCCCAAGAGCGCCATGCCGCGGGCAAAGTTCGGGCCCGGTTCGCCGTTCCTCTCGATGCCCATGTCGCCGGTGGCAACCCCGATGACCGCACCCTCGTCGTTGTAGAGCACTTCGGTGGCGGCAAAACCCGGATAGATCTCGACGCCGAGTTCCTCCGCCTTTGTCGCCAGCCAGCGACAGACGAGCCCAAGCGATACGATATAGTTGCCGTGATTGTTCATCAGCGGCGGCATCAGGAAGTTCGGCAGGCGGATCGAGCCGGCGGGTCCTAAGAACAGGAAATGATCGTCCGTCACCTCGGTCTTGAACGGATGGTCGGCGTCGTCGCGCCAGTCCGGCAGCAATCGGTCGATGCCGATGGGATCGACGACCGCACCCGACAGGATATGCGCACCGACTTCGGCGCCCTTTTCGAGCACGACAACCGAAAGCTCCGGATTGACCTGCTTCAGCCGGATCGCCGCTGCAAGACCGGCCGGTCCCGCACCCACGATCACAACGTCGAACTCCATGCTCTCGCGTTCGGGCAGGTCTTGTTCGGTCATACCGTCTCTCCAGTCTCACCGGTCTTCTGCCGGCTCCGTTCCCAGGGCATATCATTCCGTCATGGCAAATGCAGTTTGGCTTGTCGAGCCGGGATGCGACAGACGATGCCCGCTTTTGCGCATGAGGTCATGAGTATAGGCAAATATCTATATGCCGTGTACGTAAACGTAAATACATCAATTTGTCGCGCAGCGAAGCTATGACCCATGCGGCCTTGCTTTTGCCGAAGAGCCGTGCGACGAGGCCGCCGCACCCTTCCAGCGGTACGCGCTGGCACACCCCATTCGCAATCGGCACGCGGCAAGGCGCCTCTCGGCGTCCGGACGGCGTGTCTTTCGGCTTTGAAGCCGGCCGCCCATCGATCCCTGAAAGCGGCCCACGGAATTCATGTTGCGTCGCGCGCCACCGCCCCCACTCCGGGCGGCGAAGCGACGCCAGATGCAAGGAGACACTCATGGTCAAGGCACTCGGCTTTGATTTCGGCACCACCAATTCCGTTCTGGCGGTTGCCGCGGGCGACACGACCCACTCGATGCACTTCGACAGCCTCGCCGGCTCGACCGATGCCATGCGCACTGCCCTCTCCTTCATGAAGGATGCCAAGCTTGGCGCGCAGGCGCTGAAGGTCGAGGCGGGCCAGGCCGCCATCCGCGCCTTCATCGACAATCCCGGTGACTGTCGTTTCCTGCAGTCGATCAAGACCTTTGCCGCAAGCCCCCTCTTCCAGGGCACGCAGGTCTTTGCCAAGCGCCACAGCTTCGAAGACCTGATGCGCGTGTTCCTGACCAAGCTGCGCGACTATGCCGGTGACGGCTGGGCGGACCAGTACAGCCGCATCGTCGTCGGCCGTCCGGTGCACTTTGCCGGCTCCAGCCCCGACCCTGCGCTGGCGCTCGAGCGCTATGGCGCAGCCCTCTCCGAATTCGGCTTTCCGGAGGTGCACTACGTCTACGAACCGGTGGCAGCGGCCTTCTACTTCGCCCAGAACCTGAAGCAGGACGCAACTGTGCTCGTCGCCGACTTCGGCGGCGGCACCACCGACTATTCGCTGATCCGCTTCGAGACCAAGGCCGGGCGCCTGACGGCAACCCCGATCGGCCATTCGGGCGTCGGCATCGCCGGCGATCACTTCGACTTCCGCATCATCGACAACGTCGTCTCGCCGCTGATCGGAAAGGGGAGTCTGTTCAAGAGCTTCGACAAGCTGCTTGAAGTGCCGTCGAACTACTATGCGAATTTCGGCCGCTGGAATCAGCTTTCGATCTTCAAGACACTGAAAGATTTCACCGATCTGAAGAAGCTCGTGCGCCAGAGCCTGGAGCCGGAAAAGCTCGAGGCCTTCGTTGACCTGATCGAGCATGACGAGGGCTATCCGCTCTACAACGCGATCTCGGCCACGAAGATGCAACTGTCGAAGGAGGACGAGACCGAGTTCTATTTCGCCCCGCTCGGCGAAATGTCGCGCCGCACCGTTCGCCGCAGCGATTTCGAAGGCTGGATCGCGCCGGAGCTCGCCCGCATCGAGGGCGCGCTGGATGATGTGCTGCAGTCGACGGCAACGGCACCCGAGACGATCGACAAGGTGTTCTTGACCGGCGGCACCTCCTTCGTTCCGGCCGTACGCGGCATCTTCGAGCGGCGTTTCGATGCCGACCGGATCGAGAGCGGCGGCGAACTGCTGTCGATCGCCCATGGCCTGGCGCTGATCGGCGAGCACGAGGACATCGCCCACTGGACCGCGAATGCGGCCTGAGCCGACGCGCGAACCGGATGTGCATGACCTTGGATAGGAGGGTCGAGCGCCGGAAAAGCGGTTCCGGTCCGGCCGCTTATGGGCTAGGTTGGCGGCCATGATTTCCGCCAACGACCTTTCTCCGGCGCAGCTTGCCGCCCTTCTCGCCTTCCACGGCGATGCGGGCGTCGAATGGCTGCTGGAAGAGGAACCGGTCGACCGTTTCGCCGAGTTCGAGGCGATGAAGGCAGCACGCGGCAACGCCCGCGTGGCGGCAACCAGCAACCGGGCGGAGGCACCCGCTTCGCAACCGACGGCGCGCCAGACAGCGGCGGCCGCTGCCCCCACCCCTTCCCGCGCACCTGCCCCAGTCGCGAACGCCCCTGCGGTCGCCATCCCCGATGCGCAGGCGATCGAAGAGGCGCGCTTTGCCGCCGAATCGGCCCGGTCGCTCGCCGAGCTCCGCGTTGCGATGGAAGGTTTTGCCGGCTGCAATCTCAGGAACAGCGCCCGCAATCTGGTCTTTGCCGAGGGTGATCCGGCAAGCGGCATCATGATCGTCGGCCCGATGCCCTATGCCGACGACGATCGCGACGGCCAGCCTTTTGCGGGCCGCCTCGGCGAGATGCTGACCCGGATGATGGCGGGCATCGGTCTTACGCGCGAGAGCGTGCTCTTGAGCAATGTCGTGCCCTGGCGCCCGCCGGGTAACCGCGTGCCGACGGCGCGCGAGGCCGATATCTGCCGACCCTTCATCGAACGCCAGATCGCGCTGGCAGAGCCTAAGCATCTGCTGCTGCTCGGCAATTTCACCGCCCGTTTCTTCTTCGGCGGCAACGACACGATCCACCAGCTTCGCGGCGAATGGCGCGAGCTTGCGATCGGCGGCATTAACGTGCCGACCCTCGCCACCCTGCATCCGCAGGACCTGGTGACGGCGCCGATCAACAAGCGCTTCGCCTGGCAGGACCTGCTTGCCTTCAAGGCCCGCATTCACGGCTGATCCTAAAGCGCCCTGCCCGGATCGTGCTCCCGGCCGCTTGCCCGTTTCATGAACAAAGAATGAAGAAAGCCATGCGGTTTGCGCATATCAGCGGCGCATTTTGACGCATTGCAAAACGTCATGTTGCAGCGCAATATATTGGTACGGGAGGAATGGAATTTAAGGAATTGAACCATGACTGCCCGCTTTCGTCCGATCCACAGCAGCTTTGAGACGCTCCGCCACACTGGCGCTGCTTACCGGACGCCGTTCAACCGCTTTGGCACGGCAGCCAACGAGCAGATGACCGCGATCGGCCTCGCCCGGACCACCCGTCCGGCGCAGATTTTCGCCGACTTCATCCAGCGCTGATCCCCACGCGATACGCGGCTTTTGCGTATCGCGTGACGCATCGTTTGACCCGACACGAAGAAAGGAACGAACCCATGACCAAGCCGATTGCCAGCCTCAAGGTCCTGCTCGATTCGATCTCCGACATCGGTACGGCCGTGCGCGCCTCGCGCGAATATACCGTTCTCAGCACCAAGAAGGATGCACGCCGCGCCCATCGCACGGCCGTGAGCCCGTTGCTGCCGAACTGACTGCTGCCCGCAGGTATAAGCACCGCCTTTTTGCCATCGCCTGTCGCAATCGACAGGGCGTAAAAAACTGGATAGAGCCACACTCGTCCCGACTAAGGAGTGTCAGGCTCATCCGGCCCTGCCAGACCGTTCCTCGCTCCATCTGCGTTTGCTTGTCATCGGACAAATGACGAAGCGCCACGTTTCCAGGAGCGCCGATGCTGGCCAGCCTCGCTTCCGTCTTCAGTCTGATGGTGTCGACCCTTCTCATGATGGTCGGCTTCGGCCTGCAGAGCTATGTGATCCCCGTGCGTTCCGTCGCCGAGAACTGGTCGACGCTGACGATCTCGGTGATCGCCACCGGCTATACGGTCGGCTTCACCCTTTCCTGCGTCGTCACGCCGAAATTCGTGCTGCGTGTCGGCCATGTACGCGTCTTCACCGCGCTGATCACGCTGCTCTCCATCGCGATCCTGCTCTGCGGCCTCATCGTTGACTGGCGCGCCTGGATCGTCTTCCGTGCCATTGCCGGCTTTGCCATCTCCGGCAGTTATCTCGTCATCGAGAGCTGGCTCAATGAGCGCGTCACCAACGAGAACCGCGGCCTGCTCTTTTCGCTCTACCTGATCACGACGATGGTCGGCACGATCGGCGGGCAGTACATGGTGCCGCTCGGCGATCCGACCAACACGTCGCTGTTCATGCTCTGCAGCGTGCTGTTCTCGCTGGCGCTATTGCCGACGGCGCTCTCCTCCTCTCCCATGCCGGCGCCACCGGCACAGGCGAAGTTCGATATCCCCGCCCTCTTCCGCCGCTCGCCGGTCGCTGTCGTCGGCGGTTTTCTCGCCGGCGCGCTCTCCGGCGCCTGGCTGAATCTCGGCGGTGTCTTCACCCAGAAGATCGGACTTTCGACGGCGGAAGGCGCTACACTGCTCGCCTCGCTATTGACCGGCAGCGCCCTCTCGCAAATCCCGATCGGACGTCTCTCCGACAAGATCGACCGGCGCATCGTCATGGTTGGCTGCGGCATCGTCGGCGTCATCTCCTGCCTGGTGATGTCGGCATCGATCGGCAGCCAGCCCGCCGTTCTCTACATCATCGCCGCTTTCGTCGGATCGGTGCTCTTCCCGATCTACGCACTGAACGTCGCCCATGCCAATGATCTCGCCAAACCCAACGAGTATGTCGAAACATCCTCGGGCCTGATGATCACCTACGGGCTCGGCACGATTTCCGGCCCGCTGATGGTCGGTCCGGTCATGGATCGTTTCGGCCCGGCGGCGCTGTTTCTCGTCCTTGCCGTCTACTTCGCGCTCTATGGCGGCTATGCAGCCTGGCGCATTCTGCGGCGCGAGCAGCACAAGGGGCTCGTCGTCAAGACCGACTTCCAGGCAACGAGCGTCATGCCGACACCCGGCCCTGATGTGACGAGCCCGGCTGCCCAGCAGGCGGCGCAGGAACCGCTGATCGACGACGATACGGTTCCGGCCTGGGAAAACCCGCGGCCGTAGGCCGTGGCTCAGCCCTGCGGCGTCACATGCTTGCGAGCGCCCCGGCGCTCGAGGCCAAGCCGATGCTCACGGAAAATGATGAAGATGCCTGCACCGACGACTATGGCCGTGCCGACGAGCATGGCGGCCGTCGGGATATCGTCGAACAGGAAGTAGCCGATGATCAGGCCGAGCACGATCGAGGTATACTCAAATGGTGCGATGGTCGACATGTCGGCGTGGCGATAGCTCTCGGTCAAAAGGATCTGGGCGACACCGCCGCAGAAACCGGCGACCATCAGCAACAGGAACGCCTCGCGCGAGATCGACGGCCAGCCGAAGGGCAAGGTCGCGAGAGAGAAGACCGAGGCTGACAGCGAGAAATAGAGCACGATCGTGTGGGTGCGTTCATTCTTGACGAGTTTTCGCACCAGCACCATGGCAACTGCGCCCAGGGCCGCCGAAACCAGCACGGCAGCAGCGCCCAGTGCCTCCAGCGAACCGAAGCCGCCTTCGCGAAAAAGGGTCAGCCGTGGCCAGGTGATGATCATCACGCCGACCAGCCCGACGACCACGGCCGACCAACGGTAGAGCCGCACCGACTCGCCTAGAAAAATCGCGGCGAAGGCGACGGCGATCAGCGGCATGGCATAGCCGATGGCGATGGCTTCAGGCAGCGGCAGGTGCACGAGGCCGTAAAAACCGAAGCTCATTGCGAGAATGCCGACGAAGCCGCGAGCGATATGGCCGGTAAAATCTTCGGTCTTGAAGGCGTCGCGCAGCTGTCCGCGGAAGGCGAGATAGCCGAGGATCGGCACCATGGCGAAGGCCGAGCGGTAGAAGGTGATCTGGCCGGTGGCGATCTCGTTTCCGGCCGCCTTGATCAGCGTCGACATGCAAACGAAAATGACGACGGAAAGGACCTTGAGCAGGATCCCCTTCATCGGGCTTTCGACTTCCGCATCCATTGAGGGCACTTTTCGAACAGCCTTGACCGGCGATCAGCTGGCACGCGGGCTGGTTTGGAGATTTTTCAGCGGAGAGCACCGCTGCAGGACCGGGCCACCTTAGCGACGCTTTTCTCGAAAGTCGGATCAAACTTCGTGATGAATGACGTTTTTTCTTGATCGATTAACCTTCGACAGTAGGGCGGCCGGCTTTTCTTTAGCTGCCCCGAAAAAAACCTTTCCAATTCATGTCTTGTTAGTCCCACTTCGATACACATCGGTCCGATAAGGGAGCGGGAAGAATAACGGGCGCCATGTCTTTTCTGTCGGAAGTGCGGTCGCCGGCATCACAATCGTGTGGCACAGCCCAGCTTTTCGCCCCTTGGCCTTTTCACCATCACAGGCACCCTCTACAAATTCTCCAGTAGAACGGTGCAAGCGGGACTGACCATGCGGACAAATACTGGCCAGATCATTCATCTGGAAGACTACCGGCCGACCGACTTCGTTCTGGAGAGAGTGGATCTGACCTTCGAGCTCGATCCGAAGGAGACCAAGGTCGAGGCCCGGCTGATCTTCCATCGCCGCGAAGGTGTCGACAGTGCCGCGCCGCTCGTGCTTGATGGCGACGAGTTGACCATGACCGGCCTTTTGCTGGACCAGGAAGAACTCGCCGCAACGCTCTACGATGTCGCCGACGATACGCTGACGATCCGCGGCCTGCCCGAAACCGCCCCGTTCGAAATCACCATCACCACCCTGCTTTCGCCCGAGACCAATACGCAGCTGATGGGGCTCTACCGCACCAACGGCGTCTACAGCACCCAGTGCGAGGCCGAAGGCTTCCGCCGCATCACCTATTTCCCCGATCGTCCCGATGTACTCGCCGTCTACACGGTCAACATCATCGCCGACAAGGCGTCCTCTCCCCTCCTGCTTTCGAACGGCAACTATCTCGGCGGCGCCGACATGGGCGACGGCCGTCACTTCGCCGCCTGGTTCGATCCGCATCCGAAGCCGAGCTATCTCTTTGCGCTGGTCGCCGGCGACCTCGGCGTGGTCGAGGATACGTTCACAACGATGTCCGGCCGCGACGTTGCGCTGAAGATCTATGTCGAACACGGCAAGGAGCCTCGCGCCTCCTATGCCATGGATGCGCTCAAGCGCTCGATGAAGTGGGACGAAGAGGCCTTTGGTCGCGAATACGACCTCGACATCTTCATGATCGTCGCCGTCTCCGACTTCAACATGGGCGCCATGGAGAACAAGGGCCTCAACATCTTCAACGACAAATACGTGCTTGCGGACCCGGAAACGGCGACCGATGCGGACTACGCCAACATCGAGGCGATCATCGCGCACGAATACTTCCACAACTGGACCGGCAACCGCATCACCTGCCGCGACTGGTTCCAGCTCTGCCTGAAGGAAGGCCTGACGGTCTACCGCGACCACGAGTTCTCTGCCGACATGCGCTCACGCGCGGTCAAGCGCATCGCCGAAGTGCGGCATCTGAAGTCGGAACAGTTCCCGGAGGATGCAGGTCCCCTCGCCCATCCGGTGCGCCCGACGAAATACCGCGAAATCAACAACTTCTACACGACGACCGTCTACGAAAAGGGATCGGAAGTCACCCGCATGATTGCGACCATCCTCGGCCGCGATCTGTTCAAGAAGGGTATGGATCTCTATTTCGACCGGCACGACGGCCAGGCGGTGACGATCGAGGATTTCGTCGCCTGCTTCGAGGCGGCAAGCGGTCGGGATCTGCGCCAGTTCGCGCTCTGGTATCACCAGGCCGGAACGCCGCTGGTCACCGCTTCGGGCGCCTATGACGCCGCCAAGCAGACCTTCACCCTGTCGCTCGAACAGACCGTGCCGCCGACGCCCGGACAGAGCGCCAAGGAAGCGATGCACATTCCGCTGAAGATGGGTCTGCTGCTCGAAGACGGCAGCGAAGCCGCCCTTGCCGCTGTTTCCGGCGCCGACATGACCGACGATGTCCTGCATCTGACAGAGCGCAATCAGACGGTGGTCTTCTCGGGCATACCGTCGCGCCCGGTTCCGTCGTTCAACCGCAGCTTCTCCGCGCCGATCAACCTGCATATCGAGCAGAATGCCGACGATCTGGCGCTGATCGCGCATCACGAAAGCGACCTCTTCGCCCGCTGGCAGGCGCTCAACGCCATCGCGCTTGGCAATCTCGTCGAGGCGACGGCGAATGTCCGCGCCGGCAAGCCGGTCACCTCGGACAAGGCGCTGATCGACGGCCTCATCCGGGCTGCCGCCGACAACAGCCTGGAGCCGGCCTTCCGTTCGCAGGCGCTGGCCTTGCCGAGCGAATCCGATATCGCCCGCGAGATCGGCACCAACAACGATCCGGACGCGATCCACGCGGCCCGCCAGCAGATCCTGACAGCGGTTGCGGCCGCCGGGCGCGACACCTTCCTCAAACTCTCCGACGAACTCGTCTCCAGCGGAGGGTTCAGCCCGGATGCGGCAAGCGCCGGCAGGCGGGCACTGCGCAACAGCGCGCTCACCTACCTCGTTCAGGCCGATGAAGGGCCCGAGCGTGCCGCGAAGGCCTTTGCGGCCGCCAACAACATGACCGATCTCAGCCATGCGTTGGCGCTGCTGGCGCACCGCTTCCCGGATTCGGCCGAGGCGACAGACGCGCTTGCAACATTCCGCAAGCGTTTCGCCGACAACGCGCTCGTCATCGACAAGTGGTTCGCCGTGCAGGCGACGATCCCGGGCGCTGGAACGCTCGATCGCATCAAGGCGCTGATGAACGAGCCACTGTTCAACGGCAACAATCCGAACCGCGTACGCTCGCTGGTAGGCACCTATGCCTTCGCCAACCCGACCGGGTTCAACCGCGCCGACGGCGAAGGCTACCGGTTCCTCGCGCGCCAGATCCTCGACATCGACCCGCGCAATCCGCAGCTTGCGGCCCGCATCCTGACCTCCATGCGCTCCTGGCGTTCGCTGGAGGATAAGCGTGCCGGGCATGCCCGCAAGGCGCTGAAAGAGATCGCCGGCGCGTCGAAACTTTCGGCCGATGTCGGCGACATCGTCGAGCGCATGCTCAAGGCCTGAGCATCGCCAAAGCCTGATTTTCCTGGGGCCGGGTCGCTAACGCGACCCGGCCTATTATTTTCCAACGATAAGAAATGGTTAACAAATCTTTACCAGTGCCTCTGGACAAGGCGAATCGCCCTGTGATTCATTGAGTCAGATTCGGGCGAGCGGCGCGCCGAATCATCAGAGGGTTTAGACAATTGGGAAAGATGGCGGACGCGCGACCAGCGAGCGCAGCCGACGGGCGGTTGCGACTCAAGCTTCCAGGCGTTACCGGCCTGGAGCAGGAGTTTATCTCGCAGGCGAAGATCTTTGCCGGGCCGGCTTCACGCCGCCTGGCAAACGCGGAGCCCGTTCTCAAGCGCTCCATCCCGATCCTGATCATTGCATTCCTGATTATCGTTGCGGTTTCGCGCATGTCCAGCATCATGGACGAGCATGCCCGCATGGAGGAAAGTTCGCGCCAGACCGTTGGCCTTGCGGCGGCGATCGCCGTCGCCGCCTTCCAGACGGACGGCGGCGCGCTGTTCGATGAGGGCCGTCGTGCCGAGGCGGAGCAACGCTTCAGCCAGTTTCTGCCGACCGGCATGCTCGATCCCGGCACATTCATCCTCGCGGTGCGCAAGGACGGGCGGATCTTTGCAAGCACGGAAGGCGGTGGACCGCTCATCGGCCGCACGCTCGCTGCGGCCGCGCCCGACATCGCGACGCTGCAATATTTCGGCGAACATTCGAGCGTCATGAAGACGGCGATCGCAGGCGCCGACCACATCGTGGCGCTGGCGCAGCTGCCCGATGCGGCTGGCGTCGTGCTGGCGGCAACGCCGGTCACCCAGCTCGAAACGACCTGGCGAGACGAGGTTTCGCTGAACGTCACGCTGTTTGCCGGCATCTCGGCGATCCTGCTGATGGTGCTTTACGCCTACTACATCCAGGCCAAGCGCGCCCGCGATGCCGATTCGGTCTTTGCGGAATCGAACCTGCGGGTCGAGACGGCGCTCTCGCGCGGGCGTTGCGGCCTCTGGGATTTCGACCTTGCCAACCGTCGGCTGTTCTGGTCGCGCTCGATGTACGAGATGCTCGGCATGCCCGGTGAAAGCAGCGTGCTCTCCTTCGGGGACGCCGCAAGACTGATGCATCCGGATGATCACGGCATCTACAGCGTGGCCCGCACGATCGCGCGCGGCGACTCGCGCCAGATCGACCAGGTGTTCCGCATGCGGCATGCGGACGGTCACTATGTGTGGCTACGGGCCCGCGCCGAGATCATCCGCACGGCCTCGGGCCGGGCGCATCTGATCGGCATCGCCATGGATGTGACCGAACAGCATCGTCTTGCGCAGCGCTATGCAGAGGCCGACCAGCGGCTCGCCGACGCCATCGAATGTACCTCCGAGGCCTTCGTGCTCTGGGACAAGCACGACCGCCTCGTCATGTGCAACACCCACTTCCAGGAGGCCTACAAGCTTCCGGATCACGTCCTGGTGCCCGGCACCGAACGCATAGCCGTGCATACGGCGGCAGCACGGCCGGTGGTCGAGCGGCGGATCGCCGACCCGGATCACAGCAACCAGTCACAGACGAGCGAGGTGCAGCTGGCCGACGAGCGCTGGCTGCAGATCAACGAGCGGCGCACACGCGACGGCGGCCTTGTCTCCGTCGGCACCGACATCACGCTTCTGAAGCGGCACCAGGTGCGCCTGCGCGAATCCGAACGGCGGCTGATGGCGACGATCGGCGACCTCTCGGCCTCGCGCATGACGCTGGAGCGGCAGAAGACCGAGCTCTCGGTCGCCAATTCGAACTATCAGGCGGAGAAGGACCGTGCGGAGGCGGCCAACCGCGCCAAGTCCGAGTTCCTGGCAAACATGTCACATGAGCTGCGCACGCCGCTCAACGCCATCCTCGGCTTCTCGGAAATCCTGCAGAACCAGATGTTCGGGCCGCTCGGCTCGGAGAAGTACAACGAGTATTCACGCGACATCCACGAGAGCGGCAAGCATCTCTTGAACGTCATCAACGACATCCTGGACATGTCGAAGATCGAGGCCGGGCACATGCGCATCAGCCGCGAGACGATCGACCTTGCGCCATTGATCGAGGAGACGCTGCGCTTCACCACCATACCGGCGGAGCAGAAGAACATTCACGTCGTGCAGCAGATCTCGTCGGGCCTCACCATGGTCGCCGATCGCCGCGCCATGAAGCAGGTGCTGCTCAACCTGCTTTCGAACGCGGTCAAGTTCACCAATGAGGGCGGGCGGATTTCGCTTCGGGCACGCAAGGTGACGGGCGCGGTGACGCTCACGATCGCCGATTCCGGCATCGGCATTCCGCGCGACGCATTGCAGAAGATCGGTCAGCCCTTCGAACAGGTGCAGAGCCAGTACGCCAAGAGCAAGGGCGGATCCGGCCTCGGGCTCGCGATCTCGCGCTCACTCACCCGCCTGCACGGCGGCAGCATGAGAATACACTCGACCGAGAATGTCGGGACCATCATCTCGGTCAGGATTCCGGACCGCACCTAAAGCAGCGACCCAAGCAGCGCGCGGACGTGCGCGCGCCTCCGGCTTTCCCCGCTACCCTCCCTCACCCTGAAACGACCGATTGGAAGACACGGCGCACGGCTTTGGAGAGCCTGCGAACGTCCCCCTCCAAGGTTTTCAGGTCCGGATAGTCCCCTGCCCGGCAGACGAGATCGATCAGTCCCGCCGGCGCTTCCTTCGGCTCGAACTCGCCCTCGATGCAGAGCCGCACGATCTGGGACAATTCAGTGAAAAGATGCAGCGCTTCCAGCGCAACATCGAGATCGTTCGGGTTCATCAGCGCATCACCAAGCAGCTTCAACGCGTCGGCGGTGTTGGTGCCTGATGTCAGCGGCTGAACGCCCTTGGCCGGCGCTACGAGCGCCAGATACTGGGTGATGAACTCGATATCGACGAGACCGCCCGGGATCAGCTTGAAGTCCCAGATGTCGCTCGGCGGTTTCTCGCTATCGATCATCTCGCGCATGGAGATCACGTCGGCGCTGACTTTGGAAACATCGCGCTTGCGCTCGAGGATCTCGGCGAAGATCCCGTTGGCCTCGGCCATCAGCCGGTCATCGCCGCAGATGCAGCGCGCCCGGGTCAGAGCCAGATGCTCCCACGTCCAGGCCTCTTCGCGCTGATACTTAGCAAAGGCGTTGATCCTGGTTGCGACCGGCCCCTTGTTGCCGGAGGGACGAAGCCGCATATCGACCTCGTAGAGAATGCCTTCCGCCGTCGGCGCGGAAAGTGCGGCGATCAGGCGCTGCGTCACCCGCGTAAAGTATCGCGTCGGATCAAGCGGCTTGGCGCCGTCGGACTCGGTTGCCGTCTCGTCGTAATCGTAGAGCAGTATCAGATCGACGTCGGATCCCGCCGTCAGCTCGTGGCTGCCGAGCTTGCCCATGCCGACAACGGCGATACGGCCTCCAGGGAAATCGCCGTGAACGGAGCGAACTTCATCCTCAACCGCCTTTACCGCCGCGGCGATGATGAGGTCGGCAAGATCGGTAAAGGCGCGGCCGGCTTGCGCGCCCGAGATCGCGCCGGTCAGGAGCCGAATACCGATCAGGAAACGCTGCTCGGCGGCTATGATCCTCAGGCGATCGAGCACCTCCTCATAATGGCGAGCACCGCCGACGAAGTTGGCGATGCGTGGCGCCAGATACTCCCGCGTCGGCAGTTCGGCGAGCAGGCCGGGATCGAGCATGCCGTCGAAGACATGCGGGCGCGCGGCAATGATTTCGGCAAGCCTTGGGGCCGACGACATGACATTGACGATCAGCGACAGGAGGCCCGGATTGTTGCCGAGCAGAGAAAACAGCTGAATGCCGGCAGGCAGGCCGGAGATGAAATTGTCGAAACGCAGCAGCGCTTCGTCGGCGCGACGGCTTTCGCCGAAAACCCGCAGCAGCTCCGGCGTCAGCTCTGTCAGCCGCTCGCGCGCCTCCACCGACTGTGTCGCGCGGTAGCGGCCATAGTGCCAGGTGCGGATCGTGTGGGAGATGTCCGACGGCCGCTGGAAGCCGAGTTTCTTCAGCGTCTCCAGCGTGTCCGGGTCGTCGCGCTGGCCAGTGAAGACGAGGTTGCCGGTCTCGGTCGAGAGCTTGGCTTCCTGTTCGAAAAGCTGAGCGTAGCGACGCTCGACGGTCTTCAGCACGCGCGAGAGGGCCTTGGAAAAGGCGGCTGTATCCTCGAAGCCGAGCATATAGGCGATGCGCTTCAGTTCCGCTTCGGTCTCGGGCAGGACGTGCGTCTGCTCGTCGCGCACCATCTGGATCCGGTGCTCGACATCGCGCAGGAACCAATAGGCTTCGACGAGTTCGTCAGCCGTCTCTTCGTCGATCCAGCCGGCCTTGACGAGCGCCCGCAGCATCGGCTCCGTCGCTCGCTGGCGCAGGTCCGGCATGCGGCCACCAGCAATCAGCTGCTGGGTCTGGACGAAGAACTCGATCTCGCGGATGCCGCCGCGGCCGAGCTTGATGTTGTGGCCCTTGACCGCGATCTCGCCGTGCCCCTTGTGGGCATGGATCTGGCGCTTGATCGAATGAATGTCTGCGATCGCCGCATAGTCGAGATACTTGCGGAAGACGAAGGGGACCAGGTCCTTGAGGAAGTGCTCGCCAGCCTCGATGTCGCCGGCGACCGGCCGCGCCTTGATGAAGGCGGCGCGCTCCCAGTTCTGCCCCCTGCCCTCGTAATAGAGCATCGCCGCTTCGACCGGGATCGCTAGCGGCGTCGAGCCCGGATCCGGGCGCAGGCGCAGGTCGGTTCGGAAGACGTATCCGTCGCCGCTGCGCTCCTGCAGGATGCGGATCAGGCGGCGCAACAGCCGGCCGAAGGTTTCCGAGGCATCGTCGCGATCGACGATTATGCCGGATTGCGGATCGTAGAAGACAACGAGGTCGATATCGGAGGAATAGTTGAGCTCGAAGGCGCCGAGCTTGCCCATGCCGAGCACGACGACGCCGGAACCGGCGCTCGGGTTTGCGGCATCCTTGACCTTCAACTTGCCGCTCTCATGCGCGCTCAGGAGCAGGTGATCGATCGTCGCCGACACGGCCGCACCGGCGAATTCGCTGAGCCAACGGGTGGTCTCGCGCCCGTCGAAATGGCGGGAGAGATCGGCGAGAGCGACGGCGAAGGCAAGTTCGCGCTTGGCCCTTCTGAGCCGCGCCATGATCTCGGTATCCGCCAATGCCGCGCCGCCTTCATTCGGCTTCCAGGCATCGCGGGCTCCGCGCACGCGCTCGCTCAGGAAAGTCGTGAGATCGGTCGAGAGAAGCTCTTCGAGAATGGCGGGGCGACTGTCGCCGGTGTCGCGAAGAAAAGGCGAAAGGGCAAAGGCCGAGACGATGAAGGTCTTGAACTGCGTTTCGGACGCAAGCAGGCTTGCGACCTTTTCATGACCCTTGGCCATATCCTTCAAGACCGAAAGCGCTGTCTTGGCATCGGCTTGTGTCGCCGGACGGATCGGCGTCGTCTCGATCGCCCAGCACTGCTGCACCTGTTCCTGCATGCCGTCTCCCTCTGGCCGGAGCGGACGGCGCGGAACAACTGCGCGCTGCTTCACTCCACTTCGTTCTCCCAAAACCGGTCTATCAGGTTGCAGTCATCGGGAAAACCATCTGAACCGTCAGCCCCTTGGCGCCATCTTCGGCGGAAGGAACCGTGTCGGCGAGATGCAGCGCGCCGTGATGCATCTCCATGACGGCCTCGACCAGCGACAGGCCAAGGCCGGTGCCAGGCTTGGACCGGCTCTCATCCAGGCGAACGAAACGCTTGATCACCTCGTCGCGCATCGCTGCGGGGATGCCCGATCCATGATCGGCAACCGACAGCAACACATTCCCCTCGCGCTTTTCGAGCGAGACTTTGATCAGAGGGTTCCCGGCGCCATCGGCATACTTGACCGCGTTGTCGATGAGGTTGCCGAGGGCCTGGCCGACCAGTTCGCGGTTGCCTGAAATCACGAGATCCTGGGCGATTTCGGCTTCAAGTTTCAGACCGCCATCTTCGGCCACCGGTTCGTAGAGCTCGACGCAATCGGCGACGATCTGCGAAAGGTCGATGTCGCTCATCTCGGCGACGGACGAGCCGGCCTCGACGCGCGAAATCATCAGAAGCGCGTTGAAGGTGCGGATCAACTGATCGGATTCGCCGATGATCTCCTCGAGCGCACCGCGCTGGCTCGTGCCCTTGCGGGAAAGTGCGGCTTCCGCCTTGTTGCGCAGCCGCGTCAGTGGCGTCTTCAGATCGTGAGCGATGTTGTCGGAGACCTGCCGCAGCCCTTCGTTCAGCTTCTCGATGCGGCTGAGCATTGCGTTCAGTGATTCCGACAGCCGGTCGAACTCGTCGCCGGAGCCGCTCATCGGCAGACGCTGCGACAGATCGCCGGCCATGATCTTGGTGCTCGCCTCCGACATGCGGTCGATGCGCTTCAAGGCGTTGCGGCCGATGCCGAACCAGATGACGAGGGCGCCAAGCCCCATGACGCCGAGCGCCACCATCAGAGCCTGGCGCACAAGGGCGCGGAACTTCTGCGGCTCCTGCAGGTCGCGGCCAACAAGAATGCGCAGACCATTGTCGAGCACCAGCACATGGGCAAGCGCTACGTGGGTGTCCTTCTTGCTCTCGTCCGTATAGCGCTGATAGGCGAAGGGACGTTCGGTCCAGCCTTCGCTGTCGAGCAGGCCCGGCTCCAGGCTGGCAACGTTGCCGGCGAGGATTTCGCCGCTCGGTCCCGCAATCACGTAGAGATTGGCTCCCGGCTGGCGTGCCCGCCGCTCGAGCGAGCGCAACAGGCCGTTCATGCCGGCGCGGCTATAGACCTGCTCGATCTGCGCCACCTCGGCGGTGACCGCGTCACGGGTCTGCTGCTGCAGCAGCCGCTCCGACATGCCGGTGACGTAGAAGACGAGAAAGGCAGCACAGAGAGAAAAAAGAATGAGGTAGAGGGCGGAAAGCCGGACTGCGGTCGTTCTGAAGAGAACGCGAAGCTTGCTCATGCGGACGCCCGGTCATCCTTGATCATGTAGCCGGCACCGCGCACCGTGCGCAGCAGCGGCACATCGAAATCCTTCTCGATCTTCGAGCGCAACCGCGAGACATGCACGTCGATGACGTTGGTCTGCGGGTCGAAGTGGTAGTCCCAGACGTTTTCCAGCAGCATGGTGCGGGTGACGACCTGGCCGGCGTTCTTCATGAGATATTCGAGCAGGCGGAATTCGCGCGGCTGCAGGGGAATTTCCTTTCCCTGCCGGCGCACGGAATGCGAAAGGCGGTCGAGTTCCAGATCGCCAACGCGGTAAACCATGTCCTGATCGGGCGTGCCCTTGCGGCGCCCAAGCACCTCGACACGGGCGAGCAATTCATTGAAGGCGTAGGGTTTCGGCAGATAATCGTCGCCGCCGGCGCGTAAACCCGTGACCCGGTCATCCACCTGGCCGAGCGCCGACAGGATCAGCACCGGCGTGTGGATGTCCTTGCGACGAAGCTCGGTGATGACAGAGAGACCGTCTCGACGCGGCAGCATGCGGTCCACCACGAGAACGTCGTAATTGTTCTCGCTGGCCATGAACAGGCCGCTCTCGCCATCGCTGGCGTGATCGGACACGATGCCCGCCTCACGGAAGGCTTTCGCCAGATAGGCTGCCGCCTCGAGATCGTCTTCAATGATGAGAATCTTCATACGCGCGACCATAGTCCCGGACCCCTGTCTGTCTCAACCGGTTTCGACTTTCGACAACCGGGTTGGCGAGTGCTCTCGTGAGGGAAAGCGGGATGGGCGGAGAACCGCACACACCTTTTCAAATCCCGCTCCAAACGGCGAGCGCCGCGACATCACTTGGAAATCGCGGCGCTCCGGTCAATCATTTGACTGCCGCGATCAGCCCTTGTCGATCGGAAGGGCCACGAAGCGGCTGCCGTTGTCGGCCTCGATCTGGAAGAGCGCCTTGCTACGGCCGTCCTTCTTGGCAGTGTTGATGACCTTCAGGATGTCGTCGGCGGACTTCACCTCCTGATTGTTCACCGAGACGATCTTTTCGCCCTGCTTCAGGCCGCGATCGCTGGCATCAGAGTCTTCGTCGACCGAGGCGATGGTGACGCCCTTGCCATCATCAGACGGCACGACAGAGACGCCAAGGTCGGCCAGTGCCTGCTCGCTCGACGGCTGGGCTTCTTCGGACTGGTCGTCCTGGCTCTTGGCAGCGTCCTTGTCGTCCTTGGGCAGCGTGCCGATTTCGAGTTTGACGGTTTCCGCCTTGCCGTCGCGCCACAGGGCCAGATCGACCGTGGTGCCCGGGCGGATTGCCGCAACCTTGCGGGCAAGGTCACGCGGATCCTTGACCGTGTCGCCGTTCAGCGCGGTTACGACGTCACCCTTCTTGATGCCTGCCTTTTCACCCGGCGAGCCGGTCTGCGGTTCGACGACGAGCGCGCCGCTTGCTTCCGAAAGGCCGAGCGATTCGGCGATGTCCTTGGTAACGGGCTGGATCTGCACGCCGAGCCAGCCGCGGGAAACCGAGCCGTCCTTGATCAGGTCGGTGACGACATCCTTGGCAACGGTCGACGGGATGGCAAAGGCGATACCGACGTTGCCGCCGCCCCTCGGCGAGAAGATCGCGGTATTGATGCCGACGACTTCACCGGAGAGGTTGAAGGTCGGACCGCCCGAGTTGCCGCGGTTCACCGCCGCATCAACCTGCAGGTAATCGTCATAGGGGCCGGAGCCGATATCGCGGCCACGCGCCGAAACGATGCCGGAGGTCACCGTGCCGCCGAGACCGAACGGGTTGCCGACGGCAACGACCCAGTCACCGACGCGGACCTTGCTGTCATCGGCCCAGCCGACATAGGTGAACTTGCGCTTGTCATCGACCTTGAGCACGGCGAGATCCGTGCGGCTATCCTTGCCGACCAGCTTGGCATCGAGTTCGGTGCCGTCGTTGAGGATGACCGTGAAGGCCGAACCGTCGGAAACGACGTGGTTGTTGGTGACGAGGTAGCCGTCTTCGGAGATGAAGAAGCCGGAGCCCTGAGCGGTCGGACGCAGGCGGCCTTCGCCATGCGGGCCACGGCGGTTGGGGCCGCGGTCGGCACGGTCATCGCCGCGCGGACCGAATTCCTTGAAGAAGCGCTTCAGGGGGTGATCGTCGGGCAGATCGTCGAAACCGCGACCGTTGAAATCGAAGCTGAAGTCGCCGCCATCTTCGGCCACCGGGTTGACGCGCGACTGGACGCGCACCGAAACGACGGCCGGCGAAACGGCATCAACGACATTGGCAAAGCTCGGCACCGACGGCGCTTCCACCTTCACCGGATCGGCAAAGGATTGCGAGATGCTTGCCGGCAGACCCGAGGTCAGCATGACGGCGGCAAGGCCGGCGATGGTCGAGGTCTTCAGAACGGTCTTGAGGGAGGGACGCAGGGATTTGGTCGTAAACATCCGTTTTGCCTTTTCTCTTCCTAGATGCCATCGGAGACGGCACCGAAACCTGGTTGCGAAGCCGCCTCAGGGAAGGCGGAATTCGTTTTGGCTGACTGGAGGAACAGCCGATGACGAAAGATGTAACGGATGGGACCTTACTGAGTTCTGTCCGGAAAATGAATTTTTGGTAATGTTGTGAAGAGCTGGCCCGGGCTCGGCCAAAGGCCTGCCGGGGACTGCGCGTTGGCGCGAACGGAATTGCCCGCCACCGGCAGGGATCTCAAGCGATATCAAGAGATTAGTGCTGAAGCCGATCCAACGAATGCGCGTTCGGCGAGCGCTGCATTAAGGCTGAAGCAGCTTCTTCAGCTTTTCCTTCTCGTCCTCGGAAAGCGGCGTCCCCTTTGGCTGGGCGCCGCGACGGCGAGAGGCGATGACGAGGGTAATCGCCCCGACGAGAAGCAGGGTCGCCGGCATGCCCCAGAGGATCAGGGTCTTCGTCTCGAAGCGCGGCTTCAGCAGTACGAATTCGCCATAGCGGGACACGACGTAATCGATGACGGCCTTGTCGCTGTCGCCGTTCGCCAGCCGCTCGCGCACAAGCACGCGCAGGTCCTTGGCAAGCTCGGCGTTGGAATCGTCGATCGACTGGTTCTGGCAGACCATGCAGCGCAGCTCCGCCGAGATCGCCCGCGCCCGCGCTTCGAGCGCGGGATCGGCAAGCACTTCATCCGGGTTGACGGCAAAGGCCGAGCCGACAGGCGCGAGCAACAGCAGGAGTGCCAGGAGCAGACGGTTCATTCCGCAGCCCCCACAGGCACCGCCTTCGGTCGCTTGGCCTTGGCCGGCGCGCCGACGCGCAGGCGGCGGTCGCTCAAGGAGACGAAACCACCCGCCATCATGAACAGGGTACCGCCCCAGATGCACAGGATCATCGGCTTCCACCAGATGCGCACGACGATGCCGCCTTCGCTGATCTGATCGCCGAGCGAGACGTAGAGTTGGCTCAAGCCGAAGGTGCGAATGCCCGCCTCGGTCGTCGGCATGCGGCGCGCCTGGTAGAGACGCTTCGAAGACCAGACGTCGTCAATCGCAGCGCCACCGCGGCTGATGGTGAAGTGGCCGGACTCCTCGGAATAGTTCGGGCCGCTGCCATTGCGCATGCCGTCGAAGCGCAGGGTGTAGCCACCGGCATCCACCGTCATGCCGGGCTTCATCTCGACCACGGTTTCGGTCTCGAAGGCCGTGACGGCGACGATGCCGATCAGGGTGACGCCGAGGCCGATATGCGCAAGCGCCGTGCCGAAAGCCGAACGCGGCAGGCCGGAGAAGCGTCGCCAGACGACGTTGCCTGCGACCTTGCCGAGGCCGGAGCGCAGCGCCAGGTCCGTCAACGAACCGACAATCACGTAGACGCCAAGGGCAATGCCGAAGAGCGCCAGAACCGGGCCGCCATTCATAAAGTAATAATAGGTGACGCCGAAGAGCAGGCCGATGGCAACCGCTGCGAAGAGCCGCTGCGAAACGCCAGCAAGGTCGCCGCGCTTCCAGGCAAGCAGCGGGCCGAAAGGCACCGCAAAGAGCAGCGGCAGCATCAACAGGCCGAAGGTCATGTTGAAGAAGGGCGGCCCGACGGAGATCTTGTCGCCGGTCAGCGCTTCGAGCACCAGCGGATAGAGCGTGCCGGTCAGGACCGTCGCGGTCGCCGTCGTCAGGATGAGGTTGTTGAAGACCAGCGCACCCTCACGCGAGATCGGCGCGAAGATGCCGCCGGCTTTCAGGTGCGAGGCGCGCAGGGCGAAGAGCGTGAACGCACCGCCGATGAAGAAGACGAGAATGGCGAGGATGAAGATGCCGCGCGTCGGGTCGGTGGCGAAGGCGTGGACCGACGTCAGGACACCCGAACGCACGAGGAAGGTGCCGAGCAGCGACAGCGAGAAGGTCATGATCGCAAGCAGCACGGTCCAGATCTTCAGCGCCTCGCGCTTTTCCATGACCAGCGCCGAATGCAAAAGCGCCGTACCCGCGAGCCACGGCATGAAGGAGGCGTTTTCGACCGGATCCCAGAACCACCAGCCACCCCAGCCGAGCTCGTAATAGGCCCAGTACGAACCCATGGAGATCCCGGCGGTGAGAAAGGTCCAGGCGGCAAGCGTCCAGGGACGGACCCAGCGAGCCCAGGCGGCGTCGATGCGGCCCTCGATCAAGGCCGCGATGGCAAAGGAGAAGCAGACCGAGAAACCGACATAGCCGAGGTAGAGCAACGGCGGATGAATGGCGAGGCCGACGTCCTGCAGGATCGGGTTCAGGTCCTTGCCCTCGCCCGGCGCGGGCATCAGCCGAGCGAACGGATTGGACGTCAGCAGGATGAAGAGCGCGAAGGCCATCGCGATCCAAGCCTGCACGGCGAGTACGTTTGCCTTCAACGTCTCCGGCAGGTTGCGCCCAAAGGCGGCAACCAGCGCCGAAAAGAACGTCAGGATCAACAGCCACAGCAGCATCGAGCCTTCATGGTTCCCCCAGACGCCCGAGATCTTGTAGATCAGCGGCTTCAGCGAATGGGAGTTTTCCCAGACGTTGCGGACCGAGAAATCCGAGGTCACATAGGCGAAGGTGAGGACGGCAAAAGCGAAAGCGACGAGCAGAAAGCAGGCGACGGCGGCGCTGGATGCGAGTTCCATCAGGCCGCGATCGTTCAATCGTGCGCCAAGGATCGGTAAGGCGGCCTGAATGACCGCCGTCGCCAACGCCAGAACCAGAGCGTAGTGTCCGAGCTCGATGATCACTTGATGGTTTCCTTCCCGCTGAGCTCGACGCCCTGCGCCTTCAAACGGTCGGCGACATCCTTGGGCATATAGGTCTCGTCATGCTTGGCAAGAACGGAATCGGCCACGAAGACCGAGCTTCCGGCAACGAAGGTTCCCTCCGTCACCACGCCCTGCCCTTCGCGGAACAGGTCAGGCAGGATGCCGGTATAGGTGACCGGCACGCCGCTCAGCGTATCGGTGACGGTGAAGGTCACCGTCTTGCCGTCGCCGCGCTTGACGGAGCCGGTTTCGACGACACCGCCGAGGCGGATGCGGGTTCCCGGCGGTACGTTGGCCTTTTCGAGGTCGCTCGGCACATAGAAATAGGCGATCGCCTGACTGAAGGCGAACATTACGAGGAAGGCTGCAAGCACCAGGAAGCCGACACCGCCGCCGATGATCGCCAGTCTTTTTTGTTTGCGCGTCATTGCGTTACTCCGTCGGTGGCAATCCCGAGCTCACGCGCCAGCGCCAGCAGCTGCTTGCCGCCGTCGCCATCGGCCGGGAAGGTTTTCAGGCCTTCCCTTAGCGCGGCCAGTGCCTTGTCTCGTTGATCAAGGACAACATGGGAGCGGATCAGACGCGCCCAGCCTTCGAGATTATCCGGATTTTCCTTCAGCCGGCTTTCGAGGCTGCCGACCATGCCCCGGATCATTTCCTGGCGATCGCCGGCGCTCATGCTTTCGGCGGCGGCCACGTCATCGGCACTTGGATTGCCGGGCGCTGCAGCGCTGGTGGCGCCGGCGCCCCCCAGCTCTGCCACGTGCTGCTTGACGAGCGGCAGCCAGGGCGCGTCGGCGGGTGATGTCGCGACCAGTCGGTTGAAGGCAGTCAGCGCTTCCGCGCTCTTGCCTTCCTGCTTGAGGCCGAGGGCAAGATAGAATTCCGAGCGCGGGTCATTGGGATCGAGCGTCAGCGCCTGCTTCAGCGCGTCCTGCGCCTTGCTCGTCACGACGCCGTCGGACTGCACGACCATCGCCTCGGCATAGCCGCCGAGACGTGCCGGCGTCGGGCCAAGCAGGCGGATCGCCCGGTCATAGGCATCGACCGCATCTTCGACACGGCCGTTGCGCATGTAGATCGGCGCAAGCAAGTCCCAGCCGGCGCCATCATTCGGGTTTACCGCCAGGTGGTTCTCGGCCTTGGCAATCAGGATGTTGATGTCGCCATTGGGATCGGCCAGGCGTGCGGCCAGCGGCTGCGCCGGCATTCCCGGGCTGCCCGTCAGCAAGTAAAGACAGAGGCCGACGGCCGGAAGACAGAGAAGCACGAAGGCCTGGGCCAGGCGGCTGACACCGCGGCGCGGCGCGGCAGCCGCAGTCGCCTCACTGTCGCTCTCGCCAGCAGCCAGCAGCCGGCGCGCAACTTCGGCGCGCGCAAGCTCGGCGTCGTCGCCGCCGATCAGGCCGCTATCCTGGTCCCGCTTCAACTCTTCGAGCTGGTCGCGATAGACCTCGACATCATGGCTGTGGGGAGACGACGGGGCTTCCCCCGCCCGCAGCAGCGGAAGGATGAGCACGACAGCGACAGCCGCCGTCAGAGTGGCGACGAGGATCCAGAACAACATGGAAGCTCAATACTATGGCCCCCATGCCATTCCAACTCGAAAACCCCTTATGACGGAGATTTGAGGCGTTTCGCCGCAACGGCGGCTCGATCCGCCTGAGCACATCCGGGAGAGCCCGGCCGGCTACGCCTTAGGTCAGCGGTGTCCAGCTGCCGTCCGGGTTGCGGCAGGCAGCACCCCGCGCCGTCTTCGGCTGTCCCTTGACGGTAACCGTGTGGCTATACTGGCGGCAGTTCTGCGACCCGACCTGATAGGGAGCGGCTGCAACGACCGAACCGTTGACGCCGCGCCCGTCCCAGGTCACCGGCTGCCCACCGGGGGCCGCTTCAAGTGCGCGGTATTCCGCTTCCAGAGCACGCTGACGGTCGGATGTCCCGATGTCGAGATCGGTGAGACGCGCGATCACCCCACCCTGGAGTGCCGCGATGTAATTGGTCGAGGTCGCACCACGCGTTGCCGTCGAGCCGAGGCCGGCGGCCGCGCCCTTGCTGCCCGTCGTGCCGCATCCGGCAAGCGCGACGGCCGAGGCGATCACAACGATCCTGCCGCCGACGACAATAGCCCGTGTCATTTCTGCCTGGTTCCTCATGATCCGCGACACTCAATCATCCTATCCGAAGCCGCATTCTTAAGCTCGTTCCATTCGAGCACGATGACGACTAGTCCTTGATTTTCTTTTGGCATTCCCCGCGTGCCGAGGCAACGGCGAGCCCTGCGGGTGTGACATTTTCAAGCACGGGTGTGACCCCTAAATCACGATGGATTCGCAAGCGAGCGACGCCGGACCCGCGCATTTCCTCATCACCCTCTAAACGGCCGCCGGCAAAACCAGTTCCGCACGCAACCCTCCCTCGTCCCGTCGTGACAGGGTGATGGTGCCCTGATACTCCCGGACGATCTCGCTGACGATCGAAAGACCGAGCCCGGTTCCGGGCTTGCTTTCGTCGAGCCGCTTGCCGCGCTTCATCGCCACTGCGATCTGGTCGGGATTGAGCCCCGGCCCGTCGTCGTCGATGTCGAGAACGATCCACTGCCGGCCGGGCTCCTTGGCATGAACCTCGCTCGGTGCCGGCCTGACATTCAGCCACACCTCGCCACGGGCGTGGCGGGCGGCATTTTCGAGCAGGTTGCCAACGGTCTCCTCGACGTCCTGCAGCTCCATGGCAAGAACCAGTCCCGGCGGGTTGATCGACAGATGGACCTGCTTTTCCGGATTGAGCTTGCGCATGACGCGCACGAGGCGTTCGAGCGCCGGCTGCGCTTCGGTCCGCGCCAGCACGGACTCGCGCTGCGCCGCAATCCGGGCGCGGCTCAGATAGGATTGAACCTGGGTCTGCATTGCATCGACCTGAGTGCGCACCAACTCGCCATGCGATGCCTCGAGCACCCGGGCCTCGTTGAGCAGGACCGCGATCGGTGTCTTCAGCGAATGGGCAAGATTGCCGACCTGCATGCGGGCGCGCTCGACGATGCGGCGGTTGCTGTCGATCAGGGCATTGACCTCGTTGGCGAGCGGCTGGATCTCACGCGGGAAAGCGCCGTCCAACCGTTCGCTTTCGCCGGCGCGGATCTTCTCCATCGAGCGCCGGACCTCATCGAGCGGCCTCAGGCCGAAGAGAATGGTGAGCGCGTTGACCCCGAGCCCTCCCAGACCGAAGATGGAGAGCGCGATCGTCAGGTTGCGGGTGAAGCGGTTGATATCGGCCTCGAGCACGTCGCGGTTGCCCGCCACGCGAAAGCGCGCCGTATGGCCCTGGATGTCGAGAACGACCTCGGTCTCGGAGACCTCGACCTCGTTCCCGAAGGGATCCTTGGTGGTGTAGAAGCGAACATAGCCGGTATCGAACGGCACCTCGTCGACGCTGGCGATCGGTAGCTTGCCGTTGCCGAGCGAGGTCGAGATCAGGGGCGGCGTATCGAACTCGCCGATCGGATCGACGATCCAGTACCAACCGGTCTGCGGCTGCGAAAACCGGAGGTCGCCAAGCTGCGGACTGCCCGACAGCACCGTCCTCTCGTTGACGGAGATCGAGTTGACGACGTTGAAGAGCTGGGCGCGCAGCAGGTCTTTGAAACCGCGCTCGGAGCCCTGGCGATAAAGCTCGGAAATCACCACGCCGATCACGACGAGAGCCACCACCGCCCAGACGGTGGAGACCACCAGAACGCGTGCGGTGAGCGATCTAATTGCCATTGCCCGGCGCTTGCATTCGGTATCCGAGACCGCGCACCGTTTCGATCAGATCGTTGCCGATCTTCTTGCGCAGCCGGCCGATGAACACTTCGATCGTATTGGAATCGCGATCGAAATCCTGATCGTACATATGCTCGACCAATTCTGTGCGCGAAACGACCTGGCCCATGTGGTGCATGAGATAGGAGAGCAGCCGGAACTCGTGCGACGTCAGCTTCAATGCGACGCCATCGACCGTTGCCTTGGAACCCTTGGTGTCGAGGCGGACCGGGCCGCAGACGATCTCCGAGCTCGCATGGCCGGCGGCGCGCCGGATCAGGGCGCGGATGCGGGCAAGAACTTCTTCGACGTGGAAGGGCTTGGCAACATAGTCGTCGGCGCCGGCATCGATGCCAGCCACCTTGTCGCTCCAGCGATCACGCGCCGTCAGGATCAGAACCGGCATGGTCTTGCCGTCACCGCGCCATTTCTCGAGCACGGTGATGCCGTCCATTTCCGGCAGGCCGATATCGAGGATCACGGCATCATAGGGCTCGGCGTCGCCGAGATAGTGCCCTTCCTCGCCATCATAGGCCTGGTCAACGACGTAGCCGGCCTCCTTCAGCACCTCGGCGAGCTGCCGGTTCAGGTTGGCGTCGTCCTCGACAATCAGAATGCGCATCCGTCTTTACTTCCTCTCGCGGCCATCCTGCTGCATGCTTCGCCAAATCTGGCTGATTTAAGGATAAGAACACGCAGCCATTCAAAGTGCTACAGCGACCTTCGTACGCCTGATACGGCACGCGGCGCTGCAGGGATAGCCTACATCGGCACCTTGACGGTGACCTTCTTCGGCCTACCGCCATTGCCAGGAACAAGCACGGTGATCACGCACTGGCCATCGGACGTCGGCTGTGCCGACAGCAACTCGCCACCAGTGTCGGCAACGACCTGCGCTGCAGCCGCGCTGCAATCGCCGGACACACGAACGACAATATCCGACGGCACGCTGATCGCAGGCGGGCTGAAGCCGGCGAGGCCTGCAGCAAGCGCGGCTATGATCACTGGTGAAGACATGAACGCACTTTCGACTTGGGAAGCATCATGGCAGAAGCAATAACCGAACGAGGCTGAATGGCAAATGAATGTCGGCCATTTGGACCGGCAGGCACTACCGGGAAACGCATTACCTTCCCCGAATTCCGACCTTAGATTGCGGCGATTCTTCCCCGGTGGAAACCCGCATTGCTCATTCCCTTGCCAAGCCATAGCCGCTTCCTGCGACAGTTTTAGCGACGCAATCACGCGAGGAACACGGCCCGAAACCCAAGGCCGCCCGACGACGCCGGACAACGATCAGCTTTCGTTAAGCATGTTTCGCTAGCATCTCTTCGCCGGCATGCGCTAACGCGAAAGAGCCCGTTCCCGATCAAGCGCGGCATGGCTGCGCACGCATTTTCTCGATTCTTTTGAATCCTTTGGCGGCTGTCGCTCGCAGCGTGAATCAAACATCTCAGAAACTGATTCAGGTCCGTCGGCGCCGCTCCCGAACAAGGCTCAACCATCGCGTCCTTCGAACCTGCCGATGCAATCCGTCATGACGGCACCGATCACGCCGCAGCACCGTTTCTCTCTTAATAGAAAGCCGCGAAACGGCTGGCCCTTTGCCGCAATCTATGCGCGCAAATTACTTCAAAAATAGCTGCAACTTAAACCTGTTGACGTCCGGGCGCGATGCGTGCTGTGTATAAACGAAAAATTAATCGATTTAAAGATTTTTCAATCGTTTAAATGATTTAAGCCACTGATTTACAAAGCCTTTGCGATGTGAGATTGTCCGCCACACCTTACATCATGAAACCGTCACAGAACCCGGGAGGATCGCATGCAGACGCTCGCAAACAACCAGCCCGCATCTCAGCAGTCCAAAGTACCGCAATCGTTGCTCGACCGTTTCGAGAGCGAATGGCGTGAGATGCGCGCCGCGAGCGAGGCAACGCCGAAGCCGGTCGCACCGGCCGAATGAGGCCCGCCTGAGTGGCGCGCCTAAGCGTCACCGGCCCTGCACCTCCATATCCATAGATTGTCGTCGGACAGCGCCCGTTCTAGGCGTTTTTCGACGTTCCGTAGCGGACCGGCGGTGAGCCTACCACCGCCGGTCGCGGCGTTTCCGGCCCTATGCCGCGGGTGATCGACCACTGACCGCAAAGGCCATAAAGGCAGCCCGATCAGGCTCCGCCAGCGCCCTTCTCGAGCCCGCGCTTCAAGGACACCCCTTGCATTTTTTGTAGTGATTTTCAGCCTTTTTGCCATTCGGCAAAAGCATGTTAATCTTTCTTCATGCTGACGGAAGAGATCGAAAGACTCGCGCTGAGCCTGCCTGGAACGGAGGAAAATGCGCATTTCGGAACGCGAGATTTCCGCGTTGGGAAGCGTATTTTCATGAGCCTGCCGGAAGCCGGGCGCGCCGTTTTCAAGTTCACACCGGATCAGCAGCGCATGCTTCTGGAGATGGAACCCGGCGTCTGCGCCGCGGTGCCCGGCGGCTGGGGCGACCGTGGCTGGACCTCGCTCTATTTCGTCCAGGCCAACGAGGATCTCGTGCGGCAGTCGATGGAGACGGCGTGGCGCAACGTTGCGCCGAAGAGCCTCGTCAAGAAGAACGGCGGCAGCCATTAGAGGCGTCGCGGCCGAACGACCTCGCGGGCGCCGCACTGCCAAAGCGATTCTGCCGCCTCGACTAACCCCTTGTCACTCCACGTTTTCCTGCCCTACTTCCAGCGGCCAGGTGACGAGATAATCCTCATAGTCGTCCACGTCGATGCCGTCTTCCGCAACGGTGCGGCCACGGACGGAAATGCCCGCGGCGTGAACCGTTTCCGGATCGGCCGAAATCAACGGATGCCACCAGTAGAGATCGCGCCCTTCAGCCACCAGCCGGTAGCCGCAGGTCGGCGGCAGCCAGGTGATCTCGCGCACGGCCTTCGGCGTCAGCTGGATGCAGTCGGGCACCGTCGCCTGGCGGTTGGGATAGTCCTTGCAGCGACAGCTCTCGCCATCGAGAAGCGTGCAGCGGATCGAGGTCCAGGCGATCTCGCCGGTGTCCCAATCCTCGAGCTTGTTGAGACAACAGAGGCCGCAGCCGTCACAGAGGCTTTCCCACTCGGTATCGGTCATGTCTTCAAGGCTTTTCGCCTTCCAGAAAGGCATTTCGCCCATCGTCATCACACTTTCGTCAAATCGCTCGCGATACAGAAATTTCGCAGAAAATTGCCGGTTTTTTAAGGCCGGCGGCGCGATATGCAAGTAGATTGGAATTTGACGCCGTGCAAATATTACATGGCGCCGGCATGATGCCGTAGAGCCTTCAGGTGGTTGAGACCGTGCGGGAACCGAGGAAAGACGATAATCGGCCGAAGAAACGGCACATCTTTCTCAGGATCGACTCCTGGATCGATTCCTCAGTCTGGAATGCCGGTTTCAAGCTGGGGCAATGGTGGGAAGACACTACCATCTTCTTCCGCCGCTTCCGCGTGACGGGCTGGAAAAAAGCCGTCTTCGAGGTGCTCGGCGAAGGCATGAACTGGGGCACTGTCGGTTCGGTGCTGATGCTGGCGCTCGCCCTTCCGGCCTTCGAGGAAACCAAGGGCAACTGGCGTGCCCAGAGCGATTTCGCCGTCACCTTCCTCGATCGTTACGGCAACGAGATCGGCCATCGTGGCATCATCCACGAAGATTCCGTACCGATCGACGAGCTGCCCGATCATCTGATCAAGGCGGTGCTGGCGACCGAAGACCGGCGCTTCTTCGACCATTGGGGCATCGACTTCCTCGGCCTTGCCCGCGCCATGACCGAAAATGCACGCGCCGGTGGAGTCGTCCAGGGCGGTTCGACACTGACGCAGCAGCTCGCCAAGAACCTCTTTCTGTCGAACGAGCGGACGATCGAGCGCAAGATCAAGGAAGCTTTCCTCGCCGTCTGGCTCGAATGCAACCTGTCGAAGAAGGAAATCCTCCGGCTCTATCTCGACCGCGCCTATATGGGCGGCGGCACCTTCGGTGCGGCAGCCGCGGCGCAGTTCTATTTCGGCAAGTCGATCACCGACGTGAGCCTTGCCGAGTCGGCGATGCTTGCCGGCCTCTTCAAGGCGCCAGCCCGCTACGCCCCGCACGTCAACCTGCCGGCCGCACGCGGACGCGCCAACGAGGTTCTGACCAACCTCGTCCAGGGCGGCCTGATGACCGAAGGCCAGGTGATCGCCGCACGCCTCAACCCGGCGACGGTCATCGACCGCGCCCAGGTGAAGGCGCCCGACTTCTTCCTCGACTGGGCTTTCGACGAAGTCCAGCGCATCGCCCGCCCCTTCGCGCAGCACTCGCTGATCGTGCGCACCACGATCGATATGGGCCTGCAGAATGCCGCTGAAGATTCAGTGGAATCGAGCCTGCGCCAATATGGCGAGAGCTTCCGCGTGAAGCAGGGTGCGCTGGTGATGGTCGAAAACGGCGGCGCCGTGCGGGCCATGGTCGGCGGCCGCGATTATGGCGAGAGCCAGTTCAACCGTGCGACACGAGCTCTGCGTCAACCGGGCTCTTCCTTCAAGGTCTATACCTACGCGGCAGCGATGGAAAAGGGCATGACGCCGGAAACGGTTGTCGTCGACGCGCCGATCACCTGGCGCGGATGGTCGCCACAGAATTATGGCCGCAGCTATGCCGGCCGCATCACCATCCTGACGGCCATCGCCAAGTCGATCAACACCATTCCCGTGCGCCTCGCCAAGGACAAGCTCGGCACTGACCTGATCGCCCAGACGGCCAAGGACATGGGCATCGAGACGCCGATCCGCACCGACAAGACCATGCCGCTCGGCACCTCGGAAGTAACCGTGCTCGACCAGGCGACGGCGTACGCGGTCTTCCCGGCCGGTGGCATGCAGTCACGCCGGCACGGGATCAGCCAGGTCCTCAACTATGACGGCGACATTCTCTACGATTTCGGACGCGACGAGCCGCCGGCGCGGCGCATCCTCTCCGAAACCGCCAATACGTCGATGAACTCCATGCTGACGCAGATCCCGGTCATCGGTACGGCGCGCAAGGCTGCGCTCGATAACGGCATCGTCGTCGGCGGCAAAACCGGCACAACACAGGCCTATCGCGACGCCTGGTTCGTGGGCTTCACCGGCGACTATACGACCGCGGTCTGGTTCGGCAACGACGACTACACCTCGACCAACAACATGACCGGCGGCTCGTTGCCGGCGATGACCTTCAAGCGGCTGATGGACTACGCCGAACAGGGCATCGAACACCGGACGATCCCGGGGATCACCGCGCCGACGGCGCCGGCGAAGCAGCCGCCGCAGGTGGCAACCGCGAAGCCGGACGAAAACGCGTTGCCGCCGCTGGTGCGGCCGCGCTCGCTTTCGACCGATGTCACCCGGCTGCTGCGCAGCATCGGCGAGACCTTCGAAAAGGCCCCCGCACTGAAGGCGCCCGAGAAGGCCGGCGGCAAGCTTGCCTCTCTCGGCGCGGATGAAGAATCACGGTCCGCACAGGCGACACCCGATGCCGCCAGCAACTGACGTTTCGGGCATGTCCACTCTTCTTCCGCTTCGCGAGTGCGGTGTCGGGTTCGGGACCGGCGATGCGGTCGCCGTTGCGCCGGGCGCGGATTTCGGCGACATAGGGTGTCAACGCGGCGGTGCTGAGCCGCAGGACCATATCCGGTAGAGTCGCCCTTGTTTCGAATCCCCTTCCTCGTCGCGCTAACCCTTGCCATCGCCTTCGGCGGCGGCATCGCCTCGGCAGTATGGGCGTTGAAAGCGACCGTCGGCTTCGGCTCGATCGCGATCGGCCCCTGGGTCGCCTTTCCCGAGGCGCAGACGGCCAATGCCGACCCCTATGCCAAGGCACATCGGGCGCGCGCCGGCGAACTGCTCTATGGCGGCGCCGAAGGGCTGATGTTCAGTGCCCAGGTCGATAGCAAGGGCGAGAAGCTTCAGGCGGCCTGCTCCTATGATGTTGCGGGGCTGACACCGCAGGCCCGCTTCTGGACGCTTTACGCCGCAAATGCCGAAGGCCTGCCACTGAGGCCCGGTTCCGACCTCCCCTCGGCGCTCAATTCCTGGAGCGTTCTGCGCGGCGAAAACAGCAACTTTGTCATCCATGTGTCGCCGAATGCGAGGCCCGACAACTGGCTTGCCGTGCGCCACTCGGGCACGTTCCGGCTGGTGCTGACGCTGCTCGATACGCCGACGGCCGGCTCGTCCGGCCTGATCGATCTCGCCATGCCGGTTATCACCAAGACGGGTTGCGGCGATGCGTAGCGTGCTCTTTGCCACAGTTCTCGGCCTGGTCGGCGCCGCCCTGCTGCACATCATCATCGTGCTGGCGCTGCCGCAGTTCACCGGCCGCGATGCCTATACCCGCATCCTCGGGCTTTTGGAGATGGACAGTTTCTTTGCGCTGACCAGCACACCAGGGCCGACCGGCCTTGCCAATGACGATCCTTATCTGAGAACCGCGGTCTGCAGCTTCTCGATCTCGGATGGGCCGGCGCGTTTCCTCGCCAGCGGCAACGTGCCTTTCTGGTCGCTCGCCGTCTTCGACGGCAATTCGAACGAGGTCTTCAGCATGAACGACCACACGGCGGTCAACGGCAAGCTGGACCTTGTCGTCGCAACGCCAATCCAGTTGGTCGAGTTGCGAAAATCTCCGCCACAGGCGCTTGCACAATCGATCATGGTCGAGATGAAGGAACAGGATGGCTTTGCCGTGCTGAGAGCGATGGCGCCGGTCGACAGCTTCGAAGAGCAGGTCCGGAACTTCCTTGCGGAATCGACCTGCGAACCGTTCCGTCGCTAGAGCATCCGCTGTGGTCGTCGAGCAACAGGGGCAAGCTAAGAAAATCCACGCCGAGATGCGCGGCGATGATTCGATGCCGCGTCGGGCGCAGCAGTGCATGGGGGATGAGCCCGCAGAACCGGGCAAGGACAGTGTCTTGAACGCGACCGTTTGTGTCGCCTAATACGCAGGAGTGCCGCGGCTCACTGCTTCTTGATGCGGCGTCCGTCCGGCGCTGTCGGCTGCGGGTCGCGATCGAGGCGCTCGTAGCGGATACCGGTGAACAGCAGCACTTTCGCTCCACCCGAAATGGCCGGAGGCCGGTGCGGAGGTATACGAACCTTGCGGTCCTGAATTCTGATAACGTCTGCCATGCTCGTCTCCACAAAGTCTTGAGACGGATGAACTACCGTACAGATTTCACCCTGCCCTTCTCGGGCCAGCGCATTTTCCCAGATCTTTCCTGGACAGGCGCGCCTTTCTCGTTTGCTCCTTCTTCCGGTCGCCCGGATGTTGCTGTTCTGGTTCACGACGCGACCCGATGATACCGGGTCCACTTCGATTGAGCCACAGGTTGGTTAACAGATTACTAATAAACGATCTGCAACCCCAACCTGCGTTCAGTATGTCTGTCGAACGGTCCCGGCGATGTATCCAAGGTAACAACGGCAATCCGGGCGAAGACCCGCCTCACCCGCTAGCGCCGGGACATCAAACCGAACAGGAAGGACACGCCCGCAACGGCAACCAGGGTCGACAGAGGCTCTTCGCGCACACGCTCGCGCACGCGCTCAGCCAGAAGATCCGCCTCGCCCTGCACAACCGCTTTCGTGCTCGTTCCGATCGCCGTGACCGCTTCCGTCAGGCGGGCGATTTCCGCGCGCAGCTCGGCGATCTGTGCGTCAACCTCGGCGCGGGCGTCCGATTCGGCTTCACTCACGGCAACTTTTTCCACCGCTTGCAGTTTCTTTTCGACCATTACAACGCTCCCTTGTCTGCGCGGGCTCAACGCGCCGGCTGGCGTTTGGTTCCGCCAAAAACCGTTGAAAGCAGGTTCGCGAAACGCAAAACGGGCGACCAGGGCCGCCCGTTTTTTTTCCCATCAGACAAGGCGCGCCGACGCGCCGTGTGCGGATCAGTTCTCGCAGTAGGGATCGTCGATCTGGCAGCGAACCATCGGAGCCGGACGGGCGCGCTCATAGACGGTGCCGTCGTCCTGCCGCACGCGCACGCCGTCGTCGCGGCGTTCCCAATCACGCCGATCCTCGCGTTCCGTCCGCTGACGGCGCCATTCGTCGTCGCGCCACTTGTCCTCGTCGCGCTGCCGGCGCTCCCAGTCGCGCTGATTGCTGCGCCGCTCACGCTCCCAGTCACGGCGGTCGCGCTCGCGCTGCCGCTCCCAATCGCGGCGATCACGCCGGTCATCGACCCAATCCGGTCCGCGGCGCCAGCGATCGCGTTCACGATAGAAATCGCGGCCGCGGTAGTTGCGGTCCCAATAGTTGTCGAACTGGAAGACAACCGTCGGAATGCCGAGCGGGCGATAATAACGCGGTTCGACATAGACGCGGTTGCGGCGATAGTCGGCCTGGACATAACGGCCGGCAACCCAGCCACGGCCGCCGTAGAACGACACGTCGCACCACGGCAGATCCGCAAGGCAGCCATGGATTTCGACTGATTCGCCCACCGGGATCATCGACACCGCCGGGTAGCGCGTGCTCGGACCCGAGCGCATGTTGACCTTGGCGGTAGCAAAACCCTCCGCAGCCTGCGCAATCGCCGGAGCCACAAGGAGCGCGCAGACCGCCGCTGCGCGCAGAATAAATTTCTTCACAGTTCCATATCTCCCATGGAGAGGCCCCTCTTCACACGGCCCCAAACGTCGGCGGGCGTCCGGGCCCTTCACCGTCGCCGCGATAACTCATGACAGCATGTGGATTTTTTATGGCTACGGCCGCGGATGTCCCCGAGATTTGCCGTGCCGGCGCGGCGATCCGTAGGCGCTCCGCCCGCCCTCGCTGTGCCGCAAGCCTGAATAAAGCTCCAACATCCATAGTTAACAGTACGCTAACGCTTTTCTTCTAATTTTTGCGACGTGTGCCGTTCCGGATCGCCGGCAATGGCGATCATGTTTTGCGTGCAGGGAATTATCGTGACGGATCGCTTTCGTGAGTTGGAAAGGCCACAGACTGGCCGCTTGAAGGACGTCGTCCTGATGGCGACCGTCACCGGTTTCGAAAGCCTGCGTTTTCCCCGCAAGTCCGACATGAAGCAATTTGCCGAGCTGTTCGAGCCGCTCTTCCTTGGTTCCAGCAACGAAGCCCGCCGGCAGGCTGCAGCCGCCCTTTCGCAATGCCAGCAAATTCCAGAGACAGTCGCAGCGCTGATCGGCGGTATGCCGATCGCCATCGCGGCAATTTTCCTGACCCGTTCGAAGGCGATCGCGGACCGGACGCTGATAACGATCATCCGTGAGCGCGGGCCGGAACATGCCGCCGCCATTGGCCGCCGCCCGAACCTCTCTCCGCTCGTCGTCGATGCGCTCGTCGAACATCACAACCCGCCGGGACTGGCAGCGCGCAGCAGCGCCGTGAAAGCGGCAGCAGCAGAGCAAGCGAGCCAGGAAGACGAAGCCGCTTCATTGCGTACAGCGCGCGAAGAGGCGCTTCGCCGCGAGATCAAGGCGCTCGCTGGCGCCCGTCCGCAAAATATTCCACAGACGCCGTCGTCCGCGGCGATGACAGACGTACATGCCGCTCTGCTCGTGCGTTTTGCGAGGAGCGGCGAGATTATCCTGTTCTCGCGTGTCCTCGGTCAGGCGCTCGGCACCAGGGATGCGCAGGTCGAGCGCATCCTGCTCGATATTTCCGGACAGATGCTGGCAACGAGCCTGGTCGCACTCGACGTCGATGTGGCCGATGCCGGCTTCGTGCTTCAGGCCCTCTATCCACATCTTCGCGAGCCCTTTGGCGAAACCAGCCATGCCGCCGCCTTGATTGGCGCCATGGACCGCACCGCCTGTCGCGCGCAGCTCGATGCCTGGCTCGAGGCGGAAGCCGAAGACGCGGCGCCCGCGGCAAGGCACGAAGCCTATTTTGCCGAAAATACTGCAAACGACACGCGCCACGTCGGCCCGCGCAAAGTTGCAGCAACGTCCGTCAACGGCCAGCCGCAGCGACTATTTGGCCGCCGCCGCGGCTGACACATGCTGCCGTTCATGCGGGCATGTCTCGCAACTTCGGCGATGGAGCCGACCTCCCCGCCCTAGAAAAGCTGCTTCATCGCGTCGATGATCCAGCTCCACTCACGACCGGTCGGAGCCTGCGGCGCCTGCCCCTGCAACACCGCCATCAATTCCTGGTAACGCGCCGAACGGGCGTGGTGCTTGCGGTACTGTTCGAGCTGCCAATCCAGGAAAACCTGATCCGGAGCCCGCTTCATCGCCCTTGCCGACTGCGCCAGCCAATCGGCAGCGATCTCTCTGCCGACGGCTGATTGTGGAGCAAGGTTGTTTTCGATCGCCGCCCTCACCCGCGCAAAGGTGGCTTCGGCGGCTTGAGCGTAGGCGGCGGGATCGAACTCTTCGGTCCACAGATCCGACATGTAGGCGCGCATCTCGGCGGCATAGGCCTTGTCCGACAGCATCTCCATCAGTTCAGCCCAGGCGTCGACCTGTTCGGCTGTCGGGTCGTCCGGCAGGTCCGGCGCACCGGCATCCATCATTTTCGTCTTCCACGCCGCATCCATCGGCGCGCCGCCGGCGACGTCATCATAGAAACGCTCGAGCGCGGCACGAAATTCCGTCTTTGAAATCCTGGTCACGGTCCACAATCTCCTGAGATCCGTTGGGGAGGGTTCATGGATCCTCAAAGCCATTCTCAAGGCCGTGGCGATCCGGCGCTTTGACCGGATTTCCGTTTCGAGCGTTCGAAGCCGCAAAGCCAGAACGTCGGTAAACGAGGTTCGGTTGGCCAGGATCTTGCTGATGTCCGCGAGGCTCACGCCCGCTTCACGCAGGGCAAGAACGAGGTCCAGCCGCGCCAGGTCGGCCCCGGAATACATACGGTAACCGCTCTCCGTCCGTGTGGACGGTGGCAGCAACCCCTTGTCCGAGTAAAACCGAAGCCGCCGGACCGGTACGCCGCTCAGCTTCGAAACTTCGCCTATCGAAAAGATTTGATCGCCCATAAACGCGTCCTACGGCCTCCACCAAGTGGAGAGTCAAGCAGGTCGGCGCATTCGGCAAGACGGCGTCAGGGCCGGCCTTTTCCATCTTCGGCAACGACCTCGAACAGATCGCCGCGGTCGTCCAGTTCGATCTCCACGATCCAGCAATCCGGATCGAAGCGGATCTCGCTTGCAAGCGCCGCGTCGACCTGCTCGGCGTCGCTGTCGCTGAGCCGCACTTCGAACTTGCGGCCGAGATCAATCTCGTCGGCGAAGAAATTCTGCGGCGCCGGGGCAAAGAGCGTCTCGGTGCCCAAACGCGTCCGCTGGCGAATGAAGATCGCGCCGGCGTCCTCTGCTCCCTTGCGCAGCACCGCGGCATAGCCGCCAAGCGAAAACGCACGACGCAGCAGGGACGAGACGAAGATGTGGGACTTCAGGCGCATGGGAGGCTGATACACGCGCGGAGCGAAGGAGGCAAACCGCAGCTGAGCGACGACAGGCGCGGGGCGTGCATTAAATGCGTCAGAGCGCGCCGATTTCCTTGAGCTTCTTCAGCACCTGGGGATTGGGTTCGCCGGTCTGTGGCAGGCGGTAGTGCTTTTCGAAGTGGCGAATGGCTGCCCGCGTCTGTTCTCCGGCAACACCGTCGACCGCCACGTCCGCATAGGCGAGGTTGCTGAGACCCTTCTGGATGTTCAGCACCAGTTCGCTCGATACCGGAATTTCCGCGCGCGGAACGAAGGTGCTTTCCTTCTCGGCCGAGCGGATGGCCGCAGCGACCGGATCGATTTCCACGCCCCCGCCCTTCGTTTCGGAAAGCGGCCGTCCAGCCGGAACCGCGGCGGCCTTTTCAGCCGGTGCAGACTTCAAGGCCTGCAGCAGCTCGACGCTCGCCGCGCCGGTTCCCGTGCGACCCGCCCGCTCCTCGAACCGCAGGATCGCTGCTGCCGTGCGCGGACCGCTCCGTCCGTCCGGCGCGCCGTCATAAAGGCCGATCCGGCCCAATTCCTTCTGGATCTCGGAGACAAGCTTCGACTGCGCCGGATCCGGCACGCTCGCGACCCGTTCGGGCGACGGCTTTTCCGACGCCACGTCCGCGGAGGCAGACGCGATCACATCCTCGACGTTTTCAGCCTTTGCCTCACCCTCGCGCTCGATAACGAAGGTGGTCACCTTTCGCGGCTCGATCTCCTCGCCCTTGGCGATGGCGATTCGCTGCGCCGTTTCGGCGCTGACGAGCGGGACGCGGGTGCGCAACAGCGGCGACGGGTGCGTGCCGTGCTGATACCACATGGCATTGGCCGCAACGAAGGAGAACACGACGAGGAAGGCGGCCGAGCCACCGGACACCAACGGATGGCGCGCCATCAGACGACCGGCAAGCCCAGCACCCCGTCCGGCAAGGACCAGCCCGCGCACGGCCAGGCCGGGCGTTTGCCGCGCAGCCTTTTTCCGGTCAGGCTGTTTTCGCTTGCGCGGTGCCATATCCCCGTTCCTCGTTCAAGCTTTTCCCCTCGAACCGCCCCCCTTCGGCGGCCGGGGCGACATCACAATCCTTCAGGCGCGGCGGAAATTCCACCGTCACCGGCGTACGCGCTTCTTCCTGCTCCGCGCAGGCGATACCAGAGCCATCACGCGGCAGCGTGACGACGATGACGGTACCCTCGCCTTCGCGGCTACGGATGGAAAGCTCTCCGCCGTGCAACGCCACCAGACCCTTGACCAGCGAGAGGCCAAGGCCGGTGCCTTCGTAGCGGCGAGTATAATCGTTCTGGATCTGGACAAAAGGTTGACCAAGCAGCGCCAGCTTGTCGGCCGCAATCCCGATGCCGGTATCGCTGACGGAAAGCTTCAGCATCGCGCCGTCGGCCTCCGCATCGATCGTGACGACGCCGCCCTGATCGGTGAACTTGATGGCATTGCCGACCAGATTGATGAGGATCTGCTGGAAGGCGCGCTGGTCTGCGTTGATCTCGCCGATGCCGCGGGTGATGCGGCTTGCAAGCTTCACGCCCTTTTCCGTGGCCTGGTGCGACAACATCGCCTCGCAGGCGGAGACGGCTTCGGCCACACCGAAGGGCTCGGGCATCAGCTCGTAGCGACCGGCTTCGATCTTGCTCATGTCGAGCATGGTGTTGACGACGGAAAGCAGGTGCTCACCGGACTTATGGATCAGGCCCACATATTCGCGCTGGCGATCGTTCTCGAGCTTGCCGAAATACTCGCCGGCAAGCACGTCGGAAAAGCCGAGAATGGCGTTGAGCGGCGTGCGCAGTTCGTGGCTGACGGCGGCAAGGAAGCGCGTCTTGGCATCGTTTGCCGATACCGCCTCGGCCGTTCTGGCCGCAGCTTCGGCGCGCAGGCCCGCTTCTTGCGAGACATCACGCGACTGAGCGAGGATCGCGACCAGCCGGCCATTGTCGTCGCGCAGCGGCGCCAGCTCACAGGACATATAGACGAACTGTTCGCCTTCGATCGGCAGCGTGCGCCGCTCGATGCGGATGTCGACCGTCGCCCGGTCGCCGCCCTGGCGAAGAATGTCGATCGCGCTCAGGAAGGTGATGCGATCGGATATGTGGATCTGCTCGATGAAACCGCGGCCCGCTGGATCGCGCATCAGGGTCAGATGCTCGGCCGCGTCGCGGCCGTGGACGGAAAGCACGTTGCCGCGCAGATCATGCACAGTCACAAGGCCCGCAAAGAGGTCATAGGCGGCAGACAGATCCGGAACGACCGGCTCCAATGGCGGCGCCACCTCTTCCGGCGCGCGGCCACGAACAATCGCGCCGGCAGCCGCAAGCAGCGAGGCCGAGGCCCAAAGAGCGGTTCCCAAAGGAAGAGCCGAAGACACGGGCATGGCGAGCGACAGGGCAAGCGGCACCACCGGCAGAGCCGTCAGGGAAACCGCTGCCAGCGTGCGCAAACGCTTCGCATGGCGGAGATCGGCCGGCGAAGACGCCTCACGACGGGGAAGCCACAGGGCCGCGACCTCGTCCACACGGGACGTCCATCTGCCAGCCATGTTACGCAATACGCTCACGCTTTACCCTGCTACATTTGTTGTTCTTGCGAGGCCGACGCTCTCTGTTTTCACGACCCTTTGGATCGAGACTCAAGCCGCCTCGTGACATGTCGGAATCTCGCATCCCCGGCTTAATGAAAGAATAAACGCGGCCGCGCCGGAACCGTGCGAAACGGTCGAAAAATCCCGTTTTGAGCCAAATCGGGCGACCTTCATTTCTTGTGGTTAATGGGGCGTAAGCAACGGATTTCTGTGCATTTTCTGCACTGTGTTAACGATTGTGGCGCGGCTTTTGGCGTGCGATTGCCGCTGCCTTCGGGGTTGCCGCGCCCGGCTCTGCCACGAACCTTAACGGCGAACGCTAAAATGCGACACAAATGCCCTGCAAATCGCCGGACACCGGCATTTCATTAAAATTTGAAGCAAATGCCGCTCGATTTCGAAAAGCCGTCTTGTGATTCCCGCCGTAATGTCGATCTCAACAAGGGGCCGGGCACCAAGAGAACGCCGGCAGGCTCCAAGGATTAGAAGGTGGCGTGAACGGGTATCAGGGGATACCACGGCGCTGCGGGATGTCGAAGGTGCAAAAGCCGGCTACAAGACTGGCGGGCCGCGGCAGCCGAACGAAGGATGGGCAGAACATGTGGTTTCTCATCAAGGCGACATTCTGGTTTTCGCTGGTACTGGTGTTGCTGCCGTTCCTCGACCCTTCGAGCGCGCAGAAACTCGAACACGCCCCGAAAGTGGAACTCGGCGACACCTTCTCTGCTGCCAATGAGGCGTTCCAATACATCAGCGCCATCTGCATCCAGAAGCCGGATGTCTGCGAGAAGGGTGCCGAAACCTTCGTTGCCCTCGGCCACCGAGCCCGCGAAGGCGCCCGCATCGCCTACGAATTCCTCGACACACAGTTTGCCGAAACCGATGCCACGACGCCGGATGCCAAGGTGACGACCGGTACGGTCACGCCGGCTGCCGACGTGGCAGCTCCGGCGACCGAGGTCAGCACCCTCGACGCCGAACCCGTCTTCAAGCGCACCCCGGTTCCGGAAAAGCGCCTCGACCCCAAGGCTGCCGTTATCCAGTGACCGCGCCGCATCCTGCACATTCCTGACTTACTGCCTGACTTGCCGTCCCGTTGCGGCCGCCGCGAGGATCCCATCCCCTCGCGGCGTTTTCTTTTTTGCACCCGCAACCGCTGATTTTCTCGCCGCACAGCCACACGCAAGCCCTGCCTGCTTAGGTCCGCCGCACCGACGGCTGGAGGCAGACAATGCAGATTTATGGGCTTTTCTCGAACGCCAGCGTGACACGCCCGGCGGCGTCCGGCGCCGCCCCCGGCGCAGGCGAAAGCAAGAGCCCTGCCTCGACCGCCCTGCTTCTTGGCCGCGATGACGAAAGTGCTGCGAACCGCGCCGCTGCCGCTAAAAAGAAGCTCGACGAAGTCAAGGAGCAGCTCCGCATGCTCCGGTTCTTCGCATCGGACCCGGAAACGCTTGCAAGGCTCGCCAAGCAGCTTGCACAACAGCTCGGCACGGCCGCCCAGCAGCTGGCCGGCGCCGGCGGCGGGGGAGCTGCAAGCGGCGTTGCATCCGCCTCGGCCGCAGCCGTGCTTGCCGATGCCGGCCCCGTGCAAGCAGATGCGTCCAGCGCGCAAACCGATGCCCCCGTGGCCGGCGGTGAGGCTGAGCCCTCTTCGGAACGGACAAGCTTTGCCGAGCGTGCCTATCGCGAATTCGGCGGGGATGACGGCGGCTCCGATCCCGTGGCGAAGGTGGCAGCCGAACTCAAATCTGTTGCCGAACAAGTGAAGCAACTGCTGTGCAAGGCGGAGCAGGAATTACGCGCCAAGGGATCCGGCCGCGATGCGGGTGAGGCCCGGACCGCCGGCCAGTCGCTTTCGGCCGCCACCGGCAATATCGAGGGCGCTGGCGGCAACGTGACCGTTTCAATCAGTATCCCGACAAGCATCTCGGTCTGACCAAGAGATAGGTGCTCCGCATCCGTCGTATATTTGCCGGTTCTCAATGGCTCTGCCATCGCCTATATGAAGGCTGAAAGCCCGAGCGCGTGAAAGCGGCGGGCAAGAACAGGAATGAAAGTGTTCGCGGCAAGGACCGGCGAGCCTATAATCTCCCGACGAATGGACCGGACCATGACGACGCTCGACCAGATCATCGACGATTTCGCCTTTCTTGAAGAATGGGAGGATCGCTATCGCTATGTGATCGAGCTCGGCAAAGCGCTGCCGGAAATGCCCGAGGCCAAGCGCACGCAGGAAAACAAGGTTCAGGGTTGTGCCAGCCAAGTCTGGCTCGTCACCAATGCGGCCGGCAATCCCGAGGATCCCGTCCTTAATTTCGAGGGCGAGTCCGACGCCCATATCGTGCGCGGGCTCGTCGCCATCGTGCTTGCCATCTACTCCGGCAAACATGCCTCCGACATCGCCCGGATCGATGCGATCGACACCTTCGGCAAGATCGGCCTGATCGAGCATCTGTCGACCCAGCGCGCCAACGGTCTGCGCTCGATGATCCGCCGCATCAAGAACGAGGCGGAGCTTCGCTTGGCGGCTTGAACAGCGCGGGGCCGGACGCACGACCTTCTCCATTGCCATCGAAACACAAAGGCCGGACACTCTGGTCCGGCCTTTGTGAACATGCCCATATCCGTCATGCGCGGGGCAATTGGGCCCGCGGGACGACCAGTCTTACTTGCCGCGACGCTTGCGGCGCTGGCCGAGACCCATTTCCTTGGCGAGGCGCGAACGTGCTTCCGCATAGGCGGGCGCGACCATCGGGTAATCGGTCGGCAGGTCCCACTTCTCGCGGTATTCTTCCGGCGACAGATTGTGGTGGGTCATCAGGTGGCGCTTCAGCGACTTGAAGGTGCCGCCGCATTCGAGGCAGGTGATCTGGTCGTCCTGAACGGACTTGCGGACCGATACGGCCGGCTTCGGCTTTTCGACGGGGATGACGACCGGCGCGGGAGCCGCCGTGTTGTTCAGCGCCGAATGCACATCTGCGATCAGCGTGGAAAGCTCGGCGACCGGAACCACATGATTGCTGACGTAAGCGGCAACGATTTCCGCCGTCAGCTCAACCAGAAGTTCATGGCTCGCGCCAAGCGCTGTTTCAGTCATTTCTTTCTCCTATCGGACTTAAGCACAACCCGAAACGGCGTTTCGGGGGAGGAACGCTTGCAAGAGCCGTCAGGAAGCCTTGGCTGCCTTGGGATGGACCATCAACGCGGCAAGGAGAAACACCGGCCGCGATATCAAGAGCTGGAATTTGATTACAAAACCTGCTGCCGAGTCACCGGTGACGACCGAACTCTCAAAGCAACAATCAGCATTCACAACTCAAGCTGGAATTTCAGATCAAAGTATTTTCCACGACGACACTTTACATTTACTCGATTAACATCGATGCGCGAAAAATCCAAACATAAATTTAGCGACACTTAGCAAGTTTATCTCCAAATTGCTAAAATGGCCACACTCGATCGTAATGTTCTGAAATACAGTTTCAGAACTGTCGTCGATCAGTCGCGACGCGGCTCTTCCTTTTGCGGAAGCTGATCTATGACAGACAGCTTTGTCAGCCTGTAACCTACCTGATGTGCGGCTTTTGCCAGGAGATGAGCCGAGATCGGCGCAGTCAGAACGAAGAAAAAGAAGCCTGCGAGCGCGCGAATCAAGATGGCTGGATCGAGAGAATGCACGCCTGCGCCCAGAAGCAACAGGCCCGATCCGATCGTGCCGGCCTTGGAGGCCGCATGCATGCGCGTATAGAGATCGGGGAAACGGATGATGCCGATCGCCGCCAGCAGCGAAAAGATCGCGCCGACGACCAACAGAACGGCGACCAGCAGGGTGACGGCAATCTCGAGGACCGGGCTCATCGGCGCGCGCCCTTGCGCTTGCGCTGCGTCGATTTGCCTCTCGTCGCCGACGCGCGTTTGACCTGCACTCCGCCCCCTTCGACAGCCGCCCTCTCCGGCGAGAGGCCGCGCGCGAGGACGAAGCGGGCGAAGGCGACCGTTGCCAGGAAACCGACAAGGCCGAGCGCGATGGCAATATCGATGTAAAGGTTGAAGCCGGTGCGTATGGCGACGACGGCGATGAGGCCGATGGCGATCGCCACCAGCATATCGAGGCCGAGCACCCGATCCGGCAATGTCGGGCCGCGGATGATGCGCCAGACCGTTATCAGAAGCGCTGCGGACAGGACGACAAACGCAAAGCCGGTGGCAAGGGCGAGGATCTGCGCCGACAGGGTCATTCGAAGGCCTCCTTGATCCGGCGCTCGAAGCCATTGGCGATATCGCGCCTGAGGCCGCCCGGATCGGCGCAGTCGAGCGCATGAACATAGAGCGTGCGGCGGTCGTCGGAGACGTCGACCGACAGCGTTCCCGGCGTCAGCGTGATGAGATTGGCCAGCAGCGCGATTTCGAAGTCGCTCTTGACCGTCAGCGGATAGGCGAAGATGCCGGGCTTCAACACCATCTTCGGCTGAATGACCAGCAAGGCGACCTTGGTCGCCGAAATTGCCAGTTCCTTGAAGAACAGCGCCGTCAGCAGGAAAAGCTTGATCGGGCGCACAGGGTAGGCAACGGGCTGAAGCTCGCGCCGGATGAGAAAGAGCGACAGTGCTCCGACGGCAAAACCGAGGATCAGGTTAGCCGGCGAGAAGCTGGCGCTGATGGCGCCCCAGATCGCCGTGAACACGAGATTGATGGTCAGGAACTTGGTCACGGGGCACCTCCCGGGAAGACCGAGTTCAGGTAGGCCGACGGCTCGGAAAGGCCCGCCGCTGCACTCTGAACCGTGGCAAGCAACGGCTCCGGATAAAGACCGATCGCCAGCGCCAGCACAGTCAAGGCTGCAAGCGGCAGAAGTGCCGCCGGCGCGATCGTCGCAGACGCAGCGCCGCCCTCACCAGAGGCCGCATCACGCCAATAGGCGAGCAGGAAGAAGCGGCCGGTGACGATGGTCGTCAGGAAGCCGGTCAGAAGCAGGACGGCCGCCAGCCACCAGGCGCCGATATCGAGCGCCGCCTTGACCAGCATCACCTTGGGCCAGAAGCCGGAGAACGGCGGCAGGCCGGAGACGGCGAAGGCAAGCATGAGCGTCAGCGCCGCGAAACCGGCATGGCGGCGATAGAGGCCCGCCAGAGAGACAAGCGAGAAGCTGCCGCCGAGCCTCGCCGCGACACCGGACGCGAGATAAAGCGCGGTCATGACGAGCATCGAATGCAGCGCGTAGAAGATCGCGCCGCCGATGCCGCCCGGGCCGCCGACGGCGACACCCGCAAGGATCGAGCCGATGCCGGAGACGACGAGATAGCCGAGCATGCGGCGGAAATCCGTCTGCGCCAACGCGCCCAGAACGCCGACGAGCATCGTCAGCGCGCCGGCAATGGCGATGACGAAGCTCAGTTCTTCGCGCTCGACCGGCAGCAGCATAACGGTAACGCGGATCAAGGCGTAGATCCCGACCTTGGTAAGCAGACCGGCAAAGAGCGCCGACACGACCACGCGCGGCGTATGATAGGACGCCGGCAGCCAGAAGTTCACCGGAAAGGCAGCAGCCTTCATGCCGAAGGCAAGCACGAACAGCGCCGTCAGCGTCATCAGCGGCGCCGTACCCGCGAGCCCCTCGGCCTTGCGGGCAATGTCGGCCATGTTGAGCGTGCCGAAGCTCGCATAGAGATAGCCGGTCGTGATCAGGAACAGGGTCGTCGCGACCAGGTTGAGGAAGCCGTATTTCACCGCTCCGTCGATCTGTTCGCGTTCGGAGCCGAGCACGATCAGGCCGAAGGACGAGATCAGCAACACCTCGAACCAGACATAGAGATTGAAGATATCGCCGGTCAGAAAGGCGCCGGAGACGCCGGCCATCAGCAGCATCAGGAACGGATAGAAGCCGTAGCGCCGGCCGCTGTCGTTGATGTCGGCGAGCGAATAGATGCCGCCGGCAAGCGCCACGACGGAGGCCGTCAAAGCAAAGAGCGCGCCGATCAGGTCGACGGTGAAGGCGATGCCGAAAGGCGGCAGCCAGCGCCCCATGACCATCGTTACCGGTCCGCTTGCAAGGACATGGCGAAGAAGGAGCGCGTCGATGATGACGAGCCCGGCCAGGCCGGCAACCGCGATGTAGGGATGCCAATCAATTTTCCGGCGCAGCATTACGAGCAGCGCGCCGATTGCGAGGCACCAGGCAACTGGCAGGATGACCAGCCAGTCGGCAGACGCGACGGGCTCGAGCACGAGCGCGGCGGAGAGATCTGCGGGGGGAGAGCTTGTAGCGGCCATGGGTCGGTCAGTATCCAAGCGGCGCGGCCGGCTCGTCCTTCGGCTCGGCAACGCGCATCTCGTCGGTATTGTCGGTTTGCAGCTGCTCGTATGCCCGCCACGCAAGAACCAGCAGGAACGCGAAAAAGGAGAAGGAGATGACGATCGCCGTCAGGATCAGCGCCTGCGGCAGGGCGTTGGCGGCGGGGCCGACGAGCGCATCCTTTTGGCTGGGAACGACCGGCGGGATGCCACGCGTGAGCCTGCCACCGGTAAAGATCAGGAGATTGACGGCATTTCCGAGGATGGCAACGCCAAGCAGCACCCGGATGACATACTTCGACAGGAGCAGATAGACGGCGACCGTGAAGAAGATGCCGACGAGCAGAGCGAACCAGGCTTCCATCATTCGCCTCCCCGCTCTTCGAGCGAAAGCGCAATCGAACTGATCGCGCCGACCACCACGAGATAAACGCCGCAATCAAACAGCATCACCGTCGAGAGCGGTACTTCCAGGCCGAGCACCGAGGGATAGACCCACAGGCCGGTCATGAAGGGAACGCGGGCGGCGATCGAGACCAGGCCGGCGAGCGTCGCGGCCAGGAGGCCTGCCCCGGCAATCGCCATCGGGTGCAAATAGATCGCACGGCGCACCGTCTCGACACCGCAGGCGATGCCGTAGATCGCCAGCGCCGACACCGCGATCAAGCCGCCGATGAAACCGCCGCCCGGCTCGTTGTGGCCGCGCAACAGGACGAAGATCGAAAACAGCACCATGAGGCTCGTCAGGAACGGCGCGACGGCGCGGAAAATCACCGACTTCATGCGCGTTCCTCCGCATCCGGATCGTTATCGGCGACGCGCCGCAGCGAACCCGCCCTCAAGCGAACCAAGGACAGGATCGCAAGACCCGTGACCATCACCACTGCGATCTCGCCCAGCGTGTCCGTGCCGCGGAAATCGACGATAATGACGTTCACCACATTGGCGCCGTGGGCGATCGACTTCGAGTAGAGGTTGAAGAAGTCGGTGAGCGTCGCATCGAAGGGTACACCCGTCACCTTCAACAGCATCAGCCCGAAGCCGAGACCGCAGGCAAGGGCGATCGCGACATCCGGGATTTTTTGCGCAAGCGGACGATGGTCCGATGGCGACAACCGGAGCCGCGTCATCACAAGCGCAAGGACGACGACCGAAAGCGTCTCGATCATGAACTGGGTGAAGGCCAGATCCGGCGCGCCATAGAGCAGGAAGATGACCGCGACGGCAAAGCCCTGGATGCCGAGCGAAACGATGGCGGTCAACCGGTCGGCAGCAAGCACCACGGCGATGAGGCCGATGACCGCGATCGCCATGATCGCCAATTCATGCAGCGGCACGTCGGCGGCAAAGAACGGCGCGCGCGGGAACTCGCCATAGGCGATCGGCACGACCAAAAGCACGAAGGCAATGAGGATGAAGGTCGCGGTCATGTAGACTTCGAGGCGCCCGGATTGCAGCCGGCGGGTCAGTGTGACGGAGAAACGAACGAGCCCGCGGATGAACTGGTCGAAGCCACGATCCGGACCCCAGCCGATATCGGCAAGGATCGTCACCATGAAGGCACGCACACGGTCTAGCTTCAGATAAAAGCCGATGCCGATGACTGCGGTCACGATCGACATGATCAAGGGCAAGCCGACGTGAGGAACGACCGAAATCGTGACCGCACGGGGTTCGCCCGCGATCGCCGACGCCATCGGCGTCGATACCAGTTCATGCGTCAGTCCGGAAAGCAGCGCCGCGGAGAGCCCCTTGGCGGCAAGCAGCGCCGGCCCGAGCCAGAGCAAGATCGGAGCCTCATGGGGCGCCTTCGGCGTCTCGACCTTTGCACCGACGAACGGCTTGAGCGCGACGGCAAAGGCCACCGCGAACATCAGTGCATTGCCGAGGATCGCAATCGCGGCAAAGACCAGGGAACGGCGATCGAAGCCTGAGAGTGCGTAGTAGATCTCCTCCTTGGCGATGAAGCCGAAGAAGGGAAACAGCCCGCCCATCGAGAATGCCGCGGCAAGCGCTATGACGAAGGTGAGCGGCATGGCGGAGCGAAGCCCCCCGAGCCTCGTCACGTCGCGCGTGCCGGTCTCGTGGTCGATGATGCCGGCGACCATGAACAGGGCGCCTTTGAACAGCGAATGGGCGACAAGATAGAGCACCGCCGCTTCGATCGCGTGGGGTGCGCCAAGCCCTGTCAGCATGACCAGCAGGCCGAGGGACGCCATCGTCGTGTAGGCGAGCATCAGCTTCAGGTCAGTCTGGCGGCAAGCGAGCGCCGCGCCGATGACGAGTGTCGCGCCGCCGAAGAGCGGCAAAAGGATCTGCCATTCGGGTGTGCCGCCGAGCACCGGGTTCAGCCGCATCAGGAGATAGACACCGGCCTTCACCATGGTCGCCGAATGCAGATAGGCCGAGACGGGCGTCGGGGCTTCCATCGCGTTCGGCAGCCAGAAATGGAAGGGGAACTGGGCCGACTTGGTAAAGGCGCCGCCAAGTACCAGGAGCAGCGCCGCCAGATAGAACGGGCTTTCGCGCATCTCCGGCCCGAAGGCAGACAGCAGCGAGAGCTGGGTGACGCCGCTGACGTTCCAGATGATCAGCAGTCCGGCAAGCAGGAACAGGCCCCCGCCTCCGGTTACGACCAGCGCCTGCAGGGCTGCACGCCTTGCCGCCTCGCGCGAATGATCGAAGCCGATCAGCAGGAACGAGGTGATCGAGGTCAGTTCCCAGAACACAAAGAGCATCAGGAAGCTGTCGGAGACGACGACCCCGAGCATCGAGCCCATGAACATCAGGATGAAGGAAAAGAACCGCCCCTGCTGCGGGTGGCCTTTCAGATAGCCGCCGGAATAGAGCACGATCAGCGCGCCGATGCCGGCAATCAGCAGGACAAATGTGAGCGACAGGCCGTCGATCAGCCAGGAAAAGCTGACGTTGAACGAGGGTATCCAGGCATAGCCGCCCGTAACCACCTCGCCCTTGGCGACTTCCGGCCAGAAGCCGATAAAATGCAGCACGATCGCCAAGGGAAACAGCGCAAGCACCCAGGCGGCGTTGTGCCCGAGAAGACGTGTCAGAAGCGGCGCGAGCAATGCCGCGACGAAAGGCAGTGCGAGGGCCAGAAATGTCAGGGCCGCAACATCCATCGTCCTGGCCTGCTCCTTTTATTTCATCGTATGATCGATCGGACTCCCGACATAAAAGAAGGGTGTTGGGGTCTCAAGCCTTATCCGGATAAAATCGGCGTTATATATTCGTCAGTTCGGCCGGACGAACCGAAGCGGAAGCCTTGCATTACCAGATTCGCGCGATTTACGCGGTGTCCGCCAACAACAATTAAAATGCTGTTAGCAAAATATTCATCGGGCGGCGGGGGATAGATCGAACATTCTGGAAACGGAACTGCAAGACGTGATAGTTGTATTTGCAGACTTTCTCAATTCAGAGCGAACCGACCAGAAGCCTCCGCCGGCAGACCTTGCAACGGCTCAGAAGCGGTTGCCCGCTTCAGTATCGATAACGACAGGCACGGAACAGAACATCACTATCTCGAATAGGGCGGGACCCGCTTGGAACGATCTCGCATAGTCGTCATCGCCAGTATCCTGGCCGCCCTCGGCGCGATCCTGCCGATGCTTGCGGCCTACTATCTTTCCTGGTCGATCGCCGTGCGCGGCGAACAGGCCCGGCTCGCCCGCCTGGCCGACTATGCCATCATGCGCGCAGACGCCGCGCTCGGAGAAGCGTCCCGGGCGCTGAAGACGGCCGACCGGTTCGATATGCCGCCATGCATGGCCACGCATATCGCAGCCTTGCGCTCCCTCGTCGTCAACACGACCGCCATCGAGGATATCGGCTACTTCGAGAACGGGTTGCTCAGATGCACCTCGTGGGGTTACCCGCCGCGTCGGCTCACCCGCTCGCCGCCTGCCGATTTCTTTGCGAGCAACGGCGTCGAAGTCATCCCGCGGATGTATCCGACGATCAGCACCGGCGCGCCCATGACGGCGTTCCGGTATCGCTCCTACACGGTGCTGACCAACCCGGTCCGGTTCGTCGACGTGATCGCCGAGCCCGGCACCCGGCTTGCAGTCGCCACCAAAAACGGCGTGCTGGTCAGCACCCTCAACGATCCTGACCCGTCGCTGACGGAACGGCTCGCCGATCTTCCGAAGACCGGCAGCAACGCCGACGACCTTTTTGCAACATCACGGGACGCAAACTGGATCGCCGTTGCCACTGCGCCCAGCATCGCCATTCTAAGCGACATGGATCGGGAACGCCTGCTGCTCTTACCAGGCGGGGCGCTGGTCGCGGCGCTGATGGTCGGGCTTGTCGTCTGGCTATCCCGGCGTCGTCTGTCGCCGCTTGGCGAGCTTTCGATTGCCGTGCAGCGGCGCGAGTTCATCGTCCACTACCAGCCGCTGATCGAGCTCAAGACCGGCATCTGCGTCGGTGCGGAGGCCCTGGTGCGATGGCGGCGACCGGATGGGCAGATGGTCCGGCCAGATCTCTTCATCCCTCTTGCGGAAGAAAACGGACTGATCGAGGAAATCACCGATCAGGTCCTCTATGCGACGGTCGCCGAATTGAAGAGCGTGCTCGTCGCCGACCGCTCGCTGCACATCGCGATCAACCTCGCCGCCGACGACCTGAAATCCGGGCGCATCCTGCCGGTGATCGAGACGGCGCTTCGAAACACCGGCGTGCTTACAGAACAGATCTGGCTGGAGGCAACCGAACGCGGCTTCATGGACGTCAAATCCGCCCGGGCAACGATCGAGGAGGCGCGCCGGCGTGGCCACTCCGTGGCCATCGACGACTTCGGCACCGGCTATTCGAGCCTGCAATACCTGCAGGAGCTACCGCTCGATGCGCTGAAGATCGACAAGTCGTTCATCGATACTGTCGGCACCGATTCGGCCACCAGCTCGATCACGCCGCATATCATCGACATCGCCAAATCGCTCGATCTCTACATCGTCGCCGAGGGGATCGAGCGGCAGGAACAGGCCGACTATCTCATCGAGCGCGGCGTGCAGTACGGCCAGGGCTGGCTGTTCTCCAAGGCGCTGCCGGCGGCCGAGTTCATCGCCTTCTACAATGACAGCAAACGCAGACTCGGGGCCGGGCCGGCGGTGATCCGCCGCGAAATCGCTTGAGGCCCCTTCACGCGGACGCGGCCTGGTGATGTTTGCGCGCGCGGTCCTGTATTCCTATATAGTCGCGGCAACGACAGGAGACGTTCATGACGACCGTAAAGACGCCGAAAGTGGTGAAAACCGATGCGGAATGGCGGGCACAGCTCTCGCCGGAGCAGTATCGCATCACGCGACAGCAGGGCACCGAGCGTCCGTTCACTGGTCCGTTCCTCAACAACAAACAGACGGGCACCTACGAATGCGTCTGTTGCGGCCGGGCGTTGTTCCGCTCCGACACCAAGTTCGATTCCGGTTGCGGTTGGCCGAGCTACTTCGCCGCGGTCGACGATCAGGCGATCCGCGAGATCGAGGACCGCTCCCACTTCATGGTGCGCACGGAAATCCGCTGCGCCGATTGCGATGCGCATCTCGGCCACGTCTTTCCCGACGGCCCGCCGCCGACGGGGCTGCGCTACTGCCTGAACGGCCATGCGATGACGTTTACCGAGGATTGACACCGCGGCGCGGAAGGAGTGGCATGGGATGCTGTTCCGCCGGGAACGGCCCCATGGCGCCAGCTGCGCTAGAAGCAATAGATCGAGCAAGCGAGAGGAGGTCCGCATGCTACGCATCCTGACAGCACTCGCATTGCTGCTTCCCTCCGCCCTCACAGCGGCGGCGGCCGAAGACTGGGTTCCCTACGCCAACGCCCGCTTTGGCTACGTGCTCGATATTCCTCCCGGTTTCGAGCTGCAGAGCCAGGGCGACAATAGCGATGGCGCGAGTTTTCACGCCAACGACAACGGCGCGACCCTTTCGGTCTTCGGCAGCACGCTCATGGACGGTGACTTCGAGACCGACGTCAACGACCGCATGGGCTACGAGCGGGAGGGTGACTGGCGGATTTCCTATTCGCGTGTGACGGCCGCCTGGGCGAGTTTCTCGGGCGCGCGCGGTGACGAAGTGTTCTACACCCGGGCGATCGCGCTCTGTGACGGCAGCGCCGCCTATTTCCGCCTGCAGTACCGCAAGACCCGGCTCACCAGCTTCGATGGCGTGATTTCGCGCATGGCGGAGGCGTTGAGACCTTCAGAAGGTTGCCAGCATCCACCGGTCGCCGCGGCCGCCGGCGAAGCGCCAAACTGATCGCCGCTCAGGACGCGGCGCTGAAACAGGTCAGCACGGCCGAATAGTGTACCGCCGCTCCGGTTACGACGAAGCCATGCCAGATGGCGTTCTGGAAGCGCAGCTTTTCCCACACATGGAAGATCACGCCGGCAGAATAGATAATGCCGCCGATCAGGATCAGCACGAGCGTCGTTGCCGTCAGCGCCGACAGCAGCGGGCCGACCGCGAGCACGCCGCTCCATCCCATGGCGAGATAGAGCAGGATCGCCAGCCGGTCGAAGCGGCCCGGGAAAAAGCACTTGATGGCGACGCCCAGACCGGCGATCGCCCAGATGCCGATCAGCATCACGAACAGGAAGGGATCATCGAGGCCGCGCTGCAGGAAGGGCGTATAGGTCGCGGCGATCAAGACGAAGATTGAGGAGTGGTCGAAGCGGCGCAGGAACCACTTGGTGCGCGAAACCGGATAGAGGTTGTAAAGAAACGAGATCGAGAGCGTCGCGAGCAGTCCCGCGCCATAGACGGCGGCGGCGGCAAGCTGGCCGGTCGTGCTCCACAGCGTTGCGTAGAAGATCAGCGCGGTCACGCCAACCAAGGCAGCCGCCAGGCCGATGCCGTGGACGATGCCGTCGGCAATCAGTTCCGAACGGTCATAGTTCCATTTGACGCCTGCGAATTCCACGTCTTCCCTCTCCCCGAGCCTTTTCTTCTCCGGCGGCGCGCATGCCCCGTCGCACCGCAACGTTTCCACCATCCTGCCACAAGGCCGCGCCGCGGCAAAGAAGCAGGGACGTGGCAAAAGCATCAACTTTTGCAACGCATTACAACAATCGCATGACCGGTTTGAGAAGTTTGACGGGAGACTTGCCGAAGGCCACGGCGATGACCACATGAACGGCCGAAGGATGCGATCGGGAGGATCATCATGTCAGTCTTGCGTAGCCCTCAGCCGGATCAGGCGGCCGCGCTCAGCGACCTCTGCGTGCGATCAAAGGCCGTTTGGGGTTATGACGCCGCCTTCCTTGAGGCATGCCGGGCGGCTTTGACGCTGACAGCCGACGACTGGATGGATTCGGAGCTTCAGGTCGCCATGGAGGGCGAGCGCATCCTCGGCCTGGCGCAGGTCCGCGGGAGCGGACAGGTGGTTGAACTGGACAAGCTGTTCATCGAGCCGGAAGCACGGGCGGCAGGCATTGGCCGGCAGCTTTTCGACTGGTGCGTCGCAGCCGCCCGCAAGCGCGGCGCAATAGTCATGACGATCGATGCGGATCCCGGCGCTGCCGACTTTTATCGCCGCATGGGCGCGGTCGATGACGGGGTCGTCGCGTCGAGCGTGATCCCCGGGCGGTTCCTTCCCCGACTGAAAGTGGATTTGGGGAGCGGTCCGACCGCCTGACGTCAACGCCCGCCGCGGGCGACCTCGGCCGCGCACTCCTGACAGAGTGGCGCATGAGGCACAGCCTGCAGGCGCGCCGCCGAAATCGGCAGGCCGCAGCGCACGCAGGTTCCGAAGGTGCCGGCGGCGATCCGATCGAGCGCGGCATCGATCGCGCGGATCTCCTCCTGGCCCGCAAGGCCAAGGCCTTCGAGAACCTCGTCCCCTTCCCGCTCGGTCACCCGGTCCGGGACATCAGCGTTCATCGGCTCATCGAGATCGTGCTCGATCCTGACCAGACGCCCCTGCAGCTCCGCCTTGCGGCGTGTCAGGCGGTCGTGAAAGTCGTCAAGCCCATGTTTGTCCATCTGAAGACTCCTTGGCGGTGGCGGCGCGAAGGTCTCGCGCCGCATGCGCTCTTGTTGTTCGTGGCTTACCGGTCGACGAGAACGGCGCAGGGGCAATGGCTGACGACCCGGCTTGCCGTCGATCCGATGAAGTAGTCGATGAGACCCGGCCGATGGGACGCGATGATGACGAGATCGGCGTTTTCTTCGCTGGCAAGGGCGTTAATGGTGCCGGCGGCCCCGCCGGTGCGGATTTCGATGCGGCCCTTGATCCCATGCTTGGTTTTGAGCGCCTCGAGCGTCTTTAACGCCTGCTTTCGGGATTCCTCGACCATCTCCAGCGGGAAATCCACGATCATGTAGCCTTGCGCATAGGCGTTCAGATCCTCGACGACGTTCAGCAGGATAATCTCGCCCCCCTCATCGATCAGCTTTTCGGCAATGCCGAGCACGGACTCGCCGTGTTCGAGCTGATCCATGGCAATCGGGACGATGATCTTCTTGTACATGCTGTACTCCTTCTGTTGCCCGCGCGGATCGCCAGGCTGTTGCCACAGGCCAATCCCTCGTCTCAAGATTGCGCCTCGACGGCATCTTCGGCTTTGATTGAAATCAAATCGAAAGCGCTGCGCGCGCATGGCCCCACTCGAAATGAGGTAGGGCGACGACAACCACTGTCAACGCGCGTCGAACACAACATCAAGTGACTGACAGGCTTCCGTGAACGAACGAGGCGGCCCATATTCCCAACAGTTTCGACGAAACTGAAACGGCGAACCGGCCGTAGCTTCGATGCCAAGGAGACAGACATGACCTCGCAGGAGACTTTCGACATGCCAACCGACCATGCGCTTGCCATGCCCGCGCATGTCGAGCATGCGCATCTGGTCGTCCAGGATCTGCCGGCCGTGTCCGCCTGGTATCAGAAGATCATGGGCCTGAGCCCGATCGAAGCGAGCAAGAGCGGCGAGACGCTGGGCGTCAATGGCCACCCGCTGCTGACGCTGACGACCGAAGGCAACGCCGCGCGGGCGCCACGCAACGCGCCTGGCCTCTTCCACAACGCCTTTCTTGTTCCGAGCCGCGAAGAACTCGGCCGCTGGCTCGCCCATATCGCGCACAACAATATCAGGCTGCAGGGCGCGTCCGACCACCTGGTCAGCGAGGCGATTTACCTCGCCGATCCGGAAGGCAACGGCATCGAAGTCTATCGCGACCGACCGCGGAGCGAATGGACGTTTAAGCCGGATGGGACCGTCGGCATGGATACGCTGCCGCTCGATCTGCAGGCGCTCTACGACGAAGCACCCAAGGACAATTGGGGCGGCATGGTGGACGGGACGGCCATCGGCCATATCCATCTGCAGGTGTCCGATATTCCTCAGGCCGATGCTTTCTTCCGCGACGTGCTGGGCCTGGGGCTGATGGCACGCTATCCCGGCGCGAGCTTCTTCGGCGCGGGCAAGTACCACCATCACGTCGCCGCCAATATCTGGAACTCGCGGGGTGCGCCGAAGCGCGAAGGCCACATGACCGGACTTTCGGATTACACGATCCAGTACAAGGATGCGGGCGAGCTCACAGCGGCGCTCGCGAAGCTCGATACGCTGGAAATCGCTGTGAGCCGCAACGGCAATGGCCACAGCCTCGTCGACCCCTGGGGCATCGGCCTCAAGCTCGTCGCCTGATCCTCTCTCCCAGGCCACAGGCGCCTTTGCGCCAGTGGCAAACTTGCCGGCCGCAGCCGCCTCAGGCGCTGCGGTCGTATTTTTGCTGGGCTTGCAGCACAGCCTCGATGTTCTCCTCCGCCCAGCGCGTCAGCGCCGCGACCGTCGAGGTCAGCGTGCGACCGAGCGGCGTGATCGCATATTCCACGGTCACCGGCACCGTCGCAAAGACGCTGCGGCTGACGAGCCCGTCCCGCTCCAGCTTCTTCAGGGTCTGCGACAGCACCTTCTGCGAGATGCCGTCGATCTCGCGCTTCAACTGGTTGAAGCGCACCGGCTGTTCATCGAGCTTTCCAAGCACCAGCACGGCCCATTTGTCGGCAAGCCTGTCCAGCACCAGGCGGGTCGGACAGGTCTGGATATAGACGTCGTACTCCATCGGGCACCCCATCGCGGTTTCCGGGCGGAAACCATGTCACCAAAAACTGCCTCCTTTACAGCATTTTCCCGGACCAGTATCTAGTATCCATCCGTAACATGGTTTCATTTGGATACTTAGGAGAACGGTGATGGCAGGCAAGACTCTGGTTCTTGGATCGAACGGGACGATCGGCAGCAAGGTGGTACGGGCGCTGGCCGCACGTGGCGAAACGGTCAGGGTTGCGTCCCGAAAGGCGACAGCCGTTGATGGCGCGGAAGCCGTCGCCTTCGACTACGAGGATGCCACGACCTTTGGCCCGGCGCTCGACGGCGTCGACCGCCTGTTCGTTCTGACACCGGCGGGATACCTCGACCCGGTCGGGCTGGTCGGACCGATCATGGCCGCCGCTGCCGCGCGCGGCATCAAGGTCGTGCTGATGACCGTCATCGGCGTCGATGCGGACGACAACATCCCCTATCGCCAACTTGAGCTGCAGCTCGAGAAAACCGGAACACCCTTCGTCATCCTCCGGCCAAACTGGTTCTCCGACAATTTCCAGAGCTACTGGATCGAGGGTATCCGCCACGGCGCGATCGCGGTTCCGGCGGCCGAAGGCAAGACGAGCTTCATCGATACACGCGACATTGCCGAAAGCATCGTGGCAGCGTTGACCAGCGAAGCCTTCAACGGCCGCGCCTTCAACCTCACCGGGCCGGAAGCGCTGAGCTACGGCGAGGCGGCAGCGATCCTGTCACGCGTGACCGTTAAGCCCATCGCCTACACGCCTGTCGATGACGAGACCTTCGTCGGCGTGCTGGTCGGCGCCGGGGTGCCCGAGGACTACGCCCGCTTCCTCGCGTCGATCTTCCATCCCGTGCGCGAAGGCTGGGTGGCAAACCCTACCGGCGACGTAAAGATATTGACAGGCCACGAGCCGCGTAGCCTGGAAACCTACGCCAAGGACAATGCCGAGGCTCTCAGGGCCTGACCGAACCCGGACGATGGCCGCTCGTTCCCGCGCGGGCGGCCTGCGTCAACACGCCGCTGGATAGTTCCCAGACAACCGATCAATAAACTTGAGTATTATACTCACATATTTTAACCGCATGCCCAATCGGCCTCGCCCAAGGTCGCATTCATGCGGAGTTAATAATATGAAAAATAAGAATTTTCTTGCGGCTGCCCTGGCGAGCAGCACCCTTCTTTCGAGCCCCGCGCTGGCGGTGGATTTTCGTCCGCAGGCGGAAATCGAAGGCGGCTTCTTCAGCGGCGGGTCAGCTGCCGGCGGCGGCTTTTTCCTCCCCTTCGTGCTCGATTCGGGCGATGCGATTTTCATCGACACACGCGGGGCCATTGCCAACGATTCCGTCCGCCAGGGCTCCGTCGGCGTGGGCTATCGTTTCCGCGCCAACGACCAATGGGTCATCGGCGGCTACGGCTACTACGACTATCTGAAGAGCGACCACGGCAACGCCTTCAGCCAGCTGTCCTTCGGCCTCGAGGCGCTCAGCGGTGACCTCGAAATGCGCAGCAACTTCTATCTGCCTTTGACCGGCGCCAAGACGCTGAGCGCCTTCAATGCCACCTATGTGCGCGACCACGTGCTCGTCTTCCAGGAAGGCAAGGAACGGGCGCGACGCGGCATCGACGCCGAAATCGGCGGGCGCCTGCCTGTCTTTGCGGAAGACTCCAACGTTCAGCTGAAGGTTTTCGGCGGCAGCTACTGGTATGGCGGCCGCAACCTCGGCGACATGTTCGGCGCCAAGCTGCGTGCGGAACTGACCTTTGCCGACCTGCCGGGCCTTTCCGAGGGATCGACCGTCTCGCTCGGCGTGACCGGCACCTATGACAACGAGGACAAGCTGAAGGGCGCCGTCATGGCACGGCTGCGCATCCCGTTCGGCGCGACCGGCTCGACCGCCGACGCCTTCGATCCGATGACCCAGCGTGTCGAGCGCGCCACCCGCATCCGCACCCATGCGGGCGCCACCGGCGATGTCGAGGCCGCGCAGCTTGCCGGCACCGGCCGTAACGCCGGCCGGGTGGTGACCGTTTCCTCGGCTTCCGGCAATGCCTCCGACATCAACGCCCTGATCGGGGCTGCCGGCGCCGACGCGCTGATCCTCGCGGACGGCAACCTCGGTCTCGACCGCACACTCGCGCTCGGCAACGACCAGACACTCCTTGGCGGCGGCGGCGCAATTACCGTTAGCGGCGCGCGCAGCGGCGCGACCGCAACCTTCGTCAATCAGGGTGCGGCCACCACGATCACCGGCTACAACCCCGCCGAGGACGTGATTGCCATGGCGTCCGGCGGTACCATCTCGTCGCTTTCGGTCCGCGGCGGCCTAGCCGGCATTTCGGCCACGAACGCCGCAGATGTCACCGTCGATAAGGTCGACATTGCCGCCACCAACCACGACGGCATTCGCTTCACGCGCGTTAATGGCGCGCTGGTTCAGGACAGCCGCATCCACGACCTCTACATTTGCGAGAACAACACGACCTGCGAATTCTCGATCTACAACCCCAACAAGGCGCCCTATGCCGCCGTCAGCTCCGTCGGCAGCCGAAACGTGACGGTGCGCGACACTGTCATCGACAAGGTCACCTATGGGGTCTTTGCCGGCGGCGAGTTCAGGAAGGTCGGACGGACAGACTACGAACTGGTCACCGGCACGCAGAACGTCACGCTCGACAACGTGACGATCAGCAACTCCCGCCGCGAAGGCGTGCTGCTCGTCGCCGGCAAGGATGTCAGGCTCAACCGTGTAACGGTCGACAATGCCAAGCAGGACCGGGACATGGATCTCGTTGTGCTGCAGGGCACCTCCAACGTCGCGATCAACGACATGCGGCTCTTTGGCGGCATCAACGGTCTGATGCTGGTCTCGAGCCCGAACCTCGATGCGACGACCACCAACGTCAACGTCAAGGGACTGACAGTCGACGGTACCCGCAACGCCGGCATCTTCTTCAATCCCGTCTCCGGGATTTCGCTCGAGGACGTCAAGGTAACGAATGCCGGCACCTATGGCGCCTTCATCTACGGCAACGAGTTCGAGTTCCTTGGAGGACCGGTGCGCGACGTCGTGCTGAAGAACATGGCGGTCGACAAAGCCGGCAAGGCGGGCCTCTATTTCTCGGGCCCGACAGAAGACATCGTCGGCAATGTCAGCGTGAGCAACACGCCGAAGGATTGCTTGCTCGACAACGGCTGGTCGGCCGGGACGATCACCCAGTCGCCGGGTTCGGTGCTGACCATCAACGGCGTCAAGCTCGATCAGGGCAACGCCGCGGCCCGTTGCCGCTGATAACCGAAGCCACGCCCGGGCGACCGGGCGTGGCTCTTTTGTCCGGTTTGCTTCGCCGCGCGATCTATACCGGGCGTCGGCATTCGAAGGTGACGACATGGTCACCGTCCCTTGGAGCACGGCCGAAGGTATAATCGCCGGAAATGACGATATCGGCGAAACCGGCTGCCTGCAGCGTCAGCAGCATTTCCTGAACGCCCCACCAGCGCATGGTGAAGAATTCAAGCTCGCTCGACGCCAGCCGTCCCTCCTGCCAGAGGTCGTAGCGCAGGTGCGAAACGGTCGTCTGGCCGAGGATGTCGGTCCTCACCCGCTGACTGGTCAGGGTCAAAAGGTCGCCCGCCTCCGTTTGCCAGCTTCGGATATTCGGCTGCAGGTCGGCGACCATGTCGCCCGGGTAAAGATCGAAGATCAACCGACCACCCGGTGCCAGGTGATCGTAAAAGCGCCTCAGCACGGCTGATGCCGCTGCATGATCGGCGATCAGCTGCAACGAACCGGTGGGTACGACAATCGCATCGAAGCGCTTTGCATAGGTGAAGGTCTCGAAGGTCTGGCGAGACAGGGCCGGCGCTAAGTCGCGGCCGGCGCATTGGGCGAGACAATAGTCGAGCATGTCCTGCGAGGCATCAAACCCGCAGACATCGAAACCGGCCTCCAGCAACGGGATCAGCGCTCGGCCGTTGCCGACGGCTGGTTCGAGGATCGGCCCACGATAGCCCTCGAGCCTCTGCCGATAATACTCGATGTCGCCGAAGGACTTTCCAATATATTTGTCTAAATTATAAACATGAGAGGCAAGTCTGCCATAGGTATTGTTCACGATACCCCTGCTCCCGATAAAACAAAGCAACGCTGTGCTTTATACGGGAGTATGCGACCAGGGCTGTTGTTTGCCAGCCACGCCGACGCTTTATCGTCATCGCCCAAACGTGTCAGAAGCGCGCCGGCCGGATGAACTTGCCGTAAACCCAGCCCTCCTGCCAGTTTCCACTGCGCTGCGGATCGTGCCAAATCTGGCACCAGGTGGCCCGCACGGCCTGGCGCTGGGCGGAAGCCGACCAGCGGGCGATGCGCTTGAGATCGACACCGTTCATGCAGCGGCCGGTCATTTGCAGTTTCGTGCCGTTGGGATAGCCGGCGCGGATCGCCGAGGAGGAGGATGGCCAAGCGCGCGCGTTGAGCACGTCGTTCCAGTCGACCCCGGACACTTCCCAGGCGGCGAACGTGCTTGCGGTAGCGGGAAGTGCGGTGGAGAGCGCCCCGGCCAGAATGGCCGCCTGCACCAGCTTGTTCAACATGCCCATCTCCATTGCCTTGATCAGACCGCCAGTCGTTGCGGCAGAAAACAGAATGCGACCCCTCGGCTGAATTGCAACTGAATGGATTCACGACGAGAGCGCCCCTTATCCCGACGTGGGCATGCCGCCCGCCCCGGTTTTCCGGGACGGGGTCTTGTCAGCCCGGCAGGCGGCAGACGACGCCGACCAGCCGCGCGACCACGGGGCGGACCATGAGCACGCAGACGAAGGCGACGGGCATGGCGAGCGCGTAGGAACCGAGCACGCGGGCCGGGTAGCCGGCGTCGATGCCGGTGTTGACGCCGACGATGACGCAGCACATCAGGAACGCCATGATCGCCGACATGAAGAAGGCGAAGGCAACGGGGGCCGCACGCGGCGGCAGCTTGCGGCTGCGCGCGAGCCGCGGCGCCGATAGGGTGTCTTCCATCAGAAGTCTCCTGGTTTGATCGAGGGGACCACCCCCTCGTTTCTGGCCGCACTATACGGATCGCGTCGCAGCCAAGTAGGCCATTGCAGCCTTGTTCAGAAACAGGCAAAACCATCGAATAGATGTTTCTATTCGATGGTTTGGGTTATGGACACTTTGCGCGGCGTCGAGAGTTTCGTCAGGAGCGTCGAGGAAGGCAGCATCGCCGCGGCGGCACGAAAGCTCGGGATTACACCCGCTTCCGCGAGCCAGAACATCGCCCGCCTGGAGCGAACGCTCGGCAGCCGGCTGCTCAGCCGCACCACGCGCCAGTTGGGCCTGACCGAGAGCGGGCGGATTTACTACGAGAGGGTGCGCGGCGTCGTACACGAGCTGGAGCTTGCAGCCGCCGCCGTTTCGGCACTCAGCACCGAGCCGCGCGGGCCGCTCAAGATCGCCTCATCCGTCGCCTTCGGTCGTCATGTGGTGGCGCCGCTCGTCCCCTCCTTCGCCGCCCGGTATCCGGATGTCTCGATCGAGCTCGTCGTCACCGACCGCGAGATCGATCATATCGGCGAAGGCATCGACATCAGCGTGCGCTTCGGCCTGCAGCTCGAACAGGGGCTGATTGCCCGCAAGCTTGCCTCCGTGCCGATGATCATCTGTGCAGCCCCCTCCTATCTGGAGCGACGCGGCCGCCCGCAGCAACCCGAAGATCTCGTGCACCACGATTGCCTCGTCTACCGCTATGCGGGGCATGGCCGGATCTTTCGCTGGGCGTTTACCCGCGACGGCCTGCGCTTCGAGCCGGAACTGAAGGCGACGATCGTCAGCAACGATATCGACACGCTCGCCGAGATGGCGATCGCCGGCGCCGGCATCACCCGGCTCGGCGCCTTCATCGCAGCGCCGCTGATCGAACGCGGGCTGGTGGTGCCGCTGTTCGGCGAACTGCCGCAGGAGGGATTGGCCAGCACCGACCACGAGCCCTTCGATTTCTATGCCTGCTTTGCCGACCGCCAGGCGCAAACGCCGAAGGTGCGCGCGTTCATCGAGCATGCGGTGCAGAGCCTGAAGGGGCGCTGGTAGGTCTTACCCACCGGTGACCGGGACCGGAGCGGCAGCCGTTTCCTTGCGCACGACCTCGACGCCTCGCCGCTGCTTCAGCCGATAGCCGACCTCGACGATGGCATGGATGGCCGGGATGAACTCCGCGCCGAGCTCACTGAGGCTGTATTCCACGGAAGGCGGCGACGTCGGCATGATCCGCCGCTCGACAGCACCCTTCTCCTCAAGTTCCTTCAACCGAGTGCTCAGCACCTTTGCCGAAATACCGGGCACGTCGATCCTCAGTTCGCTGAAGCGGCGCGGTCCGGCGCTCAAGGACCAGAGGATGTTCGGCGTCCATGCGCCGCCGAGTAGCACCATGCACTCGCCGACCGGGCAGTTCGGCGGCAAGGCCGCGGCCCGATTTTTCCGAATTTTCAAGCTCATGGACAAAACTTTCCAGTTACCGCTGGGAAACCGGAAAGGGAGATAACATAAGGTTATCTGATATACAAAGGTTACTGCTTCCGCTTAGGTTCCGCCGTCCTCGACAAACGGACAATCATTTCAGAAGGAACCAGATGATGAAGCTCTATTACGCCCCCGGCGCCTGTTCGCTTTCCCCCCATATCAGCCTGCACGAGGCCGGTGCCGATTTCGAGATCGTCCGGGTCGATACCAAGACTCATCGCACCGAGACCGGTGCGGATTACAAGGCGGTCAACCCCAAGGGCTACGTACCGGCACTGGTGCTGGAAAGCGGCGAGGTCGTTACCGAAGGTGCTGCTGTGGTGCAGTACATCGCCGATCGCTTTCCGGCGGCGAAACTTGCGCCTGAAAACGGCACGCTGGCGCGCACCCGCCTTCAGGAACAGTTGAACTTCATCTCATCGGAACTGCACAAGGCCTTCTCGCCGCTGTTCGACCCGACCGCATCCCCCGATGCAAAGGAGGCAGCCACGCTGCAGGTGGCGAAACGCTTGACCCATGTCGAAAGCCTGCTCGCGGACGGGCGCCCTTACCTGCTCGGGGAGGTCTTCTCCGTCGCCGACGCCTATCTCTTCACGGTCGTGAACTGGAGCAGCGGCACCGGGATCGCGCTCATGCAATGGCCGCATCTCGCAGCCTACATGCAACGGATCGGCGCACGTCCTGCCGTGCGCAGCGCAATGCAGGCGGAAGGCCTGGTCGTGGCATGAGCGCGTCACCGAAGGATCCGCAGTTCGCAGCCATCGTCCACGTCCTGCAACGCTACTTCGACGGGCTCTATCGCAGCGACACCGACATTCTCAGGCAGGTCTTCCACCCGAAGGCGCTCTATGCCACCGCAACGGACGGAACCCTGCTCGAACTCGACATGGACAGGTACTTTCCGATCGTCGAAAAACGTCCCTCGCCCGAAAGCCGAGACGAAGCGCGCATCGACCGTATTCTTTCCATCGAGTTCGCAGGCCCCGTAACCGCATTTGCCAAGGTGCAATGCGCCATCGGCGAGAAGGCCTTCACCGACTTTTTGTCCCTGGTCTTTCTTGACGGCCGCTGGCAGATCATCGCCAAGGTCTTCCATTACGACATCGCATCCGCGCAATAGGAGAAGCTTGTGCCCTACGTAAACATCAAGATCACCCGCGAAGGTGCAACCCCCGAGCAGAAAGCAACCCTGATCAAGGGCGTCACCGATCTGCTTCACACCGTGCTCAACAAGGATCCGGCCACCACCTTCGTTGTCATCGACGAAGTGGCGCTCGAAGACTGGGGCGTCGGTGGATTGCCGGTTGATGCGTACCGGCGAAAGGTCGGCGAATAATCGTAGCAACACGCTGCCCCTACCCACCACGATGGAAGGGGCAGCCGCCCGCCCGATGCCGCGGTGATCCGCGCGTAGCTCGATTGCGCTTGATCGCTTTCGACAGGGTCTCTATCTCATTGTCTCCCGCCGCATTGATCCCGGAGACGTATCTTGTCCGTATTCAGCAACCTCCCCAAAGCTCCCGTCGCCGCAAAGAAGCCGGTCAGCGACACGCGCCACGGCATTACCCGCACCGACGACTATGCCTGGCTGCGCGCGGACAATTGGCAGGCGATGTTCAAGGATCCCTCGATCCTCGATCCTGATATCCGCAAGCATCTGGAGGCCGAAAACGCCTACATGAACGCGGCGATGGATGACACCAAGGCACTTCAGAAGACGCTGTTTGCCGAGATGCGCGGCCGGATCAAGGAGGACGACAGCTCGATCCCGGTCAAGGACGGTCCCTTCGCCTACGGCCATGCCTATGTCACCGGCGGCGAGCAGCCGCGTTACTTCCGCATTCCCCGTGACGGCGACCACAAGGACGAGGCGATCCGGCAATTGCTGCTCGACGGCGACAAGGAAGCCGAAGGCAAGGCCTATTTCCGCCTTGGCGGGCTCGACCATTCGACCGACCATAGCCTCGGCATCTGGGGCTATGACGACAAGGGTTCGGAATATTTCACGCTTCGGGTGCGCGACCTCGCAACGGGCGAAGACCTGGCAGACGTGATCGAGAACACCGGCGGCGGCGGCGCCTGGGCGCCCGATGGCAAGAGCTTCTTCTACACAGTACTCGACGACAACCACCGCCCGTCGAAGATCTTCCACCATATCCTCGGCACCGCCCAGACCGACGACCGGCTGGTCTTCGAGGAGACGGATCCCGGCTTCTTCATGTCGGTCGGGGGCTCGCTGCTCGACGATTTCATCTACATCGACATCCACGATCACGAGACGAGCGAATACCGACTGCTCTCGACAAAGGATCTGACGGCTGAGCCGAAGCTCGTCGCCGAGCGCGTCACCGGGCTCGAATACGCGATGACCGAAGGCGGCGACGTCTTCTACATCCTCACCAATGCCGACGGCGCCAAGGACTTCAAGATCGTCGAAGCGCCGGTCACGGCACCGGGCAAGGAGAATTGGCGCGAGGTGGTGCCGCATAAGCCCGGCACACTGATCCTCAGCCACATGGCCTATGCCCGCCACCTCGTCTGGCTGCAGCGCCGCGAAGGCCTGCCGGAGATCGTCATCCGCGACCGCAAGACCGGCGAAGAGCACGCGATCGCCTTTGCCGAAGAGGCCTATTCGCTCGGCCTTTCCGGTGCTGCCGAATACGACACCGACGTCATCCGCTTCTCCTACTCGTCGATGACCACGCCGTCGCAGCTCTTCGACTACGACATGGCGACGCGCGCGCGCACGCTCTTGAAAACCCAGGAAGTGCCTTCGGGCCACAACCCGGACGACTATGTCACCCGCCGCGTCTTCGCGCCGTCCTGGGATGGCACCGAAGTGCCGGTGACGCTGCTTTACCGCAAGGACACGCCGCTCGACGGTTCGGCGCCCTGCCTGCTCTATGGCTATGGCGCCTATGGCATCACCATTCCGGCCGGCTTCAACACCAATTGCCTGTCGCTGGCCGATCGCGGCTTCGTCTATGCCATCGCCCATATCCGCGGCGGCAAGGATCGCGGCTTTGCCTGGTACGAAGACGGCAAGATGGCCAAGAAGACCAATACCTTCAAGGATTTCATAGCGGCCGCTGACTATCTGAATCAACAGAAGTTCACGTCCTACGCGAAGATCGTCGCAGAAGGCGGCTCCGCCGGCGGCATGCTTATGGGCGCGATCGCCAATATGGCGCCGGAGAAGTTCACCGGCGTTATCGCGGCCGTACCCTTCGTCGACGTGCTCAACACCATGCTCGACGACACCCTGCCCCTGACCCCGCCGGAATGGCCGGAATGGGGCAACCCGATCGAGAGCCGCGAGTTCTACGACATCATCGCCGGATACTCGCCCTACGACAATGTCGAGGCGAAGTCCTATCCCGCGATCCTGGCGCTCGGCGGTCTCACCGATCCGCGCGTCACCTATTGGGAGCCGGCGAAGTGGGTCGCGCGGCTGCGCGAGAAGACGACGGGCAGCGCGCCGATCCTGTTGAAGACGAACATGGACGCCGGCCATGGCGGCGCTTCGGGTCGCTTCCAGCGGCTCGAGGAGATCGCCTTCGAATACGCCTTTGCCATCAAGGTCGCCGGCAAGATGTAAACGGATCGGGATGAGTAAACCTGTTTGCGGTTTTTCTCATCCCATTGCCACCTGAGGTGAAAGGTCCCGCCATGCCCGTCCACGTCGCCCTGCTGCGAGCCGTCAATGTCGGTGGTACGGGATCGCTTCCAATGGCCGACCTCAAGGCGATCTGCGAGGGGCTCGGCTTTGCCGACGTCAAGACCTACATCCAGAGCGGCAACGTGCTGTTCCGCTCCGATCTGCCGGCGGCAGACGCGGCGGCAATGCTGGACAGCGCACTTCAGGAAAAGCTCGGTAAGGCGCCAGGCGTGATGATCAGGACCGGCGCGCAATTGCAGGCGATCGCCGATCAGGCCCCCTTCCCGGACGCCAAGCCCAATCTGCTGCTTGTCGTTTTCCTGCGCGAGCCGGCACCATCAGACGCGCTCGACAAACTCGTGGCACCCGATGGCGAAGAAGCCCAGGTTGCCGGAGCTGAGATCTATATCCACTTCCCGAACGGCTCCGGCCGTTCGAAGTTCAAGCTGCCGGCCGCCAAACCAGGCACCGCGCGCAACCTCAACACGGTGCGCAAGCTTGCTGCCTTGGCGCTTGAGATGGAAGGCTGACGCACCGCAAGGCGCCATTCCGGACGGAAAACCGCGTCACACTTTTCCTGGAATTGCTCAGGCTGCCGGCTGGAAAAGCAGCCGGACGAAGGATCGGAGTACGAGCAGCTGCTGCGGCAGGCTTTCAGGCTGCTTCAGCGCCTTCGACAGGATGATGCCGCCTTCAAGCACGGTCGAAACCATATCGGCCAGCTGGTCGACGTCGAGCGGCTCGCGTGGCCGGTAGACTTGCATGATCGCCTCGAACATCGTGCCGAAACGCCGACGCCACATCAGCGCCGCCTGCCGGTTGATCTCCTGGATCTCGCGATCGAAAGCGCGCTCCTGCGTGCACATGACCGCGACCAGGCAGCCGGGATGGCCGTTCGGCAGGTCAGCGAGAATTTCCGACAGCATCTTCAGTCCCAGAAGAAAAGCCTGCAGCGGGTCGTCTGACAATTGATGGGCGCGGCCGAAGATCTCGTCGTAGATGCGCTCGTCGTTCTCGATGTAGCGCTCGAGCAGAGCCCGCGCGAGTTCGTTCTTGTCGCGGAAATGGTAGAAGAATCCGCTCTTGGTGATGCCGGTCTCGGCGATCAGCTCGTCGATCGAAGTCGCGCCGAAACCCTTGGCAAGCACCGCCGCCTCGGCGACGTCGAGGATTCTGGCGCGCGTTTCCTCACCCTTTCGCATTAGCTGCTCCCTACCATTGGTACGGTTTCCAGCAATTACTCGGCGGCCAGCTCCTAGCGCAGCGGCGGCTGCAAGCCAGTAAGTCACTGATTTTTCGACACTAATTTAGTATATTAGCAATAGTATACCGCAAGTCGTCTAGTTTAGAAGATGATCATAAGGCAGAAATTTACTTGGTTCTGCGGTGTTGGAGGCATCCGCGGGCCCTTCAGCCAAGACTGAACCGGTGGAGACCGATATGGCCAAATACAGACGCAGCCTGCCGCTCTTGAAGGGTGGACTGTTCCTGAGTGACGGTGGCATCGAAACGACGCTGATCTTTCATGAGGGCATCTCCCTCCCGCATTTTGCCGCCTTCGTGCTCATTTCGACGGCGGACGGGCGCCGGCGCTTGCTCGACTACTACAAGCGATATCTCGCAATCGCACAGCAGCACGGCACCGGCTTCGTGCTCGACACACCCACCTGGCGCGCCAGCGCCGATTGGGGCGTGAAGCTCGGCTATGACGCCGCGGCCCTGGCCGAGGTCAACCAGAACGCCATCTACATGCTGGCGGAACTGCGCGCCGAGTACGAACGTCCGCAAGCGCCGATCGTGCTTAGCGGCGCCATCGGGCCGCGCGGCGACGGCTACCGTCTGGGCCGCATGAGTGCGGATGAGGCCGAGGATTATCACGGACCACAGATCTCCGCCTTTGCCGCCAGTGACGCCGATATCGTCGGCGCCTATACGCTGACCAGCATCGACGAGGCGACCGGCATTGCCCGGGCGGCCCAGAGCCATGGCATGCCCTGCTCGATTGCCTTCACGGTGGAAACCGACGGCCGGCTCCCAGACGGCCGAACCCTTCAGGCCGCGATCGAGACCGTTGATGCGGCGACCGGCGGCTATCCGCACTACTACATGATCAACTGTGCCCACCCCGATCATTTCGAGACCAGCCTCGATACGGGGAGCGCCTGGGCGCAGCGCATCGCCGGTATCCGAGCCAACGCTTCCAGGATGAGCCATGCCGAGCTCGACAACAGCGAAATCCTGGATGCCGGGGATCCCCTCGACCTCGGCCAGCGTTATCGAACACTGACGACGCATTTGCCACGATTGCGCATCCTTGGCGGTTGCTGCGGCACCGACCATCGCCACATCGCGGCAATCTGCGAGGCCTGCCTTCCACCGACGGCGCTTAGCGCCTGAGGCGCGGGGCCTCGCCCTCCCGGCCCTCTCGCAAGCAATTGCGGGAGGGCGCCTTCTCGTCGCCACCCTCGCGAAAGCCACAGTGTTTGTGTAGACTTGAACGGAAAGGACGGCAGCCGGACATCCCGGCAAAGGCCGTTGACCGCCCTGCCATGAATTACGCTCCCGCCTCGCCGACCGGAAATGCCGAAGCCTTTGCCTTCGACAACAGCTACGCGCGCCTGCCGCAGCAGTTCTTCGCGCGCGTCGCGCCCACTCCGGTGGCGGAGCCCTGGCTGATCAAGCTCAACAAGCCATTGGCCGAGGAGCTCGGTCTCGACGTGGCGACGCTCGAACGCGAGGGCGCCGAGATCTTTTCGGGCAATCGCCTTCCCGCCGGTGCCGATCCGCTTGCCATGGCTTATGCCGGCCACCAGTTCGGCACCTTCGTGCCGCAACTCGGTGATGGCCGGGCGATCCTCCTTGGCGAGGTGATCGACCGCAACGGGAAGCGGCGCGACATCCAGCTCAAAGGACCGGGCCAGACCCCCTTCTCACGGCGCGGCGACGGGCGCGCGGCACTCGGTCCAGTCTTGCGCGAGTACATCGTCAGCGAGGCGATGTACGCGCTCGGCATTCCGACGACACGGGCGCTTGCCGCCGTCGTCACCGGGCAACCGGTCTATCGCGAACAGATCCTGCCGGGTGCCATCGTCACGCGGGTCGCGGCAAGCCATATGCGCGTCGGCACGTTCCAATTTTTCGCGGCGCGCGGCGATATGGAGTCGGTGAAGGTGCTTGCCGACTACGCGATCGATCGCCACTACCCTGAGGTCAGGGACGCTGAACGGCCCTATCTTGCCTTCTACAAGGCGGTGACCGCGCGCCAGGCGGAGCTGATTGCGCGCTGGCTGCATGTCGGCTTCATCCATGGTGTGATGAACACCGACAACATGACGATCTCGGGCGAGACGATCGACTTCGGCCCTTGCGCCTTCCTCGATGCCTATGATCCCAAGAAGGTGTTTTCCTCGATCGATCAGATCGGTCGTTATGCCTATGCTAGCCAGCCGGCGATCGGGCAATGGAACCTGGCGCGCCTGGCAGAAACCCTGGTGCCGCTCTTCGACGACAACCAGGATACTGCGGTGGAACTGGCCAATGATGCGCTCGGCGAGTACGGCGCGATCTTCCAGCGCCACTGGCTGGATGGCATGCGGCGCAAGATCGGATTGGTCATGAGCGAAAAGGGAGATCTCGACCTGTTGCAGGCGCTGCTGACGGCCATGCATCAGGGGGAAGCGGATTTCACCCTCACCTTCCGGCGGCTGTGCGACAGCGCCCGCGACCCGGCCGCCGATGCCGTACTCGCCTCGACCTTTGCCTCTACCGGGGCAATCGGGCCGTGGCTGCAAGAGTGGCGTCAGCGTCTCAGTCGCGAGAAGGCGACGCCGGATGAACGCGCGACCGCCATGAGGGCGGTCAACCCGGCCTTTATTCCGCGTAACCACCGGATCGAAGAGGCGATCGCGGCCGCGACCGAAGATGCGGACTTCTCGCTCTTTGAGGCCCTGGTCGAAGTCACCGCCAACCCCTATGCCGACCTGCCGCAGTTTGCCCGCTACCAGGCTCCGCCGAGCCCGGGAGAGGAAGTCCAGCGCACCTTCTGCGGCACATAGCCGTCTCTGGAATGCGGCATTCCGGTGAGCCGTATTTCCGCGGCCTTGCGCTTATGCTGCCAGGCCGATTCATCAAATCGTTCTATGCCGCTGTTTTTACGCGGGGACGGGCACCTGGCTGCCCTCAGCCAACGCGCCGCCAGCGGCGCTTGAACACACCGGTCGTCCACGTTCGGCTGGTCGCCTTGACCGCAACTTTATTGCGGGCCTGCGAATATTTCCGCGTTGCGGAATGTGGCTATTGAAAGGCAAAGACGGCGCGTTAGGTGCTAACAGGACAGGCGCTCTGCGCCTTCCCTGACCGGGCGGCCGCGACAAGGCTTGCGACCGCCGCTTCGAAGCCACCTGTCTCACGCGGTCCCGGCAACGGACCGCCGCAATGGAAAGAACCGTGCCACTGCACCGTTCTTCGATGCGGGAGTTCCCATCATGCTCGTTCTGACGGCCATCGTCTTTGCAATCATCGGCCTCGCGCTTGGCGGCGGCGGCGCCAAGCTGCTGATGCTTGGCGGCAGCCCCTATTACCTCGCAATCGGCATCGGCTTCCTGCTGACGGCGGTGCTGCTGTTCATGCGGAAATCGGCGGCGATCTGGCTCTATGCGTTCATGATCCTGGGCTCGCTCGGCTGGGCGGTGTCTGAGGTCGGTTTCGACTGGTGGCAGCTTGGCCCGCGTGGCGGCGTCATCGTCCTTCTGGGGCTCTGGCTACTGTTGCCGGCCGTGCGCCGGCCGCTCGGCTTCGAAAGCCCGACGGGCGAGCGTTATGCCGTGAGTGGCTGGCCGCTGGCATTTGCAGTGCTGGTATCGGTTGGTGTCGCGGGCTACGCAATCATGCAGGACCCGCACGACATACGCGGCGATCTGCCGAGCGATGTCGTCGCTGAAAATCCACCGCTCGGCGGCTCGGTACCGCCGGACGAATGGCACCAGTACGGGCGCACCGCCTTCGGCCAGCGCTACTCGCCGCTCGATCAGATCACGCCTGAGAATGTCGGGGGGCTGAGGGTTGCCTGGCAATATCAGACCGGCGACATCAAGAGACCCGACGACGTGGGCGAAACGACCTATCAGGTGACGCCGCTCAAGATCAAAGACACGCTCTATGCCTGCACACCGCACAACTGGGCGATCGCGCTCGATGCGGCAACCGGCGAAGAGAAATGGAAATATGACAGCAACTCGGGCATGAACCCGGACCGCCAGCACCAGACCTGCCGCGGCGTTACCTATTGGGCCGACCCGGCTGCAGCCCCGGGCAGCCCCTGCGCCGAACGGGTGTACCTTCCGACCTCCGACGCGCGGTTGATCGCGCTCGACGCGGCGACGGGGTCCGTCTGCACCAGCTTTGCCGACAATGGCGTGCTGCATCTCGAAACGGGCATGAGATACAACCCGGCCGGTTACTATTATTCGACGTCGCCGCCGGTTGCCGTCGCCGGCAAGCTGATCATCGGCGGTGCGGTCAACGACAACTATTCCACCCAGGAACAGTCCGGCGTCATCCGCGCGTTCGACATCAACACCGGTGCTCTGATCTGGAACTGGGACAGCGGCAACCCTGATGTGACGGCACCGCTCCCCGAAGGCCAGACCTACACCACCAACTCGCCGAACAGCTGGTCGGTCTTCAGCTATGACGAGGGTCTCGGCCTCGTCTACATCCCCATGGGCAACCAGGTGCCCGACCAGCTCGGCATGGGCCGCAGCGAACACGTCGAGAAATATTCCTCCTCGATCGTCGCGCTCGACATCAATTCGGGCGCGGTGCGCTGGGTTCGCCAGACCGTACATCACGACCTCTGGGACATGGACGTGCCGGCGCAGCCGGCGCTGCTTGACATCACCAAGGAGGACGGCACCGTCGTGCCAGCTTTGGTCGGACCGACGAAACAGGGCGACATCTACGTGCTCGACCGCAGGAGCGGCGAACCGATCATCCCGGTCGAGGAGGTGCAGGCGCCGGGTGGCGCGATCCCCGAGGACTTCACCGCCCCGACCCAGCCGGTCTCCGGCCTCACCTTCATGCCTGCACCGCTGCAGGAAAAAGACATGTGGGGCGTCACGCTGTTCGACCAGCTTGCCTGCCGCATCGCGTTCCGCTCGCTGAAATATGAGGGACGCTACACGCCGCCGTCGATCGAGGGCACGCTCGTCTATCCCGGCAACTTCGGCACCTTCAACTGGGGTTCCGTCGCGATCGATCCGGAGCGGCAGGTGATGTTCGGCATGCCGACCTATCTCGCCTTCACCTCGCGTCTCGTGCCCCGCGACCAGGTGCCGCCGAAGGGCCAGGACGAGAAGGGGTCGGAGCAAGGGCTCAATCGCAACGATGGAGCGCCCTATGGCGTCTTCATGGGCCCCTTCCTTGGACCGCTCGGCATTCCCTGCCAGGCGCCGCCGTGGGGTTACGTCGCTGGAGCCGATCTCAGGACCGGCAAGATCGCCTACAAGCACAAGAACGGCACAGTCGAGGACATGACGCCGTTGCCGCTGCCGTTCAAGGTCGGCGTACCGGGCATCGGCGGGCCGATGATCACCAAGGGGGGCGTCGCCTTCCTGGGTGCCGCTGTCGACGATTATCTGCGCGCCTATGACCTCACGACCGGACGCCAGCTCTGGGAGGCGCGCCTTCCCGCCGGCGGCCAGTCGACGCCGATGAGCTATGCGGTCGGCGACAAGCAATACGTGCTGATCGTTGCCGGCGGCCACGGCTCGGTCGGCACCAGGCCCGGTGACTACATCATCGCCTACACTCTGCCTTGACGCGCGCGAAGCATCCCTAATTCTCGCTAGAAGGTTGCAAAAGTAAGCTCCGCGCAAGCCCGCGACAGCAGCTTCCCCCGGACGACAGATTCCGGGGGAATCCCATGAAGATCGACAACAGCATTTCGAACTACTACTTCTCCCAGCGCCGCCAGCAGGCGGGCACTATCGCGCCGATCGAGGAGAGCGGCGGTGATGCGCGCCCGCGCCAGGCCCCGACGATCGCGCCGCCTTCGACCTCGAACGCCCTTTCCAACGCGCTGTGGATGACGGCGGCGCGCGACGGCGAGAGCACGGCTTCGATTTCCGCCAAAGAAGGCCCTGCGGCCTCGGAAGGTTCGGTCAGCGACGAGTTTCTGAAGGAAGCGAAGAAGAGCCTGGTTGAGAAAATCCGCGAACAGGTCCTCAAGGCGATGGGCCTGACCGAATCGGATCTCAAGGAGATGCCCCCCGAGCAGCGGCAGGCCGCCGAGGAAGAGATCCGCAAGGCTGTCGAGCGCGCGATGGGTGTCGAGCAGCAGCGCGACGTGGCGACCGCCGATCTCGCCAACGGCGGCGACGACATCCCCTGAGAGGGCGGTTTGCGCCGATCGGCTTGTCTCGGTCGGACAATCGATGATATCCAGCGATCCTCCAAAGAGGACCAAGATCCATGCGCCTGATCCGTTAGCGACTTTCGCCGGCAGAAAACGACCGACGCCACAGCCGCCCTTCGGCGGTTTTTGGCATGGCTTTTTTTTCGGCCGCCTGAACGTCCTGACACGGACATGACCGTTCACCGGCCATCGCTAGGATCATCCTCATGACCACCAAAGACGGATTTGTTTCCGAAGCCGGCAGCCTTGGCGCCGGCCCCTTCGACCTCGGCTATAGGATCGAAGGCAGTGGCACGCCGCTGCTCGTCATCGGCAGCGCCGCCTACTACCCCCGCACCTTCTCCCAAGCGCTTCGCGAGAAGTTGCGGCTGATCTTCATCGACCACCGCGGCTTCGCACCGGCGCGGACCAACTATGCCGCTGGCGACATCGGCTTCGAGACGGTGCTCGATGATATCGAGCGAATGCGGGCGCATCTGGGGCTCGAACGCTTCGCCATTCTCGGACACTCCGGCCATGGCTATATGGCCCTCGAATATGCCAAGCGACACCCGGAGCGCGTCAGCCACGTGATCATGGTCGGCACCGGTCCGAGCCATTCGGCTCGTCATATGGCGCTCGCCGACCGGATCTGGGAAGAAACAGTGTCGCCGGCCCGAAAAGCGATCTTCGCACGGGAGATGGCCAAGCTTGGCGACGACATCACGGCGCGGCCTGAGGAACGTTTCAAAGCCCTGCTGATCCGGCTCGGCGCGAAGAGCTGGCATCAGCCGGACTTCGACGCAACGCCTCTTTGGCGAGATGTCACTGTCAACAACGCGGTATTCGACCATCTCTGGGGCGAGGTCTTTCGCGATATCGATATCCGCAAGGGTTTGAACAGGCTGGCAGCGCCGGTCCTGCTTGCGCTCGGCCGCTCGGACTATCTCGTCGCCCCGGCCTTCAGCTGGGACGAGTACCGGGCGGACTTCACGGACCTGACGGTGCGGCTCTTCGAACAGAGCGGGCATACGCCGCAGCTGGAAGAAAGCGATCTCTTCGACGAAGCCCTGCTCTCGTTCCTCGAAAACGACCGCGGCTAGGACAAGCCGCCCTCGCAGCGTCCAGCATTCAGAGGGGCCGAGACCGGCCCCTCCCCTTCCCAACCATTGACACTTGGTCGCGCCCAACTATCTATTGCTCCAGAAGCTATAGGTTTGAGGCGAGCATGTATTCCATCGGCGATCTCTCCCGGCGCACCGGCGTCAAAATCCCGACGATCCGCTACTACGAGCAGATGGGACTGATCGCAGCGCCCGAGCGCTCCGAAGGCAATCAGCGGCGGTACGAGAAAGGCGAACTTGAGCGACTGGCCTTTATCCGCCATGCGCGCGACCTCGGCTTGTCGATCGATTCGATCAAGGACCTGCTCGCCCTCAGCCAGCATCCGGAGCGACCTTGCGGCGAAGCCGACCGCATCGCCAGCGAGCACCTGGCAACGGTGCGCGAGAAGATCGCGCGATTGAGGAAGCTGGAGCAGGAACTGGAACGCATCGTCGCCTGCGACGGCAATCACACCGTCGGCGACTGCTATGTGATCCGGGCGCTCGCCGACCATTCCATGTGCGAGAGCGAGCACTGAGGCGGCAGCTTAATTAGTCGCCTTGAAAAATCCCCGTTGACAAAATCACGAAAACAAACAATCTAGCGCCCATGATCAAGAACGCACCCATTTGCCGCGTGTATTTTTGGCTGTTCCGATAGGAGCGGCCTGCTGATCATATTCAACAAGGCCGCCATCAGGCGGCTTTTGTTTTTCCGGCTCCTGATGGCGAGAAAACCCGAGGAGCCCAGACATGCTACAGACCGCCATCCCCACCCTTCATGCGACACCGGCGACGCGCCCGCCGATGGTGACGATCCGTTGCGCCAAGCAGCGCGACCTGCCGGAACTGCGCGACATGATCACCGAACTTTCGGCCCATCACGGCGACGCCGCCCCGATCACGCCGGAACAGCTGGAGCGTGACCTTTTCGGCCGTACGCCGTGGATTACGGCGCTCGTCGCCGAGGCCGGCAACCGGCTGATCGGCTACGCGATCCTCGTGCCGATCTACCGGGCCGCCGAAGGCGCACGCGGCATGGAGCTGCATCACCTCTTCGTTCGCCCGGAAAGCCGCGGCACCGGCATTGGCCGCCACCTGGTCGCCAAGGCGCGTGAGCAGGCGAAGATGGCCGGCTGCGACTTCCTTTCGGTCAGCGCCGCCACGGGCAACTTCCAGGCACACCATTTCTACGAATCCGAACGCTTCGTCCCTCGCCCGGTGACCGGCATGCGCTATATGCAGAAGCTGGGCTGAGGAGCTGCCGATGCGTCTTGCAATCGTCCTGTGCGAAGGCTTCGCCGATTGGGAATGTGCGCTGTTGATGGCGGCGGCGCGCACCCATCTCGGCGTCGATATCGAGGTTGCCACCGTCGACGGCGCGCGTGTCACCTCGATGGGCGGCCTCGACGTCTCGGCGCATCTCTCCGTCGATGCCCTCGACCCGGCCGGCTTCGACGGGCTGGTGATCTGCGGCGGCGCAATCTGGGACACGAACGAGGCGCCCGATCTCTCCTCGACGATCCGTGCCTTCGATCGCAACAAGCGGGTGGTCGCAGCCATTTGCGGCGGCGTCCATGCCCTTGCGACATGCGGCCTTCTCGACCGCGTCGACCACACCGGCAACAGCGCCGAAAGCCTTGCGGCGCTGACCGGCTATCATGGTGCTTCGCACTATCGCGATCAGCCGCAGGCGATGCGCAGCGGCCACGTGGTCACCGCCGCCGGCACCGCGCCGATCAGCTTTTCCGGCGAGATCCTGCATGGCCTCGGTCTCGGCTCACCGGAGCTCGACGGATTTCTTGCACTCTACGGGCGGGAGCATCGGCCCGACGACAGCGGCAGCATCGGGTAAGCCGCCTTCCATTTCGGTGCAGAAAGCGGCCTCTCCACTTTTGGCAACAGGCCTAGAGCCAGTTCGAGATCTGATCGAGCGGCTTCTTCACCTTGCCGGCCACCGGCACGGTCGCATCCGGGGCTGGATAGCCGGCCACCAGAATCAGGAACGGCTTTTCACTGTCCGGCCGACCACAAATCTCGTTGAGGAAGTTCATCGGCGCCGGCGTATGGGTCAGTGTCGCAACGCCCGCATGATGCAGCGCCGTGATCAGGATGCCGGTAGCAATGCCGACGCTTTCGTTGATGTAGTAGTTCTTTTTCAGATCGCCCGGATTGGGACCACCGCGCTTCTGCGAGAAGACGACGATCAGGTAGGGAGCAGTCTCAAGGAAGGGCTTGTCTTCGTCGGTGCCGAGCGGCGCCAGCGCGTCGAGCCACTCCTGCGGCGCCTTGTCCCGATAGAAGATACGCTCCTCCTCTTCCGCCGCGTGGCGCACCTCGGCCTTGATCCGGGGGCTCTCGATCACGGTGAAATGCCAGGGCTGATGGTTGGCGCCGCTCGGCGCCGTGCCCGCCGCCTTCAGACAGGTTTCGATGACCTCACGCGGCACCGGACGATCGCTGAAGTAACGCGTGGTGCGGCGGCGGTTGACCTCTTCATAGAAGTCCGCAGCGCGGGCCACCATCTCCTCGGGGCTGCGTTCGATCCACTGGTCGTAGGGCGCGGTTTCGTGTGGGCGCATCCAGTCTCCTCCTCGTTATGAAGCCGAGTTGAGCGCGCCTTGCTACGAAGATCAAGCGTTAGAGCGCCGGTACCGCCTTCAGGTAGGCGGCGATCGCCTCACGGTCGGCCGGCGTCAGTTTTGCCATGTTCTTCTGCACTTCCACCATGGAACCGCCGACGGAATCGAACTCCGGCGTGAAGCCGGTTTCCAGATAGGAGGCGATATCAGAGGCGCTCCAGCTGCCGATGCTCTTGGAGCCGGGCGTGATATCGGGAATACGGCCCTCGCCTTCCGGGTTCGGCGCGCCTGCGAGCCACTGATCCGGCTCGAAGCCTCCGAGCGCGTTTCTCGGCGTGTGGCATTCGCCGCAGTGGCCAAGCCCCTCGACGAGATATTGCCCGCGGGCGAGCTTCGGGTCGTTGGCGTCCACCGCGGTGCGTGGCTTGTCGGTCAGGAACAGCAGCTTCCAGCCACCCAAGGCTATCCGCATGTTGTAAGGGAATGGCAATTCGTGCGGCGGCGCCACCTCGGTGCTCTTCGGCAGCGTCTTCATGAAGCCCCAGAGGTCGTTGACGTCCTTGGCCGCCATGCGCGCATAGGAGCCGTAGGGGAACGACGGATAGAGATGCTCGCCGTTGCGCCCGACGCCGCGGGTCATGGCGTTGCCGAACTCGGCGAGCGTCCAGGCGCCGATTCCGGCCGTTTCGTCCGGAGAGATGTTCGGCGCGTGGAAGGTGCCGAAGGGGCTCTTCAGCGGCGCGCCACCCGAAAGCACCAGACGCGCGTCACCTTCGGCGCCCTTGTTGGCATGACAGCTGACGCAGCCGCCGGCCCAGAAGACCTGTTCGCCCTTGGCAAGATCCGGTTCTCCGAGGCCCTCCCAATGGGAGGCGCTCCAGGGTGCCGGCTTCGTCAGCCACCAGAAGGCGGCACCGCCGACGACGCCCAGCACCACAAGACCCGATATCAGCTTTCTCGCCCGACGACCCATAGTCTCCCCTCATGCCCTGCCGCAACAGTGTGCTCAATACGAGTGAAGGCACGCGGCGGGACGTCGCGTGCCTCCTCTTTCAGCCGGATAGGACGTTGCCGCCGGTCAATTCTTCTTCAGGCGGTAGCTCTCATGACAGCTGCCGCAGTCCTTGCCGATGCCCCCGAGGGCCGCGCCAACGGCCGCCTGGTCAGCCGGCAGCTGCGCCAGAACCGCCTCGGCATCGGTGCCGAGCTTGGCGGCCTTGGCCTTGAAGTCATCCAGGTTTTCCCAGATCTTCGGGCTCGCCTCGGTCTCGTGGCCCGCTTCCGAGCCGGCCGGGAAATGGTCCGGGAAGGTCTTCATCGTCTCGCTGATCGTCGTCAGCGATGCCTTCACGACCTCCGCGTCATAGGGCTTCTCGCCCTTGGCGATGCCGGCAAGCGCGCCAGTCGCAGCGCCCACCTTCTTCATCGCCTGCTGGCGAACCACCTGCGGCTCGTCGGCTGCAGTCACGGCAGTAACACCCAGGCCCGCAAGAGCGGCAGCCAACATGAGTGCGCGTATTTTCATCAGGATCTCCCGGTCAATGAAATCTATTCGGCGAATCTGCCTGCCTGGCCTTCATGCCCAATGCGGCCGCATGATGTCATCTTGAGTATTCGACGGAAGTAACATTTTTTTGATGTGCTTGTTAGGACAAAGGAATTTCCGTCGGCCGGCGTAATTCCGGGATTTCAACAGGCCCGCCAATAACATGACTTTAAAATTCATGTTTATACTTTAGAGAAACCGGGACAGCTTCACTGTGCCGACCAGCCCTGCCACACCGTGAAAGCCGCGACCAGAACGAGCACCGCCCCGGCGGCCCGGCCGATCCACACGGTCGTCTCGGGGCTGCCGACCAGAAAATCCCGGCCGCGGCCGGCGGCAAGGGCAAGGCCGCCATAGACAGCGAGCTGCGTCGCCGCAATCATCGCGGCCATGACCAGGGCCTGCGACCAGATCGGCCCGAACTGGGGCTTGAGGAACTGGGGATAGACCGCCAGCATGAAGAGATAGGCCTTCGGGTTCATCAGGCTCGTCAGCGCGCCCTGGCGAAAACTCGCCCAGCGCGACAGCCGGTCCGCGCCGTTGATGCCGCCGATGGTGATCGAGCTTTTGACCAGGGAAAAGCCGATCCAGGCGATATAGGCAGCACCCGCGACGAGCAGCACGTTGAAGAGGCCGGGCACCAGATGCAGGATGACGCTGACGCCGAGTGCCGCATAGAGCGTGTGCAGCACGCCGCCCGCCATGATGCCGGCCGTCGCCGACAGACCGGAGGCCCGCCCTCCCGTTAGCGAGTTCGCAAGGACGAAGACCATGTCCATACCCGGCACGATGATGATGCCGAACAGAAGGGTGAAGAAGAGCCAGAGGTTTTCCGTGTAGGTCATGTCAGTTGTCCGTCGTCCGGGTTTTCATTTCTCAATCGAATTGCTGTTTTTTTCAATCCGTTGGCTGATGGTATAGATCCGGGCAACTGACAAGGTAGTGTCAGGAGCGTTGACGACGGGGGAGGTTTTCGATGCGCAAGGCGGCACGGCTTTTCGAGATCATCCAGATCCTCCGGCTTGCGAGAAAGCCCGTGACCGGCGCGCAAATGGCCGAGACGCTGGAGGTGACGGTGCGCTCGATCTACCGCGATATCGCGGCACTCCAGGCGATGCGCGTGCCGATCGAAGGCGGCCGCGGCATCGGCTATATTCTTAGGCCCGGCTTCGACCTGCCGCCGCTGATGTTTTCGATCGAGGAAACGGAAGCGATCGCCTTGGCTCTGGCGCTGCTGGCACGAACCGGCGACGAGGAACTGAAGGCAGCCGCCGGCCGCGTCAACCAGAAAATCACTGCAGCCGTGCCCGAGCCGCTGAGACTGGCCTTTCGTTCGCAGGCGCTGCACGCCTGGGGAACGATCGCCCCCTCGCCCGCCGGCATCGATCTCGCTTTGGTACGCCGGGCGATCCGCGACGAGCAGAAGCTCGAACTCGACTATCGCGACGAACTCGGCCGCGCCACAGAACGCACGATCCGGCCGGTGGCGCTGATCTACTATTCGGAAACTGCCAACATCGTCGGCTGGTGCGAGTTGCGCCAGGCGATCCGCAACTTTCGCGCCGACCGTGTCGAGCACTGCGAGGCGGTCGGCGCCTATTTTCCAGGCGAGGGAAACCGCCTCAGGGAACTCTGGATCAGCGGCTGGAAGACCACCTGAGCCTGGCCTCATCGGTACCCAGCACAAACGAAAAGACCCGGCGCAAGCGCCGGGTCCAAACGTCATGCATCGAAGACGGGCAGCTTACTTGGAAGCCGCTTCGTACATTTCGAGCACGTAATCCCAGTTGATCAGGCTGTCGACGAAGGCTTCGAGGTACTTCGGACGGGCGTTGCGGTAGTCGATATAGTAGGAGTGTTCCCAGACATCGACACCGAGGATCGGCGAGGCGCCGTGAACGAGCGGGTTTTCGCCGTTCGGGGTCTTGGAGATTTCGAGCTTGCCGTTCTTGACCGAGAGCCAGGCCCAGCCCGAGCCGAACTGGCCGGTGCCGGCGGCGATGAAATCGGCGCGGAACTTGTCGTAGCCGCCGAGGTCGGACTTGATGGCCGCGTCGAGCTTGGCCGGCAGGCTGGTGCCGCCGCCGCCCTTCTTCATCCACTTCCAGAAATGGATGTGGTTGTAGTGCTGGCCGGCATTGTTGAACAGCGGCTGGTTGGTGCCGTAGGACTTCTTGACGACTTCCTCCAGCGACAGGTCGGAGAGGCCGGCCTCTTCAGCAAGCTTGTTGCCGTTGGTCACGTAAGCCAGGTGGTGCTTGTCGTGGTGGTACTCGAGCGTCTCGCGCGACATGTAGGGCGCCAGCGCATCGTAGTCATAGGGAAGGTTCGGCAATTCGAAAGCCATGTGGGCATCTCCTCTTGGCATGGAATTTCGTCGGGAAATCCGTGAGCGGGAACATAGGCACCGACCCTCATGGAGGCAACCGATGCAATGCCAATTTTTCCTCAACCCACGGAATATACTTTCAACATCATTTTGAAAGCATGACACTTTCAAGCACATTCATGCCACGGTTTGGCTGCAGCTTCGCGACCGTTGCAAGCATGCATAAAGGACAGTCCATGCCGCAGCGTCTCATCCCTGCCCTCGCCCTTTCCGCCATCGCCGCTTTTGCTGCGTCCAGTGCAGCAGCCTCTTCCGGCGACGCGTGGGAGACATTCCGGGCAGAGGTTTCGAAGAAGTGCCTCGCCGCCGCCACCTCGCTGCAAAAACCCAGCGTCGTCGTAGACCCCTTCGGCTCGCAGAGTTTCGGGCTGGCGCTGGTGATCGGCACGCCCAAGAGCTCCAAGGCCGCCATCACACAGATCTGCGTCTTCGACAAGCAGAAGAAGACGGTCGAGCTCGGTGGTGAGCTTGCACCCGACGCGGTCAAGGTGGGCGTGCCGGCAAAGAAGAAATAGCGCGCGCGACCCGGCGCAAGCCGTCCAGTTGCCGTCCACGTCGGCCCCGGTCACTGCATATGTGGACTGCTCCTCACTTGAGCTTCGACCGACCGGTTGATAGATCTTGCTAATGGTGAGCGATACTTCCGAACGAATCCTGGACGCAACCGAACGCCTGATGGTGTCGCGGGGCTACAACGCGTTCAGCTATGCCGATATCTCGACCGCGGTTGGCATCGGCAAGGCGACCATCCACCATCACTTCCCGACCAAGGCGGACCTTGCCGCAGCCGTGCTTGCCCGCTACCGCAAGAACAATCGCCGCAGCGTTGAAGGACTGCTAGCAGCTGTCGGCGATCCGACGGCCCGGCTCGAGGCCTATGTCGGCTTCTGGGAAGAATGTATCGCTAAACGGGACATGCCCTTCTGTATCGGCGCCCTTCTGGCCTCGGAAATACCTTCGCTTCCCGATACTGTCGTCGCGCAAGTGCGCGGTCATTTTGCCGACCTTTCCGGCTGGCTCGGAGCCGTGATCGAGGATGGCGTAGCGAAGGGATCCCTGAGGACCGCTCACAGCCCCAAGGCGGCCGCCGAGGCGCTCATGGCGACGGTCCACGGCGCAATGCTCGCGGCCCGCGTCGCCGGCTCGGATCAAGCCACGTTTTCGGCGATCGCACGGCCCGCGTTGGCACAACTTCAGGCGCCAAACGATGCCTGACCCCGAAGCTCCGACCCTTCGAAGCGACACCGGTCGAAAAAGACAGTTGTTCCCGTGGGAACGGCGGGCCACATTTGCGAGCACTAGAAATCAAACCGAACGGACGCGATGGCAGGTGAAATCATCGCGTTTCTTTTTCAAACACATCCCGACCAACTAGTCGGTCGAATGAAGGAGGAAGATCATGGCAAATCCGCTTTCCACACTCGGCATCATCCATACCGTCATCAGCCTCGCCCCCTTCGTGGCGGGCCTCTATGGCTTTGCCCGGTATGGTGCGATTGTTCCCGGCACGCGCTCCGGCAAGCTTTACCTCGCCGCGATCATCCTGGCGGTGCTGACGTCCGCGGGGCTTTCGAGCACCGGCGGCTTCAACGCGGGCCATGCGCTCGGGATCGTCACGCTGCTCGCCATCGGTGGAAGCCTTGCAGCACAAAGGCTCGAATTTTTCGGCCGCCTGCGCCCCTACCTGGCAACGCTTGGCCTTTCGTTCAGCTATTTCCTGCTGATCGTGCCGGCGATCGCCGAGACGTTGAAGCGCCTGCCCGCCTCGCAGCCACTTGCCAGCGGCCCGGAATCGCCGATCGTGCAGACGACGCTGCTTGCCTGGCTGGTGATCTTCCTCGCAGGCCTCTCCGTCCAGGCCTACCTGATCCACAGGCGCGCCGTGGTCGGTGCGCGCGCGCCCCGCTCGCGCTGAGTGCCTGAACCGAAGGCCATCTTGCCCCGGCGCAGCGGGTACGACCGTGCGCCGGGGTTTTGCATGCGCGCAGTTCAGACGTCGCGGGCCGCGTGCGCCCAGTCCATGTAAAGATCGCGCGCCTTGGCGGCGACCGGGCCGGCCTGCAGGTCGCGGCTTTCGAGACGCGTCACAGGCAGCACCTTGGAGTAGTTGCCGGACGTGAAGATCTCGTCGGCCGCTTCGAAGTCCGCCATCGTCAGCGTCGCCTCGACCACTTCGAAACCGGCTTCGCGCAGCAGCGTCATGACGCGGAAGCGGGTGATGCCGGCAAGGAAGGTGCGATTGGCGGCCGGCGTAAAGACGACACCGTCCTTGACCAGGAAGACGTTGGAAGAACCGGTCTCGGCGATGTTGCCGAGCATGTCGCGCACCAGCGCATTGTCGAAGCCGCGCGAACGAGCCTCGGTCAGGATACGCGCGTTGTTGGGATAGAGGCAGCCGGCCTTGGCGTCGGTCGGCATCGATTCCAGTGTCGGACGGCGGAAGGGCGACAGCGTCAGCGACGAGCCGCCGTGGCCGTTGCCCATCGGCGCCTCGAACAGGCAGAGCGCAAAACGGGTCGATTCCGGGTCGATGGCGACGACACCGGCCGCGCCGTGCTCGGCCCAGTACATCGGCTTCACATAAAGCGCTGTCTTGCCGTCGAACTTCTTGGCACCTTCCCAGGTCAGCGCCTCGACCTCTTCCGCCGCCATCGTCGGCTTCAGGCCAAGCGCGGCGGCCGAGCGGTTGACGCGCTGGCAATGCAGGTCGAGGTCGGGAGCGACGCCGTCGAAAACGCGGGCGCCGTCGAACACCGTCGAGCCCAGCCACATCGCATGCGAGGTCGGGCCGATCAGCGGCGGATTGCCCGAGAGCCATTCACCATCGACATAGGTCCAGGTCACTGAGCGGGGGGATGTATCGACGGCCATCTGCGTCTCCTTGAGGTTTTTATTCTAGTCTTTCCGCATACCCCGAAAAAACAGCATCGGGGTGAATGGGTCTATCAAAAAATGTCATGGCGGCCGTTCTGGTACCGCGAAGGCCTCTCGCTTAGTCTCTTCGCCAAAGAAAAGGGAAAGCCGTGCGCATCAAGCATCTCGACGCTGACGACGTGGACATCTTCCGCCGCATCAGGCTGGAAGCACTCAACCGCGAGCCGCAGGCCTTCGCCTCGACAGCGGCCGACTGGGAGCGCCTTTCGGCTGAGGAATGGCGCGCGCGGCTGACCGCCAACGCCGTATTCGTGGCCTTCGACAGCGATGAGCCGGTCGGCATCATGGGCCTGATGCGCGAGCGTGCGAGCCGGCTGGCGCATCGGGGCACGATCATCATGGTCTATGTGTGCGACGAGGCCCGCGGGTCCGGCGTGGCGCGACAGCTGCTTGCGCAACTGACCGATCATGCGCGCTCGGCCGGCATCCGACTGCTCGAACTCGTGGTGCGTGCCGACAATCCGACGGCGATCCGCTTTTATGAACGTGCGGGTTTCTACAAGATCGGGCACGTTCCCGGCGGCATGCTCGACGGCGACCGGGAGGTCGACGAATTTCTGATGGCACGCCACATCGACGGCCGCGCCCCACCCATTGAGACATTGCAAGGAGCGACCCGATGAAAGCCATGTATTACGACGCCTTCGAGAAGATGCCGGAAATCCGTACCCTTCCCGATCCGACACCGACGGAGAACGGCGTGGTCATCAAGGTCGAGGCAACAGGGCTTTGCCGGTCCGACTGGCACGGCTGGATGGGCCATGACGCCGATATCCGCCTGCCGCATGTGCCCGGCCACGAGCTGGCGGGCGTGGTGACCGCCACCGGCCGCGGCGTCATGCGCTACAAGGTCGGCGATCGGGTGACCGTGCCCTTCGTTTCCGGATGCGGCCGTTGCGGCGAGTGCCGCTCCGGAAACCAGCAGGTCTGCGAGGCGCAGTTCCAGCCGGGCTTTACCCACTGGGGCTCGTTTGCCGAATATGTCGCGCTCGACTTTGCCGACCAGAACCTCGTGCATCTGCCTGAAAGCATGGACTTCACCACGGCTGCGAGCCTCGGCTGCCGCTTCGCAACGTCGTTCCGCGCCATCGCCGACCAGGCCAAGGTCAAGGGCGGCGAGTGGGTGGCGGTGCATGGCTGCGGCGGCGTCGGCCTCTCGGCAATCATGATCGCGGCGGCCCTCGGCGCCCAGCCGATCGCGATCGACATCGCCGAAGACAAGCTCGCCTTCGCCAAAAAACTCGGCGCGGTCGCTGTCATCAATGGCCGTGACGTGCAGGACGTGGCAGCGGCGGTGAAGGATATCACCGGCGGTGGCGCCCATGTCTCGATCGACGCGCTCGGCAATCCCGTGACCTGCTTCAACTCGATCAAGAACTTGCGCCGGCGCGGCCGCCACGTCCAGGTTGGCCTGATGCTCGGCGACCAGGCGACGCCACAGATCCCGATGGCGCAGGTGATCGGCCACGAACTCGAAATCTATGGCAGCCACGGCATGCAGGCCTGGCGCTACGACGCCATGCTGGCGATGATCGCCGACGGCAAGCTGAAGCCGCAGCAACTGATCGGCCGGGAAATTTCTCTTGAAGAGGCGATCCCTGCCCTCGTCGCCATGGACCGCGCCACCGATCTCGGAATCAGCGTCATCACCCGCTTCTGACGGCCACGGCAAGCCGTGAACGCCGCAGCCGGTAGGCAATATGATGACCGCCCATTCCGACTCACCATCCGCATGCGCTAGCCTTGCCCCCAATCGGAGGCAAGGCAGATGACCATTGCGAGACGGCGAAGACTGATCAAGCGGCAGCGCACGGGCACGGCGCTGGCCGTCGCCGCGACGATCTCGTTTCTCGCCGGGATGACCGACGCGATCGGGCTCTTGAGCATCGGTGACTTCGTCTCCTTCATGAGCGGCAACACGACGCGGGCGGCGATCGCGCTCGGCGACGGCGACTTCACCGGCGCCTTGCTGCTCGTCGGCGCGCTTGGAGCGTTCATCATCGGCAACGCGCTCGGCGTGATTGCGGCCGCACGCCTCGGCGTCGTCGGCGTCCTCTCGATGGTCAGTTTGGTGCTAATGCTCTGCGCCGGCTTCGGAACCTCGATGCCAAAGCCCTTCTATTTCTACGGCATCGTGCTTGCCATGGGCCTGGTCAATGCCGCCGTCGAGCACATCGAGGGCCTGCCGATCGGGCTCACCTACGTGACTGGTGCCCTTTCCCGTTTCGGGCGCGGCCTCGGCCGCTGGCTGCTCGGCAACACCAACCGCCAATGGCTCATGCAGATCGTGCCCTGGCTTGGCATGTTCTCTGGCGCTGTCGCCGGCGCCGTCCTGCAGCGCCATTTCGGCCCGGCGTCTCTTTGGGCTTCCTTCGCGCTTAGCGCCGGGCTCACGCTGGCCACCATTCTGGTGCCGTCGCGCTGGTCGAAGCGCTACATCCATCCGGGCTGATCCCGCTCCGGCCACAGCTTTTCGCCTCCCCCCAAGATTTTGCCCTTAAGCCCGGACGGGTTTCAGGGCAAAATCCGCGCTGAAGAATCACGAGCGAGGTCCTGCCATGGCGCTTGCGGCAGCCGTTACTGCGGATGAACTTTACCATCCCATCCTCAACGCCAATCCGGCGCATCCGGCCGGCTGGCCGATCCGTGTCATCGTCAGCTCGCAGACCGAGGCGCGGCACAATCGTGCGCTTTGGGCGCCGACGCATCTCATCTCCGTGCGCGCACCCGGCAGCCGGCTTTTGTCGATGATCGAGCTGCCGCCGGAAAATCACCTGGAACTCTTTTTCGGCGACACCACCGATCCGGACGAACCGGATGCGGCGCGTCCGCAGGCGATCGACGCCGCATTCGCTTTCATCGACCGCTTGCCCGAGGACGCGCATCTGCTCGTCCATTGCCTGCGGGGCATTGGCCGCGCGACGGCGCTGACGCTGGGCATTCTGGCACGCTACATGCCGCCGGAAGAGGCAGCCGCGGCCCTGCATGCGCTTCGCCCGGAAGCCAAGCCGAACCGGCATGTGGTCAACCTGTGCGACACGGCGCTCGGGTTCAAGGGCAAGCTCGCCAAGCAGGCGCTACGCTTCCCGGCAAAAGTCTGGAAACCGGCCAAGGGCTAAGGCAGGAAACCTGCCTTTGAGCGGCCGGCCGTTGTGCGACGCACAAATATTTGACATGATCCGCGTAAAGAACGGTGACAGCGGGCTGTCCGATCGGGCGTGATGCTGTAAGCCTTTGTTTTCGGATAGGCTTTGACGTGGCATGTTCGCCTTGTCAGCCAGCACCGAAGACAACAGACGGGAGGAAACGATGTCCCACGCGGCCTATGTGTTTGACGCCTACGGCACGCTCTTCGACGTGCATGCGGCCGTCAGGCGCCACGCTGAGGAGATCGGTCCGGACGGACAGGCTTTTTCCGAACTCTGGCGCGCCAAGCAGCTCGAATATTCCTGGGTGCGCTCGCTGATGGGCAGCTACCAGGATTTCTGGAAGCTGACCGAACAGGCGCTCGACTTTGCCTTCGCGCGCTTTCCCTCCGCCGACCCGAAGCTGCGCAAGCGGTTGCTGGACGCCTACTGGACGCTCGACTGCTATCCGGAAGTGCCGGCCGTTCTGAAAGGTCTCAAGGAGCGCGGGGCGCGGATCGCCATCCTCTCCAACGGTTCGCCGGCCATGCTCGCGTCGGCCGTGCGCAACGCTGCACTCGATATCGTCATCGACGACGTCTTTTCGGTCGACGCGGTGAAGGCGTTCAAGACGGCGCCCGCCGTGTACGATCTCGTTACCACCAGCTACCGGCTCTACCCGCACGCAGTCTCGTTCCAGTCGTCGAACCGCTGGGACATTGCCGGGGCGACGAAATTCGGCTTCCGCACCGTGTGGATCAATCGGGCAGACATGCCGGACGAATACCGCGATCATGGGCCTGCCTTGATCCTGCCCTCTCTCGAAAGCCTGCAATTCGGTATCTGAAGGAGTTCTTTGATGGTCTGGTCGCCCGCGCAGTATCTCAAGTTCGAAGACGAACGCACCCGACCAGCCAGAGACCTTCTCGCCCAAGTGCCTGACCTGCCAGAAGGCCTCGCCTTCGACCTCGGCTGCGGCCCGGGGAACTCGACCGAGCTCATCCGCGACCGGTTTCCCTGGACCACGCTTTCCGGCCTCGACAGCGACGAGAACATGCTCCTTGCCGCCGCCAAGCGGCTGCCCGGGGTATCCTTCGAAAAGGCGGATCTTGCGGCCTGGGTTCCTCCCGCCGGCGCCTCGCTGTTTTACGGCAACGCCGTCTTCCAGTGGCTTCCGAACCATCTCACTATCTTCGAAAGGCTGATGAAGGCGCTTGCCTCCGGCGGTACGCTCGCGGTGCAGATGCCGGACAACCTCGGAGAGCCGAGCCACCTCCTGATGGAAGAGACCGCGCGCAGCCCGGCTTTCGCTGAAGCCTTTGCCGGCAAGACCATCCGCCGCAACCCGATGCCGCCGCCGGCAACCTATGTCGAATGCCTGGTTCCGTGGGCAGCGCGCATCGAGGTCTGGCATACGATCTACTATCATCGCCTCGCCAATGCCGAAGCGATCGTCGAGTGGGTGAAGGGGACCGGCCTCAGACCTTATCTCGATACCTTGACCGAGGACCGGCGGAGCGCCTTTCTCGCCGATTACACGGACAGGATACGCACGGCCTATCCGGCAACGAGCGACGGCAAGGTACTCTTGCGTTTTCCGAGGTTCTTCATCGTGGCGGTCAAGGCGGGCTGAGTTCGTCTGCCCGCCGGGCGCTTACATGCGCTCTGCCAGAAAATCGATAAAGGCGCGGATACGGGCAGCGAGATGCTCGTGGCCGGCATAGACGGCATAGACCGTCTCGATCTCGCCCGACTGATAGTCCTCGAGCAGCGGCACCAGCGTTCCAGCCTCGAAATCCGGCTCGACATGGAAACGACCGATGCGCCCGATGCCGACGCTGGCAAGGCAAAGCTGGCGGACGATCGAACCGCTCGATACCTGCATATTGCCGGAGACGGTTCGGTGCGCGATCTGAGACTGGCCCGGCGCGCGAAACGCCCACTCGTCGACGCTGCGGCGGAAGTTGAAGCGAACGCAGTTGTGGCCGTCGAGATCGTCAGGGGTTTGCGGGATCCCATACTTTTCAAGATAGGCGGGCGAGGCGATCACCACCGGCCGGGTTTCCATCAGCTTGCGCGCCTTCAGGGATGAATCACGCAGCGGTCCGGTGCGGATCGCCACGTCCGTGCGTTCGCCGACGACATCGATCATGCTGTCGGTCAGCGTCAGGTCAAGCTGGACCTCCGGGTATCGCGCCAGGAACTCCGGCGCGAGCGGCATGATGTAGCGCTCGCCGAAGCCGACGGCGGCGTTCACCCGCAAGAGCCCACGCGGCGCCATGCGTCCGCCGGCGGCAACGACATGCTCGGTCTCGGCGATATCTCCGAGGATCCGTTGCGCCCGCTGGAAATAGACTTCGCCTTCCGGGGTCAGCTGCAAGGTCCGGGTCGAGCGCACGAGCAGGCGCGTGCCAAGCCGGTCCTCGATGCGGGTCACCAGCTTGCTGACGGCCGACGGCGACAGTTTCAGGCGCCGCGCCGCAGCGGAGAAGCTGCGGGTCTCCGACACGGCGACAAAAACCTCCATCTCACCGGCTCGGTTGTCCATGCGCTTCCCTTTGAACTCAATTCACAAACGTTTGTCTGATTATGCGTATTATCGTGATGAGTGCAAAGGCTCATATTCCACCCGACTTCAACAACAACCACACGCCCGGTGCTCCCAGCCGGGTGGGAAAGGTCTCGTCGTGCCTATTGCCATACTTGCGCTGACGATCGCGGCCTATGCGATCGGAACAACGGAATTCGTGATCGTCGGCCTCCTGCCGACGGTAGCCACCGACCTCAATGTCACCCTGCCGCTCGCCGGCCTGATCGTCAGCGTCTACGCGCTCGGCGTCACCTTCGGCGCGCCTGTTCTCACCGCGCTCACCGGCCGGATCGAGCGCAAACCGCTGCTGATCGGCCTGATGGCGCTGTTCATCGTCGGCAATGCCGCCGCAGCATTGTCGCCGAGCTATGAACCGCTGCTCGTCGCCCGCGTCATTTCTGCCTTTGCCCATGGCGTGTTCTTCTCGGTCGGCTCGACCATTGCCGCCGACCTCGTACCGGAAGACCGCCGCGCCTCGGCCATTGCCATGATGTTCATGGGCCTGACCGTCGCGATCGTCACCGGTGTGCCGCTCGGCACCTGGATCGGCCAGACCTTCGGCTGGCGCGCCACCTTCTGGGCCGTCACCGGTCTCGGCGTCGTCGCTCTTGTCGCGATCGCAGCCCTGTTGCCGAACACGCTGTCCAAGGCGCCGCCGGCAAAGCTCATCGACCAGGTGCGCGTGCTCGGCTCCGGCCGCCTGCTGATCGTCTTTGCCATGACCGCGCTCGGCTACGGCGGCACCTTCGTCGCCTTCACCTTCCTGGCGCCGATCCTGCAGGACATCACCGGCTTTTCGGAAAGCGCCGTCAGCCTGATCCTGGTGCTCTACGGCATCGCGATTGCCATCGGCAACATTGCCGGCGGCAAGATCGCCAACCGCGACCCGGTCAAGGCGCTGATCGGCCTGTTCCTGGCGCAGGCGGCGGTGCTCGTGCTCTTCACCTTCACGGCCCCCTCGCCGATGCTGACGCTGGTCACGCTTGCAGCCCTTGGCTTCCTGTCCTTCGCTAATGTGCCGGGCTTGCAGCTCTATGTCGTGCAGCTTGCCAAGCAACATCGTCCGGGCGCCGTTGATGTCGCCTCGGCGCTCAACATCGCGGCCTTCAACCTCGGCATCGCCGTCGGCGCCTGGCTCGGTGGCGTCATCGTCGCCTCGCCGCTCGGCCTTGGCATGACGCCCGTGATCGGTGCCCTGCTCGTCGCCGCAGCCCTGCTGCTCACGCTCCTGAGCGGCGCCCTTGATCGTCGCACCGGGGCGGCCTACCAAACGGCTTGAACCGCCGTCTGCGAGGACCACCTATAGCCTCATTCCTTTTTCGCCCGGCCAGGTGGCCGGGCGCTTATCAAGCATAACATGCCCAGTACAAGGAGTTACCCACGATGCATTCCGTCAATTCCAACGGCGCCAACATTCCGGCGCTCGGCTTCGGCACTTTCCGCATGCCCGGCGCCGATGTGCTGCGCGTTCTGCCGGAAGCCCTGAAGCTCGGATTCCATCACGTCGATACGGCGCAGATCTACGGCAACGAGGCCGAAGTCGGCGAGGCCATCCATAATTCCGGCGTGTCACGCGCCGATATCTTCCTCACCACCAAGGTCTGGGTCGACAAATATGCCCATCGCGACTTCCTCGCCTCGGTCGACGAAAGCCTGAAGAAGCTGCGGACCGACCATGTCGACCTGCTTCTCCTGCACTGGCCGGGCGGCAGCGACGTGCCGATGGCCGAGCGCATCGGCGCTCTCAACGAAGTGCACAAGGCCGGCAAGGTTCGCCACATCGGCGTCAGCAACTTCAACACGGCGCAGATCGAAGAGGCCGTGAAGCTCAGCGACGCGCCGATCGCCACCAACCAGGTCGAGTACCACCCCTATCTCGATCAGACCAAGGTGCTTCAGACCGCCCGCAAGCACGGCATGTCGATCACCGCCTACTATGCGATGGCGAACGGCAAGGTGCCGAGCGATCCACTCTTGAAGGAGATCGGTGCCCGCCACGGCAAGACGGCCGCGCAAGTAGCGCTGCGCTGGCTCGTGCAGCAGAAGGACGTGATCACCCTTTCAAAGACCGCGACGATCGATCGCCTGAAGGAAAATTTCGCGATCTTCGACTTTGCGCTCGGCGACGGCGAAATGGCCGAAATCCACGCCCTTGCGCGTGCCGACGGCCGCATCGTCAACCCGGAAGGCCTTGCCCCCGTCTGGGACAAGGCTGCTTAACGAACGCAATCATTTCGCCGCCGGCCAATTCCCTGCCGGCGGCGGATACGATATGGACATCGCCTCAAGGACACGGATCGTAGGGAGGGGGCGATGTCGTTGCACGAGGCACAGGCGAGCGATTTTGCTCCCGACTGGCCGGCGATTATCGCCGTCGTTCTCGGTGTCACCGCCTTCTCGGTGGCGCAGGGGCTCACCTATCCGCTGATCTCGCTTTCGCTTGAGAGCCGCGGCGTTTCGGCGGGCATGATCGGCCTCAATGCCATGGGCTTTGCCGCCGGTCTCGGTGTTGCGACGCTTATTCTAGGGCGGCTGACGCGGCTCGCCTCGGCCGACAAGCTGATCATCGCCAGCCTCATCGGCTGTTCCATCTGTCTCGCGACACTTGCCTCGACGTCGGAACTCGTCATCTGGTTTATCGCCCGCTTTGCCCTGGGTTTCTTCGTCAGCATGGTCTTCATGCTTGGTGAAGCGTGGCTGAACACCGCCTGCCCGGACCGGCTGCGCGGCCGCGTCTCCGGCCTCTATGGGGCCGGCATGTGCGGCGGCTTTGCGGCCGGTCCGCTGGCGATCCCGTTGCTCGGCACCAGCGGCGGTCTCGGCTTTGCCCTCTTGGCGATCTATATCGCACTCGTCGCCTTCCTCACTGGGCTGCTGACCATGGGCGCCCGCACCCGGCCCGAGCCGTCCTCGACGCGGGACCTCTTCGCCTTTTTCGGGAAGGCGCCGATGCTGATCCTCATGGTGCTGATGTTCGGATTTGCCGATATCGCCGCGATCTCGGCGATGCCGGTCTATTTCGTCAAGACCGGTCACAGCCAGGCCTTTGCCGCGCTGAGCGTAACGGCGCTGGCGATACCGACAGCTGTGGCACAGCCTTTCATCGGCGTGCTTCTCGACCGCCTGCCGCGCCGCCGGGTGGCGATCTCGGCGGCCGCGATCGCTGCCAGCGGCTATCTGCTCGTGCCGTTGCTGTCGTCCGATATCGCTCTGCTTCTGACCTTCGCCTTCATCGGCGCGGCGAGCTTCGCGCTCTATACGGCGGCGCTCACCATGCTCGGGGAAGAGTATCGCGGCAGCATGCTGGTTGCCGGCAGTGCCGCCTTTTCGCTCGCCTATGCCGCCGGCAGCGCGGCTGGATCCGGCGCGACCGGCGCGCTGATGAACTTCATCAACCCGATCGCTGGCCCGATCGGCGTGGGCGTCGTGCTGGTGGTCTTCACGCTTGCCTTCGCGCTCAACGGCCGACGCTAGCCCTCCGCGCAGATCCGGGCGAGAGCCTCGCTGAAGATGCGGGCGGCCGGCCCGAGCGGCTCGTCGATCCGATGAACGAGATAGGCTTCGGCCCCCACCTGGCTGTTGCGGCCAAGGGCGGCCGTCGGCATGCGCACGAGCCGGCCTTCCGCAAGGTCGCGCTCCACCTGCCAGAACGGCAATCGACCCCAGCCGAGGCCCGAGCGGATCATCGCATGCTTTGTGTCCTGGCTGCTGACACGGCAGGTTTGCGGCGAGAGCACGCCGTAGTCGCGCCCGACCGTGCGCTGCGACTGATCCGACAGGACGATCTGCAGATGGTCCGCAAGCTCGGCATTGTCGAGCACGTCTCCCCCTGCGCGCAGCCCCAAGGGATGATTTGCGGCAACGACCGCGACGAGTTCGACCGTCGCAAGCGCCCGACGGGCGATCGCCGGGTCGCGGAAATCTTCGCCGACAGTGATGCCGAGCGTGAAGCGGCGATCGACCAGGCCGTCGAGCGGCCCACCGAGCGGCAGGACCGCAAGCCGGATCGACACATCCGGATAGGCGCCGCGCATCTCCTTCAGCGCCAGGCCGACGGTCTCGATCGGAAACAGCGTATCGACGACCAGAGAAAGCTCAAGCTCGATGCCTTCGCCGAGCCCGCGTGCCCGGGCGCGCATCGCGTCCACCCGCAACAGGATGTCGCGCGCATTGGCGAGCAGCGCATGCCCTTCCGCCGTCAGGACCGGCCGGTGGCCGGACCGGTCGAAAAGGCCGACCCCCAGTTCGGCCTCCATGTTGGCGATGGCGTGGCTGACGGCCGATTGCACCCGTGAGAGCCTGACGGCGCCGGCGCGGAAGCTTCCGCTTTCGGCGACGGTCACGAAGGTCCGCATCTGATCGAGAGTAAGGGCATCGAGCATGATCGATTCCATAGATCATCTTGATGAAAATTATATCACTCCAAGAGATCGAGAAAAGCACCCATCTTTTCTGTGAACGGCAATGCCGCCCACAAAAAGGAAACCGAAATGACCAAGGTGCTCGTGCTCTACTATTCCTCCTACGGCCACATCGAGACCATGGCGAAGGCCGTCGCCGAGGGTGCGCGCACCGCCGGCGCCACCGTCGCGCTCAAGCGCGTGCCGGAAATCGTCCCGGAAGCCGTGGCCGTCAAGGCCGGCTACAAGCGCAACCACGATGCACCGGTGGCAACCGTCGCCGAACTGCCCGACTATGACGCGATCATCATCGGCACGCCGACACGCTTCGGCAACATGGCCGCCCAGATGAAGAACTTTCTCGACCAGGCGGGTGGGATCTGGGCACGCGATGCCCTGGTCGGGCGTATCGGCAGCGTTTTTACCTCGACCGGAAGCCAGCATGGCGGCCAGGAATCGACGATACTCGCCACGCATACCGTACTGCTGCATCTCGGAATGGTGATCACCGGCCTTCCCTACAGCTTCAAAGGCCAGATGCGCATGGACGAAATCACCGGCGGATCACCCTATGGCGCCTCGACGCTGGCCGATGACGGCAACGGCGGCGACCGGCAGCCGAGCGCCAACGAACTGGAAGGCGCACGCTTCCAGGGGCGCCACGTGGGGGAACTGGCGGCAGCGCTGGTTGCCGGACGCACCCGCGTTGCGGAGATCGCCTGATGGCCACGGCCGCAGCCTTTGTTCGCGAAAGAACCGATTGGTCGGGCGTGATGACCGTTGTTGCGGCCGGCGTGGTCGCGGCGATGCAGGTGGGCAAGGGGCTGATTGCCGGCCCGCTGCTTCAGTCCCATCTTGGGCTCGACCTCTCCGCCCTCGGCTGGATCACCTCCGTCTTCGCAGTCGTTGGCGTCGTCGGGGGCATGGCAGCCGGCGCGTTCGTCACAGCTGCCGGCGACCGGCGCCTGCTTGGCATCGGCATGGCGCTGCTGGCGTTCGGTTCCTTTGCCGGCGCGGCGAGCCCAGCATTCACGCTGCTTCTGCTGTCGCGCATCATCGAGGGCTTCGGCTTTCTGCTTGTCGTCGTCGCCGGCCCCGCCATCCTCATGCGCCTGGTGACGCAGGAGCGCAGCGACCTCGTCTTTGCGCTCTGGAGCTGTTTCATGCCCGCGGGCATGGCGATCGCCATGCTGACGGGGCCCGCCTTTGCCGGTTGGCAGGCGATCTGGTGGAGCAACGGGCTGCTCACGCTTGCGAGCCTCGCCTCCATCTTCCTGGCCGTGTCGCCATCCCGGCAAGCGCCCCGTGTCGCCACCCGCTTCCGGGATGATGCCGCGGAAACGCTGACGAGCCGCGGGCCCGTGCTGCTCTTCGCGCTGTTTTCGCTCTACAGCCTGATGAGCTTCACGCTTTCCAGCTTTCTGCCGATCCTGCTGATCGAGCGCCTGCAGGTCTCGCTTGGAACCGTTGGCCTGTTGAGCGCCGTCATCACGCTGGTGAACGTCTTCGGCAATCTGGCCGCCGGCCATCTTCTGTCCCGCGGTTTCGCCCGCGGCAGGCTAGTCGCAAGCGCCGCGTTGCTGACCGGCGTGTCCGGCCTCTGGATCTTCCTGAGCCCTTCAGGCGGACATCTGATCCTGGCGCTCTGCCTCCTGTTTTCCGCGATCGGCGGGCTCATTCCGGCGACGCTGATCTCATCGGTGCCGCTCCTGTCGCCACGTCCGGCGCTTGCGCCGATGGCGATGGGCCTGCTGATGCAGGGCAGCAATCTCGGGCAACTCGTCGGCCCCGTCGCGGTCGGAACCGCGATCGAGTTCTACGGATGGACATCGGGTGCGGCTTTTATCGGCGCCAGTGCCGTTCTTTGCATCGGGCTGACGCCCACACTCGAACGGACGCTACGGGAAAGCAGGCCGGAACGCTGACAGGGACCGCAGGCAACAAAAAACCCACCGGCAGACGCCGGTGGGCTTCGCTTTTTTACGTTCGGGTCGCCGGTATCAGACGAACTGGCTGAGACCCGGAACCGAAGCGACGACTTCGTCGACCACGTCTGCGCCGGCCTTCTCCTTGGCGAACGCGATGGTTTCCTTTGCAAGTCCGGTGATTTCACCCATGCCGAGGCCCTGGCTCATCAGCTGCTGGCCGAGCGCCATGACGCCGCCACCACCGATTGCCGACATCAGACCGCCGAGCAGGCCGCCGCCGCCCGTGCCTTCGCCGTTGTACTGAGCGATCAGTTCGGACGCGCCCGGGATCGCTTCAATCATCTGGGCAACCGGACCGTCGGCGGCTTCGCGCTGCAGGAAGCCGAGGATCATGCCGACAGCCTTTTCGGCGGTTGCCGGCTCGATGCCGACATTTTCAGCAACGCGCGTGACCAGTTCATTCATGGAGAAACTCCCTCATTTTGGATTTTTGACGTTGACGTCAAGGTAAATGATCGCCCACCAAATAACAAGCCGTGAGCCGTGACTATCGACCTATCGATATCGCCGCATTCCGGTCGCGGATAGGCACAGCCTTGTTGCCGGGCGCAACCGCACCACCTATAACAGAAATCCAGGCACATTTCGATGACGGCGCGCCCCTGCGACACTGCGAACCGCCCGCTTTCATTGATGAAACGGAGATGAAGCCCACATGTTGGAAGAAGGCAAGCTCTTTATCGGCACCAGCCGCAAGCCTGATGATTCGATCAACAAGGGCGAGTATCTGGAGCTCAAGTTCGGCAATCGACACGGCCTGGTCACCGGCGCCACCGGCACCGGCAAGACGATCACCCTGCAGGTGCTTGCCGAAGGCTTTTCCAACGCTGGCGTCCCGGTCTTCTGCGCCGACGTCAAGGGCGACCTCTCCGGCATCGGCGCGATCGGCGAGGCCAAGGATTTCATCCTGAAGCGTGCCGAACAGATCGGCCTGCCGACCAATCCTTACGAGTTTCAGGAATTCCCGGTCATCTTCTGGGATATCTACGGCGAGAAGGGCCATCGCGTTCGCACCACCATGTCGGAGATGGGCCCGCTGCTCCTGTCGCGGCTTATGAACGCGACCGACGCGCAGGAAGGCGTGCTCAACATCGCCTTCAAGATCGCCGATGAGGGCGGACTGCCGCTCCTCGACCTCAAGGATCTGCAGGCGCTGCTCAACTACATGGGCGACAATGCCAGCACGCTCTCCAATCAGTTCGGTTTCATTTCCAAGTCCTCGGTCGGCTCGCTTCAGCGCGAGCTGCTGATCCTCGAACAGCAGGGCGCCGAACATTTCTTCGGCGAGCCGGCGCTGAAGATTTCCGACATCATGCGCACCACCAATGACGGCCGCGGCGCGATCTCGGTGCTGGCGGCCGACAAGCTGATGATGAACCCGCGGCTCTACGCCACCTTCCTGCTCTGGCTGCTGTCGGAACTGTTCGAGGAGCTGCCGGAAGTGGGCGACCCGGACAAGCCGAAGCTGGTCTTCTTCTTCGACGAGGCGCATCTGCTCTTCAACGACGCGCCGAAGGCGTTGATCGAACGCGTCGAACAGGTGGTGCGCCTGATCCGTTCCAAGGGCGTCGGCGTCTATTTCGTCACCCAAAACCCGCTCGACGTGCCCGACACGGTTCTCGGTCAGCTCGGCAACCGCGTTCAGCACGCGCTGCGCGCCTATACGCCGCGCGACCAGAAGGCGGTGAAGACCGCCGCCGACACCTTCCGCCCGAACCCGGATTTCGACTGCGCCACGGTGATCACCAATCTCGGCACCGGCGAGGCTCTGGTCTCCACGCTCGAAGGCAAGGGCGCGCCCTCGATGGTCGAGCGTACGCTGGTGCGACCGCCGCAGTCGCGCGTCGGCCCCCTGACGGAGGCCGAACGGAAGAAGGTCATGGACGTGAGCCCGGTCCGTGAGCTTTACGATGAGGATTTCGACCGTGAATCCGCCTACGAAATCCTGGCGGCGCGCGCCAAAAAGGCAGCCGACGCACGGGCCGAGGCACAGTCTCAGGCCGAGCAGCAGACGAGCGAGGCGAGCACCGGCGGCAGCCGCTGGACGCTGCCGGGCTTTGGCGACGACGATCAGGCGGCACCGGCCGGCAAGCAGGCGCGCCCGCGCAGCTCCGGCTACCAGCGCGAGACGGTCGTCGAAGCGGCGATGAAATCGGTCGCCCGCACAGTCGCGACCCAGGTCGGCCGCGCCCTGGTGCGCGGCATCCTCGGCAGCCTTAGCCGACGCTAACCAGGACCGGCCGACGCGGCCCATCCGTTCCCACGCGCCCTGACCAAATCAGGGCGCGTCGTCATTTCTGGAGCATCCGCATGGATGTGAAGGATTCAATCGGCGCCATCCCCAAGGACGGCGAAAACGTCACCCTGATCAAAGACCTGAATGTCAAGGGAACCTCGACGACGCTGAAGCGCGGGACGATGGTCAAGCGCATCCGCCCGCGATGAAGTCGAGTGCCGCGTCGAAAAGACCAAGGGTCGGGTGATGCGCACCGAATTTCTGAAGAAGGCTTAAGGCCCGCGCGGGATGCCGGAATGGCACGGCGAAATGACCCGACGGCCCGCCGTGCCGATCAATGCCGTGTCTTGTCAATGCCGTGTGTTGGGGAGGGTGAAGCGCTCAAGCGGCGCCCGCTCACCGCAACGGCGGCCCGCTGGGTGGCGGCGTATTCGTCCGTCAACTCCAGCAGAGCCAAGGCGATCTCGTCCCAATGCCACCCTACCCGCTCGGCGAGATCCGTCAGTAGTTGGAACTCCTCGCGCAATGCGGTCGCGCATTCGAGCTCTCGCTGCGCAAGCGCGCAGGTTCTGGTTTTCGGCCTGGCGATCATCCTATTTTACCTCCTGCTCATCAACTCCTCAGCCCGAGCATAGGTTCCAGCAGCTCCCAGTCGAAGCATAGGTTCCCGCGCCGCGGCAGGGGAACCAATCGGTCGCCGGACCGTTGGCTAGGGACAGGAGGTACTGTCATGAAGAAAATCATCCTAGCCGGTTTTGTGGCAAGCCTTGCCTTTTCCGGCGTCGCCCTGGCTCAGACCACGACGGTCATCGTTCCCGGCGAGGTCAAAACCTACGTCCTTCAGCAAACCAGCCCATCCGTGACCTATGACGGCACTGTCGTCGTGGGCGAACCCCTGCCCGACACGGTCGAGGTCTACCCGATCCCGCAGCAACCGACCTACGGCTATGTCGTCGTCAACCAGCAAAGGGTGCTGGTTGATCCGCAGAGCAGGCGGGTCATCGAGGTTCTGCAGTAGACCGGCACAACATGCCTGAAAAAAGAAGCCCGACGGAGACCGCCGGGCTTCTTTCAACAGGGGATCTGAGAGAACTCAATCTGAGAAACTTAGGCGACGGTCAGCTTGACGTCGATGTTGCCCTTGGTTGCATGGCTGTAGGGGCAAACTATATGCGCCTTCTGGACGAGATCTTCGAGCACGGCCTTGTCGACGCCCGGCGAAGAGATTTCGAGCGCAGCGTCGATGCCGAAGCCGGTGCCATCCTCGCGCGGACCGATGCCGACGGTTCCAGTCACCGTGGTGTCTTCCGGAAGCTTTACCTTCTCCTTGCCGGCCACGAATTTCAGCGCGCCGAGGAAGCAGGCCGAGTAGCCGGCTGCAAAGAGCTGCTCGGGATTGGTGCCGCGGGCGCCGTCGCCGCCAAGTTCCTTCGGAACGGTGAGCGTGACGTCGAGCACGCCGTCGGCGCTTTTGGCCTGGCCGGCGCGGCCACCGGTTGCGGATGCAGTGGTGCGGTAAAGAATGGGCATTGGCGGGGTCTCCTTTGCGTTTCCTGAGTGAATGCGATTTAGATAGCGCAAAATTCAATTGTACGCAAATTAATTTTGCAAATTGCATTTCGAGCGTCTTTTTGCGACAATGGCGCATGACGAACAAGGCGGCACATAGCGACACCATTCCCGAGGAAGCACTCGCGCTCGGCAAGCAGCTGTGTTTTGCGGTCTACTCTGCGGCGCATGCATTCAACCGCGCCTACAAGCCGCTGCTCGATCGTTTCGGCCTCACCTATCCCCAATATCTCGTGCTCCTGGCGCTCTGGCAACAGGACGAGATGACGGTCAAGCGGATCGGCGAGGAGATCGGTCTGGACTCAGGCACGTTGTCGCCGCTTCTCAAGCGCCTGGAGGCAGCCGGTTATGTCGGTCGCCAGCGCGACCCGAGCGACGAACGTCAGGTGATCGTGCGGCTGACGGACAAGGGCCAGGACCTGAAAAACGAGGCTTTCGGCATCCTGATCGGCATCAGCAAGGCCTCGGGATGCAGCCTGAAGCAAGCAGAAGACATTCGCGAGACGCTGCATCAGCTGACGCGGCAGCTCAATGCCGGCCCCGGCGAGGATTGACCGACCTGCCTTCCGCTAGACGCGGTGGGGGCTGTGCAGAAACGTGAGGGGCGGATATCCGCCCCTGCCCGTCATCAGATAACGAGGATCGGCGCCTTGCCGCGGACGCGATCGTAGAGATCCATGACGTCCTGGTTGAGCATGCGCACGCAGCCCGACGAGACCGCCTTGCCGATCGACTTCCATTCCGGCGTGCCGTGAACGCGGTAAAGCGTGTCCTGGCCGTTCTGGAAGATGTAGAGCGCGCGCGAACCAAGCGGATTGTTGAGGCCCGGGGCCATACCGCCGTTCTGGGCCGAATAGGGCTTTAGCTGTGGCTGGCGGGCGACCATGCTGTCCGGCGGGGTCCAGCGCGGCCACTTCTGTTTCCACTGGATGACGCCGCGACCCGACCAGGCAAAACCCTCGCGACCGAGGCCGACGCCGTAACGCAGCGCCCGGCCACCCGGCTGGATGAGATAGAGGTAGCGGTCGCCGGTATCGACGACGATCGTGCCCGGCTGCTCGCCGAAGGGATCGCTGACCTCCTGGCGGTAGAAGCGCGCGTCGATCTGGCGATAGGGAATTTCCGGCACCTGATAGCCACTGTCGCTCACAGAGGCATAGATGTCCGAGACATAGAGGCCCTGCGGCGGAAGACCGGTTGGAACTGGCCCTGGGCCATCCTGCCTTTCATAGATGCCTTCGGCGCGCGGATCGGTAAACCGTCCCTCGACCGCTGGATTGCGGAACACCGGCGCCGTCTCATAGCGAAAGACATCCGTGTTCATCGACGAAGTGCAGCTCGCAAGACCGGCGGAGGCGAGCGCCACGCCGGACGAGCGAAGAAACTGGCGACGGGAGAAAAGGACTGAAGAGGACATCGAACTCTGGGGGCTTGAGTGCGGCATGAGGAGTGCTGCATGAATTTGCTTAACGAAATGCTACGCACAGCCCCCACGGATTGGGGCGATGCTTGCATTTACGGCTGGAACGAAGCTTGCGTCGCGAGGGTGGCAGGGCTCAAACGCTGTGGATACTGAACCGCGGCTGCAGCATCAGCGCCTCGAAATCCGGAGCCGAGAGCGGCCGGCTGAAGAAGTAGCCCTGAATTTCGTCGCAACCGCTCTGGCGCAGGAATTCCACCTGGGCCTGGTTTTCCACACCCTCGGCAATGACACGAAGGCCGAGGTTCCGCGCAAGCGAAATGATCGCGGCGGTGATCGCGTTGTCGTCCAGATCCGTCGGAATGTCGGCGACGAAGGACCGGTCGATCTTCAGTCGGCGCACCGGGAAGCGCTTGAGCGCGCTCAAGCTCGAATAGCCGGTGCCGAAATCATCGATCGCCAGGTGCACCCCGATCGCCTGCAGCTCGTGCATGGTGGCGATCGCGCCAGGGACATCCTGCATGATCAGGCTCTCGGTCAGTTCCAGTTCGAGGCAGAACGGGTCAAGCCCGGTCTCTGTGAGAATCGCCGCGACATGGGCGGCCCAGTTGCGCTCACGGAACTGGCGCGCCGAAACGTTGACGCTGATGATCAGCGGCGGCAGGCCGGCATCCTGCCAGGCCCTGGCCTGGCGGCAGGCCGCGCGCAGCACCCAGTCGCCGATCGGCACGATCAGCCCGGTTTCCTCGGCGAGCGGAATGAACGCCGCCGGCGAGACCGTGCCGCGTTCGGGGTGGCGCCAGCGCAGCAACGCTTCGGCCGCGAAAACGCGGCCAGTCGCCAGATTCATCTGCGGCTGGAACTGCAGGAAGAACTCTTGCCGCGCGAGCGCCTGGCGCAGCTCCTCCTGCTGCTTGAGCTTCTCATGCGCCTTGGCGGCCATCTCTTCGGTGAAGACCTGCAGGTTGTTGCGGCCGAGCTCCTTGGCCCGGTACATCGCCATGTCGGCATTGGCGAGCAGTTCGCCGACCGTCTTGCCCTGATTGGGAAAACAGGCGACCCCCATGCTGCAGGTGACCTGCAGGCTGCGGCCCTCGATCTGCATCGGCGCGGCGATCGCTCGCCGGATATCCTCGAGCCGAGCCAGCACGATATCGCGCTCGCAGGGAAGCCCGTTCAAAAGCAGGATGAATTCATCGCCGCCGACCCGCACGACCATGTCGGACTTGCGCACCGAAGCGCGCATGCGCGAGGCCGTGACCTTCAAGAGTTCGTCGCCGGCGGCGTGGCCGAGCGTATCGTTGACCAGCTTGAAATTGTCGAGATCGAGGAAGGCGAGCACCGCCCACTGGCCGCTGCCGCGCAGGGCTTCCAGCGCCTCGGCGACCTGTTCCTCGAACTGTGCGCGGTTGGGCAGACCGGTCAGCGCGTCGTGGTGCGCCATGAAGCTGATGCGATCTTCCGCCTGCTTGCGCTCGATCGCGATGCCGGCGAGATGCGCCGCCATGGCGATCAGTTCCTTTTGTCCGTCGTCGGGCACGCCGACGACATCTGAATAGAGCGCGAAGGTGCCGAGCACCTTGCGCTCGCGCGAATGGATCGGGGTCGACCAACAGGAGCGGAAGCCGTAGGGAAGCACCAGCTCGCGATAATCGTCCCAGAGCGGATCGACCTGAATATCCGAGACGATCACCTGTTCGCCGCGCCAGGCGGCCGTGCCGCAGGAGCCCATGCGCGGGCCAATTTCGACGCCGTGGATGGTCGCGCAATAGGCCTCGTCGAGGCTTGGCGCTGCGCCGTGGAAGAGATACCGGCCATCGGGCGACAGCAGCAGCACCGAGCCCTTGATGCCCGGCATCAAGGCTTCGATCAACAGGATCATGTCGCGGAAGAAGGCATCGAGCGGCCGGCCGTTGGCGATCATCTCAAGCAGGCGCGCCTGCCCTTCGAGCAGCCGCTCGGCCGCCTTGCGATCGGATATGTCACGCGAAACGCCAACGATGCCGACGATCTTGCCGCTCTTGTTGCGCAGCGGCACCTTGGAGGTCATCAGCCAGCGATCGCGGCCCTTGCTGACGATGGCCCGTTCCTCGATGCCGAAGATCGGCTCGCCGGTTTCGATGACGCGACGCTCGATGTCGGCAATCGCCTTGGCCATCTGCGGCGGATGGAGATCGAAATCGGTCTTGCCGACGATATCCTTCATGGCTTCGAGCCCGTTGTCGGCAACCGTCACCTGATTGGCGATCAGGAACCGCCCCTCCACATCCTTGGCGTAGATGTAGTCCGGCACGTGGTTGATGATCGTCTCCAACCAGTAGTGGCGATCGGCGATATCGGGTTCGCTCGGAAAGATGCGCGCGACCTCCTCGGCCAGCCGATTGCTGGCGTCGATCAGGCGGCGCGTTTCCGCGTTGCCGCCGGCATTGAGAGCGGCATATCGCGGATTGCGGGACGTGTTCTTCGCCAAGCAAGGCCTCCCGACGCTCTTCGCCGCGTCGCTGGTCGATCTTTCCCCACTTCACGTTAGACGAGCAAGAGTTAGCTCTTCCTAAATAACTGTAGAAAAATCGTGTAGAGGTTGCAACGGTCAAGTTGCAAGAGGCGATAGAAGGGGTGGACGACGCCACCCCTTAATGTCCGCTCAGGACAACCGCCGGCGCACCGGTGCAACGCGCATCAGCAATTGATCGACGATCACCATGACGACGATCGCGATGCCCGTCAACGGAAACGCCAGCCCGAAGACAATGGCCATGACCCACAAGCCCACATAGACGCTGCGCCGCGGCGGCATCGGGGGCACGCCGATGCGTCCCGCCGGGCGCCGCTTCCACCACATGATGACGGCGGAAAGGGAAACGAGCACGATGGAAATGCAGGCGGCCAGCATCAGGAGCTGGTTGACGCGCCCCCATTCCTGCCCCTTGTGCACGTTGATGCTCCATTCGATGGCCTTTCCGAACGCCGGGTAATCGCCAAAGGAAATGTCGACGAGAGGCTTCCCGGAATATTGATCGATATGGATCGTGCGCTCCCGCGCAAGGTCGGCGGGAAAGATGGCGGCCGTATAGACGGCAGTCTCGTCGAGCGGGATCGCGAGCTCGTAGCCGGGCAGCATGCCCTCAGCATCCGCGATCGCGACGGCGCGATCGATCCCGACCGGCTCGCCCGCGCCACCGCTGGACGCCGGAACCGGCGCGTTTTCCATCAGCCAATTGGCCCTGGGCAACACGTCGGTCGACACCTTGCTGGAGGTCGGGACCTCATCCCAAAGCGCTGCCGGATAGCCGAGCCCCATCGCCGTCAGCTTGCCGTTGACCGTTGCACCCCAATAGCCGGACCACAGAAGCCCGGAGAAGGCGAGAAAGACGATCAGCAGGCCGGCGCCGATACCGGTCACCGCATGGAGATCGCGCCAGAACACCCGGCGTGCCGGCGTGCCGCGCACGGTCAACACACCGCCGGTCTGCTGGCGCGGCCACCAGAGATAGATGCCGGTGAAGACCAACAGGATGGCAAAGCCCGCAACGATCTCGATGATTGTTTCGACCGACTTGCCGAAATAGTCGAGGCTGTGCAGGTCCTCGACCACCCGGTTGAACTCCTCCGATGGCGCGACCCGGTCGAGGATCGCGCCGGTGTAGGGATCGACGAAGACCAGCATGCGCGCCTTGCCGATGCCGACAGTGACGCGTGCGGAGCGATCCACGCCGGCCGGCGTGCGATAGGAGACGGCAGCGCTGCCGGGCACGGACTCCACCGCCGTCGCGACGATCGCCGAGGGCGACATCCGTTCGGCGCCCACTGCCACGACGTTGCGGTAGGCAAAGACGGTATCGTCGATCTCGTCGTTGAACAGATAAAGCCCCCCGGTCAGCGCCAGGCTGATCATGAAGGGGATGACGAGCAGGCCGGCAAAGAAGTGCCAGCGCCAGATGGCACGGTAGAGCGAGATGCCGCGCTCTGTGGCCGCGGGGCTGTCCACGGCATTGGTGAAGGATGCGGTTGTCATGGTTTTCTCCGGGAAGGACCGTTTGCACGGCTTCGCCTCTTGGTGATCGGGACGACCGCCGATCACGGCAATGCGCGTCGAAGATGGACGCCCCAAGGCCAATCAGCTGTCGTTCAAGCGCGTATCAGGCGGAGAAAACCGTTGGTGGCGCCCTTGGCCCTGCTCCGGTTAAGAGCACCGAGCGAACGAAACCGAAATCGCCGGCTGGAACGGAAAGCGGGCGCGCGCGGGCTTGCGACGGCAAGACGATCGGGTAAGGCGCCGGCAGGTCGGCGGGCGCAACCAGGCAGCAGGACTGGCAGCCGTGGCCCTTCGTGCCACCTTTTCCATCGGGATCGTCGTGGCCAGAGAGGCAAAGATCGGCAAGGCTGCCATCCGGGAGGGCGTAGGCGATAGCATCCGGCGACCGCGGCATGGCGGCGGCCGGTTGCTGGATCAAGGCCGAAACGACGAGAACCAGCGCGCAAAGCATGCGCGCCGCCAAGTTCGTCAACCGATCCCCTAAAAGCCCTGCCAAATGCATCCCCAAATCGACGGGCGACAGCTAAAGATCTGCGACCGCAAACGCAAGTCGGCAAAGCGCCGCACGGACCATCAAAAGATTTCATGTGTGCTATCAGCGCCGCCCGCTTCCGTCACTCCCGATGCTTGCCTAAGACAGGCGACAACGCAGCACGGGAGGAACACGGCATGCTGACGATCTATGGGGTTTATCGCTCGCGCGCATCGCGCAATTACTGGATGGCGCGGGAACTCGGCATCCATTTCCAATCGGTACCGGTCATCCAGGCACGCCGCGTCGCCGATCCGTTGGCTGCTGATGCGCCGATCAACACCAAGTCGCTCGCCTTCCTCGCCGTCAATCCGATGGGGCTGATCCCGGCGATCGAGGATGATGGCGTGGTGCTGACGGAATCGCTTGCCAACAATCTCTATCTCGCGCGCAAGTATGGCGGCCCACTGGCGCCTGCCGATATCGCCGAGGAAGGCTTGATCGGCAACTGGACGATGTGGGCGGCGACCGAGGTCGAGCCGCACACCGTAGAGATCATCCTGACCTACGACTACGGCGCCGAGAACACGGATGAAGGCAAGGCGATGATCGCCAGATGCGTGACGTCGCTCGACAAGGTCTTTGCCCGCATGGAAAGCCACCTCGACGGACGCGACTATCTCGTCGGCGATCGCTTCACCGTCGCCGACCTCAATCTTGCGGAGGTCTTCCGCTACGCCATGAGCCAGACGCAGCTGTTCGACAAGCATCCGCGGGTTTCGGCCTGGCTTGCCCGTTGCCATGCCCGCCCGGCCTTCAAGGCGATGATGGAAGAACGCCTGAAAGAACTGGCGGACTGAGCGGTCAATAAGGGGGGCCTCCCTGCGATCAGCCCATGGTCGCCGCGTCGAAGCGAACGCGCGGCGCCTTGATGTCGAGCAGGCGCATGCCCTCCTCCACCTCATCACGAACCCAGCGCTTGAACGCCTTGGCGGCGTTGCTTTCGCGCCGTGACGGCGCGCTGACGAAGTAGTGGCCGAAGCCCGTCGGCACCCGGATGCCGAACGGTACCACAAGGCTGCCCTGCGCGATCGCAAAGCCGGCGAGTGTCTGCCAGGCGAGCATCACCCCCTGCCCGGAGATCGCGGCATCGAGCACCAGCGACGCCTCGTTGAATGTGTGGCGCACGTTCACTTCCGCGCCCGAGAGCCCGACTTCGCGGAGCCACACCTCCCAGCTGAACATCGAATGGCCGTCGATAACAGCGGGCAGTTTTAGAATATCTGCAGGCTTCCGAAGCCCTTCGGCCATGGCCGGCGAACAGACCGGAAAAACCTCCTGCTGCAACAGCGGCTCGGATTTCACGCCCGGCCACTCGCCCGTACCAACGCGAATGCCGACATCCACATCCGACGTGTCGAGATTGACGAGCTTTGTGGTCGCGTCGATGCGCAGGCGAATGTCGGGATGGCGTTCGGCAAAACGGTTGAGCCGATAGACCAGCCAGCGGGCGGCAAAGACCGGCGCGACCGAGATGGTCAGCACCGACTCGTCGCGGCGGCGCGCTGAAGCCACGGCCTCTGCCAGCTCGTGAAAGGCGTTGCTGATGCGCGCGAGGAAGCGCTGGCCGAAATCGGTGGGCACGAGGCCGCGCGGGGTGCGCTCGAACAACACGCGGCCGAGCTGGGCCTCCGCCTTGGCAATCTGCTGGCTGACGGCGCCAGGGGTCACGCCCAATTCGTCCGCCGCGGCGGCCAGCGATCCCAGCCTGCCGGCAGCCTCGACGGCGCGCAGCCCGTTCAAATGTACCGTGTTCAGATCTCTCATATAGTTTTTCTAAACACGATCTCTGCCATTCTCAATTGAAAAGATGACAGGACAGGCGGATCATCCAAGCATCGAAAGGATGGTCCGCCATGTTTAGGCTTCTCTCGAAACTGACGCCGCTCAAAACATCCGACGACCGAAAGGACGATGCGCCGCTCGCCTGGGCGCGCGATCCGCTGCAGCATCCGGATCTCGAACGGATGGATGGGCGCGAACTCGGTGACCTGCCCTTCCCGGGCTGGCCGTGGCCACGCACGGCGGAGTGCACCGGCAGCCGCCTCTAGGACCTGCGGCTTTGAAGCTGCACTATGATATGCTGGCCGGATGAGCGACGATCTCGAGCGCAACTTCATCCGTGTCATCAGGCTGGCGGAGGCCGCAGGCCTGCCCGAAGTGACGATCGGCACGTCCTACGGTACGCCGGCGCTGCTGGTGAAAGACAAGAGTTTTGTGCGCATGAAGGATGGCGAGACGCTGGTCGTCATGTGCGCGCTCGAAGAAAAGGAAATGCTGCTGGAGCTCGACCCGGGGCTCTACTTTCAAACGGATCACTACAAGGGCTGGCCCGCTATGCTGGTGCGGCTTTCGGAAATCGACGACCAAAGCCTAACCGGGCGACTGGTTGCCGCCTGGCGCGAGAAGGCGCCAAGGCGGCTCGCCGCGAGCTTCCTCGAGCCAGGTCAGGCTCCGCCGCCGACCTTGTAGACCAGACAGACCTTGCCACCATCCAGCCGCTTCACGTTATCGAGCTGCACATGATGGCGCTCCGCCACGGTGTCGAACAGCGCCTTGCCCTTGCCGACCACGAGCGGGTGGATGGTGAGACGCAGTTCGTCGATCAGGCCGTGGTCCATCAGGCTCGACACCGTGCGCGCGCCGCCGACGACATAGATGGTGCGGCCCGGCGCCTGCCTGAGCGTCTCGATTTCGGAGACGTCGCGCACGATCCTGGCGTTTTCCCATTCGACGTCGGAACGGGTTTTCGAGAGGACATAATGCGGCGTGCCAAGCGCAAAGTCCGCATATTCGATTTCTTCGGGCGTCGGCAACTGGCCGGTGAACTCCAGCGGCGCATGCGGGTCGCGCTTGATCGCGCTCCAATACTGCTCGTAGCCCGAATACATGCCGTTCCCGAGGACGCAGGCGTCGATCTCGGGCAGGAGGTCGAACGTATCCGACCAGGAATCGACCCAGTCCGTATAGCCATCCGGCCCGTCGATCAGACCGTTGATGGACATCTGCATGCCTGCAACCACCTTGCGCATCGTCATTGTCTCCCTGTTGGCGTTACACGCCAAGGACGCGCGGCAGACAGGAAGCCCGACATCCCAGGCAAAATAATCCTGGCTACGCGGGGGACGTCGCCCAACGGACGGCTCTTCCATTTCCAAGCCGGCGCCTATACCGGTTAAGCGAACAGCCGGACAGGTATTTCCATGATCGTTCGCAACCGCCCCACCCTTTTGAAACTCTTCTTCATCCTCCGGGGTTCGGTCATCCAGCGGATCTTTCCGCAAGTGCTGTTCGTCTTTGCGCTCTCCGCCTTCGTCGTCTGGGCGCACCACGTCGATCCCGGCCTGGTGCCGAGCGTCAGCAGCGGCCCCTTCGCGTTGCTCGGCATCGCGCTCTCCGTGTTTCTCGGCTTCCGCAACAATGCCTGCTACGACCGCTGGTGGGAGGCGCGGAAAGACTGGGGACAGTTGATCTTCACCGCACGCGACCTCGCCCGCCAGACGCTGATCCTTGCCGGAACCGAGCGGCAGCGCCTGCTCGACATCACGATCGCCTTTGGCCACGCGCTGGTCTGCCATCTGCGGCCGGGAAGCGATGTCGGCAGACCGCTAGCGCGGCTGCCGACAGATCTCGTTGCCGGCTACAAGGCAAGCCGCAACGGACCGGACTTTCTGCTGCGCGAAATGGGCGGCATTCTCGCCGGACTGCACGGAACCGGCACGATCAGCGACTTTCAGTGGGCGCAGCTGGATGGCACGCTCGGCAAGATGTCGGCCATGCTTGCGGCCTGCGAGCGGATCCGCAACACCCCCGTGCCGTTCGGCTATACGCTGCTCCTGCACCGCACCGCCTATCTCTTCTGCTTTCTGCTGCCCTTCGGCTTTGCCGATGCGCTCGGCTGGGCGACGCCCTTCGTCACCGCGCTTGTCGCATACACCTTCTTCGGCCTCGACGCGCTCGGCGACGAGCTGGAGGAGCCGTTCGGCGTGTTGCCGAACGACTTGCCGATCGTTGCGCTTGCCGAGACCATCGAAATCAACCTGCGCGAGGCGCTGGGCGAGACCAACCTTCCGCCTCTACCGCAGCCGAAGAACTACATCCTGATGTAGCCGCAACTGCCGAGGCGTCAGACCTTCAGCATCGCCAGCACCCGAGCGACGGCCGGACGTGCCGTCATGCGGTTGCGGTGATCGACGATTTTTGGGAAGCGCGCGGGATCCACACCGTCCGGCTCGATCCAGCCGGCGACGGTGAAGAGATAGGGATCGGCGATCGAATAGCTGTCGCCAAAAACGAACGGCCCTTCGAACATCTTGCTTTCGATCAGTTCGTAGCAGGCGGTCATGTTGGAGGCGACCTTGGCCTTCATCGCCTCATGCGCGGCCGGATCGTCGGCCCAGCGTGCGCCACGGCGGCCATGGGCGTGGGCAATATGCACCGTCGAGCAGAGGTAATTCAGAAACGACTGCAACTGCGCGAAGGCGAAGGCGTCGTTCGCCGGAGCGAGCTTCGCAGCTGGAAAGGCCTGCGCGATGTAGGTCAGGATTGCCGGCGTTTCGGTGATGACGCCCCTGTCGGTCACGAGCGCTGGGACCCGCGCCTTCGGGTTCACCGCGAGATAGTCGGGCTTGGTCTGCTCGGCTGTCGAAAAATCGACACGGCGCGCCTCGTATTCGGCGCCCGCTTCTTCCAGCGCGATATGCGAAGCCAATGAACAGGTTGCGGGGGCGTAGAACAGTTTCAACACTTTGAGCTCTCCTCTGCGATCATGCGGACCGGTTGACGTGATGTCGATGGACCGAACCGGCTCTGTCAATTCCATGGATAGAAGCGGCATGCGCGCGGAGAACCGCACGCTTCCTGCCGTGTCGCTCCAAAGCAAAGACCGGCTGCAGAAGAAAGGAAGTCACCCCGATTGACAAGCAGAAGTGGCAAGGCGCCACAGATCGCTGCCGTCCGCCGTCGTTTAGGGGTGCCCGGCAGGCTACAACTGCCGGGCCTGCACGTTCACGCGACCAGCGGCTCGCTGCAGCCGGGTACGTCCTCCAGGCGATAATAGACGGGAATGCCGCGCTCGCGGGCAATGCGCACGTCGTTATCGGCCCCCTTGCTGTCGCCCGGCAGGCGCAGAACCGCCTCGCAAAGCGCCAGCAACCGGCCCGCCACAGGATGAAAAATCTCCTCATAGAGATCGTCACCGATCCGCGCACCGCCAGCCGCATGCCACACCGGCAGCGCCACCCACTCGCCGATCATCGGCACGTGGCCTGCCTTGAACAGCGCATAGGACGGCTCTTCCAGCCGCTTCAGGTTGGCGGCCATTTTCGCCGGGTCGTCCCCGGTTCCCGAACGATAGGGGCCTGCGATCAAGATCAGCATTTTTCTCTCCCGAGATGCTATGAACGATCCAGATTATTCTGGAATAATCGTGATATTTCGTGCAATATCGTGAAGAGTCAAGGAGACATTTCATGCTGACGATACAGAGGCGGGCTTTGATTTCGGCGCGGCTGGCGCGAGATGGCGAGGTCGTCGCCAAGCGCATGGCTGACGAGTTGGACCTGTCCGAGGACACGATCCGGCGCGATCTGCGCGAAATGGCGGCGGAGGGACTGCTGAAGCGCGTGCACGGCGGCGCGCTGCCTCTGGTGCCGCCGCTGCCCAACTTTGCGGCGCGTCAGGAGATCGCCGGCGACGTCAAACGCCGGCTCGGACAAAAGGCGGCTGCGATGATCGAAGCCGGTCAGACAATCTTTCTCGATGGCGGCACCAGCAATGCAGAGATTGCCCGTGCGATGTCGCGCGACATGCGGCTGACCGTCGTCACCCACAGCCCGACGATCGCCGCCGAACTCGAGCGCCACGAAGCGGAGGTTATCCTGATCGGCGGGCGGCTCTACAAGCATTCGATGGTCGCGACGGGAGCAGCAGCGCTTGCAGCGATTGCCGGCATCCGAGCCGACCTGTTCTTCCTCGGCGTCACCGCCATTCACTCGGCCCACGGTGTTTCAACCGGCGACTTCGAGGAGGCGGCCGTCAAGCGGGCGATCCTCGGCCAGGCCGCGGAAACCTACGTGCTCGCAACGGTGGAAAAATTCGATGCGGTCTCGCCGCACCACGTGGCCGCGATCCCTGAGCTCTCGGGCTTCATCGTTCCCAACGAGATCAGCGACGACATGCTCGCCCCTTATGACGGCACGGACATTGCGATCATCGGCGCTTGATGGCGCGCCGCGCCGACAGCGGAACGTCGGGAAAGTGAGCGGGCCGAGATGGCCCGCCACAGTTCAGGCGGCGAAAGCGTCGGTCACTCTGACGTCTCCGACATGGATGCCGTTCCAGTTGTGCATGGAATGGTTGGCCTGCGCCATCAGCGCCGCGTGCAGCTCGGGCTCGTCCCTGAAGAAGCGGGCAAGCGTTGCCGCGACCATGGCTTCGGCAGCCCGGGTCGTACCATCTTCGCACTTCAAAGCGATCGCGATGCCTTTTTCCGGAATGGCGGCGCAGAACACACCTTCCGCCCCGGTCTTGGCAAAGATGCGGCCGGGCGCCGTCTTCATCAGCCGCGTGCAGGCGCGCTTGGTGCCAGCAACGAAAAAGGGCTCGGCCATGCAGGCCTCGATCAGCCGCCGCGAGACGCGGGCGCGCTCGGCTTCAAGGCCGACGCCGGTCGCCATCTTCGCGAAACCGTGTGCGAGCCCCTTCAGCGGCACCGCATAGGTGGGGATCGAGCAGCCGTCGACGCCGCAATTGTCCTTGGCAAGGATCGCGCCCGTCAAGTTTTCCATAGCGCCGCGGATTTCGCGCTGCAGCGGATGGTCGTAGCCGACATACCCCTTCACCTCCGTGCCCGAATGGCAGCAGGCACAGATGAAGCCGGAATGTTTGCCGGAGCAATTGTTGTGCAGCGCCGTCGGCGCTTCCAGGCTGCGGGCCTGGCCGATCAGGGTCTTCTGGTCGGACGACCAATGGGCGCCGCATTCGAGCGCCGAGACATCGCGGCCGGCGGCGGCCAGCATCTTGGCGGCCAGTTCCACATGTTCCGGCTCACCGGAATGGGACGAACAGGCAAGCGCCAGTTCCCGGTTGCCGAAGCCGTAGGCGTCGGCCGCGCCGCTTTCCATCAGCGGCAGCGCCTGCATCGCCTTGCAGGCCGAGCGCGGGAAGACGGCGCTGTCGGTTTCGCCCAGCGAGAAGACGGTCCGGCCGTCGCCGTCGACGGCAATGACCACGCCGCGGTGGCGGCTTTCGACGAGGTTTCCGCGGGTAACTTCGACGAGAACGGGATTTGACATGCCTTGCCCTCAAATATCCGAAATTGCTCCGTGCATTTAGCAGGATTTTACCGGCAAGAAACGGAGTTTTCATGAAATTCGCCCGCAGGCTGGCCGCTGCTTTTCTCGTCATCTACCTGCTGCCGGCGTTGGCCTCGGCCGGCTGGTGGTACATGCAGGACCGGCCGCAAAGCTGGCGCGACGCCGATTGGTCCTCGGCCGGGATCCTGCCGAAGGCAACGGAAAGCGCGGACGCGGCGATCTACGTGTTCTCGGCGACCACGGGCGGCATGAAGGGTGCTGTCGCGAGCCACGCCTGGATCGTGACCAAGAATGAGGGCGCTGCCACCTACGATCGCTACGACAAGGTCGGCTGGGGCAAACCGATCCGCAGGAACGGCTATCCGGCGGATGCACGCTGGTACTCGAATGAGCCGCGGCTGGTCGTCTCGGTGACCGGTGCTGACGCCACGCGGCTGATCCCGAAGATCGAGGCGGCGATCGCCAGCTACCCTTACGCTTCGCCTGGCGGCTACCGGATCTGGCCCGGCCCGAACTCCAACACCTTCGTCGCCCACGTGCTGCGAACCGTACCGGAACTCGGCGCCGTGCTGCCGCCGGACGCAGTCGGCCGCGACTATCTGCCGGAGGGAAAGCTGTTCCAGATCGATGCCGACGGGCGCGACCTGCACGCGACGCTCTATGGCCTGGCCGGTATCTCGGCGGGTGTTCGCAGCGGCCTCGAGCTGCATTTCTTCGGCCTTGTCGCCGGTTTCGACTTCGCCAATCCCGGCATCAAGGTTCCGGCGGTCGGACGCATCGGCATATGATGGTCCAGGCTTGACGGGCCATCGCTTAGGTTGAGCGCCGGTGGTTTGCATTGCATGGTGCGCTGGTCGAATCAGGAGGACGCGCCCGCATGCATGAAATACCGATCAGGAGCTTTGCTGTTTCGGTTGTCGTTCTCCGCCCGGCTGGGAGCACCTTCGAGGTTCTCCTTCTCAAGCGCACCGGGACACTTGCGGGGACCTGGTGCCAAGTCGCCGGCGCGATCGAAGCGAATGAAACGGCCTGGCAGGCGGGCCTGCGCGAAGTCGAGGAGGAAACGGGCCTGCGGCCCGACCGTTTCTATTCCGCCGACATCTGCGAGCAGTTTTACGAGGCCGACTGCAATGCCATCAGCCTGCTGCCCGTCTTCGTCGGCTTTGCAGCCATGGGCGCCACGGTCCGGCTCAATGCCGAACACAGCGCGTTTCGCTGGGTGAGCTTTGACGAAGCGCTCCGCATGGTGCCCTTTGCCGGGCAAAGGAAAGTGCTGAAGCATATCCGGGACGAGTTCGTCGACAACGAACCGAACCCTTGGCTGCTGATCCAGGAAACGGCGCCGGTCGGATCGGCCGGTTAGGCGAGGCTTGATGCTGAGCCAAGTGCTAAAAATGGAAAAGGGCCGCGCGAGGCGACCCTTCCATGAGTTTTGGCCGTATGACTGGCCCGGGCTTTCAGACCCGAAGGAAGGCGGGGATTATGCCGAGGGCTGCCTCGACACCTTCACCTCTTCCATGCCCTTCACCAAGACCGAAATCTCATTAGACATTGGACCACCTTCCTTTCTGTTCGTTGCTGATGATTTGAAAGTAAGCGATCGATCAGCGATTACAAGGGCGACGATGGTCGAAGATCGTTTTCCTCTTCGCCGCCGATCACAGGCCTGACGATCGTTCCGATCACAGGGACATGATGATCTTGCCGACATGGTCGCCCTGCTCCATCTGGCGATGGCCGTCGGCGACCGCGCTGAAGGGCAGGACGGAATGGATGACCGGCGCGACCTTGCCCGTTTCCAGCAGCGGCCAGACCTTCTCAACCAGACCGTCGCGGATCGCCTGCTTTTCCGCCGCCGTGCGCGGACGTAAGGCCGAGCCCATGACATGCAGCCGCTTGGTCAGGATCGGCGCGATGTTCGCCCCTTCAACCTTGGCGCCGCCGAGGAAGGCGATGATCGACAGACGGCCGTCCTTGGCGAGCGAACCGATGTTGCGGTCGAAATAGCGGCCACCGACCATGTCGAGAATGACATCGACGCCACGCCCGCCGGTCTCTTCGAGAACGACCGTCTTGAAGTCCTCATCGCGATAGTTGATCGCCCGCTTGGCGCCGAGCGCTTCGCAGGCGCGGCATTTCTCGGTGCTGCCGGCGGTGACGAAGACCTCGGCGCCGAAGGCCTTGGCGAGCTGGATCGCCGTCGTGCCGATGCCGCTGGAGCCGCCATGGATGAGGATAGTTTCGCCCGCTTTCAGCCCGGCCATATCGAAGACATTGGCCCAGACGGTGAAGAAGGTTTCCGGCAGGGCGGCCGCCTTCACGGCGTCATAACCCCTAGGCCAGGCGAGCGCCTGGGTCGCGGGCACCGCCGTATATTCCGCATAGCCGCCGCCATTGGCGAGCGCGCAGACCTTGTCGCCGATCCGGAACCCTTGAGCCCCCTCGCCGAGCGCCACGACTTCGCCCGCCACTTCCAGGCCGAGGATCGGGCTTGCGCCCGGCGGCGGCGGATAGTCGCCCTTGCGCTGCAAAACATCAGGACGGTTGATGCCCGCCGCCTCCACCCGAACGAGGATGTCGCCCGGCTTGAGCTCTGGCAACGGCCCCTTCGCGAGCACCATGTTTTCAGGCCCGCCCGGGGCTGGAAGGTCGACGAATTGCATTTCCAATGGAAGAGACATGGCACTACCTCGCGAATTCTCAAGGCGCATAGGTAGCGCCGGAAACGCGAGGCGAAAAGGCTGATTGTCGAACGAGCGGTCGTCGAAAGCGCAGCTCAGCCGCCGAGTGCATCCATGACAAGACCGGTATCGCTCGCCTTGGCGCGCGACTTGATCTCGGCGATGCGGGCGCTGACGGCCTGGGCGTCGGAGAAAACAAAGCCTTCGGGCAGCCCCAGGACGGCAATCGAGCAGCGCATCAGCGGAAAATCCTTCGCCGAGCCGTCACGGCCGTAGCCGCTGATGCGGCCCTCCGCCTGATGCTCCGGCGAATAGAGCTGGCCTACGTCGGAGCGAAAATCGTCGAGCAGGCGGTTCAGCACCGCTTCCAGCTCCTCGACCGAACAGCCGCTGACACCGACGAAGAAGTCGTCGCCGCCGACATGGCCGAGGAATTTCTCCTCGCCGATGAAATGGCGGCGCAGCAGGGCGGCAAAGAGCGTGATCGCGAGATCGCCCTTCTGGAAACCGTAGGTATCGTTGAAGGGCTTGAAGTCGTCGAAATCGCAATAGCAGAAGTAACGCGCATGATCGCCGTCGAGGATCGCGTCCTGGACATAGTCGCGGATGGCGCGGTTGCCGGGCAGACCCGTCAGCGGATTCTGCTCCTGCGCCATCTTCAATTGTTTTTCGTTGATAATCTTCAAAAGCGACGAGGCCGAGAGAGTGCCGGCGTAGCGCATGTTCTCCGTCAGGATCAGGCAATCGCTGCCGTCCATTCCGGCGAAGATCTTCAACATTTCATCCGCCGGCGTGTCGAGATCGGCGATCGGCGCCGGGCTGGCGAAGTGCGAAATCCGCCGCTGGTAGATCCGGTTCTTCAGGAGATCGCGGCCGAAAGGGTGATAGATCAGCTCCTTGACGTGATACTCGTGCAGGATGCCGCGCGGCTCGCCATTGGCGTTCAGGACCGGGAAGAATCCCTGGCGCGGATTGCGCCGGAAGAGATCGAAGACGGAATCGAGTTCGTCACTTTCGCGAACGGTCGGCAGTTGCTCGATCTGCTTGCGGATCAGGATGCCGTCCAGCGAAGACGAGGACCGCCGGCTGGCGACGCTCTGGTCGAGATGCGGATAGGCAGGCAGAAGTTCGCTCAGATGCGTCGTCGGCCGGGCGACGTAATAACCCTGCACCAGATCGCAGCCGAGGTCGCGACAGGTCAGAAACTCCGCCTCCGTCTCCACACCTTCGGCGATCACCCGCGTGCCGAGCACATGGGCGGTGTTGACCGTGTGGCGGACGAGATGGCGCTTGCGGGCATCGGCCTCGATGCCCGAGACGAAGTGTCTGTCGATCTTCACATAGTCGACCGGCTGGTCGCAGAGCAGCTTCAGCCCGTTGAAGCCGGCGCCGAAATCGTCAATCGCCAGCTTGAAACCGGCAAGCCGGAGATCACGCACGAGGGCCGAGAAATCCGGCATCTTGCCGCCATCGAAGCGCTCGGAAAGCTCGAAACAGAGTGACGACGGGGCGATATTGGCGCGCTTCAAGTGGTTGACGAGGCGTTCGACGATGTCGCCTTCACCGCCAACGAGGCGTGAGTCGAAGTTGAGGAACAGCGTGCGTGCGGAATGATCGGGCAGCGTCGCAAAGCCGGCGACGGCGCGACTGTTGATCATGTGTTCGAGCGCCAGCAGCTGCCCTTCTTCTTCCGCCTTGTCGAGCAGCTCCAGCGGCGAGGCAAAGCCGAGTTTCTGAAAGCCGCGCATCAGGGATTCGTAGCCGAAGACGGTGCCGGTCGCCGCTTCTGCGATCGGCTGGAAGGCGGTTTCGATCACCAGCTTGGCGAGCGTTACGATCTGGTCGTCGCCGAACCGGCGCAACGAGAGAATTTCGGCGGGGGCGGCGGACATGCCGGGCTCCAGAAATATGGGACGGACGGTCGAACGCCGGCAGCATGGCCAGCAAGCGTCAACGAAGTCTTTCCCCATTATGAAGCTTTGATGAAAGCTATGTGACAGCCGCAACTGCGCCAATCAGATGCAAACACTCTAATGAAATCAGTAGTTTCATGAGCAAGTCCTGCGATCGGTCGGCGTCTGCCCCATCCTGACCGTCGCGCCAGGATGGTTCAGACGAGAACGAGCAATGTCAGGTATCCGGCACCGATGACCAGGCAGAGCGGACCGTAGATGCGACGGTCGAGCGTCACGAAGGGCTCCGTGCCGTGGCGTTGGTGGAACGCGGTGGTGAAGGCCAGGAGGCCACGGGCGACGAAGATGGCGGCAAGCCCCGCAAGGCCGCCATGGCCGAAGATCGGCGGCAAAAGCCCTGCAAAGACGGGCGTCACGGACAATGGCAGGAGCGCCGCCGCAAAGAGGAGTACGACGACGACCAGCGTCAGCCAGACCGGCGGCATCGCCGACCGGTGCTTCGTGCCGACCACCGTGCGGACAAGCGTTTCTTCGTCGTCACAGGGCCAAAGTCCGCCGAACGCCCAGTAGGCATGCAGCCCGGCGATACCGGAAAGAACGAGGAAAAGCAGGATCGCGATTGCCGCCAACATGATGGGTTCCTTGCTTGCCTGTGGGCGGACCGCCTCAAGCGGTCACGGTTGACGGAGACCCTTTGCCCGACCGCACGCCGATCGCCGCAAGCGCGGCCATGAGGAGAAAGGCCGCCCATTGCGGCGTGGTCGAGAGAGAACCGAGATAGGCAAGCCCGTAGCCGATGAAGAGCACCGCATAGGCGAGATATTGCACGATCACCGCAGCGGCCAGCGGCGCACGGTAACGCCCGTTCACGGCGGCAAACAGCAGGGCGATACTGTTGATCAGGAGGATGGCGCTCGTCGCGTGCCAGAGAAGCGAGACATAGGTTTTAAGCAGCGCCGAGGGGCTGCTTGCAAGCAAAGGCACATGCACCTCCGGCCCGCCGGCAAAGAGATGAATGCCCGTTGTCGCCAGGGACAGGATGCCCGCTGCCAGAAGCCATTTGCTCATGCCTTCGCCTCCAATCTTCACCATACGGCAGCGTATGTACGCGACCTAGTTGCATCAGTCAATACGGTGACGTATGGAAGGCCATGACGACAAAAAGTACCCTCACGAGCGATGATTGGATCAAGGCCGCCTTCCGCGCACTGACGACCGGCGGCGTGCAGGCGATCCGGGCCGAGGCGATCGCCCGCGACCTGAAGGTGAGCAAGGGCTCCTTCTATTGGCATTTCAAGGATGTGCCGGATCTTAAGGCAAAGATGCTAGCCCATTGGGCGCGCGAAGCGACAGACGCGATCATCGCGGAAATCGAAGCCGTGGAAGTAACGGCGCAGGAGCGATTGCGGTTGTTGGTGCATGCCGCGACCGACGAACGCAGCCTTCCCTATGGCGGCTTGCTGACGGACAGCGCGGTCCGCGAATGGGCGCGCTTCGACACCATGGCCGCCATGACCCTTAAGTCCGTCGACGAACGCCGCCTTGGCTACATTGCCGACCTGCTCGGTCATTGCGGATTTTCGTCAAGTGAGAGCCACAGCGGCGCCAGCGCGCTCTACGGCGCGCTGATCGGACTTGAGGCGCTCGCTGCAAACGGTCTTGCCGATCTTCGCGGCGATCTGCTCCGGCTGCTCGAGGCGCTGCTCGGCAGCACCTCGCGCTAAACTCAGCCCTTGGCCAGAACGCCGAAGGCGATCAGCGACAAGCCCTGCATGACGAGGTCGACGGCGAGAAACAGGCCGAGGATCCAGAGGCTGTTGACCGGCCAGCCGGCAGCGATGATCAGGCCGGCCACAAGCGTGACCAGACCGCCGAGTGCAACCCAGCCCCAGCCCTGCAGCGGCCTGAGCTTCAGGCCAACCCAGATGCGGAAGCAACCCGCGACGATCAAGGCGATCGCCATGATAAAGGTGAGGAAGGACGAGGCGAGCACGGGATTGATGAAGGCAAAAAGGCCGGCGATCGTATAGCAGGCGCCGCTCAGGCCCCAGTAGAGCACGCTGTCCCAGCCCTTTACCTGAAAGGCGTGGGCGAGATTGAACAGCCCGCCGACCAGCATGATGATCCCGACATAATAGACGGACGCGACCGTCGCCATCAGCAGATTGCCGAAGGCAAGGCCGCCGCACATGATCAACAGCACGCCGAGGGCGACGAACCACCCCCATTTACCGGCAACCGCTGACTTGTCGGCTCGATCGAATGCGTGGGTCATCTCAACCTCCAGTCCTTTGCAACGCGAGATCGCTAACGCGGGGATTGAGCCGGATTTCTGCACAAAAGGAAAGTGAAAACACAGTCGATTTTTATTGATTGATGAGTCAATCAAAAATAGACTGATCATCGTCAAGGGAGAGACGGATGCCGAAGGTCGGGATGGAACCGGTGCGCCGCAAGGCGCTGGTCGACGCAGCGCTGCGCGTGATCGGCGATCAGGGCACGCTTGCCGTCACCATGTCCGAGATCGCCCGCCACGCCGGCGTTTCCCCTGCCCTTGCCCACCACTATTTCGGCAGCAAGGAACAATTGCTGATCGAGACCATCCGCAGCCTTCTAAGGCAATTGCGCGACGACACGGTGACGGCGCTCCGCACCGTGGCAGGCCCGCGCGAAAGGCTGAGCGCGCTCATCCGCGTCTCCTTCCAGGCAAGCCAGTTCGCCCCTGATACGATCGCCGCCTGGCTTGCCTTTTACTCGGAAGCGCAGCGCTCGGAAGAGGTGCGGCGGCTGCTCGTGGTCTATGCCCGGCGCCTGCGATCCAATCTGCTGGCGAACCTCAAGACGCTTTGTGCCGATGATGACGCGGAACGCATTGCCGAAGGCGCAGCTGCGATGATCGACGGGCTCTATATCCGCCAGAGTCTGCGCTCCGCGCCGATCAGCATCGAAGCTTCGATCGCGCTTACCGAAGACTATGTCACCTCGCACATCGATCGGCTCACATACCAGGGAACGGCCGCATGACCGCAAGACCGAACATCCTGATCATCATGGTCGACCAGCTGAACGGAAAGTTCTTTCCCGACGGACCGGCCGCGTTCCTGCATGCGCCGCACCTGAAGGCACTCGCCGCCCGCTCGGCCCGGTTCCGCAACAATTACACCTCGTCGCCGCTCTGCGCCCCTGCCCGCGCCTCGTTCATGGCCGGGCAACTGCCGAGCCGCACCCGCGTCTACGACAACGCCGCCGAGTACCAGTCGTCGATCCCGACCTATGCACACCACCTGCGCCGCGCCGGCTACTACACGGCGCTGTCGGGCAAGATGCATTTCGTCGGCCCGGACCAGCTGCACGGCTTCGAGGAACGGCTGACGACCGACATCTACCCGGCCGATTTCGGCTGGACGCCGGACTATCGCAAACCCGCCGAGCGCATCGACTGGTGGTACCACAATCTGGGCTCGGTCACCGGCGCCGGCGTCGCCGAGATCACCAACCAGATGGAATATGACGACGAGGTCGCCTTCCTTGCCAACCAGAAGCTCTACCAGCTGTCGCGCGAAAACGACGACGCGGAGCGCCGCCCCTGGTGCCTGACGGTCTCGTTCACCCACCCGCACGACCCTTACGTGGCGCGAAAGAAGTTCTGGGACCTCTACGAGGATTGCGAGCATCTGTTGCCCGAGGTCGGCATGCTGCCGGACGACCGGCAGGATCCGCATTCCAAGCGCATCATGCACTCCTGCGACTACGTCAATTTTGACCTGACGGAAGACAACATCCGCCGCTCGCGCCGCGCCTATTTCGCCAACATTTCCTATCTTGACGAAAAAGTCGGCGAACTTCTGGATACGTTGACGCGCACCCGCATGCTCGACGACACGCTGATCCTCTTCTGCTCGGATCATGGCGACATGCTCGGCGAGCGCGGACTGTGGTTCAAGATGAACTTCTTTGAGGGTTCTGCCCGCGTGCCGCTGATGGTCGCCGGCCCCGGCGTCGCAGCCGGCCTGCATCTGGCGCCGACCTCCAATCTCGACGTGACGCCGACGCTTGCCGACCTCGCCGGCATTACCATGGACGAGGTCAAGCCCTGGACCGATGGCATCAGCCTGGTGCCCATGATCAACGGCGAGGAGCGCTCAGAGCCGGTGCTGATGGAATATGCGGCGGAAGCCTCCTACGCGCCGCTGGTCGCCATCCGCGAAGGCAAATGGAAATACATCCACTGTGCGCTCGATCCCGAGCAGCTCTACGATCTCGAAGCGGATCCGCTGGAACTGACAAACCTCGCTGCCAAGCCCGAAACGCCGGTACAGGCGGCAACCCTGCAGGCGTTCCAGGACATGTGCGCCGCCCATTGGGACATGGAAGGTTTCGATGCCGCCGTGCGTGAAAGCCAGGCCAGGCGCTGGGTGGTCTACGAGGCGCTCAGGAACGGCGCCTATTACCCCTGGGATCACCAGCCGCTGCAGAAGGCATCCGAGCGCTACATGCGCAACCATATGAACCTCGACAATCTCGAGGAATCCAAACGCTATCCGCGGGGAGAATGACATGAAAGCCCAACCGCAAGCCTCGCACTTCATCGACGGCGAATATGTCGAGGACATCGAAGGCACTGTCATCGAGAGCATCTATCCGGCGACCGGCGAAGTGATCGCCCGGCTGCATGCGGCAACGCCGGCGATCGTCGAAAAGGCGATTGCCGCTGCCAAGCGCGCGCAGCCGGAATGGGCCGCGATGAGCCCGACGGCGCGCGGCCGGGTCCTTAAGCGCGCCGCCGAGATCATGCGCGAGCGCAACCGCGAGCTCTCCGAGCTCGAAACGCTCGACACCGGCAAGCCGATCCAGGAGACGATCGTCGCGGATCCGACCTCCGGCGCCGACAGTTTCGAGTTCTTCGGCGGCGTCATCGCCACCGCCCTCAATGGCGACTACATCCCGCTTGGCGGCGACTTTGCCTATACCAAGCGCGTGCCGCTTGGCGTATGCGTCGGGATCGGCGCCTGGAACTATCCGCAGCAGATCGCCTGCTGGAAGGGCGCGCCGGCGCTCGCCGCCGGCAACGCCATGGTCTTCAAGCCCTCGGAAAACACGCCGCTCGGCGCCCTGAAGATCGCCGAAATTCTCGTCGAAGCCGGTCTGCCGAAGGGCCTCTACAATGTCATCCAGGGCGATCGCACCACCGGGCCCCTGCTCGTCAACCATCCTGACGTCGCCAAGGTGTCGCTGACAGGCTCGGTCCCGACCGGCAAGAAGGTGGCGGGTGCAGCAGCGGCCGAACTCAAGCACGTCACCATGGAACTCGGCGGCAAGTCGCCGCTGATCGTCTTCGACGATGCCGACCTCGAAAGCGCCATCGGCGGCGCCATGCTCGGCAACTTCTATTCGACCGGCCAGGTCTGCTCGAACGGCACCCGCGTCTTCGTGCACAAGGGTATCAAGGAACAGTTCCTGACGCGGCTCAAAGCCCGCACCGAGGCGATCGTCATCGGCGACCCGATGGACGAGGCAACGCAGCTCGGGCCGATGGTCTCGGCGCCACAGCGCGACAAGGTCTTTTCCTATATCGAGAAGGGCAAGGCCGAAGGTGCGCGACTGGTGACCGGTGGCGGCATCCCGAACGCCGTGAACAGTGAAGGCACCTATATCCAGCCGACGGTCTTTGCCGACGTCACCGACGGCATGACGATCGCGCGCGAGGAAATCTTCGGGCCTGTCATGTGCGTGCTCGACTTCGACGACGAGGCCGAGGTGATCGCCCGCGCCAATGCCACCGAATTCGGCCTTTCGGCCGGCGTCTTCACCGCCGACATTACCCGCGCCCACCGCGTCGTCGACCAGCTGGAGGCCGGTACGCTGTGGATCAACACCTACAATCTCTGCCCGGTGGAAATCCCCTTCGGCGGCTCCAAGCAATCCGGCTTCGGCCGCGAGAATTCGGTCGCGGCGCTCAACCATTATAGCGAGCTGAAGACCGTCTATGTCGGCATGGGGCCGGTGCAGGCGCCGTATTGAGATTGTTGATTTGCCGCTCCCCCTAGCCCTCCCCCGCTCGCGGGGAGAGGGGACGAGGCCTGCTCGCCAGACCACACGCGGCAACGCATAAGGACGTCAGAGAGGGAGCAAGACATATCCGCGTTTTCCTTCTCCCCGCCTGCGGGGAGAAGGTGGCGGCAGCCGGATGAGGGGCGGATCCCTCACCGTGCGTATGAGCGGCGCATCCCGTCACTGCGGATGAGAGGCATGCCGAGGGGCAACGATTAAAAGAAAGACGACGCTTATGCAGGCAGATTACATCATCATCGGCTCCGGCTCCGCCGGCTCGGCGCTCGCCTATCGCCTCTCAGAAGACGGCAAGAATACCGTCCTGGTGCTGGAATATGGCGGAACGGATGCGGGGCCGTTCATCCAGATGCCGGCAGCGCTTGCCTGGCCGATGAGCATGAAGCGCTATAACTGGGGCTATCTGTCTGAGCCTGAGCCGAACCTCAACAACCGCCGCATCACCGCGCCGCGCGGCAAGGTGATCGGCGGTTCCTCTTCGATCAACGGTCTCGTCTATGTGCGCGGCCATGCGGAAGACTTCAACCGCTGGGAAGAACTCGGCGCGCGCGGCTGGGCCTATGCGGATGTGCTGCCCTATTTCAAGCGCATGGAAAACAGCCACGGCGGCGAAGCCGGCTGGCGCGGAACCGACGGACCGCTGCACGTTAAACGCGGCCCGGTCCACAATCCGCTGTTCCATGCCTTTATCGAGGCCGGCCAGCAAGCCGGCTTCGAACTCACCGATGACTATAACGGCTCGAAGCAGGAAGGCTTCGGGCTGATGGAGCAGACCGTCTGGCAGGGCCGGCGCTGGTCGGCGGCAAACGCCTATCTGAAGCCGGCGATGAAGCGGCAGAACGTGTCGCTCGTGCGTTGCTTCGCCCGTCGGATCATCATCGAGAACGGCCGGGCGACCGGGGTCGAGATCGAGCGCGGCGGCAAGATCGAGGTCGTCAAGGCCAACCGTGAGGTCGTCGTCTCGGCCTCCTCGTTCAATTCGCCGAAGCTCTTGATGCTCTCGGGCATCGGCCGGGCCGAGCACCTGAAGGACATGGGCATCGAGGTGAAGGTTGACCGACCAGGCGTCGGCGCAAACCTGCAGGACCATATGGAGTTCTATTTCCAGCAGATTTCAACCAAGCCCGTGTCGCTCTATTCCTGGCTGCCCTGGTTCTGGCAGGGCGTTGCCGGCGCGCAGTGGCTGTTCTTCAAGAAGGGCCTCGGCATCTCCAACCAGTTCGAGGCCTGCGCCTTCCTGCGCTCGGCCCCCGGCGTCAAGCAGCCAGATATCCAGTACCACTTCCTGCCGGTGGCGATCAGCTACGACGGCAAGGCGGCCGCCAACACCCACGGCTTCCAGGTGCATGTCGGCTACAACCTCTCGAAGTCGCGCGGCAACGTCACGTTGCGCTCCTCCGATCCGATGACCGACCCGGTCATCCGCTTCAACTATATGAGCCACCCGGAGGACTGGGAGAAGTTCCGCCACTGCGTGCGCCTCACCCGCGAGATCTTCGGCCAGAAAGCCTTCGACCACTATCGCGGTCCGGAGATCCAGCCGGGCGAGAAAGTCCAGTCGGACGAACAGATCGACGCGTTCCTGCGCGAGCATCTGGAAAGCGCCTACCACCCCTGCGGCACCTGCCGGATGGGTGCCAAGGACGACCCGATGGCGGTGGTCGATCCGGAGACCCGCGTCATCGGTGTCGAAGGCCTTCGTGTCGCCGACAGCTCGATCTTCCCACACGTGACCTACGGCAACTTGAACAGCCCGTCGATCATGACCGGCGAGAAGGCGGCCGACCACATTCTCGGCAAGCAGCCCCTCGCCAGATCGAACCAGGAACCGTGGATCAATCCGCGCTGGCAGGTCAGCGACAGATAGTTTGCCGCAAGGCGAACTTTTTTGCCGGCGACCGACAGCCGCATGTCACATTCGCCGGTGTTATCTTGTCTTGTCTTCTCGAGTGCTTGAGATGAAGGAGACGAAGATGACAGCGAAGCCCGATCCGCATGGGACTGCCGCAGCGGTGATGCCATCATGGCCCCTTGTGCGCGCTAGCCATTTCGTGGCCGGCCGCGCCATATCGCAGCGGGGCGCGTGATGGCCGGGATGACCGACGAAGACGTCAGAACGACCTTCGGCGCGGTACGCCCGAGACTGATCCGCATCGCCTATCGCATGCTGGGCTCCGTCAGCGAAGCCGAAGATGTCGTACAGGAAGCATTCCTGCGCTGGCTGAACGCCGACCGTGCGGCCGTCAAAGAACCATCGGCGTTTCTGGGCCGGATCGTGACACGCCTTTGCCTCAACCAGTTGAAGTCGGCACGGCGGCGGCGCGAAACCTACCTCGGGCCATGGCTGCCGGAACCGGTCGTCGAGCAGTGCGACGAACTAGACGACATTACCCTGCCTCTGATGATGGCACTGGAACGCCTGTCGCCGCTGGAACGAGCGGCCTTCCTGCTGCACGACGTCTTCGGTGTCAGCTTCGATGAAATCGGCGAGACGCTCGGCCGCAAGGCAGCAACCTGCCGTCAACTGGCCAGCCGTGCCCGTGTCAATGTCCGCGAGACCCGCCGCCGATTTGCGATGCCACGGGAACAGGGCATGGAAATCGCCGCCGCCTTCTTTGCCGCTTCCCGTGGCGGCGATTTGCACAAGCTTCGTTCGCTGCTTGCGACCGGCGCGATCGTCTATGCCGACGGCGGCGGCAAGACAGTGGCGCCAAGACGGCCGATCGTCGGAATAGACGAGGTGATAATGCTGCACGCCTCGCTGAGGCTGATCTTTGCCCGGGCGATGTCGCGGCTCGTGCGTTACGAATTCATCAATGGGCTGCCTGGTTTTATCACCATCGAAGACGGGGTCCTGCAGACCACCGCGATCGAGATCGAGCGGGATAGAATCACCGTCATCTATGTCACGCGCAATCCGGACAAGCTAAAACACCTCCCAGAAGCGCTGACATATCTCGATGCTCCGGCCGTTCATTGAGCGACGGGTGACCGCGCCCTAACGATCGCGCCCCCGCGCACAGGCACCAGAGCCGACAGCTCTGCTGATCGCCCCTGCTCCAAACAAACTTAACCTGCCACGCGCCGAAGGCGCGTGCCTCTACTCGCTCGGCAGGCCCAACACCAAACCATAGGAGACCAAACCATGAGCAACATATGCATTGCCGTCATCTACCACAGCGGATACGGGCACACGGCACGCCAGGCCAAGGCTGTTAAAGCCGGTATCGAGCGCGTCGACGGCGCACAAGGTCTGCTCCTAGCGGTTGAGGATGTACCGGCACGGTGGAACGATCTCCGCTCGGCCGAGGCGATCATTTTCGGCACGCCGACCTATGTCGGAGGCCAGTCAGCCGCGTTCAAGTCATTTCAGGAAGCGAGTTCCAGTGCCGTGATGGCCAAGGGCTACCTTTGGAAAAACAAGTTTGCTGCCGGTTTCACCAACTCGGGAACCGCCTCGGGCGATAAACTCGCGACGCTGATGCAACTTGCTCTCTTTGCTGCCCAGCATGGCATGCACTGGATCAACCTCGACCTACCACCGGCCAACCACTCGACCAAAGGATCACCTGACGATCTCAACCGGCTTGGCTTCTGGCTGGGCGCCGGCGCCCAGTCCTATGTCGACCAGGGCGCCGATCTGGCGCCGCCACCATCCGATCTTGAGACGGCAAGTCATCTCGGCCAACGCGTGGCCGAGACAACGCTGCAGTTCGTGCGAGGAAGAACGGTCGAACAGGAGCCTGCCCTTCCCGCGTGGAGAACGGCAGGCGAGCGATAGGATCAGCGTCAGAGAAAGCCTATCCAGCGGCCGGCGAGCAGAGCACCCAGCCATGTGACCAAGGAGGCAAGCGCCTGCGCACGCAGGCGCAACGCAACCGCTCCCCCTGCGCGCGCGACCGACCAGGCTGTACCCACGTGGACCGACAGTGCATTGAGCGTCCCGATTGCCAACAGCGCGAGCTTGGTCAGAAATGCCGGATTGGCGAGATAGGCCGAAGGCCTGACGCTGAAGAGGCAAAAGCCGGTGACGATCGCGATCGCCAGGCCGATCGCAGCCGCTTGCGCCAGAAAGGGTCCAAGCACCGCGACGGGCGCATCACCGACAAGCCCGAGCAGCTTCAGATCAAGCGGTACGATCGCGCCGATGAGCAGGCCGATCGCGAGAATATGAGCCGCGTTGACCACGAGATAGAGGATCGCCGAGCGTCTGAGCGCCGCGCCCACCGGCCAGCCGGCGATCCACTCGACGAGTTCCGCGCCGCTCATCCACCGGCCCGGATGCGTTCCGGATAGATGTCATAGGTCTTGCCGGCGACCGTGATGCGCACCGCCTTCATGCGCTTTTCGTTCGGGTCGAGCGAACGGTTGCCGAGAACGATGATCTCGTCACCGGCCTTGGCCGATCCCTCGACAAAGCCTGAGCGCTCCGTCTGGCGGGGATTGCCGAGTTCGACGTGCCACATGCCATCCGTGGACGACTCCACCTGTAAGGTCGGATGCGGCGGCGCCATCGAGATCTCGCGGATGGTGCCCTTGAGCTCGATCTGGTCGGCCTCGGCCCAGGACCATCCGTGATGGGCATAGGCGCCGGTAACCAGAAGCCCCGTCAGGATGATTGCGACAACGCCACGGCGTGAAATGGCATTCAACATGTCCCTGCTCCTTCGCCTGTTTCGGAGAGGTGGCAGCTTGAACCCGAAGAGCGGTTTGCGAAAGGACGCGGTCTTCAACACTTCTTGAGCATCGCAGACAGCCACCGCCTATGGTTGCGATAATCTTGGGTTGCGCGAACTTCAATCAACAGCTTAAAATTTAGCCATTCTTAATCTCCGGTTGTTATGTCTATATGAGACGGAGTGAACGCTGGGCGAACATGCCATGACGGCAGTTTCGCCGCGTAATATCGCGTGCTCCATCCCATCATCGACATCACTCCCCTGCCAAGGCGAGCTCGCTTACCGATGCCTTTGCGGCCGTGCCCGCGGCCATCGGCCGAGGATGATTTGCCTTGCGGGCAACCGCGGAGCGTTATTCATGACAATCAAAGCACGCCTGCTCGTCTGTCTGTCCCTGCTCGCCGTCGCCATGCTGGTCATGATCGTTACGGCCTTCAGTGCGCTGACTTCCATCTCCAAACGCACCGAATCGATTGTCGTCGACCGGTTGCTGCCGGTCGACCACTTGAAGACGGTGTCCGACATGTATGCGGTCGAAATCGTCGACACGACCCATAAGGTCCGCAGCGGCGCCCTGGACTGGGCGGCCGGCGCAAAAGCGATCGACACGGCGCTTGCGACCATCGATACGCGCTGGCGCACCTACGAAGCCACACGGCTCACGCCGGAGGAAAAGACGCTGACCGAGATTTTCGACAGGGCGCGCATCGCAAGTGATGCGTCGATCCGCGATCTCGCGCAGATCATGCAGCGTCAGGACAAGGCCGAACTCGAACGCTTTGTCGATACCAAGCTCTACTCATCAGTCGATCCCCTCGCCGCGCCAATCAGCGACTTGATCAAGCTGCAGCTTTCCGAGGCTAACGGCGAGCTCGAAGCGGCGAATGCCGAGAAGGACAACCTGACACTCTGGCAAAGTGTGATTGCTGGCTTCGCCCTGCTCATGCTTGGCGCGACCGTCTGGTTCGTCATTGCCGGCCTGCTGCGCCCGCTGACGAGCCTGCGCGAAGCCATGCGCCAGCTTGCCGCCGGCAATCTCAAGGCACTGATCTTCGGCGAAGGTCGCCGCGACGAAATCGGCCAGATGGCCGGCGCTGTCGCCGTCTTCCGAGACAATGCGCTGGAACGCGAGCGGCTGGAGCAAGAGGCCGAAGCCGGTCGTTCGCTGTCGGAACGCGAGCGTGAACAGCGCGAGGCACAGAAGGCGAAAGAGGCGGCCGAGGTCCAGGCGGCAGTCAGCGCGCTCGGCTTTGGTCTCGATCGCCTTGCCGAAGGTGATCTGACCTTCCGCATCGACACGCCGCTTGCAGAACGGCTCGACGCGCTGCGAACCAACTTCAACAGCTCGGTCACCAACCTCGAAGAGGCACTGCGCTCGGTCGGGGAGAATGCCCGCAGCATCAATGCCGGCGCCAGCGAAATCCGCTCCGCCGCCGGCGACCTCTCCAAGCGCACGGAACAACAGGCCGCCTCGGTCGAGGAAACCGCAGCCGCGCTCGACCAGATCGCCACCACCGTCGCCGATGCCAGCCGGCGCGCGGAAGAGGCGGGCACGCTTGTCATCCGCACCCGTGGTGCTGCGGAGAAATCCGGCGAAATCGTCGGCAATGCCGTCACCGCCATGAGCGGCATCGAAGCCTCGTCGCGGGAGATCTCCAGCATCATCGGCGTGATCGACGACATCGCCTTCCAGACGAACCTCTTGGCGCTCAACGCCGGCGTCGAGGCGGCTCGCGCCGGTGAGGCGGGCAAGGGTTTTGCCGTCGTCGCCCAGGAAGTGCGCGAGCTTGCCCAGCGCTCGGCTCAGGCTGCCAAGGAGATCAAGGTGCTGATCGCCACATCCGGCCAGCAGGTCAAATCCGGCGTCACCCTGGTGCGAGAGACCGGCGCGGCACTCGAAAGCATCATCGTCGAGGTCAAGGAGATCAGCAACCACGTGACGGCGATCGTCGAAAGCGCCCGCGAACAGGCAGCCGGCATCCAGCAGATCAATACGGCGGTGAATGCCATCGACCAGGGCACGCAGCAGAATGCGGCGATGGTGGAGCAATCGACCGCCGCCAGCCACAGCCTCGCCCGCGAGGCCGGCGCGCTCAACGACCTCCTGATGCGCTTCAGGACCGGCATCGGCTCTTCGGCAGGACCACGCCTCGTGGCAAGTGGTGCCACGGAAAGTGCAGCCCCCTCGCCCGCACGTGCGTTGACCCGCAAGCTCGCCGGCGCCTATCGCGGCGGCGCGCGACCACAGGAGGACGGCTGGGCGGAGTTCTGACGATCAGGCTTCGGCCGCAAAACAAGGAGACGCGAGCCGCAGGGTTCGCGTCTCTAGCTTTTGCCACATACAGTATTAAATCTAGTAAATTACTAGTCTATATTCGGTTTTTCGCTGCTTTTCGATCTGAGAGGCAGATTTGCTCCAAACAAACAGCATTAGAAACCGCTATTTCTGTCCATTGTCCTGTTCGGCTGCGATATTCCGCCCAAGTTGGAACAGGACGCAGCCATGACCACGTCATCCCTCGAAACCACCGCCAAGGCACTGAACGAGAGGCTCGAAAGCCTGGATCTCGCCGGGCGGCTGGCGCTCGTTGCAAGCCTTGAAGGGCGGGCAGTCTTCACGACCTCGCTCGGCATCGAGGATCAGGTGATTACCGCCGCGATCGGCAAGAACAAGCTTGCCGTCGATGTCGTCACGCTTCAGACCGGTCGTCTCTTCGATGAGACCGCGGCGCTGATCGACAAGACAGAAGAAGCCTACGACATCCTGATCAAGCGCTACCATCCGGAAAAGGCCGACATCGACGCCTATGCGGCGCGCTACGGTCTCAACGGTTTCTATGAAAGCGTCGAAGCGCGACATGCCTGTTGCGACGTGCGCAAGCTGAAGCCGCTTGCGCGCGCACTCGAAGGAGCAAGCTTCTGGGTTACCGGGCTGCGCCGCGGCCAGTCGGGCAACCGTGCCTCCACGCCCTTTGCCGAGGCAGATGCCGAACGCGGCCTGATCAAGATCAATCCGCTGGCCGACTGGGGCATCGAGACCATCAACAGCTACGTCGCCACGCACGCCGTTCCGGTCAACCCGCTGCACGCCCGCGGCTATCCGTCGATCGGCTGTGAGCCCTGCACCCGCGCCATCAAGCCCGGCGAGCCCGAGCGCGCCGGCCGCTGGTGGTGGGAGAACGACGAGAAGCGCGAATGTGGTCTGCATGTTCCCGAGGCCGCCGCAAGCTCCATCATCCCCAATTCGAGCAGCGCCGCCTGAGGCTGGCGCGCTCGTCCGAAGACAAATCCTCCCGGAGACTGAAATGCCCCACATCCATCCGGAAACGGAACTGCATAATCCGCAGAGTGCCAAGCCGCCGCTCGATCCGCATCTGAAGGCGCTGGAAAACGAAGCGATCCACATCTTCCGCGAAGTGGCCGCCGAGTTCGAGCGCCCGGTCATGCTTTATTCGATCGGCAAGGATTCCTCGGTTCTCTTGCATCTGGCACGCAAGGCCTTCTATCCCGGCCGCGTTCCCTTCCCGCTGCTGCACGTCAACACCGGCTGGAAATTCGCCGAGATGATCGCGTTCCGCAACGAGATCGTCGAGCGCTACGACCTTGACCTGATCGAGCACGTCAATCCGCGCGGTGCCGCCGAGAACGTCACGCCGTTCACCCACGGTTCGGCGCTCTATACGGACATCATGAAGACCGAGGCGCTGCGCCAGGCGCTCGACGCCGGCCAGTTCGATGCTGCCTTCGGCGGCGCGCGTCGCGACGAAGAGGCGAGCCGCGCCAAGGAGCGCATCTACTCCTTCCGCACGCCCGACCACCGCTGGGACCCGCGCAACCAGCGTCCGGAACTCTGGAACGTCTACAACGGCATGATCCGCAAGGGCGAGAGCGTGCGCGCCTTCCCGCTGTCCAACTGGACCGAGGTCGATATCTGGCGCTACATCCAGGCCGAAGACATTCCGATCGTGCCGCTCTACTTTGCTGAAAAGCGCCCGATCGTCGAACGCGACGGCATGATGATCCTCGCCGAAGACCCGCGCCTCGAACTTTTGCCTGGCGAGACCAAGCGCGAAGAAGTCATCCGCTTCCGCACGCTCGGCTGCTTCCCGCTGACCGGCGCCATCCGTTCGACCGCGACGACGCTGGACGACATCATCTCCGAACTCGAAACCGCGACCGTTTCCGAACGCCAGGGCCGCGCCATCGACCGAGACCAATCCGGCTCGATGGAAAAGAAGAAGCGCGAAGGATATTTCTGATGACCGCACCCGCAACCGCGAATGCCGTCGAGCACGTTGCAGCTGGCGAAGTTCTCGCTTTCCCGGCGCAGGAGCCGGCGCGCGCCACCCGTGACAGCCGTCCCCTTCGGCTCATCACCTGCGGCTCGGTCGACGACGGCAAGTCGACACTGATCGGCCGCTTGCTCTGGGACACCAAGGCGGTCAAGGAAGACCAGGCAGCGACGCTTCAGCGCGATTCCAAAGGCAAGCAGAACGATCTTGGCCTTCCCGATTTCGCGCTGCTGCTCGACGGGCTGCAGGCCGAGCGCGAACAGGGCATCACCATTGATGTCGCCTATCGCTACTTCTCGACCGACAAGCGCTCGTTCATCGTCGCCGACACGCCCGGTCATGAGCAATATACCCGCAACATGGCGACCGGCGCCTCGACCGCCGATCTCGCCGTGCTGCTCGTCGACGCCCGCGTCGGACTGCTCGAACAGACCCGCCGGCATGCGACGATCGCGACGCTGATGGGCATCAAGCAGTTCGTGCTGGCGGTCAACAAGATCGACCTCACCGACTACAACCGCGCCCGTTTCGAAGAGATCAGCCACGAGTTCCGCGAGCTGGCGCTGTCGCTTGGCGTGCGCCAGGTCATCGCCATCCCGGTCTCGGCGCTAAAGGGCGAGAACGTCGTCTACGACGGCCGCGCCTCGATGCCCTGGTATGACGGCCCGACGCTGATCGAGGTACTGGAGCTGGCAACCACCCGTTCGGCCCAGACCGTTGGTTTCCGCCTGCCGGTGCAGCGCGTCTCGCGGCCCGGCGAAAGCTTCCGCGGCTATCAGGGCACGGTTGCCGGCGGCTCGGTGAAGCCCGGCGACAGTGTTGTCATCCTGCCCTCGGGCATGGTTGCCAACGTCACCAAGATCGTCACCTTCGATCTCGTGCGCAACGCAGCGGTCGCCGGCGACGCGATCACGCTCGTGCTCGACCGCCAGGTGGACGTCTCGCGCGGCGACATGATCGTCGCGATCGACAGCCAGCCGCTGACCGGTCTTTCCTTCGACGCCCAGCTCGTCGCGCTGCAAGCCGAAGGCATCCAGCCCGGCAAGCGCTACTGGCTGAAGAGTGGCAGCCGACGCCAGCGCGTCCAGGTGCAGCCGGCAAGCCAGCTTGACCTCCAGACCGGTAAGTGGAACCAGGCCGATCAGCTGCCGATGAACGCCATCGGCAAGGTGCATCTTGCCTTCGACGAGCAGGCGATCTTCGACACCTACGAGCAGAACCGCACCACCGGCGCGTTCATCCTGATCGATCCGGACACCAACAACACGGTGGCGGGCGGCATGATCACCGCCAAGCGCTCGGCGCTCGGCGGCATCCACACGGAAGACGCCCGCGTCATCCTCTCGCTGCCGGCCGACCTTGCCGACCAGCTGATGGCGACCGAACTTTTCGCCGGTCGCCGCGAGGAAGCCGAAGTCCGCCGCGTCTCCGCCGGCAGGGCCGTGGAGATCATCGACGACATCGACGGGTGAGCGACATCGCACGCAGCAAAAAGGGGCCGGAGCGGCCCCTTTTTATTTTGCATGGACGGCTGAGAACCAGTGGTGATCGCCGTGGACGCATTTCGACAGCTTGCCGGAGGCGCAACTCCGCAGGCATCCATCAAAGCTGCTGCTCGATCGCAGGAAGAGTGATCGTCAGCGGCGCAGGATCGGCGTGCTGCCAAAGCTGGTAGCCGACGACGCTGCCAAGAATGGCGGACCAAATGGCGATCTCGCGAAAGGTAAAAATTGGTTCCTTCAACATCTGAGCCTCTCGGGCAAAAACAAGTGTTGATGGAAATATCGCCCTGATTGTTCACGCTGATAAGACACCAATCTGCGAACACGTCGTTTCCATGTGAACAATAAACGGCCTGCGTCGGCGCCGCGATCGCCGAGGTCAAGGTTCCGTTGCGGCGTTATCAAGCCGGAGAGGCGTTGCTTCAAAATGAAACAACGCTGGTAATCGCTTCACCATGGCGCAATCCTCGCGCGATCACGACTATCAATCCAACGCCGCATTCGTAATTTGGCGCGTCGATCATGAGGATCGATAGGGCTGTTTCACCGTTTCCGAACGCCGTGGGACAGTCCGCCTGACCATGGACGAATGAAAGCGGACGCGACGTTCGCCTTCACCCTCGCCCGGAACATTTGCATCGACGGTCGCGCACCCTGCGGTGGACAGAACCGCTCTCCTCGGCGTATCTGGGCGGCCTTGGCGCAAGAATGCCGAATCAGGGAGACGACAGGGTGAGCACCGACAAGCAACCGGAAACCACCGTAAAGGTCGAGAAACGCATCAACGGCAAATGGTGCTTCGTCATCAAGTTCCGCGGCGTCACCTACCCCGCCCAGGGCAACTTCACGTCGATGCTGGAGGCACAGGCCGCCGCTCAATCCGTGCTGAACGGCCTGGAAAAGCGGGGCTGATCGAGCGCATGGCTGGCGGCGGTGCTATGCGGCCCGCGCCGCACTGCCGCTACACAAGTCAAGCGCAGCTACCGAGCAAACGCCGAGAGCCACTGCCACTTCTTTCTGATCGATAGCAGCAGCGTGCGAATGCGCCGGTCGCGATTTGTGATTAGTCGCGCCGAACGCCAGGGCGTTTGTTTCCGGTACTCCAGAAACGTCGCCTTCTCCGGGTGCTCGCATTCTTTCGTGTTCGGCTTGGCGTGAGTGAAGTGCACGATGGAAGCTTGAGAATAGTCTTCCCACCCCTTCTGCGCATTCCAGTGGCCGGGAAGATGAACGAAATTCCCTTCGGTCGTAAGGTTCAGTACGTCCTGATCCAAGAAATCGAACGAACGCGTCTGAAGCAGCCTGGCAATGCGAGCCGTGTAGTCCTGCGCGTTCCAGGCGTCGATATCGACCAGCAGGACTCCCGCGTTGAAGTAGGGTGTGTTCGCCTCTCGGCCGAGCGACGGATTGAAACGCGTCGGGTCATCATAGGGAACGGCTGCAACGGCCCTGCCTTCAAACGACAGATCGGCCAGTGGTGCCAGGCTCTTTTTGATCAGCGTGTCAGCGTCCAGGTAGAGCAGACGGTCGTGCCGGTCGGCTAGCAATTCCGGCAGATACAGTCGAGCGTAGGTAGCGCGGCTCCAGTAGCTCGTCGTCTTCAGGCCTGAGATTTTTGAGAGAATGTCGCTTTCGACATCGATGAAGCACAGCTTCCGTTTGGCACAGGCTTGCAGCATTTCCTTGTCGGACGCCCGCAGCCCGTCACCTAGGATAAAGACCTGCGCATCTGGAATGCCACCGTTCTTTTCGAGCGAGTAAAGCATGACACCCGCGAGTTCCGCGAAGCGCCTGTCGATCGAGCATGCAACAATCATTTAAAGTCAATTTCAGCAATGCAACGCGCAGCCACAGGGCCGCATGCAGTGTCCAGGCCAAAAGCAAGATCTCGCTCGACCGGACATACCGGTAGACGCTTTGATTGCTTTCATTTGAAATGGCGTGACCCTCGCCAAGCGAGGGCCACGCTCATGGTGTCGCGCAATATGCGACGGAAGTATCAATGAAATTAATAGGTCATCTCTTACCCGAAAACACGCGGATGCACTGGTGTGCTTCTCTTCATGGCGAATGACTTCGCACACCATGCTTCCGCGTCAAGTGGGCAGAGCAGATAATAGTTGTTTGTCCGCAGAATCTCGCGCAGATCGTGTAAAAGACCTGCGCGCGGCACCTATTCGGTCGCGGACCGGATGATGTTGCAAAGGCCTTCCTGCACCACCTGCTTGGTGGCCACCTGCCCCACCTGAATATCAAACATCGCATCAACCCGCGTGCCTGAACCGCGCTTGCGGGCGACTACTCGCAATGTCTGCAGCCGCCCGGAGCCTGCCGTATCCTGGTAAGCTTCGATGGTTCCGAGTGCCTTGTTGATCTCGATCCCGGAAAAGCCTTCCGCCGCGACGCCCCGCGCCATCCGCTGCAGAGCGGTCTCGGGCTTCACCTTCGGGAACTCCTGCCAGGTCTTATAGAAAACAGGCGTCACCAGCGGAACGCCGCTCGCCTTGAAATTCTTCTCGCAGCTCTGCGCCGCCGCCACCGAATGGCCGGCCACCAGCAGAACCGTCGCAATGGATAGATGCTTGATCGACATTCCCGTTCCCCGTCGTCCGTGATTGAATGGCGGGAACCTAGAGGCTTCGCCCGCATGCCGACAGAGCAACCCCGTTGCGAATACACCTCTATTCGACCAACGGCTTTTAAGCGGCGACGAACGGCATTTGCGCAGACATTAAGGCACCGGAGTGCAGCGTCGCGAATAGCCATCTCAAACAACCCCAAACCGGTTGCGTCACAAAAGTGTGCAGCACTGGTTGTGAATCCACCAGCGAGGCTCTAAAGCTGCCTCAAAGGCTCCCTGTAACAGGATTGCGCTCATGAAGCTGGTGACCGGTAAGTCCAACCGCGCCCTTGCCGAAGCCATTGCCAGATATCTCAATCTTCCCCTCACGGACTGTACGGTCGGGCGCTTCGCCGACCAGGAAGTCAACGTTCAACTTCACGAGAACGTGCGCGGCGAGGATGTCTATATCCTCCAGTCGACCAGTGCTCCTGCCGACGGCAACCTCATGGAACTGTTGATCCTGACCGATGCGCTGCGCCGTTCGTCTGCGCGCCGGATCACCGCCGTCATCCCCTATTTCGGCTATGCCCGTCAGGACCGCCGCGCCACCGGCCGGACACCGATTTCGGCGAAGCTGGTCGCCAACATGATCGCCGGCGCGGGTGTTAATCGCGTTATGACGCTCGATCTGCATACGGACCAGATTCAGGGCTTTTTCGATATCCCGACCGACAACCTTTATTCGGCGCCAGTGACGACCCGCGACATCAAAGAGCGCTACGACGTCGGGAATCTCATGATCGTTTCGCCTGACGTCGGCGGCGTGGCGCGGGCTCGCGGCATCGCCAAGCGCATTGGCACCGATCTTGCGATCGTCGACAAGAGGCGCCCCCGCGCCGGCGTGTCGGAGGTCATGAACATCATTGGTGACGTCTTCGGGAAGACCTGCCTCTTGATCGACGACATCATCGATAGCGGCGGGACCTTGATCAATGCGGCTGACGCCTTGCTGGAAGCGGGCGCCAGAGAGGTCTCGGCATACATCACCCACGGCGTGCTTTCCGAGGGGGCTTGCGAGCGTATTGGCGCCAGCAACCTCAGGGAACTGGTGCTGACCGATTCCATTCAAGACACCGAATCGCAACGCCAGACCGCCAACATCCGCCGCGTCACCGTCGCGCCGCTGCTCGGAGAAGCCCTTGCCCGAACCGCGCGAGAGCAAAGCGTTTCAAGCCTTTTCGACTGAACCACGCGAACAGTGCAAAGCCGTTTCGATTGAGCCAGGCGGCGTTTGCCGGTGAGAAAAGACGTAATCCGCCCGCTCATCCGAAAAGACCACAGCGTCACGCGGCGCAAGATACAAATGCATATAGAAGTGATGATTGAAGCAGTCCGCAGTCGATCCGCGCTTTGGCGCATATTTCGGGAAAGATCGGCTAAGCGGTTGATTTGGCTGGTCGGAGTGGCAAGATTCGAACTTGCGACCCCCACGTCCCGAACGTGGTGCGCTACCAGACTGCGCTACACTCCGTGACCAGCGGCGCCTCTATAGAACAGGCATTTTGATTTCACAAGCGCCTATCTCGAAAAACATTGCGCCTTTTCCAAAAAAATCGTGACGGTGGAAAACGTAGGCGCGAAATGGCCCCGGTCGGCGCCAACGGCGCCCCGGAGATGCGCGTGATAGGGACTTTCTGCAACGCTTCATAATTTCCTGGAACAGGAACCGCTGCGTGCATTTCCTTTCGTCTCTTTTGGCGCTAGAGGCTCAACGGAAAGCGCGGAAAGCCAGGGGATACGGGCTTCCGTGCCATGCCGATTTCAGAACGAGAGCCAAAGGGGCAGAAACATGAACTTCCGCATGATGACGGTGGCGGGCCTCGCGCTCGTGCTCGCCGGCTGCACGACGACCGGGACGGGGATTTCCAGGAATGCAGTCGAAGCCCGTTGGCTCGGCCAGCCGGCCGGCGGCTTCTTCGCCCAGTACGGTCCGCCGATCTCCGACGTCGAAAGCGGCAGCTCCACGGTCTATAGCTGGAAGGGCGGCTACAAGACCCGCAAGATCCCGGCGCAGTACGAAACCACCAAGGACGGCAAGCGCGGCAAGCGCATTTCCTCGGCGCGCACCGAGTATCTGAGCTGTGCGGTGCAACTGACCGTCTCGTCCGACTACGTCATCCGCTCGATCCACATTGCCGGCGACCGCAAGCGTGCCGAAGGTCCGAGCTGGTGCGAAGAGTTCCTCGGCGCCCCGGCCCAGACCAAGCCGGCGGCAACTGCAGGCTAAACCAACAAACAAAAAACCCGCCGGTGAAAATCGGCGGGTTTTTTCTAGGGGATTGCGTCGAACTCAGCCGGCGCTGTTGTCCTCGACGGGCGCGTCGGGACCGTTCTTCTTGATCGAGTCGATGGCGTTCTGCGCGCTGGCCTTGGTCTTGTAGCCCTCGGTCGAGAACATCACTTCGCTGTTGTACTTGAAGCGAACACGGAACTCGCCAGCCTTGTCTTTGTAGATTTCGAATTTGTGAGCCATCTTCTCCCTCACACATGTTGGAATCAACGAAACTAGCGTGTCAGTTGCAAGATGACTTGACAAGAGTGCATGCAAATCCGGCGCGCGCGATCGCCCGCCCAATGGATCAACTGGCTGGAAAAATGTGGCTGGGGCGCCAGGATTCGAACCTGGGAATGCCGGTACCAAAAACCGGTGCCTTACCGCTTGGCGACGCCCCAACGGATTGACGGGACAATACGTCCGCCAAATCGAGCGCCTGATTATCAAAGCTCGCCGCCCGTCACAATCACTAAGTTGGCACTAAGTTGAATTTTCGGCGGATTTGTTGGCGACGACGCCGAAGGGCGCTCGCCGCGGGTACCGGATGTACCCTTCCCTTCGCTGACCGCACCTCCTATTGTCCCGGCAGATGGAGAATTTCATGAGCCAGTTTCGCGCCCGCCCCCCTGCCGTTCCAACCGTACTCGTCGACGACACGGTCGTCAGGATCACCCGTTGGGATTTCGAGCCCGGCGCCGACACCGGTCACCATGTGCACGGGCTCGGCTATGTGGTGGTGCCGATGACCGACTGCCAGTTCCTGCTCGAGGAAGAGGCGGGCAGCCGGCGGGTCGATATCGCCAAGGGTGCCGCCTACCGCCGTGAGGCGGGCATGGCGCACAACGTCGTCAATGCCGGCAAAGAGCCGATGTCGTTCATCGAGATCGAATACAAGTGAAATCCAGGAAGAGACGCATGCAGGGCCCGGACTTCGATCTCGATTTCAAGCCGGCCCATGGCGAGGCCGTGACGGTTGCGGACGATGTGCAGCGCATCACGGTCAACAATCCCGGCCCTTTCACCTTTCACGGAACCAACAGCTATATTGTCGGAAGACGTTCCGTTGCCGTCATCGATCCCGGCCCCGATGACGAGGCGCATTTCCAGGCGCTGATGGCGGCGCTCGCCGGCCGTGAGGTCACCCATATCGCCGTCAGCCACACGCATCGCGACCACTCGCCGCTGGCGCGCCGGCTGAAGGCTGCCACCGGTGCGGTGATCGTCGGCGAAGGCCCGCATCGCTCCGCCCGTCCCTTGCATGCGGGCGAGAGCAATCCTTTCGCCGAGAGTTCCGACATGGAGTTCGTCCCCGATCTCGGGCTTGCCGACGGCGGGCGCATCGAGGGCGACGGCTGGAGCCTGACGGGGCTTGCCACGCCCGGCCATACGGCCAACCACATGGCCTTCGCGCTCGATGGCACCGGCATTCTCTTTTCCGCCGACCACGTCATGGCCTGGGCGACGACGATCGTCGCGCCGCCCGATGGCGCCATGGCCGATTACATGGCCTCGCTCGAAAAGCTGCTTTCCCGCGACGAGCATCTCTACCTGCCCGGCCATGGCGGACCTGTGATCGAGCCTGCCTCCTTCCTTCGCGGCCTGCGCGCCCACCGCAAGATGCGCGAGCGTGCCGTGCTCGAACGCATCCGCGCCGGCGACAGCCATATCCCTGACATGGTCAAGGTCATCTATGCGTCCACCGACGTGCGGCTGCATGGGGCGGCGGCACTTTCGGTGCTCGCCCATCTCGAAGACCTGATCGAACAGGGACGGATCGAAACCGATGGCCCGCCCTCGCTTCTCGGCGCCTACCGGCTGGCGCCCGGCGGAGCGGGCTGATCATGCGGCGCGAGGCCTACAGCTATCGCAATGATGCTTCAGTGCCCGCCTTTGCCGACGACAAGCCGGTGATCGTCTTCGACGGCGAATGCATCTTTTGTTCCGGCTGGGTGCGCTTTCTGCTTCGCCACGACCGACGGGCGCAATATCGCTATTTGACAGCACAGTCGCCGCTAGGCCAGGCGCTCTACCGGCACTACGGGTTCGATACCGTCCATTTTGAGAGCAACATGCTGATCGAGGACGGCATCGCCCGCATCAAATCCGACGGATCGATCCGCACGCTTGCGCGGCTGGGTCTGCCGTGGTCGCTCGCCAACATCTGCCGGATCCTGCCCGCTGCCCTTCGCGATCCGCTCTATGATCTCGTGGCGAGAAACCGCTACCGCATCGCCGGCCGCCGCCAGAGCTGCATGGTGCCGACGCCTGAGGAGCGTGGGCGCTTCATCGCATGACGATGGAAGACATGGTCCAAAAACAGAGCCTTTACCGCCAGATCCTCGGCCGGCAATGGAACCACCTGCCCGCGTCGATCCGCGCCCTGCACCACCTGTCAGAGGGGCATGCCACCTTTCGCGGACGTGCGGTCATCGAGCGCGGCAGCTCGATAGGGGCTCGGCTCGTCGCCTCCATGCTCGGCTTTCCCGGTGCAGGCGCTGACGTCCCTGTTGAAATCCACTTCGCATGCAGCAATGGTCGGGAAGTCTGGACCCGACGCTTCGGTGGGAAAGTCCTGCGCAGCTCGCAACGAAAGGCCGAGAGGCAGAACGAACCACTGCTCGCGGAAGATTTCGGACCGTTCCGTGTCCTGTGCGCGCTTGAGCCCGCCGAAAACCGCCTGCATCTCTTGGTTCGCGCCTGGTCCTTCCTCGGCCTTCCGCTTCCTCTACTGCTTGCGCCGGGTGGCCGGACGTTCGAGGAGGATCGTGACGGCCTGTTTCATTTCCACGTGGAGGTCGCAAGCCCGTTGACCGGCCTGATCGTGCGTTATCGCGGCTGGCTACGGCCAGTGGGCGAGCCGACAGCCGACTTGGGTGGTCGCAAAGCCCTCGTAGACGAATGACGTTTTCTGGCGGGCACTCCGCCGATCAGTCGCCGGCAATGCCCAACAGCTCGGCATCGAGCGCCCGCAGGAATTGATCGGCGAAGGCGGCGCCCATGCCGAGATCATGAGGCCCGTAACGCGAGGCGACGCGCAGGTCGACGAAGGTGGTCTCCGCCTCTTCGCGCAGCCGGATCAATACATCGAAACGAAAACCCGCGATCAGCGTGCGCCACTCGCCCTGCAGCACGACATCGCTGGCGCGGCGCCCTGCAATCGCGCCTTCGAGAGCCATCTCCGGGCGCGCCGCCGGAACGGGTACATTTTCCGGTTCGGCGTTCGTATCCGCGCCCGCATTCGGCCGTACTGCCAGATCCTCCAGATCGGCGCGGGCGTTCTCGACACCAAGTTCTTCGGTGATGCCGACGCGGCTCTGTTCGATGACGTTGCGCACCCCCTGATAGACGCGGTCGAGTGCGCCATCGTAGCGCCGGCCGGTCAGAGCCGGATAGGCGAGGATCTGCGCTTCACGGTCCTGAGGCGTTACCGCCGCCTTGCGCTTCAGCCAGCTCTCTTCCGCCTGCGGCACCTTGAGCCACGGCGGCGGCGTCACCGTATCCGTGCTGACGTCGTAGATTTCGGGGCGGGTGAGATACTGGATGACGCCATAGCCGATAAAGCCGAGCGTCGGCGCGGCGTAGACAAGCGCCGCAGCAGACGCCAGGCCACCAATCGCCGCAACCTGCCACAAGCGCGCCAACCCGACGACGGCAAACAGCACGCCCAACAGCGCAAAGGCGCCGACGAGGCCGACAAGGGCGAGGAAATGCGGTGTCGTCAGCGGACCGAAGCGGTGCGCCAGCAGCGAGAGCGCAAAAAGCAGGAACGAGACACGGGCGAAGCGGCGCGCCCAGTGGGCGGCAAAGGAATAGGGGCGCTCGTACCGGACCATCATATAGTTGAATCAATTCCCTGCCGCGAAACAGACCGCATTCTTAGACCATGCCCCGTGCCGAGGGAACAGGCAATGCGGCAGTCCGCCACCGCGCTCCGGGCCTACCTTACAGTTCGCCGCAAAATCGCCATTCTCGTTAACCACCTATCAACACATGGGAATGTGCCCGCGCGCCCGGGATTCAAAGGGCACGCGGAGTTTCAATCGGAGGCAACGGCCAGCGCGCAACATCAATCGAGGGCGCTCGGCAATCGACGGAGAACCGACATGGGCGCATCGCAAGCAGCCGTGGCCATCGCCACCCCCTCTGGCTTACCGGCCGGAGACGGCGGCATCCCCATGGGGCTCCTTGAGCTCGAACTCTCCCTCGATGGTTTCTCCGGCAACAATGCCGATTTCACCAGCTTCGTCCGCACGGTTGCTGACAACGTCGGCGGTGAGTTTCTGTTTGCCCTGCCCGCTTCTGATCTGATCGAAGACTGCCGCAGCATTGCCGTGCTCCGTCTGGCTGATGCCGGAGGCGACGCTTCGATCCTGTTTGCCTGCCTCGACGAACAAGGCCGAGCCGTCCGTATCGAACATCCGAGCGACACCACGCGCGACCTCGAGCGCTTCGCCGAATCCTTTGTCGGCGTGCTCGAACGCATGTAGCACTGCAGGCCTCTCACAGGGACAACTCCAACCACATCCCTGGGCGAGGCAGCAAGCGACGGTGAATGCGTTTTGGCAGCGGATTACGCGCAATCGGACCATCGCGCAGGGATCACACCCCGACACCCCTCCGGAACAGGCTCACACACACACACACACGTCAACGACGGGTGTGAGGTGCCCTCGCCTACAACCGCGACATGGCACAGAATTGGCATCGTTCGTTTCGATTCTCGATACAAGTCCCTATATTGATTGTGATTCGAGGCGTTGAGTGGTGTGCCGCTCGATTGCTCACGGCGAGACGCAGACCGGTACGGCCTCACACGACCCGGTTGCGCCCAGGAGGCGCGAGAACCATGATGAAACGACTGTCCATCCTTATCGCAGCCGCGCTTCTCTTGACGGCATGCCAGACGATGACGCCGGAGGAACGGCGCATCGCCGACGGCAACACCTGCGCGTCCTACGGCTTCCGCCGCGGCACCGATGCGTTTGCCACCTGCCTGCAGCGGATCGAACTCGACCGCCGCGCCGAATCGCGCGCATTCCGCTACCAGAACGACATGATGATGTGGGGCTGGGACCGGCCGGTCATCGTCTCACGACCGGTGATCGTCCAGGCCAGGTAAAGCGGATCATGCCGAGCCAACGCCGCTTGGGCGGCGTTGGCGATAGACGTTACCCCTTGCCGTTGATCGCGGCCTGGGCCGCGGCGAGCCGGGCGATCGGCACGCGGAAGGGTGAACAGGAGACGTAGTCGAGGCCGGCGTCCTCGCAGAAGCGGATCGAGGCCGGATCCCCGCCGTGTTCGCCGCAGATACCGAGTTTCAGACCGTTCTTGGTGCGACGACCACGCTCGGCTGCGATCTGGATCAGTTCGCCGACGCCGTCGAAATCGAGCGAGACGAAGGGGTCCTGCTCGATGATGCCCTTCTGCTGGTAGGTCGCCAGGAACTGCGAGGCGTCGTCGCGCGAGATGCCGAAAGTCGTCTGCGTCAGGTCGTTGGTGCCGAAGGAGAAGAAGTCGGCCGCTTCGGCAATCACACCGGCGCGCAGGGCTGCACGCGGCAATTCGATCATGGTACCGACGAGATAGTCGATGTCGATACCCGCCTCACCGATCACCTCCTTGGCGACCGCATCGATGCGCGCCTTGACGTAATCGAGCTCTGCCTTGAGGCCGACAAGCGGCACCATGATTTCGGGAACGACGGCCGCTCCGGTCTCGTGCGCCGCTTCAACGGCGGCTTCGAAGATGGCACGCGCCTGCATCTCGGCGATCTCCGGATAGGAGATGGCCAGCCGGCAACCACGGTGGCCGAGCATCGGATTGAATTCGTGCAGTTCGTCGACGCGCTGGCGCAGTTCCGACGGATCGAGCGAGAGCGCGCCGGCAACGTCGGCGATCTCCTCGTCGGTCTTCGGCAGGAACTCGTGCAGAGGCGGGTCGAGCAGGCGGATCGTTACAGGAAGGCCGTGCATGATCGAGAACAGCTCGGCGAAATCCGAGCGCTGCATCGGCAGAAGCTTGGCGAGCGCCGAACGGCGACCTTCTTCGTCGTCGGCGAGGATCATTTCGCGCATGACATTGATGCGGTCGTCCTCGAAGAACATGTGTTCCGTGCGGCAGAGGCCGATGCCCTCCGCACCGAAGGAGCGCGCGGCGCGTGCGTCCGCCGGCGTTTCGGCGTTGGTCCTGACGGTCATCCGGCGGGTGGCGTCCGCCCAGGCCATGATCTTGCCGAAGTCCCCGGAAAGTTCCGGTTGCAGCATGGCGATCGCGCCCTTCAGCACCTGGCCGGACGAGCCGTCGATGGTGATGACGTCGCCCTTCCTGAGCGTCACGCCTCCGGCGGTCAGCGTTTCGTTGCGAAGGTCGACACGAATGCTGCCGGCGCCGGAAACGCAAGGGGTACCCATGCCGCGGGCAACCACGGCGGCGTGGCTGGTCATGCCGCCGCGGGTCGTCAGAATGCCTTCGGCGGCATGCATGCCGTGGATATCTTCAGGGCTGGTCTCGACGCGGACGAGGATGACCTTGCGGCCTTCCTTGTCGGCCTGCACCGCTTCCTCCGAGGTAAAGACGATCTCGCCCGTCGCAGCCCCCGGCGAGGCCGGAAGGCCCGAGCCGATGATGTCGCGGCGCGCATGTGGATCGATCGTCGGGTGCAGCAGCTGGTCGAGCGAGGCGGGATCGATGCGGGCAACGGCCTCCTGTTCGGAGATCAGCCCCTCCTCCGCCATATCGACCGCGACCTTCAGCGCCGCCTTGGCGGTGCGCTTGCCGGAGCGCGTCTGCAGCATCCAGAGCGTGCCGCGCTCGATGGTGAATTCCAGATCCTGCATATCGCGATAGTGGCGTTCGAGCGTATCGCAGATCGAGCGAAACTCGGCGAAGGCTTCCGGCATCAGCTTTTCGAGCGAGGGCTTGTCGGAGCCGGAGCCAAGGCGCGCCGCTTCGGTAATGTTCTGCGGCGTGCGGATGCCGGCAACGACGTCCTCGCCCTGTGCATTGACCAGAAACTCGCCGTAAAGCTCGTTCTCGCCGGTCGAGGGGTTGCGGGTGAAGGCAACGCCAGTCGCCGACGAATTGCCGAGATTGCCGAAGACCATCGCCTGGACGTTAACGGCGGTGCCCCAGGCGGCGGGGATGGCGTGCAGGTGGCGATAGGTGATCGCCCGCGGGTTCATCCAGCTCGAAAACACGGCGCCGATCGCGCCCCAGAGCTGCACTTCCGGATCCTGCGGAAAGGGTTCGCCCAGCGCTTCCTCGATCGCTTCCTTGTAACGGGCAATGACGCTCTGCCACTCCACCGCCGAAAGCTCGGTATCCTGCTCATGGCCGAGGCGCGCCTTCTCGTCCTCGAGGATTTCCTCGAAGACGTCGTGGTCGACGCCCATGACGACGTCGCCATACATCTGGATGAAGCGACGATAGCTGTCCCAGGCAAAACGGGCATCACCGGCGTCATGGCCAAGCGCATGTACCGACTGATCGTTGAGACCGAGGTTGAGAACCGTGTCCATCATGCCGGGCATGGACGCGCGCGCGCCTGAGCGAACCGAAAGCAGCAGCGGACGGGAGGTGTCGCCGAAGACGCGGCCGGTCACCTCTTCCATCCGGCTGATCCCCTCGCGCACCTGGTCGCGCAGGCCATCCGGCATCTGCCTGTCATTGTCGAAGAAGCTGTTGCAGGCATCGGTGATGATCGTCAGGCCCGGCGGAACCGGCAGGCCGAGGTTGCACATCTCGGCAAGGTTGGCGCCCTTGCCACCCAAGCGCTCACGATCACCCGCACGTCCCTCGGCCTTGCCCCCACCGAAGGTGTAAACCCATTTCGTCATGCCTGCTCTCCACCCAGAAACAGTCTTTAATGACGATTTACAGTATATGCTTCAGGCTGAAAATGCACCCGGCGAAGATTTATGCTGCAGCGCATCATTTTCTGTAACATTGCTACACATCGCGCTTGACCTCCCACAAATCGTGTCGGTGGCTTTAAATTGCAGCCGAAATTCCTGAAAAGGCTGCGCCGGGCGGCCCGATCCGACATTGCCCGAAACATAACAATTATCTAATATACAGATGTGCGATGGGGGTGCATCCAGGAATATCCCGTCATGGCAATCCGTTTCCGTCTCGATGGCTCGGAGGGTCGGTCATGAGGTGGCGTGCAAATCTGACAACCTGGCTCCTTTCGGCGGCGCTCATGGTCCTTTTCACCATGGGAAACGCCTTTGCCGAAGGAAACGGCAAGCGGCTGGCGCTCGTCGTCGGCATGAGCAACTACGTGCTCGCTGGAACGCTGCCCAATGCTTCACGCGATGCAGAAGCCTTCAACACCTTTCTCAAGGACCAGGGCTTCGAAACGAACCTCGTGCTCAACGCCGATCGCCGCGGCCTTGCCGGTGCACTTTCAAACTTCTCGCGCAAGATCGGGCCTGACGATACCGCCCTGTTTTACTACGCCGGCCACGGCATGCAGTTGCACGGCGAGAATTTCCTTGTTGGCACCGATGCCAAGCTCGAAAGCGAGTTCGACGTGCCGGCCGAGACCGTGGCGCTGTCCGAGATCATCGGCGCGATGGAAAAACGTGCCCGCATCTCGATGGTCTTCCTCGATGCCTGCCGCAACAATCCGCTCGCCGAGCGGCTAACACGCGAAGTCGAAGGTGCGACCCGCGGTGCGGCGACCCGCGGGCTAGCGCCGATCGAAACGCAGGGCGGCGGCACGCTCGTCGCCTTTGCCGCAGCCCCGGGACAGGTCGCCGCCGACGGCACCGACGGGCATTCGCCCTTTACGCGGGCGCTGATCGCCAATCTCTCGGGCGCCGGCCTCGAAGTCGGCACCGCCTTCAAGCGGGTCGTGCGCGACGTGCGCAAGGAAACGCAAGGCAAGCAGCAGCCGCAGATCCTGTCATCCCTGTCGCTGGAATTCTACTTCGGGCCGGAAACCGCAGCGCCCCAGACGACCCCGGCGGTGCAAACCCCGGCGGTACAGACGGCCATACCGCAGACTGCGGCGGTTCAGCCGGTGCAGCCGGCCCTCACTGTGCCGGCCATGGATCCCGAAGCGCTTGAGGCAGAGAAGGACTTCAAAAAGGCGCTGAAGATCGGAACGGCGCGCATCTGGCACTTCTTCGTCGAAAAACACCGCACCGGCGAATATGCCGACCTCGGACGCCAGGCGCTGGCGCAGATCGAACCCGCCGCCGTGCGCAACCAGTCGCATCTGCCTCAGTCCGTCGAAGCGCGGCTATTGCCGGACAAGGACAAGCGACGAAACGTCCAGGTGGCACTCGCCTCGCGCGGATTTGCGGCGGGCACGGCCGATGGTGTTTTCGGTGGACAGACGCGCGAAGCGATCAAGCGGTTCCAGAGCACCAACCAGCAGCCAGCAAGCGGCTTCATCACAGAGCGCACGGCAGAAGCCCTCGGCATCAAAATCAACGACAGAGCCGAGGGCATGTACAGCTCTCCGAAGGCCCGACGCTATGATGTTGCCAACCTCGAGGGTCTGGAAACCGATCAAACCGTCCTGCGGGCGCTGACCTGCCTGCGCCACTTCGAAACCGTATATGGCGTGTTCGAAGGGCACCTCTATGTCGCAGTGCGGACGGGAATAATTTTGGCCGTTTATGCGCGGGGGATCGCCGGCGGTTGCGGCGCGCACCTCGCGTCGATTTCGTCTCAAGAGGAGAACGCCTTCGTCGCATCGCTTTTCAACGCCGATCAGACCTTTTTCAACACCGGCTACGACCCCTCAGGCAACGTCAGCTACAAGATGGGCCCCTGGATCGGCCTGACGCAGGACCCACAGGGCAAGGAGCCCAGAGGCGGCTGGCGCTGGGACACCGGCGCGCCCCTGACCTACACGAAATGGTTCCAGGACATGCCGAACGAAGGCAAGAAGGGCGACGATATCGGCATGTACTACGCCCATCGCAACGGCAGAGCCGACACGAAATCCGTCTACGTCGATAGCTGGGACGATATGGGGCCAACCGATGGAACGGGCGGTCTGATCCTCGAATTCGAGTGACCGCTTGGGGCAAATCAACACCTGCACGGCTGAGTCAATCATAAGCAGGAGGCAAGGTCATGAACTGGCGTGTGAGGCTGCTATGGCTGGTTCTTTGCGCTCTGATCGTGCCCTTCACCACAGGGAATGCCCCCGCCGAAGGAAACGGCAAGCGGCTGGCGCTCGTCATCGGCATGAGCAACTATGTGCTTGCGGGAACCCTGCCCAACGCCTCGCGCGACGCTGAAGCGTTCAATGTCTTTCTCAAAGGCCAGGGTTTTGAAACCGACTTGATCCTCAACGCCGATCGCCGTGGTCTTGCCGGCGCACTTTCAAACTTCTCGCGCAAGATCGGGCCTGACGATGTCGCCCTGTTTTACTACGCCGGCCACGGCATGCAGTTGCGCGGCGAGAATTTCCTTGTTGGCACCGATGCGCGGCTCGAAAGCGAGTTTGACGTTCCGGCAGAAACCATGCCGCTGTCGGAGATCATGAACGCGCTGGAACAACGCGCGAAAATCTCGCTGATATTCCTCGACGCCTGCCGCAACAATCCGCTCGCAGACAGACTCAATCGTGACGTGGCGGGCACAAGCCGCGGCGGCGCCACCAGAGGTCTGGCACCGATCGAGACACAGGGCGCCGGCACGCTCGTTGCCTTTGCTGCGGCGCCCGGACAGGTGGCGGCTGACGGAACCGACGGGCATTCGCCCTTCACCCGGGCGCTGATAACCAACCTCTCCGGCCCAGGGATCGAAATCGGCACCGCCTTCAAGCGCGTGATCCGTGAGGTGCGCTCGGCAACGGGCGGCAAACAGTCGCCGCAGATCCTCTCCTCTCTCGATCTGGAATTCTACCTCGACGGCAGCGCCACGCTTGAAGCGCCGCGACCCTTGAAAGTTGACAACGTCGATATCGCCGCGCTCGACTTCAACAAGGCGATGCGCGTGGACACGGCCAGGACCTGGAAGCGCTTCATCGCCAAACATGGCGAGAGCAGCTACGCCGACGCGGCGCGTCAATCCATTCAGCGGCTCGGCAAAAGCGACGACTTCAGATCATCCCTGGCTGCGATGGCACAGGAACAGAAGATGCTCGATAGCAAGGACAAGCGCGCAGCCGCGCAACAGGCTCTGCAGAGCAAGGGCTTTGACACGGGCGCGACGGACGGCGCCTTCGGTGGCCAGACACGCAGGGCGGTCACGGCATTTCAGGCGGCCCGCGGGCTAAAGCAATCCGGATTTCTCGATCAGGAGACCGGAGCGAGCCTGGGTCTCACCTTTGCCCGGATCGATCAGGACATTCTCTCGGCTACCAGCGCACGTCGCTATGACGCCACCGATCTCGAGGGACTGGAGGACGAACCGGTGATCGCCATGGTGCGGTGTCTTTCGCCTCTACCACTGACCTATGGCACCTTTGCCAGACACCTCTATGCAGCGGTCTATGACGGGCAGCAAGTCGGCTGGCAGGAAGCGAAGGCGATCGTCGAGCGCTGCGGCGGTCACCTTGCCACGATCGATTCCAGCGATGAAAATACGTTCGTCGCCTCACTCGTGAATACGGATGACCGGTTCTTCAGCAGTTCGTTCGAAGGCGGCGAGCACCGGCGGGTCGGGCCATGGCTCGGGCTCTCCAACGAGAACGGCAGTGCCGAAGGGTGGAGATGGACGACGGGCGCTGCCGTCACCTTCGGCAGGTGGTTCAGGCGGCCGCCGGAAAAGGCTGGGGCGGCAACGCTTTACGCAGCCTATCGAGCAAACAAGGTCCCCCTCGCCGCCTACGTCGACACCTGGGAAGCGCGCGACCCATCGCGGCCGGTATCCGGTTTCATCGCCGAATTTGAGTGAATCAGACGACTTCGCGCAGGCGTTCCGCCGTCTGCAGGTCAACGGAGACGAGCTGGGATACGCCCTGCTCGGCCATGGTCACGCCGAACAGGCGGTTCATGCGGGCCATGGTGATCGGGTTGTGGGTGATGATGATGAAGCGTGTCTCGGTCGACGCCGCCATTTCGTCCATCAGGTTGCAGTAGCGCTCGACATTGTGGTCGTCGAGCGGTGCATCCACTTCGTCGAGCACACAGATTGGCGCGGGATTGGTCAGGAACACGGCGAAGATCAATGCCATCGCCGTCAGCGCCTGCTCGCCGCCGGAAAGCAACGTCATGGTCTGTGGCTTCTTGCCCGGCGGGCGGGCGAGAATTTCAAGGCCGGCCTCCAGCGGATCGTCGCTCTCGATCAGTTGCAGCTCGGCCGTGCCCCCCCCGAAGAGGTGGGTGAACAGCCGCTGGAACTGTACGTTGACGACGTCGAATGCGGCGATCAGGCGCTCGCGGCCCTCGCGGTTCAGGTTCTGGATGGCGCTCCTGAGCTTGCGGATCGCCTCGATGACGTCGTCGCGCTCTCTGAGCAGCAGGGCGAGCTTTTCTGAAAGCTCCTTCTGTTCTTCTTCGGCCCGCAGGTTGACGGCGCCAAGCCGCTCGCGCTCGATCTTCAGCCGTTCGAGCTCGCGCTCGATGTTGCGCATGTCCGGCAGTGCCTCGTCGACGGCAAGCCCCGTCAATCGCATGACCTCGTGCGGCGCGCAGGAGAGCGCTTCCTGAATGCGGGCCTCGATCTCGACGCGACGTTCGCGGGCGGAGACCAGCCGCTCTTCGGCGCGGCCGCGCTTTTCGCGCGATTCCGCCAGTTCGGAGAGCGCGGTTGCCGCCAACCGGTCCGCCTCGCGCTGACGGTTTTCAGCCTCGGCGAGCAGATCGGCCGCTTCGCGTCGGGCCGCTTCCGCCTTCTGCAACTCGTTCATCAGCGCCCGGCGCTTGTCCTCGAACTCGTCGGGCGCATCGATCAGCTCTTCGACCTCGTCGCGGGCTTCTGCCTCGCGGTCGCGCAGGGTCGCGATGTGCTCATCGGCGCTCGCCGCGCGCGCCTTCCAGGTCTGTCGTTCATTGGCAATCGCCGCGATGCGCCGCTGACGCGCCTCGTTCTCGCGCGCCAGGCCATCATGGGCGGCACGGGCCTCGGCGACGGCGGCACGATCGGCTGCGACATCGGCCGTCTGGGTGCGCAGCGTCAGTTCCAGTTCGGAGAGATCGGGCGCATCGGCGAGCGCGTCGTTGGCCGTCTCGATCTGCTCGGCCACCTCTTCGACCTGCGACTCGATCTGGCTGCGCGATTCGGCAAGCACCGCGCGGCGGCGGGCAAGGTCGCCAGAGGCGCGTTCAGCGGCGGCGAGCGCGTCGCGGGCTTCGCCGAGCTGTCGGGTGATCATGCGCTGCGCGTCGCGGGCAAGCCGCAGCCGCTCGTCCTCGGCGCGGATGCGACTGCCCGCAGAGGCAAGTTCGGCCTCCGCGAGGCGCAGCGCCTCAGCGGCGCCGTCGGCCTCGGTATCGAGTTCGGCCAACCGGTTCTTCTGCGCCAGCCGCAAGGCGGCAGCACTTGGCGCCTCGGAGCCGGTGACGTGGCCGTCCCAGCGCCAGACGGAGCCCTGCTTGGTGACAAGGCTCTGGCCGGGTTTCAGCAGGGGCAGCAGCCGCTCGGCTTCCGCCTCGCTTGCGACGATGCCGATCTGCTTCAGGGCGCGGGTCAGCGCGTCGGGCGCCTTTACATGGGCAATCAGCGGGCTCACGCCTTCCGGTAATTCGCCGTCCCCGACATGATCCCCCGGCGCGCGCCAATGGGCCGGCGCGTCGGTTTCGAGCGGCGAGTCGAGATCGTCGCCAAGGGCCGCGCCCAATGCGGTCTCGAAGCCCCGGTCGACCTTCATCTCCTCGACGACGGCGGGATAGGCGCCACCGGCCACCGCCTCCAGCATGCGCCGGATGGTGCGTGCCTCGGTCTCGATGCCGCTCAGCGTCGCGCGCGTCCGATCGACGGGCTGACGCGCCTCGACCTCCATGCGCCGCGCTTCAGCGAGGCTTTCCTCGATCGCGAGCACATTGCTTTCGGCTTCTTCCAGCGCAGCTTCTGCGACCTCGACCTGACCCTGCTTTTCGTGCGGATCGGGAAGGGCCGCCATCTGGCGGTCGAGTTCATCGAGATCGCGCGACTGGTCGCCAAGTTGGCGGGCAAGACGTGCCTGGCGCTCCGACAGGTCGCGCAGCGTGCGCTCCAGCTGGTTGCGGCCGGCCTGTGCCTCGGCGCGTTCCGCCGTTAGACGCGCCAATAGCGCCTCGCTGCCGGCGAGCTTTTCGTTTGCGTCTTCGAGGCGCTCGCGCGCTTCCGTCGCACGGTCGTCGGCCTCGGCGAGCATGTCGCTGAGTTCGGCTTCCTCTTCGTCGAGACGCGAAAGAATGCCGGCATTGTCGGCGACAAGGCGCTCCTCGCGGGCGATATCCTCGGCAAGCTGCGCCAGCCGGCGCTGCAACTCGTCGCGGCGCCTGAGGATGCGGCCGGCATCCTCTTCGAGCTGTGAGCGGGCAATCTGCAGACGCTGGAGGGCGGCGGCGAACTTCGCTTCGTTTTCGCGCAGCTCCGGCAGCTTCAGGCTGGCGATCGCCTGGTCCTTGGCCGCCTGCATCTGCTGCTGCGCCTTTTCCGCGACCAGCGCAGTCACCTGGTTGAGCTGGCTCGTCGCCTCGCCCTCCGCCTCCTTGGCCTGCACCCAGCGAATATGGAACAGGATCGCCTCGTGCTTGCGGATATCGGCCGAGAGCATTTTGAAGCGGTTGGCCTGGCGCGCTTGGCGCTTGAGGCTCTCGATCTGGCTTTCGAGCTGCGAGGTGACGTCGTCGAGACGCTCGAGATTGGTCTCGGCGGCACGCAGACGCAGCTCCGCTTCGTGGCGGCGAGAGTGCAGGCCGGAGATGCCGGCCGCCTCTTCCAGGAGCTGGCGACGGGCCTGCGGCTTGGCGGCGATCAGTTCGCCGATGCGCCCTTGCCCGACCATCGACGGCGAGCGTGCACCAGTCGACGCGTCGGCGAAGAGAAGCTGTACATCCTTGGCGCGCGCTTCCTTGCCGTTGATGCGGTAGACCGAGCCCTGCTCGCGCTCGATGCGGCGGCTGACCTGGATCTCGTCGCTGTCGTTGAAGGCAGCGGGTGCCGTGCGGTCGCTGTTGTCGAGATAGAGGCCGACCTCGGCCGTGTTACGCGCGGGACGATTGCCGGATCCGGAAAAGATCACGTCGTCCATGCCGGAAGCGCGCATGTTCTTGTAGGAGTTCTCCCCCATCACCCAGCGCAAGGCTTCGACGAGGTTCGACTTGCCGCAACCGTTCGGTCCGACGACACCGGTCAATCCGCGCTCGATGATGAATTCGGTCGGTTCGACGAAGGACTTGAAGCCGAGCAGGCGAAGCTTGTTGAACTTCATGGGGCGGACGCTGGGGCTACGAGGTCCCCCCCTCTACCATCAGCCCAGACAAGAAAAACGGGCGCACAGCTGCTGCCGTCGCCCGTTTTCAGGAAAAGCGAAGGATCAGAGCTTGCTGTCGATGAGGGCCGACATAACGTCAACCGACATGTCCCCCGAATAGTGCTCGCCATTGACAAAGAAGGTCGGCGTCGACTGAACCCCGAATTCCTTGGCGCCCCGTTGCATAACAGTATTCACATCATCCAGAAGTTTTTGGTTCGTCAAGCAGGCCTCGAAGCTCTCCTGTGTAAAACCAGCGAGTTTGGACATCTGCAGCAGAGCGTCGCGACCATTCTGGGCTGCGGCCCACTGCTGCTGCTGCTTGAACAGCATCGAGATCATCGGGAAGTACTGGCCTTCCGGAGCGCAGCGCGCCAGCATGAAGGCGGCCGCCGCGCGCGGATCGAACGGGAATTCGCGCAGCACGAAGCGGACCTTGCCGCTGTCGACATACTTGGTCTTGATCGCCTCGAAGGTGTTGTTGTGGAAGGCAGCGCAGTGCGGGCAGGTCATCGACATGTATTCGACGATCGTCACCGGCGCGTTGGCGTCGCCGATCGCCATTTCCGGCAGGGCGCCCGGTTCCATCAGCTTGGCGACGTCGACGGACCCTTCCGACGAGGGGAGCTCGACCTTGACGGGAGCAGCCGTCGTCTGGGCGACTTCGGTGCCGGCAGAGGGCTTGGCTTCGGTGGTGGCCGGGGTCGCGGTCGTCGATGCAGTCGTGGTCGCGTCCGTTGCCGGCTTGGTTTCAGCCTTGGCGGCTTCGGTGGTCGCGGCCGGTGTGGTGGAGGCCGTTTCCTTCTTTTCGTCGCTGCAGGCAGCAAGCACCAGGGCGACAGTTGCGATGGCGGCACCGCTGAGCAGGCGCTTGGTAAGGTTCATTGCGGAAGCGGACATGATTTGACCCGTGTTCGGAGGGAATTGCAGTGCGGATTCGATATCTTGCCCCGCGCAGGGCGGCAAGTGGCGCGGCGTCAACAGAATTCAAAGAATTGTGACCGAGCGATGGCCGCCCAAAAGCGCGTCGCGATCTTTCCGATTCGCTGCTTGCGCTTTAAGCCTCTGGTTTTCGCGTCTCGTAGTCGCGAAAACCGCTGCATAGTTTTGCGCGCCGTGCCTTAGCGGCGCCGGGGATTGAGCACGGCGGTCCCCAGCCGACGCAAGGCGGCCTTCAGCTCCTCGCTTTCGATGCCTTCGACCATGGCCTCGAGCCGCCGGGCGGGTTCGCCCGAAAGCGGCTTGGGCTTGCCACGGTGTTTCGGCTGCTGGGAGACGGGCTTTTGAACGATGCGCAGCTGCCCGATCGCATAGAAGCCGAAGAAGCCGTTGATGCGCTGGATCAATTCGCCCTGAGCGTGGGTCAAAAACAGGGCGCGCGCGCCCTCGCAGGCAACCGTCAGGACGCCCGGCTGATGGCCGCCCTCGCCCATGATCTCGGAGGCCCGGCGCGGCCAGGCGATCTTTTCGGGCCGCGTGCAATCGGCAAAGTCCTCGCCGGCGATTTCGTCCCAGGAGCCGAGCAGCATGGTGTTGATGCCTGCCCGCTTGGCGAGCACCGGGTCGATCAGGCCGTTCGCGACTTCGCTGATCTGGACGACGCCCTTCCGGGTCTTCTGCTCGCTCACGTATGGACTTTCTGTAGGCAATGTCGATTGAGCCTTGATGCCGCGGCTCCGCTTCGCCAAGTATAGGCCGGAAACGGAACTCCCGGCAAATCATGCACGATACGATACCGGCGGCGGACGCTGCACCCCTGCTTTTGGAATGGTACGACAGGCACCATCGCGACCTGCCCTGGCGGGTTTCGCCGCCGATGGCGCGCCGAGGCATCGTCGCCGATCCCTACCATGTCTGGCTTTCCGAAGTGATGCTGCAGCAGACGACGGTGCAGGCGGTAAAAGCCTATTTCGAAAAGTTCCTGTCACTGTGGCCGACCGTCGAGGACCTTGCGCGCGCCGAGAATGAGGACGTGATGAAGGCATGGGCCGGGCTCGGCTATTATGCGCGCGCCCGCAACCTGAAGAAATGCGCCGAGGCCGTCGCGAACGATCATGGCGGCCGCTTTCCCGACACGGAGGATGGGCTGAAGTCCCTTCCCGGCATCGGCGACTATACCGCCGCCGCGGTCGCGGCGATCGCCTTCAATCGCAGAAGCGCCGTGCTCGACGGCAATGTCGAGCGGGTGATTTCCCGCCTCTATGCAATCGAAACGCCGCTGCCGGCGGCAAAGCCCGAGATGCGGGCCCGCGTCGCCGCACTCACCCCTGAGAGCAGGCCGGGCGATTTCGCCCAGGCGATGATGGATCTCGGCGCGACGATCTGCACGCCGAAACGGCCCGCCTGCTCGCTCTGTCCCTTCCGCGCCCACTGTCGCGCGCTTGCCGTCGCAGACCCGGAAACCTTTCCGCGCAAGGCGCAGAAGAAGGACAAGCCGCTTCGGCGCGGCGCCGCCTACGTCGCGATCGACGCCGACAACGCGGTCTATCTGCGCAAGCGGGCCGAGACAGGCCTGCTTGGCGGCATGACCGAAGTGCCCGGCACTGACTGGACGTCGCGGCAGGACGGCGACACTTCGCTTGCCTCGCAGCCCTTTGCAGCGGCCTGGGAAGATTGCGGCACCATCAGCCACGTGTTCACGCATTTCGAGTTGCGTCTCTCCGTCTACCGCGCCAATGTCGCGCGCGCCGGAACGCAGGGCAACGGCTGGTGGGAGCCAGTTCACTCGCTGAGTGCCCAGGCGCTGCCGACGGTGATGAAGAAGGCGATCGCCCAAGCGATCCCGCATGCCTTCAAGGCGGAACGCTAGCGCGGTACGGGGCCACCCGTCCCGCTCCAACTCCGAAAGTTCAAGCAGGGAATACGTTCATGAGCAGCATCGATATCCGCCACATCGTCTTCGACATCGGCAAGGTGCTTATCCACTACGACCCCAACCTGCCCTACAGCCGCATCATCCCCGACGAGGCCGAGCGCGAGTGGTTCTTTGCCAATGTCTGTACCCACGACTGGAACATCGAGCAGGACCGCGGCCGTTCCTGGGAAGAGGCGGAAGTGCTGCTGATCAAGGACTTTCCCGAGCGTGAAGAACAGATCCGCGCCTTCCGCAAATATTGGCAGGAGATGGTGCCGCACGCCTATGTGGAGACGGTGTCGCTCCTGGAGCGACTGATCGCCGAAGGGCGCGACGTGACGATGCTGACCAACTTCGCCTCCGATACGTTCCGCGAGGCGCAGGTCCTTTATCCCTTCCTGACGCTGCCACGCGGCGTCACCGTTTCGGGCGACGTCAAGCTGATCAAGCCCGATATCGCCATCTATGAGACGCACACGCGGACCTTCGATCTCGACCCATCGGCCACCCTCTTCATCGACGACAGCATTCCCAACGTCGAAGCCGCGCGGCTTGCCGGCTGGCATGCGTTGCATTTCGTCGATCCGGAAAAGCTGAAGGCCGATCTCGCCGGCTACGGCATTCATCCGTAGGCTGAAACTGCCGGTCGAGGATGGTTCCTGCTCGTGGCGGCACGATTCCGCCACGAATCATATTTACTACCTGCGATTGCGTAATCGCAGAGGTAATATATGAATAGTTTAGAATTTTCAGTAATTCCAGACGGCGCCGCCAAGGACGCCTTCATCGACGAACTCTACGCGACGACCGAGGCCAGCTTTCGCGACGAGGTGCCTCCGGAAGAGTTTGGAGAACGGTTTTCAGATACCCGTTTCGTCGTCGCCAGACGCGATGCCAAACTGGCGGGCTGGCTCAGCCTTCGGCCGCCGACTGAAGGCGACGACAAGAGAGTGGCCGATCGAGGCTGGCACGCCATGCCGTCGCACGACCTGCACGACGCCGAAATTCTCGCGCGGCTCATTCGGCTTGCAGCCGTAGAGGCCGGTTCAGAAGGCATCATCTGGCACTCCCGAAAAACCGCCCTCAACCAGCAGGTCGTCGAAATGGCCGGCGCGACCGCGCTTCGGGATCTGTTCAGGACCTGGCAGGCGTCACCCAAGCGCTGGCCGGCCGCAATCGCAAAACCCAAGGACGGTGCCGTCGTTTACGCCGTCCAGGCGCCTCTTCCAGAAAATCTCCTCGCAAAGTTCGTGGACTTCCTCACACGCGCGGGGATACCGGACTGCAGTGAAGAAACCTGCACCACGACCTGGGACGCGGACTCCGTCGCCCAACGTATCGCTGACTGGGATGAGGGCGGGCTGCTGATGCAGTGGCTGGAACATCACGACCTCGTGGTCGCCGAGGCCTACGCCTTTGTCTGGAGCGATGAAATGATGATCCACATCACCGAACACCATGCCCCGTCTTGCGGGCTGATTGCCCTGGTTGCCGCACTACTTCAGCGCATACCCGCGGCCTATCCCGATATCAGGGTCGCCACCGTCGAGTTACAGGAAGACGAAAGAGCACGCCTCGAGCCTGTGCTCGCCAGTTGCGGCTTCGAGGATAAGGGCGCCGGAACCCTCTACCACTTGCGCCCACAGGGAACGCCGGCTCTCTAAAGGCGGCGTATCCTCCATTCGGCGCGCGGCGGCGGCACGGGTCGCCGCCGCCCATTGTCAGGGCCTGGCCGCGATGAAGCCCCATGCCAGCCAGGCCGCAATGACTGCGGCCACGAACCAGATGCTCAGGATCGCGAGGAGGCCGCTGCGGCTGGACGGGCGTCCTTCCAATGCCGCCGCCCGCTCTCGGAATTCTTCCATCAGCGCTGGCGGCACCAGACGTACGGCCAAGAGGATGCCGAGCGGAACGAGAATAAGATCATCGAGGTAGCCGAGTATCGGAATGAAATCGGGGATCAGGTCAACCGGCGAAAGTGCGTAGGCCGCCACAGTGCCGGCAACGAATTTCGCCGAAAACGGCGTTCGACGATCTCGCGCGGCGAACCAGAGCGCAACGACGTCGCGTTTGATTTGCCGCGCCCATTGCTTCACGCGCTGGAGACGATCGGGCACGGCCATGCGGTTAACACTCTTGTTCGGATGAAGTTGCTCTGTCCGAACCCTATGAGCGGATGCGAAGATTGGCAATCGACCTCAGGGCCCTGCCGGGCGCTTCAAACGCTCCGTCGGATGGCCCAAACATACAAATGCCCGGAATCCTCACATTGAGGATTCCGGGCATTTAAAGCTCTCTTTCCGGGACTGAAGGTACAAAAACCGGTTAGAGCGCTTTTCGAAGGATCCGGCGGAACTGGTTGATCAGTTCAGTTTTGCCAGATCATTTCGAATGACGCTTCTGAGTTCGTCGATGGGCTTCAGGGTGTTCCCCTCTTCGAAGTGCCAGAATGTCCATCCGTTGCAGGCATCAAGCCCCTGGACCTTGGCGCCCAGGCGATGAATTGAACCGGCCTCGCCGCCGGAGGCGACCGTGCCGTCGGCACGAACGATCGCGCTGTAGCGGCGCTTGGCGTCCGTCAGAACCGTGCCGGGCTTGATCAGCCCGCTTTCGATCAGCGTGTTGAAGGCGACGCGCGGCTCGGCCTTCTTGCCGGTCATGACCGAGAGCATCGCCTTGCCGAGCGGTTCGACCGCGTCGATGCGTGCCGATGCCGCGTCGATGTAATCCTGCTCGCGCTCAATGCCGACGAAGTGGCGGCCGAGGCGTTTGGCGACGGCACCGGTCGTGCCGGAACCGAAGAAGGGATCGAGAATGACGTCGCCCGGCTTGGTCGAAGCCATCATGATACGGGCGAGCAGCGCTTCCGGCTTCTGGGTCGGATGCACCTTCTTGCCGTCATCACCTTTCAGGCGCTCGTGACCGGAGCAGATCGGGAACAGCCAATCGGAGCGCATCTGCACGTCGTCATTGGCCGCCTTCATCGCATCGTAGTTGAAGGTGTAGCCCTTGGCATTGGCATTCGGCGTCGCCCAGATCAGCGTCTCATGAGCGTTCTGGAACCGCCGACCCTTGAAATTCGGCATCGGGTTGGTCTTGCGCCAGATGATGTCGTTGAGGATCCAGAAGTGCAGATCCTGCAGGATGGCGCCGACGCGGAAGATGTTGTGGTACGAGCCGATGACCCAGAGGGTGCCGGTCGGCTTCAGCACGCGGCGGCAGGCCAGCAGCCAGGCACGGGTGAAGGCGTCGTAAGCTTCGAACGACGCGAACTGGTCCCATTCGTCGTCGACGGCGTCGACCACCGACTGATCGGGACGGGTCAGCATGCCGCCGAGCTGGAGGTTGTAGGGCGGGTCGGCGAAAACGACGTCGACCGAATTGTCGGGAAGCGCATTGAGCGCGGCAACGCAGTCACCCTTGATGATGCTGTCGAGCCAGCCCAACGGACGGGTGGAACGGGAGACTTCGGCAAGCGAAACAACTGAAGACATGGACAACTCGCAAATACGCTTACTCGGAACGGATCATGGAGCGTATGGTTACCGAAGATGGTTACCAAAGCCTGAAGGCCGTTTCGAAAAAGTGCGTAGTCGCGCTATGTTAGAGAGGTCTTCTGGAGTGGACAGGAAAGGCGGGAACGGGCTTTTCACCCGCCTCCCGCCGCCCCGTTCAAGCGTCGCGGACGCCGTTTCACCGGGCGTCGTGAAAGGCGCGGCTGTCTGAGGGGGCCTCATGGCGCTCGTTCAGCCCGTAGTCGCGGATCACGGAGGCGATGCGCAGGCGGTAATCGGCAAAGACGCCGTGGCGCCCCGCATCCTGGGCGGCACGATGTTCGGCGCCGTTCCGCCAGGCCTTCACCGCCTCCTCGTCGCGCCAGAAAGACAGGGACAACACCTTGTCGGGATTGGCCAGACTCTGGAACCGCTCGATCGAGATGAAGCCATCGATGTCGTCGAGCAGCGGACGCAGGTCGGCGGCAATGCCGAGATAGGCGTCACGCCGGCCCTCGGCCGGCAGGACTTCGAAGATAACGGCAATCATGTTTCACTTTCCTCCGATGGGCATCGAGACGTTCTTCAGGAAAATACGATCCTCCTTCAGGATAAACCGCTCGCGGCGGGAGAAGGCATAATTTTCCCGGCCGAGCGGATCGGCGGCAAGCCGGGCGCGATAGGCCTCGTAGGCCGCGAGGCTCTCGATGTTGTAAACGCCGTAAGCCGTCGTCGCAGATCCCTCATGCGGACCGAAATAGCCGATGAGATCGGCGCCGCAACGCGGGATGACCTCGCCCCAGTTGCGCGAATAGGTGGCGAACTCGTCCTTCTTGAAGGGATCGATTTCGTAGCGGATGAAACAGGTGATCATCATCATCTCCAGGTCTTTTGGGGCCTTTCGCCCGGTCTTCGATGAAGTGACTATGCCCGCTTGAAGTGCGAGAATGCTTCGATTACGATCGAAGTATGAAGGAAGGCCCAGACATCGCTCTCATCGGATCGCTGATCGGCGATCCCGCCCGCGCCAACATGCTGACGGCGCTGATAGGGGGTAGTGCGCTGACCGCAACCGAGCTTGCCACCCATGCTGGCATCACGCTGCAGACCGCCAGTTCCCACCTGGCCAAGCTCGAGGCCGGCGGTCTGCTCAGCCAGCGCAAGCAAGGCCGTCACCGATATTTTCAGCTGGCAGAAGACGAAGTCGGGCTGATGCTCGAGAACCTGATGGGCTTTGCCGCCAGCCGCGGCATGAACCGGCACCGCCCCGGGCCGAAGGATCCGGCGCTGAGAAAAGCGCGCGTCTGCTACAATCACTTGGCCGGCGACTATGGCGTGCGCATGTATGACAGCCTGATTGCCGAAAAGCAGATCGAAGTCACCGGCGACGACCTGGCGCTGACGCCCGACGGGCAGAACCGGATCGAGGCGCTCGGCATCGACTATGCGGCGCTGAAAAAATCCCGCCGCCCGATCTGCCGCACCTGCCTCGACTGGAGCGAGCGCCGCTCGCATCTGGCCGGTTCGCTTGGCGAAGCGCTGCTGACGCTATTCATCGACAAGGGCTGGGCGAAGCGCGAGGCGAACAGCCGCGCCATCCGCTTCACCGCCAATGGCGAGAAGGCTTTCTCCGAGCTGTTTCCGCAGTAGCTGCTGCCAGCAAAACCACTCTAGCCGACGATGGAAAAGGCCTCGCGGGTTTCGCCCGCGGCGGTCCTGACCGGCGTCTTGCCGATCCAGCCCACATGGCGTTCGAGGATCTTTGCCGCCTCGTCGCCTCGGCCTTCGCGCAAGGCGGCGAGGATCGCGCGGTGATCGTGGTCGGTGCGTGCCTCCCAGCTCGTGCGCCAGGCGGAAAACAGGAAGCGGGCGCTCGCTGCATGCAGATCATCGATCGCCGCCAGCAGCCGCGGCATGCCGCAGGGTTCGAGGATCAGCCGATGGAAGGCGCGGTTTGCCGCCTCCCAGGAGCGCACGTCGCGCGAAGTATCGGCGGCGGCCGTGGCCATCTCGGCCCGATCGAGGATCGCCGGCGTCAGATGCGGGATGGCATGGCGAAGCGCCAGAACCTCCAGCACCGCGCGCATTTCGGCGACCTCCCTCACCTCCTTCAGGTCGAAGGAGGCGACGCGAACGCCGCGGCGCGGCTCGCTGACGGCAAGGCCCTGGGCCTCCAGCCGTCGAAAGGCTTCGCGAACGGGAACGTGGCTCGCGCCGAATTCCTCGGCGATATGATCCTGCCGCAAGCGCTCCCCGGGCATCAGCATACCGGAGATGATCCGCTCGGCCAGGGCCTTGCTGATGCGACTTGCGAGCGTGTCGTCCTGCTGCTTTTCCATCGCCTACTGATAGAGCCGCGAAACAATACTGTCGAGCAAGCGCACGGGCGGTTTCGATAATTTCCAATGGTTGAGCTTTGGCCTACCATCGTATAAAAGCTCTGCCGTACGAAAGCCCCGCGCCGCGCGAACATTCCTCCCCCCGCCTGCGGCGCCTCTCCTCCCAGGGAACTGTTCCATATGACCGGTATCGATCTCATCATTTTTGATTGCGACGGCGTTCTCGTCGATTCCGAAATCATCGCATCGGAAGTCGAAGCAGCACTGCTGACAGAAGCGGGTTACCCGATCAGCGTCGAGGAAATGGCGGAGCGTTTTGCCGGCATGACCTGGCACAACACGCTGCTGCAAATCGAGAAGGAAGCAAGCATCCCGCTTTCGGCCCAGCTCATCAGCAAGGTCGACGTCATCCTCGACGAGCGCCTTGCCCGCGACCTCAACATCATCGACGGCGTCAAGCCGATGCTGGCGCAATTGACGCTGCCGCACTGCATCTGCTCCAACTCGACCTCGGCGCGACTTGCCATGATGCTCGGCAAGGTCGGCATCAAGGACCATTTCGGCCGACACATCTATTCCGCGCGCGACCTCGGCGCCGACCGCGTCAAGCCGAAGCCGGATATCTTCCTGCACGGCGCCAAGCAGATGGGCGTCGACCCGTCGCGGGTGCTGGTGATCGAGGACTCCGTGCACGGCATCCACGGTGCACGTGCCGCTGGCATGCGCGTCGTCGGCTTCACCGGCGGTTCGCACACCCATCCCTCGCATGCCGACCAGCTGACCGAAGCGGGTGCGGAAACGGTGATTTCGCGCATGACGGCGTTGCCGGGCGTGATCGCGGCCCTTTCCGCATGGTCGGAGTCGATGACGGCCTGATTGGCCGCAGGCGGTCGCACACCGCCATGCCCCTTTCGCTCCGGCTTTCGGCCGGAGCGGGAAAGAAGCCTTCGGCCAACACGGCAGACGTCCAATTAGACGCCGAGGGACATGATGACACATTGCAGTGGCGTCACGTCCCCTAGAAAATCTTCCCGGTTTTCGAGGAGCCGCGCACGAGGGCCGTACCAAGCAAGCCCCATCGGGGTATTTTTAGGAGGAAACACAATGCGTCTTTCAATGTTGACCGGCCTGACCCTGGCGGCCAGCGTCGCCTTCGGCCCGCTCGCCTTCGCCGACATCACCATTGGCGTGATCACGCCGCTCACCGGCCCGGTCGCGGCCTATGGCGAGCAGGTGAAGAACGGCGCGGAAACGGCTGCAGACGAGATCAACAAGGCTGGCGGCATCAATGGCGAGAAGATCGTGCTGAAGATGCTCGACGACGCCGGCGATCCGAAGCAGGCCGTTTCGGTTGCCAACCAGGCTGCTGGTGAAGGCATCCGCTACGTCGTCGGCCCGGTTCTGTCGGGCACCTCGATGGCGGCTTCGGACATCCTTGCCGAAAACGGCATCCTGATGGTGACGCCGACGGCAACCACGCCTGACCTCACAACCCGCGGTCTCTGGAACGTGCTGCGCACCTGCGGCCGCGACGACCAGCAGGCCGAAGTCGCCGCTGCCTATGTGGTCAAGAACCTCAAGGACAAGAAGATTGCCGTCCTCCACGACAAGGCGCCTTACGGCAAGGGCCTTGCTGACGGCTTCAAGAAGGCGATCAATGCCGGCGGCATCACCGAAGTCGTTTATGAAGGCCTGAACCCGGGCGACAAGGACTTCAGCGCGATCGTTACCCGCCTGAAGTCGGAAAACGTCGATGTCGTCTACTTCGGCGGCTACCATCCGGAAGGTGGCCTGCTGGCACGCCAGATGCACGACCAGGGCGTGAAGGCGCAGATCTTCGGCGGCGACGGCCTGTCCAACACCGAGTTCTGGGCAATCGGCGGCGAAGCTGCGACCGGCACGGTCTACACCAATGCCAGCGACGCGACCAGCAACCCCGCCTCGGCTCCGGCTGTCGAAGCGCTGAAGGCAAAGAACATCCCGGCCGAAGCCTTCACGCTCAACGCCTATGCTGCCGTCCAGGTGCTGAAGGCCGGCATCGAGAAGGCAGGCTCCGCCGAAGACGCGACCGCGGTTGCAACTGCGATCAAGTCTGGCGAAGCCATCGACACGGTTCTCGGCAAGCTGACCTACAGCGAAGCCGGCGACCTGACCTCGCAGGCTTTCTCGCTCTACAAGTGGGAAGGCGGCAAGAGCGTTCCGGCTGAATAAGCCGCACACGACGGAAATGAAAACGCCGGGGCAAGCCCCGGCGTTTTTTTGCCGCATAGGCCGCTGCTTACTTCTTCTTGCCCTTGGCCGGCGGGCCTTCGTCGAAGCCCACATAGACGGTGACATTGGATCCGGCGCCGGCCGGCAGCGTCACGTCGGCCTTGGTGAAGACGAACTGGGCCGAACCGGTTGCAGGGATTTCCACCGCATGCTGCGTCAGTTCGGAATAGAGCGTCTTGTCTTCGTCGGTTGCAGCCACGCGGATCGGCATGGTGACCTTGCCGGGACCACCGGCAGGACCGCTGACGACGCGCCCCTGGACCACGACGGTTATCGTCAACGCGCTCTCGCTCTGCACGCATTGCCGCGTGGTGTCTGCCAGGGAGGCCTGATAGACGAGCTTCGTCGGGTCGTTCTTGGCCCCCTTTGCGTAGCTGGCATGCACATTTGTGCCGTCACGAATGACGACCTGCGGGCATGCGGCCTGAACGACGGCCGGCGTCGGAGCAGCGGCACTGCCGCCTGCGTCGATCGCCCCACCGGATTGCGTCTTATTGCAGCCGGCTAGGGCTGCGAGAAAAGATATTGCGAGAACAGGCCGGGAAACTTTGCCAAACACGTTGAACAACCTCTGCTGGACCGGTTGAAACTCCTTGACCGAAATCTCGGCCGGAAGACCTTTCATGGCCTTCGGGCATCGTCTATAGCAGCGACAAACTGAAAAATCGATTGGGTCAGTCCGTCCCTTCCGAATTTTCCGAAGCTAGTTTTGCGACCGGAAATTGGGTCGGTGACAAGAATAGATGCAGACTTTGTCAAGGACTGACGCAATAAGACGAGCGTGTCGCGACGACGTTTCCCAAGGTCGCCGCAATCCTTGAGGTGGGACGAAGGACAACGATGGTGAAGTATATCTCGACGCGCGGCGAAGCCGCTCCTCTCGGCTTCTGCGACGCGCTGCTTGCCGGTCTTGCGCGCGATGGCGGTCTCTATCTCCCCAAGGAATGGCCGAAGTTTTCCAAGAAGGAAATTCGCGGCCTGCGCGGCAAATCCTACCAGGACATTGCCTTTACCGTGCTCGAACCCTTCATCAATGGCGAGATCCCGGCGGCCAAGTTCCGCGAAATGATCGACGAGGCCTATGCCACCTTCCGCCACCCGGCGGTGGCGCCGCTGGTGCAGACCGGACCGAACGCCTTCGTCATGGAGCTCTTCCACGGCTCGACGCTCGCCTTCAAGGACGTGGCGATGCAACTGCTCGCCCGGCTGATGGACTATGTGCTTTCCGAACGCGGCGAGCGCGCCACCATCGTCGGCGCGACTTCGGGCGACACCGGGGGCGCCGCCATCGACGCCTTTGCCGGTCGTGAGCGCACCGACATCTTCATTCTTTTCCCGCACGGCAAAGTCTCGCCGGTGCAGCAGCGGCAGATGACGACCTCGAGCGCATCGAACGTCCATGCGATTGCAGTCAACGGCAACTTCGACGACTGCCAGAACCTCGTCAAAGCGATGTTCAACGACGCCGCCTTCCGCGACCGCGTCAAGCTTTCGGGTGTCAACTCGATCAACTGGGCGCGCATCATGGCCCAGATCGTCTATTACTTCACGACGGCGGTCGCGCTCGGCGGCCCAGACCGCAAGATCTCTTTCACGGTCCCCACCGGTAACTTCGGCGATATCTTCGCCGGCTACGTCGCCAAGCGCATGGGCCTGCCGATCGACAAGCTGATCATCGCCACCAACGAAAACGACATTCTCGCCCGCACGCTGAAGACCGGCCGCTACGAGATGCGCGACGTCAAGGCGACCACCGCACCGTCGATGGACATCCAGATCTCGTCGAACTTCGAACGGCTTCTGTTCGAGGCGAACGATCGCGACCCGGGCGAAATCCGCTCGGCGATGGACGGGCTGAAGCAGTCCGGTTCCTTCACCATCCGCGAAAAGGCGCTGAAGGCGATCCGCAAGGAGTTCCGCGCCGGTCGCGCCTCGGAGAAAGAAGTCGCCAAGACGATCGCAAAGACGCTTGCAGACACGGGCTATCTGCTCGATCCGCATAGCGCCGTCGGCGTCTTCGTCGCCGCCAAACACGAGAAGGCATCCGCTCCCATGGTGACGCTTGCCACCGCCCATCCGGCGAAATTCCCGGACGCGGTAAAATCGGCAAGTGGTATTGACCCGGCGCTTCCGACGTGGCTTGCTGACCTGATGAACAGGGAGGAGCGTTTCGATATCCTGGATCCGGACCTGAAAACCGTCGAAACCTTTATCGGCGAGCGTACCCGTCTCCGGGGGTAAGAACGAGAAGAAACGTATGATGAAAGTTGAGTGCACCCGGCTCCCTTCCGGGTTGACGGTGGTAACCGAGCACATGCCGCATCTCGAAAGTGTGGCGCTCGGCGTGTGGATCAAGTCCGGTTCGCGCAATGAAACTCTCGGCGAACATGGCATTGCCCATCTGCTGGAGCACATGGCTTTCAAGGGCACCGCGCGGCGCACCGCCCGCCAGATTGCCGAAGAGATCGAAAACGTCGGTGGCGAGGTCAATGCTGCGACCTCCACCGAAACGACCTCCTATTATGCCAGGGTTCTCAAGGACCACGTGCCGCTTGCTGTCGATATTCTCGCCGACATTCTGACCGAGTCCAGCTTCGACGAGGAAGAACTGCGCCGCGAGAAGCACGTGATCCTGCAGGAGATCGGCGCTGCCGACGACACACCCGACGATGTCGTCTTCGACCGCTTCGCCGAGACCGCCTATCGCAATCAGACCGTCGGCCGGCCGATCCTCGGCACGCCGGACACGGTCATGTCGTTCTCCGCCGACCAGATCCGGCACTATCTCGGCCGCAACTACACGACCGACCGCATGTTCGTGGTCGCCGCCGGCGCCGTCGAACACGAATCCTTTGTTCGCCAGGTCGAAGAACGCTTCTCGTCATTGCCGCGCACACCGATCGCAACGCCCGTGCTCGAAACTGCCCTCTACACCGGCGGCGAGAGCCGCGAAACCCGCGACCTGATGGACGCGCAGGTGCTGCTCGGCTTTGAAGGCAAGGCCTACCACGCGCGCGACTTCTATTGCTCGCAGATCCTCGCCAACATTCTCGGCGGCGGCATGTCCTCGCGCCTTTTCCAGGAAGTGCGCGAGCATCGTGGCCTCTGTTATTCGGTCTATGCTTTCCACTGGGGTTTCTCCGACACCGGCATCTTCGGCGTGCATGCTGCGACCGGCGGCGAGAACCTGCCGGAGCTGATGCCCGTCATCGTCGATGAACTGCGCAAATCCTCGATGAACATCGAGCAGCAGGAAATCGAGCGCGCCCGTGCCCAGATCCGCGCACAGCTTTTGATGGGGCAGGAAAGCCCGGCGGCCCGCGCCGGCCAGATCGCCCGTCAGATGATGCTCTACGGTCGCCCGATCCCGAATGAAGAACTGATGGAGCGCCTCTCCGGCATCACCATCGAGCGCCTGACCGACCTTGCCGGTCGGCTGTTCTTCGACACCACGCCGACGCTTTCGGCGATCGGCCCGCTGGAACAGCTTGCCCCGATGGGCGACATCCTGTCGTCGCTGACCGGCAAGGCCGCCGTCCCGCACGCCGTCGCAAGCTAAGCCGAAGGCTGAACGGCCGGGCTCCATTTCATCAAAACGATGAAGCGATCCCGGCCTCCCAAACATTGCGCAATTTCGCACGGAAGGCGCTTTCCAGCGTCGCCTGGAAACTGCGTTCGGCCAGCCGGCGCGCCACGGATGATGACCGCATGTCCGAATGGTGAAGTCTTTGCGACTTTTCGCAAAATCGGATTCGATTTGCGCGCAAAGTTGTGCAACGTTTCGATTTGTGACGGCGCAAAGACGTGCCGTCGGGCGGATGGTACAAGGTCCTCGCGCGTAAACGGAACGGCCTCGGAGGCAGCTATGACACGATCGGTTTTTCGGTTCCTGTCGCGGCAGCCGGAGACGGTCGAAATCGCCGACCAGAATTACCTGCTCCGCCTCCCCCGCTATTCCGATTATCGCCAGTGGTATCAGCTCAGAAGCGACAGCCGCGCCTTCCTGGAGCCGTGGGAGCCGACCTGGCGCACCGACGAAATGACCGAAAGCGCCTTCCGCGGCCGGGTCGTCCGCAACGAGCAGGAATATGCCTCCGGCCAGGCGGTGCCGCTCTTCCTTTTCCACAAGCCAGGCGAGGTCCTGCTCGGCGGACTGACGATCGGCCACATTCGCCGCGGCGCCGGGCAAAACTGCATGATCGGCTACTGGATGGGCGCGCGCCACGCGGGCAAAGGCCACATGTTTGCGGCCCTCAGGCTCGCGATCCCCTACATCTTTTCGACCCTTGAGTTGCACCGTATTGAAGCAGCCTGTATTCCGGACAACTCAAGAAGCATCCGGCTCCTTGAAAAGGCCGGTTTTGAGCGTGAAGGCTATTTAAGACAGTACTTGAGAATCAACGGCCAGTGGCGAGACCATCTGCTCTTTTCTCTCCTGTCCGACGATGCCCTACCGAACAGGAATATGCCCCTTTGATGCCTCTAGCCCGCTCGCACTTCGCCTGGTCAGCCTCCAAGCTGGCAGCGTTTCTGATAACGCTCACGACGATTTTCTGTGCGCTCGGCGGCGCGGCCCAGGCTTTGGAGCCGGTCAAGATTTCGCGTGAAGACACGGCGCTCGACCTGACGGCAACGACCGAAATCTACAGCGGCCGCAACGAAGCCTTTCAGGTTTCGACAGCACCCGGAACCGACGGCATCGTGCGCCGCATCGAAGTGCGCTCCAACAGTGCGGACCATCAGGGCGACTGGGCTGTGTTCGCGCTCGCCAACGTTTCGGCCGAGCCGCTCGACCGCGTGATCGTCGCACCGCATTTCCGACTGGTGAATTCCAAGCTCTTCTGGCCGGACCTCGGCTCCAAGCGCATTCTTTCGATCACGCCAAGCGAAGGCTCCGCGCTCAGCCGCGAACCGAGCGACGAGGCGGACGTTTTCCGCATCACACTGGCGCCGGGCGTCATCATCACCTTCGTCGCCGAGCTGGCAACACCGGAACTGCCGCAGATCTATCTCTGGGAGCCGGACTCCTACAAGGATACGGTCAACGCCTTCACGCTCTATCGCGGCATCGTGCTCGGCATTGCCGGCCTGCTTGCGGTGTTCCTGACCATCCTTTTCGTCGTCAAGGGAACCTCAATGCTGCCGGCAACGGCCGCCCTTGCCTGGGCCGTTCTCGCCTATATCTGCGTCGACTTCGGCTTCCTGTCGAAGCTCATTAGCGTGACGGCCGGGGACGAGCGAATATGGCGCGCGGGCACAGAGGTCTTCCTTGCGGCCGGCCTCGTGATCTTCCTGTTCACCTACCTCAATCTCAACCGCTGGCACCAGCATCTCGGCTATGCGACGCTCGCCTGGATCCTCGGCCTCGGCCTGCTCTTCGGCGTCGCCGTCTACGACCCGGCGATCGCATCTGGCATCGCCCGCCTCTCCTTCGCGCTGACCGGCACGGTCGGCATCGTCCTGATCGCCTATCTCGGCTTCAACCGCTACGACCGCGCGATCCTTCTCGTTCCCGCCTGGCTGCTGATCCTCGTCTGGCTCTTCGGCGCCTGGCTGACGGTCACCGGCCAGCTCGCCAACGACATCGTGCAGCCGGCGCTCGGCGGTGGTCTCGTGCTGATCGTACTGTTGATCGGCTTTACCGTCATGCAGCACGCGGTCGCCGGCAGCGGCTACCAGCAGGGCCTGTTCTCCGATCTCGAGCGCCAGTCGCTGGCGCTCACCGGCTCCGGCGACACCGTCTGGGACTGGGACGTCGCCCGCGACCGGGTGGTGACGATGCCCGATATCTCGACGCAGCTCGGCCTGTCGCTCGGCAGCATGCACGGCCCCTTGCGCAACTGGCTTCCGCGGCTTCACCCTGACGATCGCGACCGCTTCCGCGCCACGCTCGACGTGTTGCTGGAACGCCGCCGCGGCAAGCTGAACCATGAATTCCGCGTACGCGCCGAGGACGGCCACTATCACTGGCTCTCGATCCGTGCCCGGCCGGTGCTTGGTGCCAACGGCGAAATCATCCGCTGCGTCGGCACGATCATCGACATTACCGAACAGCGCAACTCGGTCGAACGGCTGCTGCACAACGCCCTGCTCGACAATCTGACCGGGCTTCCGAACCGTCAGGTCTTCCTCGACCGGCTGCAGGCGATGCTCTTGATGGCCGACGGCAGCAACTCGGTCCGCCCGACGGTGCTTGCGATCGACATCGACCGCTACAAGCAGGTCAACGATCTCTTGGGCATTGCCGCCGGCGATAACATCCTCATCGCGCTGACGCGGCGCCTGCGCCGGCTGCTGCGCCCGCAGGACACGCTGGCTCGCCTCGGTGGCGACCAGTTCGGCCTGATCCTGATGTCCGAGCGCGATCCGGCCAAAGTCGCCGATTTCGCCGATGCGGTGAGCAAGGCGATCATGGTGCCCCTCAACTACGGCAACCGCGAAATCAACCTGACGGCATCGATCGGGCTCGTCTCCTGGCTCGACCAGGAACAGAGTGCGACCGGCCTTCTCGACGACGCAGAGCTCGCGATGTTCCGGGCCAAGAAGGAAGGCGGCAACCGCGTCGAGCCTTTCCGCCCGGCCTTCCGCACCTCCGGCTCGGACCGCATGCAGCTTGAAGCCGATCTCAAGAAGGCAATCGAGCGCAAGGAACTTTCTCTCGTCTACCAGCCGATCGTGCGATTGAACGATGCCGAGATCGCCGGCTTCGAGGCCCTGATGCGCTGGGATCACCCCAAGCGTGGCAACATCTCGCCGACCGAGTTCATCCCGATCGCCGAGAATTCCGACCTCATCAACCAGCTCGGCATGTTCGCCTTCGACCGGGCGACCAGCGACCTGACGGAATGGCAGCTGCAGACCGGCGATCTGCCGATCTTCGTCTCGATCAACCTTTCGAGCGCGCAGCTTCTCAACAACGAGCTCTATGACGACGTCCGTGCCATTCTCACCAAGAACCGCTGCGACCCGGGCAAGGTGAAGATGGAGCTGACGGAATCGCTGGTAATGGAAAATCCGGAGCAGGCCCGTCTCGTACTCGAAAAGCTGAAGGAAGCCGGTCTCAAGCTGGCACTCGACGACTTCGGCACAGGCCACTCGTCGCTCTCCTACCTCACCCGCTTCCCCTTCGACACGATCAAGATCGACAAGGCGCTGGTGCGCGACCCAAGCGACAAGCGCGGCATCCTCTTGCGCTCCGTCATCACGATGGCGCGCGAGCTCGATATGCAGGTGGTGGCCGAGGGCATCGAATCCGAGGACGACGCAATCCAGCTGTCGCAGATGGGCTGCGACTATGGGCAGAGCTTCCTCTTCGGTCCGCCGATCGGTTCGGAATCGATCCAGCGCCTGCTGAAGGAACGCTTTCCACTGATGAAGCGGGCGTAATCGCCAAGGCGACGCCGCTCAGCGCGCAGACCAACGTCTGCAGGCCCGTCGGTTACAATCCGACGGGCTTTTCCTGCATCAAGGATCTGGGAAAGGTCGGTCAGCCGCCAATCAGGCGTGACCGGCATCCATGGAGAGCATCGCGGCCGAAACACCCATCAGCGCCAGCGCCCGATCGTATTTGTCGTCGAGCGCCTTGTCGAAGATCAGTTCATCGCGCGCCGGGCATGTGAGCCAGCCATTCTGGGTGATTTCCGATTCGAGCTGGCCCGGTCCCCACCCGGCGTAGCCGAGCATCATCGTCGCGCGCACAGGCCCCTCCCCGCGCGAAATGGCGCGGACGATGTCGAGCGTCGCCGTCAGGCAGATATCGTCGCTGACGGGAATGCTGGAATCGCTCAGATAATCGTCGGAATGCAGCACGAAGCCGCGCCCGGTCTCGACCGGACCGCCCGCCTGAATCTGGAAATCCCGTGTTACCTGCGGGAGTCGGATCGCCTCGTCCTCATCGAGAAGATCGAGGTGAAGCAGCACGTCGGGGAAGGTCAGTTGCTGCGGCCGGTTGAGAATGAAGCCCATGGCGCCATCGTCCGAATGGGCGCAGATGAAGATGACCGTGCGAGCGAAATTGGCGTCAAACATCCCGGGCATGGCGATCAGGAACTGACCGTCAAGAAAGCCTCGCTCGCGTCTCTTTTGCGCCATCGGAGTAGCCATCATGCGAACAGCCTATCAATTCGCCGCGAAATGAAAAGCGCCTCAGCGTCGCGGCCCATAATTATTGCACGCACGGCGTTCACTTCGCCGTGTCCGATCAAGCAATTATGATCGTTGCGTCCGTCGCAGCGTCTGGAGCGGTTTTGGCAGAAGCGATATTGCTTGCCGTATGATCCAGTGCTTCACCCACCAGAAAATGGCCCAGTTCATCGGCGCGGCAAGCCTTGCCGGCTGTTTTTTTCTCCCCTTCGGCGCCAACGCGGCCACCAGCGAGTGGGTCACCTCCCCCGGCGGCATGATCCGTCTGGTCGCCGCCCAGCCCAAAGAGGATGGCACGATCCCGGCGACGCTGGAGGTCAAGCTCAACCCTGGCTGGAAGACCTATTGGCGCGAGCCGGGTGCAAGCGGCATTCCCCCGCAGGTGACGCTCGACCCGGCAGGCGACGTGGAGCTGGAAAAGATCGGCTTCCCGGTGCCCAAGACGTTCGACGACGGCGTCGTGCGCTACATCGGCTATGACAGGCCGGTCGCCTTTCCACTGACCTTGAAGCGCGTCCACGGCAGCGGCGACGTTACCATTCGCGCCTCCGTGTTCCTCGGCATCTGCGAGGACATCTGCATCCCCATTCAGGGCGAGCTAACGCTCGCCATCAAGCAAGGCGGCTTCGACAATCCGCTCGACGGCGCGCGGATCGACGATGCCGTTGCCGCGTTGCCGGAGGCGCCGTCGGCTGATTTCTCGGTGACGGCGAGCCGCTACGATGCCGACAAGGCGCTGATGCATCTGTCGGTTCGCCTGCCCGTCGACGACAAGGATCCGGAACTCTTTCTCGCCGGACCTTCGGGCATTTCGTTCGGCAAGCCCGAGATCCAGCCTGCAGGCGACAGGGCGTTAGACGCAGCCGTTCCGGTGAGGCTCACGGGCAAGGACAGGGAACTCAAAGGCAAGCCGATCGTTTTGACTGTGCGCGCCCAGGGCCGCAGCATGGAGACGACCCTTGCCTTTGATTAGGGCGCATCTATAGTCCGCCGAGTTCTCCGACGAGTGCGGAGAAGCGAGACGCAAGCAACGCAAGGAGAGTGCCGTGACCATTGCCGTCGGAGACAAGCTGCCAGCCGCAACCTTCAAGGAAAAGACCGCCGACGGTCCCGTCGAGGTCACCACCGATCAGCTCTTTGCCGGCAAGCGCGTCGTGCTCTTTGCCGTCCCCGGCGCGTTCACGCCCACCTGCTCGCTCAACCACCTGCCCGGCTATCTCGAAAACCGCGACGCGATCCTTGCCCGCGGTGTCGACGACATCGCCGTGGTCTCGGTCAACGACCTGCATGTGATGGGTGCCTGGGCGACCACGTCGGGCGGCATGGGCAAGATTCACTTCCTCTCGGACTGGAACGCCGCCTTCACCAAGGCGCTCGGTATGGACATCGACCTGTCGGCTGGCACGCTCGGTGTGCGCTCCAAGCGCTATTCGATGCTCGTCGAGGACGGCGTGGTGAAGTCGCTCAATCTCGAAGAAAGCCCTGGCCAGGCGACCGTTTCGGGCGCCGCCGCCATGCTCGAGCAGCTCTGAGCGCAGAAGCGAGTGCAAATGAAAAACGGGCCTCAGCGGCCCGTTTTTTTTCATTTCACGAGAAGTGAGTCCGAACGACGCCCCTTCTTGTAGGGTTCCATGCCCTTGCGGGCGAGCTCGTCGGCGCGTTCGTTTTCCGGATGACCGGCATGCCCCTTGACCCAGTGCCATGTCACCTTGTGGCGGCGATTGGCTTCGTCCAGCCGCTGCCAGAGCTCGCCGTTTTTCACCGGCTTCTTGTCCGCAGTCTTCCAGCCGTTCTTCTTCCAGCCGTGGATCCACTTGGAGATACCGTCCATCACATATTTGCTGTCGGTGTAGAGATCGACCTCGCAGGTGCTCTTCAGGGCGTCGAGCGCCGAGATTGCCGCCAGCAGCTCCATGCGGTTGTTGGTGGTCTCGGCCTCGCCGCCGGACAGCTCCTTTTCCACCTCGCCATAGCGCAGCACAGCGCCCCAGCCGCCCGGCCCCGGATTGCCCGAGCAGGCACCGTCGGTAAAGATATCGACATGTTTCATGCCTGACCCCCGTCCCGGCGCAGGCCATATTCGGCGCTGGACGTAATCGCCCGGTGGAACCGGATCTTCGTCAGATATTCGAGCGGATCCTTCTTGACCACCAACGCGCCCGCGGGCGTCATCAGCCAGTCGTAGAGGCGCGTCAGGAAGAAGCGCAGCGCCGAGCCGCGGCAAAGCAGCGGCAGGGCGTCGACCTCGGCGGGCGTCAGCTTGCGCACGCTCTCGTAGCCCGAAAGCATCGCCATGCCCTTGGTGATGTTGTAGGAGCCGTTCTTCTCGAAGCACCAGGAATTGAGGCAGACGGCGACGTCATAGGCGAGATAGTCGTTGCAGGCGAAGTAGAAGTCGATCAGCCCGGAGAGCTGGTCGCCGAGGAAGAAGACGTTGTCCGGAAAGAGATCGGCGTGGATGACGCCTTCCGGCAGCGATTTCGGCCAATGGCGCTCCAGATGTTCGAGCTCCGCCGATATCTCGTCCTTGAGACCTGGCTGAACTTCGTCGGCGCGCGCTTCGGAATTGACCCAGAGCGGCCGCCAGCCGCCGACGGAGAGCGCATTGGTGCGCTTCAGCGCAAAGCCTTCGCCGGCGACGTGCATGGCCGCCAGCGCCTTGCCCACTTCGTGGCAGTGCTTGGCTTCGGGCTTTCTCAGCCACATGCCCTCGAGGAAGGAGATGACGGCGGCAGGGCGGCCGGAGAGCTCACCGAGCAACTCGCCGTCGGCGCGCGGCAATGGCAGCGGGCAGGACAACCCACGCTCGGCCAGATGATGCATGAGGCCCAGGAAGAACGGCAGGTCGCCGGCATTCACGCGCTTTTCGTAGAGCGTGAGGATGTAGGAGCCTTTGGTCGTGTGCAGCAGGAAATTGGAGTTCTCGACACCCTCGGCGATCCCCTTGTAGGAGGTCAGCTGGCCGACGTCGTAAGCGGTGAGAAAACGGGCGAGATCGTCTTCCGTAATATCGGTGTAAACGGCCAAGGGTGTCCACTCTCAAGAAAATGCGGGCAGGGAATGCGGCTTATTCGCCGTTGACGAAGGCCATGTCGGCAGCCGTCAGCGGCACGTGGCGGATCTCGCGGTTGACGAGGAAGTTCTCGTTTTCCTCGACCGTATCGGCAAGCTCCACCGAAGCGTCGTAGCGTTCGCGAAACGCCTCGATGATCTCGTTGACGATTACTTCCGGCGCAGACGCGCCGGCCGACAGGCCGACCGTAGAGATATCGCCGATTTCGTCCCAATCGATTTCCGACGCCCGCTGGACCAGCACGGATTTTTTCGCGCCGGCCCGAAGGGCCACCTCGACAAGCCGCTTGGAATTGGACGAGTTGGGCGCGCCGACGACCAGGAACAGGTCGCAACCGGGTGCTGCCTGCTTCACCGCCTCCTGGCGATTGGTGGTGGCGTAGCAAATCGAATCGGCGGCGGGCGCCGTCAGGTTCGGGAAGCGCTCGTGCAGCCGCTTGATGACGCCGGCGGTGTCATCGACCGACAGTGTCGTCTGGGTGACGAAACCAAGATTGTCCGGGTCCGGCGGCTGATAGACGTCGGCGTCCTCGACGGTCTCGACCAGGGATACCGTGCCTTCAGGCAATTGGCCCATAGTGCCGATCACTTCCGGATGGCCGGCATGGCCGATCAGGACCACATGGCGGCCGAGGCGGTTGTGGCGCATCGCCTGCTTGTGGACTTTGGAGACCAGCGGACAGGTGGCGTCGAGATAGAAAAGGTTGCGGGCATCCGCGTCGGCGGGCACCGATTTCGGCACGCCGTGCGCCGAAAAGACGACCGGTTGCTTGCGGTGCTCCGGCGGGATCTCGTCGAGCTCTTCAACGAAGATTGCGCCCTTGGCTTCGAGGCCTTCGACGACGTAGCGATTGTGGACGATCTCATGGCGGACATAGACCGGTGCGCCGAATTCCTTCAGCGCCAGGACGACGATCTGGATCGCGCGGTCGACGCCGGCGCAGAAGCCGCGCGGGCCGCAAAGGCGGATGGTGATCGGGGATTTTTCTGCCGCTGATGATGCCATGGATCAGGATGCCATTAGTAGGAAAACGAGCGCTGCGATCGCCGGGCCGCCCTGGATGAGGAGGATGCGCGGCTTGACCGACCACGCGCCATATATAGCGGCAACGACCACGCACACAAGGAAGAACACCTTCAGCTGAAAGGCAAAGGCGGCTTCCGCCTGGATCAACGACCAGAACAGACCGGCGGCAAGAAAGCCGTTGTAGAGCCCCTGGTTGGCCGCGAGCACCCGTGTCGCCTCGGCCTGCTCGGCCGTCATGCGGAACACGGCCCTTCCCTTCGGCCCGGTCCACAGGAACATTTCCAGCACCAGAAAACCGATATGCAGCAAGCTGGTCAAAGCAATCAATGTGTTTGCAATGATCGTCATAATTGCTCCCACCGCCGTTCGTCCCACACGGTTAGCATGACGGCAAACGCGAGACTATCGCCCGCGCCGCATAGCATAGATGCCGCTGACCAACACCAGAGCCGCTGCCAGCCCATACCAGGTCAGCGCATATTGCAGGTGGTTGTTGGGCAGGTCGAACTGGGTGACACCGCCAATCGGCAGACCGCCCGGATTGGGCGTCGCATCGGCATCGACGAACAGCGGCACGACCTTGTCGGCGGGAAGGCCGACCGAAGACGCCATCGTGTCGAGATCCTTCCAGTAGAAGATGTTCTTGGCGAGGTCGTTGTCGGGAACGAGCGACGACGGCTTTCCGTCAAGCTTCGGCCTTGCAAGACCATGAACGCCTACGAAGGCGGGAAGCTCGCCGGCAAGCCGGGTCGATGCATCCTTCTGCTCGAAAGGCACGAAACCGCGATTGACGAAGAGAAAACGGTCGTCGTCCAGCCGTAGCGGCGTGAAGACGTAATAGCCGGTGCGGCCATTGAACGTCGCGAAGAAATGCCGCTCCTTGGTGTGGTCGAACCCACCGGTCACCGAAACCGTGCGGTAGTCGATGTCGCCACCATCAGCGAGGATCTTCTCGATCTCGGCAAGCGTCGCCGGCGGCGCAGACCTGCGCTCGGCCATGGCTGAAAGCAAGCTTTCCTTCCAGTGTAGCCGCTGCATCTGCCAGGTACCGAGAGAGACAAGAATGGCAAATGTCGCGACGAGCAGCAGCAACGTGCCGATGCGGCCGATCAGGCCACGCTTTTTGCTGGTCGCGATCTCAGCCACGGTCGATCTCGCCGGGACGCGCATTGTTGCGATATTGCAGATTGATCAGGATACCCTTCAGCATCCGCGTCAGGCCGAGGCTGAAAATCACCGCAAGCGGGATCCACAAGATGAAATGCAGCCAGAGCGGCGGGTTGAAGTTGACCTCCGCCCAGAGCGCCGCGCCGACGACAATGAAGCCGACGATCAGGATCACGAAGACCACCGGACCGTCGCCGGCATCGGCGAACTTGTAGTCGAGATCACAGCTTGCGCAGGCAGACTTGACCTTCAGAAACCCGTCGAAAAGCTTGCCCTGGCCGCAGCGCGGGCAAAGCCCCTTGATCCCGGTCATCACCGGGTCAACCGGCGGGAAATGTGCCTTGTCTTCACTCACGGCTTGATCTCGATTGGCGTGTTGTTGGGAACCATGGCCCAGATTTCTTCCATTTCGGCATTGGTAACGGCAATGCAGCCATTCGTCCAATCGAAGCACTGCGTCAAAAAGGCCAGCCAACCGAAATAATTGGGCTGGCCATGGATCATGATCATGCCGCCCGGATCGACACCGTTCGCGGCAGCGGCAGAGACATCGGCCGGCGCCGGATAAGAGACGTGGATGGACTTGTAGTAACCGCTGCCGGGATTGCGCCAGTCGAGAGAATAGAGCCCTTCCGGCGTCCTCTGGTCTCCCTCCTGACGCTTGTGACCGATGGGGTTGCCGCCGAGTGCAATCGTGTATTTACGGATCACCTGGTCACCTTGGAAGAGCTGCAACAGCCGCCGCTCATTGTGCACGACAACCCTGTCCGCGCTATCGGCCGCCGCAGCGGGAAAACCGCCGGATGCCACTAGCGTCGCAGCCACCAAGGCCAACCTCATTTCCGTCTCCCATCAAGCAGATCGGCGGGCACACCACCAAAAGAACAAGGCGGCTGCATGACTGCAACCGCCTTGTTCCTTGACTTAGATGCTCGCGCTATCAGCCGTGCGCGATCGGCGCGCCCCAGCTTCCCCAGATGTAGATGGAGAAGAACAGGAACAGCCAGACGACGTCAACGAAGTGCCAGTACCAGGCGGCCGCTTCGAAGCCGAAGTGCTGCTTCGGTGTGAAGTCGCCACGCAGTGCGCGGAACAGGCAGACGAGCAGGAAGATCGTGCCGACCAGAACGTGGAAGCCGTGGAAACCGGTCGCCATGAAGAAGGTCGCGCCGTAGATCGAGTCCTTGAAGGCGAAGGGAGCGTGGGCGTATTCGTACGCCTGGACGAAGGAGAACAGCACGCCGAGCACGACCGTCAGCGCCAGGCCGTTGATCAGGCCCTTGCGGTCATTGTGCAGCAGCGCGTGATGCGCCCAGGTCACCGTCGTGCCCGACAAAAGCAGGATGACGGTGTTGTAGAGCGGCAGGTGCCACGGATCGAGCACTTCGATGCCCTTCGGCGGCCAGACGCCACCGGTGAAGGTAGCGCGGGTTGCCTGGATGGCTTCGCCCGGGAACAGGCTCGCATCGAAGAAGGCCCAGAACCAGGCCGCGAAGAACATCACTTCAGAAGCGATGAACATGAGCATGCCGTAGCGCAGATGCAGCGAAACGACGCGGGTGTGGTGGCCCTCGTGCGCTTCCTTCACCGTGTCCGACCACCAGCCGTACATGGTGTAGAGCACGATGATGAGGCCTGCGAGCAGGATCCAGACGTTGGCAAGCTCGAGGCCGAAGATCTTCAGCGAGCTACCCGACAGGTAACGCATGTAGCAGATGCCGCCGAACGCCATGACAAAGGCGCCGATGGAAGCAAGCAGCGGCCAGGGGCTCGGGTCGATGATGTGGTAGTCGTGATTCTTCTGATGCGCACCGGCCATGTCAGTAATCCCCGATATGTCTCTCTCTTGTCGCCCTTCCGGCATAGCCGAAAAGGACCTCCAGTCAAAGTTTGTTCTGTTCCGTCTTCACCTGTGCGACCGGTTTCGACGGTTCGCGCGGATAGAAGGTATAGGAAAGGGTCAGCGTCTTGATGTCCTTGGTCTCCACCGCCTTGACCATGTCCGGATCGACGAAGAATACCACCGGCATCTCCATCTCCTCTCCCGGCTGCAGGGTCGTCTCGGTGAAGCAGAAGCACTGGACCTTGTTGAAATAGGCGCCCGCCTGCATCGGCGTGACGTTGAAGGTCGCCTGGCCCGTCGTCGGCTTCGACGACAGGTTCTTTGCCTTGTACATCACCTGCACCGTTTCACCGATGCGGATGTCGATGTCGCGCTGGACCGGCTTGAACTCCCAGGGCAGGCCCCCGGAAGTGTTCGCGTCAAAGGTGACCTTGACCTTCTCGTCGAGGATGACGTCGGACGCCTGCTCGACGCGCTGCGTCGTGCCGTTATAGCCGGTGACGCGGCAGAACATGTCGTAAAGCGGTACAGCCGCATAGGCCATGCCCACCATGCCGCCAACGAAGGCGAGGCAAGTGCCGACGACGACGCGGTTGGAGCGCTGCGAGCTTGTGGTCTGCGGTGATTTCGTCATGCCATTTCGCCTCAGTTGACCATGCCGTTGCCGAACTTGATCAGCGTGACGATGTAGAAGAGGACGACGAGGCCGAAAAGCACGAAGCCAAGCGCGATGTTGCGGCCGCGGCGCGATTTCTTCTGGGCATCAGTGAGCTTGACGGTTTCCATCAGGCAATACTCCCGGCATTCAGCCAGATATTGACGATCAGGTGATCCGCCATCAGGGCGGAGAAGATCACGAACAGATACATGATCGAGAAGGCAAAGAGCTTCTTGGCCGGCAGCATGCGCTCATCTGATTCCGGCATGCGCAGCACGCCGATCGAGTACCATACGAAGCCAAGGCCGAGGGCCGCTGCGACTGCGCCGTAACCAATGCTCGCAAAACCGAGCAAGGTGGGACAGATGCCGATAAGTGCGGTCAGAACGGCGTAGATGACGATCTGCTTCTTGGTGGTCGCCTGGCCGCAGACATTCGGCATCATCGGTACGCCGACGGCGCCGTAGTCGCCCATCTTGAAGAGGGCGAGCGCCCAGAAATGCGCCGGGGTCCATAGGAAGGTGATCAGGAAAAGCACGATGCTTTCGACCGATACGGCGCCGGTCACGCAGGCCCAGCCGATCATCGGCGGGAAAGCGCCGGCAGCACCGCCGATGACGATGTTCTGCGGCGTCGAGCGCTTCAGCCACATCGTGTAGATGACCACGTAGAAGAAGATGGTGAAGGCGAGCAACCCGGCTGCGAGCCAATTGACGGCGAGCCCGAGGATGATCACGGAAAAAGCAGACAGCGTCAGGCCGAATGCCAGCGCTTCCTGCGGCAGGATCTTGCCTGCCGGGATCGGGCGCTTGGCGGTACGGGTCATGACCGCGTCGATGTCGGCGTCATACCACATGTTCAGCGCGCCCGAGGCGCCAGCGCCGACAGCGATGCAGAGGATGGCGATGAAACCGATGAAAGGATTGATGTGTCCTGGTGCCAGCACCAGCCCGGCGAATGCCGTGAAGACGACCAGGGACATGACACGCGGCTTCAGAAGCTCGAAGTAATCGCGCGCAGAGGCTTCGGACAGGCGCGGTACGCCTTCCATGCCGACTGCTTCGTGATTGTCGATGACCGTCATGTCTTGTCCCTGCAAAAGTCCCGGCCGCAAGGGCCGTGTGTCGCCGGTTGCCCGGCGGGGTGAAGCCGCCGGAACCGGCGGCTTCTGTTCGTTGCCCGTCACTTGATGCGCGGGAGCTGTTCCCACTGGTGGAACGGCGGCGGCGAAGACAGCTGCCATTCCAGAGTGTTCGCGCCCTCGCCCCACGGGTTGTCGCCAGCGACGCGCTTCTTGGCGAAGGCTTCGAAGACGCCGAAGAGGAAGATCAGGACGCCGACGGCTGCGATGTAGGAGCCGTAGGACGAAACCATGTTCCAGCCGGCATAGGCATCCGGATAGTCGATGTAACGGCGCGGCATGCCTGCGAGGCCGAGGAAGTGCTGCGGGAAGAAGATCAGGTTCACGCCGATGAACATGACCCAGAAGTGCAGCTTGCCGACGAACTCGGAGTACATGTAGCCGGTCATCTTCGGGAACCAGTAGTACCAGGCAGCGAAGATTGCGAAGACAGCGCCGAGCGACAGAACGTAGTGGAAGTGAGCGACCACGTAGTAGGTGTCGTGCAGCGAGCGGTCGAGGCCGGCGTTGGCGAGCTGAACGCCCGTGACGCCACCGACGGTGAACAGGAAGATGAAGCCGATCGCCCAGACCATCGGGGTCGTGAAGCGGATCGAACCACCCCACATCGTCGCGATCCACGAGAAGATCTTAACGCCCGTCGGAACAGCGATGACCATCGTCGCGAAGACGAAGTAGCGCTGCGTGTCGAGCGACATGCCGACGGTGTACATGTGGTGTGCCCACACGATGAAGCCGACGGCGCCGATCGCGACCATGGCGTAGGCCATGCCGAGGTAGCCGAAGATCGGCTTGCGCGAGAAAGTGGAAACGATGTGGCTGACGATGCCGAAGCCCGGCAGGATCAGGATGTAGACTTCCGGGTGACCGAAGAACCAGAACAGGTGCTGGAACAGGATCGGATCGCCGCCGCCTTCAGGCGCGAAGAAGGCCGTGCCGAAGTTGCGGTCGGTGAGCAGCATGGTGATGCCGCCTGCCAGAACCGGCAGCGAGAGCAGAAGCAGGAAGGCGGTGATCAGAACCGACCAGGCAAAGAGCGGCATCTTGTGCAGCGTCATGCCCGGAGCGCGCATGTTCAGGATCGTGGTGATGAAGTTGATCGCACCGAGGATCGAGGACGCGCCGGCAATGTGCAGGCCGAGGATGACGAAGTCCATCGCCGGGCCTGGCATGCCCGATGTCGAGAATGGCGGATAGATCGTCCACCCGCCCCCTGCGCCGTAGGCACCGGCCGGGCCTTCGACGAACATCGAAAGCAGCACGAGCAGGAAGGCAGGAATGATCAGCCAGAAGGAGATGTTGTTCATGCGCGGGAACGCCATGTCCGGCGCACCGATCATGATCGGAACCATCCAGTTGGCGAAGCCACCGATCAGCGCCGGCATGACCATGAAGAAGATCATGATGAGCGCGTGCGCGGTCGTGAACACGTTGAACATGTGCTTGCCGCCGTCGATGGCAGCATCGCCCTCGAAGCCGTAAACCATCTGCGCCAGGCCGTGGAAGATCTGGATGCCTGGCTCCTGGAGCTCGGCGCGCATGAAGATGGACAGCGTGCCGCCGATGATGCCCGCGAAAATCGCGAAGATCAGGTAGAGCGTGCCGATGTCCTTGTGGTTGGTCGACAGGAACCAGCGCTGGAAGAAGCTCAAAGGCTTATGCGCATGGTCTGCGTGGCCATGATCGGAGTGATCATGGCGTTGGTCGTGATGAACGGCTGTTCCAGCCATGGGTCGAGCTCCCCTTCCGATTACTGTGCGGCGTTAGCGGCGACGTCGACGGTCTTGGCCGAGTCGATGGACGCCATGAGCGCCTTGTTCGCATCGCCAACATTCGTTGCGGCGGCTGCGAGCCAGGTGTCGTATTTTTCCTGCGAAACCACGCGGATGGCGATCGGCATGTAAGCGTGGTCCTTACCGCAAAGCTCGGAACACTGGCCGTAGTAGAGACCTTCGCGCTCGGCCTTGAACCAGGTTTCGTTCAGGCGACCGGGAACGGCGTCGATCTTCACGCCAAAGGCAGGCATTGCAAAAGCGTGGATCACGTCAGCAGCGGTGACGAGAACACGAACCGTCTTGCCGACCGGCACGACGACTTCGTTGTCGACGGCGAGCAGGCGCGGATATTCTTTCTTGTCTTCCTTGCCGAGCGTCGCGCGATCTTCTTCCTTCATCATGATGCTGTCGAAGGTGAGCGGGCTTTCGCCGACTTCATACTCGTAGGACCAGTACCACTGGTTGCCGGTCGCCTTGAGCGTCAGGTCCGGATTGGCCGGCGGCGTCAGCTGCGCGGTCAGGAGTTGGAAGGACGGAATGGCGAGGAAGAGAAGGATGACGACCGGACCGACGGTCCAGACGACTTCGATCGCGGTGTTGTGGCTGGTCTTGGACGGAACCGGGTTCGCGCTTTCGCGGAACTTGATCACAACGATGATCAAAAGGAGGAGAACGAAGAGAGTAATCGGAATGATGAACCACAGGGTATAATGTTCAAACCACGTGATTTCTTCCATGATGCCCGTAGCGGCCGTCTGAAAGTTCGTCTGCCATTCGACAGGCTTGTCAGCAAAGGCGCTCGAAGCAAAAAGCAGACAGGCAAGCGCTGCCAGAACTGCATAAGCCTTGTTTTTCACAATGTGTCTCCCCAATGCGCTTGATCAGGATCAAACCGGAACGCAGAATCCCTGCGATACTGCTGCGCTTCAAACCACAGTTTGTCCGATGCCGCAACATCTGACCAATCAACCCCATGCGGCATTTTTGCACAAACGCAGCTTTTCACACAGGCACCCCTCGAAACCCGTGGCGAAACCACCTATAGGGGCTCTTCTGCGCGCTTGGCGATCCGATTGCACAGCGCTTTGACGGCGGCGCGCCGGATAGGGCGCCCAACCCGCCCAATTTCCGCCATATGGCGCTGGAATGTGCCCCGCAGGGCTTTTCATTTATTCCTGCGCGCTTCAAGAATAGCCCTGATGATTCGACGTTTTGAGGTTTACATGGGCCTGCCCCTCTTTTCCCGACTGTCGGCCTTCGCCGCCTTCGGCCTTGCCGTTCTCGCTCTCCCGGCTCAAAGCCTGGCCCAGCAGCCCGCCGGAACACCCGGCACGGTCAAGTCCAACCATGGCGCATGGTCGATCGTCTGCGATCAGCCGCCGGGCGCCTCCGCTGACCAGTGCGCGCTGATGCAAAACGTCATCGCCGAAGACCGGCCCGAAGTTGGCCTGTCGGTGGTCGTTTTGAAGACTGCGGATCGCAAGGCCAAGATCCTGCGCGTACTCGCTCCGCTCGGCGTGCTTCTGCCGAACGGCCTCGGCCTGAACGTCGACGGCAAGGATATCGGCCGCGCCTATTTCGTGCGTTGCTTCTCCGACGGCTGCTACGCAGAAGTGGTGCTCGAGGACGAACTCTTGAAGACCTTCCGTTCCGGTGCGACGGCGACCTTCATCGTCTTCCAGTCACCCGAAGAAGGCATCGGCATCCCTGTCGACCTCAAGGGCTTCGGCGAAGGCTACGACGCGCTGCCCTGAACGGCGACAAGTTCAAAGACAAACAAAGAGCCGCGCTTCGAGCGCGGCTTTTTTGTTGGCTGCCGCCGAGCATAAAAGACAAGGCCCGGATCGATGATCCGGGCCTGATGCATGCGAGAGCGACGCGTCTTTAGATGATGTCGGTCCCGACGATCTTGATGCCGAAGCCTTCGAGGCCGACATAATGGCGTTCGCGCGAAGCGAGCAGCCTGATGGAGCTGATGCCGAGATCCTTCAGGATCTGCGCGCCGAGGCCGATTTCCAGCCACTCGTTTTCGCGCGCCTGCGCCTCGTCGTGCGCTTCGCGCTCGTGCTTGCCCTTGCGCGCCGTCTGCGACACGCCGACGCCGACCGAGCCTTCGCGCAGATAGACGATGACCCCCCTGCCCTCGTCGGCAATGCGCTTCATGATGCGGTCGATCTGGCAGTCCCTGCCGAAGACGTCGGCGCCGACATTTTCGAGATGCAGGCGAACCGGGATATCGACGCCGTCACGGATGTCGCCAAAGACGACGGCGAGATGCTGCATCGGATCCCAGGGCAGAGAATAGGAATGTCCCTTGGCCGCACCATAGGGCGTCTCGATATCGAAGGAGCCGCCATGCTCGATCAGCGTTTCCTTGCGCTGGCGATAGGCGATGAGATCGGCGACCGAAACCTGCTTCAGGCCATGGGTGTCGGCGAAGCTCGCCACCTGTGGCCCACGCATGACCGTGCCGTCGTCATTGACGAGTTCGCAGATGACGCCGATCGGCGGTAGGCTGGCGAGCCTGCAGAGGTCGACGGCAGCTTCCGTATGGCCGGAGCGCATGAGAACGCCGCCTTCGCGCGCGACCAGCGGGAAAATGTGGCCGGGGCGAACGAAGTCCGTCGGCCCGACATTGGGATTGGCGAGGTTGCGTACCGTCAGCGTGCGGTCGTCGGCGGAAATGCCCGTCGTCGTGCCGTGCTTGAAGTCGACCGAGACTGTGAAGGCGGTGGTGTGCGCGGAATCGTTTTCCGCCACCATGGCGTTGAGGTTCAGGCGCTTGGCCTCCTCGCGCGGCATCGGCGTGCAGACGATGCCCGAGGTGTGGCGCACGATGAAGGCCATCTTTTCCGGCGTGCAATGCACCGCCGCGACGATCAGGTCGCCCTCGTTCTCGCGGCCGTCGTCATCGGTGACGACGACGATTTCGCCGGCCTCGAAGGCGCGAATGGCATCGACGACACGCTTCTGATCATAGGACATGGTGTTCTTCCCGAATTGTCTGGGCCGGTTGAAGCCGAATTACTTGAGGCGGCCGGTCTGGCCGCGGTCACGCAGGTAGTGATCGGCGATCGTGCAGGCAAGCATCGCCTCGCCGATCGGCACGGCGCGGATGCCGACGCACGGATCGTGGCGACCCTTGGTATGCACATCGACCTCGTTGCCGTCGCTGTCGACCGAGCGTCGCTCGGTGAGGATCGACGAGGTCGGCTTGATGGCGAAACGCGCGATCACCGGCTCGCCGGTGGCGATGCCACCAAGAATACCGCCAGCATGGTTCGACAGGAAGACCGGCTTGCCGTCAGCGCCGATGCGCATTTCGTCGGCGTTTTCCTCGCCGGTGATTTCGGCCGCACCGAAACCGTTGCCGATCTCGACACCCTTGACGGCGTTGATCGACATCAGGTTCGAGGCGATGTCCTGGTCAAGCTTGGCATAGATCGGCGCACCGATGCCGGCGGGCACGCCCTCGGCAACCACTTCGACGACGGCGCCGATCGAGGATCCGGACTTGCGGATGCTATCGAGATATTCTTCCCAGACCGGCACGATCTCCGGATCCGGTGCGAAGAAGGGGTTGTTGTCGACCTCGGTCCAATCCCAGTTGGCGCGGTTGATCTTGTGCTTGCCGATCTGCACGAGCGCGCCGCGAACGACGAGACCCGGCACGACCTTGCGGGCGACACCACCGGCAGCGACGCGCGCCGCGGTCTCGCGCGCCGAGGAACGGCCGCCACCGCGATAATCGCGGATGCCGTATTTCAGATCGTAGGTGTAATCGGCGTGGCCCGGGCGATAGCGCTTGGCGATCTCGGAATAGTCCTTCGAGCGCTGGTCGGTGTTTTCGATCAGCATCGAGATCGGCGTTCCGGTCGAGATCATCGTCTCGCCGTCCTCGTCGAACATGACGCCGGAGAGAACCTTGACCAGATCGTCCTCGCGGCGCTGTGTCACGAAGCGCGACTGGCCGGGTTTGCGCTTGTCGAGCCATACCTGGAGTTCGGCGAGCGTGAAACGGATGCCGGGCGGGCAGCCGTCGATGACGCAGCCGAGCGCCGGCCCGTGGCTTTCGCCCCAGGTGGTAACGCGGAAGAGATGACCGAAAGTATTATGCGACATGAAGGCAACCGACCCTAAGCAAGCAACGGCCGTACGTTTTGTACGCGGATGCCTTCTCTTAGTGGAAAGCCGGAGATGGGGAAAGGCTTTTGCGACCTGACGCGACCTCCTTCATCACGACGCCAGACGCAAGCCGCGTTCGGCTGCAAAGGCGAGAAACTTCTCCGCGCTCAACGGCCGGGCAAATGCGTAGCCCTGCAGCACATCACAGCCCAGAATGCCGAGCATTTCGGCATGCGCCATGGTTTCCACGCCCTCGGCCACGGTCTCGATATTGAGCGAGCGGGCAATCTCGATAATCGAGCGCACCAACGCCTGCTCCCTGCGGGCGCTCAAAACCGGAACGACGAGCTGGCGGTCGATCTTCAACCGTTTCGGCTTGATCTTCAAAAGGCTGACGATCGAGGTATGGCCGGTGCCGAAATCGTCGAGTTCGATATCGATCCCGAGCTTCTTGATGCCCTCGATGTTGGCGGCGACGATATCGTCGCTTTCGTCGAGGAAGATCGACTCCACCAGTTCGAAACAGATCTGTCCGGGCGTGATGCTCAAGCCTTCAAGCGAGGACAGCAGGTCGTCGTCCTGCAGCCGCTTGGCCGAAACATTGACCGAGATCTTGGGAACCCGAATGCCGGCCGCTGCCCATCGCATCTGATCGGTGAGAGATTTCTCCAGAACGAGACGGTCGAGCATCGCCGTCACGTTGAGTTCGTCGGCGATGCCGAGAAAACGATCCGGCGTCAATATGCCCTCGCGCGGATGCCTCCAGCGCACCAGTGCCTCGACGCCGCAAAGCGCGAGCGTCGTCGCATCGAACTGCGGTTGGTACCAGGGTTCGAATTCGTCGCGCTCGATGCCTTCCAAAATCTCGTCGGCAATGCGCTTGGCGGTCACCACTTCCGCCTGGAGCACCTCGGTGAAGAACTGGTAGCGGTTCCGGCCCGCCTCCTTGGCGCGATAGAGCGCGATATCGGCGTTGACGAGCAGCTTGCGCGCGTCGATGTCGGCGCCATACCCGACTGCCACGCCGATGCTGACACCAAAGCGGCAGGGAAATCCGTTGTAGTCGACCGGCTGCCGCATCGCGGCAATGATCCGGTCGCAACGGGCAGCAAGCGTCGCCTCGCCCTGTTCGCCGGTAACGGCGACAACGAACTCGTCGCCACCGATGCGGGCAATGATGTCGCCCGCCGATGTGTTCGCCCGCAGGATCTCCGAGGCATGGATCAGCATGGCGTCGCCGGCTGCGTGACCCAGGGTGTCGTTGATCTGCTTGAACCGGTCGAGATCGATATGAAGGATGGCGATGTCCTCACGGTCGCTGCCGGCGTCCAGGGTCAGTCGCTCCAGCGCCTTGTCGAGCATGCGGCGGTTGCCGAGCCCTGTCAGCGGGTCATGCAGTGCGTTGTGCTCGATGCGAACCCGGGCCTGCTCCAGCTCGGCGTTCTTTGCGTCCGCCATGGCCTTGGCCGCGCGTAACTGTTCCGTCATCAGCACGTCGTCGGTAACATCGAGCGCCATGCCGACGAATTTCCGTGCACCGTCCGGGGCGACGTGCAGCTTGCCGACCGAGCGGATGTGGCGAACCGTTCCGGCCGACAATATCACCCGCACCTGATGCACATAGGTTTCGTCCGCTTCGATGGCGCGATTGACCGCGTTGAGCGCCGGCTGCCGGTCATCGGGGTGCAGCGCTTGAAGCCATGTCTGCTCGTTGGTGGCGCCGTCGGTATAGACCAGCCCGTAGAGCTGATGCATGCGCTCGTCCCAATAGGCGACGTTGTTGTCGAGATCGGCCTCCCACATGCCGCAGCGATAGGAATCAAGAGCGAGGTCGAGACGTCGTGACAGGAGCTCTAGATCCTGTTCACGCTCGTAGAGACCCTTCAGCGCCTGCTCGAGCTCAAGGTTCTGCTGGTCGACCTGTGCCTTGGCCGCACTCAGCCGCTCGTTCTTCAGCACATCGTCGCTGACATCCCAGCTGATGCCGGTGACCTTGGCGCGGCCATCGGCGCCGCGGTGGCTGGACCCGACATTGCGGATGTGGCGCACCGTACCGTCGTGCAGAATGACACGATACTGCGATCGGTACTCGAGGCCGTCATCGAGGCTACGGAACAGCGCATTGGCGGCAATACCTATGTCGTCGGGATGCACGGTCGCGCGCCACTCGTCGTACGTGGGCTCGTCCAGATGCACCTCCAGTCCATGCAGGTGGAACATCCGGTCGTCCCAGGAACGCTGCTGGCTCTCGACGTCGATTTCCCAGATGCCGATCTTCGACGCGTCGAGCGCGAGGTTCAGGCGATGAGACAGCGTCATCACCTCCCCTTCCCGCGCCTTCAGCTTGGCGATGTTGCGCTGTCGCTCGTTGACCAGGCCGCCAGCCAGGAGGATCGGGATAACCACCACCGTGACGGCGACGGCGATCGCCAATTGGATGAAGCTGCTGTTTTCGGGAAGCTGCTGCCATCCACCGACGGGCATGGCCGCTAGCTCCCACACGCCGCCTGCTAGCTCCAACCGGCGGTTGACCGGCGCAGCGCGAAAAAGCGCGTCGTCGCCATAGAACGCATCCTGTATGCGGTCCGGCTCGGAAATATCGCGGATCGCCAGGTGAACGTCGACATGGCGGTGGTCCCGCGCCAGTTCCGGCGCCTCGCCGCCCGACTCGAGCAGGCGCGCGGCGCGGTACAGCGCCTTCTCGTCGAGTATGGCCTCGACGTAGCCCCAACGCTCCATGCGTCCCTGGATCTTGGAAAAGACTGGCAGGAACAGCTCGAAACCATTGCGGCCGCTTGGCAGCCGGATCGGGCCGATCATCACTGGCCTGACCGTCGAGGACGCGCGCTCGATGGCATGTCTTGTCGCGCCGAATCGGTTGAAGTCGCTGCCGACGAACCATTGCTGGCTCTCGCGCGGAAAGGCGATCCGCACGACGCCGCCGGGCGCTGCCGAGGCGCGCACCATCTGCGGATTCTGCAGGAGGAGCTTCGTCGCCATGACGGTGAAATCGTCTGTTGTCATGGCCGGATGCACGCCGATGCTGTTGGCAAAACCGTTCAGCGCGGCAATGCTGGTGTTAACCTCCGATTGCAGGCGGTTGGCAATGAGGTTCAGTTCGTTCTCGACGTCGATCCTGAGGTCGTTCTGGAAGTTTTCACGGTTTTGCCGCTCATAGACATGCCCGCCCGTAAACACGACGAGGCCCGCGATCGCCGCAGGAATGAGCGACGGTTTCGCAAATCTGGCGGCGGCCCGAATGCGCTGGCGCAGAACGTCAATGATCTTCAATCTCTTCCCCTCGATTCCCAACCAAAGGTAGCGAGCGAGTCTTAAGATTGGCTTTCGTCACAATTCCTTGGCAAACCCTATAATTCATGGGGAAACCACACCGCCGATACCCGGAGTTCGGCCCCTGCCCGCTTGAAAAATACGGTACCGCCGTCCAGTCTCCAGAGTTCGGATAGACCATCAAAAAAGCGGGGGCGTCCGGCCAAAAGCCACGCCGCAAGGCAATTTTTGCCACAATCGGGGATCAAAGGGGAGTGACAAGGATGTTCGCAGAAACGTTGAAGAGGGCAAGAAGAATGCGTTTTGTTATTGCCGCACTCATGGCCACCGCAGGGCTGCTCTCGCCCTTGTCCGCCCTTGCCGAAAGCGCCGACGTTGAAGCTACCATTACGGGTGTTGATACCGAAAGGCTGAGCCTGTCGCTTGACGACGGCAAGAACTATCAGGCGCCTGAGGAATTCAATTTCGAAGGCCTGAAGGCCGGCGTGAAGGTTCTCGTCTTCTACACGGAAGTGGACGGCAAGCGGGTCATCAACGATCTCGAAATCGTTCAATAGAAAGCGCGGCCTTACAGGCCGCTGCGCGGTTCGCCCGAACCGGATTTCCACATTTCTGAAAAATGACCTTTATCGGATGCCCCTCGCGCGGGCATCCATGTGAAGCGCTTTGGCGCGTCGTTGCGCCAATCTACGCCCGACGCTTCAGGCTATCAGACCCAGCCGATGGCATTGCCGGAGATGCGCAGAAGGCGGTCCTGCGGGATCGCCGCGGTCGCGGCCTCCTCGGCTTCCATTTCCCCGAAAAGCTTGAAGAGCACGCGAATGACGCCGCCGTGACTGACGCAGACCGTCGGCTTCGTCACGTCCCTGAGCCAGGCGGCTATGCGCCAGGACAGAATTTCGTAACTCTCGGCATCCTCACCGGGCGGAATGAAGTCCCATTTCACCGCGCGCCGCTCGGCGATCCTCTGTGGCGCCGAGCGCTTGAGTTCGGGCAGCGTGTGCCCTTCCCAATCGCCGAAGGAAACTTCCTTGAGCCGCTCGTCGGTGCGGTAGGCGTCCGGATCGAGCCCCATGGCCCGCCGGACACGCTCCATGGTCTCGCGCGTGCGGCCGAGCGGACTGGCGACGAAGTCGAAATGCCGGGCATCGGCGCCGAGGATGCCTCCAAGCGCCACGCCGTTGCCGGTCGCCTGCTGGCGACCGAAATCATTGAGAGGGATATCCTTTTGCCCCTGGAGCCGGCTTTCGGCGTTCCAGTCGGTCTGTCCGTGACGGATCACATAGATCAGCACAACATGTCTCCGGGCAGCAGGCTGCCGAATCCGACTTGGCGGTTCGGTCAGTCCTTGATCACGGAGATATCGGGCGCATCCACAGCCTTCATGCCGACGACATGGTAGCCGCTGTCGGCGTGGTGCACTTCACCGGTAACCGAGCGCGACAGGTCCGAAAGCATGTAGAGGCCGACGTCGCCGACTTCCTCGATGGTGACGGTGCGGCGCAGCGGCGCGTTGTACTCGTTCCACTTGAGGATATAGCGGAAGTCACCGATGCCGGAGGCGGCCAGCGTCTTGATCGGGCCTGCAGAAATCGCGTTGACGCGGATGTTCTTGGGGCCGAGGTCGACGGCGAGGTACTTGACGCTTGCTTCCAGGGCAGCCTTGGCGACACCCATGACGTTGTAGTTCGGCATGACCTTTTCGGCGCCGTAATAGGTCAGCGTCAGCATCGATCCGCCGTCCGTCATCAGCTTTTCAGCGCGACGGGCAACCGAAGTGAAGGAGTAGACCGAGATCTGCATCGTCTTGGCGAAGTTGTCGGCCGAGGTATCGACGTAGCGGCCGGTCAGTTCGTCCTTGTCGGAGAAGCCGATCGCATGCACCACGAAATCGATCTTGCCCCACTTCTTCTCAAGCGCGTCGAAGACCGCGTCGATGGTGGCTTCGTCGCTGACGTCGCAATGGCCGGCCATGAAGCCGTCGATTTCCGCGAGCAGCGGCTCGACGCGCTTTTTCAGAGCGTCGCCCTGATAGGTCAACGCAACTTCACCACCCTGCGCGTGGATGGCCTTGGCAATGCCCCATGCGATGGAACGGTTGTTTGCAACGCCCATGATGACGCCGCGCTTGCCCTTCATCAGACCGGATGCCTGAGCCATGGTAAGTCCCCAATACTATTCCAGCATCGGCCGTCGCCGGTGCCAAAGATCAAAAATGTCACAGACGCCCCACGAGAACGGGTGCGGCAAAATGTCGAGAATTGCCTATGGCATAGCCGCAAGGGTGGTTCAAGCACGGCTGAGATCAGGAACTGTTAGTCCCCGTAATATTGGTTCAGTGTGTCAGCGAACTGTCACAAATGGCCTGTCACAGATAGAGGCCGTCGCGCTGCGACTTCATCAGATCGGTGATCTTGTCGTCGGGCGCCTCGGGCAGGACCAGCCGCAATTCGACCAACAGATCGCCATGCGTACCATAAGCACCGGGCATCCCCCTGCCCGCAAGGCGGATGACCTTGTCGGAACCGGACCAGGCCGGCACGACCACCGTAACCTGCCCGACCGGGGTTTCGAGCACCTGTTCGCAGCCGAGCACGGCGCCCTGCAGATCGATCGGCAAGGTGGTCATGAGATCGAGGCCGCGGGCGCGGAACGTCCCGCCCTGGTCGACCCTGAGCGTGACGACGACGTCGCCACGGGTCATGCCCGTCACCCGATAGCCCTGCTCTGCCAGACGAATGCTCTGACCGTCGACGGCACCCGGAGGGATCTGCACCTTCAGGCTTTCGCCGTCGGGAAGCTCGACGGAGAGGCGCTGGCGGTTGATCAGGTCGTCAATACTGACAGCGAGATCGACAGGAAGATCCGGGACCTTCTCGGCCGTCTTTGCCGCGCGACCCCGGATGCGCCGGACGATCGCCGCCACAAGCTCGGCGGCCGGTGCGGCTGCACGCTGCATCAGCGGAGTTTCTGTCTTGAGAGCGCTTTCCTGCTGCGGTTCGGGGGCTGGTTCCGGCTTGCTTTCGGACGCCTGGGCCGGGCGCTCCGGCTCCTTTGCTGCCGCAGCCGGCTTGGGCGATGGTTTCGGCGTCGGCTTCGGCGATGGGCGGGCCGACTTGCTGCGGGTCTCCGCGCCGAAAATCTGTGAAATGGCGTCCTCGGCGGTCTCGGCGTCGACCGGCGCCTCTTCCTGAGGCCGCATCTTTGCCTTCATCGCCTCCATGCGACGAAGCTCGGCTTCGCGGCGCGCATAGTCGTAGCGGCTTCTGAGCTTCGGGTCGCGCAGCAGCTCATAGGCCTTGCCGGCCTCGGCAAAACGCTCCGCGGCGTTGGGATCGTCCTGGTTATGGTCCGGATGCACGGCCTTTGCCAGCGAACGCCAGGCGGCCTTGATTTCATCCTGCCCGGCATTGCGCCGTACCCCGAGGATCACATAGGGATCACGCATGGTTTCTACCATCTTCTCTGATCGGCGGCCTCTCCCTGATGCCCGCCTTTGCCCCGATTGCAGGCGCCATTGTCGCCCGTCCACTGAACGCCGATGATCCGGAGAAGTTGCTAAATAGTGGTTAGCCACGCGGCCTCATGTGGCCGTTGAGACGGCAACGCCGGCCGTCATGCGCGCATTTGCCAAAACGTGGTTAATCACCGATTTCAACGGCTTGCGTCGAACGCTCGCTCAGGCGCGCGGGCCGAAGCTCGTCAGATACCAGGCGCCGTCGCCGCCCTGGCAAGTGCTGCCGTCGAACTTGGCGATGCCTTCGTAGGAATGACGCGTCGTGGTGAAGCGGCGGCAGAGCATGCCGCTGGCGCGGTCTTCCTGGATGCTGCTGATGACACCGGCACTGCCGGAGGTCGCATTGGCCCAGGGAATAGGATTGATGGCGCCGCTGTTGAGCTCGGCCGATGTCACGGCGTTGCGAACCATCACCGCATCGGAAAGGCCATCGGAGGTCTTGGCAACGGGAACTGTGCCCGTCGAAACCGTGCGGTCGACTCCGCTGCCGAAAAGGTCGAGGCCAGCCCCCATGCAGCCGGACAGCGCCAGGACCGGCAGGCAAATTGCCGCGCTACGCAGCAAGGCGAAGGAATACCCCTTCTTGGCGTCGATCCACTTTGCTATGTCTTGCACGGCAATCCTGTCAGACTCGCTGGAGCCGCACGTTTCTCGACAAGGTCAACATACAGGCTCCGACATTTTCGATGCGGAAACACCGGTCGGGCTCATCCCGAAGTATTTCCGCGCCAGACATCACGGCATTGGAACGCAATATGGCGGCGAATGAGTTAACAAGCGGTGACTTCACCGAATCAAATGAACCCTTTTCCCTGTTTGGCACATGGCTGAAGGACGCGGAAGGTAGCGAGATCAACGACCCGAATGCGGTGGCGCTCGCAACCGTCGATGCCGACGGACTGCCGAATGTCCGCATGGTGCTGCTCAAGGGTTTCGACGAGCGCGGCTTCGTTTTCTACACGAATTTCGAAAGCCAGAAGGGTGAGGAGATCCTCGGCGCCCGCAAGGCGGCGATGTGCTTCCACTGGAAATCGCTGCGTCGGCAGGTGCGCGTGCGCGGCCCGGTCGAGATCGTCACCGACGAGGAGGCCGACGAGTATTTCAAGAGCCGGCCGCGCGGCAGCCGCATCGGCGCCTGGGCCTCGAAGCAGTCGCGGCCACTCGAAGGCCGCTTCGCGCTGGAAAAGGCCGTTGCCGAATACACGGCCCGCCACGCGCTCGGCGAAATCCCGCGCCCAAGCTATTGGTCGGGCTTCCGCATCTGCCCGACGTCGATCGAATTCTGGCACGACCGCCCCTTCCGGCTTCATGACCGGATGGAGTTTCGCCGCGAGGCACCCGAAGGCGGCTGGGAAAAGGTGCGTATGTACCCATAACCCGCGCGTCCGTCGCAAGAGAGGCGCCAGATGCAATCACGACGCTCGGCTATGCAGGTGGCCGAGCGGATTTTGTCTTTTGCCCGGCCCGAGCCGGGCATTTTCGTTGAGTGCCTATTGATAACGATCGATGTTCGTGACGCGACGCTCGACGATATAGCCGGTTGTCACCGCTGCCTCGATGACGTCGCCCAGGAAGGCCGCTGGCTTTCACGGCTAAGCGCACCACCCTTCGACGGATGCCGCATACATGACAGTCCTGCATCGCGCCCGGGCGCCCAGATCGTTGCTGTCGACGATCGCGTGGTCGGCTGGTGCGATATCCGGCTGGATGCCTCGCCCGTTCGGCGCATGTCGGGACCGTGGGCATGGGGCTCCTCGGTATCTATCGTGGGAAGGGAATTGTACGCCGCCGCCTGCAACTGCGATGCAACGCGCTCGCGAAGCGGATTGGAACGCATCGAGCTTTCCGTCCTTCATGAGAACGCCGCTGCCCGGGCGTTTTACGCGCAGTTTGACTTCCAGATCGAAGGCCGTCGTGTTCGCGACTGGAAACACGACGGTGTTTACCAGGACAGCATTCTCATGGCTTTTGCCTTCAATTGACGTCGAAGCACTCGGCTGCCCAAGTCGCCTTTTCTAGCCGGCCGCCAGGCGGAACGGTATGCCGGAGGCCAGAGCCGAAACGTAGCGGGCGCGCTGGAAATGGCCGTTCAGAGAAATGCGCGGTAGCGCATAAAGGCTGGCTTTCGCGCGAGCGATGAGCGTGCCGGGTTGGGTGGTGACGGCCAGGGTGAAACCCAAATCGGCGACGATGCGGTGGTCGCGTGCGGATACCGCCGGTGCGTCGCCATAGGGATAGGCGAAAGTCTGGGGCGGCCGACCGGTGATCGCCTCGACGCGCCGCAGCGATCCCTCGATCTCCCGCCGCGCCTCAGCATCCGTCAGGCGCGCGACCGCGCGGTGGCTGATCGTGTGGGCGCCGAGGCTCGCGATAGGACTTTCGATCAGGCGCCGCAAACCGGCCTCGTCCAGTGTGAGGCGTTCGGTTATCGCCTGCGGATCGATGCCGCCATCGAGGGCTGCAGCGTTCAAGGAAGCGATCGCCTTTGCCTCATCATGGCCGTGAATGAACGCCGCAATGCGATTGAAGACGGCCTGCCTTTCGGCCGTGGTCGACGCCTGCAATGTTTCTACGCCACGGCCGAAGTCAAAGCGCAGCTTCTCGCGCGTTGCGAGCATATCGGCAAGCGTCTCCCACCAAAGCGTATGGGTGCGATCGACGAACCCGCCGGTAACGAACACCGTGAATGGCGCCTGGTGGCGCTGGAAGACCGGCAACGCGTGCTCGAGATTGTTCCGGTAGCCGTCATCAAGGGTAAAGCAGGCGACCGGCCCACCTTTGGCGGCCAGCGCCTCCGGCAAGTGTTCGAGCGGGGTGAAGCGATAGCCGTCGCGCTTCAGCGTCCTCAACGCGACATCGAGGAATTCCGGCGTGATTTCCAGGTGCGCATTGGGATCGAAGGCACGGGCAGATTTCGGCCGGACATGATGCAGGGTAAAGATCGCCCCCTGCCCGCGCGCGCCGGCAATCAGCCCGGCGCGGCTCAGCCCCCCGGCGACTTCCAGCCCACCGGCAATTGCGGCGCGGCGAACAATTGTCCTGATCATGCCCTTGATGGTCGCCCCCAAATCTGGCCCGCGAGGTTCCGGCGCGGACTATCAGCCTGGAAAGTTAACGGCGAGGGCGTTAAACCTTGTTGAACGGGGAGAGCGTTCATCGGCCATTTACCACAACCTCGAAAACAAGGTCGGCTCGCCACATTCCGCCCTAAAGTTGCAGCAAAGACACGGATCTTGTCACAAAACGAAACAGCTTTGCGCCTTGCCGAGGGCGCTACTCGACGGGGATCGATATGAAAACTTTGCGCTGCCTCCTGCTGGCGACCTTCGCACTGGCGCTCGGGACGGCGACAGCCGTCGCCGGAAGCGCCTCGCTGGTGCTCGATGCGCGCACCGGCAAGGTCCTCTCGTCTGAAAACGCCGATGTCCTCAATCATCCTGCCTCCCTGACCAAGATGATGACGGTCTATATGGCCTTCGAGGCGCTGAAGAGTGGCAAGCTTTCCTGGGACAGCAAGATCAAGGTTTCGAAGGCGGCGGCTGCCAAGCCGCCGATGCGGCTCGGCCTCAAATCCGGCATGACGATCACGGTGCGCGAGGCGGTCCTCGGCATGATCGTGCGCTCGGGCAACGATGCCGCGGCAGCGATGGCCGAGAAGCTCGGCGGCTCCGAGGCGAATTTCGCCCGCATGATGACCGCCAAGGCGCGTCAGCTCGGCATGAGCAAGACCATCTTCATCAATGCCTCCGGCCTGCCTGCCAGCAAGCAGGTGACGACGGCGCGTGAAATGTCGACGCTCGCCGTGGCGCTGATGCGCGACTTCCCCAGGGAGTACCGGCTGTTTGCGACCGAAAGCTTCAATTTCCGCGGCCGCAAGGTGCGGGGGCACAACAACCTGATGTACCGCTACGACGGCATGGACGGCATCAAGACCGGCTACACCAACGCCTCCGGCTTCAACCTCGTCAGCGCCGTCAAGGACGGCAATCGCCGGGTGGTCGGCGTCGTTCTCGGCGGCAAGACGGCGCGCAGCCGCGATGCCAAGATGGCGGCCCTTCTCGATCGCCATGTCGGCAAGGCAGCCAAGGGCGGAAGGCAGCTGGTGGTATCCACGCGCGGCGGCAAGACGGTCGAAGCCCCCGTCGAAGTGGCCGCGGTCGCGACATCCGAGGTTCCGATGCCCTACACCGCACCGCAGCGGGCCAAGCGGGATTCGGTTGCTGCCCTGATTACAGCGACATCGACGGCCGCCATCCCCGCGGAACGGCCGACGGAGCTTGCCGAGATCGAAACGACGGCTGCAGTTCCGGCTGCGTCAGGCGGCTGGCAGATCCAGATTTCGGCGGCGCCATCCGCAGAGGCTGCGCGCATGCTGCTGGCGCAGGCGCGCTCGGAAGCCGGTGCGCCGCTCGCGGGCGCCACGCCCTACACGGAAGCCGTCGGTAAGGGTGCCAAAGCGATCTACCGCGCCCGCTTCGTCGGCTTTTCGAGCCGCGACGCGGCAGCAGCAGCCTGCGATGCCCTCAAAGAGCGCTCCTATGACTGCATGATGCTGCCGTCGCGCGGCTGATTGGCCGCCGGCCTCAGAGCCTTCGTCACTCTTGCACGACGGCTCTACGGAAGCGGTTGGCGAGCCACCAGTCGCACTGCTCCTGGCTATAGCCAAGCAGCAGCCCCTCCTCGCGCTCGTCTTCTGCCGTCCATGGGCGCCAATTGCAAAAGAGCTGGTGGCAGCGTTGCCTGAAGCGCGCGAAACGCCACTCTTCCTCCGGCAACGCATAGGTGAGGTAGAGAACCCTTTGCTCCTTCTCGCCACCGGTCGTTGTCGGGCACATCCGCGAGAACTCGAACATGTCCGCAAGCAAAGTTCCGTCGGCAACGTGCGGCGCGAACAACTCTTTGGTTTCGGCAAGCCAGGGCGACGCGGCATCGTCGCTGAAGAAGGCGAAGGGCTTGCGCCCTTCCAGCATCAGCGGAAGCTCATAGCCGGTGTGTACCAGATAGGGCACGGTATCGAGCGCATGCGGCCGCCGAAGCTCAGCTTCCTCGCCTGTTTCTGGCAAGGCAAGCCCGACGGCCGACGCCAGCAGCGTCAGGTCGTCTTGATCCAGACGGTAGCAGGCATGATCCAGGAAGACGCCGTTGCGCAGGTCCAACGCCCGCGCGATCTCGGTGGCATCGCGATCAAACCTCAGTTCGTGCGTCGGTGTGGCGGTCTTCGGCGACAGAAAGGACAGCTTGAAGACCGCCATCGGACCTTACGCCTGCGTGCCGCCGACGGTGATCTGATCCATGCGCAGATGCGGCTGGCCGACGCCGACCGGTACCCATTGGCCGGCCTTGCCGCAATTGCCGATGCCGGTGTCGAGCTTGGTGTCGTTGCCGACCATGGTGACACGCTTCATCGCGTCCGGACCGTTGCCGATCAACATCGCGCCCTTCACCGGTGCGCCGATCTTGCCGTTTTCGATCAGGTAGGCCTCGGTGCAGCCGAAGACGAACTTGCCGGAGGTGATGTCCACCTGGCCGCCGCCGAAGGAGACGGCATAGATGCCCTTCTTGACCGAGGCGATGATTTCCTCCGGCGTTTTGTCGCCGGAGAGCATGTAGGTATTGGTCATGCGCGGCATCGGCACATGGGCATAGCCCTGGCGACGACCGTTGCCGGTCGGCTGCATGCCCATCAGCCGGGCGTTCTGCCGGTCCTGCATGTAGCCGACGAGCTTGCCGTCCTCGATCAGCACGTTGTAGCCGGACGGCGTGCCCTCGTCGTCAATCGAGATCGAGCCGCGGCGCGCCTCAATCGTGCCGTCGTCGACGACGGTGACGCCCTTGGCAGCCACCTGCTGGCCCAGCAGGCCGGCAAAAGCCGAGGTCTTCTTGCGGTTGAAGTCGCCTTCCAGGCCATGGCCGACGGCTTCGTGTAGCATGACGCCCGGCCAGCCGGAGGCAAGCACCACGTCCATGGTGCCGGCGGGCGCATCGATCGCTTCGAGATTGACGAGTGCCTGGCGCAGCGCCTCGTCGGCGCCCTGCTTCCAGTTTTCCGCGGTGACGAAATCGCCGAAGCCGCGACGCCCGCCGGTGCCGAAGGAGCCGCTTTCCTGGCGATCGCCTTCGCCGGTGACGACGGAGATGTTGATGCGGGTCATCGGCCGGACGTCATGGACGCGGTGACCATCGGCGCGAAGGATATCGACGACCTGCCAGCTAGCGGCGATGGTCGCCGTCACCTGACGGACCTTCGGATCCTTGGCGCGCAGATAGGCGTCGATTTCCTGGAGCAGCGCGACCTTCGCCTCGAAGCTCGGCTCGCCGATCGGGTTTTCGTCGCCGTAGAGTTTCTTGTTGGTACGCTGCGGGGCTGCGGCATAGGAGCCGGCATAACCGCGGGTCACCTGCGCCACCGCATCGGAAGCACGGCGCAGCGCCGAAAGCGAAAGTTCGCCGGAATGGGCGTAGCCGACCGCTTCGCCGGCAACGGCACGCAAGCCAAAACCCTGGTCGGTATTGAAGCTGCCGCCCTTGAGCCGGCCGTTGTCGAAGGAAAGCACCTCGGCCTGCGCATGTTCGAGGAACAGTTCGCCGTCGTCGGCACCGGCGAGCGTTTCCGAGAGAACCTTGCGGACCGTTGCGTCGTCGGCATCGAAGAGGCTCATCAGATCGGTGTTCATAGTGGCACGCTCCCGCGTCAGGAATTTCTATCGCCTCCATTTAGGAACGCAGCGGGTTCAAGCCAAGGAAAATATCACGGGCCGCATGTTTCCTCGATCCGCACCGATCGACGCAAGCATGCAGCGGCTCAAGTCGCTACAGCGACGTATTCCAGCCGTCGAGCCGTTCCACCCGCTCGACGCCGGCGAAGCGGGCAACCCGATCGAGCTCGGCATCGATGCGTTCCAGGCGCCCTGCCGAGACGCGGACGCCCTTTTCGAGCCAGAGCTTGCGGACATCGAGGCTGCCGCGCTTGCGGTCCGCCTTCATGTCGATGCGGCCGATCAACCGGTCGCCCTCGATCAGCGGGAAGACGTAATAGCCATATTCGCGCTTGGCCTCGGGCACGAAGATCTCGATGCGATAATAGAACCCGAACAGGCGCTCGGTACGATTGCGGTCGCGCAGCAGCGGATCGAAGGGGCTCAGCACCCGCACCCGGCCCGGCGGCTCAGGGATATCGCCAAGTGCGTCCGGGAATCCAGCGAAGGCGTAGGCGACACGTGGGCGTCCGCCATCGATCGCTTCGATCTGCACTTCCACGAGTTCGTCGCGATGCTCCGCCACCCAGGTCTTGGCCTCCTCGGGCGACACCAGATCCCAGAAGGCTGCAATCTCGCCATGGGTGGCAAAGCCGAGACGCTCCAGCGCACTGCGGCAAGCCCAGTCGATGAACTCCGGATGGCTGACGTCATCCTCGTTGTGGTGCGGCGGGATCACTCTTTCCGTGAGATCGTAGACCTTCTGGAAATTCTCGCGCCGCGCGATCGCCAGCTTGCCCGTGCGCCACAGCACTTCCAGCGCCGTCTTCGACGGATGCCAGTTCCACCAGCCGCCAGACTGGTGTTCGGCTTCCTTCAAGTCTCGGGCGAGCACCGGGCCGCCTTCGGCAATACGCTGATAAGTGTCGTCGCAGCCTTTTTCAAAGCCTTCGCCACGCCACGCCTTCCACCGCTCGACGATCGTCTCACCTTCCCATTTGAAGCGGTGCTTCCAATAGCGGAAGAAGCTGCTTGGAATGATCGAGGCATCGTGGGTCCAATGCTCGAAGAGGTCGCGATCGTCCTCCAGCAGCGCCGTCAGATGCTCTCGACGATAGGTCTGGTTGCGGGAAAACAGGATCTGGTGATGGGCGCGCTCCACCGTGGCGATGCTGTCTACCTGCACGAAGCCGATGTCGTGGATGAGCTTCAAGAGGCCTTCCTTGCCGAGCGCGCGGTTGGGCGCGCCTGAAAGGCCCTGCTTGGCGAGGAAGATGCGACGGGCGTCGCTGTTGGAAAGGCGAATCGTCATGACGATAACAATAGGCTTTTATTCCCATAATTCAAATACCGCATCGGTCCGCGGACTGCATTGCCCTTGTTGTCGCACTTGGCCTATAGAGCAACCCGAAAACGGCGCGGGCCGGAGACAGCGAGGAACGGAATGGACATCCGCTTTACCGATTGCGCGGTCCGCTTCGGCGAGCGGGTGGCTTTGCACCCCTTGACGCTCACGCTCAACGAAAAACGCATCGGCATCATCGGCCTCAACGGTTCCGGCAAGACAACCTTCGCCCGGCTGATCAACGGTCTGGTGAAGCCTTCCTCCGGCGGCGTTACGGTCAACGGGCTCGATACGATCAAAGACGACCGCGCCGTGCTTTCCGAGGCCGGCTTCATCTTCCAGAATCCGCACAACCAGCTGATCATGCCGATCGTCGCCGAGGACATCGCCTTCGGGCTGAAAAACCGCGGGCTTTCGCGCGAAGAAGTCGACCGCCGCATGCAGGCAGCACTTTCGCGCTTCGGCATCGAACACCTGGCAAGGCGACGCGTGCATGAGCTTTCGGGCGGAGAAACGCAGCTCGTCGCCATGGCGAGCGTCGTCGTTACCGATCCGAAGATCCTGATCCTCGACGAGCCGACGAACCAGCTTGACCTCAAGAACCGCCGCCGTGTCGCCGCGGCGATCGACGACCTGCCGGAGGATACGGTGGTGATCACCCATGATCTCGGGCTCGTCGAGAATGTCGAACGGCTATTGCTCTTCCACGAGGGCCGCCTTGCCTTCGACGGCAACCCGCAAGACGCGATCCGCCGCTATCACGAGATCGCCGGATGCTGACGAGCCTGCACATCGAGGGCAACAGCTTGCTCCACCGGCTGCCGGTCAGGGTCAAGCTGATGGCACTCGTGGCGTCGAGCATCGGCCTTTTTTTGAGCGCTTCGCTCGCGGTTCAGGCGATCGCCTTCATCGTGGCCGCCGCTCTTTATCTCTGCGCCGGCCTCACGCCCAAGGAGGCGCTGAAGCGCGTCGGCTTCGTCTTCCTGACGATCTTCTTTCTGGCGGCCGTCAATCTCTTTTACCTGTCCATTGCCGAGGTCGCCACGTTAACCTTGCGGCTGATGGCGCTGGTTCTGTTTGCAGCCGCCGTCACGGCGACGACGACGATCAGCGCCTTCATGGACGAGATCACCATCCTCTTGAGCCCGCTGGAACGGCTGGGCTGGCTGAAGGCGGCCGATGTCAGCCTGGCGCTCGGGCTCGTACTGCGCTTCGTCCCGGATATCTTTGCGCGCTATCAGGCAATCCGCGAAGCCCATCGCGCCCGCGGACTGCCCGTCCGGCCGTTGACGATCATAGGGCCGCTGATCATCCTGACGCTGAAAGATGCCGACACGATTGCTGCCGCGATTGACGCGCGCGGATTTCGCCGTCAATAAATTCGCGAATTCTAAAAAACAGGGAAGCGGAACTACATGAATACCAGAGATCTCGTGCTCATCGCCCTCTTCGCCGCGATCGTCGTCGTGCTCGGCTTCATTCCGCCGATCACGCTCGGCTTCATTCCTGTCCCGATCACTGCGCAATCCATGGGCGTCATGCTCGCCGGCTGCATTCTCGGCGCGAGGCGCGGCGCGCTCGCCTTCCTGCTGTTCCTGCTGCTGGTCGCCATCGGCCTGCCGGTGCTTTCGGGCGGCCGCGGCGGCCTTGCGGTCTTTGCCGGCCCGTCGGGCGGCTTCATCATCGGCTGGGTCGTTGCCACCTTCGTCACCGGCCTGATCGCCGAGCGCACCGTGCGCGAAGGCCAGGCCGAAACGCGCCAGTTCATCGGCTTTTTCCTCGCCTCCGTCCTCGGCGGTATCGTCGTGCTCTATGCGATCGGCATGCCCTGGGTTTCCGCCGTCACCGGCACCCCGCTCATGACCGTTGCTGCCGGCTCGCTCGCCTTCATTCCGGGCGACCTGCTGAAGGCTGCGATCGCGACGCTTGCCGCACGCGCGGTCTACGCCGGCTATCCGCTGTTGCCGGCCCGCGCCTGAGCCGATGCCGTTTGCCGCCGCGATCCATCGCCACGCGCAAGACCACCCGCATGCCCCGGCCTTCCAAATCGAGGGCCGGGTTTTCACTTTTGGTGACCTCGCACGCATCGCCGGCGCACTTGCCGAACGTTTCGGAGACTTGGTTGGGATTGCCGAACGCCGCAGCGTGCTCGGCGACCGCTCTCGCCTGATCGCACTGGAGACGGGCAATCATCCGCTCTTCGCCGCTGCCTTCCTTGCCGCCACTAGCGGCGGCAACTGCGTCGCGCTGATCGATCCGCATCTGCCGGAGGCGACGCGCCAGACGATGCACGATCGCCTTTCGCCCGATCTCATTGTCAGGGCCGATGGCGCCAACCTCTCGCTCCATGCGCCCGCAAGCGGCAAAACGCGAACCTTTCGCGAGACCGACGGCAACGAGCGAAAGCCGCTCGCAATCGGCGACGACACCGAGCCATTCCTGATCGTCTTCACCTCGGGCACGACAGGAACGCCGAAAGCGATCATCCGCGATCGCGGTTCGTGGCGCAGAAGCTTGGCCACGGGCGAACCCTTCTTCGGCATCGACCGCGCCACTCGCACCTTTGCGCCCGGTCCGCTCGCGCACGGGCTGACACTTTATGCGCTTGCCGAAACCCTTGTCGCCGGCGCCGAATTCATCGGGGCCGCGCATTTCGAGGCCTCCCGGGCGATGTCCATCGTCGAGGCGAAAGAGGTCAAGCGACTGGCGCTGGTGCCGACGATGCTGCGGCGGCTCTGCGCTGCAGCCGCCGACCGGCCGCAAACATCCGTCACCCAGATCACCGTCGCCGGCGCCAAGCTGACCGAAAACGATCGCGACAGCGCGGCACTCGCGTTTCCTCAAGCCGATATCATCGAATATTACGGCGCCTCGGAACTGGGCTTCATCAGTGTTGCGACCAACGGCGACACCGCTTCGGCCACCGCCGTCGGCCGTGCCTTCCCGGGTGTTACGCTCAGCATTCGCGACGACAGGGGGGGCGAAATGCCAACCGGTGAGACGGGCACGATCTTCGTCGACAGCGCCCTCATATCCGACGGGTATGTCGGCACCACCGATGGTGCCGGCTTCCGTCGTCTCGGGTCGCTGGCGACGGTCGGCGATCTCGGCTTCCTCGATGAGTGCGGCACCCTGCACCTCCTCGGCCGGTCCGGCGGCATGGTGCTTTCGGGCGGCAACAACATCCACCCGCAGGAAGTGGAAGCCGCGCTGACCGCAGATCCCGGCGTGCACGCCGCTCTCGTCCTCGGGCTCGACCACCCGGATCTCGGCAGCGAACTCGTCGCCGTCATCGAGCCGGAAGGCGGTATGTTTGATCGAGAAGCGCTTGAGCGTCATCTCGCCGCCCACCTGCCGCGCTATAAGCATCCGCGCCGCATCTGGCTCTGCCTGAATATGCCGATGACGCAGTCGGGCAAGGTGGCGGCGGGCACGCTCAGACAATGGATCGCGGATGGAAACGATGCTCTCGAACTCATCGACTGACCCGGCACGCATACCTGTCATTATCGCCGCTCTCCGCACACCGATCGGCCGCGTCAACGGCACGCTTCGCGATATCGAACCGTCGCAGCTGGCGGCACCGCTGATCGCCCGTATTCTCCGCGATACCGGTGTAAAGGCGAGCGAGATCGACGACGTTCTTCTCGGAAACGCCGCCAACAGCGCCGGCAATCTCGCCCGGCTCGCCGCCCTCGAAGCCGGCCTGCCGGTCTCGACGCCGGGTATCACCGTCGACCGCCAATGCGGTTCCGGGCTGGAGGCGATCACCCTTGCCGCACGGATGATCCAGGCGGGCGCCGGCCGTTTCTATCTGGCCGGCGGCACCGAGAGCGCCAGCCGTGCGCATATCCGCCTGAGACCGCCGCTGGAGCGCGGCGGCGAACTCGCGCCGGTCAAGCGCGCCCGCATGGCACCAGACGAGACCGGTGATCCGGATATGGGCGTCGCCGCCGAAAACGTCGCGACCGCCTGCAAGATCTCCCGTGAGCGTCAGGACGCCTTTGCGCTTCAAAGCCACCGTCGCTCGGTCGAGGCTGCCGTTGCCGGCCGCTTCGCCCGCGAAATCGTGCCGGTCGAAACGGCGGCAGGCTCTGTGTCGCGCGATGAGTGCCCTCGTGCCAATGCTTCGCTGGAGACGCTGCAACGGCTGAAGCCGGTCTTCGTCGAGGGCGGGACGGTAACGGCCGGCAATGCCTGCCCGATCAACGACGGCGCGGCGGTGGTGCTGGTGACGAGCTTTGCCGAGGCCCAACGACTTGGCGTTTCCTTCGCACTCGAATTCGTCGATGCGGCGACCGCGGGCGTCGATCCCAATCTGCTCGGGCTTGGCCCGGTCCCGGCAATGCAGAAGCTGAAGGCACGGCAATCCGCGCTCGATCCGGCAAAGGTCGATTTCATCGAATTCAACGAGGCCTTCGCCTCGCAGGTGCTCGGCAGCCTCGACCAACTCGATATCGCCGCGGAAAGGGTCAATCTCGACGGCGGCGCCATCGCACTCGGCCATCCCTATGGCGCCTCGGGGGCGATCCTCACCGTCCGGCTTTTCTCGCAGATGCTGGCATCGCCGAAAGGCACGGAAGGACTGGCGATGATGGGCGTCGGCGGCGGCATGGGCATCGTCACCCTGTTTCGCGCGGTTTAGGCGGCGCAATTCCGAACGGAAAACCGCTTCGCATAGTACGCGACAATGGTCTGGTAACGAGATAGATACCCCCTCTGCCCTGCCGGGCAGAGGGGGTGGCGCCTTTTGCCTGGACGGGCCAAAAACACCATGAAAGCTGGAGCGTCGTCTATTGTGACGGCTTCGCGCTTTTCCTGGAATTGCTTTGGCTAGACCGAGTAGGCCGCCAGCCATTCGCGCGTCGCCGTCGGCAGCGGCAGCGGCGTGTGTCGCTGCGGATCGACCGCGACCCAGACGACCTCGACTTCGGCAGCGAGTTGGCCGCGTGCTTCGACCTTGACGACAAAACTGATCGAGCTGCCGCCGACCTTCGCCACGTTGACGGTAAGACGGGCCGGCTCGTCGTAGCGCAGACCACGGTGATAGACGCAGGCCGAGCGGCGCACGAGATAGCTCGGCTCGTTCACCACATGCGGACGGTGACGCCAGAGGCTGGAAAGCGCGGCCTCGGCGTGGGCATAATAGGCGGCATTGTGCATGTGGCCGTGCATGTCTATATCGCGAAACGGAATCCGGATTTCCGTGACGTTCTCCAGCTCCCTGCCGTCCATGCGAGGCTCCCTGACGATGCGCTCCACCCTCGTTAGCCAGTTCGGCGATCCCCGGCAAGTGATTGCGATGGTCGACGCCGGGCGCGTGGCGCCTGCGGCGGGCGAAGTCGAGGTGGCGCTGTCGCTTGCCGCCATCAACCCGTCCGATCTCATCCCGGTGACTGGCGCCTATAGCGCCCGCACCACGCTGCCCTTCGTGCCGGGCTTCGAAGGCTTCGGCACGGTGACGCGCGTCGGCCCTGGCGTGACGTCGTTGAAACCCGGTGATCGCGTGGTGCCCATCGGTGCCAGCGGTCTCTGGCAGGAATATCTGATCCGGCCGGCCGAATGGTGTTTCGCCCTGCCCGACGACATCGGCGAGACCGATGCGGCCACCTGCTACGTCAATCCGCTGACGGCGCTGCAACTGGTCGAGGCGCTGCGCCAACATTTCGGCCCGCTCGGTGGCCGCCGTATCGGCGTCAACGCGGCTGGGTCGGCGATCGGCGGCATGCTGATGAAGCTGCTGGCCGGCGAAGGCGCGGATGCCACCGGGATCGTCCGCAGCGCGCGTAGCGCCGAGCGGCTGGCAACCGAGGTCCCCGGCCACATCGTGTTTGTCGACGAGGGCCGCGTGCCGCAGCTTCGCTTCGACGCAATCATTGACGCCGTTGGCGGTCCGCTTGCCGGCGATCTCATCCAGCGCACGCTCGAACCGGGCGCCGCCTTCATCCAGTATGGGGCGCTCAGCGGCGTTCCGGTGCCGCAGGCGGCGATCCAGGCGCGGCCGGACATCCGCTTCTCCTTCCTGTGGCTGCGGACCTGGGTGCATTCGGCCGGGCGACCCGTGATCGAAGCGGCCTTTGCCAAGAGTTTCGAAGGTTTGCGATCGGGTCTCTTTTCCAGCCGCATCGCCGAAATCTATCCGCTAAGCAGGCTCGACGCGGCGCTCGCGCATCAGGCGGATCCGAGCCGCGACGGCAAGCTGCTCATCGATCCGCGCTGTTGAAAATTGCGCCTTTCGACCGGCTCGCCATGGACCTTGCAGGGTGGGCGCACTAGGTTCCGGGCATGACCACGTTCCTCTATGAAAATCCGGTCTTTCTGGAACACGCGGTTCCGGAAGGGCATCCTGAGCGGCCGGACCGGCTGAAGGCGCTGAACCTTGCGCTCGAACATCCGAACTTCTCCGATCTCAAGCGGATCGAGGCGAAGAAGGCGAGTGAGGATCTCGTCCTGCTCGCACATCCGGAAGAGCATCTCGCTGCCGTCAGGCGCGCCATTCCGGAGGAAGGCCTCAACCATTTCGAAGCCGACACCTATGCCAGCCCCTTGAGCCTCGACGCGGCGCTAACCGGGATCGGCGGAGCGACTGCAGCGGTGGACGCCGTCTTTACCGGCGAGACCGACAACGCCTTCGTCGCGGCGCGGCCACCAGGACACCACGCCGAAAAGAACAAGGCGATGGGGTTCTGTCTTTTCAACACGGTGGCGATCGCCGCCCGCTATGCCCAGAAGGTCCACGGCGCAGAGCGGGTCGCGATCGTCGACTGGGACGTGCACCACGGCAACGGCACGCAGGACATCTTCTGGGACGACCCCTCGGTGCTCTTCTGCTCGACGCACCAGATGCCGCTCTATCCCGGCACCGGCGCCAAGGACGAGACGGGCATCAAGGGCAATGTCGTCAACGCGCCGCTGTCGCCGAACATGGGCAGTGAACATTTCCGCGAGGCGTTCCGCAGCCGCGTGCTTTCAGCACTCACCAATTTCCGGCCGGACTTCATCCTGATCTCCGCCGGCTTCGACGCGCATCACCGCGATCCGCTGGCGCAGATCAATCTCGTCGCCGAGGATTTCGACTGGGCGACCGGGCGTCTGCACGAGATCGCCGATCGCAGCGCCGGCAACCGCATGGTCAGCCTGCTCGAAGGCGGCTATGACCTTCAGGGCTTGGCCGAATCGGCCGGCCTGCACATCTTGAGACTGATGAGAGGGTAAGCATGAACACCACTACGCAACCGGACGTTTCCGCCCTCTCCTTCGAGCAGGCCGTCGAGGAACTGGAGCGGATCGTTTCGGCGCTGGAGCGCGGCGATGTCGCCCTCGACAAGTCGATCGAGATCTACGAGCGCGGCGAAGCGCTGAAGAAGCATTGCGAGGCGCTGTTGAAGGCCGCCGAAGACCGCATCGAAAAGATCCGCCTCGACCGCGCCGGCAGACCGCAGGGCGTGGAGCCGCTCGACGCCGACTGATCGTTCATCGCAATTCCGGGCGGAAAACCGCTTCACGCTTTTCCCGGAATTGCCAAGATCGGATTGATCGTCGCGCGGAAACACTGCGTCCTTGTTTCGCCCCTACCCGCCTGATGTCATAGGCGTTAGGACTTGAAGCGACAGCAAAAACGGGAGCACGCGCCATGTCTTTCTTTCCAGGCCCCGACCCGCTCGCCGGCGACAAGCCCGCCTGCGACGCCATCGAACATCTGATCGTTCCGCGCACCAGCGACATCGGCGGGCTGCAGGTTCGTCGCGCTTTGCCGACAGCCAAGCGCCGCCTGGTCGGCCCCTTCATCTTCTTCGATCGCATGGGTCCGGCGCTGCTGCGCGCCGGCGAGGCGATCGACGTGCGTCCGCACCCGCATATCGGTCTTTCGACCGTCACCTACCTCTTCGACGGCGAGATCAAGCACCGCGACAGCCTCGGCACCGAGATGGTCATCCGTCCCGGCGACGTGAACCTGATGACGGCCGGCCGCGGCATCGTGCATTCAGAGCGCTCGCCGGAGAACCAGCGCGGCCACGACCGTTCGATCTCTGGCCTGCAGACCTGGCTGGCGCTGCCCGATCACAAGGAAGAAATCGACCCGATCTTCAGCCATACCGAAGAACGCATGCTGCCGCATATGAGCGACGACGGCATCAAGGCGCGGGTGGTGATCGGCAACTTCGAGGGCGCGAAGTCGCCGGTCTCGGTCTTCACCGACACGATCTATGTCGATCTCAACATTGCACCCGGCAAGAGCGCCCCCTTCGCGGCGCAATGGGAAGAGCGCGCGCTCTATATCCTCTCCGGCGAGGCGATCATTGCCGGCGATCATTTTGCAGACAACCAGCTGCTCGTCTTCCGCGCCGGCGACGAGATCACGGTCACGGCCGGACCGCAGGGTTGTCACGTGATGCTCTTCGGGGGTGCTGCGCTCGGGTCGTCCCGCCACATCTGGTGGAATTTCGTTTCGTCTTCGAAGGAGCGCATCGAGAAAGCCAAGGAAGAGTGGCGCAGCGGACGCTTCGACATCGTGCCCGGAGACGAAGAGGAATTCGTTCCGCTGCCCGAGGGCTGACCGCGACCTAAAGTGGCACAGGATGGATGCGAAAAACCGCGCAACATTGCCTCATGGCGCTTGAATCGATTTCGATTCACAGAATCATGCGCTAGTCTCTTGGTTGACGACGCAGGAACGCCTAATTTTGCATTCAGCAACGATTGCGTCTAAAGAGCCGCTTCGACGGTACCCACCAACTATCGCGCGCCCGACCTTTGGGGCGCGCATGAGGCATGCAGCGTGACACAACTGCCAACCAATCCGATGCCGGCTACTCCCTTGCTCGACAAGGTGACCTATCCCGACGATCTGAAGAAGGTCGACGACAAGGATCTGCCGCAGCTTGCCGGAGAAGTCCGGGCAGAAATGATCGACGCAGTGTCGCGCACCGGCGGGCATCTTGGCGCGGGCCTCGGCGTCGTCGAACTGACGATCGCCATCCACAAGGTGTTCAACACGCCGCATGACCGGCTGATCTTCGACGTCGGCCACCAGTGCTATCCGCACAAGATCCTCACCGGCCGCCGCGATCGTATCCGCACGCTCCGTCAGGAGGGCGGCCTCTCGGGCTTCACCCGCCGCGCCGAGAGCGAATACGACCCCTTCGGTGCTGCCCATTCCTCGACCTCGATTTCCGCCGGCCTCGGCATGGCGGTCGCGGCCGATCTCGACGGCAAGAACCGCAATGTCATCGCCGTCATCGGCGACGGTGCGCTTTCGGCCGGCATGGCCTATGAGGCGCTGAACAATGCCGGCGCGCTCGACGCGCGGTTGATCGTCATCCTCAACGACAACGACATGTCGATCGCGCCGCCGACCGGCGCGATGAGCGCCTATCTCGCGCGCCTTGCCTCCGGCCGCACCTATATGGGCATCCGCGAAGTCGGCAAGAAACTGACCGCGTATCTCGGCAAGACCGTCGATCGCGCGATCACCCGCGCGGTCGAGCATGCCCGCGGCTACGTCACCGGCGGTACGCTCTTCGAAGAGATGGGCTTCTACCATATCGGCCCGATCGACGGGCATTCGTTCGACCATCTGCTGCCGGTGTTGCGCAACGTGCGCGACAACTCCAAGGGTCCGGTGCTGATCCATGTGGTGACGCAGAAGGGCAAGGGCTATCCGCCGGCGGAAGCTGCCGCGGACAAGTACCACGGCGTCAACAAGTTCGACGTCATCACCGGTGCCCAGGCGAAGGCGAAGCCGAACGCGCCCGCCTATACCTCTGTTTTCGCCGATGCGCTGACGCAGGAAGCCGGCTTCGACGACAAGATCGTCGCCGTCACCGCCGCCATGCCGTCCGGCACCGGGCTCGACAAGTTCGCCAAGGTCCATCCGTCGCGCTGCTTCGATGTCGGCATTGCCGAGCAGCACGCCGTAACCTTTGCCGCCGGCCTTGCCGCCGAAGGCTACAAGCCGTTCGCAGCGCTTTATTCGACCTTCCTGCAGCGCGGCTACGACCAGGTGGTCCACGACGTGGCGATCCAAGGCCTACCGGTGCGCTTCCCGATCGACCGTGCCGGTTTCGTCGGCGCCGACGGTCCGACGCATGCGGGCTCGTTCGACACGACCTATCTCGCCACCCTTCCCGGCTTCGTGGTGATGGCGGCTGCCGACGAGGCGGAACTGAAGCACATGGTGCGCACGGCTGCTGCCTATGACGCCGGCCCGATCTCGTTCCGTTATCCGCGCGGCGAAGGCGTTGGCGTCGAGATGCCGGAGCGGGGCCAGATCCTCGAGATCGGCAAGGGCCGTATCGTCAAGGAGGGCTCCAAGGTGGCGCTGCTTTCCTTCGGAACGCGCCTTGCCGACTGTCTGCTGGCCGCAGAAGACCTCGACGCCGCCGGGCTTTCGACCACGGTCGCGGATGCGCGCTTTGCCAAGCCGCTGGACCATGACCTCATCCGCGAGCTTGCCCGCAACCACGAGGTGCTGATCACCATCGAGGAAGGTGCCGTCGGCGGCTTTGCCAGCCACGTGCTGCAGTTCCTCGCCGAGGACGGCCTGCTCGACGGCGGCCTCAAGGTTCGCCCGATGGTCATGCCCGACGTCTGGATGGAACAGGCCAAGCCCGAGGCCATGTATGCCGCCGCGGGCCTCGACCGCGCCGGCATCGTCTCGACCGTCTTCAAGGCACTCGGCCAAAAGCAGGATATCGGCATCGGCGCTGCCGGCTGAGGCTTCCGTGCGACTTCAAGCAAAAACCCCGGCTCGTCCCCGGGGTTTTTGCTTTTCCGGACGGAATTGCAGGAAGGGCTCGATGGCTGCGAGCACAGGGGGCTTGCCATTGCGACGGCAAGTCGCCATGAGAAACACATGTCAGAAGATCGCCAGAACGAAGAACACAAGAACCGGGTCCGCCTCGATCAGCTGCTGCTGAACTCGGGGCTGGTCGCAAGCCGCGCGCGTGCCCGTGACGCAATCCAGCGCGGGACCGTCAAGGTCGATGGCCGCACGGTCACCAAGGCAGCGTCGATGTTTGCCGAGAGCGTGACGATCACCATCGATGACCCGGCGCAGGACTATGTCTCGCGCGCCGCGCTGAAGCTGGTCGCGGCACTCGATCATTTCGGGCTCGACCCCGCAGGCCAAAGCTGTCTCGATATCGGCGCCTCGACTGGCGGCTTTACCGAAGTGCTGTTGAAGCGCGGCGCCGAGCACGTGGTTGCGATCGATGTCGGCCATGGCCAGATCCATCCGCGCATCGAAGGTGACGAACGCGTCACCAGCATTGAGGGCCTCAATGCACGCGCGATGACCGAGGAGGACATCGACGACCGCGAAGTCACCTTCGTCGTCTCGGACGTCTCGTTCATCTCGCTCAAGCTCGCGCTGCCGCCGGCACTCGACATGGCGCTTCCCGGTTCGCACTGCATCCTGCTGGTGAAGCCTCAGTTCGAGGCGGGTCGCGACGCGATCAGCAAGGCGGGCCTGCTCAAGGATCCCGACAGTGCGCCTGATGTCGCCGCCGAACTCGAGCGCTGGCTCGTCGAGGACATGGGCTGGCAGAGCCTTGGGCTCATCCCCTCGCCTATTGCCGGCGGCGACGGCAATGTCGAATACCTGCTGGCAGGCAAGAAGCCATGACCACTGAAGCCGTCACCATCAAGCGGCTGGGCGCTCAGGGCGACGGCATTGCCGAAGGTCCTGACGGGCCGATCTATGCACCCTTCACCCTGCCCGGCGAAAGCGTCGCGCTCGCCGTCAACAAATCGCACGGCACGCTGATGTCGGTGAGAGAAGCCTCACCCGAGCGCGTCGAACCGCACTGTCGGCACTTCGGGCCGGACGGCATCAACGGCACCTGCGGCGGCTGCACGATGCAACATGCCTCCGACACGCTCTACCACGGCTTCAAGCGCGATCTGGTGATCGCCGCCCTGAAGTCGAAAGGGCTCACACCCGAGGTGGCGCCGCTCATCACCGCCGAGCCCGGCCAACGCCGCCGCGCGGTCTTCACCGCCCGCAAGACCGAGAAGGATCTGCTTCTCGGCTTCAACCAGGCGGAAAGCCACCATATCGTCGCGATCTCGGAATGTCCGATCGCGAGCCCGGGTATCGTCTCGAAGCTCGCCACCATTGCCAAAGTCGGCGCGGCCATGGCCGTCAATGCCGAGCCGTTCCGCATCACCGTGCTCGAAACGCTCTCCGGCCTCGACCTCTCGGTCGATGGCATCAAGAAGCTCGACGACCGCGAGCGCCGCCGCACGGTCGAAGCCGTGCTCGGTGAGCGCGGCATCGCCCGCGTCAGCCTCAATGGCGAGATCATTGTCGAGCCGGTGAAGCCTGTCATCGATTTCGGCGGTGTTTCCGTCTCGCCACCGCCCGGCAGCTTCACCCAGGCGACGGCGCAGGCCGAAGAGGCAATGGCGAAGCTGGTGCTCGACCATCTCGGCAAGTCCAAGCGCGTCGCCGACCTCTTTGCCGGCTGCGGCACGTTTGCGCTACGCATCGCCCGCAAGGCGCGGGTGCATGCGGTCGAAGGCGAAGACAAGGCGCTGAAGGCGCTTGATCTGGCGGCTCGCAACACGCAGGGGCTCAAGCCCGTCACCATCGAGAAGCGTGATCTCTTCCGCCGCCCGCTCATGGCGCAGGAACTGAAGGTCTTCGACGCGGTCGTCTTCGATCCGCCACGCGCCGGCGCGGACGTGCAGTGTCACGAGATCGCCCGCTCCGGCGTCAAGAAGGTCGTCGCCGTCTCCTGCAATCCAGTGACGCTTGCGCGCGACCTCTCGATCCTCGTTGCCGCCGGGTACCGCATCACCTCGGTGACGCCGATCGACCAGTTCCTCTGGTCGGCCCATGTCGAGGCGGTGGTCACGCTGGAGAAATGAGAAGGCCCGGTTTCCCGGGCCTTCGTTATCGTTCGACTTGAAGCGTCTGCCAGACTGATTCACGCTTGCGTGCTATCCTCTTGTTTTTGCACTCGTCTTAGCATGACTCGCGGACGCCGATCCGTCGTCACGCCGCGCGGCGGCGGTATCCACCCCCACCTGCGTAAGAGCCCTGCCCTTCTCCGAGGTTGAACTGGGCGAGCAGCGCATTGAGCGAGGCTGCTTCCGACGCCAGGCCATGGCTTGCCGCCGTCTGTTCCTCGACCATGGCCGCGTTCTGTTGCGTGCCCTGGTCCATGGTGTTTACGGCCGTGTTGATCTCCTGAAGACCGGTCGACTGCTCGCGCGTCGCGGTCACGATCGCGCTCACATGCTTGTTGATCTCATGAACTTCGGCAACGATCGTCTCCAGTGCCTTGCCGGTATCGCCGACCAGCGTGACACCGTTTCGAACCTGGTTTCCCGAGGTCGTGATCAGCGCCTTGATCTCCTTGGCGGCCTGTGCCGAGCGCTGGGCGAGTTCACGCACTTCCTGGGCGACGACCGCAAAACCCTTGCCGGCTTCACCGGCACGGGCCGCCTCGACGCCGGCATTCAGCGCGAGCAAGTTGGTCTGGAAGGCGATGTCGTCGATGACGCCGATGATGTTGGAGATCTCGCCCGAGGACTTCTCGATCGCATGCATCGCATCTACGGCGTTGGCAACGACTTCGCCGGACTTCTCAGCGCCGGCACGAGTACGGGCGACCAGCGCACCAACCTCTTCGGCGCGGCGAGCCGAGTCCTTGACCGTCGTGGTGATCTCCTCGAGTGCCGCGGCGGTCTCTTCGACCGAGGCTGCCTGCTGTTCTGTGCGGCGGGCGAGATCGTCGGCGGCCGAGCGGATCTCGGTCGCGCCGGCGTCGATGCCGCGGGCATTGGCACCGACGGCGCAGAGCGTGTCGTGCAGCTTGGCGACCGAATTGTTGAAGTCGGCTCTGAGACTGTCGAGGCGATCGGCGAAGGGGTTGTCGATGCGGTAGGCGAGATCGCCTTCGGCCAGACGGCCAAGGCCCATCGCGAGACCGTTTACAGCTTGCTGGATTTCGGCCGCATCGCGCGCCTTCTGCGCTTCGCGTTCCAGACGTTCGCGTTCTGACAGCGAGCGGTTCGCATCCGCCTCGCTTTCGAGCTGCATCTTGGCGATCGTCGCATCACGCAGGACACGCAGCGACCGGGCGAGATCGCCGATCTCATCCTTGCGCTCGGCCTCGGAGAGGTCGACGTCGGTCTCGCCAGCGGCGATCTGGCCGGTGACGCCGATGACATTGGCGACGCGCTTGCGGAAGCGGCTTGCCAGTGTCCAACCGACGATGATCATGATCGCGGCGGCAACGGCAATGACGGCGATCGAAATCATCGCGAGATGCGAAAGGCCGGCAAAGACCGTGGCTTCGGGCACCGAGACCACGACGTACCATTCGGTGTCGGGCAGCAGGTTGACCGGTACGGCGACGGCCAGATGCCCGCTGCCATCCGTGTGCTTCAGCGCGAAGGCCTGGCCGGTGTGGCTCAGGAGGTCACCCCACCCCTCACCCGCGAGAGGCGTGTCTTTCAGCACCTTGCCGAGGACCTTGGCATCCGGATGGCTGATGATGCTGCCATCCTTGCTGAGCAATGAGACGAAACCGGTGCCGAAGGGCTTCAGTTTGGCGAGTTCGGTCGAGAGTTCGCCGAGCGCCATGTCGACGCCGACCACACCGATGAAGGCGCCGTCCTTCTTCAGCGGCACCATGATCGAGGTCATCAGCACGTCCTTGCCGTTGATCGGGTAGACATAGGGCTCGGTGACCATGTCGAGGCCGGTCTTCTTCGGGATCTGGTAGTAGTCGCCGGGACCCGGCTTGTCATAATCGGCCAGCGCCTCGTGGATCACCTTGTCGCCGGAGCGCGCGATATAGGGAACGAAGCGGCCGGTCGCGTCATGGCCGGGCTTGCCGACGAATTCGGCGTCCTTGCCGTCGAAGGCGTTCGGCTCCCAGCCGGTGCTCATGCCGACGGCAAGCGGATTGTCGACAATCCAGCGTTTCATCAGGGTTTCGATTTCGGCGCGCGACGGCTCGCCGGTGCCCTTTACCGCATAGAGCGCGGAGCGGATGTTGTTTGCGAGCGTCTTTGCCTCGGCAAACTTCGTCTCGACGTTGCGCGCGCTTGCGGATGCGGCATTGGTCATTTCGGCGATGCTGCGCTCGCGCAATTGCTGATAGGAGAGCCAGAAGACGACGGCGGCGGTGACCATGGAGGTCAACAGGCCGGTCATCACGATGGCGAACATGTTTCTTGCCGTTGCAGTCTTTAGGATCACCGTATGTCTCCCCTCGCGCCTCCGCCGTTGCGGTCGTGCGCGGCCAAATCATCGATTGCGTGACGGGCACGCTGAGCATTGGGACAGGTGTCTGGGGCACATCGCGATGATGAATGCTGGAGGCGACGTGCGGGCGAAGTCATTTCGCGGCGAAGAAACGGTATGCGCGAGCGCTTTATCAAAGCTTAAGAAACAAGGGGATGACTCGCGATCCTGCAGTGAAAAGCGAGAATCCTGATGCACTGCGCAAAGAAAAGGCCCGGTCTCCCGGGCCTTTTGCTTCTCAAATGTCGGCGAGGACTAGGCTGCCCGGCGGCGGTGGCTGGTCGCTGCCGCGTATACGCTCTGCGTATCGCCGAGGTTAAACTGGGCCAGCAGTGCGTTGAGCGAGGCTGCTTCCGACGCCAGGCCATGGCTTGCCGCCGTCTGTTCCTCGACCATGGCCGCGTTCTGTTGCGTGCCCTGGTCCATGGTGTTGACCGCCGTGTTGATCTCCTGGAGGCCCGTCGACTGCTCGCGCGTCGCGGTCACGATCGCGCTCACGTGCTTGTTGATCTCCTGGACTTCGGCGACGATCGTCTCCAGTGCCTTGCCGGTGTCGCCGACCAAGGTCACGCCGTTGCGGACCTGGTTGCCGGAGGTGGTGATCAGTGCCTTGATCTCCTTGGCCGCATTGGCCGAGCGCTGGGCGAGTTCACGCACTTCCTGCGCGACGACGGCAAAACCCTTGCCGGCTTCACCGGCACGGGCCGCCTCGACGCCGGCATTCAGTGCGAGCAAGTTGGTCTGGAAGGCGATGTCGTCGATGACGCCGATGATGTTGGAGATCTCGCCCGAGGACTTCTCGATCGCATGCATCGCATCTACGGCGTTGGCAACGACTTCGCCGGACTTCTCAGCGCCGGCACGCGTGCGGGCGACCAGCGCGCCGACCTCTTCAGCCCGGCGGGCGGAGTCCTTGACCGTCGTAGTGATCTCTTCAAGCGCTGCGGCGGTCTCCTCGACCGAGGCTGCCTGCTGCTCCGTGCGGCGGGCGAGATCGTCGGCGGCCGAGCGGATTTCCGTCGCGCCGGCATCAATGCCGCGGGCATTGGCACCGACGGCGCAGAGCGTGTCGTGCAGCTTGGCGACCGAGTTGTTGAAGTCGGCGCGCAGGCGATCGAGACGATCGGCAAAGGGATTGTCGATGCGATAGGCCAGATCGCCGTCAGCAAGACGGCCGAGACCGGTTGCCAGACCATCGACGGCCTGCTGCACTTCGGCAGCATCGCGCGCCTTCTGCGCTTCGCGTTCCAGTCGCTCGCGTTCCGACAGCGAACGGTTCGCATCCGCTTCGCTTTCGAGGCGGGCGCGCTCGACTGCATTGGCCTTGAAGACGGCGACGGCGGCGGCCATCGAGCCGATCTGGTCGGTCCGCTCTTCGCCGGGGATCTCGACGTTGTGGTTACCCGACGCGAGCTTCTCCATCGCGCTGGTCATATCCGTGACAGGACGGATGACGAGGCGGTTGAGGAAGGTCGCGAGGAAGACGAGCATCACGCCGACCGCAAGGATCGTGGCGATGGTCGCGGCAATGCGGAACTGATCGATCGCCGAATAGGCGGCGTCGGCGTCGATGACGAAGCCGACATACCATTCGACTGAGGGCAGGCCTTGGACCGGAACGAAGCTCACCAGCATCGGCTTGCCGTCGAGCTCGGTGTTCATGATACCGGAGCCGATTGCCGGTGTGTCGATCGGGAAGGCATCGGCGAGCGACTTGGTGACCAGCTTGGCATCGGGATGAACCAGGATCTGGCCGTCCTTGCTGGCGAGGAAGGCAAAGCCTTCACCGCCGACATCGACGCCCTTGATCATCGTCACCAGGGTATCGAGCGAGAAGTCGCTGGCGGCAACGCCATAGAGCTTGCCGTCGCGCTTGACCGGAACGGCGGCGCTGATGATCAGCGCGCCGCTGGACGCGTCGACATAGGGTTCGGTCAGCACGCGAGCGTCAGCCTTGACGGCCTGCTGGTACCAGGGGCGCTGACGCGGATCATAGCCTGCCGGCATCGGATTGTCGGGCCAGGTGATGAACTTGCCGCTTTCGTTGCCAACATAGGTCGACATGAATTCGCTGGTGAGAACGTTGTTCTTCAGAATCGGCTGGACCCCACCGTCATCCGCGACGTTGCCGGTGGCATCAGCCACCATCGCCGTCAGCGTGACGCGGCCGTTCAGCCACTTGGCGACGCTCTGCGCGGCCTGGGTACCGGAGGAGGCAATGTTCTCCTCGACGGCCTTGGTGGTCGTGTCGCGCTGCAGGCTGTCGATGTAAACGGAAAAGCCGGCGAAAGCGCCGACGACGACACAGGACGCGGCAACGAGAATGCGCGTCATGAGGTTCGATCGCTTGGACAAGGTGGGCTCCCAATGGGTGCCGGCGGCGGCCGCCGGACATGAGCTCTTGATGATTTTCGCGCAGCATCCGTCGTCCGTCCGTGAAGACGGCGCGCAGAGGCTGACGGGAAAACGTTGAACATGCCCGAAGGCGAGGCCAGCCCTGCTTCATGCGGCTGGGGCCATCCCAAAATAGGGATGGGCCTATCGCGCAGGACGCTAGCGACCGGTATTTAAGAACAAATTAAAATTGATCTATTCAAGTTCGCGATGGCGGCGGCAACGGGATCTTTACCGCGGGACGGGTAAGAGCTTGCCCCCGAATGCAAAACGGGTGCACAGCGGCACCCGTCTCACCCATCACAAATCCAAACTGGTTTAGCGGCGCATGAACGCCTCGAAGGCGGCCCGCGCCTCGGCACTCTTCAATTGCGCGGCGAAGTGCTTCGCCTCTTCGTCGATACGCGCCAGCACGTCGCTGCGGTCGCCACGGACGAGATCGCGGGCGATGCGAAGCGCCTCCGGCGGCTTCTTGGCGAGCCGGCCAGCAAGCGCCAGGGTTTCGCTCTCGACCGCGTCCGCGCCGACAATCTTCCAGATAAGTCCCGCGTCCACGGCCTCGCCTGCGGTGAGCGGTTCGCCGGCAGCAAGCAGCGCGAAGGCCCGCTGGTGACCCATGATGCGCGGCGCGATCAGGCTGGAGGCCGCTTCCGGCACCAGCGCCAGGTCGACGAAGGGCGTCTTGAAGACCGAGCGCTCGGACGCAATCGTCAGGTCGCAATGCAGATGGATCGTCGTGCCGATGCCAATCGCGAGACCGTCGACGCCCGAAACGACAGGCTTCGTTGCGGTCGCGAGTGCCTTCAGGAACTCGATCACCTCTATGCCCATGGAACCGCCCATGGCGAAGGCGAGGAAGTCGGCCATGTCGTTGCCGGCGGAGAAGCAACCATCGGTGCCGAGAAAGGCGGTGGCGCGCACGGCCGGATCGCTAGAAGCGACCGTCAGCGCATTGGTCATCTTCGCGTACATGTCGCGCGTGATGGCGTTTTTCTTTTCCGGCCGGTTGAAGCGGATCACCTGGACGCCGGGGTGGGCTTCCGGCCGTCCGATGAGCACGTGGTCGGTCATGATGGGTCCTTTCAGGCCAGAACAGCGCGAGCGACGGCGAGGCTGTCGGCACCGTTGACGACACGGTCTTTCAGCGCGGCAGTCTCGGCCAGCAGGTTTTCGGCGGTGAAGCGGCAGAGCGCGATGCGCTGATCGTCCTTGCCATCGCTGACGTCCGCCAGACCACCCTTGGCGAGATAGGCGCCGGTCAGCGCCAGCCCGAAGAGCCGCTGGTAGGCGGTGGCGCCGGCGAGTGCTTCTGTGAGCTTGCCGCCGGCAACCGCCGCAATCAGCCACTCGGTCGCGGCCGAAAGATCGTCCAGCGCCGCATCGAGGCGTGCAGCCGTCTCGCCAAAACCGTCGCGGTTCGAGGCGCGAACTGCCGCCGCGATCTCGCGCAGCTCGGCAATGAAGCCACGCACGTGGCCGCCATCCGAAAGCGGCAGCTTGCGGGTGACGAGGTCGATCGCCTGGATGCCGTTGGTACCCTCGTAGATCGGCGCGATGCGGGCGTCGCGCAGATAGCGGGCAGCACCCGTTTCCTCGATAAATCCCATGCCGCCATGCACCTGGATACCCATCGAGGCGACATCGACGCCGGCGTCGGTCGAGAAGGACTTGGCGATCGGCGTCAGCAGGCTGGAGCGTTCCTGCCAGAACTTCGCCTTTTCGCCTTCGGCTGCATGCCCCATGTCGACGGCGTGGGCGCAGGCGTAGGAAATCGCGCGCGAGCCCTGCGTCAGCGCCTTCATCGTCAGGAGCATGCGGGCAACATCCGGGTGCTCGATGATCGGGCTCATGCCCTGCCCCGTCCAGCCAGGCGCCTTACCCTGGGTGCGTTCCTTGGCAAAGGCGATCGCCTTCTGCGTCGCGGCGTCGGCAATGGCCACACCCTGCATGCCGACGGCCAGGCGGGCGTTGTTCATCATCGTGAACATGCAGGCGAGGCCGCGGTTCTCCTCGCCGATCAGATAGCCGATAGCGCCCTTTTCAGCGCCGAACTTGCCGTCGCCATAGATCATCGTGCAGGTCGGCGATCCATGGATGCCGAGCTTGTGTTCGAGCGAATGGCAGAAGAGATCGTTGCGCTCGCCGAGCGAACCGTCCGCGTTGACCAGGAATTTCGGCACGAGGAACAGCGAGATGCCGCGGGTGCCGGCCGGCGCGTCCGGAAGGCGCGCCAGCACCAGATGGACGATGTTGTCGGTGAAGTCGTGTTCGCCCCAGGTGATGAAGATCTTCTGGCCGAAGATGCGGTAAGTGCCGTCGTCGCGGCGCTCAGCGCGGGCCTTGAGCACACCGAGGTCGGAGCCGGCATGCGGCTCGGTCAAGTTCATCGTGCCGGTCCATTCGCCGGAGACCATCTTCGGCAGATAGGTGGCCTTGAGTTCATCGGAACCGTGCTTTTCCAGCGCCTCGACGGCGCCCATGGTGAGCGTCGGGCCAAGCGCGAAGGCCATGGAGCCGGCGTTCCACATTTCCATGGCGGCGACGTGCAGCATATGCGGCAGGTTCTGGCCGCCGAAGTCTTCCGGGGCCGTCAGCCCGTTCCAGCCGCCGGCGATCCAGTTGTGGTAGAGATCGCGCCAACCGTCTGGGGTCTCGACCTTGCCTTCGACGAGGCGCGACCCCTGCTTGTCGCCGATGTTGCCAAGCGGCGCCACCTCTTCCGTCGCGAACCGACCGGCCTCCGAAAGGATGGCATCGACCAGGTCTTCACCGAGATCACCCAGCGCGCCCGATTGCAGCGCATCGCCCATGCCTGCCACGTGCTTCAGCGTGAATGCGATCTCGTCGACGGGTGCCTTGTACATGATGATCCTCCCAGATAGCCAGGTCGCGCCGGGCGCGGCCTCGTGCGCCGAACACTATTGATTTTTACGTAAACGTCAACGTCAATTGCCGTCGGCTTCCCGAACATCGGGCTACGGCCGCCCGTAACAAAACTGTCATCAACGGCGCATAGAAGCCAAGACAGATAGTGCCGCGCGTCGTCGCTGGACGCGCGACTGTCACTTTAGCACTTTGAATGGCTGCGTGTTCCTCCCTCCCGTTGCCAACGATGGATCGGAACAGGCAGCGGACCCTGGACAAGGCGTTCAGATGAACCTGATTTCCCCTGAAATACCCGGCATCGTCTGGGCCTATCGTTTCCTGCCGGGCGAAAGCCGCTGCCAGCGGATCGCCACCGACGCCTCGATCGACAGCCTGCTATCCGGGGAAGGATGGGTGTGGGTTCACCTCGCGCTCTCGGACGCGCGAACGCCTGCGCTCATCGAGCGGATCGGCAACCTGCCGCCGCTCGCAGTCGCCACGCTGACGAGCCACGACACCCAGGCGGCCATCACCGTTTCGGACGATATCGTGCACGGCACGCTCGTCGATTTCGAGCGCACCTTCGACGCGGTGACGAAGACGATCGGCTGGCTGCATTTCGCCGTCAGCGACCGCATCATCATCACCACCCGCCTGCATCCTTTGCGCAGCATCGACCGCGTCAAGGCAGCGGTGGAAAAGAGCACGAAATGCGCACGGCCGATCGACCTCTTCGAGATGATCGTCGTCGAATTCCAGCGCACGCTGATCTCGCTGGTTCTGGAACTGACCGAGGATCTGAACGTCATCGAGGACCATGTTTATGGCGAGGCTGGGCATCGGCAGCAGCCGGGGCTTGCGCCGCTGCGGCGCACGGTGGTGCGGCTGCATCGGCACCTTCGCACGATCCTCGCCTTGCTCAGGCGGGCGGGCGCATCGGATGAGGACGAGGTACCGCCCGGGTTCATCGACGCCGCCGAGCGGCTTTCCGACCGGCTCGAAGCGGTCGACCGCGACGTCTTCGCGCTGCAGGAACGCGCGCGTCTGCTGCATGAAGAGATCGACAGCAAGATCTCTTCGGAGACCAATCGGCATCTTTACATCCTGTCGCTGATGACCGCCTTCCTCCTGCCGCCGACGCTCGTCACCGGCTTCTTCGGCATGAACACCGGGGCGCTGCCCTTCGCCGACGGCACCGGCACGCTCTATGCGGCGCTGTTCATCGCACTCTCCATGGGCTTTGCCTGGTGGATTCTCCGGCGGATCGGCATTCTCTAAGACGCCGGTCGGAACTCTCCCCAGGCGTTCGGTGTTGTTTGGAGCGACGTCCCCGTAGACCGTGGAGATTGGAAACATGGCGCTCAAGCGAATGGACAACATAGGCATTGTCGTCGAAGACCTCGAAGAGACGATCGATTTCTTTCGCGAACTTGGCCTTGAGCTCGAAGGGCGGGCGACGATCGACGGGGAATGGGCCGGGCGTGTCACCGGGCTCGGCGATCAGCATGTCGAAATTGCCATGATGCGCACGCCGGATGGCCACAGCAGGCTCGAGCTTTCCCGCTTCCTCGCACCACCGGTCGTCGCCGATCACCGCACTGCCCCGGTCAATGCGCTTGGCTACCTCCGCATCATGTTCGCGGTCGACGACGTCGACGAGACGGTTGAGCGGCTCCGCAAACGCGGCGCGCAGTTGGTCGGCGAAGTGGTCCAGTATAAGGACGCCTATCGGCTTTGCTATATCCGCGGTCCCGAGGGCCTGCTCATCGGGCTCGCCCAAGAACTTTAGCCACTGCAGGACAAGTTGTCGCCAGGCACGGCGCGATCATCGCCAGGCCCATCGCTCCCAGCTATGGCGGCCTCATGTGATCCCAGGCGAAGAAGGGCCAGGAGCGGAAGCGCCCGGCCCTGCCTACCCTTTAACTATAGGGCGAATAGCACTGGCGGCGCGGGCCGCCATAGGGCTGATAGGTATTGTCGTAGGCCCGGTATGAGCGGTAGCGGTCGTAGCACCACTGCACATGGCGGCTGCCATAGACGGGGGCAGGACGCGTGTAGCGCGGCGGCTGGGCGATCGCTCCACCGATAATCACTCCGGTGCCGAAGGCTGCCATCGGATACCACCAGCCATTGTAGTAGCGATAGCCAGGGCGGCGGTAGTTATAACCGCGGTAGCCGTTGTAGTAGTAATAGCCGCCACGACGCTCCATGCCCGGTCGGCGATACTGGACGTTCTGTGCATCGCTCTGCCGCTCAAGGCGCGGCGGTGTCGGCGTGAAGGCCTGCGACGGGGCGGCCGACGTCGCCAGCACAGCCACCGCAACGGCCACGGAAAACCACCGGCTCATCCCGGAATTGAGAACGTTCTTCATAAAATCCCTCCATCACCGAACGCATTTTGCGCGGCCCGGTTTCGGGTTGCCGCGGCATTTCAACCTTTCCATGATTTCACCCGGACCGAGGCCGATACGGGGATGTCCCTCAGCCGGGAAATCCGAAATCGACCGATAACGCGTAAGTCACCGGTTTTGTTCCATCTTCCGCCTCCTGCGGGATCAGGTGGCGGGGCCAGCACCCGTTGCTGCAGCAAGGCATTGCCGCATCGTCGACCAACGCCTTCCCGGCTGATCTTCAGATCGCGAACATGAAAGCAATTGCTTATATACAGCCACAGGTCGGTATACATTCGCGCGTCGCTCCCGCACAGTCCGCTCGGGGGCTGGGATTTACGATGCGTTAACGATACTGTCGGCAATCTCAGAGAATGGCAAAGCGGTGTATCTCGACGACAGGGATGATTCTGCGCCTCGCGACCTTCATCGGTCTGGCTTTCGCGGCGGCGATCGCACGCGCCGGTGAACTGGAGCCCTGGAAGACCAAGTCGAATGCCATCATCGTCGACGCCTATGAGATGAACAGCATCGACTGGGAAACGATGCTTGGCGACAAGCGCGTTTCCGGTTTCATCGCCAAGGCCTCCGACGGCCTGCCCGAAAGCTTCTCCTGCACCGGCGACCACAACGGCGACACCTTCAACCACTGCAAGACCATGTGGCGCAAATACGCCGTCAGCCGCGAGCTCTACCAGACCCGCCGGATGATTGCCCGTTCGCACGGGCTGCTGTGGGGTGCCTACCATCTTGCCCGCCCGGGCAATCCCGTCGACCAGGCGAACCATTTCCTCGATTACGCCGATCCGCGCGACGACGAGCTGATGGTGCTCGATCTCGAGGGCATCGATCCGGACAAGTACATGTCGCTGGAGGACGCCGCCATCTTCGCCGGGCACATCAAGACCCGGACCGGGCGCTACCCGATCCTCTATACCAACCACATCACCGCCAAATACATCGCCGCGCACCGGGCCAAACACCGGCTGCTGTCGCGCCTGCCGCTCTGGTACGCCCGTTACAAACCGGATATCCGCCAGGTTTTCCCGATGGGCAACTGGGACAGTTACGCGCTGTGGCAGTTCTCCTCGGGCATCAACTGCGGCAAGCGCCGCTGTCCCTACCGCGTGCCGGGAACGCTTGACGACATCGACGTGAATGTGGCGGCAATGTCGCCGCTGGCGCTGAAAGCGATCTGGGCACAGGGCGCCTTGCTGCCGGAAAAGCCACTGCCGCTGATGCTCGTCGCCCAAGCCGAGCGGGGAACGGGCATGCTGGCGGTGGCAAGGGCGACTGCGATGTTTAGCGAGCCGCTGCTCGTGAGCCGCGCTGACGCTACGAGCGGCGCCGGCAGCGGCGTCGACATGTTGGTGACCGGCTCGATCGATTTCGCCCGCCAGGACCGTGCCCTGCAGGTGGCGATCGCCGGCAATGAGGCCGCCCAGGGCGCCTGCTCCAAGACGGAGGCCGGCACCGACGCCCCGGCAAGCGTTTCCGCCAATCCGATCCCCTGCAACGCGCCCTAAAGCCTCTCGCTTGAAAAAGCATTCACGCGACAGGCATTAAGCGCTTGTTGTTATGCATGTCGTTGCCGCAAAACCGCTGCACACTTTTGCGCGACATCATAAAAGCCTTCAAGCTTCGATCTGGACGTCTCCGAGCGGTCGTGAGCAGCAGGCGAGGATGTAGCCCTCATCGATCTCGTCGTCGAGAATGCCGCCATTGTGGCTCATATCCACCTCGCCTGAGACCTTCATCACCCGGCAGGTACCGCAGATGCCGCCTTCGCAGGCAGCGCCGATGCGCACGCCGTTGGCGCGCGCCGCCTGCAGGATCGTCTGGCCGGGCTTGGCCTCGATCTCCTTGCCGCTCATGGTGAAGGCGATCTTGGCGGCCTGGACCTCGCCCTCGTCACCGGCGCCGGCGCGCACGGCAATCTCTTCCGCCGCAGGTGCGGCGGCCGGCTGGAAGCTCTCCTCGTGGTAGCGGCCCATGTCGAAACCGGCCGATTTCAGCATCTCGCGCACGCCGCGCATGAACGGTTCGGGGCCGCAGCAGAAAACGGTGCGGTCCATGAAATCGGGCGCAAGCAGCGGCAGCTTGGCGCCATCAATGCGGCCGCGAAGCCCGTGCCAGCCGTGGCGTGCCTCATGTCCCTCGACGATGAAGCCGAGGTTCAGCCCGGACATCTGCGTCGCCAGAACCTCCAGCTCCGAACGGAACAGCAGGTCCTCCGGACGACGCGCGCAGGAGATGAAGGTCACATCCGTCTCCGGCACGCAGTCCGCCATCCAGCGCGTCATCGACATCATCGGCGTGATGCCGGAGCCGGCCGAGATAAACAGGTATTTGTCGCCGGGATGGCGGACGAAGCTGAAATCGCCAAGCGGGCCAAAGGCGCGGAGTTTCATTCCGGGCTTCAGGTGCTCGAACATCCAGCGGGTGCCGATGCTGTCTGACTGCGCCTTGACGGTCACGGCGATCGACAGCGGCCGCGAGGGCGTCGACGACAGGGTGTAGGTGCGCATCACTGGCTCGTCGGCGACGGGCAGTTCGAGGGTCACGAATTGCCCGGGCAGATAGCGAAACCAGGCGGGCTTTTCGGCCCGGAAGGTGAAGGTCATGACATCGGCGGTCTCGACGACCGCCGATGTGCATTCGAGCATCTGCTGCCGGTCGATCCAGACGTGGAGCGCGTCGAAATGGTGAAACGAAGAGGCCATCTGCATGTCAGGCGACCCTTGAAAGCGGAGCCGCGTCGCCGGCAAGGCGCTGCTCCATGAACTTGCAGTACCACTCGACGAACTGCATCACGCCACCCTCGTGCTCGGGCGAATAGGGACCGGGCTCATAGGCCGGTGAGCGGATGCCGAAGGCATTTTCCTCGACGATCTGACGGTCCTGGTCGTTGGTCTCGGTCCAGACATGCGTCAGTTCATCTAGATTGTAGTCGACGCCTTCGACCGCATCCTTGTTGACGAGCCACTTCGTCGTCACCTGAGTCAGTTCGGGCCCGAGCGGCAGCACCCGGAAGGTGATGGCGTGGTCGGCGAGCACATGGTTCCAGGTGGTGGGATAGTGGAACATCAAGAGCGTGCCGATCTGGCTCTGGGAGACGTCGGCGGACAGGGCCCGCCTGACGGCGCGGGCGCCCGACATGGTGTAGCTTTCGGCATTGTCGACAAGCGGCATGCGGGCGGCGCGGAACTGACCGGTCGGCGACATCTTAAATTCGCTCGGCAGGCCCTCGGCCTCGCACTTCGCCCAATGTTCGGCGATCACAGGATCATCCTTGGCGCCCTGCACCCCGGTCGCCGTCGGCGCCTCAGGATAGGTGCGGCAGAGTTCCGGATGATTGGCGGCGCAATGGTAGCATTCGCGGTTGTTTTCCCAGACGAGCTTCCAGTTGCCCTTCTCGATGATGGTGCTTTCGAACGCGACCTTGGTTTCGCCGAGCCGATGCGGCGCAAGATAGGGCAAGGCCATGTCGCGGAACGTCGTGAAATCCATCGGCTTTTCCGACAGGTTGATGAAGATGTAGCCGCCAACCGTTTCGCAATGGATCGGCTTCAGACTGTGGGCGGCCTTGTCGAAATCCTCTCCCATCTGCCGGGCAAAGAGCAGCGAGCCGTCGAGTTCGTAGGTCCACTGGTGATAGGGACAGACAAGCTTTGCCGACGAGCCTTTCGCCTGCGTGCAGACGCGCGAGCCGCGGTGGCGGCAGGAATTGTGCAGCGCCCGGATGGCGCCCTGGCGGTCGCGGGTGATGACAACGGGGTAGTCGCCGACCTGGACGGTGAAGTAATTGCCGGCCCGCGGGATCTCGCAGTCATGGCCGATGAACAGCCAATCCTTGTACCAGATGTTTTCCAGATCCTGCCTGTAGTAGTCGGGATCGATGTAAAAGGCCCGGTCGAGGCTGTAGCCGTCCCGCCTGCCCTTCAGCTTTCGAAGCATATCGTTTCTGGTGTCCATGTCCTGTCCTCATGCGCCATGTTTCGGAGAGGCAGGACAGGAACCCGCACGGGCGCACACCCATGCGTTTGAGGCTCCGATCCGGCTGCCCGCCGCAACCCGTTACGGTTATGTCCGTCAAGGCTGGTTTCCGGGCTCAGGAGCCGTCCTTTCGGACCTGCCCGGCGCCTTCCCGGACGAACCGTCCAGTGGCCTTTGCCGAGGCTTTCGCTCCACCACCGTTGCGGGGGCAGCGCCGGGATTTGACCGGCTTCCCAATTCTCCATCTTCCCTTCGAAGACGGCACCTTGAGTAAGGATATGTAATCGCGGAAGTCACCTTGGCAGCTGCCCGATAGCGACATCCAATTCCAGAATGACGACACGGAAAAAACCGCCACAAAAGGCCACCGTCTTAGAATTTTTACATTGCAAACATATAGATAGATCACATCTTGGGCAATTGCCGACTTTTGCGGCGCGGTCGGCGCAGATGCGGGAGGGCTTCGCCCGTTTGCGACATCGCGTCAGATAGAGAACGCTAATGATGCAGCCAGGACGAAATCATTCATTAACCATGAGCCGCTAGCCTAGCCGGCGGACGAGAGAGGTCCTGCAGGCAGGCAGATGGCGCGCTGACGATCATGGCAAAGTTGAGATACTACGACGCGACAGCCGAGAAGCTGCCGACAATCCCGCCGAAGGTGGCGGTTCATACCGAATTCCTGCGCACGGGCCGGATCAACCGCAGGCAATGGTTGCCGAGCGAACGCCGGTATTTGAGCTATGAGGAAGTCGCAGACAGGACGGGCAAGAAGCTCAGCACCGCCGGCGACACGACCCATAAGCGGATCAACGGGTTCCACAACTCGATCCAGTTCCCGAAGATGATCTTCCACCGCACGCTCGTCGGCCGGCCGCATCTCGGCTACTGTCACGTGACGGCGGCGCGTACGCCGGTTACTCCCTCCAAGGACATCACCTGGTCCTTCTACTTCGCCAACTTCTTCTGCAACCTGGGCGACGAGACGCATTTTTTCGAGAGTATCCAGCCCGGCTATTCACGCATGTACTTCGCCGTCGCCATCGAACCGGGCGCCCAAGCCGGGCAAATGGTCATCAACCGCAACTTTCGTGACAACGGGCTGCTGTTTCGCACGGATGATCCCAAGGTCGCGCTGAAAAACGTACTGATGCTTGGCGCCAAGGATGACGCGTTGCGTCGCATCATTCGCAGCCTCTGAGCCGAACCGGTTCCTTCAAAGAAAATCGTTCTGTTTTTCCGGTGCGTCCGTTAAGGAAGCGTCGGAAAGGAAACGGCATGGCTGAGATCATCGACACGGATAGAGAACCGGACCGCGCGATCGCGCGCGCCTGCGCCGTTCTTGCCGAAGGCGAGCCGGTCGCCATTCCGACCGAGACCGTCTACGGCCTTGCCGCCGACGCTACCAATCCCGATGCGATCAGTCGCATCTACGAGATGAAGGGGCGCCCGCGCTTCAATCCGCTGATCTCGCATGTTTCCGACATGGCGATGGCCGAAGCCCATGTGCATTTCGATCCGATTTCGAGGCAGCTGGCCGAAGCCTTCTGGCCCGGCCCGCTGACGCTGATCCTTCGGCAGCGCGCCGACAGCACGGTTCATGCGCTGGCGTCCGCCGGCCTCGACACGCTCGGCATTCGCATGCCCGACGGTTTTTCCCGCCGGGTAATCGCCCACTTCGGGCGACCACTGGCCGCGCCCAGTGCCAATACGTCGGGCAAGATCAGCCCGACCAGTGCGGTCCATGTGGAAGCCGATCTCGGCGAAAAACTGAAACTTATCCTCGACGCCGGCCAGGCCCAAATCGGCCTTGAGTCGACGATCATCAAGGTCGACGGCGACGAGATCCGGTTGCTTCGGCCGGGTGGCCTCGATGCCGCCGAGATCGAACGCCTGCTTGGCCGTCCAGTGACCCGGCCGGAGACGGCGGGAGCGACGATCGAGGCGCCGGGCATGCTCGCCTCGCACTACGCGCCCGGCGCTGCAGTCCGGCTCGATGCCGCCGAGGTGCATGCCGGCGAAGCCTTGATCCGTTTCGGCGGCAATCGGATCGCCGGCGAAGAGCAGGCGGCCGTCGTTCTCGATCTCAGCCCGACTGGCAATCTGCGCGAAGCCGCCGCCAATCTCTTCGACTACATGAAGCGGGCGGATGCCAGCGGCGCAGAGACCATCGCCTTCGGGCCGATCCCTTCGGACGGGTTGGGGGAAGCCATCATCGACCGGTTGCAACGGGCGGCGGCACCGCGAGGGTAAGATAGTGTGCGGCATCTTCTCTGCACCCACCCTCATCGAACGGCACCAATTGCGGTTATGATCGCCGCCAACCAGGAACCGAGGACCAGATCCTCAGATCGACCGATCCGATAGCGCGCGCAGGCGCAATGCGAAGTGAGGCCCATGACCACCCTTCCCTCTCCCGAACTCATCGCTTCCTTCGCCGAGATCGTCGGCAACACCAACGTGCTGACGGACGAAGCCGACAAGGCGCGCTATCTCGTCGAATCGCGCGGACTCTACCGCGGCACGACGCCGATGGTCCTGCGTCCGGGCAACGTCGACGAGGTCTCGCGCATCATGAAGCTCGCGAGCGCCACCCGCACGGCGATCGTGCCGCAGGGCGGTAACACCGGCCATGTCGCCGGGCAGATCCCGCGGGAGGGCAAGGCAGACATCGTTCTTTCGCTGGAACGGCTGAACCGCATTCGCGACATCGATCCGGTCGGCAATGTCATCGTCGCCGATGCCGGCTGTATCCTCGCCGATATCCAGAAGGCGGCGGACGAGCACAATCGCCTGTTCCCACTGTCGCTCGGCTCGGAAGGTTCAGCCCGCATCGGCGGCAATCTCTCCACCAATGCAGGCGGCACCGCCGTGCTTGCCTATGGCAATATGCGCCAGCTCTGCCTCGGCCTCGAAGTGGTGCTGCCGACCGGCGAAATCTGGGACGGGCTGCGCCGGTTGAAGAAGGACAATACCGGTTACGACCTGCGCGATCTCTTCATCGGTGCCGAGGGCACGCTCGGCGTGATCACCGGCGCCGTGCTCAAGCTTTTCCCGAAGCCGCTCGGGCATCAGGTCGCCTTTGCCGGAGTCGGCAGCGTCGAGCATGCGCTCGCTCTGTTCGAAAAGGCGTCCAGCCTTTGCGGGCCGGCGTTGACCGGCTTCGAGCTGATGCCGCGGCGCGGCGTCGAATTCACCACCAAGCACATCCCCGGCGTTCGTGATCCGATGGAAACGGTCCATCCCTGGTACGCGCTGATCGATATCTCGACGTCCGATAGCGCCGAAAGCGCGGAACGGATGGTGCAGGACCTGCTGGAGCAGGGATATGCGGCCGGCCTCGTCGAGAATGCAGTGATTGCCGCCAACGAGACACAGGCGAAGGCGCTGTGGCACATGCGCGAGAGCATGTCGCCGGCACAAAAGCCCGAGGGCGGCTCGATCAAGCACGATGTCTCCGTGCCCGTCTCCAGCATTCCGGCCTTCATGAAGGAGGCGGATGCCGCCGTCGTGAAAGCGATCCCCGGCGCCCGCATCTGCTCCTTCGGCCACATGGGCGACGGCAACATCCATTACAACATTTCGCAGCCAGTCGGCGCCGACAAGCAGGCCTTCCTCGACCGCTGGCGCGAAATCAACGCCATCGTCCACGGCATCGTTCTGAGCTACAACGGCTCGATCTCCGCCGAGCACGGCATCGGCCAGTTGAAGCGCGACGAACTCGCCGAGGTCCGGGCGCCGATCGAAATCGAGCTGATGCAACGCATCAAGCACGCGTTCGATCCTGCAGGTATCATGAACCCCGATAAAGTGCTGCGCGCCGACGGTTGACGACGCGCCGTTTCGCGCGGTGCGCGGCGATGCAGCAACAGTCTTGGGCTGACCGTCAGACGGCGTGCGTCAGCGGCCGCCTGCGCGCAATTGCGAGAGCGACAGCAAGGTCTCGGCACTGACGCCAGCGCTGCCGCCGCCAGTCAGAATCGCGAGACCGGGCGATACATCCTGGTTGTTCTCGACGTCGTAGAGCGCCGTGAAGCGTTGCAGAAGCTTCTCAAGCTGACCCGGCTGCTGCAGTTCCTTGATGTTGACGGTGCGCTCGATAAAGGCCGCCTGGGCCTCGATCTTGGCGTTCTGCAAGCCCTCCGGCATGCTGTAGGCGGTCTTGATGACCTCGAACAGGGCGCGATCGGCCAGGATGTCGTAGGCCGTGTTGATGTCCGAGGCCTTGCGCTTGAAATAGAGCGCCAGGCGAATGCCGCCGTTATCGGCGCCCTCCTTCTCTTCGAGCGACTGATTGAGGAAGAGATCAACGGTGGTGACGAGACCGCGGCGGGTCTGGATCTGCCCTGCCTCGCCCCTGACGATCTTGCCGTCCTTGTCGAAGTTGAAGGACGAGACGACCTCGCGATACTTCAGCCCATTCGGGTCGGTGTTGATGAAGCTCTTCGGATCTTCGAGATCCGACGTAAACATACTCCTGAGATAGTCGGACTTGACCGTCTCCGGATCGATACCTGCGCCGACGAGAACCATGTCGACCAGCCGGCGGTTCTTGAGGAAGGCATCCAGCGTTTCGATCTTCGCGATCTCGGAGGTGTAATATTTGGCTTCTTCCTGGGCCTTTTCCTTCGCGATCTTCTTCTCGTCGTCCGTGCCGAAGCGGGACTTGGCGACGATATAAGCCCGCGCCGTATTCATGATGTCGCCGTCGCTCTGGGCGAGTTTTGGTGCGCCGAGAGTCCCGTCCGGATTGAAGTTGAACGCTTTCACGAGCTTGACGTAGCGTTCGTCGCGCAGCGTGTTGACGTAGCTTCTGGGATCGTTGAGATCGCTCGTCAGAATGCGCTTCAGATCACGCTTGCTCAGGCCCTCGTCTTCGAGACCGAAGGCGCTGAGCGTGAACTTCAGTACGCCATTGTCGGCCAGCAGCTTGTCGACCGACTCCATCGAATTGACCAGCAGCTTGAAGCGCTTGACCAAGGCTTCGTCTTCGGCATCGCCCTTGTCATTGTAGCGGACCATGTAGCCGTCGGACGTCTTCTTCAACTGATCGGCGTCCTGCGCCGTCTTGCCGGGCTGCAGCGTGCCGTCGGGCCGGAAGTTGAAGGCTTTGTGCATTTCCTTAAAGGCGGCATTGTACTCGCCGCCCTGCGTGTTGACGTAGCTGTTCGGGTCGTTGATGTCGCTGGTGAGGATGTTTTCGATCGTCGACGGCACGGTCGTCGACGCTTTGAGGCCGAAGGCCGTGACGAGGTAGTTGAACAGCCGGCTGTCGCTGGTCAGCTCGGAGATGCTGGTGACGCCGGCGATCTTGCCTTCGTAATATTCCTTGTTCAGCAGTGCCCCGGCGCCGGTCAGGCGCGCGCCGCCGAGCGGCGTTTCGCCCGGTTTCTTGAACACGTAGATATTGTTGAGTTCCGTCTTCTTTGCGTCGCTTATCGCCTTTTCGCCGGCCGGCACGCTGCCATCAGCGTTGAAGTTAAAGGTTTCCGCCAACTTGATGTAGGTTTCGAGATTGCGGATGCGCCCGTTCAGCGTGTTCAATTCCTCGCCGAGCGATGCGAGCAGCGCGGGCGCCTGGTCGCGTGGCGGAAGCTTGGCATCGAGATCGGCGACGATCGCGTTGTGCTCGTCGATCTTGGCCTGAATCGCCGGCTTGTCGGCAGCGGGCGCCTCCGCAAGTTCGGACGTCAGCCTGTTAATCTCCCCGAGGGACTTGAGCCGCGTCTGAAGGTCAGTCTGCAGCTTGAGCGCTTCTTCCCGCCTCGTCACAGCGGCCGTGCGGCTTGCGGTCAGAGCGGCAGGGTCGCTGGTCAGCGCGTCGCGGACCTCGGTGTAGTTGAACGTCTTCGGGTCAATATCGAAGACGGTGAAGGCAAACGAACGCAGTCGTTCGTTGCCGAGGAACTTGTCGACATCGGTGACGAGATCCATGGCCGCGCCAAAATAGGCCATCTCTCCGCGCATGGCCGTGTCGAGGCTGGCGATCCGCTCGTTGTAGAGACCGATCAGCGCATCCTGCTGTGCGTTGGTTTGAGCCACCGGCTTCGACGAGCTGAAGCTGAAGGCCTGCGCGAAGTTGCGGTAGCGTTCATCGGTGAGACGGTTGGCAAAGCTGCTTTCGTCCGAAAGATCGCTTTCCAGCACCTTGCGCATGAAGGCCTTGGCATAGGTCATGTCCTCCAGGCCATGCGCTTTCATCGCGTATGAGTAGAGTCGATAGTCGTTCAGAAACTCCTCGACAGTTTTCACGCTGCCGATGTTCTCTTTATAATACTCCGCTTCGCGCGCGATCTGCGGCTGCTGGGCAATGCGGTTGAGGCTGCTCCTCATGTCCCGCGTGATGCGACTGTAGTCGAGATAGGTCGATACCATGCCCTGGCGCCTTGTCGGTTACCCATGGGGACAGGCTGGACCCGAGCCCCGAAACAGAATTCTGACGCGTCATGATTGCAGGACTGGCTTGCGTGTGGCTTTTCCCGGCAGTTCGAACGACGGCAAAGGTGCGCCTGATCGGAACGAATGCGGCCGCGCTGTTGACGAAACGGAAACCCTGACCGGTCGGCTTTTGCTAACCATCGAGAAACGCAAAGTTTTCTTAACCGCGAATTTTAAGTCGTTCGGAAAGGGCGCCGCCTATTCTCCCGCTCATAGAGGACGAAAAGTCCCGACGAGAAGACCGGAAACCGGCTCTCAAGGAAAAACAAGGGCGATTGAAATGCGCAACACACTCTCTCAACCCGCATGGGTCGAAAACACGCTCCGTCTTGATCCGCAGCGCTTTCCACAGCAGGCGAGCTACGCCTTGCGCGGTCACACCGGTAATGTCACGATCAGCCTGGACGAGCGTGGCGCAGTTCTGCGCAAGGTGCTACCATCGAGCGGCCTGCCGCTTTCGATCGCACTGCCGGCGCGCGCATTCAAGGGGGTCGCGGCTCGCGCGATCGATCACGGCGACGGAGACGTTACAGTGACGCTGGAACTTCATCACGACGACCCGGACCTCTGTGTCCCGCTGCTCGTCGCACACGACCTGTCCGACATCGCAGCCGACTGGCGCGCCTGGGCAGAAGCTTATCGCATTCCGATGCTCATGGTCGAAGCGGATGGCGTGGCAAGGCCGCTCGAAGAGCACCTTGGCGACGTGCGCACCGCGCCCGTCAAGCCGCGCCGCCGCCACTCCTTCTTCGCAGAGCGCCGCCCGCGCTTCCTCGTGCGCCGCTCCACCGGCACGCTTGGCGTACACATGAAGATCGACGGGCGCGAGATCATCGCCCGCAGCTGATTGAAGAGCCTACCTCCAGCGCGACAGCCGGCCGTTCCCTGCGGCCGGCTGTCGCGTTTGGCGAGGTCAGATCTGTCGGGACATTTTCTTCGTGCACGCATGCACTGGGGTCGTCGCCGCCTCCCCCGACGATTTACCGAATGTTCCCCCGGAAACAGTTGCGTCGCCTTCTTCGTGCCATATGGGCTGCATAGCCAAGACCACGAAAGAAGGAGAAACCCGATGCGCAAGCACATCGCCTCAGTCGTTGCCGCCGTCCTGTCCAGCTTCCGTGCGCGTCACGAGGCGAGGAAGCGCAAGGCCGCCCGCGACATCAGCTGGGCCTGAGATTTTTGCGGCCCGCAACAGGCAGGCCGACCATGGGGCAATGAAGACGATCCTCCGCCGCAACGGAGGATTTTTCATATCAGGCGCAGGAGAAGCGCCAGCACCAGCCCGGCGAAGATGATCAGACCGACGATGCTGTTGAACTTGAACAGCGCCAGGCACTGTGCAGGATCATGGATGTTCAGGACGAGGATCTGATAGGTCAGCATCGCTGCTGCGATCAGGAGGCCGACATAGGCGACGGCACCGGCGCCGGCTGCGACGAACGACAGAAGGACGAGCAGCGTCGCGATGCCATAAAGGCCGATCAGCCAGGGGCGCGGGTTTTCACCGAAACGCCGCGCCGTCGAGCGCACGCCGATCAGCTCATCGTCCTCCTTGTCCTGGTAAGCGTAGATCGTGTCGTAACCGATCGTCCAGGCGATGGCCGCGCCGTAAAGCAGAACGGCGGCAACCGACAACGTGCCGAATTCGGTCGCCCAGCCCATTAGCGCGCCCCAGGAAAACGCCAATCCCAGAAAGAACTGCGGCCAGTCGGTAAACCGCTTGGCGAAGGGATAGATCGCGACGATCGCCAGCGACAGGATGCCGAGCACGATCGAGAAGGTGTTGAACTGCAGCAGCACGACAAGGCCGACAAGTGCCTGCAGCACCGTGAACACCTTGGCCTGAAGGCGCGAGACACGCCCCGACGGCAGCGGCCGCGAGCGGGTACGGGCAACCTCCATGTCGATGTCGTGATCGACGATATCGTTGTAGGTGCAGCCAGCACCACGCATGGCGATGGCGCCGACAGTGAACAGGAAGCAATGGAACAGGAAGCGGCCGAAGGAGAATTGACCGGCACTCGCCGACACACCCGACGCCAGGGCCACGGACCAGAGGCAAGGCAGCAGCAGCAATTGCCAGCCGATCGGACGGTCCCAGCGGGCAAGCTGCGCATAGGGCCAGAGCGCACGCGGCAGCACGCGATAGACCCAGTTGTTGGACGGCGCGTCCTGAACGCGGCCGGAATCGGCAGAGATTGTGTTCATATCCCTGTTTGACGCCGCAGGCCCGGCCGGTCAAGCGGCGAGATCGCCGCCGACAACGGGAGGAAAACGCCTGATCAGGGAAGCGTGAAGTCGAAGCGGTAGGTTGCCGACAGACCGACGAGAACCTGGTTGCGGCTGCCGCGTTCGCGAACGAGGCTGGAATCGGCCGCCGGGCCAAGCAGGCGCTTGTATTCGGCATAGGCGCTCGTCTCGAGCTTTTCGGTTGCCTGCCAAGTGATCGCAGCACCGATACCGGCCGAGCCGACGCCGCCATGCGGGGTATAGTTGCTGAGACCGGACGCCGTCGCCTCGCGATCATTCACGCCGTAATAGGCCGTGTAGTAGCCGCTGCTGGCTGCCGACAGGCGCGGGCCGCCGGAAATGCGGACATTGCTGCTAACATCGGCAAAGGCGTCCGCCGCGACATCGGCAACGACGCCGTGGTGACTGCGGATACCCTGGCGGACTTCGGCGCGCACACGCAGCCAGTCGGTCGGGTAGACCTCGGCAAAGCCGCCGGCTTCACCGCCGAACTTGACCGGATCAAGTCCCTTGAGGTCGCTGGACGTGCCGGCATCGCGTTCGAAAATCAGCTTTCCGACGAGACCGGCGCGGAAGCTGCCCTGGTCGACCAGCGCATAGGACATGTTGTCGTTGCGCGAGGAGAAGCGGACCGTGCTGCCGGCCTTGCCGAGCGAGATCAGCGGGGCCGCCTGGAACATGCGCTTGGAAGCGCCTTCGTATTTCGGGCCGTAAAAGCCGGTGGCGCCGACCTTCAGGTACCAGTCACCGGACCAGAAATGTTGGCCGTCACCGGCGGAGGCGGCATTTGCCGACAGCAAAAGGGTTCCAGAAAGGAAAACAAGAGAACGGATACGCAAGAAACAACTCCGGAAGATTCATTCGCCGGGGCGAAATTGGCCGTGCCGTCGGGCCGAAGGAGGGAGTGGGCAGGAACGGCACAGGGCGAGTTATTGGCCCTTGTTCCTACGATTCCGTTAACCAGGTCAATTCAGCTTTCGTTTCCCATGAGCGCCGTAGCTGCCCGCGGTCACTGGCCGAGATAGGTCTTCAGATAGACGCTCGAAGGGCTGCCGAGCATGCGGCGGAACATCGTCGTAAAGGCCGCGACGTTCTCATAACCGGCATCGAGCGCCACATTGATGATCGGCTCGCCGTCGGCCAGAAGCGGCAGCGAGGCGAAGATGCAGGCCTGCTGGCGCCAGGTGACGAAGCTGACGCCCGTCTCGTTGCGAAACAGCCGCGTGAACGAGCGGCGGCTGAGACCCAGCCTGTCGGCCCACTGGTCGATGCTTGCGGCCGCCGACGGCGCCTGCAGGAATTGCCGGCAGAGCGCCGCAAGCTTTTCGTCGCGCGGGAACGGCAGGCCGAGTGGGCGCTCCCGCAGCCGGCCGATTTCCTCCAAAAGCAGATCAGTCACCAGTTGTTCGCGCCGCTCCGACATCGCCTCGTTCTCTACGCTGACGAGAGCATCGACGAGGCTGCCGGCCAGCGGGTTGATTTCCATGACCATCGGCCGCTCGGCGCGCAAAAGGTCCGGCGCGAAATAGATCGAGTGCATGCGCACGTCGCTGATCATCTCGGCCGAATGCTCCACGCCCGCCGGGATCAACAAAGCGTGGCCGGGCGGCACCATCCACCGCCCGCGCTCGGTGCGCATCAGCACGACGCCGCCGCGCGCCCACCACAGCTGGGTCCGGGTGTGTTTGTGAAAAGGCACGAGGAGGCCGGCATTGTAATCCCGTCCGAGCGCGAGCACCGGGGCGTTTCCCGTCTCGACCCAGTCGAGGTTCCGGAAGTGATCGTCATCGGGAAGCTGCGGCAGCGGATATCGGCGGATCGGCATTTGGCCCACTCACGAAAGAAATCGACCAGATCACAAAAGCAGGCCAACGGCAACCTCAGTAGAGATAGGCCACGCCGCACACAACCTTCGAGACGGCAAGGAATCACCCATGTCTACCGTGACTTCAACTTCCGGGATCTCCCCGGAGAAGACGGCTTTCTCCGTCATCCTGGCAGTCAGCTTCTGCCATATGCTGAACGACATCATGCAGTCGCTGCTGACGGCACTCTATCCGCTGCTGAAGGCGAACTACTCGCTCGACTTCGTGCAGATCGGCCTCCTGACCTTTACCTTCCAGCTGACGGCATCGATGCTGCAGCCGGCCGTCGGCATCATCACCGACCGCTGGGCCCTGCCCTATTCCCTGCCGCTCGCCATGCTGTCGACCTGCAGCGGCCTGATCCTGCTCGCCAACGCCCATGACTTCTGGGTTCTTCTGGTTGCTGCCAGCCTGATCGGCGTCGGCTCGGCGATCTTCCATCCGGAGTCCTCCCGCATCGCGCGCCTCGCCTCCGGCGGCCGCCATGGCCTGGCGCAGTCGCTGTTCCAGGTGGGCGGCAATGCCGGCAGCGCCATGGGTCCGCTGCTCGCCGCCTTCATCGTCATCCCCTTCGGCCAGGGCAGCCTCAGCTGGTTCTCGATCGTCGCGATCATCGGCTTCTTCGTGCTCTCCTGGGTCAGCACCTGGTATGTCCGCCATCGCCGTACGACCATGAGCCGCGCTGCGCCGAGCCGGGCGCTGCCTCTGCCGAAAGGCCGGGTGATGTGGGCTGTTGCCGTGCTCGTGCTTTTGACGGCCACCAAGAACGTCTACATGGCGAGCATCTCCAGCTACTTCACCTTCTTCGTCATCGAGAAATTCGGCATCGACGTACAGCAGGCGCAGTTGATGCTGTTCCTGTTCCTGGGCGCTGCCGCCGCCGGGACCTTCCTCGGCGGCCCGATCGGCGACCGCTACGGCGCCCGCTTCGTCATCTGGTTCTCGATCCTCGGCGTCATCCCCTTCGCGCTGATGCTGCCCTATGCGAACCTCTTCTGGACCGGCGTGCTCTCCGTCATCATCGGCCTGATCTTCTCCTCGGCCTTCTCGGCGATCGTCGTCTTCGCCCAGGAGCTGGTTCCCGGTCGCGTCGGACTGATTGCCGGCGTCTTCTTCGGGTTCGCCTTCGGTTTCGGCGGTATGGGCGCTGCCGTACTCGGCATCTTCGCCGACCGGCAGGGCATCGAGTTCGTCTACACGATCTGCTCCTATCTGCCGCTGCTCGGCATCCTGACGATCCTCCTGCCGAAGATCCCGACGCGATAGCCGCTCCGGCAGAAAAAAACAGAAAACCGGACCGGGCGCCGCCATGCGGCGCCCGGTTTTCGTCTGTGCGGCAAACGGCACGCGGCACCCCGGCCACTCGTCGCAGCCCTACGTAATCATTCATCAATTTTTGCGCGCTACGGTCGTCTGACGGGCTTGGGCAGGGGTACACAATGCAGGGGCGAACGGCGATTCCGGCCTTACTGGCGACGTTGCTCTTTGCAACGGCGGCACCGGCCGAGACCCTGAACCTGCTCATCTGGGAATCCTATATCGACCAGAAGATCCTCGACCGCTGGTCGTCGATTACAGGCGTGTCAGTGCACCAGGTCTATTACGACAGCGGCGATACCCGCGACGAGGTGCTGGCCGATCCGAACAGCCGCGTCGATCTGGTGGTAACCGGCGAAAACAGCGCCGCTCTCTTCGGTCGCAAGGGCGTTCTCGAAAAAATCGACGAGACCAACGTCGCCTCGCTCAGGGACTATGACGAGAGCTGGCGCAAGCGCTGCTCCGGCCGGGGCCTGCCCTATCTCTGGGGCACGATGGGCATTCTCTACCGTTCCGACGTCTTGGCCGAAGCGCCGACCTCCTGGCAGGATCTGATGCGCCCTGCCGCTGCGCTTGCCAAGCATGTGGCCATGTACGACGACCACAACGAGGCCTTCGTCGCCCCGTTGATGCTGCTCGGCCAATCGATCAATACCAACGACAGCAGCACGCTGAAGGCCGCCTTTACGCTGATGAAGGAACAGGCCCCTTCGGTGCTCACCTACGAATACATCATCAGCGCGATCCAGAACCCTGCAGTCAGCAAGGACATCTACATGGCGCTCGGCTACAGCGGCGACCAGCACGTGCTGAACGCCAAGGCCGGCACCCCTGGCGTGTGGCGTTATGCGGTTCCGAAGGAAGGCACACTCTCCTGGCTCGACTGCATGTCCGTCGTTGCCAATTCGCAAAACAAGGATCGGGCGCTGGCGCTGCTCGACTATCTCGGTTCGCCGGGAAGTGCCGCCGCCAACGCGCTGGCGCTCAACATGCCGACGGCAAGCCGGGCGGCCCACGCACTCCTGCCGGAAGAGGTTCGCTCCGACCCGGCGATCTACCCCTCGCCCGACATTCTGGCCAAGAGCCAGTATCAACAGGAACTGTCCACAGAGTCGGTGCAACTGCGCCGGCGCATCATCAGCACATTGGCGAATTTCCAGTGAACCTCGGCAAACGCGCGCTCATCCTGATCTTTCCCGTGGTGCTTGCCGGCTATCTGCTGGCGGCGGTCTCGGTCCACGTCACGCAGAGCCGCTCCATTCGCGCGCTCGAGCATGCCAAGCTGTCGCAGCGCCTTGAACATGCGGCCGCCGTCTTCCAGAACGAGATCGGCCGCAGCAAGGGCTTTCTCAATGCGCTGCTGAACGGCAATTCGCTGCGCCAGTACGTTTCCGAAACCGATGCGAGCTACCGGGCCAATGCGCTCGGCGTCCGGCTGCAGGAGAGCGTCAAATCGCTGCTCGACGATCCGACGGGTTATGTTTCGCTCGCGCTTCTGAGTTCGGAACTCAAGTCCGAATACTATTTTGAAAACAGCTGGGATCCGTTCGCCGAGATCGACGAGGCGCAGCTCAACCTCGCCCGCCGGCTGATCCGCGAAGACAAGCTCGCCGACTGGACCTATCTCTACGAAGCGGGCCAGAGACCGCGCATCGTCTATTCGTTCTTCCTCGACCCCATTGCCTTTACCCGGCCGTTGCCGAGCAAGAAATCGAACGCCCTGCTCGTTCAGGTCGCGATCCAGCCCGACCGCTTCCTCGACATGCAGCAGGCGCTGAAGAAGGAATACGGATCCGACATCGTTCTGCAGCCCTGGCCGCAGGCCATCACCGACGACCTTTCGGCAAGCGTGCATCTCGGACCTTCGCTCTATGCGACGCTCACCGTTTCGAGCGAGCATTTCGACGCGCTGATGGCGCGGCAGAAAATCCTGCTGGCGCTCGGCGCCGTCGCCATGAGCCTGTTCTCGATCTGGTTGATCATCATGTTGATCCGCCGCTTCATCACCGATCCGATCGCCACTCTCGACGCCAATGTGATGGCCGTGATGGTGGGTGCGCGCGACGAAATCCGCGATATGGAAGAAAAGGGCGAGATCGGCCGCCTCACGGAAAACATCCGCGAACTGCACCGCCAGTCGGTGCAATCGCTGAAGCTCGTGCAGCGCAGCTCCTGGACCGATACGCTGACCGGGATCAGCAACCGTGGCCACTTCAACGCACTCGCCGCCGGCGTCGTTCGCGAGGCGATCGCAGCCGGCGAGAAGTGCAGCCTGCTTTTCATCGACATCGACAACTTCAAGTTCGTCAACGACAAGCATGGTCACGAGATCGGCGACGAACTCCTGAAAACCTTGGCGGCCCGCATCGCCGAGCGGGTCGACGTGATCACCGAGCGCCGCGGCCAAAGGCCGGCGATCCTCGCGCGCCTTTCAGGCGACGAATTCGCCGTGCTGGTGCGCTCGCGCCCGGGCGACGGAACGGTCCGGGAAATCTCGGGCGCCATCCTCTCGCTGTTCGAGGACGGCTTCGAAGTCTCCGACAAGCGTTATCCGGTGACCGCAAGCATCGGCGCTGCGATCTGCCCGGATGACGCCACCAACCTCACCGAACTGATCGCGAATGCCGATGCGGCAATGTATCAGGCCAAGACCAGCGGCAAGAACCGCTCCGCCCGCTACTCGCGCGCGCTTCACGACAAGCGCACGCGGCTGCGCCAGATCCAGGACGAGCTGCGCTCGCTCGATCCAGACGAACAGTTCCACCTCGTCTACATGCCAATGGTCGATACCGAGGGCCGGGTCACCGGCTGCGAGGCGCTGCTGCGCTGGTACTCGCCGGTGCTCGGCAACGTCACGCCGGATGAATTCGTGCCGATCGCCGAAAGCTCGGGGCTCTTCACCAAGATCGACTGGTGGGTGATCAACAAGGCGATGTCCGACTGCGGCCAGTTGAAGGCCCTGTTCGGCCCCGAAACAGTGCTCGCCATCAACATTTCCTCGGCCGAACTGCATTCCAAGGCGATCGCCGACCACTTCGCCGACTGCCTGGAACGGCATGGGCTGGAGGCACGCTCGATCGAGATCGAGCTTACCGAAACCTTCGCCGTCAAGTTCAGCGACCAGCTTCGCCGCAACATCGATGCGCTCCGCCAGAACGGCTTCCGGCTTTCGATCGACGATTTCGGCGCCGGCTACACGTCCGTGCAGCAGATCATCGAATACACCGCCGATACCATCAAGCTCGACCGGGCGCTGGTGTCGAACCTCACCGCGTCGCATTCCCTGCCGGTATTGAAGGCGCTGATCGCGCTCTGCCACGCCAAGGACGTCGCGGTCGTCGGCGAAGGCATCGACACGCCGGAGAAACTCTCCATGCTGACGGCTGCCGGCTGCGACCTGTTCCAGGGCTACCTCATCAGCAAGCCGCTGCCGATCGAGGATCTGGCGATCTGGGCGCTGACACGCACCGCGCGTTATGCGCACGACGAAGCGCTGGACGAGCAACAGAGCCGCCAGGCCATCGCCTGAGATGGTGGCGATTGCGAGAATCGCCACCCGAACTCCCGTTTTCCCTTGACCTTGCCGCCCTGCCGTCCTAACCGCAGCGCAATATTTTTCGGGATATCGGGGGCTGCAATGAAGGTTCTTCTGATCGGATCGGGTGGGCGCGAACACGCCCTTGCATGGAAGATCGCGCAGTCGCCGAAACTGACGAAGCTTTATGCCGCACCGGGCAATCCCGGCATCGCCGAAGAAGCGGAAATCGTCACCCTCGACACGGACGACCATGCAGCGGTCGCCGACTTCTGCCGCAAGGAAGCTATCGATTTCGTCGTGGTAGGACCTGAGGGTCCACTGGTCGCCGGCATCGCCGACGTGCTGCGCGCAGCCGGCATCGCCGTCTTTGGCCCCTCTGCCGCGGCCGCCCAGCTTGAAGGCTCCAAGGGCTTCACCAAGGATCTCTGCGCCCGCTACGATATTCCGACCGGCGCCTATGGCCGCTTCACCGATGCGGAGAGCGCCAAGATCTATGTGCGTGAACAGGGCGCACCGATCGTCATCAAGGCCGATGGTCTCGCCGCCGGCAAGGGTGTCACCGTCGCCATGACGCTCGACGAGGCGCTCGCCGCCGTCGACGACTGTTTCGCCGGCGCCTTTGGCGCCGCCGGCGCCGAAGTGGTCGTAGAAGCATATCTCGATGGCGAGGAGGCAAGCTTCTTCTGCCTCTCAGACGGCAAGACGGCGCTGGCGCTCGCGTCGGCCCAGGACCACAAGCGCGTCGGCGACGGCGATACCGGACCGAACACCGGCGGCATGGGCGCCTACTCGCCGGCCCCGGTCATGACGTCAGAGATGATCGAGCGCACGATGAAGGAAATCATCGAGCCGACGATGCGCGGCATGGCGGAAAGCGGCCATCCCTTCTCCGGCGTGTTCTTTGCCGGGCTGATGATCACCGCCAAAGGACCGGAACTCATCGAATACAACGTCCGCTTCGGCGACCCGGAATGCCAGGTGCTGATGATGCGCATGAAGAGCGATCTTCTGCCGCTTCTCTATGCCGCGGCGACCGGCACGCTCGCCGGCATGACTGTGGAATGGCGCGACGAGACGGCGCTGACCGTCGTGATGGCCTCCAAGGGCTATCCGGGCAGCTACGCGAAGAACACGCCGATTGACGCCCTCCCCGCAGCATCCGACACCACCAAGGTGTTCCACGCCGGCACAGCGATGAAGGATGGAGACCTGGTCGCAACCGGTGGCCGTGTGCTCAACATTACGGCGACAGGGGCAAGTGCCGGCACGGCCAAGGACAGGGCCTATGCGGCACTGTCGGCCGTTTCCTGGGACAACGGCTTCTACCGGCACGATATCGGCTGGCGCGCGGTCGCGCGCGAGAAGGCTTGACCGGAAACCGGTCAATTCGCGGATCATTCTATTTTTACCAATTCTCCTGACGGGAAAGTAAGGGAGCGCGCATATTCTCGCCGATAACGATCCGGGAGAAAAACGATGCGCCTGTTGCTGATCACTACCGTCCTTGGGCTTGCTGCTGGCAACGCCGCGGCGTCGTCGATCGAAGCGATCGCCTCCGGCACGACCGACAATGCCAGCGTCTCCACGGTTTCCTGCGCCGATTGCCCGCCGTTGCAGTCGCGGAAAAAGGTCACCTACGTCGTCCCGACGATCGCGGCGGGCGACGAGACGATCGAGCTCAAGAAAATCAACGGCGAGATGAAGATGGTGCGCACGGAGGCCTGGCTCGGCGGATCGCCGGTGGTGTTCGTCAGCAAGCCGTCCCACGAGATGATCAGGACGGCCGCGGCCGAAACCGACGATGCTGCAACGGTGACCGTTTCGAACATCGCAAACGACCAGAACCCGCAGGCTTCCAGGCCGGAGTTTCTTTCCATCGATCAGACCGCAAAGACCGCCGCGGTGACCCCGATCGGCGCGTCCATGGTGGCTGTGCCCGTGGCCGACGAGAGCTCACAGGATTTTGATCCGTCCACCCTCGAACTTCGGCTAGACTGATCGCCTATCGGGAAAGTTCCCTGCCCCGCTCAGCCGTCCCCTGCATTTAAAGGCTGACGGGCGTATCGCTGTAAGAGCGAGAGATTGCGCCCCTGAGAGAAGCGGGGGCGCAATCTTTTTATTGCGAGCCTTCCAATTCATCGATCCGCGCGACCAGCGCCTCTATCTGTCTGTCAGAATAGACTTCGACGCCGTTGGCGAGGAGCAAGGCGGCCGTTACGCCTTCACCCGGATGGCGCGCGCCGGAAAAGCTCCCGTCATAGACGAAACCCGACCCGCAGGACGGGCTGCCATCGATCAGGAGCGCGAAGCGACAGTCGGCTTGCCTGGCAAGCGAAAGAGCGTTTTCGGCAGCCTGTATGAACCCCTCGGTGACGTCGCCGCCGTCTATCTCCACCACCCTCGCCTTGCCGGCGAGCACGTCCTTGCCGACAGCGCCGGCGGCGATCTCGGCCGGCGGACGCGGCACCGGCATGCCGGCCGACATTTCCGGACAGATGGTCACGAGACGGCCTTCCGCGCGCCAGCGGTCGATCGCCGGGTGCAGGAGCGGCTTCGACTGGCCGTCATAGCGGACGGCATGGCCCATGAGGCAGGCGCTGACGAGAATTTTTGCGGGCATGCCTTTCTCTACTCCGGCGCCATGTCGGTCAGCAAGCGAGATCGTAGTGACCCGGACAAGGGATCAGATCCAGCGGTCGTTTTCCGCGGTGCGTTCGCCACCCTCGTGGCCGGTGTTGAGCGTGCCGCGCGGCTCGATCAAGAGCATCTTCACCTCGCGCTCCGCATAGGGCTTGTGTTCGACGCCCTTCGGCACGACGTACATTTCGCCGGGACCGAGCGTCACAGCCCCATCGCGGAAATCGATGCGCAATGTTCCTTCGAGCACGATGAAGGCCTCGTCGGTATCTTCATGATCGTGCCAGATGAAATCGCCTTCGATGCGCACGATCTTGAATTGGTAGTCGTTGAGTTCGGCAAGAACGCGCGGTTGCCACTGATCGCTGAAGAGCGAGAGTTTTTCGGCAAAATTGATCGGCTTGTAGGCCTTTGTCGCGATAGTCATCGGCTGTCTCCCTCTTGCGTGATGGAGACAGCATATAGGTCGCCGGGCAGCGAGCCGCTTGAACGTTTGTGCGCGGGTGTGAGGCCGCCGGTCTCCCGGCGGCGACCCGGCCTTAGCCGACGATCTTCGAGAAGTCCGCGACCGTGCCGGTGGCCGAGCGGATCAGGCCGAGCAGCGCCAGACGGTTCGCACGGATTGCCGCATCATCGTCATTGACGAGTACGTCGTTGAAGAACTGGTCGACCGGTTCGCGCAGCTTGGCCAGCGCTTCCATGGCCGAACGGAAGTCTTCCTTGGCGATCGCATCGCGTGCTTCAGCCGAAGCAATTTCGACAGCCTGGTGCAGCGCCTTCTCGGCGTCGAGACGGAAGAGGCCGGCATCGACGGCGTCGGCGACGGCGGTGCCCTTCTTCTCTTCGGCTGCGAGGATCTGGGTGGCGCGCTTGGTGCCGGCCAAGAGGTTGCGGCCCTCCTCGTCGGTGATGAAGGCGGTCAGCGCTTCCACGCGGCGGGCGATCATCAGCAGGTCGTCGGCTTCCGGCGTCAGCACGGCGTCGATCAGGTCGTGACGGGCGCCGAGGTCGCGCAGATAGACCTTGAGGCGATCATGGAAGAAGGAGAGCAGATCGGCCGAAATGTCGTCCGCAAGCGCCGGCTTCTGCGCGCGCAGGGCGACGAGTGCCGTTTCGAATGCAGGCAACAGCGCCAGGCGCGCCTTGCCTTCCAGGATCAGACGGATAACGCCGAGTGCGGCGCGGCGCAGCGCAAAGGGATCCTTCGAGCCGGTCGGCTTTTCGTCGATCGCCCAGAAGCCGACGAGCGTGTCGAGCTTGTCGGCAAGCGCAACGGTCACTGCCACCGGATCGGTCGGCGCACGGTCAGAGGGACCATTCGGCTTCCAGTGGTCCTCGATCGCCGTGGCGACAGATCCGTTCTCGCCCTGAAGCAGGGCGTACTTGTGCCCCATGATGCCCTGAAGCTCAGGGAATTCGCCGACGGCTTCAGTGCGCAGATCGGCTTTGGCCAGCACGACGGCGCGGTCGACGAGCTTGGCGTCGGCGCCGGTGACCTTGGCAAGTTCACCAGCAAGCGCGCGGATACGGGCGACGCGTTCGCCCTGGGTGCCGAGCTTGGCATGGAAGGTAACGTTCAGCGCATCGAGCTTGGCCATGCGCTGATCGAGCGGCTTGCCGAGGTCCAGATTGAACTTCTTGGCGGATGCTTCCAGCGTTTCGAGATCCGGCAAGTTGCCCTGGTCGCGGTGCCAGAAATGCGCTGCGTCCGAAAGACGGGCGCGCACGACCTTGCCGTTGCCATGCACGATCTCCTTGCCGCCGTCCTTCGCCTCGATGTTCGAGACCAGGATGAACTTGTTGGAGAGCGTGTCGGCGCCCGGCGCGCGGGTGACGAAGCACTTCTGGTTGGTCTTGATCGTCAGCCGGATGATTTCCGAGGGGATCTCGAGATAGGCTTCCTCGAAGCTGCCCATCAGCACCTGCGGCCACTCGACGAGGCCGGAGACTTCTTCGAGCAGGCCTTCGTCTTCGACGAGCTCGAGGCCGTTGGCGAAGGCGACATTGCGGGCGTCGGCCAGGATCATTTCCTTGCGGCGCTCGCCATCGAGAACGACCTTCGCCTTTTCCAGCTTCTCGGCATAGTCGGCAAAGCGACGAACCGTGATCGCTTCCGGTGCATGGAAGCGGTGACCATAGGTGACGTTCGAGGCGACGATGCCGTCGACTTCAAACGGGATCACGTGGGTTTCCTCGGTTTCCGAACCGAAGGTGCAGACGATCGACTGCAGCGGGCGGACCCAGCGCAGCGCGCCGGGCCTGGCCGATGCCACGCCGGAACGCATCGGCTTCGGCCAGGGGAAATTGCGGATGATATCCGGCATCGCCTCGGCGATGATCTCTTCGGCGGGACGGCCCGGCTTGACGATATGGGCGACGTAGAAGTCGCCCTTCTTCGGGTCGCTATGGACGTGCGCCTCGCTGATCGAGGAAAGGCCGGCGCCGCGCAGGAAGCCTTCGATCGCCTTCTCGTTGGCGTCGGTGCGCGGACCCTTGCGCTCTTCGCGAACATCGGCGGAGCGGGCGTTGAGGCCGCGGATGTCAAGCGTCAGCCGGCGCGGTGTCCAGTACTCGCGCGCGCCCTCATAGGTCAGGCCCGCTTCGACCAGGGCATCGGTCAGCAGCTTCTTGAGGTCACCGGCCGCCTTGCGCTGCAGGCGGGCAGGAATTTCCTCGGAGCGGAGTTCGATAAGAAGATCGGGCATGGGAGTGACTTTTTCTGTTCCTGACGGTTGCGGCGGACTTAGCAATCTCTGGCAAGATTGTCACCAAGCGCCGCGATGAATTTGGTTTTCCAAGGGCAAGTGCGAGGCGGATTTACCAGCCGCCGCCACCACCGCCACCACCGCCGCCGCCGGAGAAGCCGCCGCCGGAAGAAAAGCCCGACGATGACGATTTGGGCGGCGGAGGCAGCGACGACGTCATCGTGTCCGCCATGGATCCGGCAAAACCGCCGATGCGATCGCCGAAAGTGCTCGAGCCGAAGCCGTCACCGTGATACCAGCCCGGCTGATAGGCAGCGGCCGCAGCCGCCCCAGCCGCCGCGGCAAGCAGCCAACGATCGAAGGTCTCGGTCCAAGGCTTCTCGACGCCAAGCGCCACGGCGTAAGGGAGCAGCGTCTCGAAATGCCGGGGCGACATTTCGGGCGCGCCTTGCATGTTCATCCGGTCTTTCTCGGCGAGCGTCATGTATTGCCTGAGCCCGTCGATGCCATCCATCATCCGCGTTCCGAGCGGCGTCGGCGCACCCATCAGGAAGAAGAACAGCACGTTGACGAGCACGATCGCGCCGATCACGAAGAGCAGCGGCAGTTCGTCGGTTTCGGCTGCCGAATAGAAGACGGCCGCAAGGATGGTCGAAAAGATGGTGAAGGCGACGAAGCCGATGAAGGCGACCACGACGATCGACATGATCCGGCTCATCAGGCTCCTTTCGCGGCGAAGCGACTTGCCGAAGGAGACTGCGAGGATCGAGACGAAGAAGGCGATGAAAACAGGAACGATCACCAGCGGCAGGCTGTCCTCGCTGAGATCCGCGAACAGGAACACGGCCGCAACCGCCAACACCGAAAGGATGACACCGGCGACGATGTAACCGCTGTTGGCGTGGTAGTACTTGCCGCGATGCTCGCGCTCCATGGCGTTGCGGAAATCAGCGCCGGTCGCCTGCACCCGTGTGCCATGGGCGCGGTCGATGGTGAGCTTGCCGCCAGCGGCATTGACCGCCTTCATCACGGCCGCCTCGCCGGTCGGCAGCTTTTCCTCGGGTTTCTTGCCGGTGGCGGCAATGACGATGGCGTTCTTCAGGTCTTCGAGAACCACGTGGCCCTTGACCGCGAGATTGAGTGCTGCCGCCGACAACGCGGTCCAGCCCTCACCGGAAAAGCCCCTGTTGTCGATGTAATTGACGAGCGCCGGTGAGATGCCCTCCGGCGGATCCCAGCGCGGCACCATGACGCCGCGGTCCGGGTCACGCCCGGCCCTGAGCCAGGCCTGGCTATAGTAAAGCAGGACGACGGCAAGGCCGGCACCGGCGATGACGAGCGCCAGATGGTCGTGCAGCCACCAGGCATTTTCCTGGCTGGAGGTGGGCGTGTCGATGCTGCCCTTCGGCATCTTGATGGCGATCGTCAGCCCTTCGCGCGGGTCGAGACGTCGGGTGGTGGCAAAGAAGATTTCGCTGCCGTCCCTGGATGCGCGCGCATCCTTGCCGGTCGCGCCATAGCCGCCAGTGAAGTAATCGAGCGCTTCGGCCCTTACGCCTTCCGGCAGCGTCACGGTCGCACTCGCCTCGTCGATCGGGAAATCCCACTCCGTACCGGTGACGTTCCAGTAGAGTTCGTCGTGATCGTCAAAGAAGCGGATCTGCCGGCCAGTCTCGTAGGTGAACTGGAAGGTATGCTCGCCCCGCTCCAGAAAGACCTCGGCCGAACCGGTGTAGATGCGGATGCCGCCGTTGATCGTCTCGGTGCGATAGGGCTCCTCCTCACCGTCACGCTCGACCGAGAGCAGCTTGAAATCGACCTTGCTGCGCTTGCCCTTCGCGTCGGTGAAGGTCAAAGGCATATCGCGATAGATACCTCGGCGGATCTTGTTGCCCTCGACCGTCGCCGTGATCGTCTCGGTCACCGTCATCGTGCCGTCCTTGGCGACATCGATGACGGAGCGATAGGCGGAGAAGACCTCCTCCGCCCGACCGACGCCTGCCGTTGCCAGCAAAAACACCAGAACGGCAAATGCGGCAGCGAAACGGACCATGCGGATCAAGCTTTCTTCCGGTTGAGGTTCAAGACACGAGATCGGTTCTTATGGGTGAGAACGGGATGCGCGCGGAAACCGCAGACACGGCCGCACATCCCGCACGGTATCAAGGCCGGTCGCCGGTAAATTCGACGCCGAGCGAGGCGAGCGCATCCCAATAGGCCGGGTAGGTTTTGGCAACGCAGCCTGGATCTTCGATGGCGATCCCGTGGATCTTCAGGCCGGCAAGCGCAAAGCTCATGGCGATGCGATGGTCGGCGAAGGTGTCGATCGAGGCGGGCAAGGTCTGGCCGGCAAGCGTGGGATCGGAAGAGACGATCAGGTCGTCGCCTTCCTCATGCGCCAGATCCGGCCGGATTGCTGTCAGACCGAGCGACAGCGCGCGCACGCGGTCGCATTCCTTGACGCGCAGGTTGGCGAGACCGACGAAGCGCACCGGCGTCTTGTTGAAGGCGGCAAGTACGGCGATCGTCGGGATCGCGTCCTGCATCTGCGAGCCGTCGATAACGGCGGGCAGGTTCGGGAAGCTCGCGATCACCGCATGGGCGCGGGCATCCGGCTGCGAGAAGGCGTCCGCCGGAACGCCGATATCGATGGCGCCGCCGGTCAGGACTTCCGCAGCCCAGAGATAGGTCGCCGCCGAAGCATCCGGCTCGATGACATAGTCGGCTGCCTTGTAGCCGGTCGGCGCGACCTGCCAGACGGAGGGGCTCAGCTGCTCGACTTCGGCGCCGAAGGCACGCATGGCGGCAACCGTTAGGTCGATGTAACCGCGCGCGCCGATCTCGTCGCCGGCAAGCTCGATGTTGACAGGACCCTTGGCGCCGGGGGCCGCCATCAGCAGGGCCGAGACATACTGGCTCGACAGGCCGGCATCGATGACGACGCGACCGGCCGGGAAGCCGCCGGTGCCTTTGACGGTGACCGGCGGGCAGCCGGTTTCGGAGGTGACTTCGACGCCGAGCGTTCCGAGTGCTTCGACCAAGGGCTTGATCGGCCGCTTGCGCATGTGCTGGTCGCCATCGACCACGACCGTGCCATCGACGAGCGCGGCAGCAGCCGTCAGGAAGCGTGTCGCCGTTCCGGCATTGCCGAGGAACAAGGGAGCTGCCGGCGGGAGCAACTTGCCCGTGCTGGTGACGACGAAGGTCGTTTCATCCGGCTCGCTGACTTCGACGCCCATCGCGCGCAAGGCTTCCGCCATGTAGCGGGTGTCGTCGCTCTTCAAGGCACCCGTCAGCCGGCTCGTGCCCTTGGCAAGGCCGGCCAGAAGCAGCGCCCGGTTGGTGATCGACTTCGAGCCCGGCGGGCGCACATGACCGCGGAGCGGGTGGTCGGTCGGCAGGATGGTCAGTTTTTTCATGCTATCGGAGGTCATCGAATAGGTCTCTTGATGCGAATGGCGCCGCGGCGGGATCCCGCGGCGAGGAATGTTCGGGAGGCGTGGCGGTCAGAACTTGACCTGCGGCACCGCGCGGTCGGCTTCGTTGGTGATCTCGAAATAGCCGGCTTTGACGAAGCGGAAGGCGTTTGCGATCAGGTTGGACGGGAAGCTCTCGACCTTGACGTTCAAGTCACGGGCCGCACCGTTGTAATAGCGGCGCGACATCTGGATTTCGCCCTCGATCGTTTCCAGCGAGCGCTGCAGTTCGGCGAAATTCTCGTTGGCCTTGAGGTCCGGATAAGCTTCCGCCAGCGCAAAGAGCTTGCCGAGCGCCTGGGAGAGCGCGCCTTCCGCCTGGGCCCGCCCCTCGACGTCGCCGGCTGGCACCGCCTGTGCGCGGTTGCGCATGGCGATCACCTCTTCGAACGTCGACTTCTCGTGCGCGGCGTAGCCCTTCACGGTTTCGATCAGGTTCGGGATCAGATCGGCGCGGCGCTTCAACTGCACATCGATACCGGACCACGCCTCCTCGGCGATCTGCCGCGCCTTGACGAGACCGTTATAGACGAAAACCAGATACAGAATCACGACGACGGCGATTGCCAGACCGATCATAGGGCACCCTCCAAAAACTCGCGCAGAGATTAGCATTCGCTTCTCAGCTTCAAAGCGCTTTCTGCAGCATTTGGCCAGAGAAACCTGCTCCTCCCCAATTCCCGCCTGCACCGTGAACACTGTGTTTCCCGATGCCACGCCTTTTCACGTCAAAAGACCGGCTTTCCTGTTCCATCGGGAACGGCGACCGGACCGGTGATGGGCGATAGTCGGTTCATCGAACAACCCCGGAAACGAAGTGAAGACCATGAAAACGCTCGCAACTCTCATCAACGTGATCGCCTTTACGGCGCTCTTCGTTGCCTATGCGAGCGCCCATTCTCCGGAACGGCCGAGCGGTGTTCGCCGCGCTCTTCAGACCTACTCCGGTCAGGTCTATACCGGCGCCTATCCCACAATGAAGCCGTACTGCAAGAACGACGCCGGCACGACCTTCGTCATCTGACAGTTGAAGGTTCAGCGATCCGCGCCGCGATTGCCGCTGCCGCCTCATCAGCGCCGAGCGTCGACACATCGATCTCAATCAATCGGTCGCTTCTGCCGCGCAGCAGCCGGTGCGCGCGCCGCAATCCCAGAAGAACTTCCGGATCGGTCAGCTTGTGCAGCTTGCTCCGGCCGGCGCGTGTCAGGCGCTTGAGATTTTCCTCGACGTCGCAATCGATCACGACCGCAACGAAGCGAGCGCCGCGTTTTTGCGCGAGTGCGGCGCAGTCCTCGAAGGCACGCGTGTCGGTGGCATCGTCCGAGAGCGCATCGGTGAAGATGATCGACCGTTCGGCTGCCGCCCTTTCCAGGTGCTCGAACACGCTTTGGCGGACCGCCGATCGAAGCGAGCGATAAAGCGGGTCACTGCGCGCAAACAGTGCCTCGGCCGGATTGATCAGCGTGTGATTGTCGGCGAGCCGCGCGCCCAGCCTTTCAGCAAGATGGCGCGCGATCGTCAGCTTACCGGTGCCCGGCCAGCCGTTGATGTGAACGACAAGGCCGGACGGTTCTACGCTCAAGCGGCGTCCCGGTTGAGGTTCGCGCCACCGGCGTCGGTCAACAGGAAGGCTTCGCCGCAGGCCTTGGCGAGCGTGCGCACCCTAAGGATGTAGCTCTGGCGCTCGGTGACCGAGATCACGCCGCGGGCATCGAGCAGGTTGAACACATGGCTTGCCTTGATGCACTGGTCGTAGGCTGGGAAGACGCATTTGTGCAGGTGGTTGTTGCTGTGGTCGCCCGGTGCTCCGGCAGCCAGCAACGCCTGGCACTCGGCTTCCGCATCGATGAAGTGCTGATGCAGCATCGCCGTGTTGGCGTATTCGAAATTGTAGCGCGAATATTCCTGTTCGGCCTGCAGGAAGACATCGCCATAGCTGATCTTCTCGGCACCCTCGCGACCGTTGAAGTTCAGGTCGTAGACGTTGTCGACGCCCTGCACATACATGGCGAGGCGTTCGAGACCGTAGGTCAGTTCCCCCGAAACCGGCGAGCACTCGATGCCGCAGACCTGCTGGAAGTACGTGAACTGCGACACTTCCATGCCGTCGCACCAGCACTCCCAGCCGAGACCCCAGGCGCCGAGCGTCGGGCTTTCCCAGTCATCCTCGACAAAGCGGATATCGTGCAGCAGCGGGTCGAGGCCGATCGCCTCGAGCGAGCCGAGATAGAGTTCCTGCAGGTTGGACGGGTTCGGCTTCAGGATTACTTGGTACTGATAGTAGTGCTGCAGGCGGTTCGGGTTTTCGCCGTAGCGGCCATCGGTCGGGCGACGCGACGGCTGGACGTAAGCCGCACGCCAGGGACGCGGGCCCAGCGCGCGCAGGGTCGTTGCCGGATGGAAGGTACCGGCGCCCACTTCCATGTCGTAGGGCTGCAGCACGGCGCAACCCTTATCGGCCCAGTAATTGTGGAGTGTCAGGATCAGAGCCTGAAACGAGCGCTTCGGGTTCATATGATCAGGCAGAGTGGTCATGGATCGCGTCCGGATTTCTTCTAGAAAATGTGCCGGACAGGTGCCACGCCTGATGACAGGGGTCAAGCGCTACGGCAGCGGGCGGGCAAATAGACCGCAGCCACACTGACGCGTTCCGACCGCCCTCACTCGCCGTCGCGCTTCAGCCTGTATTCGCCGGTCTCCGGGTCCTGCACCAATGTTCCCTGCGCCCCGGTCTGCTCCTCGCGGCGAGCCTGTTCGCGCTGGCGCGTCAGCTTCTGGGCATCCGCCACGAACTTGCGATAGCCGAGCCAGAAGACGAAACCTGCGATCAGGAGCAGGATGAGTTGCGGCATTTTCCCTCCAAGGACATTTCAGGCCGGGCAGGCATCAAAGCCCGAACCGCGCCCACAATGCCCTTTCCTCGATGGCTTCGGCAAGTCCCGCCGCTGCGGAAGCGGCCATTGGCTCGACCAGAGCACCGGCAATGGCCGCGCCGCTCTGCCGGCGGCCAAAAAGGCTGCGCACCGGCTGGATGAGCTCGAGCCGCGCCTTGTCGCCATAGCGCTTCTTCACCTCGCCGCGCAGATCGCCGAGACTATCGATGATGCCGAGCTCCAGCCCGCGCCGGCCGGTCCAGAAAAGGCCGGAGAAGATATCCGGATCGTCGGCGAGCAGCTGGCCGCGACGGGCCTTGACCATCTGGATGAAGGTATCGTGGATATCGAGCTGCAGGTTCTTCAGGAATGCGATGTCGTTTTCCTTTTCCGGCTGGAACGGATCGAGCATCACCTTGTTTTCGCCAGCGGTATAGACACGCCGCTCGACGCCGATCTTCTTCAGGAGTTCCGGAAAACCGAACCCGCCGGAGACAACGCCGATCGAGCCGACGATCGACGTCGGGTCGGCAATGATCTCGTCGCCGGCAAGCGCGATCATATAGCCGCCGGATGCGGCGACGTCCTCGACGAAGATCAGCACACGCTTTTTCTTCTCCTGGGCGAGATCGCGGATGCGTTGGTAGATCAATCGCGACTGCACCGGGGAGCCGCCAGGCGAATTGACGGAGATCGCGACAGCAGGCGCCTCCTTGATTGCGAAGGCCTTTTCGAGAAGCGGGGCCGCTGTCGCCAGGTTGAGCGCCGGCCGGAACTGACCGCCGCCGGCCATGATCGCGCCGTGGAGCCGGACGACGGGGATCGTCACGCCTTCCTTGCGAAAACGTTTGGGCAACAACCGTCTCAGGAACGCCTTCATTTCAACTCCTGCCTGCTGGGACATGCCATGATTTTGAGCCGGAACGACCGGAAATCATAGACATGACCGCGTCTCATCGGCGAAAAGCGGAATGCTTCGCCGGATCGCCCGCCAGGGGCTCTTCCATGCCATGTATGCACTGATGCGGCGAACGCAATGCCGCATACGGTAAATCAGCGGCGGCGATAGGCGGCGCGGCCATTGTTGAGGTCGTCGACATGGTCTGCGAAGCGATGCCCCTCCTCGTGCATGACGAGCGGGGCGCGGAAGACCAGCCGTTTGCGACTCTGCTTGATCGCCGTCACCAGGATGCGCACGGCGTTTTCACCGACCCGCGGATGCAGCGCCGTGATCTCGATGCCGCCAAAGCGGCGGCCGCAAGCGGCGATGATCTCGGCGATCGATTCCGGCCGAGCGATCAACGACAGCTGCCCGCCGGGCTTCATGATCGCGCCCGCCGTCTTCACCCAGATCTCGAACAGCCCGTCGCTCATCGCATGGGCCTCGGCCTTGAGCGCATCCGGAGTCTTGCGGTCCGAGGCATCGTTGAAGGGTGGGTTCATGATCACATGATCGAAGCTGTCATCCGCCAGACCCGTCGCGACACGCGCCTTGCCGGTCAGTGAAACGTCGGCCTCAACGACCGAGACGCGCGAGGAAAGACGGGCGTTTTCGGCAAGCGCCAGGCTGCGGCGGGCAAACTCCGCCATAACGGGCGAGCGCTCCACCAGCACCACTTCCGCATCGTCGATCCGCGAGGCGACGGCCATGCCGGCTGCACCCGCGCCCGCACCGAGATCGGCGACCCGGCAGGGACGATCCGATGCAACGAGCGACGCAAGCAGCATGGCGTCCATGCCGGAGCGATGCCCCTGGCCGAGTGGCTGGACGACATGGAACTTGCCGCGGTGAAATGCATCGACGGTTTCGGTCGCAGCCGGCATCGGCTCCGTGCTCAAGGGCGCAACTCCGCCTCGAGCCCGGCATCGATCAGGATCCGGCGCGCCGCGTCCGCGTCTTCCTCGGCGACCAGAAAGCGACGGGGCAAGAGGCCGAGCGAGCCCTCAAGAATGCTCATCCCCTGGTCGGCGATGAGGCTTGCGATGCCGGCATCCTTCATCAGGCTCTCGGCAAAGGAGAGCACGACGGCATCGTTGGTACGGATCAATTCCTTCATCCGGCGGTTTTTCCTGTCCTATTTCAGCAAGCGGGACAATTCGCCTCTTGCCGCACGGGACACCCCTTCCTATTGTCGAAAGCGACAATGAAAACAGGAGTCCCGGTGTGGGCGTAGTGATACCGCTGGAAGACAGCAAAAACAAACAGGCGTCCGTAAAGCCGCTCGTTGATCTGACCGCTGCGGACATGGAGCGCGTCAACCAGCTTATCCTGTCGAAGGCCGGCTCCGACGTTCAGATGATTCCCGAGGTCGCCAACCACCTGATTTCTTCGGGCGGCAAGCGCCTGCGCCCGATGCTGACGCTCGCCTCCGCTGCGATGTTCGGCTACGAGGGCGACGCCCACGTCAAGCTCGCAACCAGCGTCGAATTCATGCACACCGCGACGCTTCTCCATGACGACGTCGTTGACGAAAGCGACCTTCGCCGCGGCAAATCCACCGCACGCACGATCTGGGGCAACCAGGCAAGCGTGCTGGTCGGCGACTTCCTGCTCGGCCAGGCCTTCCGCATGATGGTCGATGTCGGCTCGCTCGACGCGCTCGACGTGCTGTCGACGGCAGCTTCGGTCATTGCCGAAGGCGAAGTGCTGCAGCTCTCCGTCGCCAAGAACATGGAAACGACCGAGGACGACTATCTCCAGGTCATCCGTGCCAAGACCGCAGCCCTTTTTGCCGCCGCCGCCGAAGTTGGGCCGATCGTTGCCCAGACCAGCAAATCGGACCGCAACGCGCTGAAATCCTACGGGATGAACCTCGGCCTCGCCTTCCAGCTCGTCGACGACGTGCTCGACTATGGCGGCTCGTCGAGCGACCTCGGCAAGAATGTCGGCGACGACTTCCGCGAGGGCAAGATCACCCTTCCGGTAATCCTCTCCTATCGCCGCGGGACGGCGGAAGACCGTGCCTTCTGGCGCGAGGCGATCGAAGGCGGCGACAGCAGCGACGCGAACCTCGACAAGGCACTCGGCCTGATCAAGCGCTATGGGGGCTTGAGCGACACCATCGCGCGCGCCCAGCATTACGGCACGATTGCCCGCGATGCGCTGGCGCCGCTGCCGGCGTCTCCCTGGAAATCGGCGCTCACCGAAGTCATCGACTTCTGCATCGATCGCGTCAGCTGACGGGCTCCGGGCAGGTCAGAACGAGCGACAGGATTTTCTTGCCGCGTTGCGCCAAAAAAGCCATTCTGTTCCTCAAGAGTTGCGTTGGGCTATATGTGGCTGACTCCGAAAACAACCCCTAGTGGTGCGAAAGCCGAGCAATCGGCGCGAAAGGTTTGACATGCGGCAAAAGACGATTCTCCGCCTCCTCAGCGGCGCAGCACTGCTGGCTCTCGCTGCTGTCAGCGGCGGCTACCAGGCATTTGCCGAGGAGAAGACCGCAGCCGTCGAGGAAACTGAGCCGTTCGACATCAAGTCGGTCAATACCTTTTCCGGCGCGTTTCTCGCTGCCCGCACCGCCGATACGGACCGCGACTTCGCTTCCGCCACAGAACTCTACCGCATCGCGCTGCAGTTCGAGCCGAACAACAACGACGTCAAGCAGCGGCTGATGATCACGCTTCTGATGGCGGGCCAGTTCGACGAAGGCGCGAAGATCGCCGAGCAGCTGAAGTCCGACCCGGCCGTCGAGCGCATCACGACGGTCATTCGCGCGATCGAGGCGATCCGCAAGCGCGAGTATCGCAACGCACAGAAGCTTCTGAACTACCAGGGTCCGAACGATCTCGACCGGCTGATGAACGGCCTGCTTTCGGCCTGGGCGAAATTCGGCCAGGGCAAGCCGAAGGAAGCACTCGCCGAGATCAACGGCCTTGACGGTCCTGAATGGTTCCGCGTGTTCAAGAACTATCATGCGGGCGCGATCGCGGTTGCTGCGGGTGACAAGCAGACGGCGCGCACCAGGCTCAACGATGCCATTCTCGACCGCGAGGGCGGAAGTGCCGCTCCGGACACCTTCATGCGCGCGGTCGAAGCGCTTGCCCGTTTCGAGGCGCGCGAAGGCAACAAGCAGAAGGCGCTCGATACCGTCGCCGTCGGCGAAAACATGGTCAACAACTACACGCCGCTGCAGGCGCTGAGGACCGATATCGAGAATGGTGTTCCGCAGGAACAGCAGGTCAAGAACGCCACCCAGGGCGCTGCGGCCGTGCTCTTCTCGATCGGTGCGGCACTCAACCGCGACGGCGCCGAGGACATCGTTTCGCTCTACCTGCAGACCGCGCGCCGGCTCGACCCTGACAGTGCCGACATCCTGGTCATGCTCGGCGGCATCGCCGAAAACCTGAAGAAACCGAACGAGGCGATCGAACTCTACAAGGCCATTCCCGAGACCTCGCCGATGCGGCGCGTTTCGGAACTACAGCTCGGGCTCAGCCTCGCCAGCATCGGCAAGGTCGACGAGGCGAAGAAGCACCTGAAGGCGCTCATCGACGTCGATCCGAAGAACATCCGCAACTATCTCGCCTATGGCAGCGTGCTTTCCGACGCCAAGGACTACAAGGAGATGGGCGAACTCTACGATCGCGCCGTCGAACAGATCGGCTCCGTGCCGAAGCGCAGCGACTGGACCGTATTCTTCCAGCGCGGCATCGCCTATGAGCGCCAGAAGCTCTGGGACAAGGCCGAGCCGAACTTCCGCAAGGCGCTGGAGCTCAATCCGGACCAGCCGCAGGTGTTGAACTATCTCGGCTATTCCTGGGTCGACATGAACATCAACCTCGAAGAAGGCCTGGAGATGATCCGCAAGGCCGTCGAGTTGAAGCCGGATGACGGCTATATCGTCGATTCCCTCGGCTGGGCCTATTTCCGCATGAACCGCTTCGACGACGCAGTCGTGGAACTGGAGAAGGCGGCCGAACTGATGGCCGGCGACCCGACGATCAACGATCACCTTGGCGACGCCTACTGGCGCGTCGGCCGCAAGCTCGAAGCCGTGTTCCAGTGGACGCAGACGCTCGAACTGAAGCCCGAGGAAGCCGAGATCCCGAAGATCAAGGCAAAGATCGAGAACGGCTTGCCGCCGCTCAAGGAAACAGTCCCCGCTTCGGCCGATGCCAAGGAAACTGCGCCGAAGAAGGTGACCCCGGAAGCACCGGCGCCGGACAAGAAGTCCTGATCGTTCCATGTCGGAAGGTGACATCGCGGGCTTCGCGCTGACGCGCGCAGCCCCCGCCAAGATCAATCTGGCCCTTCACGTCGTCGGCCAGCGCGCCGACGGCCACCATCTTCTCGAAAGTCTCGTCACTTTTGCCGATCGCGGCGATCGCATCGGTCTCTCGCCGGCGGATGCGGATCGCTTCACGGTTTCGGGCGCGTTTGCCGCCGCGCTGCCGATGGATGCCGGCGCGGGCGGCAACCTGGTTCTGAAGGCACGGGACCTGCTGCGCGCCGAACTGCAGGCACTTGACCCCGACACGGCCGGGCCGGTCCACCTGCATCTCGAGAAGAACCTGCCGCTCGCCTCGGGCATTGGCGGCGGATCCGCGGATGCGGCGGCGACGCTTCTTGGGCTTCTCGATCTTTGGGGCGCGACGATCGAACCCTCCCGCCTCGGCGCCATCGCGCTGCAGCTCGGAGCGGACGTGCCGATGTGTCTTGCCGGCACGCCACTGCTCGCGAAGGGGATCGGCGAGGACATTACGCCGCTTGCGGATTTCCCCGCGCTGCCGGTCGTGCTGGTCAATCCGCTCGTCGCCGTCTCGACGCCGGTTGTCTTCCGGGCCCTCGCCAACAAGACGAACCCGCCGCTCGTTGCGCCTCACAGAGCCGGCACGGCGGCCGAGTGGATTTCTGCGATCGCAACGATGCGCAACGATTTGCAGCTGCCGGCAGAGGGCCTTGAGCCCGTGATCGGCACGGTCTGCAAGGCATTGACCGAAGCCGGAACGGCGCTCACGCGCATGTCGGGCTCAGGCGCCACATGCTTCGGCCTTTTCGATAGCGACGTGCGCGCGGCTGCGACAGCGCGCGCTCTTTCGGAGGCCTACCCCGGGTGGTACGTTCTCGCCTGCAGGACAGTGGGCAAAGGGAAATAGCATGGCCGGTATCGACGAAAAGCGTCCGTTCATTCCTGTCGGGATCGCCATCCTCACGGTCTCCGACACGCGCACGCGCGCCGACGACAAGTCGGGCGACACATTGGAAGCGCGGGTGCGTGACGCCGGCCATCGGCTTGAGGCGCGCGCCATCGTTTCCGACGACAAGACGAAGATCTACGACCAGGTAAAGGCCTGGACGCTCGATCCCAACATCGACGTGGTGATCACGACAGGTGGAACGGGCTTCACCGGGCGGGACGTGACGCCCGAGGCGCTGGAACCGTTGTTCGAGAAGCGCATGGACGGGTTCTCCGAAGTCTTCCACCGTATCTCCTTCGAGAAGATCGGCACCTCGACGATCCAGTCGCGGGCAACTGGCGGCGTTGCCAACGCCACCTTCATCTTCGTCCTTCCGGGTTCGCCCGGTGCCTGCCGTGATGCGTGGGACGGCATCCTCAAGCAACAGCTCGACTATCGGCACATGCCCTGCAATTTCGTGGAGATCATGCCGCGGCTCGACGAGCATCTGAAACGTGGCTGAAGAGCTTGGACCGTTCCGGCTTGGCCGACCTGTTACCTTAGTAACTGACGGTCGCTTCTCCTCTCGTTAGTCTCCAAGCGTTGACACAGCGAGGAACGACCGCCGCACGTTCCATTCCTCGCGCCGCAAGACCCTTCCGCCTCTGTCCCCCAGGCGGAATGAAATGTTGGATACGACGGGTAGCCAGAATGCTGCCCGGATAGAAATCTACCAAACAAGGTCATTTGAGAGCCGCTTGGAGGTGCCGTCCCCCGGGACTGGCACCTTTAATTTTGCGCGCTACGAACCGGCGTTACCGCCTGGCTTCGACGGCGACCCAGGCCGGAACAAGTTCGGTCGAAAGCTTGCGGACAGAGCGGACATTCGTCATGGCATCCAGGCCCGTATTGCCGCGGGCGGCCGCAAGAGCATCGTTCTTGCGCAGGAGAAAGCCTGTCTCCAGCGGCTTTCCCCGCCGGGTCAGCCGGCGGAAGAAAGGCCTGCGATGCAGTCTCGAACCGGAGAAGCGGGCCGGTGCCTTGTTCATCGACACGTACTCGGCCAGTTCATCGATCCAGCGGCCGATCGGGCGGGCGCCCGGCTCCAGCAACATCAGCCATTCGCCACGCGCCGAACCCACCACATCGGCGAGATCCCAATCCCGGCAGAAACGGCATCCAGCGGCATCGGCCACATCGGACGAACCATCCTTCGAACCATGATCGAGGATGATCACATCGCTGACCAGCCCCTCCACGGCGCCGGCAACCAACACAGCAAGCGTCTGCGCCAGTTCGGCTTCGTTGTCGCGGGTTTCCATGATGATCGTGAGCATGGTTTCTCGTAACGCATCGGTACGACAATTGCTACATCCAGGACATCGACCGAAGCGGTGCCTTGATCGACAAAACCGAAATTCCAATTTTTTGTTCTTGAATTGTTCCCTCATTCGCGATAGGAAAATAATCAGAACAAAACGGGATCAAATATCTGATTCCGGGGAGATTCCAATGACCGAGCTGTCTCAGATCAGGCAGGGTGCTCTTGCGCCCGCCAACACGGCAGATGTGGCCGAAGCGATGATGAGCGCAACGGGCCTCCGGATCGACATCGATCGCCGCCGGGGGCGCGGCGCCGGGATCAACATGTCCGGCAGGTTCGAACCGCGCAGCCGCGAGACGTTCGACGACGGTTGGGAAAGCCTGGAGGATCTGCCGCCGTTCAAGACCGAGGTTCAGGTCGAGAAGCCGCGCACGGTGATCACGAGGAACGAGTCTCCCGACATCTCCTTCGACCGCTCGATCAATCCCTATCGCGGCTGCGAGCATGGTTGCATCTATTGCTTTGCCCGCCCCACGCACGCGTATATGGGCCTATCGGCCGGCCTCGACTTCGAAGCGAAGCTGTTTGCCAAGCCGGATGCACCGCGACTTCTGGAGCGCGAACTGGCGCGGCAGGACTACAAGGTGAGACCGATCGCCATCGGCACCAACACCGACCCCTATCAGCCGATCGAGAAGGAGTGGCGCATCATGCGCCAGATCCTCGAGGTGCTGCGGGACGCCAACCATCCGGTCATGATCGTCACCAAATCAGCGATGGTCACCCGCGATATCGATATCCTGGCGCCGATGGCGGAAAAGGGACTGGTGCGCGTCGGCATCTCCGTCACGACACTCGACCGGAAGCTCGCCCGCACGATGGAGCCGCGGGCCTCTACGCCGAGCAAGCGGCTGGAGGCGATACGCATGCTTGCCGAAGCGGGCATCCCGGCCGGTGTTCTCGTTTCCCCTATCATTCCGGCGCTGAACGACCACGAGATCGAGCGCGTGCTCGAAGGAGCAAGGACAGCCGGAGCAACCGAAGCAAGCTATGTCCTGCTGCGGCTGCCGCTCGAGGTCAGCCCGCTCTTTCGCGACTGGCTGCTGCGCAATTATCCGGACCGCTACCGGCACGTCATGTCGCTCATCCGCTCCATGCGTGGCGGCAAGGACTATGACGCCGAATTCGGCAAACGCATGAAGGGCGCCGGCCCCTATGCGTGGCAGATTGGCCGCCGCTTCGACCTGGCGGTCAAGCGCCTCGGCTTCAACCCGACGCGCCGGCAGCTGCGCGACGATCTCTTCGTGCCGCCGCTCGGAACGGGGGTGCAGCTCTCGCTTCTTTGAAGGCTTTCCGGTCGCCTGGGTAGCCATCCCGCAATTTCGTAATCGGCGCGCGGCGAGAGATGATCGCCCCGCACCGCCAGGCGAACCCGATAGCGGGCGCCTCAGATCGCATAGCAGTTCCGGTGCCCCTTACCCGCCGTGGGCCCCGGTAATCCCCCGTCCGCCGCCGCACTCGGACCTGGGGGCTTGAAGAGAATCGGTCGATCATGCGAATTAGACTTATGTCTCGCAGATCGTCCGATTCTCCCCTTTTTCCCGATATCATCGAAGCGCCCGATTTCAATTTCGAGCTTTCGGCCAAGGGCGATGGCTTCTGGCCGGTCGCCGGAGCGGATGAGGCCGGGCGTGGGCCGCTCGCGGGACCGGTGGTCGCCGCCGCCGTCATCCTCGATCCGGACGCCATTCCCGCAGGCCTCGACGACAGCAAGAAGCTGACGGCGCAGGCGCGCGAAAAACTGTTCGAAGAAATCCTCGCCACGTCCGAAGTGTCGATCGCCTCGGCTTCGGCCGGCACGATCGACGCCACCGACATCCGCAAGGCAAGCCTTGAAGCCATGCGACGCGCCGTGGCCGGCCTGCCCTCGAACGCACGCTTCGTGCTCGTCGACGGCCGTGACGTGCCGCCCGGCCTCACCTGCCACGCCAAGGCGGTCGTCAAGGGCGATGCGCGGTCGCTGTCGATCGCCGCCGCTTCGATCGTCGCCAAGGTCACCCGCGACCGCATGATGGCCCGTGCCGATCTCGCACATCCCGGCTACGGCTTCGCGCTCCATGCCGGCTATGCGACGGTGACCCACCGTCGCGCCATCGAGACCCACGGCCCCTGCCCGCTGCACCGGATGAGCTTCCGGCCGCTACGCCGGGACGACTAACCTTTGCGCAATCCCTGACCAGCGCTACGCAGGCGTTTTCGGTTCCGCTTCCGACATATCTCGTCAACAGCTTTTCTCGCGTCAAAAGCCATACCGGCGGCGCGCATGCTGACGTGCGCCACGCTAGCCCTTGAACGCTAGTCCTACTTCGGCAGCCGAACCTGATGTGGCGAAACGCCTACGGGATTCTCTGACGGAGGCTGGCGCCACCCATTGGTCGGGCCAACGCGGTCTCTGCAGACAGGCATAAAAAAAGCCCCGCACGAAGCGGGGCTTTCTTCAATCGAATGTCCGAGCGCTTAGTTCAAGCGTGCCTTGACGTCGCCAAGTGCCTTCTTGAACAGATCGCTCTGGGCGCCGGCGTCGGCCTTGGCGGCAATGACCTTCTCGGCAGCGGCGATCGCGAGATCGACGGCAGCGGAACGAACCGCGTTGATCGCGTCGCTTTCGGCCTGCTTGATCTTCTGTTCCGAAAGAGCCGTGCGACGAACGACGTACTCCTCGGTCTTCTGCTTGGCTTCCGCGGTCAGCATTTCGGCTTCGCGCTGGGCGGCAGCGACGATGCCGGCAGCTTCCGCTTCGGCATCCTTGCGCTTGCGCTGGTACTCAGCGACGAGGCCCTGCGCTTCTTCGCGCAGGCGCTTGGCTTCGGTCAGCTCGTTGCCGATCTTTTCGGCGCGGGCGTCGAGCGCCTTGCCGACCATGCCCGGAACCTTGAGATAGGCAATCAGGACGAAGAACAGGATCAGGCCAACGAAGGCATAGAAAGTTGCATCAAGATGCATAGTTCAGTGCTCCTCAGTTGCCAGCCGATGCCTTGACGGCAGCGGTGATCTCGGCCTTGGTGACGGTTCCGCCGATCAGCTGCTTGACGACAGCCGTTGCGGTTTCCTCGGCGATGGCGCCGACGTCGGCCAATGCCTTTGCCTTGATGTCGGCGATGCGGTCTTCTGCAGCCGAGATCTTCTTGGCAAGGTCGGCTTCGACGGCGGTGCGGTCAGCATTGGCCTTGGCCTTTGCGGATTCGCGGGCGTCGTCGGCGATCTTGTGACCCTTGGACTTGGCGGCTGCCAGGTCCTGCTCGTAGGAAGCGATGGCAGCGTCGGCTTCGCCCTTGAGGCGGGACGCTTCATCGAGATCCTGAGCGATCCGATCGTGACGGGTTTCCAGAATTCCGCCGATGCGCGGAATGATGACCTTCGACATCAGGAGATAGAAGAGGCCGAACGTGATCGCGAGCCAAAGCAGCTGCGATGCGAAATGGGTCGTATCGAAGGGCGGGAACACGCCGGAGCCAGCCTCGCCTTCGTGAGCCACACCCGTTTCGGTGTGCACCTCACCGGCCGCAGCGGCATCGTGTGCTTCGGCGCCTTCAGTGGTGGTTGACTGCTGGGCATAAGCCGCGGTCACAAACATGCTCACCTCCAGGTGCACTCAAGAATATGCGCGGCCGCGACCTTTTGACGGGTCGCGGCCGAAACTCCAGCCGATATTAGACGGCGAAGAGGAGGAGCAGGGCTACGAGCAGCGAGAAGATGCCCAGAGCTTCCGTAACGGCGAAGCCGAATACGAGGCGGCCGAACTGGCCGTCAGCAGCCGACGGGTTACGCAGCGCGCCAGAGAGGTAGCTGCCGAAGATGTTGCCGAGGCCGAGAGCCGTGCCGGCCATGCCGAGGCAAGCGAGACCTGCGCCGATGTACTTTGCTGCTTCCGCTTCCATGTTTGAACTCCTTCGAATGGTGTTGCGGCTTAGGATTGCGCTTCCGGCGGAGGTCCGGCCGGAAGCAAGCGACTGTTATTCCTTAGTGGCTTCCGGGATGGACAGCGTCGTTGAGGTACATGCAAGTCAGTACCGCGAAGACATAGGCCTGGAGGAAGCAGACGAGGAACTCAAGACCGGTAATGGCGACGGTCATGATGAGCGGCAGGATGGCGCCACCGATGCCGACCGCGCCGAGGGCGCTGAGCGAGGTGACGAAGCCTGCGAAGACCTTCAGCGTGATGTGGCCGGCCAGCATGTTGGCGAAAAGACGGACCGAGAGGCTGATGGGGCGGGAAAGGAACGAGATGACTTCGATCGCGACGACGAGCGGCAGAAGGACGCCAGGAACGCCATGCGGCACGAAGAGCTTCAGGAAGCCGAGACCGTGCTTGTAGAAGCCGTAGAGAATGACGGTACCGATGACGAACAGCGCCAGAGCGAAAGTGACGATGATCTGGCTGGTGACCGTGAAGAAGTAGGGCATCATGCCGAGCAGGTTCGCCGTCAGGATGAACATGAACAGCGAGAACACCATCGGGAAGAACTTCATGCCGCCGCTGCCGGCACCTTCGCGCAGCATCGAGGCGATGAATTCGTAGGACATTTCCGAGACCGACTGCATGCGGGTCGGGATAAGACCGCGCTGCGACGTCGTCAGATAAAGAAAGCCTGCGGCAACACCCACGGTCGCAACCATGAACAGCGACGCATTGGTGAAGGAAAAGTCCATTCCGCCAATTTCGATCGGGACAATCTTATTGACCAGGAACTGGTGGGTCGGATCGTTTGACACCGCGCTTCTCTTTCGTTCTACCCGCCCGAGAGCGGAAACCGTTTTCTTCGGGGCAACGCCTCAGCGGGCGTCGCCGTCCTTCTTGTCATTCCCAGAACCGCCTCTTCCGGCTTCCGGTGTCGCCACCATACCGGCCGAGCGCAGCACATTCAGCACGCCAGCGCAGAAGCCGAGAAGCAGGAAGATAATCAATCCCCACGGCCCTGTACCCGCAAAGTGGTCCAAAAGATAGCCCAGAAACGCCCCGACAACGATGCCGGCGATGAACTCGCTCGAGAGCTTCATCGCCGCCGCATAACCTTTACGGCTTTCGGCGGCCCTGGCTTCCGCTACATCAGGCGTATTGGGCCTCTTGGCCTCAATCTTGTCGCCGAGCTGCTTCAGCCGCGCTTCCAGACTTTCTTCAGGTTTCTCCGCCACGTGGCTACTCCCTTGTCGTCCTTATCGGGTCTCAGACCGCGATTTCGGTCATACAATAGGCCTTCGCACAAGCCACGTTTCGGCCCCATTTGAAGTCGCGCGCAACATAGTTTTAGGCACCCGCATAGTCAAGGCGTGCAGGTCGCTTGATCGTGGACAATGTTTTCCATGAAATTCAATGGGTTAAGCACACGTTCATCGATCTTCGACAAGGTCGCGGCAGGATTCCGGCCGGAGACCGGCGGGAATCCCCCCTTCCGCGTGTGCGCAGGAAAGGCGGCGGAATCGCGTCGGGCGCGGATCAGCTCCAGCCGCCGCCATAGGTGCGATAGAATATATGCATGCCGATCTTGCCGACCCGCTTCATCGTCTTCGCCCACGGCGGATTGACGTAGGTTGCGTGGTAATGGGTGGCAGAGCCCACTTCCGGCAGCCAGATCTTGCCGGCGGTGACGGCCATCGCAACTTCCTTGGCGGTCTTCCAGTGCGAGCGGGAATAAATAAGGTCACGGATCATGTCGCAGGCGAAGGAAAACTGGCAACGGTTGCGCCAGGCCTTGTTCTGATAAACAACGCCGCAGATGGTCTTCGGATAGGTGGGATTGCGCACGCGATTGAGAATCACTTGCGCGACGGCGGCCTGGCCCTTGAGCGGCTCGCTACGGGCTTCGAAGTAGATGCCTTCGGCCAGGCAGGTCTGCTCTTCCTTGCTGAAGACCGACTCCGGCAATGCGGTGGCGGCCCAGGCGTGGTCGTCCGGCGCAATCTCGGGAATGAAGCGACCGGCGTTCCTGTCTTCGCGCAGGATCGAATCGAAGGGCGATTCACGCGCATAGTCCGGCTCGGGCCGGACGTAAGCAGTCGCAAGAATGTCGGGGCGATCGTTGGTAACGAGCTTGGCCAGCATCGGCGAAACGCCGGGCTCCGCCTTTGGCGGCGTCTTCCGGTAGAAGGCGGTGGCGATCTCGATCTCCTTGCCTTCGATGCGGGACTTGGCGAAGACCATCTTCTCTCCCTCCCCCAGGCTTGGCTCCATCAGGGAGCTGGTGCGCTGCAGGATGGAGCCGGCGGAGAAATCCTTCGGCGGCGTTACGGGAGTCACGGCAACGACGCGACCCTTCTTGGCCTGACGGTTGACGCGGTCTTCGTCGGGCGTGCCCGAGTGCTTGGTTTCCGCGGTCAGCGCGACGCGGCTGCCGTCCGGCATGGTGATGCCGGCGCCGCCGTCAAGCGCGCCCGTGGTGACCGGATCGGCAAACACCATTTCGGCTTCGTGGATCGAGCCGGCCGGCGACGGCGTCATATACATGCGCCAGCGCTCGCCGCCCCGGTTGATGCCGGACAGGAAGGTCGCGAGGTCGGCATAGGCCGCAGCCGAGGGAAACCCGAGATAAAGCGCAAGGCCGATGATCGCGGGCGCCATCCAGGCGGACGGGTTCAGGCGAGACTTTAGACGCAGGTTCCGACTCTTACGCACCAACCGACTCCACGCAACGCTATCAGGCGGCACGGCTTCGCCCGCGCCGGCTATGCGCCAGCGTCGAGAATTCCGCGCGGGAAGATTAGACAATCAAGCAGCCGGACACTTCGCCGGGACCGCTCCGTTCGTGCTTTGAAAATGAAGCATTAACCTTGATGTTTGGTTAATGCGCGATCGCTGAAAGGTGGATGCCCCCACAACGCAACGAAGCCGCCTCCCCATCGGAAGGCGGCTTCGTTGCGTTGTATATCCGCCCCATCCCGCGGCCCGGCCAAGGACCGGGCAAACGTCAGATGATCACGTGCGAGCCGAGTTCGACCACGCGGTTGGTCGGCAGGCGGAAGTAGTCCGACGGATCGATTGCCGCATTCGCAAGCGCGATGAACAACCGGTCCTGCCAGTGCGGCATGCCGCTCTCGGCATCGGGCACGAGCTTGCGGCGGCCGAGATAGAAGGACGTCGACATGATGTCGAACTTCAGGCCCGACTTGCGGAAGAGACCGAGCGCCTGCGAGACGTTCTGCGTTTCCATGAAGCCGAAGCGCATTTCGAGCAATGTGAACCGGTCCGACAACGGCTGCATGCTCACCCGTTCCGACTTCGGCACCTTCGGCGTATTGGCCGTGCGGATCGTCAGGATGAAGTTCTGATTGTGCAGCACGTGGTTGTGCTTGATGTTGTGGAGCAGTGCGGCCGGCGTCGATTCCGGATCGCTCGTCAGGAACACGGCGGTTCCGGGCACGGCCACCGGCGCATGTTCGCTCTTGCGCTCGATCGACTTGATGAAGCTCGCCAGCGGAATGTCGATGTGGCGGGTCTTGGCGTGCAGGATTTCGGTGCCGCGCCGCCAGGTCCACATGATGATGATGAAGGTGGCGGCGATCAGCACCGGAACATAGCCGCCGTCGTGGATCTTCAGCATGTTGGCGCCGAGGAAGATGAACTCCAGCGCGAAGAGCGGCAACAGCACAGCGGCGGCCGCAAGCGCCGACCAGTTCCAGCGCATGCGCAGGAACTCGAAGGAAAGCACCGTCGTCACCACCATCGCGCCGGTCACCGAGATGCCGTAGGCGGTCGCCAGCGATTCGGACGAACCGAAGACGAAGACCAGCGCCATGACGCCGAACATCAGGAGCGTGTTGACGTTCGGCAGGTAGATCTGGCCCGTATGGGTCTCGGACGTATGGAAGATCGCCATGCGCGGCAGGAAGCCGAGGTGGATCGCCTGGCGCGTCAGCGAGAAGGCACCGGTTATCACCGCCTGGCTGGCGATGATGGTTGCCGCCGTCGCCAGAATGACCACTGGCAGCAGTGCCCATTTCGGGAACATCAGGAAGAACGGGTCGGACATCGCTTCCGGGTTCTTCAGGACGAAGGCGCCCTGGCCGAGATAGTTGAGGGTCAATGCCGGAAAGACGATCAGGAACCAGGCCCACTGGATCGGCCGGCGGCCGAAATGGCCAAGGTCGGCGTAGAGCGCCTCTGCACCGGTCACCGTCAGGAAGACGGCGCCGAGCACGATGATGCCGACATAGCCTTCGCTGAGCATGAAGCTCACGGCGTAGTAGGGATTGAAGGCCTTGAAGATCGATAAGTCGTCGGAGATGTGCACGAAACCGATGCCGCCCATCACCAGAAACCAGACGAGCGTGATCGGACCGAAGAAATTCGAGACCGCCGCGGTTCCCTTCGACTGCACCGCAAAGAGCATCAACAGGATGACCACCGCGATCGGCACGACATATTCCGACAGCGCCGGCGTCACCAGCTTCAGACCTTCGACCGCCGAAAGAACCGACAGCGCCGGCGTGATCATCGCGTCGCCGATAAAGAGCGCGGCGCCGGCAATGCCCATGAAGAAGAGGATGGCGGCGTGGCCGTTGGCGGACTTCATCAACAGGGCAAGCAGCGACAGCGTACCGCCCTCCCCCTGGTTGTCAGCGCGCAGAAGAAACAGCACGTATTTGATCGTGACGATGATCGTCAGCGTCCAGATCATCAGCGAGATCAGGCCGATGATCTCCGCATCGGTCACACCGTCATGGGAAACCGGGCGCAACGCTTCGCGAAAGGCATAGAGCGGGCTGGTGCCGATATCGCCATAGACGACACCGATCGAACCAAGCCCGAGGACCAGCAGACGGCGCAGGTCCTTCGGCTCATGAGTGGAAGGGGCATGCGATTGGGTCATGCAAACCTACTGGCGTTCAAAGCCAGCCTTTCCAGCGGAAAAAGAAAAAGGGGATCACGGCCGATATCACCATCGCCGCGATCGCCCAGGGATAACCGAATTGCCATTCCAGCTCGGGCATGACGCGGAAGTTCATGCCGTAGACAGAGGCGACCAGCGTCGGCGGCAGAAGCACGACCGACGCGATCGAGAAGATCTTGATGATGGCGTTCTGCTCGACGTTGATCAGGCCGAGCGATGCATCGAGCAGGAAGGTAATGTTGCCGGAAATGAACCCGGCATGTTCGGACAGCGATTGGATGTCGCGCGAAATCGAGCGGCAGAGTTCGCGCGTTTCCTTGTCGTCCTGCACCTGCGGAACGGTGTAGACGAATGTCAGCAGGCGCGAGAGCGAGGCGAGGCTGTCGCGGGTCTTGGCGACCAGACGATGATGCCCGGCAACGTCGCGCAGGCGCGCCTCGAGAAAATGCGGCGGGCGGCGCTTGCCGGCGGCCTTGTCGCCGAAGACGGCGATCGACAGATCGTCGATCTTGGTCACGGCCTCTTCGAGAATTTCGGCGGTCCGGTCGGCGATCGTTTCCAGGAGCCGGGTCAAAACCACCGCGCCGTCTCGGCAATTTCCGGGGAAGCGGTGCATCGACGCCTTGAAGAGGGCGAAGGATCGGGGCTCGGCATAGCGGATGGTGACGAGCCGGCTACCCGCCAGGATAAAGCCGATGTCAGTCAGGCCGGGTATCTCCGTGTCCGAACGAAACACCAGTGACGCCGTCATGAACACGGCGTTCTCCTCGATATAGAGACGGCTCGAAGGCTCGATGTCCTTGAGGTCGTCGCGCGTCGGGATGGAAATGCCGAGCAGCTTTTCCATCATCAGATCTTCCGCCTTGTTCGGCTCGACCAGATCCAGCCAGATGAGGTCCGAACGCAAACTCTCGGGCGGGTCGGCGGGCGTCAGGACGACGGCCGTGCCATCGGCGCAATAGCCGGTGATCATGCGAGCGTCCTCGTCATGCCAACCTTAGGGTCGAATGGAAGAGGCGAAAGGTCGTGCGCCACAAAATACCCACAATAGAGATCCATCGGATGGGACGTTCCGCCAGTCAGGACAAAGTCTTCAACTCAGTCATCGCGAGAGGCCAAGATCTCGGGCGAGAGGGCGTCAAGTTGGGCACCTTCGCAAGTGCGGCAAGGCATATGGCGCAACGCAAACGCAAAATCAATGCCCTCTTGCAATCCGGCACGCGGGCATGCGCCGCCAGTTCGGCGCCACCCTATAGCATGTTTGCTTAAATCAAAACCGAATCAAGGGCAAAACGATTCGTGCCCGGCAGCCGGGCAGAACCGCTTCGAGACAAACTACTCGAACACGATGTTCGGCGCGGCGCGGCTTTTGTCCTGCTGCGTGGCTGATACCTGTTCCCAGACCTTGGTCGCGATATCGCGGTAGACGCGCGCGACCTCGCCTGCCGGGTCGGAGGCGACCAGCGGCGTTCCCGCATCCGACGTCTCGCGAATTCCCATCGTCAGCGGCACTTCGCCGAGGAAGGGCACGCCGATGCGTTCTGCCTCCTTGCGGGCGCCGCCGTGCCCGAAGATGTCGTAGCGGTTTCCGGTGTCGGGCGCGACGAAGTAGCTCATGTTCTCGACGATGCCGAGCACCGGGACTTCCACCTTGCGGAACATGGCAAGCCCCTTGCGCGCATCGATCAGCGCCAGGTCCTGCGGCGTCGAGACGATGACGGCACCGGCAAGCGGCACCTGCTGGGCCATGGTGAGCTGGGCATCGCCCGTGCCCGGCGGCATGTCGACCACGAGCACGTCAAGATCGCCCCAGGCGACCTCGCGCAACATCTGCAGAAGCGCCGACTGGATCATCGGTCCGCGCCAGATCATCGCCACTTCCTCATCGACGAGGAAACCCATGGACATGACCTTGAGGCCGTAATTTTCCATCGGGCGGATGAGCCGGCCCTCGATCTGCTGCGGCCGGCCGGAAATCTTCAGCAGCCGAGGCATCGAGGGGCCGTAGATATCGGCATCGAGCAGACCGACTTTCAGGCCGTTTGCCTGGAGTGCCAGCGCCAGATTGACCGACGTGGTCGACTTGCCGACACCGCCCTTGCCCGAAGCGACGGCGATAATCGCGCCGACGCCGGGGATCCCCGCCTTGGCGGGCGGTCCGCCAGCCGGACGCGGGGCGTGGGAGTGGCCTGCATGGGACGGTGCCTGCGGCTGCGGGCGCTGCACCGGCGCGCTGCCTGCGGCCGCCTTGCGGTCGGCCGTCAGAGCGACCATTGCCGCGGTGATCCCGGGAATGTCACGCACCACGCGCTCGGCTGCAGCCCGCATCGGCTCCAGCTCCTTGGCGCGTTCGGCCGGCACGGTGATCGAGAAATAGGCCTTGCCGTCGGAGATGAAGACATCAGACACGAGCCCGAGGTCGACGATATTGCCTTCCATGCCCGGGCCACGCACCGTGCGCAACTTTTCAAGCACCACTTCTTTCGTGACTTCCGGCATCGCGCCCTCTCATTCTTTTGTTATCTCTTAGATAGTCGAGGCGGGGCGCTTCGCCAATGCGACATAACGGAAAAAGGAAGGGCCACCACCCGCCTCGGTGTCCGTACATCCGGGATCACCTTCAAGGCGGGCAGTGGCCCTTTCGGTCGCGACCTTCTTGGGCGCTGTCTTCTTTTTAGTCCCCTCTGGACATGCCAATAGAAATGCAGGATGCGTGCCAGTTTCAGATCTGGCGGAAATAAGCAGCAATTTCAAAAAGATAATCTCGACCGCCATGCATCGGCCGGCGATGGCATATGCCCAGTTTCTGAGCAACCGTCTGCAAATCGTCCAAGGATGGAGCAGATCGCCCAGATGACGGAACCTTGGCGACAGCATGCCGGGCTTCCCCAAGCTTCTTTCGATCGCATCAGGTCGAGGACATTCAGGAAGAGGCTTGCGGCGCAGGGCCGACTTGGGGCTAGCTGATGTAGCCCTTCTTCATCGCCTTCACGACCGCCTGGGTACGGTTGACGGCGTCGAGCTTCTTGGTCACGTGGTTGAGGTAGTGGTTGACCGTATGCTCGGAGAGCCCGAGGATGCCGGCGATCTCGGCGCTGGTCTTTCCGGCAGCCGTCCAGCTCAAACACTGGATCTCGCGCTCCGAAAGTGCTGCGCCGCTGCTCTTCCACACGGAGCCGATTTCGGCGAGGCGGTTATAGACATGGATTGCAATCATCTGCAGTTCCATGGTGACGGTCATCGGCAGTTCGACCAGCGGGCCCATCAGGATGACCGCGCCGCGGCCGCCCTCGGCGTCATGAACCGGGAAGTAGCTTGCCTGGAAGATACCGTTTTCGCGCAGCATCTCGATGTATTCGGCCGCCGATTCCGGTTTGCCGCCCTCTCCCTCCCAGGCTGCAAGCGTCACCTGGAACGGCGTCGTCGTCTCGCGCAGGCGGCGCACGCCGGTGCTGAAGCGCAGCATCGACAGGCTGTCATACTTGTTCAGCAGCTCGGCCGGCATGTTGGAGATGACGGTGCTCGCGGCGAGGCGCTCCACGTCGATCGAGGGGATCGAGCAGATCAGAAACGTCTTGAAGCCAAAAACCTGCGTGATCCGCCGCATATAGCGGATGATATCGAACTGGGTCTCAAGCTTTGCGATCTCGGACGCGAAATCGCCGCCCCGGGGCAGATCTGCGTCAGTCATCCCGGTCGTCATCGTATCCTGCATTCGCGCGTTCCATGGCATTCATCACGTATCAAATAGACCGAGCCGCCTGCCAATGCCAACAGATGATCGAAAATCCCTGCCGCTTCGACCCAAAAGTCTGTGTATTTCCCCTCGTGAAGGCCGATATTGCCATCAACTCGCGCGACGCGTGCCGGCGATCAGTTGATCAACCCGGCGCGCACGGCCTTTGCGACGGTCTGAACGCGATTGACCGAATCCAGCTTGCGCGTTGCCCGGTTGAGGTAGTGGTTGACGGTATATTCGGACAGCGCCAGAATTTTCGCCATTTCACTGGTGGTCTTGCCGGCCGCCGCCCAGCGCAGGCACTCGACCTCGCGGCGTGAAAGGCTTCCCGCACCGCGCTTGTCGCGATCGCGCACCTCCATGTATTTGCTGTAGAGCACACCGGCCCAAAGGTTGAGCTCCTGAAGCTCGTCATTGGAAACCACGGGACGGTCGCCGCCAAAGGCGATCGCAGCGCGGTGGCCGCTCGCATCGTGCACCGGCAGATAGAGGCCGCGCGGCATGTTGGCCTGCTCGAAGACGCAGACCGCCGCATCGCCCTTGCCGTCGGCTCGGCGGCGCGCAAGCTGGTGCGCGTCGTAGGTAAAGGGGATGGTGCTGCGCCGAAGCCGCTGGATCACCGGGCTGCCATTGATCAAGCCAGCACTGTCATAGCCTTTGAGAAAGGCGGCCGGGTAGTTCGTCATCAAGGCGTTGACGGAAAGGCTGTTGCTTTCCGTTTCCGGAATGGCAAGCACCAGGAAACCACGGAAACCGTAGGAATCCGCAACCTGGGCGATCACGCGCCTGATATCCTCTTCGCAACAAATCGGCCCACGGATGGTTCGCCCATCAGGAAGCGCCAACGCCGACAAATTCGCGCTGAAATCGATCATCTTCCGCCCTTCTCCACATCCGGTTCCATGCGGGAACCGGCCGCTGACGCCGCATGAAGATCACGTCAAAAATTTATACCAATACCAAAAACGAACCAGACTAAGACCATCCACGAACCTGAGTCTGATATATTAAAGCTATCGAGCGAGACGCGCTACGTCCAGTCGATGTTTCTAATTTACCGTAAAGTGAATTCAAGGTCCACCACGGCCGGGCCCAAGACGGATCGCCGCGTCCTCGCCAACCGCTTGCGCCGCTGCCCGAACCGCTGCCGCCCAGGCCGACAATTGTTCCATGGTCACCCGATAGGCAGGCCCGGTTACCGACAGGCCGGCCGCAAGTTCGCTGCCGGGAATGAGGATAGGCGCTGCAACGCAGCGGATCTCCGTTTCATGTTCCTCGCGGTCGAAAGCGTGGCCCTCGCGCCGGATTTCCTCGATCTCCGCCAGCAAGGTGGCGGCCGAGCGATGAGTGTGCGGCGTGAAGGCGTGAAACTCGGTTCGGGCCAAAATACCTTCCAACTCCGGCTGCCCAAGCAAGGACAGCGCCGCCTTGCCGATGCCGGTGCAATAGGCCGGCGACGCCTTGCCGATCTGCGAACTCATGCGCACCGTCTGGCGGCTTTCTACCTTGTCGACATAGACGATCTCGGTCTCGCGCAGGATGCCGAGATGCACGGTCTCGCCGGTCAGTTCGTGCAATCGCTGCAGGTGCGGCTCGGCAACATCGCGAAAGCGATTGGCGGACCAGGAGCGATAGGCCAGTGTCAGCAGCCGAAGGCCAGGCTCATAGGAGAGGTCGCGGCGCTGGATCAGCAGTCCTTCCTCGACCAGATGGCTGAGCAGCCGGTACAACGTGCCGCGCGGCTGGCCGGACCGGGCGAGAATATCGGTAAAGCGCTGCGGGCCATCGGCGGTGACCACCGCTTCCAGGACGGTGATTGCCTTGCCGAGCGTGCCCGTGCCAGCCTCACGCACTTCGTCCCCTCCGCCTGCCGCTTCACCCGTCATCGTCGCTCGCTTGTTTGTTTCCGATTGCAGTCGCGCGATCGGGCGCGCGACCTTGACAAGGTAGACGCTTCGACGTGATAATTCCATATAATAAAATCAAGTTCCAAATAATGGAACAATTCTTCACCATAGGACTGATCGGGGATACAGGAATATGCCGGTGCCGAAGGCACAATTTCATGATCTCGAAGACCGCGCGGTGCTGGTCACCGGCGGCGGTTCCGGCATTGGCGCAGCGCTTGTCGAGGGCTTCGTCGACCAGGGTGCACGGGTGGCCTTCGTCGATATCGACGAAAGGGCAAGCCTCGACCTCGTCGAACGGCTCGCCATCAAGGCAAGCACGGCACCGGTCTATATTCCCGCCGATTTGCGCGACATCGAAGCGGTAAAAAAGGCCGCGCAGACTGCGGCGGCCGCTCTCGGCGCGATCCACGTGCTCGTCAACAATGCGGCGCGCGACGATCGCGAGCCACTGGAAAGCGTGACCGAAGAGAGCTGGGACGAGAGCCAGGCGGTCAACCTCAGGCACCTCTTCTTCATGAGCCAGGCGGTTGCACCGCATATGCGCGAAGCCGGCGGCGGGTCGATCGTCAATTTCTCGTCGATCGCCTATCTGCTCAACATGGCCGAAATCCCGGCCTATGCGACGGCGAAAGCCGCGATTGTCGGCCTGACCAAATCGCTCGCCGGAAAGCTCGGCCACGACAACATCCGCGTCAACGCGATCCTGCCCGGCATGATCGTCACCGAGCGCCAGAAACGGCTGTGGCTGAGCGACGCGGCAATCGCCGGCATGCAGGAACGGCAGTGCCTGAAGCGCAGCCTCACCGCCGACGATCTCGTCGGCCCTTGCCTTTTTCTCGCGTCGGCGTGCTCGTCGGGCATGACCGCGCAAACAATGATCATCGATGGAGGCGCACTTTGATGACGGCAGCCTATTATGCCGCAGTCGACTGGGGAACCACGAGTTTCCGGCTGTGGATCATCGGCGAGGACGGCTCGGTGCTCGCCGAGCGCCGAAGCGGCGAAGGCATGACCACGGCCAACAAGGCCGGGTTCCATGCGATCCTCGAAAAGCACCTGGTCGCCGTCGATGCGCCAGGCCACCTGCCGGCGATCATCTGCGGCATGGCCGGCGCCAAGCAGGGTTGGGTCGAGGCCGGCTATCTCGATACGCCGGCCGCGCTCGCCGATATCGCCTCCCATGCCGTGGCAGTGCCGGATCTCGATCGCGACATCCGTATCCTGCCGGGTCTGGCGCAGCGTGATCGGCGGCACCCGGATGTGATGCGCGGCGAGGAGACGCAATTGCTCGGCGCGGCAAGCGACCTCGGTCGCGGTCTACATCTCGTCTGCATGCCGGGCACACACAGCAAATGGGTGCGGCTCGAAGACGGCGCCGTCAGCGGCTTTTCCACCTTCATGACCGGCGAATTGTTCGACGTGATCTCCAAGCACTCGATCCTCAGCCACTCGATCGCCGACGCGCACGCGTTTACCGGCGATCATCCCGCCTTTGCGGCGGCGGTGGCCGAGGCACGCACAAATCCGGCGCTCGCCACCAGCCTGATCTTCGGCGCGCGCTCAGGCCAATTGCTGCACGGCGCAAGCGCGACCGACGCCAAGGCGTTGCTGTCGGGCACGCTGATCGGCCTGGAGATCGCCGGCGCGCTGGCTTCAGCCAAGACGATCGACAGCATCTGCCTCGTCGCCTCCGGATCCCTTGGCACGCTCTATCAAGCCGCGCTCGAAAGCCTCGACTGCCCTCTTCAGGTGGTCGATGCCGACACGGCCGTCCGCTCCGGCCTTTCGACCGCCGCCCAGGCGATCTGGCCCCTCTGAACGAAAGACACGCTCATGACCCGCATTCCCTTTCCGTCGATGAAGTATCCGCTGATCGCGATCCTGCGCGGCCTCAAGCCCGAGGAAACCGCAGGCGTCGTTGGTGCCCTGATCGAGACCGGCTTCTCCGCGATCGAGATCCCGCTGAACTCGCCCGATCCGTTCCGCTCGATCGAGACGGCCGTGAAGATGGCGCCCGAGGGATGCCTGATCGGCGCCGGCACGGTGCTGACGACGACACAGGTGGAACAACTCGCCGATGTCGGCGGCCGCCTGATGGTGAGCCCCAATGTCGAGCCGGCGGTGATTTCTCTCGCCGCCACGAAGGGCATGGTGACCATGCCCGGCGTGCTCACCCCGACCGAGGCGCTTTCGGCCGCGGCAGCGGGCGCCACCGGTCTCAAGTTCTTCCCGGCAAGCGTGCTCGGCCCGTCCGGCATCACCGCGATCCGGGCGATCCTGCCGCCGGAGCTGGAAATCGCTGCCGTCGGTGGCGTTTCGGACGCGAATTTCGGCGACTATGCCAAGGCCGGTATCCGCAGCTTCGGTCTTGGTTCCAGCCTCTACAAGCCCGGCATGAGCGCGGCTGAAGTCCGCGAGCGCGCCGTTGCCACCATCAAGGCCTACGACGCCGTCTACGGAGCGCGCTGATGAGCGACACCATCCCCTTTTCCGGCAACATTCTCTGCGAAGCGACGTCGATCCTCGGCGAAGGTCCGACCTATGACCCGGCCACCGGCACCGCCTGGTGGTTCAACATCAAGGGCCAGGAACTGCATGAACTGCACCTCGAAAGCGGGCGCAAGACCGTGCACGCCCTACCCTTCCTCGGCAGCGTGCTCGCCGTCATCGATCCGACCCGGCAGCTGATCGCCTCCGACCAGGGCCTCTTCATCCGGGATACGCAGACCGGTGCCTTCAGCCTGCTGACCACGCTTGAGGACAAACCCATCAATCGCTCGAACGACGGCCGGGTTCATGCATCCGGTTCGCTCTGGATCGGCACCATGGGCCGCAGCGCCGAAAAGGGCTCCGGCGCGATCTATCACGTCGCCGGCAGCAAGGTGACGAAGCTCTATGCCGCCATCACCATTCCCAACAGCATCTGCTTCTCGCCGGATGGAACCGTCGCCTATTTCGTCGATACCGACATCAATCACCTGATGCGCGTCGATATCGACGCCGCGACCGGGGTGCCGAAAGGCGAACCGAGCCTGCTCGTCGACGGCAGTGGCGAAGCCGGCGGCATCGACGGCTCCGTGTGCGATGCCGACGGCCTGATCTGGAACGCCCGCTGGGGCAGCGGCACGGTCGATGTCTACCGCCCCGACGGCGCGCGCATCGCGCGCTACGCCGTGCCGACGGGCCAGCCGAGCTGCACCGCCTTCATCGGAGCGAAGGCCGACCGCATACTGGTCACATCCGCCTGGCAGGACATGGACGAGGCAACGCGTGCGGCGGACCCGCATGCCGGCAAGACCTTCGATCTCGGCGTCAGCGTCAAGGGCCGGTTCGAACCGTCTTTCCGTCTCTGACCGGAAATTCTTGGCCGAGTAACTCTTGGCGAAGCGCCAATAAAAAGTCATACAATTCAGCCACGCGTTTGATCGCATGGTGAGGAGGAAGCTCGCATGAGCGACAAGAAGAAAGAACTGCGCAGCCGTCACTGGTACGGTGGCACCGACAAGGATGGGTTTATCCATCGCTCCTGGATGAAGAACCAGGGATTTCCGGACCACGTTTTCGACGGCCGCCCGATTATCGGCATTTGCAACACCTGGTCGGAACTTACGCCCTGCAACAGCCATCTGCGCATTCTGGCAGAGGGCGTGAAGCGTGGCGTGTGGGAGGCCGGCGGTTTCCCGGTCGAGTTCCCGGTGTCTTCGCTCGGCGAGACGCAGATGCGCCCGACCGCGATGCTCTTTCGCAATCTGCTCGCCATGGATGTCGAAGAGGCGATCCGCGCCTATGGCATCGACGGCGTGGTGCTGCTCGGCGGCTGCGACAAGACAACCCCCGGCCAGTTGATGGGTGCGGCGTCGGTCGACCTGCCGACGATCGTCGTCTCCTCCGGCCCGATGCTGAACGGCAAGTGGAAGGGCAAGGACATCGGCTCCGGCACGGATGTCTGGAAGTTCTCCGAGGCCGTACGCGCCGGTGATATGAGCATGCAGGAATTCATGGCGGCAGAAAGCGGCATGTCGCGCTCACCGGGTGTGTGCATGACCATGGGCACGGCCACCACCATGGCGTCGATCGTCGAGGCTATGGGCCTGTCGCTGCCGACCAATGCGGCGCTGCCGGCCGTCGACGCCCGCCGCATGGCGCTGTCGCACATGACCGGCAAACGCATCGTCGAGATGGTGCATGAAGACCTGCGCCTGTCGAAGGTGCTGACCAAGAAGAATTTCGAGAACGGCATCATTGCCAACGCCGCCGTCGGCGGCTCGACCAATGCCGTCGTGCACATGCTGGCGATCGCCGGCCGCGCCGGCGTTGATCTCTGTCTTGAGGATTTCGACCGCGTCGGCAGCCAGGTGCCGTGCATCGTCAACTGCATGCCGTCCGGCAAGTATCTGATCGAAGACCTCGCCTATGCAGGCGGCCTGCCGGCGGTGATGAACCGCATACAGCATCTGCTGCATGCCGACGCGCCGACAGTCTTCGGCGTGCCGATCAGCAAATACTGGGAAGATGCCGAAGTCTACAACGACGACGTCATCCGCCCGCTCGACAATCCGCTGCGGGCTGCCGCCGGCATTCGCGTGCTCAAGGGCAACCTTGCCCCGAACGGCGCCGTCATCAAGCCGTCGGCCGCAAGCGAGCATCTCCTCGTCCATGAAGGTCCGGCCTATGTCTTCGAGACGATCGAGGAGCTGAAGGCGAAGATTGACGATCCCGACCTGCCTGTGACCGAAGACACGATCCTTGTGCTCAAGGGCTGCGGACCCAAGGGCTATCCGGGAATGGCCGAGGTCGGCAACATGCCGATCCCGCGGCGCCTCGTCGAAAAGGGCGTGCGCGACATGGTGCGCGTGTCCGACGCCCGCATGTCCGGTACCGCCTTCGGCACCGTGGTCCTGCATGTCAGCCCGGAATCGAATGCCGGCGGGCCGCTCGCCATCGTCAAGACCGGCGACCGCATCCGCCTCGACGCGATGAAGGGCGAGCTCAACCTGATGATCAGCGAGGAAGAGTTTGCGACGCGCATGGCCGCCTGGCAGGCGCCGCCGCAGAAATGGACCCGCGGCTACTACAAGCTCTACCAGGACACGGTGCTACAGGCCGACAAGGGTGCGGACCTCGACTTCCTCGTCGGCGGCAGCGGCAGCGAAGTGCTGCGCGAAAGCCACTGACGGCTTCGGACGCAGTTCGAGGCTGACGCGTTTCAAATACCCCGCCCGTCAGGCGGGGTATTTTTATCCGGCCAGGGAACGGGAGCCCAACGGCGAAAGCCTTGCGGCCGGCGCACGCAGCCGCGACCAGGTTTCAAAGCCGTAGATGGCGAGCCCGAGCGCAATGAAAAACTCCTTATACTCGGTCGGGTCCCAAAGGCGCACGAGCGTGGAAGCCTGGAGAATGAACAGCTCCTGGATCGCGACGATCAGAATGGCGCCTGCCGTCAGCACGATGAACTCGCGCCAGTGCCCCGCCCTCAGCGCGATATCGGCGATCACCAGCAGTATGATCACGGTCATCATCACCATCATCTGCGTCGGCAGCATGCTCCAGTTGTCGCTGTTGAAGGCGGCCATCGGGGCGCTTGCCGCCAGCACCAGCACGCTCGGGGCGAAAGCATCGAGCCGGCCAAGGCTGATGCTCTTGCGCAGATAGAGCCAGACGAAGGGCGCCAGCGTCAAAAGGAAGAAGCTGCCGGTGTAGTAGAGCAGTTCCGAGAAGCCGGTGGAAATGTTGTGCAGGTTCAATTCCTGCTGCTTGTTGAGCGCGAGCAGGCCCTCCGGCGTGGCGATACCGAAGACGCGCTGCATCCAGGATATCTCCTCCATGCCGACCACGAAGAAGCAAAGCGCCAGAAGCGCTGCAAAAGCCGCGGCCATCCAGGCGCGACTTCCCGTTCCTGAACGGGCCACGCGCAGTTGCCCAACGGCAGCAAACGCAAAGAAACCGCTGGCGATGAAGATCAGCAGGGCAGAGACCCATTCGACCAGACCGTCTTCACGCGCCAGAAGGCTGAAACCGAGGGGATCGGCAACGAACACCAGCGCCATCAGCACGGCGAGCATCCAGCCGGCGACACAAAGCCCAAGCTCACGGCCGGACGCCAGCCGCAGTTCCGGCGCGCCAAGCCAGGCGGCATCGCGGGTAAAGCCCTGAACAGCCGCGAGCGACAGGCTCAGAGCCACCCAGGCATGCCAGAGATTGTAGGGCTCGACGCCAGGAACCCGTTCCGAAAAATAGCGCAGCCCAAAAAGATTGCGCTCGATCAGAACGAGGCCGGCCATCGCCAGAACGGAGAGCAAGGAAACAGAAAGAAAGCGGCGCGGCAAAAACATCGTGAAAACCATCCCGGGATAACAGGGTGACGACGCTGCGCGCTATTTCCTGCCATCTGCCAAGTATCGACAAGAACGCTCAAGAATTCATGAATGACCCAAAGTACATAATTGATCACTAAAATACATATATTCGAAAACCAAAATACATGTCCGCGCGAGATTGCCGACAATCCTTGGAAAATCGCGGACGAGGGTCACGTTCACCGGCAACGGACCTTTCGACCTGAAACTTTGACTATTTTTTCCGGAACCGTTCGGGCTCCCGGGCGTTGACACCATATCACCGGCGCGGTGGACCTGGCGGCAGAAGCCAGGCCCGCGCCCTGATCGAAACGTCAAGGAAAGGCAGTTTGAGATGATCAAGAAACTCGTAACAACCGTCGCAGCCGGCGCGCTCTTCGCGGGTCTTACTGTCGCCCCGGTGGCTTTCGCGCAGGACGCAACCAAGCCGATGGAACAGCCGCAGACGATGCAGCCGGCGCAGCCCACTCCGGACGCCATGGCTCCGGCCGATCAGGCTGAAACGAAGCCGCCGATCACGGAAACCAAGCCCGCGGATATGGCGCAATCGGACGCCACCTATCTGACCGAGCAGGCAAGCGACCAGATCGCAGCCAGCACCTATATCGGCCAGAGCGTCTACAATGCCGGTGACGAAAGCATCGGCGAGATCAACGACCTGATCATGAAGAAGGATGGCGGCGTGGAAGCGGCCGTAATCGGTGTCGGCGGCTTCCTGGGTCTCGGTGAAAAGGACGTAGCGGTTCCGTTTGATCGCATCACGATCGCCGAGCAGCCCAACACGGACAAGCTGAAGCTGACGACCACCGAAACCGCCGATACGCTGAAGGCGGCTCCGGAGTTCAAGACGAAGGCGCAGCAGGTTGCCGAACAGAACGCCAACCAGCCGGTTGACACGTCGACGACCTCTTCGACCACGACTACTGCACCGGCGCAGCCGATGCAGCAGGGTACCGAACAGCCGCAGCAGTAACGTCGTAGCATTCCAAGCTGTTCAGTACGCCTTCCAACGGGCGGCGGTGCCAGGCACCGCCGCCTTGGCTTTGCGTCAGACGAGCACTCCGTCGCGTAGGGCATCGTAAATGCCCGCGTGGATGTTGCGGCTGGCGACGGCATCGCCGATGCGGAACATGTCGAAGCGGGCATCGAGGTTTTCTGCGGGGTGGTGTTCTCACCGCGAAGCAGCGCCTTGTAATCGACGCCCCCCAGCTTGCGTGAAAGCGGCTTCAGTTCACGATAGAGGTCGTCCATCGGCACCGTGCCATGCTCGACCACCACTTGCGCCACACGCCCCTTGATCGTTGCCTTGTCCGAAAAATCGGAACCGAGCGTCGCAACAAGGCCATTGCACTCCCGCCGAACGGATTTCAGCCGCGTGTTGATCGTCACCCGGACATTGTGTTCGGCAAAGGCGGTCGCATAGGGCACATGGTTCATGCCCCCCCGACCTCGGGCGCGAACATGCGCTCGGGCGAGACAATCTCGAGCTCGCCGCCGCCGCGCGCGATCAGCTCGGCCGCCATCATGCCGCTATAGGCGCCGTTGTCGTCATAGAGCGGCACCGCCCCTCCGGCTTCACCGTCCCGGCGATGATATCCCAGCTCGACACGACGAGGTCGTCGGCTCAGGCGGTAAGACTGCAGCAGCGGATCTTTCGACGATGTCGTTTCCTGTTCCTTGAAAGGCGACCGAGAATGCCGGCTTCGTCAGTACCAAGCATCCGCCATGCTCTCCTTACGGCGCGTGACATAATCGATCAGCGCCTCGTCGAGCGCCACATCCAGTGGCGGCGCTTCATATTCGGCAAGCGTCTTCTTCCAGGCGCGGTTGGCACGCGTCGCCATGTCGGTCTCGCCCTCCTCAACCCATTTCTCGAAGGGCTCGTTGTCCGAAAGGGCCGAATCCCAGAAGGCGGTCTGGTAGTTGCGCATGGTGTGGTCGCAGCCGAGGAAATGGCTGCCGGGACCGACCTGCAGGAAGGCGTCCATGGCCAGCGTGTTGTCGTCGACGACCACGCCGGCAAGATAGGCATGCAGCGCGCCGCAGAAGTCGGTGTCCATAACGAACTTCTCGTAGGACATGGCGAGCAGCCCATCGACGAAGCCGGCGGAATGCAGGATGAAATTCGCGCCACAATGCACCGCCGAGAGCATCGACATCGCGCCTTCCTGCATCGCCTGTGCATCCGGCAGCTTCGAATTGGAGAAATTGCCGGCGCAGCGCAGCGGCAGGCCGAGCCGGCGCGCAAGCTGGCCGACGACCATGCTGCCGATCGCCGGTTCCGGCGTGCCGAAGGTGGGCGAGCCCGAGCGCAGCGACATGGACGACAGGAAATTGCCGAAAATGACCGGGGCGCCCTTGCGCTCTAGCTGGGTCAGCGCACAGCCGGCAAGCGTCTCGGCATAGGACTGGGCGATGGCGCCGGCATTGGTGACCGGCCCCATGGCGCCGCCGAGGATGAAGGGCACAATGACCGCGGCCTGGTTTGCCCGCGCATAGGCGCGTAGCGACTTCGTCATCGTCCCGTCCCAGACGAGCGGCGAATTGACGTTGACGTTGCCGAGGATGACGCAGTTGCGATCGACGAAATCGCGACCAAAGAGAATGCGCGCCATCTCGATCGAATCTTCGGCACGGTCTTCCGCCGTGATCGAACCCATGAAGGCGCGGTCGGAATATTTGATATGGCTGTAGACCATGTCGAGGTGGCGCTTGTTGACCGGCACGTCGACCGGCTCGCAGATCGTGCCGCCGGAATGGTGCAGCCAGGGGCTCGACTGCGCCAGCTTGATCAGATTGCGGAAGTCCTCGATCGTGCCGTAGCGCCGGCCCTTGTCGAGGTCCATGACGAAGGGCGAGCCATAGGCCGGCGAGAAGACGACGTTGTTGCCGCCGATCTCGACATTGCGCGCCGGATTGCGGGCATGCTGGGTAAACTGGTGCGGCGCCGAGGCGACGATTTCCTTCAGCATGCCCGGTTCGAAGGTCACCCGGACGCCGTCGACCTTCGCGCCGGCCCTTCGCCAGTGATCGAGAGAAACCGGGTCGTCGCGAAACTCGATGCCGACTTCGGCAAGGATTCGATCGGCAATCGCCTCGATCCGAAGCAGGCTTTCCTCGCCGAGGATATCATAAGTCGGAATGTTTCTGGTGATGTAGGGAACACCGAGGCTGCGTCCTGCGCCCTCGCGCCGGTTCGGCCGTGTGCCGCGTGTCCGTCTGGGTGCCGCCGCGTCCGTTGCCAGTGCCGTATCCATGCCCATATCCTCCCATCATCTCAGATGATGCTATGGGTGAAAAAATCCACTGTAACGCTGGAAAAATTCGATCCATGCTATAATCGTCATTTATGGAAAACCTGCGCCGCCTGCTCCCGTCCGCCGCAAGCCTCATCGTGTTCGAGGCAGCCGGCCGCCACCAGAACTTCACCCGTGCTGCCAACGAGCTCGGCATGACCCAGGCTGCAGTCTCCTACGCCGTGCGCGGTCTTGAGGAACAGCTGGGCGTGCCGTTGTTTCATCGCGTGCACCGCGCGGTCGAGCTGACGGAAGCGGGCGAGAAGTTTCATGCCGACGTCTCCGTCGGCCTGTCGCGCATCCAGAAGTCGGCCGAAGACATTCGCGCAAAGGGCCGCGAGACCAACGTGACGCTCGCGGCCTCCACCGCCTTTGCCTCGATGTGGATGCTGCCGCGCCTCAACCGCATGCGCGAGGACCTGCCGGAAATCGATCTCCGGATCCAGACCAGCGTGCGCGACCTCGATCTGGAGGAAGAGCCGATCCCGCTCGGCATCCGCGGCGGCGACCCAAGCCATTGGCCGCGTTACCATGCCGCCCTGCTCGCCGACGAGGTGGTCAACGCGGTCGCCACACCCGCCTATATCGAGCGGCACGGCTTGCCGAAAACGGCCGCCGACCTGCCACGCCACAACCTCATCCACCTGGAAGAGCCGGTCCGACGCGCCTGCGACTGGACCGAGTGGTTTGCGAGCGCCGGTCTTGCCTATCCCAAACAGGCCCGCCGGCTTTCGATCAACGACTATGTCCTGGTGATCCAGGCGGTGCTATCCGGCGAAGGCGTGGCGCTCGGCTGGGAACACTTGATCTATCCGCAGATCCGCTCGGGCGCGCTGGTCCCGGTCGCCGGACACGTGCTGAAGACGGGCCTTGCCTTCTACGTCGTCTGGCCGCGATCGCGCGAACTGAATGCGCAGGCCAAAAGGGTGCGTGACTGGCTGCTGGATGAGGGGCGGCGCGACCGCGCAGCGATGTCCGGCGCCGAGGACTAACCCGGATCAGGCCTGGGCGGGAAGATCGCGGTAGCGATCGGCAAGATAGCGCATCGTCGCCACCGCATCGGCGGGCTTTCCATAGAAGTAGCCCTGCCCCAGGCCGCAGCCGAGCGCCTTCAGCTTCAGGGCCTCGGAAAAGTCCTCGATGCCTTCGGCGACGACTTCGAGCTCAAGCCCCTCGCACATCGACACGATCGCCTTGATGATGTGCTCCGAGGCACGATCGGCAGAAATGCGCGAGACGAAGGCCCGGTCGATCTTGACCTTGTCGAAGGAGAAGTCGCGCAGCCGGCCAAGGCTCGACTGGCCGGTGCCGAAGTCGTCGAGCGAGACGCGGACGCCGGCGGCGCGCAGTTCCGCAACGATCTTCTGGGCGATATCCGCATCGGCCATGACGGCCGTTTCGGTGATCTCCAGCTCCAGGCGCCGCGGGTCGAGGCCGATCTGGCTGATGATCGACAGCAGGCGCCGGCTGGTGGTCGGATCCGTGAGCTGCGCCGAGGAGAGATTGAAGGAGAGGAAGAGCTCCTTCGGCCAGGAAAGCGCGGCATGGGCTGCCTTGCGCAGCAGGACCTCGGCGAGCGAATCGATGAAACCGCGCTCTTCGGCGAGCGGCACGAACACCGCCGGCGAGACATAGCCGAGATCGGCATCGCACCAGCGCGCCAAGGCCTCGAAGCCGACAACCGCGTCGTTGCGCAGATCGACGATCGGCTGGAAGTGCACGTCAACCTCGTTGGCGATGATGGCGTTGCGCAGCGCTTGCTCAAGCTGCGTCGCGCGCTTCATCTCCTGGGCGATCTCCTGCGAGTAGACGGTGATCTGCCCGCGGCCGCGGCGCTTCGAGCGATAAAGCGCGGTATCGGCGCTTTTCAGGAGGTCCTCGAATACCTCTCCGGCAAAGGGATAAACGGCGAAACCGAAGGAGGCGGAAAGACGAACGTGACGGTCGCCGAGATCGAAGGGGGCCGACAGCACCTCCTTCAGCATCTGTCCGATCTTCTCGGCGCCCTTGCGCTCGAAGATCAGCGGCAACACGAAGGCAAATTCATCGCTGTCGAAACGGATGATCGTGGCACCCTCGGGCGCGCAGGCCTTCAGGCGATAGGCCACCTGGCAGAGGATCTCGTCGCCCGCTTCCGGTCCGAACAGGTCATTGATCGGCTTGAAACCATCGATATTGGCAAGGCCGATGGTGAACGGAGCCGGGTCACTGGCACGCTCCTCGGCGAGATCAAGGACACACTGGCGCAGGCAACGGGCGTTGCCGAGCCCGGTCAGTTGATCGACATCACCCCGGGCCGCAGGCGCCTCGCGGCCAACACGGTGGTAAGGTGTTTCCGCTGTCATCATCGCCGTCCCCCACTCATCTGGCAGGGATGGCGTGCGATCGAGCCCGCCGCCAGCGTGCGCCACGACGCAAACCGGCTGTGTCTTTCCGACACGACCGGGGCTTGGGCAACGAGGTGGATGCGAGGCATACGGATGGGGCTCTACACTTTAGCGGCAATTCGGGGCAGACGATCGCAATCGGCGGTTAACAATCCGATATCGTGCCGCTCCAAGATTTGCCATTGGCCTCCCCAATTCTAGCGAGTTGACACGCCTTTTACTCAACCTGCCGTTCGTACTGCCTTCACCGGCATGAATTTTCTCAACACCGCCTCGATCATATCGGGGCTCACCGGCTTCATGATGTGGTCGTCCATGCCGCATGCCTTGCATTGTTGCAGGTCGATATCCAAGGCCTGGGCGGTAACCCCGATGATCGGGGTTTTCTGTGCGCGTCCCTTTTCAGCCGACCGGATTGCGACGGTTGCGTCGAAGCCGTTCATGACCGGCATCGACACATCCATCAACACAAGGGCCGGTTGCAGTTCGTGCCAGAGTTCGACGGCCTCGCGACCGTTGGCGGCGATCCGATGCGAAACGCCGAGCCCCTCGAGGATCTGGGTGAAGACGAACTGGTTGATCTGGTTGTCTTCGGCAACGAGCACGTCGACCTGCGGAGCCGGCGGCGGCGGCGCGATCTCTTCGGCCTCGAACGACAGCGACCATTCCGGTTGCGGCGCGGCACCCGCGCGCTCGGAACAAACACGGAAGACTTCCGCAAGCACCGCCGCCCCGTCCTGATCGGCGGATACCGGGAGGATCGGGCTGTCGCGCCAGCCGGTAGCGATCTTCTGCCGCTCGGGGAAAGCCGCGTCCAGCAACAGGATGTCGAGCTTCAGCCCCGCCTCGTCGACGGCAGCGCAGAAGGCGTACAATTCGTCGGCATCGCGAACGGCGCAGGCGTCGAGCCCGGAGCCGCGCAGCCGGGCGACAAGCCGCTCCTCCAGCGCTCGGTCGTCGGTCGCCAGAAGCACCCGCAGGCCGCGCGCCGGCAAGGTCTCGATCATCGACCCCGCCTCGACGAGCTGCTGGACATTCAGCGCCCTGAAAGGATCGTAGAAATTCTGCGCCGCGGCAAAAATGCTGTAGTCGCGGATCTGCAGGGCGACCTCGCCCGAGGGCTCCTCGCCGCCCTGATACCAGACGGCAATATCGGTCACGTCGTTCATGCAGGTGACGACGAAATGGCGGCCGGGCATGCCGACGCGGTACTTGCGGGTCAGCACCCAGAGGTCGCTACCGTCGGCACGCACGATGTGCTCGGCCTGCGAAAACGGTTTGCCGGTTTCAAGCACCATGCGATCGGACTGTTCGAAGCGCTCCGCCAGGTCGCTCTCGACCAAGTCCCAGGCTGAGCGGCCGAGGATGGCGTCCTGCGCCAGGTCATGGATCAGGCAGAAGGCCTTGTTGACTGCGATGTAATTGAGATTGCGATCCTTGACGCAGATGGGATTGGGCTGCGCGTCGAGGATCTGCTCGGTCAGTTCCACCCGCTCCAGGTCGGTCTGAAGCTGTTCGTCGCGCTTCTTCTGGTCGGAGACGTCGCTGATCGACAGGATGCCCATGCCGCTCGACAGGCGGCGCTTGCGCATCGAAACCCAGCGGGTGCGGCCGGCACGCTCTACGCTCTCGTAGCGCTCGCGCCAATGCAGCGCCATGTGCTCGGCAATCCATTCCTCGCGGTTGGTGCGTCGGCGGCTGTTTTCCGGGACGGTGCCCGGACGGACACCGGTGTCATAGACGGCACCGAGGAAGTCCCTGAGCCGCGCGCCCGGCATCAGGGCTTCCGCCGGCACCGGGAAAAATTGCAGCATCGTGCGGCTGGCAAAGAGAATGGTATCGTCCCGGCTGCAGACAAGCACAGCGATGCCGAGTGCGTCGCAACTCGACTCAAGAATGACCCTGTTGATGTCCGCGCCGTTCGGCGCCCCATCGCTCATCGCACTGTCCTCACTCGCCTACCGCATGTGTCCCTGGATCGTCAGATCAGGGGGAACAGGCGGCCATCCAAAGTGCCACAACGGCCTGCCGCGTCTTCATAATGACGCGCGGCGCTGCAACGGCGGTTTCATTTCGGGACATGCTGGGGTGGCCTTGGCAGGCGTCCCTTCGAGCGGCGGGAGTGCGGCGTCCAGCTACGCCGCAAGGCTCAAAAGACAAAACCCGTGATCATTCAGGTTGTTGTGGAAAATCGCAGCAGAGTGTTAAGGGCCGATTAAACCCTCGATCATTTTTCAAGGGTGTCGGCACCAAGCGCTCGCGACCGGGGACGAGATACCGTCCCCTCTTCCGTTTCCGCGGCGAATCCCGGAAAATGGGCCATGGCCATCAAGCAGCTTTCAGAAACCCTCATCAACCAGATCGCCGCCGGCGAAGTGATCGAACGTCCGGCCAGCGCCGCCAAGGAGCTGATCGAGAATGCGCTCGACGCCGGCGCGACCCGCATCGAGATCGCGACCGCCGGCGGCGGCAAGACGCTGCTGCGGGTCACCGACAACGGCTCGGGCATGGCACCTGGCGACCTCGAACTTGCGGTCCGAAGGCACTGCACGTCGAAGCTCGACGACAGCCTCTTCGACATCCGCACCCTCGGTTTTCGCGGCGAGGCCCTGCCTTCGATCGGCTCGGTCGCCCGGCTGTCGATCACGACGCGCACGGCCGGCGCCAGCGAAGGCGCGGTCATTGCGGTTACCGGCGGCAAAACCGAGGCGGTCCGCCCCTCGCCGGCCAATACCGGCACCGTCGTCGAAGTGCGCGATTTGTTCTTCGCCACCCCGGCCCGACTGAAGTTCATGAAGACCGAGAAGGCGGAAGCGGCGGCCATTTCGGAAGTGGTGCGCCGCATGGCGATCGCGTTTCCGGCGGTCCGTTTCGTGCTCTCCGGCAGCGACCGCTCGACACTCGAATTCCCGGCAACCGGCGACGACCGGCTGGCGCGCATGGCGCAAGTGCTCGGCAAGGATTTTCGCGACAATGCGATCGAGATCGATGCGGCGCGGGAAGACGTCGAACTGACCGGCTTTGCCGGCGTGCCGACTTACAATCGCGGCAACTCGCTGCAGCAATATGTCTTCGTCAATGGCCGCCCGGTGCAGGACAAGTTGCTGCTGTCAGCGATCCGTGCCGCCTATTCCGAGACGATCCCGAGCGGCCGCTATCCGGTCGCCGTGCTGTCGATCACGCTCGACCCGGCGCTCGTCGACGTCAACGTGCATCCCGCAAAGTCCGACGTGCGCTTCCGCGACCCCGGCCTGATCCGCGGGCTGATCATCGGCGCGATCCGTCAGGCGCTGACGCGCGACGGCGACCGCGCCGCAACGACGGGCGCCCGCGGCATGATGCAGGCGTTCCGCTCCGGCGATTACCGCCCGCAGCCCTGGAGCGCCGAGACGTCGCCTTCCCGGCCGACACAATTCGACGCGGTGCTGCGCCACCTCGGCGAGCAGCCGCAGGCAAGCTTTGCGGCATTTTCCGCCCCTTCGGCGCGCGTTGCCACCCCGTTCGAGCGGGAAATGCCCGTGCCGGCGCCGGAGGCCAAGCAACCGCCGCCGCCGCAATCGTTCCCGCTCGGCGCCGTGCGCGCCCAGCTGCACGAAAACTACATCGTCGCCCAGACCGATGACGGCCTCGTCATCGTCGACCAGCATGCCGCGCACGAGCGGCTGGTGTTCGAGGCGATGCGTACGGCGCTGCATTCGCGGCCGGTCGCCGCCCAGGCGCTGCTGATCCCGGAGATCGTCGACCTGCCCGAAGACGATTGCGACCGGTTGATGGCCCATGCGGAGGAGTTCTCCCGCCTGGGTCTCGCGATCGAGCGCTTCGGACCGGGCGCGATTGCGGTGCGCGAAACGCCGGCCATGCTCGGCGAAATGGATGCCGTCGGTCTCGTGCGCCAGCTCGCCGACGAGCTTGCCGAATGGGATACGGCAAGCGGGCTGACGAGCCGGCTCGAATATCTCGCCGCGACCATGGCCTGCCACGGATCGGTGCGCTCGGGACGGCGCATGCGCACCGAGGAGATGAACGCGCTTTTGAGGCAAATGGAGGCGACGCCCGGCTCGGGCCAGTGCAATCACGGCCGGCCGACCTATATCGAACTCAAGCTCTCCGATATCGAACGGCTGTTCGGCCGGAGCTGATCTTCACGCCTGGCGAAATGCGACTGGCATTTTTCCGGACGGCGAGCTAGACCAGAGAACCAATAACGAAGACGGAAACAGGCGCCGAGCATGATGAACCGGTTTGAAGGAAGCGCTTCGCGCGAAGCGAAGATCCGTTATCTCGACGGCGACTTTCAGATCGTGCTCGCGGGTTCGCACGTGGTCTGCGCGATGACCGGCAAGATCATCCCCGTCGACGAACTGCGTTACTGGAGCGTCGCCCGGCAGGAGCCCTATGTCGACGCGGAGGCCTCGCTCGAGGCGGAAAAGCGCGCAGGCGCGCTGCCCAACCAGCGCCGCTAATCAAGCCCGGACACCAACAACGGCACTCCGGCGCCACGACCCACAGGGCGCCGTTACTTAGCCGCGCCTTCGCGCAGCTTGCGGGCACGCGCCGCGGCAAGCGCCTTCTCGATGATCTTTTTCGGCGCCATCGGGTCGTCGAAGCGCACATCGATCTCGATCACCCTGCTCGCTGCGGCAAGTTCGGCGGCGCGGCCGTGGCCGGGCTCCAGGCGCACCAGATCCTTGGCGGTGGTAACGAGCTGGCAGCCGAGCGCTGCAGCCTGGTCGAGCAGATCGGCGATTTCGTCCTCGGAGAAATGGTGGTGGTCGGGAAAACTGCGGGTTTCCTCGATGACGGCGCCCGTCTCCCGAACGGTGCGGTAAAACTTCTCCGGATCGGCAATGCCCGCCCAGGCAAGCACCTTAACGCCATTTAGCGATCCGTCGTCGCGGCTTATGACGTCGGCTTCGTAGATCTGCTTGCCGGCGCGGGCGGCGCGACGGATCAAGGCGTCGGCCTCGGTGCCGTCACCGATCTTGAGCAGGGCCGTGGCGTGGCGGAGCTGGTTCGACAGTGGCGCCCGCACCGGGCCCGCCGGCACCAGATAGCCGTTGCCGATGCCGCGGCGAGAATCGATCACCAAAAGCGCGAAGTCGAAGGCCAGCCGCGCGCTCTGGAAACCGTCGTCCATGATGATGATGTCGACGCCTTCCTTTACCAGCCGACGAGCCCCATCGACGCGGCGGCGGCAGACGACGGTCAAGGCCTCCTTCGCCAGAAGCAACGGTTCGTCGCCGACGTCGCGGGCGCGATGATGTTCCGGATCGACGACGGTCGTCACGTCGAGCGAGCCGCCATAACCGCGGCTGAGGAATCCGGGCTTCAGCCCGTTTTCGCGGATGACGCGCGCAAGCGCGATGGAGGTCGGCGTCTTGCCGGCGCCGCCGACGGTGAAATTGCCGATGCAGATGACCGGGACCGGCACCGAGGCGCGCTGCGCGCGATCCATGCGCATGCCGGCAATCCGTCCGTAAACCCATGAGAACGGCCACAACGCGCGCGCACGCCAATCCGCCTTGGTCCACCAGAATGGCGGCGCTTCCGATACCATCTTTGTTCCGTGGCCTCCCGGCCGCTCAGGTCCTTCCGTTTCCGGGAGGGACGGTTTGTTCGCCGGTCGAAACCGGCGGATTGCGACAAAAAACGTCAGAACGGGAAAAAACGCAAGCTATGGAGACCGATACGGCCACGGCAGGGGCGCTGAACCGGGCCGATCACGATGCAAAACTGAAGGCAATCGCGGCAAGCGCTGCCGCAACTCGATCTAGAGGACAGCTTCGAGTTCGGTGATATCCGAGAGGCAATGGTCGGAAGCCGCTGCAAGCGACTGGCGCGAGCCGGTACCCGTCAGGACGGCGACCGTCATGCCGACGCCGGCGCTACGGCCCATGTGCATGTCGTGATTGTTGTCACCGACGACGACCACCTGCCGCGGCTCAAGGCCGGTCGCAGCACAAAAGCCAAGCACCATGCCCGGCTCCGGCTTGACGCCGTAGCCGCTGTCATAGCCCGCGACATAGTGTAGGTAATCCTCGAAGCCGAAGCGCTTTGCCGTTTCGCGGATCGAACGCTCGTTGTCGCTCGAGGCGACACCGAGGCGGTAACCTTTGGCGTGCAGCCCGGCGAAGAAGGCGCCGAGATCGGTCACCGGCACCGCATATTCCGCCGAGCGCGCAAACAGGCCGTCAAACAGGTTCGTCAGTTCGGCAATCGTGAAGGGCGCGCCCGCGCCGACGAAGCCGGTCGCGATCTCGACAGTGTTGCCGGCGGCAAGCAGGCTGTCGGGCAGCACGTGGCCGGTGTCGGCGTCCATGCCACCGGCTGCAAGCAGCGTGCGGGCCAGAGCCTCATCACCCTTTGCCGCGATCCGCGCCAGTTCGTAGTTCACCGGTACCCAGCTCTTTGCGTAGTCGAGCAGGGTTCCATCCTTGTCGAACAGGATGCCGGCTATGGCTTTGGCTGCTGTCATGACGAGGCTTCGTCTCCTGCTGGATCAGTTGTCGGTCGGCGGGTTGAGACGCGCCTTGACGACGAGCGGATTGATATAGGGCTCAAGTCCCTTCATCGTCGCCGACAGGGCACCGCGCATCTCTTGCACGGTTTCGAGGCCGGCATCGATCATCGAGCGACGCATGTCGTCGTTGGCGAGCAGATAGTTGACGCCCTTGGCCAGCATCTCGACGTCGCGCACGATCTTGGCGCTGCCGTTCTTGGCCAGCGTCTGATAGGTCTCGCGAAAGTTCTGGACGTTGCCGCCGGAAAGTATGGCGCAGCCGAGCATCGCCGGCTCCAGCGGGTTCTGACCACCCTCGGCAAACAGCGACCGGCCGACGAAGGCGACCTCGGTCAGGCGAAGATAGAGGCCCATTTCGCCGATCGTGTCGCCGAGGAAGATATCGACGTCGGGCGTCAGCGGATCGCGGCGCGTGCGCCGGGCGACCTTCAGCCCCTTGGCCGTCAGCGCCGCCTCGATGGCGTCGCTGCGATCGGGATGACGCGGAACGATGATCGTCAGAAGGCCGGTTCGCTCCTTGAGCGCACGGTGCACGACACCGGCGGCCGCCTCCTCGCCGTCGAAGGTCGAGATCGCCGCCCAGGTCTTGCGGGCGCCGATCTGCTGGCGATACTCCTTCAGCGCCTGCGGATCGTGTGGCGGTGCGTCGGTGTCGACCTTGAGATTGCCCGACACCATGACCGGCAGCGCACCGAGCGTGCGGAAGCGCTCCGCATCGACATCGGACTGGGCAATGACGAGCGCGAGATTCTCGAACAGCGCGTCGGCGAGCGCCGGTCGGCGCTTCCAGCGCGCGAAGGTCCGGTCGGACATGCGCCCGTTGACCAGAACCTGCGGGATATGGCGGCGGCCGAGTTCCAGGATGGTCATCGGCCAGATCTCGGATTCGGCGATGATCGCCAGATCCGGCTCCCAGTAGTTGAGAAAACGGCTGACGGCCGGCTTGAAATCGAGCGGGACATACTGGTGGATCACCGTCGACCCCAGGCGCTCGGCCACGACACGCGCAGAGGTCATCGTCCCGGTCGTCAGCACGACGTGGATGCCGCGCCGCCTGATTTCCTTGATCATCGGGATGACGGCGTTGGTTTCACCGACGCTTGCCGCGTGGAACCAGACGAGGGGGCCTTGCGGCCGCGGCTCGCTGGCATGGCCGTAGCGCTCACGGCGGCGCGCCGGATCCTCCTTGCCCTTCGCCGCGCGAATGGCAAGGTAGGACCAGACGAGGGGATAGATGGCCGAGCCGATCCAGCGGTAGCTGGACAGCGCCAGGCGCGCGCGAAAGCTGCTCATGACAGGCCACCTTCCCCGGCCGTTCCGGCCCGGAGAGACTTAAGGGCGACTGGCATGCGGGTAAACACCGCGCATCCCGACCTCATCGGCATCAGCCGTTTTCCGGGTCGAGCAGACGGTGCATGTGGACGATGAAGTAACGCATGTGAGCGTTGTCGACGGTCATCTGCGCCTTGGATTTCCAGGCAGTCAGGGCGCTGTCGTAGTCCGGGTAGATGCCGACGATATCGAGCTTGTCCAGGTCGCGGAAATGTACGTCAGTCAGCGTGGTGAGTTCGCCGCCGAAGACGAGGTGCAGACGTTGTTTTTTCTCGGTGTCGTGAGCCATCGGACTTCCATTTATTCTTGTTGGGTGTGGGCGTTGATTTGAGGCATTCAGCCTCAAAGGTCAATGGGGCTCCATGGACCGCGATGCGGCGATCAGGCCCGGCAAGAGCGGCTTTGCCGCCGCGCAGAGAACCCCGTGAACGACAGTGGATCGATTGTAAGAGAGCGGCTGCGCATCGAGATCGGCCAGCGCGCCGCCGGCGCTCGCTAGAATGAGATCTGCTGCAGCCAGGTCCCAGTCGTGGGAGTTCTTCTTCACCAGCGTTCCGTCGATCCGCCCGTCGGCAACCATGGCCAACCGATAGGCAAGCGACGGCACATGCGGGATACGGGTAACGGCGCTGCGATAGGGCGCCGGAAGCTTGCCGATCGTGTCCTCGGCAGCCGCCAGATGCAGTGTTTCCCCGGGTTTTGCCTCGCGCACCGAGATTTGGGCACCGTTTTTCAGCGCACTGCCGCCTGCGACCGCCTCGAAGAGTTCATCGAGCGCCGGGGCATAGAGCACGCCGGCAACGGGCTGGCCGCGATGCACGACGGCGACGCTGACGCACCAGAGTTCCTTGCCGGCGATGAAAGCCCGCGTGCCGTCGATCGGATCGACGACGAAGACCGTTTCGCGCGACAGCCGGCTCAGATCGTCGTCCGTCTCCTCCGACAGCCAGCCGTAATCGGGCCGGGCCGCAAGCAAGCGCGTCTTCAGCACATCGTTTGCGGCAAGATCCGCCTCGCTTACCGGCGAGCGGCCTTCGTTCTTCCAGCGGACGTCGGGCGCCTTGCGGAAATAGCCGAGCGCGGTTTCGCCGGCGACAACCGCCGCGGCACGGATCACGTCGAGATCCGGCTTCCAGTCCGCGCCCGGTGGTGCTGTGTCAGACATTCAAAACCCCGTCAGCCCGCCTCTCCCTTGTCCGGAAGGCGGGATCGGCGCGGGCTTCCCGCGCCTGCTTTTCCAGCGGCCTTGTCAGAGGCCGGCGAGCGTCATGCCCTCGATGGCGAGCGTCGGCGCCGCGACGCCGAACTTGCGGTCGATGTCGTCTGCCGGCGTCAGCGCCATAAACATGTCTTTGAGATTGGACGCGATCGTGACTTCAGAGACGGCAAAGGTCAGCTCGCCGTTCTCGATCCAGAAGCCGGAGGCGCCGCGGCTGTATTCGCCGGTCACCATATTGACGCCCTGGCCGATCAGTTCGGTGACGTAGAAGCCGGTGCCAACCCCGCGGATGAGATCGTCCCGCGAGATCGATCCCGGCTCGAGCGCCAGATTGGTCGAGGACGGATTGACCGTCGGACCGCCGCGCACGCCGCGGCCGTTGGTCTGAAGCCCGAGTTCGAGCGCTGCCGATGTGGACAGGAACCAGTGGTTCAGCACACCATCTTCGACCATCGCCAGTTTCTCGCCGCTGACCCCTTCGCCGTCAAAGGGACGCGAAGAGGAGCCACGCACGATCAGCGGGTCGTCGGTCACGGAAAGACCCGACTTCAGGATCTGCTTGCCCATCATGTCGCGCAGGAAACTCGTCTTGCGGGCGACAGCCGCGCCATTGATTGCGCCGGCCAGATGGCCGACGAAGCCGCGGGCTATGCGTGGATCGAAGACGACGGTGACATTCTTGGCGGTCGGCACCTGGCGCGGATTGATGCGGGCGACCGCGCGCTCGCCGGCCAGACGGCCGATTTCGTCGGCGTCGCGCAGGTCGGCAAAGAAGAGGCGGCTATCATAATCGTAGTCGCGCTCCATCTTGGTGCCCTCGCCGGCAATCGCGCTGACGGAGCGGCCAAAGCGGGTGGCCATGTAGGAGCCGGAAAAGCCATGCGAGGTGACAAGTACCAGCCCGCCCATGCCGGCCGATGCCCCAGCGCCGCTGGAATTGGTAACGCCCGAGACCGCGAGTGCCGCCTCTTCGGCGGCAAGCGCTGCCTCGGTCAGGGTTTCAGTGGAAACCGCCGTGGCGTCGAAAAGGTCGAGGTCCGGATAGGACTTCGCCAGCCGGTCGGCGTCCGCCAGCGCGGCGAAGGGATCCTCCGGCGAAGCCTTGGCCATGGCAACCGCGCGCTCCGCGAGCAGCTTCAGGTCAAAACCCGGATTGGCCGCAACGCTGGCGACACGCCGTCCGACAAAAACACGGAGCGAAAAGTCGTCGCTTTCGGAGGCTTCCGTCGCTTCAACCTTGCCGAGGCGGACGGAGACGGAGCGGGAGCGCCCGCGCACCACCACCGCGTCCGCCGCATCGGCGCCGGCCTTGCGGGCGAGGTCCACGAGTTCGGATGCGCGTTTTTCGAGGTCGGCAGAATCGATCGTGTCTGACATGGTGTGGCCTTTCATTCCTGCCCCATTTATTGTGCGGCGAAGCAGGCATCAAGGGCATCGACCCGATTCCCGCTCAAACACCGCAAATGAAGCGCTCTCGAAAGCTCCGCTTGGGGGCCGGGTTCAGCAACAGTGAAAGCCTGAGGCATGGCAACGACACCGATCATCTATTCCCAGGCCCTGATGCTGCTCGGTGGCGCAGTGATCGCCGCTCCCATCTTCAAGCGGCTCGGGCTCGGCACGATCCTCGGCTACCTTTCGGCCGGCGTGCTGATCGGACCTGTCGCCCAAAGCATCACCGAAGGCGAGCAGATCCTGCACGTCTCGGAACTCGGCGTCGTCTTCCTGCTCTTCATCATCGGGCTCGAACTCAAGCCTTCGCGCCTCTGGCAGATGCGGCGCGACATCTTCGGCCTCGGCACGGCGCAGGTGCTGATCTCCGGCATCCTGCTTTCCTACGCCATCTATGCGCTGGGGCTTCTCGGGCACGGCGGCAGCATCATCGCCGGCTTCGGCCTGTCGCTGTCCTCCACGGCTTTTGCCATGCAGATCCTCGACGAGAGCAACGACCGCAACACGCGCTACGGGCAGAGGGCCTTTTCGATCCTCCTGCTTCAGGATCTCGCCATCGTGCCGCTGCTGGCCCTCATCCCGCTGATGGCCCTGCAGGCGCCGGAGGACACCACGCCGCCGCTCGAAGACTTCGCCATCGCCACCACCGCGATCGTCGTGCTCTTTGCGGCGGGCCGCTACCTTGTGAACCCGCTGTTCCAGATCATCGCCCGCACCGGCGCCCGCGACGTGATGATAGCTGCGGCACTGCTCATCGTCATGGGAGCGGCGACCATGATGCAGCTCGCCGGCCTGTCCATGGCGATGGGCGCTTTCCTGGCCGGCGTTCTGCTGGCGGAATCGTCCTACCGGCACGAGCTCGAAGCGGATATCGAGCCTTTCCGCGGCATCCTGCAGGCGCTGTTTTTCATGGCCGTCGGCCTGTCGTTGGAGCTTGGCGTCATCGTCGAGCGCTACCAGCTGATCATCGTTGCGGTGCCGTTGCTGATGGCCCTGAAGAGCCTGGTTCTCTATTGGCTCTGCCGCTTCACCGGATCACATCACAATGATGCCGTGCGCATCAGCCTGCTTTTGCCGCAGGGCGGCGAGTTCGGCTTCGTGCTGTTCACGGCGGCGGCGACCGCCGGCGTCTTTTCGGACGGTGACGCCTCGCTGCTGGTCGCGATCGTCACGCTGTCGATGGCATTGACACCGCTCGCCGCCATGCTCGCACCGAAACTGATGCGCGAGCAGGACGAGATGGACGAAGAGATCGAAGAAGACTTCGATGGCGCCAATGCCGATGTGCTGATGATCGGCTTCTCCCGCTTCGGCCAGATCGCCGCCCAGATCCTGCTTGCCGGCGGTCGCGATGTGACGATCATCGATCATTCCGCCGCGCGCGTGCGCCAGGCCGCGACCTTCGGCTTCCGGATCTATTTCGGCGACGGCAACCGCCTCGACGTGCTGCGCGCCGCCGGCATCGAACGGGCCAAGATCGTCGCCGTCTGCACCCAGAAGAAGGAAACAACCGACCACATCATCGATCTCGTGCAATCCGAATATCCGAATGCACGCATCTACGCCCGCTCCTACGATCGTCTGCACACGCTGGAACTGCGCGCCAAGGGTGTCGACTACGAGCTGCGCGAGACCTTCGAGTCCGGCTTGCTCTTCGGCCGCAAGACGCTGGAGGCACTTGGGGTCGGCGACGACGAGGCGATCGCGATCATGGACGACATCCGCAAGCGCGACGAGGCGCGCCTCGTGCTGCAGGAGGCCGAGGGCATCACCGCCGGCCGCGACATGCTGCACTCGCGGCCTGTGCGTCCGGAGCCGCTGGTCAAGCCGAAGCGCGAGGTCGACCATTCGCAAGAGACCGGCGAACGGATCCTCCCGGGCCTTCCCGCGGACGAGCGCGAAAGCGCCTAACCGCTCACGCTGCGACGGCACGCGCCGTCATTGCCAAGGTTGTTCAGGCCCCAAGCTTCAAACACCAAGGTTCAGGTGAGCCTTGGCGCTGTCATCCGCTCTTCGAGTGCGCGCTTCAGTTCGTCCTTGATCGCAGCCGTTGCGCTCAGCACGTCTTGGGCGCGCAGGAAATCCATCACGCGGTAGCGGCCGACATCGGGACGCAACAGGATGTCCGGCGCCCCCTCCTTCAGCTTCATGGCGATGATCGACTGCATCATCAGCTGGCTCGCGCCGAACAGGCTGTCGATCCGGCTCGGGATCGCCTTGCCGTCGCCATCCGGCCCGCCGACGACATCGACCGCAATGACGATATCGGCAAGGCCGCGCAGGTGATCGAAGGGAATGGGATTGTAGATGCCGCCGTCGATCATGACCCGCCCGTCGATCCGGACCGGCGTGAAGATCGCCGGCAGCGCCGCAGACGCAGCCAGGGCCTTGCGGAGGTCGCCCTTCTCGCAGATCTTCTCCGTCTGACCGTAATAGTCGGTGGCGACTACCTTCAGCGGGATTTCGAGGTCGGAGAATTTTTGCGGGATGGCCTCGGGCAGGAAGGCCTTGAGCACCCGCTCGACATTGAACTGGCCGAAACGGAAGCCGCTCGCCATCGCTTCGGAAAGACTCGACGGCCGCAATTGCCACAGGCGGTTGACCACTTCGCGCCGGTGGCCGACGGTGGAAAGCGTATGGGCCCGGATCTCTTCGCCGCGCAAACCCGCCGCCATGCCCGCGCCCATGATCGCGCCGATCGACGAGCCCGCGATCGCGACCGGCCGAATGCCGAGTTCATCCAGCGCCTCGATGGCATGGATATGCGCAAGACCGCGGGCGCCGCCACCGCCAAGCGCCAGCGCGACGGTGGGCCGCGCCGGGGCTTCCGCCGATCCATGCGTCATCGAAAGATCCTGCTTCATCGGCATGCCTCCGCGCTGGGCGGGTTGAGAAAATGGCGTCATCCGGCTGAGCCTATCCCGGCAACTCAACCGAAATTACGGCATCAGGCTCCGCGAAACCGATAGAAATGCATGCGCGTGTCGCCGAACACCCTGACGTCGAGGTTTTCGAAGACGGCGACCGGCGCCGGCTGGACATCTGCCCGCTCTTCGAGGATCACCAGGGCGCCGGGCACCAGCCAGTTGCCGATGGCAGCCGACTCCAAGGCCTTTTCGCCCAGCCCCTTGGCATAGGGCGGGTCGGCGAAGACGAGATGAAACGGCTCCATCGTACCGACGCCGCCAAGGCTGGTGGCGTCGCGCCGGAAGACCTTGGCCCGGCCCTGCAGGCCGAGCGTCTCGACGTTGGTCTGGATCAGGCCCCTGCCCTCGACGCCCTGCTCGACAAAGAGCGCATGCCGGCACCCGCGCGACAGCGCCTCGAAGCCGACGGCGCCGGTGCCCGCGAAAAGGTCGAGCACACGCGTGCCGTCGAGCGCGTTCGGATAGGAATGGCTCAAAATGTTGAACAGGCTTTCGCGCGTCCGGTCCGTGGTCGGCCGGATATCGTTGGACTTGGGGGTCGCCAGGCTGCGACCCCGAAACTCTCCGCCGACGATCCGCACGACCGCTTAGTTTCCTCTGCCGCGCGGCTTGCCGCCGCCAGCCGGGCGCCCGCCGCCGGAGCGACCAGAACCGCCGGGGCGTCCACCGCCGGGCTTGCCGCCACCAGGCTTACCGCCGCGCGGACCGCCGGAGCGTTCACCGAAGGATTTTCCGCCCGAGGGCTTGCCGCCGAACGACTTGCCGCGAGGCTTGTCGCCAAACGGACGGTCGCCACCTTCGCGACGCGGCGGACGGTCACCGTCAGCGCGTGGAGCCCGCGGCTTGTCGAACCGGCGATCACCGCCGTCGCTGCGAGCTGGACGGTCACTGAACGAACGCTCACCGCCTTCGCGACGCTGCGGACGATCACCGTCGGCGCGTGGCGCCCTCGGCTTGTCGGAATAGCTGCGCGGTCCGCCTTCAGAACGGGGACGGTCGCCGCCGTCACGGCGCGCAGGACGGTCACCGTGATCGCGCGACCTGCGGTCACCCGCGTCGCCCGACTTGCGTCGGCCAAAGCCGCCATCGCGGCCCTCGTCCTTGCCGCGACGGGCAGGCTCGCTGGCGCTGATCCATTCGCCCTCGTCGTCGCGACGCTTGACCGGCGCGGCAGACGCCGGACGATCGGCGCGGTCGAAGTCTCTGTGCGGGCCACCCTTGCGGTCCGGGTCGAACTTGCCGGTCGTCTTCGTCGCCAGACCATCCTTGTTGCGGCCGTAGCGCTTGGACTTCGGCGCGCTTTCCGGACGCTCGCGACGGGCGGACTTCTCGGTGGCATCGCCATCAACGGACTTCGGCTTCTTTTCGGCGAGCGGGCGGGCGCCCGGCGCCATCCAGACATTGGCCGTGCGGGCGCGCTGAGCCGGCGCGCGCTTCGGCCGATCCTCGAACTTGGCGTCGCGGTCTTCGCGCGGGCCACCCTTGCCGCGGGCACCATCCTTGCCACGACCACCACCGTCGCGGCGGTCGTCACGACGGGTGTCCAGACGAGAAAGGGCACGCTCGCGCTTGTCCTCCGGCTTTTCCCAGCGGTTGTTGCGCTCCGGCCTGCGCGTGTCGGCGGCGTCGTCTTCAGCCTCACCGGCAACGGTCGCCGCCTGATCATTGTAAAGCGGCGCGTCGAAGTTCGCCTTGGCGTCCTCGATCAGGCGCGGTCCCAATTGGTCGCGCAGCGTGCGACCGCGAATTTCCTGGACGTGTCCCTCCGGCAGTTCGCCGAGCTGGAACGGGCCGTAGGAGATGCGGATCAGGCGGTTGACGTCGAGGCCGAGCGCGCCGAGCACGTTCTTGATTTCGCGGTTCTTGCCTTCGCGAAGCCCCATCGTGATCCAGACGTTCGAGCCCTGGACGCGGTCGAGCGTCGCTTCGATGGCGCCGTACAGCACGCCGTCGACGGCGATGCCGTCCTTCAGCTTGTCGAGCGCTTCCTGATCGATCTCGCCATGGGCGCGCACGCGGTAACGGCGCAGCCAGCCGGTCGACGGCAGTTCGAGCACGCGGGCAAGGCCGCCGTCATTGGTGAGGAGCAGCAGGCCCTCGGTGTTGATGTCGAGGCGGCCGATCGACAGAACCCGCGGCAGCTCGTCCGGCAGGTTCTCGAATACGGTCGGACGGCCCTCCGGGTCGGCATTGGTGGTCACCAGACCGGCCGGCTTGTGATAGAGCCAGAGGCGCGTGCGCTCGATACCGCGGATCGGCTGGCCATCGACCTCGATCGCATCGGCGAGCGTCGCGTTGACCACGGGCGTGTCGAGGATGACACCGTTGAGCCTGATGCGGCCTTCCATGATCATGCGCTCGACGTCGCGACGCGAGGCAACGCCGGCGCGCGCCAGGATCTTCGAGATGCGCTGCGGCTCGTCGGCGGCCGCTGCAGCCGCTGCCGGACGCTCCCGGGCCGGACGCGAAGCGCCGGCCTTGGGATCAGACGTCTTTGCGTCGAAGCTCCTGCCGGGGCCCTTGGCACCGAAAGACTTCGGGCCGGAAGCCTTGACTCCTGCAGCCTTTTTCGGCGCAGCGCCCTTCTTGTCGGCGAAATGCGGTTTCTTGTCCCGGCCAGCGGACTTGCCGCCAGGCCGCGTGGGCTTGTCTTTGGATGTCATTTGTGTTGCCTGCCTTTTGCGGCTGTCCTATCAGGTCGCGGCCCGTGGGTTAAGAGAAATTATTGTTTGAGCGATGGCTGAGACGACACGCTTCATGGATGCGGCCCTTGAAGAGGCCCGCAAGGCTGCCGAACGCGGCGAAGTGCCGATCGGTGCCGTGGTGGTTTTCGACGGCCGCATCATCTCGCGCGCCGGCAATCGCACCCGCGCGCTCAACGACGTGACCGCCCATGCGGAGATCGTCGCCATCCGCGAGGCTGCCGCCGTCCTCGAGGACGAAAGGCTGACCGGCGCCGATCTCTACGTCACGCTCGAACCCTGCACCATGTGCGCGGCGGCGATTTCATTCGCCCGCATCCGTCGCCTCTATTACGGCGCAGACGACCCGAAGGGCGGCGCGGTCGACAGCGGTGTGCGCTTCTTCGGCTCGCCCACCTGTCACCATGCGCCCGATGTCTATTCGGGCCTCGCCGAGCGGGAAGCCGCCGATATCCTCAGGGATTTCTTTGCCGGCAGGCGGTGAGACCCCTTAACGTCTTCAGTCGGCAGCGAAGCTCTCGAGCGCGACACCCGAAAGGCGGTAGCGCGTCCACTCGGACATCGGCTCTGCGCCGACCGATTCGTAGACGCGGATCGCCGGTTCGTTCCAGTCGAGCACACTCCATTCGAAGCGCCCGCAGCCTTCCTCGACGGCAATCTTTGCCAGATGCTTCAGGAGCATCTTGCCGGCGCCCGAGCCGCGGCAATCCGGGGTGACGTAAAGATCCTCGAGGTAAAGACCCTTGCGCGCCTGCCAGGTGGAATAGTTGTAGAACCACATGGCAAAACCAGCCGGCTTGCCATCCTTCTCGCAGATCACCGCGCGGGTGATCGCACCGGGACCGAAGAGCGAGGCCTGCAGCATCTCGACCGTCGCCTCGACGGCGTCGGGCTCCTTCTCGTAGATGGCAAGTTCGGTGATGAAGCGCAGAATGGTTTCGGCGTCTTCCGGGCGGGCGTCGCGAATGCTGATGGTCATGGCTCAGGCGCTTCTCAAGCAGTTCCAGCAGCCAAGCAAACGCGCTTTCGACCGGAACTGCATAGATCCAAGGGAGAGAGGCATTTCGCCGTTCAAGGGAACGGCGAAAACGGGTTTAGAAGGGCCAATACCACTTGGAGCCGGTATTCTTGATCTGCGCCTCCTTCTTGCGGCGGCGCTCCTTGTCCTTCTCCGGCTCGCCGAGATCGGTCTCGGTACCCTCGGGCAGGCGGCGGTAATCGAGCGGCGGATCGCTCAGGAAGCGGCGCTTGTCGGAATAGGCGCCCATCTCGATCTTGCGCCCTTCACGATAGGCCTCCTGCTGCTCCTTTGCAGAGAGCCGGCGACCGTTGGCGCTTGCCTTGGCAAGCGGCGAGACATAGTTCGGGTTGTTCTTGTTGGCGTCGGCCTCTTCACGCAGGCGGTTGCGCACCTCTTCCGGAGACTCGACCCATTCCGGGTTCCCCTCGCGGCTGGCGAGCGACTTCTGCGGCTCGACGAGCGAGGCCTGCTGGGCCGACGGCGGCAGGACGAGACCCGGACGCGGCTGGTACTTGACCGGATCCCGCTTCGGCGGGCCGAAGCTTGCGACGCTGCCGAGGTCGTCCATGAGCTGTTCGCCGGCGGTCTTGTCCGTGCCGTAGGTCGGGCCGCCGATGCAGCCCGTAAGCACCAGGCCGCTCGTCAAAATGGCGGCCACGCTGGCAAACACTCGCAACTCTCGCGTCATTTCCATGAGATTCCTTCCAGCCGGCCACCAGTCAGCGCGGCCACTCAAGCGCCCATGGCGGAGAAATCCGCCAAATTTCGGGCAGGTTTTACCGGATGAACGCAAGGAGTGCAATTCATCCGGTAACAATGCGTTAAGCCTTGAAACCAAGCTCGCGCAAGGCAGCGGCATCCCGGGCGGACACGTCCGGGTAGAGTGCGTCAGAACCGACATCGGTCGTGATCCGCCAGGAGCGAGCGCATTTCTGGCCTTCGGCAAGCTTCGGCACGACGCTGACCTTGGCCACGTCAGCCAGCCGGAACGCGTCGGCCGGACCTTCGGTGGTTTCGACAGTGATCCCCGAGGTGATGCAGATCTCGGCGAAGTCCTGGCCTTCCAGCGCCTTCAACAGCTCCGGATCGGCGACGTGGACGACCGGTGCGGCTTCCAGCGACGAGCCGATGCGCTTGTCCTTGCGTTCGATCTCGAGCGCGCCGGTGACGACGGTGCGGACCGCACGGATCTTCTCCCACTTGGCTTCGAGCGCATCGTTCTTCCATTCCGCCGGGATCGCCGGGAACTGTTCGAGGTGCACCGAGACCGCATCGGGCTTGCGCGACAGCCAGGCCTCTTCGGTCGTAAACGGCAGCATCGGCGCCAGCCACAGCACGAGGCAATCGAAGAGCTTGCGGATGACGGCGAGTGCCGCACGGCGGCGCAGGCTCGACGGCGCGTCGCAGTAGAGCGCATCCTTGCGAACGTCGAAATAGAAGGCCGAGAGTTCGACGTTCGAGAAATCGATCAGCGAACGGGCGATCTTCTTGAAGTCGAAGGCGTCGTAGCCTTCGCGCACGACCTGGTCGAGTTCGGCCAGGCGATGCAGCATCAGCTTTTCGAGTTCCGGCATCTCGGCATAGGCAATTTCCTCGCCCTTGTCGTGGGCGAGCGTGCCGAGCATCCAGCGGATCGTGTTGCGCAGCTTGCGATAAGCGTCGATGTTTGTCTGGATGATCGTCTTGCCGAGGCGCTGATCTTCCCAATAATCCGTCGTCATCACCCACAGGCGCAGGATGTCGGCGCCGGCATCCTTCATCACCTCTTGCGGGGTGACGGTGTTGCCCTTCGACTTCGACATCTTCTCGCCCTTCTCATCCATGGTGAAACCATGGGTGACAACGGCGTTGTAGGGTGCGCGGCCGCGCGTGGCGCAGGCTTCGAGCAGCGAGGAATGGAACCAGCCGCGATGCTGGTCCGAACCTTCGAGATAGACGTCGGCCGGCCACTTCAGGTCCGGACGGTCTTCGAGCGTGAAGGTATGGGTCGAACCGCTGTCGAACCACACGTCGAGGATGTCCATGACCTGATGCCACTTGGCATGATCGTGGTCGTTGCCGAGGAAGCGATCCTTGGCGCCTTCGGTGAACCAGGCATCGGCACCTTCCTGTTCGAAAGCGTCGAGGATGCGAGCGTTGACGGCCTCGTCGATCAGGATCTCGCCCTGATCGTCGGCAAAGATCGCGATCGGAACGCCCCAGGCGCGCTGACGCGAGAGCACCCAGTCCGGACGGCCTTCGATCATCGCACGCAGGCGGTTCTGGCCGGCGCCCGGAACGAAGCGGGTGTCGTCGATGGCAGACAGCGCGCGCGAACGCAGGGTCGTGCCATCACCGAAGGCCTTGTCCATGTAGACGAACCATTGCGGCGTGTTGCGGAAGATTACCGGTTTCTTCGAGCGCCAGGAATGCGGATAGGAATGCTTGAGGCGGCCGCGAGCGAAGAGCGCGTGACGGGCGATCAGCGCCTTGATTACGCGATCGTTGGCGTCGCCCTTCTTGCCCTTGTCATCGATGACGCGGCCCGCGCCACCTTCGGCGTCCGGGCCGAAGCCATGGGCGTCAGCGGTGAAGTAGCCGGCGTCGTCGACCGTGAACGGGATCGCCGAGGAGATGCCGCGGGCTTCGAGCGCGCGGGCATTGTCCATCCAGGCATCAAAGTCCTCGCGGCCGTGGCTCGGGGCCGTGTGCACGAAGCCGGTGCCGGCATCGTCGGTCACGTGGTCGCCGTCGAGCAGCGGCACCTTGAAGGCGTAGCCGCCGCCCAGACCGTGCAGCGGATGGGCGCAGGTCACGGACGACAGTTCATCGGCCTCGAGGTCGCGAACGAAGTTGAAGGTGAGCTTCGCCTTGGCGGCAGACTCATCGGCCAGGCGCTTGGCAAAGATCAGCTTCTCGCCCGGCTGGGGGCCGAAATCGTTCTCGGCGGTCGCCACTTCGTAGAGGCCATAGGCATAACGCGACGAGTAGGCGATGGCGCGGTTGCCGGGGATGGTCCAGGGCGTGGTCGTCCAGATCACAACGAAGGTGCCGGCAAGGCTATCGGGACCTTCGGTGACCGGGAACTTCACCCAGATCATGTCGCTTTCGACATCGGCGTATTCGACTTCGGCTTCGGCAAGCGCCGTACGCTCGACAACCGACCACATGACAGGCTTCGAGCCGCGATAGAGCTGGCCGAGCTTGGCGATCTTCATCAGCTCACCGGCGATGCGCGCTTCGGCGTGGAAGTTCATCGTCGTGTAGGGATTGTCGAAGTCGCCCTCGATGCCGAGACGCTTGAACTCCTCGGCCTGGACCTGGATCCAGCCGGCGGCGAAATCGCGGCATTCCCGACGGAACTCGTTGACCGGAACCTCGTCCTTGTTCTGGCCCTTCTCGCGGTACTTCTCCTCGATCTTCCACTCGATCGGCAGACCGTGGCAGTCCCAGCCGGGCACGTAGTTGGCGTCGAAACCGCGCATCTGGAACGAGCGGTTGATGACGTCCTTGAGGATCTTGTTCAGCGCGTGGCCGATGTGGATGTTGCCGTTGGCATAGGGCGGGCCGTCGTGCAGCACGAACTTGTCGCGGCCGGCAGCCGATGCGCGCAGCTTCTTGTAGAGGCCCATCTTCTGCCAGCGGGCCACCGTTTCCGGCTCCTTCTGCGGCAGGCCCGCGCGCATCGGAAATTCCGTCTGCGGCAGATAGAGGGTCGAGGAGTAGTCGATCTTTTCAGCGGTGTCGGTCATGGTTTTTGCAATCGCTTCTTGGCGCGAACGGCCGCGCATACGAAATGGGCTCGGTATCGAGAGATGACTGGGGCGTCGGAAACGCCGAAATCCCGGACCTTCCGGCTGATCACAGCACGCGGAAGGCCGGGCCAATAATTCGCTGATCGATGATCAATCGACGGTGCCGGGTCATGGTGGCCGGTTGTTTAAGGCGTTTTCGGCCTTTTGAAAAGGTCCGCCGCCGCGCGAAGACCGAAATCTTTTATCGGGCGAAGTTGAGCTTGCGGTCGATGTCGCCGAGTGGCGTGACGCCGGAAAGCAGCGCGCGGGCCTCGGCCTCGTCCTGCCGGATCTGCGCCACCAGCGGATCGAGGCCATCGAATTTCAATTCGTCGCGCAGGTGACCGAAGAAAGTCACGGCGCAGACTTCGCCATAGAGATCGCCGGAGAAGTCGAAGACGAAGGTCTCGAGCAGCGGTTCGCCGTCGCTGTCGACCGTCGGCCGGCGCCCGAAACTGGCGACCCCGTCGTAAAGCGAGCCGTCGGGACGACGGAAGCGCACGGCGTAGATGCCGGGTCGGAGTTCCACCTCGGGTGCAAGCCGCATGTTGGCGGTGGGAAAACCGAGTTCGCGACCGAGCTTCTTGCCGCCGATCACCTCGGCTTCGACGAGATAACGGTAGCCGAGCATGCCCGCGGCCTGGGCGACATCGCCTTCGCCGAGCAGCGCACGGACATAGCTCGACGAGATGACGGATGCATTTTCATCACGGAAGGCATCGACCAGCGTCACACCAAACCCGTTGTCGCCGCCTGCCGCCATCAGAAAGGCAGGCCCGCCTTCGCGGCCCTTGCCGAAATGAAAGTCGAAACCGGTCACCACATGCGAGGCATGCAGCCATTCAAGCAGGATGCGGTGGATGAAATCCGAGGCGGAAAGCTGAGAGAAGGTACGGTCGAAGGGATATTCGATGACGGCGCCGAAGCCCATGCCTTCGAGGATGCGCGCCTTCAGCGGCGCCGGCGTCAACCGGAAGACTGGAGTGTCCGGGCGAAAAACGGTTCGCGGATGCGGCTCGAAAGTCAGGACCAGCGCGGGCACGCCGCGCGACTTGGCCTCCTCCAGCGCCCGGTTAAGGACCGACTGGTGGCCGCGGTGAACGCCATCGAAATTGCCGATGGCGACGACACCGCCGCGCAAGTGCTCCGGAAGCGGATCACGGGTCTCGTTGCGATGAAAAACCGTCATCTCCGTCTTCCCGTCAGGCGAGCCGTGGCATCCAGTATTTCGGCGAGGCGCCCTCCTTCTTGAGGAAGGCGGCAAGCTTCGCCTCGTCGGTCCGGCTTTCGTTCATGTATTCCTGGGCGTGGATACCGGCGCTGATATAGAGCAGATCCAGGCCCGCGTCCTGCGCGCCCTTGACGTCAGTCGGCATGCCGTCGCCAACGGCGATGACACGGGTCAGGTCAATCGCTCCGCGCGCGGCCTTCGCCTCGCCCAGGGCGGCGCGATAGATCGCGATATAGGGTTTGCCGGCGATGCGCGCCTCGCCACCCAGCTCTTCGTAAAGCTTGGCAATCGCACCGGCGCAGGGGATCAGCCGGTGACCACGCTCGACGACGAGATCCGGGTTGGCGCAGATGAACGGGATCTTGCGCTTGGCAAGGCCCGTCAGGGTCGCGCGGTAATGCTCGGGCGTTTCGGTCTCGTCGTCGTAGAAGCCGGCGCAGACGACCGTCTCGGCATCTTCCGAGGAAACGATCTGCGTCCCCAGACCCTCGAGCAGGGGCAGGTCGCGCTCGGCGCCGATGAAGAAGATCTTCTTGTCGGCGGCAGCGATCAGCGCCCGGGTCACGTCGCCCGAAGTGACGATCCGGTCATAGGCTTCGTCGGGCACGCCGAGACTGCGGATCTGCACCTTCACCATCGGGCTCGGGCGCGGCGAATTGGTGATGAGCACGACGGTCAGTCCGGCGGCGCGCGCCTCGGCCAATGCTTCACAGGCGGACGCGAAAGCCTGCACGCCGTTGTGAAGCACGCCCCAGACGTCACATAAAACGACATCGTAGCGCTTGGCGATTTCGCGAAAACTGTTGATCCTTGCGGCCATCCTGGCTTCCTGCAAACACGGTTTCCGGCTTGCATGGCAAGGAAGGCAGGAGATTACAAGTCTCGTCTCCCGAAAAAGGCGCACCCTCCCAAGGATTCCGGCGGTCCCGAGAACCAGGAAAAATGCGCTGCAGATGCGGCCCGCCGCGCAGAAGCACATTGTCGTGGTTATCAACCGTCAAAATCCCGCCCATGCCACTCATCGACGCGATCGCCCACATTTCGCCAAGAATGGGGCTAGGCTGCCTGTGCCCGCGCCTGCTGCGCCCGTCCGGGGCACGTGCCGTCAGCAAAAAATCTAGGCGCCGATCCTTGACTCACCCCATACCCAAGCTTATCTCGGCATCGCTAGCACTCGATAAATGAGAGTGCTAACACCCATCCATCGGGTCGATCAGCGATCCGTAATGTCATTTGATCGAGGGATTAGACTAATGGCAAGCACCAACTTCCGCCCGCTGCACGACCGCGTCGTCGTTCGCCGCGTTGAGTCTGAAGAGAAGACCAAGGGCGGCATCATCATTCCGGACACCGCCAAGGAAAAGCCGCAGGAAGGCGAAATCGTCGCCGTCGGTTCGGGCGCCCGTGACGAAAGCGGCAAGGTCGTTGCCCTCGACGTCAAGGCTGGCGACCGCGTTCTGTTCGGCAAGTGGTCGGGCACCGAAGTCAAGATCAACGGCGAAGACCTTCTGATCATGAAGGAAGCCGACATCATGGGCATCATCGGCTGATCAGCCGGCGTCCACCCCTTTTTATGACAACCAATGGGCAATGAGCCCGGGAGTTTTCTCTAATGGCTGCAAAAGAAATCAAGTTCGGCCGCACCGCGCGCGAAAAGATGCTGCGTGGCGTCGACATCCTCGCTGACGCCGTAAAGGTCACGCTCGGCCCGAAGGGTCGTAACGTCATCATCGACAAGTCCTTCGGCGCTCCGCGCATCACCAAGGACGGCGTATCGGTCGCCAAGGAAATCGAACTCGAAGACAAGTTCGAAAACATGGGCGCCCAGATGGTCCGCGAAGTTGCTTCGAAGACCAACGACATCGCCGGCGACGGCACCACGACTGCAACCGTTCTTGCCCAGGCGATCGTTCGCGAAGGCGCAAAGGCTGTTGCTGCCGGCATGAACCCGATGGACCTGAAGCGTGGTATCGACCTCGCTGTCACAGAAGTCGTCAAGGATCTCCAGGCCAAGGCCAAGAAGATCAACACTTCGGAAGAAGTTGCACAGGTCGGCACGATCTCGGCCAACGGCGAGCGTCAGATCGGCCTCGACATCGCTGAAGCGATGCAGAAGGTCGGCAACGAAGGCGTCATCACGGTTGAAGAAGCCAAGACCGCCGAAACGGAACTCGAAGTCGTCGAAGGCATGCAGTTCGACCGCGGCTACCTGTCGCCCTACTTCGTCACCAACCCGGAAAAGATGGTCGCTGACCTCGACGACGTCTTCGTTCTCCTTCACGAGAAGAAGCTCTCGAACCTCCAGGCCATGCTCCCGGTTCTCGAAGCTGTCGTTCAGACCGGCAAGCCGCTCCTCATCATCGCTGAAGACGTCGAAGGCGAAGCTCTTGCAACGCTCGTCGTCAACAAGCTGCGTGGCGGCCTGAAGATCGCTGCCGTCAAGGCTCCGGGCTTCGGCGATCGCCGCAAGGCCATGCTCGAAGACATCGCCATCCTGACGGGCGGCACCGTGATCTCCGAAGACCTCGGCATCAAGCTCGAAAACGTCACGCTCGACATGCTCGGCCGTGCGAAGAAGGTTTCGATCTCCAAGGAAAACACGACGATCGTCGACGGCGCCGGCCAGAAGGCCGACATCGAGGGCCGCGTTGCCCAGATCAAGGCCCAGATCGAAGACACCACCTCCGACTACGACCGCGAGAAGCTGCAGGAACGTCTTGCCAAGCTCGCTGGCGGCGTTGCCGTGATCCGCGTTGGCGGCTCGACGGAAGTCGAAGTGAAGGAAAAGAAGGACCGCATCGACGACGCTCTCAACGCGACGCGCGCTGCTGTTCAGGAAGGCATCGTACCGGGCGGCGGCGTTGCCCTGCTGCGTTCTTCCGTCAAGATCACCGTCAAGGGTGCAAACGACGACCAGGAAGCCGGCATCAACATCGTTCGTCGCGCTCTGCAGGCTCCGGCCCGCCAGATCGCTGAGAACGCTGGTGACGAAGCCTCCATCGTTGTCGGCAAGATCCTCGACAAGGACCAGGACAACTTCGGCTACAACGCCCAGACCGGCGAATACGGCGACATGATCTCGATGGGCATCATCGACCCGGTCAAGGTCGTTCGCACCGCCCTTCAGGACGCTGCTTCGGTTGCCGGCCTCCTCGTTACGACGGAAGCCATGATCGCCGAACTGCCGAAGAAGGACGCCCCGGCTGGCATGCCTGGCGGCATGGGCGGCATGGGCGGCATGGACATGATGTGATAATGGCGACAGCCTTATCGCAGCATCGTCCATAAAGCTTCGCCCATGCACTTAAAGTGGTTCAGCGCGTCAAGCGCACTGAACGGGCGGCATGGACATGATGTGATAATGGCGAAAGCCTTATTGCAAGGATCCATCCGGATCGGAAAGGCGGCCTTCGGGTCGCCTTTCTTGTTTTTTATCAATGCCACTCATCGCCGGAGAGCATCTGCCGAACAGTCGGCAGGAAAAAACCCATCGGTTGTAGTCAGGCTTCAAAAAACCGTTGAAGTCGAAAAAAAACGAACTATAACAGCGCCCCAAGTGAGCGAAGATTGAGGGGAGACTGGGCGGCACACTTAAGGCAGACAGGCAATCGCCGGGGCTTTTTCGTATTCGCTGCCCATCCGGAAATTCTTCGAGACTATACCTAAAGAATAAAAGTATTTAATCGCAAATTAAGCCGACACTCTCCTTCGAAATAAGTTCGCCGGCGAGATCCACTACTATCTATAGACCTTTCTACTTGAGAAAACACCCACATCACGTGGCGTGCGCTCTCGTAATGGTCATGTCGGGCGCAGTTTGCACATTGGGACGCGTTTCCCTGGGGCGCCGAAGGCAGCTCCGGGAACTCTGCTGGGGTAGACCGTGTTTAAGATCACCAGAGCAAATTCCGCTCCCCTCGGCTCTTCGGGACATCTGCATCCGGGCCTACCGCATCATGAATTCATGGAGCAGTTTTGCGTCTCGGAGGGGTGGTCCGGCGACCTGTCGACGGGCCTGTTCCGGCTCGGCGAGAAGGCGGCCGCGATCCATGGCCTGCGTGACGGCGAGTGCGGCCTTCTGAACTTCGTTCGCTGCTACGATCCGGCCGATCGCAATCACGTGCTCGAACTGTTCGAACAGGCGGCAACGAGCTGCTCGTCTTTCTGCTTTTCGACGACGATCGCGCTCGAGGAGTCCGGCCAGAAGCAGCCGCTATTCTGCATCGGAGAATCCTCCGGCCTCGAACAGCGCTATTCCGGCATGATCACCGGCATCTTTTTCTTTCCACGCTTTCTCGTGGAAGTCGCGGGTCGCGCACTGCTGCGCCAGTAAGCCCGCCCCTGCCCGCGCACGGGCCCGAGTGTAGAGAACCCTCGATCACATATGGCCGCCGCAACCGCCCCATGGGCGATTGCGGTGAAGGTGTGCGGCAGAGACGCGGACGTACGGCTCAGGCTGCCGCCGCGTCGTCCTTGCCCGTGAAGAGCACCGTGATCGGCGCCGGGCGACCAAGCAGATAGCCCTGCGCCTCGTCGCAGCCCTCGGCTTGCAGGATATCGAGCTGCTTCTGCGTTTCGACGCCTTCGGCAAGGACAGGCACGGACAGGCTCTGGCCGAGCGCAAGAATGGCGCGCACGATCGCCTTGGCCTGCGGACTGCCTTCCACTTCCCACATGAAGCTCCGGTCGAGCTTGATCTTGTCGAAGGGGAAGGAGCGCAGCGTCTCGAGCGACGAATAGCCGGTCCCGAAGTCGTCGATCGCGATAGTGACGCCCAGTTCCTTGATCTGGCGCAGCGTCAGCAGCGCCCGCTCCTTGTCGTCGATGATCGTTGATTCCGTGATTTCGAGCTCCAGCCGGTTCGGGTCGAGACCCGTGTCGGCAAGCACGTCCTGAACCAGGCTGACGATGTCGCCGTTGGCAAGCTGGACCGGCGAAAGGTTGACGGCAATCTTGTGACTGCTCTCCCAGCCCGCCGCCTCGCGGCAGGCCTCGCGCAGCACCCATTCGCCGATCGGCAGGATCGCGCCGCATTCCTCGGCAAGCGGGATGAACTCGCTCGGAGGCACCATGCCGCGTTCCGGATGGCTCCAGCGCAGGAGCACCTCGTAGCCGATGACGGCGCCGCTCATCACAGACTTCTGCACCTGGTAGTGCAAGGCAAGCTGCTTCTTCTCGACCGCGTCCCAGAGATCGTTGGCAAGAGCGCGCCGCTGGCGGGCAGCTTCATCCATCGACACCTCGTAGAAGCAGACGGTCTGGTTGAGGGCGGCCTTCGCCCGGTACATCGCAAGGTCGGCATTGTTGATCAGCGTGTCGGCCGTCTCGGCATCCTGCGGGTAGATGGCGACACCCATGCTGCCGCCGGACTTGAGCTCGAAATCGCCAAAGCGCATTTCCTCATGCAGGCTCTTCTCGATCCGGCGCAGGAAGTCGTTGAGCTCGGAGAGTTCCTCGAAGCGCTTGACCGCCGCGAACTCGTCGCCGCCGAAGCGTGCCACGAACTCGCCTTCCTGCAGAAGGCCCTTCATGCGCTGGGCGATCGTCACCAGCACGAAGTCTCCGGCGGCGTGGCCGTGCAGATCGTTGACTTCCTTGAACTTGTTGAGGTCGATGCCGATGACGGCGACCTTGCGGTTGAACCAGGCGGCCGCGTCCAGCTCCTCTTCGAGATAGCTGCTGAACTGCAGCCGGTTCGGCAGCCCCGTGAGGCTGTCGTGGCGGGCAAGGAAGGTAATCTGCTCCTCGGTGTCGAGCCGCTCGGTGATGTCCTCATAGGTGCTCACCCAGCCGCCATCGGGCAGCGTGCGATGCTTGGTCAGGATCGAGCGGCCGTTGACGAGCTTTTCGACGATATCGCCGCCGCCATTGCCGACCATTTCGATCCGGTGCTTCTGGTAGAGCTCCTCGGCCTTGGTCCGGGCCATCTCGGGATCTGTGTAGATGCGGGCAAAGACGATGTCGAGGATTTCGCGGAAGGTCAGCCCCTTGCCGGCGAGTGTCTCGGAGAAGCCGAAGATCTCTCGGCAGCGACGGTTGGAGAGCAACAGCCGGTCGCTGCTGTCGAACAGGCAGATGCCCTGCGACATGTTTTCGAGCGCGACATCGAGATTGTTGCTGACTTCGGCGATACGGTCGGCGTCAAGCTTCGCCTTGGTGATGTCCTTGACGATCTTGATGAAGCCGGCGTGCTTGCCGTCGTCGTCCATGAAGGGGTCGAGCACCACGTGAGCCCAGAACCGGGATCCGTCCTTGCGATAGCGCCAGCCTTCGTTCTCGTACTTACCATCGGCCAGTGCGACCTCGAGCGCCCGCTGCGGTACGCCGTCGCGCTGATCCTCCTGCGAGTAGAAGCAGGCGAAATTCTTGCCGACGATTTCCTCGCCCTTATAGCCCTTGTTGGCCTCGGCGCCGGCGTTCCAGCTGGCGACGCGGCCGTCGGTGTCGAGCATATAGATCGCGTAGTCCTTCACGCTGCGCACGAAGCGGGCGAATTCTCGTTCGGCAGCAACGGCGGAAAGGTCGGCATGATGGGCGAAGCCGGCGGCGATCAGCACCATCGACAGCAGGAAGAAGGCGGTGCCGGCGATGACGAAGGCAAGCAGATGCGGCTGGATCATGCCCGCATGGGTCGGCGTCAGCAGATCGGCCTCGATCGTGACCGCACCCATGGCGGTGAAATGCAACGCGACGATCCCGAGCGTCATCAGCAGGGTGGCAAGGATCTTCGCCTTCAGCGGCTTGCCGACACTGGCGATCGTGCGCAGAGCGGCGATGTCAAACAGCGAGCCGACGACCACGGAGGCGACGACCAGTGCCGCATTCCAGCGGATGCTGCCCGGCACGTCGAGCGCCGCCATGCCAAGAAAATGCATGCAGGCGACGCCGCCGCCGAGAACGAAGCCGCCAGCAACCCAGCCGAGGCGGTCCTGAACATGGGTCGCGATCAATAGGGCCGTCGTGGTGAGAATGATGGCAACGGCCAGCGACAGGCCGGTGAGATCCATCTGGTAACCGAGGACGACGCCGGGATCATAGGCGAGCATGGCGATGAAGTGGGTCGCCCAGATGCCGAAGCCGCTGGCGATGCCGGCGGCCGTCGCCCAGATCGCTTTCGCCTTGCCCGAGGAGCCGCGGGCGCGCTGCAGCAGCGTTACTGCTCCGTAACTCGCGAGAAAGCACACAAGTGCGGCCAAAACGACCAGTCTGGGATTATGCTCTACCACCAGGCATGTAAGAACCTTGAACATCGCCAATCGCCTAAATCAAATTCTGTCGGGAAACGAGACCTCTCGCCTCCACTTAAGCTGCCTGTGTTGGCGTCAGGTGATTTAAGGAAGTGATAAATCGAGGCTCTGCCGGGCAATTGCCCAGCAAGACAATAGTTTCGTCGTTAACGAATTTTGAAACCACGCCGCCTTCAAGTTGCAGCCTGCCAAAAAGCGCCGCCTGGCGTGGTTCGCCGCCTATGCTTGCGACAGCAGCGCCTTGAGGTCGGATTGGGGATCGGCGATGACGGCTCGGTCAGGATTGATGCCGCTCTCCAGCAGCTTCTTGCCGGTCACATAGGCCTTGGCGTCGTTGATCGCATCGACGGCCACCAGGCGCCCCTGCCGGAAATACCAGACCGATACGCTGCCTTCGCGCTGGCCGGGCCTGACGATGGTTTCGTCGTGGCCGAGCCCAAAGCCGGCGATCTGCAGCTTGACGTCGTACTGGTCCGACCAGAACCAGGGCTTGGGATCGTAAGGGGCATCACTGCCGGCAAGGATCGCCGCGACCGCTTCGGCCTGATCGACGGCATTCTGCACCGACTCCAGCCGGATGCGCAGATCCTCGAAGGGAAGAACGGCGCAATCACCCATCGCGAAGATCGCCGGATCGGAGGTGCGGCCATGCGCGTCGACGACGATGCCGTTTGCGGTTTCGAGCCCGGCGTCGTGCGCCAGGCGGTCGTTGGCGGTCACACCGATGCCGACGATGACGACATCGACCGGCAAGGTGGAACCATCGGAGAGTTCCGCCGCGGTGACACGGCCATTGTCGCCGACGAGGCGGTTGAGACCGGTACCCTCGCGAATATCGACGCCGCGACCACGATGAATGTCGCGCACGAGCCCCGACGTCGCCGAGGAGGCAACACGCTGCAGGATGCGGTCGGCCATTTCGATGACCGTGACGTCCAGGCCGCAGGTGCGCGCGACGGCTGCCGCTTCAAGACCGATGTAACCACCGCCGATGACGAGCGCGAGACGGCCGGGCTTCATCTCCTCGGCAAGGCGGTCGGCATCCCTGAAGTCGCGAACGACGAAGACACCCTCGAGATCGCCGCCGACCGAGGCCGGCAGCCGGCGCGGCGTGGCGCCGGTTGCAAAGGCCAGCACTTCATAGTCGAGCGATGTTCCATCGCTGAGCGTCACGTGTTTGCCGGCCCGGTCGAGCCCGATCACGGTCGTTTCGAGGCGCACGTCTACAGCGTGCTCGCCGTACCAGGCTTCCGGCCGGTAGAGCAGGCGGTCGAGGCTCATCTCGCGCAGGAGATACTTTTTGGAGAGCGGCGGGCGCTGATAGGGCAGGCTTGCTTCGGAGGCGACGATGGTGATCGGCCGCTCGTCCTTGAGCGCACGGAGCTTCGCAACCAGAGCAAAGGCGGCCTGACCGCCACCGACAACAACAAGCCTTCCGGACACGCTTTCCACCTGCCTTTATTCATCTGTACAACAAGGCCTAGCCTTCCACCCGAGCTTCGTCAACTCTGGCACAGGCCACGCCGTTTGCTATTCCTTGCGCGGCACGTCCATGCCCTTTTGAGCCGCCGGGCGCGACAGGCCGCGCTCGACCCAGGCCATCACCTTGGGGAAGCTCTTGTAATCCAGGACCTCGGCACCGCCATAGAATCTGCGCGCGCCTTCGACCCAGGGATAGGTGGCGATGTCGGCGATCGTGTAATCGTCGCCCATCAGCCATTGCCGCCCTTCAAGGCGGGTTTCAAGCACGCCGAGCAGCCGCTTGGCTTCGTCACGGTAGCGCTCGACGGGGTAGGAATTGTTGGCGACCTTGTCGGCGGCGAACTTGAAGAAGTGACCGAACTGGCCGAACATCGGACCGACGCCGCCCATCTGGAACATAACCCAGGCGATCGTTTCGTAGCGGCCGGCCGCGTCGGCAGGCAGCAGCTTGCCGGTCTTTTCAGCGAGATAGATGAGGATCGCGCCGGACTCGAACAGCCCGATTGGCTTTCCATCCGGGCCGTTGGGATCGATGATCGCCGGGATGCGGCCGTTGGGGTTGAGCGAGACGAACTCCGGCGACTTCTGGTCATTGGTATCGAAGGCGATGCGGTGCGGTTCGTAGGGCAGGCCCAGCTCTTCGAGCGCGATCGAAACCTTCACGCCGTTCGGCGTCGGCAGCGAATAGAGCTGGATGATATCAGGGTTTTTCGCCGGCCAGCGCTTGGTGATCGGAAAGGCGGACAGATCGGCCATGAAGGTCTCCTGGAACGGAACAGCGGGAAGCGGCAGAAACGCCGCACGCAGACTTACATAGGAGCGGAGGGCGCGCCTTTTGAGGGCCCTACTTTATTTTTGTAACCGGCGGGATCGTCAAGACCGCGCCTGCTCCGTTCGCAGCGTCAGAGGACGCTACGAACGGCCGCGATAATCCGTGCCACGACCGGATCGCCGTCGTGAGCCGCCTTGCGCGCCCGAACCAGGCAAGCTTCGGAACGCAGGATCACACCATCGGTGAGTATCTTCAGATGGTTTGCCTTCAACGTCGAACCGGTCGAGGTGATGTCGACGATGATGTCGGCGGAACCAGAGGCCGGCGCGCCTTCGGTCGCCCCGAGGCTTTCGACGATGCGGTAAAGCTGGATGCCGTGGCTGCCCGAGAAATGGTTCTGCGTCAGCCGCCAGTACTTGGTGGCGATCGCCAGACGGCGACCATGGCGGGCACGGAAATCGGCGGCAACGTCGCCAAGGTCGGCCATGGTGTCGACGTCGTACCAGACCTCAGGCACCGCGACGACGACGTCGGCATGACCGAAGCCGAGACGGGCGCAGAACTCGACGCGCGCATCGGCGTTGGCAAGCCCCTCGCGTACCAGGTCTTCGCCGGTTACGCCGAAATCGATTGAGCCGTTGCCGAGCTCTCGCGAGATTTCCGACGCCGAAAGGAACGCAATCTCCACATCATCAGCACCTTCGACGCGGCCGCGATAGGAGCGGTCGTTGCCGACGGCAACGATCTTCAGGCCGGCGCGTTCGAAGATCGCCGAAGCGTCATCCTTCATCCGCCCCTTGGACGGCAAGGCGATGGTGATGGTCATTGGGCGCCTCCTTCAGAGGCAATCGCCTTTTCGATGCGGTCGAGCCAGAGCGAGAAGCCGACGGCCGGGATATGCTCGCGGGCGCCGAGCAGGGTCAGCAGCCGATCGAAGCGGCCGCCGCCGGCAAGAACGGCATGCGTGCCGGCAAGCTCAACCTCGAAAACCAGGCCAGTGTAATAGTCGAGCGGACGACCGAAGGCCGCACGATAACGAATGGCGCCGATGTCGGAACCGGTCTTGCCAAGGGCGGCGACGCGGGCATCGAAACGGGCGAGCGCGTCATCGATCTTGAGGCCGGATTTCTGCGCGAAAGCGAAGAGTGCGGCCGGCGCATCGGCAAGCGGCACGTCGAGCGCCAGGAACGCGGCGACCTGATCCAGCGTTCTGCGGTCGAGCCGCGTGTTCGCCAGTTCCATCTTCTCCTTCAGCCGGCGCGCAATATCCTGCGGCGAACGGCTAGCGTTGGTCGAATAGCCGGTCGCTTCCATCGTTGCGGCGACATGCGCGACGAGACGGTCCTCGTCTTCGAGCAGGCCGTCCATCGACAGCCGCACGACTTCAGGACCGAAGACGCCGACCGTGCGCGGATGGGCGAGCTCGGTCAGAAGCTTCTGCAGGTGCTTCTGGTCGCCGAAGGCGTGGATCAGCCGCTTCTGCCAGCCAGCCGGCAGGCCACAGGCGCCGACGACGGCTTCAAACACGGCCTGGTCGCCAAGCGTCACGCTGAGAGACCGGTCCGGCACCCGGTTGGCGACGATGCGCATCGCGTCAGAGACGGCGCGCGCATCGGCTGCCGCCGTATCGGTGTCGCCAAGATCCTCGATGCCGGCCTGGTAGAATTCGTTGCCGCCTTCGCGGCGCTGGCGGAAGACCTCGCCGAGATAGGCATAGCGCTTCGGCGTCCCGGTCACCGCCTCGATATGGCGGAGACAGACGGGAATGGTGAATTCCGGCCGCAGGCACAGGCTCTCGCCGGTCTCGCTCTCGGTCATGAAGATACGGCGGCGCAGATCCTCACCGGCCATGGCGAGGAAAGGCTCGGCCGGCTGGATCACCGGAGTGTCGACACGCAGCGCGCCGAGGCTTTCGAAGTCGGCAAGCAGCGCATCGGCAAAGGCGGGCAGATTGATGAGGGCCATAGTCGTCAGCCCCTTGCCCGATCCTCGGCCTGTGCCGCCAGCATCTCGCGTACCTTTTCGACCAGTTCGGCCGTCGGCACGGAAACCTGGGCCACGCGCGCCTCGCGCCAGGCCGCATTGTCCTCGATCTCACCCGACAGGCGCTTGCCCTCGATCAGATCCTTGATCTGCACGACACCGGCGGCGCGCTCGTCGCCACCCTGGATGATGGCGAGCGGCGAGCCACGGCGGTCGGCATATTTCAGCTGATCGCCAAAGTTCTTCTTGTTGCCCTGGTACATTTCGGCGCGGATGCCGGCATGGCGGAGCTGCTGCACGAAACGCTGGTAATGGCCCATCGCCTCGATGTCGCGGTCCATGACGCAGACGACAACAGGCGCGAGCACGTCAGATGCACCGAGCTTGCCGAGGTTCTTCAGCGCCGTCATAAGGCGGGAAACGCCGATCGAGAAACCGGTCGCCGGGACCGGCTGCCCCATGAAACGCGATACGAGACCGTCGTAGCGACCACCACCGCCGACCGAACCGAAGACGACCTTTTCGCCCTTCTCGTTGGTGACGGCAAACTGCAGCTCGGCCTCGAAGACGGGGCCGGTATAATATTCGAGACCACGCACGACCGAGGGGTCGATCTTGATGCGGTCAGCCTCGTAGCCGGCGCTCAGGACCAGGCTGCGGATGGTGTTGAGTTCCTCGACACCTTCGCCGCCTTTGGCGGTGCCTGAAACGAGCGCCGCCAGTTCGTCGGCACTTTCGGCATAATTCTGGATGCCGACGAAGAACAGGACCTTGTCGATCTGCTCGCCATTGAGGCCCGCACCCTTGGTGAAGTCGCCGCTTTCGTCCTTGCGGCCTTCGCCGAGCAGGAGCCTGACGCCTTCGGGGCCGAACTTGTCGAGCTTGTCGATGGCGCGCAGCACCGTCAGGCGGGCATTGACCTTGTCGTCGCCGCCAAGACCGATCGCCTCCATGACGCCGTCGAGCACCTTGCGGTTGTTGACGCGGATCACGTAGTCGCCGCGCGCAATGCCAAGGGCTTCCATGGTGTCGGCCATCATCATGCACATTTCGGCGTCCGCCTGGACGCCGGCGGCACCGACGGTGTCGGCATCGAACTGCATGAACTGGCGGAAGCGGCCCGGGCCAGGCTTCTCGTTGCGGAAGACGTAGCCGGCGCGATAGGTGCGGAACGGCAGCTGGATCTCGTTGAAGTTCTCGGCGACGTGACGGGCGAGCGGCGCCGTCAGGTCGTAGCGCAGCGACATCCACTGGTCGTCGTCATCGGTCAGCGAGAAGACGCCTTCGTTCGGCCGGTCGCTGTCGGGCAGGAACTTACCGAGCGCATCGGTGTATTCGAACAGCGGTGTTTCGACCGGGTCGAAACCATAATGCTCGTAGACCGCCCGGATCTTGCCGATCATTTCGTCCGTCGCGCGGATATCGGCAGCGGAGCGATCGACGAAGCCGCGCGGAAGACGCGCCTTGAGCTTCTGCGGTTTCTTCTGTTTCTCGGTCATGGGAGCATTCCGGACTGTCTCTTGTTGGCTGCTTTCCCTATCGGATCAAGTGGGGGGCGGCAAGGGTTTGCACCGCGCAAAGCGTTCGCCCGGGCCATGCGCCGGCGCTTTGCGTCAAAGCCTAGCACGGGTGAGCTTCGCGTCATCGGGATCGACACGCACCATCGCGACGCGTCGGGGAGGACTTGACCTCAACCACAAGGCGCATTAGACGATATGCAATCACTAAAAGTTTATCGCCTGACCGATCGACGACGTTCCGGCTGCACCGATGATCGTCTATCTTCGCGGCCAAGGGCCGAGTACCTACAAACGAGTTTTCGATGCAATGACTGCATCGGGAAAACACTTCAATGGCAAACAACGCATCGAAGCGCCTTGCGGCAGTGGCGGTCTCCGGTAACGAGACATCACGTCCGCGCGGCGAGAAGAAGGGCATCATGTTGAGGTTCATGACACCTGGCTCGGGAGCCATCCAACCCGGGCACCTCGGGGCGCATTCGGCCTGGATGGACCACCTCGATGAAAGCGACTATTTCGTGGAGACATGGCGCTGCGATCTGGCCAGCGGCGTCTTTCATCTGGGCGAGCGAACCGCCGCCCTGCTTGGCGCTTCCAACCGCTCCTGCGGCATCGTCGATCTGGTGCGTGCCTATGACAGCCGGGATCGCGTGACAGTGCTCAACATCCTCGAGCAGGCAACCGCGTCGCCGTCTTCGTTCTGCTTCACGGCGCTCGTGCGCTTGACAAGTTTGAAGGCGGCACAGCTTTTCTGCGTCGGCCGGTCGTCGCTCGACGCGTCCACCGGCGAAAACATGCTGCAGGGCATTTTCGCCTTTCCGCGCGAGCGTCCGGCGCTTGACGCCTGAACGGACGGGTTGAATCCGCAGCCAGCCCTTCCCTAGATTGATGGAGTGCCAAGAATCCGGCCACGGCCGGCCTCTTGGCACGAGACATCAGATAAGGAAGGAAACACCATGTCGCTGAAACTGCTGATCGCCGCCCTCGCGCTTTCCGCCTGCCTCGGCTTTCCTGCGTTGGCAGAGGAGTCCGGACACGGCAGCATGCACCATGGAGCGACCGAAACCGCGATGCCGAAGGGCGACAATTCGCCTTCGAGCAAAGCCTTCGCCGAAGCCAATGCCCGCATGCACAAGGACATGGACATCACCTACACCGGCAAGGCGGACATCGACTTCGTGCGCGGCATGATCGCCCACCATCAGGGCGCGATCGACATGGCGAAGGTGGAGCTCGAATACGGTAAGGACGAAACGCTGCGCAAGCTGGCCGAAGAGGTCATCAAGGCGCAGGAAGGCGAGATCAGGACGATGAAGGCGTGGCTCGCCAAGAACGGCGGCTGAACCCGCAGTCCCAACGCCACCGGCAAACACCCGTCGTCAGGCAGACGACGGGCGCACTCATCAGGCGACGCGGGCCTGGGGCCTTGCAAGCTTGCCACGCAACTCCTCGACGACCGTGCGGCAGTGGCAGCCTTCGATGTGATCGTTGACGAGGCCCATGGCCTGCATGAAGGCGTAGATCGTCGTCGGGCCGACGAAGGTCCAGCCGCGCTTCTTCAAATCCTTGGAAATGCGGGTCGAGGTCGGGGTCGTCGGATTGGCGACGATCGCTTCATAGGTCACCACCTGCGGACGCTCGGCTGCCTGCGGCTCATAGGACCAGAAATAGGCCGCCAGCGAACCGAACTCTTGCTTCAGTTCCTGGGCGCGGCGCGCGTTGTTGATCGTCGAGACGATCTTGCCGCGATGACGCACGATGCCTGTATCGGCAAGGCAACGCTCGATTTCCGCGTCGCCGAACGTTGCGACCGCGTCGAAATCGAAACCGGCGAAGGCGGCGCGAAACGCCTCGCGCTTGCGCAGGATCGTCAGCCAGGACAGGCCGGACTGGAAACCTTCCAGGCAGATCTTCTCGAAAAGCCGACGGTCGTCGGTGACCGGGCGCCCCCATTCCTCGTCATGGTAGCGACGATAATCGTCGAGATTTCCCTGCCAGGCGCAACGCAAAAATCCGTCCTCACCGATCACAATGCCCTTGGCCGTCATCGCCCTCTTTGCTCCATCCTGCTCATTTTCCTGCCTTTACCATTTGCAAACCAGATTCCTAAAGCAGCGGATAACCCTACCCAAAGCTTTATCGGCGCCATCGGCTTTTAACGAGGCACCGTTTACCATTCGGTCGCCCTCCAAATGACACGATTGCCCCCATTGCCAAGGCGCAACCCGTCCGTTCGAGCATTCCGCTCACCGGCAGACTGCGCCCCCTTCAGTGATTTTCGGCGAAAGGTAGCGAGTCCGTCCGATGTTGAAAAAGTCTCTTCTTATAGCCGCCTCTCTTCTGACCCTCGTGGCTGGCCCGGCCGGAGCGCAGGACCGGTATCAGAACAGGCCGCCCGTCGTCGTCAGTCCCGACCTCACCGCCCCCTGGGTGATGCAGCTCGGCGGACAGCAGGCGCGCACGCGGCAGGTGATCTACCGGCAGCAGATTCCGCAGGCCACCCGAAAACAGTTCTATCAGCAGGGACAGGTCGCGAAACCTCAGGTCAAGCGCCGCGCCGTCAATCCTCTGATCCAGCCGGCCAATGCCATGCGCGCCCAGCGGCCGGTGAAATCGAAATTCGATCCGCAGTACCTGCCGCAGACGGTCGCCTATGAGAGCAAGGAAAAGCCGGGCACGATCGTCATCGATACCAACAACCGCTTCCTCTATCTGGTGACCGGCAACGGTGAGGCACGGCGCTATGGCGTCGGTGTCGGCAAGCCGGGCTTCGAATGGGCCGGCGCCCACAAGGTCACCCGCAAGGCGGAATGGCCGAGCTGGACGCCGCCGCAGGAGATGATCACCCGCGAGGCGGCCAAGGGCCATTACCTGCCGGCCCGCATGGACGGCGGCCCGGAAAATCCGCTCGGCGCACGCGCCATGTATCTCGGCTCGACGCTGTACCGCATCCACGGCACCAACGCCCCCTGGACGATCGGCTATGCCGTTTCCTCCGGCTGCATCCGCATGCGCAACGAAGACGTTGTCGATCTTTACGAGCGCGTGAAAGTGGGCACGAAGGTTATCGTCATCTAATTGCAGCACTGCATAGAATATTCCCCTCTCCTCACCCGTGTTGCTGTTGCCTATGCGTGATTTTCAGGCAACAGCAGCGTAAGGACAGGCCAGTTTTGTGATCACGTTTGATCTACCGGATGTATCGCGGGCTTGAACTTCGATGCGTTTTGCATAGCCTGCCTGCAACGAGGGTTTAGAGGGAATCGTAAATGAAGCGTCATGCCAGCAAAGTGGTCGCAATCGCGATTGCGACCAGCACTATTCTTGTGGCCGCCAGCGCCTCGGCTTTCACGCCGGCGCCCGTAGCAGGCCCCAAGATCCAGTCGTCAGACATTGTACTCGTGGCCACTCCGAAGAAGCCGGCAAAACAATACTGGCGCACCAAGGTTCGCTTCCGCACCGACGAAGCCCCCGGCACGATCATCGTCGATACCAACAACAAGTTTCTCTACTACATCGACGGCCCGAACCGCGCGACGCGCTACGGCATCGGCGTCGGCCGGGACGGCTTCGGCTGGTCGGGTGTCGTGAAGGTTGGCCGCAAGGCCGAATGGCCGACCTGGACGCCGCCGGCCGAAATGCGCCGCCGCGAGGCCGCCAAGGGCCGCATCCTGCCGATCACCCAGGAAGGCGGCATCGACAACCCGCTCGGCGCCCGCGCCATGTATCTCTACAAGGGCGGCCGCGACACGATCTTCCGTATCCACGGTACCAACCAGCCCTGGACCATCGGCCAGAACATGTCGTCCGGCTGCATCCGCATGATGAACGAGGACGTGGAGCATCTCTACGACCGCGCTGACGTCGGCACGAAGGTCATCGTCATCGGCCCCGGCAGCAAGGCCGGCGACACCTATTTCGACGATCGCGGCGTCGACATCTTCCGCCAGATCTTTGGCGGCTGAGGACTCCGAAACTTCCACCCACCAAAAAGGCCGGCTCCCGAAAGGTGGCCGGCCTTTTGCTTTGCCTCAGAGCCCCTCAGGCTTTGCCCCGCCATAGGCCCAGTCGAGCAATTCGACCGTATGCAGGATGGGGATTTTGGTGCCGCTGGCGATCTGGGTGATGCAGCCGATGTTGCCGGTCGCAATCGCATCCGGCTTCGTTGCCTCGATGTTCCTGACCTTGCGCGCCTTCAGCTTGGCCGAGATTTCCGGCTGCAGGATGTTGTAGGTACCGGCCGAACCGCAGCAGAGATGGCCCTCGGCCGGATCGCGCACGACGAAGCCGGCGCGCTTCAGAAGCTGCTTCGGCGCAAGCGTGATCTTCTGGCCGTGCTGCATCGAACAGGCGGAATGGTAGGCGAGCGTCATGCCGCGCGCCTCCTGTTCCGGCAGGTCGAGGGTCGCCAGATACTCGGTGATGTCCTTGGCCAGCGCCGAGACCCGTGCGGCCTTTTCCGCATAGGCGGGATCGAGCCTGAGCATGTGGCCGTAGTCCTTGATCGTCGTTCCGCAGCCCGAAGCGGTGATGACGATGGCGTCGAGTCCACCTTCGTCGGCGACCTTGAGCCAGGCATCGACGTTGCGGCGCGCGGCTTCGAGCGCCTGGTTCTCGCGGCCCATGTGATGCACCAGCGCGCCGCAGCAGCCCTCGCCAGCCGAAACGACCACCTCCACACCAAATCGTGTCAGAAGCCGGATCGTCGCCTCGTTGATTTCCGGCTTCAGCACGGGCTGGGCGCAGCCGCTGAGCAGCGCAACGCGGCCGACACGCTTGTCCTTGGGCGCATGAACGCCGGGTGTGGCCGAAGCCGAGGGCTCCGCCACGACGGCGGGCGCCAGATCGAGCATCACGCCAAAGGTTTTCAGGAAGGCGACGCGCTTCATCAGTCCGGCGAGCGGCCGGGCAAGGCCGGCTGCCTTCAGCGACAGGCGAAAGCGGTGCGGATAGGGCAGCACGGCTGCGAGCACGGAACGCGCCAGCCGGTCCTTGAACGGGCGGCGATAGGTGTTTTCGATATGCACACGGGCATGGTCGACGAGATGCATGTAGTCGACGCCGGAGGGACAGGTGGTGGTACAGGCGAGGCACGACAGACAGCGGTCGATATGGGTGACCGTTTCCTTGTCGGCCGCCCGGCCGTTCTCCAGCATGTCCTTGATGAGATAGATACGCCCACGCGGGCTATCGAGCTCGTCGCCGAGCGTCACATAGGTCGGACAGGTCGCGGTGCAGAAGCCGCAATGCACGCACTTGCGCAGAATGGCCTCGGATTCGGCCACGTGCGGATCGGCGAGCTGCGCGGCGGTAAAATTGGTCTGCAAGTGCGAACTCCACTCTTCGTCCTGCGGAACCGGGCGCTTCGCGCCGCGGTCGATTGCAACATTCTGTTTTCAGCTTCCTTCGACCTTGCCGGTCTCCGGTTGCATACCGGCCTAAACCATCCAGCCCTCGGGATTGGTGATCGGCTCTTCGCGCGCGGCCCTTTGCAGGCCGACGACGCAGCGCACGACGATCCAGACAGCGGTGGCGATGAAGCCGAGGATGCCGACAAGCACCACCGTCAGCAACAGCGAGATCAACAGGAACAGCAGCGATATCCAGAAGGTCCGGATCGCCCAGACATAGTGCGTCTGGACCCACGGCGCGCCCTTGCCACGATTGAGATAGGCCATGACGACGCCGATGATCGGCGTGATGCCCACCGCAAACCCGACGAGATAAAGGACATAGATCACCTGCACGTTGATCTTGCCCGGCTCCAGCCAGCGATCGGTCTCCCGGGAGAACGGTGTCTGCGGACCCTTATCGCTCATGATTGTCTCTCCTGTTCCCTTGCGAATGCGCTCAGGAAATCGCGGCCATGCGGCCGGGATTGAAGATCCGGTGCGGGTCGAACTTCGCGCGCACGCGCTCGCTCAACTGTGCCACGGGCAAGGGTTGCGGTTCAAACGATGAAACGGCCTGACGGTAGCTGTCATCGGCCCTGACGAGGGTCGCGTGGCCGCCGCCGAGAACCTTGATGTAACGGCGCACCAGTTCCGCCTCGGGATCGGCCTCCATGCGCAACCATACGAGACCGCCCTGCCAGTCGTAGAAAGCGTCGACGCCGGTCTGCAGCCGCAGTGCTGCTACCAGTTGATGGCCAAGCGACGGGGCGACGGACGCGCGCCAGAGCGGCTTCCTGGTACCGTCGGCATAGGGTTTGACGTCGCGGATCTCCGTCCAAAGCCTTGCTGTTTGCGATGCATCAAGCCGCGTCACCGCGCCGAAGCGGCCGACTGCCTTTGTCAGCTTTTCAGCCCTGATCGCAACGGATGCCTCCAGCCCTTCGAGCCTAAGCACGGTGACTGCACCATCCGGAAGGTTGCCATCCAGGAACCGTCCGCGCACGCTCTCGGGCAGATGCGCCGCGCCGGAAACCTCAGTTGTCTGCGCCATTGCCTCGGCCATGACCGCCGCCGCCTCGGCATCGTTGAGCCCGGAGACGACGATGGTCTCCGACGCCGGCGGCAGCGGCAGGACGCGGAAGGTGACTTCGGTGAGGATGCCGAGCGTGCCATGCGAGCCAGCCAAAAGCTTGACCAGATCGAGACCGGTGACGTTCTTCATCACACGCCCGCCGGCCTTGATCGCCTCGCCTTCGCCGTTGACGAAACGCACACCGAGCAGGCTGTCGCGGGCGGCACCGGCGACATAGCGCCTGGGGCCGGACACGTTGGCGGCAAAGACCCCGCCGATCGTCGGCTCACCCGAGGAGGCGAAGATCGGCCGGTGATCCATCGGCTCGAAGGCGAGCATTTGCCGGTTTTCGGCCAATGCCTCGCCGATCTCGCGCAGTGGCGTTCCCGCAAGCGCGGTAATCGTCATTTCGGCCGGATTGTAGCTGACGATGCCGGAAAGGCGGCGGGTCGACAGCACCCGATCGGCACGCACAGGATTGCCGAGGCCGGAGCGCGTGTTGCCGCCGATCACTGTGAGCGACGCCTTGTCCGCCGCCATGGCGCGAACGACAGTCGCAATCCCCTCTTCGCTGGCCGGTTCGAAATGCACGATCATGCGGCGGGACGCCCTTTAAGAGGGAAGACCTTGGACGGGTTCAGGATCCATTGCGGATCGAAGGCAGCGCGCGCCGCCATCTGCTGGTCGAGGTCGATCTGGTTGTACTGATGCAGCATGAGATCCCGTTTTTCGATGCCGACGCCATGCTCGCCGGTGAGGCAGCCACCCGCGTCGACGCAAAGCTTCAGGATATCGTTCCCGGCAGCCTCGGCGCGCGCCGCATCCTCCGGGTCGTTGATGTTGTACAGGATCAGCGGATGCATGTTGCCGTCGCCGGCGTGGAAGACATTGGCGACGCGCAGGCCGTAGCTCGCGACGATCTCACCGGTGCGGGCAAGCACATGGGAGAGTTGGCTGAGCGGCACGGTGCCGTCCATGCAGATATAGTCGGCGATGCGGCCGGTGGCGCCGAAGGCGGATTTCCGGCCTTTCCAGATCGCGGCCGCCTCCATGGCCGACTGGCATTCCTTGATGGTCGCGACCCCGTGACGGCGCGCGACCGCGACGATGCTCGCGAGCATCGCATCCATCTCCGGCTCGGAGCCTTCGACCTCGACGATCAGTAGCGCTTCGACATCGAGCGGGTAGCCGGCGTGGGCGAAGGCTTCGCAGATCTCGATCGCCGGCTTGTCCATGAACTCGATCGCGACGGGAATGATGCCGGAACCGATGACATCAGCGACGCAGGCGCCGGCCGCCTCCGACGAGGCAAAGCCGAAGAGCACCGGGCGGGCTCCCTCCGGTTTGGCGATCAACCGCACCGTCGCCTCGGTGACGATACCGAGCTGGCCTTCCGAGCCGCAGACGAGGCCAAGCAGATCATAGCCCGCCGCATCCAGCGCCTTGCCGCCGAGATCGACGACGGTGCCATCGAACAGCACCATCTTCACGCCGAGCAGATTGTTGGTGGTGACACCGTATTTCAGGCAATGAGCACCGCCGGAATTCATGCCGATGTTGCCGCCGATCGTGCAGGCGAGCTGCGAGCTCGGGTCGGGTGCATAAAAGAAGCCATCGGCGGAAACCGCCTCGGAGATGTTGAGGTTGGTAACGCCCGCCTGAACGGTGGCGGTGCGATTGAAAAGGTCGACATCGAGGATGCGCGACATCTTCGAGAGGCCGATGACGACCGCATCCTCTTGTGGGATGGCACCGCCCGAAAGCGAGGTACCGGCCCCGCGCGGCACGACCGGAACGCCGTAGCGGCTGCAGTATTTCAGGAGCGCGGCCACCTGTTCGGTGGTTTCCGGCAAGGCGACCGCCAGGGGCATGCGGCGATAGGCGATGAAGGCATCAGTCTCGAACGGCTTCAGTCCGCGCTCGTCGCTGATCAGACAGCCCTCGGGCAGCAGGTCCGAGAGGTCGGCGATAATCTCGCGGCGCCGGGCGATAACCTCTGGTTTCGGCTGCAGAAAACCGATTGTCTCCGCCATCAGCTCCTCCCGCCGCGTATCGATTGGTTCATTTTCTTTACCACTAGGACAGAGGCCTCGCAAATGCTATTGAGCTTTTCCGTTTTGGAAATAATGGCAACGATTGATGACGAATTTAGGCGATCTTGAGATTTTTGCACGGGTCGTTTCCACCGGCAGTATGTCGGCAGCGGGGCGGGCGCTGGGGTTTTCCCCAGCTGTGATCTCCAAGCGCATCAAGAGACTCGAAGACCGGCTCGGCACGCGCCTCCTTCAACGCACGACGCGCCAGATTTCGCTGACGGAAGCCGGCCAGGGCTTCTACGACCGGGTGCTCGGCATTCTGACCGGCATCGAGGAGGCGGAAGCCTATGCGTCGGGTCGCTCGTCGCATGCGCTCGGGGTGCTGCGGATATCGGCGCCCACCTCCTTCGGCCGCATGCACATCGCGCCGCATCTGACCAAGTTCATGAAGGACCATCCGGATCTGAAATTGCACATCGTGCTGACGGACGAATTCACCGACATCGTTGCGGAAGGCTTCGACATGGCGGTCCGGATCGGCGAACTGGTGGATTCGTCGCTCGTCGCCCGTAAGCTTGCCCCCGTCCGCCGGCTGCTCTGCGCCTCGCCGGACTACATCGCCCGCAACGGCGCACCGAAAGAGATCGGCGACCTCGCCAACCACCTCTGCCTGCCGGCGCATAACAACGACAATTGGAAGCTCGAAGGGCCGGAGGGCGCGCTGGTCTGGCACCCGGAAGGGCCGCTCGTTACCAATTCCTCGGAGATTGTGCGCGCCGCCGTCATCGCCGGAGCCGGCGTTGCACTGCGCTCCACCTGGGATATCGGCCCGGAATTGCGCAGCGGCCAGCTGGTGCAGGTGCTACCGCAATGGGAAGGTTCGAAGCAGCTGACGCTTTCGGCCGTCTACCCAAGCCGCCAGTTCCTCCCGGCCAAGGTGCGCCTCTTCATCGACTATCTCGCCGAACTCTACGGACCGATCCCCTATTGGGAGCAGTAGGCGAACCGGCCTGGCATCTTTGTTTTCCGCAATTCCGGACGCAAAACCGCTGCACACTTTTGCTGGAATTGCTTACTTATGCTCGCTGTCCTCGTGGTGGCGGCGAATGCGGCGCACGATCAGCCAGACCCCGGCAACGGCGAAGGGCACGGCAAGCCCGGTCAAGAGACCGGGATCGATCGGCAGCTCGTGGCTGACCGCCTTGGCGAGATAGCCGAACAGCCCGACCACGTAATAGGAGATGGCGGCGACCGACAGGCCTTCGACGGTCTGCTGCAGGCGCAACTGCAACCTGGCGCGCCGGTCCATCGAGTTCAAAAGCGCGCTATTCTGCCGTTCAAGCTCGACATCGACCCAGCTTCGAAGCAGCGCCGTGGCGCGGGCGAGCTTGCGCGACAGGTTCGCCTGGCGCTCCTCGACCGACTGGCAGGTGCGCATGGCCGGCGCCAAACGTCGTTCGAGGAAGGTGCCGATGGTCTCGTAGCCTGGCACCGGCGTTTCGGCGAGCGTGCGGATGCGCTCCTGGACGATGCCGTAATAGGCGCGGCTGGCGCCGAAGCGATAGAGGCTGAGCGCGGCACCGGCCTCGAGATCGGCCGCGAGCCGAGTGATCTCGGCCAACATGTCGTCGGCCTCCTCGCGCACGTTTTCCTTCATGCGCTGGGTCACCGCCGTCAACCCGTCCTCCGTCCGGCGGATTTCCGGCGACAGCGACTGCGCAAGCGGCAGGCCCATCATCGCCAGCGTCCGGTAGGTTTCGATATCGAGCAAGCGCTGGACGAGAGCGCCGGTACCGGCTTCCGTCATGCCGCGATCGATCACCAGGATCTGCGTCAGGCCGTCACCGTTCTGGCGGAAGTCGGTGACGATCACCGCCTGGCCGTTCTTGGTCTCGCTGTAACAGAGGCTCGTCGGATCGAAGAGGCCGATGGCCTCGCGGGTCTCGGGCGTATCCGGCCGGATCTCGAGGCGGATGCCGGAGATCAGAGAGCCGGGCGGCGAAAAGCCGTCGCCGAACGGATGGATCGGCACATCGCCGCCGAATTTCTCCGGCGGCGGCGCGTCCCAGAAATAGGTGGAGAATTCGGTATGACGCTCCCAGCGCAGCGTGCCCTGCCCCCAAGGCATCGCGTGATGGTTGGCGTCACGGCCGGGCGGCGCGATGCCGCGGGCCCGCGAAAGCTCCGACAGCACGGCGTGATCGACGATCGAGCCACCATCTGTCAGGAAGGCGAGCTGAAAGATCACCCGCGGCGTGGTCACCAGCGCATAGGGACGCGAATGAACCTCGCCCAAGGCCAAAGCGCGCATCGGCGCCACCGGAAATGCAAAACTACCCTTTGCCATGAAGCGCCTTGTCCCCCTCACGCGTTCATCACAACTTTCTTATCAACGGAAAGAGCAAAAGAACAAAGGACGCATTGCCGCAGTTTGACTTTTGTCAGTCGCATCCAATCGGACGCACCCAAGTGGACAATCAAATTGACCACTTTGCGCGACCTGCCTAGATTGCGGCGCTGACAGGAAGCGGCGCTGAGCATCGACGCTCCTTTCGCCCTTGCCGCATGCAAACCGACCACATTCGCGATTTAGGGCAAACCCGGCCGAAATCCTCGTGATCTGGAGACCAGACGTGACCGAAGACCAGATCGACCTTTTCGCCCGTATCAGCCATAGCCGCACGGCGGACGAGGTCGTGCAGCAGATCGAGCTTTTGATCCTCGAAGGCGTATTGCGCGACGGCGACCGTCTGCCCGGCGAGCGGGAACTCTCCAAGCGCTTCGACGTGTCGCGGCCGATCCTGCGCGAGGCGCTGAAGGAACTCGAAGGGCGTGGCCTGGTCGAAAGCCGCCACGGCGGTGGCACCTTCGTCGCCGACGTCGTCGGGCAGATCTTTTCCAGGCCGCTGATCGACCTCATTGCGCGCCATCACAAGGCAACCCAGGATTACCTCGAATACCGGCGCGAGCTTGAGGGGCTGACAGCGGAACTCGCCGCCACCCGCGCGACGGATTACGACCGGGACATCCTGACACGGATCATCGAGCGCATGCGCAGAGCGCACGGCGCCGGCGATTTTGACGCCGAACTCGAAGCTGATATCGAACTGCATCAGGCGATCGGCGAAAGCGCCCACAACATCATTCTCTTGCATACGCTGCGCGCCTGCTACCGGCTGCTGCAGCAGGGCATATTCTTCCATCGCAATTCGGTCTTCGATGCGCCGGGGGCGCGCGACCGGCTTCTTGTGCAGCACGAAGCGATCTACGAGGCGATCATGGCAAGGGATCCGGCGAAGGCGAAAGCCGCCTCGCAGAGCCATATCGACTTCGTCGCCGCCGCCACCCGCGAGGCGGAACGCACCGGAGAATGGAACCGCATCGCCCGCCTGCGCATGCAGCAGCGCGACCGCGCGAACTGACAGATCGGGCCCGCGCCCGTCCCCCGGCTCTACCCTGCAGCCGCCTCTCCGGTCGGAATCAATCGCCCTTGCGATCTCGAACCGTTCCACCCCGAAACCAATCGTGATCCGACGACAACGTATGGCTGTCGGTCGGTTTGCAAATATGCCGCGAAAACACCATATCCTGTCGTATCCGGACCACAGTTCTGCGGAAAGCAAACCGCATATCCGGCTGCCGAATGCCCGCGACATTTACACGCTGCAGGACGCTGCCATACTGGCCGGCAAAGCAATTAAAGCCACTGATTCGCCGAGAGGAGCACCGACGACCTTGAACTTCTTGAACAGGCTCGCATCCGATGTCCAATTGATGCTGCGTCGACCGGCGCGCATGCAGTATGCCGCGCTCTGCTATCGGATCCGCAAGAAGACCAAGGCCCTCGAAATCCTCCTGATCACCAGCCGCGATACCGGCCGCTGGGTCATTCCCAAGGGATGGCCGATGCAGGGCAAGCGCGCCCATGAAGTGGCCGAGCGCGAAGCCTACGAGGAAGCCGGCGTCAAGGGGCATGTGCAGAAGGCGACCGCCGGCTACTATCTCTACCAGAAGCGCATGGATCACGGGCTGAAGATTTCGGTCAAGGTGCAGGTGCACGCGTTGGAAGTCGACGATCTCTGCAAGCACTTCCCCGAGGAAGGGCGCCGACAGCTCGAATGGGTCGACTACAAGGAAGCGGCCTCGCGGGTTGCCGAACCGTCTCTGAAAGATCTCATCCTTGCCTTCGGTGAACGCATGGGGAGCGCGTCGAGCCCGATGCCGAAGGCTGTGAACGGCTAGCCTTTTCAAGCATTCCAAGAGCATTCGACGCCGCCAGACGCGGGTTCCCGGCCTGCGCCATACGGATGTCCATCAAATCCACTTGAATGCGTGTCGCTGTGGCCTTAGTGGCCGTCGTGACAATGGAGTTCCAGGTAGTGGCACAGCCGCGCATACGCCTCGCAAAACAAACGATCGACAAAGACCTCGACAAGCTCAGCCTTGCCGAAGAGGCGTCGCAACATGTCAAGCGCAGCCTTGCGGCACCTGCGCTCGCCGGGCTGTTCCTGCTCTTGAGCATGGCCTTCGCCGCGAGCTTCGTGACGAGCTCCGCCAGCGCGCCGATCATCATCGCGGCAGCTGCCATTGCCGGCTACATGGCCATGAACATCGGCGCGAACGACGTGACCAACAACGTTGGCGCCGCAGTCGGCGCCAAGGCGATGTCAATGGCGACGGCGCTCACCATCGCCGCGATATTCGAGATCGCCGGGGCGCTGCTTGCCGGCCGGCAGGTCGCGCTGACGATCGAGGCGGGCATCGTCTATGGCGAAGACGTGCTTGGACCACAGGCAATCGTCTGGATCATGATGTCGGCACTCGCTTCCGCGGCGGCCTGGATCAACATCGCCACCTATTCCGGGGCGCCGGTCTCGACCACGCACTCGATCATCGGCGGCATCGTCGGCGCCGGCATCGCGGCGGCCGGCTTCTCGAGCGTGCAATGGTGGTCGCTCGCCGGCATCACGCTCAGTTGGTCGGTCTCGCCGCTACTCGGCGGCGCCATCGCCGCAGCCCTCCTCGCTTTCCTCAAGGAATTCATCATCTACCGCGAGGACAAGATCGCCGCGGCCAGGCGATGGATGCCGGTCATCCTTGGCGTCACCGCCGGCTGCTTCATGGCCTATCTCGCGGTGATCGCACTGGTTCAGGTGGCCGCGATCACCATGCCCGTGGGTCTTGCTGCCGGCGGCGTCGCTGGTTTTGCGGTCTATCTGCAGGCAAAGCCCTGGATCGCCAGCCAATCGGAAGGGCTCGAAAACCGCAACCAGTCGCTGCGCCGACTCTTCCGCCTGCCGTTGATCGTAGCGGCGGCACTGCTTTCCTTCGCTCACGGCGCCAACGACGTCTCCAACGCCATCGGTCCCTTGGCCGCGATCGTCTCGGCGCTCGACGGCGTCATCACGACGGACAAATCACCGGCGCCCCTGTGGGAACTTGCGATCGGCGCGCTCGGCATCTCGATCGGTCTGTTGCTTTACGGCCCGAAGCTCATCCGAGTCGTCGGCCAGGAGATCACCAAGCTCAATCCGATGCGCGCTTTCTGTGTGGCACTGGCCACCGCGGTCACCGTGCTGCTGGCATCGGCGCTCGGCCTGCCCATCAGCTCGACGCACACGGCCGTCGGCGCCGTCTTCGGCGTCGGCTTCTTCCGCGAATGGTACATCCGCAATTCCAAGCGGCGGCTCGAATATGTCCGGCAAAAAACGGGACAGGCGGATTTCATGGAATCGGCGGAAACCAACTTTGCCGAGGTGCGGCGCCGGCATCTCGTCCGTCGCTCGCATTTCCTCACCATTATCGGCGCCTGGGTTATCACCGTCCCGGCCTCTGCCGCCCTGTCGGCCGTACTTTATTTCATCCTCTCCGGCATTTTCACCTGAAGGCCTCCTCAATGCGCGCCAATTTTCGCATGCAGCGACTGTTCGTCGAACACCCCTTGAGTGCCGGCTCGGCGCACGAGGCGTCCAAGGAACAGTTCAACTACCTGGTGAACGTGCTGCGCTATGAAGAAGGCGCCTCGATCCTCGCCTTCAACGGGCGCGACGGCGAGTGGCGGGCCGAGCTTTCCTTCGCCAGCAAGAAGCGCTTGGTGCTGACGCCCGTCGAGCAGACGCGCCCCCAGCCGGCGCCTTGCGATCTCGTCTATCTCTTTGCCCCGCTCAAAGTCGGGCGGCTCGACTATCTCGTGCAGAAGGCCGTCGAAATGGGCGCCGGCACTTTGCAGCCGGTCATGACGCAACATGTGCAGGGCAAGCTTGGCAACATCGAGCGGGTTCGCGCCAACGTCATCGAGGCGGCCGAACAATGCGGCGTACTCGGCATTCCCCATGTCGAGGAACCACGCCGGCTCGAAGACCTGCTTGCCACCTGGCAGAGCGACCGGCGCATCATTTTCTGCGACGAAGGCAGCGACAGCCAGAATCCGGTGCCGATCCTCGCCGGCATCAAGGAAAAGAAGCTCGCGCTGTTGATCGGCCCGGAAGGCGGCTTCTCGGAAGCCGAGCGCACACTGCTGCACAGCCTCGATTTCGTCACCGCCATTCCGCTCGGGCCCCGCATCCTCAGGGCCGACACGGCAGCCGTCGCCGCCATGGCGGTCATCCAGGCAACTGTCGGCGACTGGCGATAGCCGGTCGTTCCCGGGCAAATCGGACACCGCTCGCTCCCCTAGAAGGGGACGATCTCTCCGGCAAGGCAGGATTGGGTCACCAGTACCCATTTCCGCGGTGCTTGCTCCAGAGCAAGAAAATGTCCTACTTTTTTTGATGAGATCTTGAAAGAAATTGACTTGCACCGCACCTGATTACGGTTCAAGCAGCCTCCATCAACTCCCGCTAACCTGCGGGAGCCGCCCAAACAAAAGAAGACGCTCATGGCCCGAGATACCACCGACCAGACGCCGGTAACCTCTGTCGCTGACCTGACCGCCTACCTGGCAGAAGGTTCGAAACCGGAGGAGCGGTTCCGGATCGGCACGGAGCACGAAAAGTTCGCCTTCTTTAAGGCGGACAACAGCCCCGTCCCCTATTTCGGCGAGGCCAGCATCCAGGCGCTTCTGAACGGGATGGCGGCGAAAAGCGGCTGGGAACCGATCATCGACGAAGGCAACATCATCGGCCTTGCCGAACAGTCGGGCAATGGCGCGATCTCGCTGGAACCGGGTGGACAGTTCGAACTTTCCGGCGCGCCGCTCGAAAACCTGCACCAGACCTGCAAGGAATCGAACCAGCATCTGGCGGTGCTGCGCGAAGTCGCCGAGCCGCTCGGCATCCGCTTCCTCGGCATCGGCGGCAGCCCCAAGTGGACCTTTGATGAGACCCCGCGCATGCCGAAATCGCGCTACGGCATCATGAGCCGCTACATGCCGAAGGTCGGCACCCAGGGCCTCGACATGATGTATCGCACCTGCACGATCCAGGTGAACCTGGACTTCTCCTCGGAAGAGGACATGCGCCGCAAGATGCAGGTGTCCTTGAAGCTGCAGCCGCTCTCGACCGCGCTGTTTGCAAGCTCGCCCTTTACCGACGGCAAGCCGAACGGGCTTCTCTCCTGGCGCGGCGACATCTGGCGCGACACCGACAACCAGCGCGCCGGCCTGCTGCCGTCCGCCTTCCGTCCCGATTTCGGTTTTGCCGACTATGTGGAGTGGGCGCTCGACGTGCCGATGTACTTCGTCGTGCGCGACGGCCACTACCACGATTGCACCCACATCACCTTCCGCCAGTTCATGGGCGGCGCACTCAAGGGCGAGGTCGCCGACTGGCAGCCGAACATGGGCGACTGGACCAACCATCTCTCGACGCTGTTCCCCGACGTGCGCCTGAAGCGCTTCCTCGAAATGCGCGGCGCCGATGGCGGCCCGTGGCGGCGGATCTGCGCGCTGCCGGCCTTCTGGGTCGGCCTGCTCTACGACCGCGAGGCACTCGACGCCGCCGAGGCACTGACGCGCGACTGGACCTTCGAAGAGGTGAGTGCCATGCGCAACGCCGTGCCGGCTCAGGCGCTTGCCGCCAAGTTCCGCACCGGCACGCTTTACGACGTTGCCCGCGAGGTCATCTCCATTTCGCGCGGCGGTCTGAAGCGCCGCAACAGGCTGAACGGCGATGGTATCGACGAAAGCCAGTTCCTGGCGCCGCTCGACGAGGTGCTGGCCAAGAAGGCAACGCTCGCGGAAGACCTTTTGGCGCTCTACAATGGCCGCTGGAACGGCTCCGTAGACCCGGTCTTTGCCGAGTACCAGTATTAAGGCTCGGACAGGGGCGCGGTGCTCGTCGCGGCCCTCTCAAAAAGCGGTTCCCAGTCCCTGATTTCCCGTTATAGTGCAAGGATATGCGTCGCTTAGAGCGCCGCGCGTCCATAAAGGGGAACTGGGATGGCACCGCTTTTCGACATGTTCGCGCAGGCGCAGAACGGCAAGGCCATCGAGCTGATGGCGCAACAGTTCGGCATCGCCCAGGAGCAGATGACGAAGGCGACAGCGGCGCTGCTGCCGGCCTTCTCGGCGGCTTTCAAGCGCAACACCGCCAACCCCTACGACTTCGGCGCCTTGCTGACGGCGCTCGGCAGCGGCAACTACGCCAAATACTTCGAAGACATGAGCCAGGCCTTCACGCCGCAGGGCATGGCCGACGGCAACGGCGTTCTCGGGCAACTGTTCGGCTCGAAGGAAATGTCGCGCGCGATCGCCGCGCAGGCGGCCCAGGTCACCGGCGTCAGCCAGGAGATCTACAAGCAGATGCTGCCTGTGATGGCCGATACGCTGATGGGCGGGCTGTTCAAGCAGACAACCGGGCAATTTGCCGCCGCAAGCGATGCCTTTGCCAACAACCCGATGGCGACCGCGATGCGGCAATGGATGGAAGCGGCCGGTTTCGCCAAGAAGCCGGAACCGCAGCCGAACCCGTTCGACAACCCCTTCACCCAGGCGATGCAGGGCTTCTTCGGCATGGCCCCGAAGAAGGAAGAGAAGCCGAAGACAGCCGACGTCTTTGCCGACAACCCCTTCGTCAAGGCGTTTCAGGACATGATGCAGGCGGGTGCCGCCGGCGCGCAGAAGCCGGCAGCCGACAATCCGGCGCTGGCCCAATTCTCCCAGGTCATGAACAGCATGTTCGACACCGGGCTGGAGATGCAGAAAGAATACCAGAAGAACGTCGAGGCGCTGTTCGACCTTTACAAGACCGGCCCCGGCACGAAGAGCTGAGGCCAAGCCTCCCCGTCAGCACATCCCGCGCCTCCATCGGACGCAGCGATCGCCCGCGCGTGTGGGCATCAGCGCGTTGTTTCGAACAGCTTTGGAAAGAAAAAGGCCCGGTGCATGTCTTGGTCATGCACCGGGCCAAGCGGCAGGGTCTATTGGCTCTACCCTGCGGGGAACGTTTGGGCGCGCGACCGTTGAGGTCAGCGGCACCGAATTTCGCAGCATGACCCGCGGCGGCGGCAGGCTTTCGCGGATCATGCTCGACTGGCACATCTCAAGCGGCGGGATGCGCCATTGGGGACGATCAGTCGTGGCGGGCCCCTTTGTAGAAGAGGCTCGCCCGGTTTCGCGACGCGCGTGTCAGGTAACTCGCCGGATTGTCGAAGAAGGGCGAGGTAATCGCCTCGCGCACATCTTCGCGTTTCAGCCCCATGTCGAGGAGCTGGCGGTCATCCAGGTCGTTCAGACGGCCGATCGCATAGCGATTTCGGAGGAGCTGCCATACGGACGTTAGCATGCCTGTCACGCCGACGGCGCGGGAGGCATAGGACTGCGTTCCGGCAACGAGGTCGAGATCGAGGGCGTGCTGTGTCGTGCGCATGACAATTTCTCCTTTCAGGCACGAAGAGGCCCATCCCCTGCGGGGAGATCATACGCAGGGGCGGGCCAAAGAGTTTGGGATTCGCCGGCGAAATTGCCGGCCGGGGATCGATGAATTTGCTTCCGATAGATCGCAAATCCTTATTGATCAGTCCAACGAATGTTTTTAATGATATTCATCAAACAATCTTATGGATGCATTACGGCCATGTCCGCACCCCTTGATATCGATCAGCTCCAGACCTTTGTCGCGATCGCCGATACGGGCAGCTTCACCAAGGCGGCCGACCGGGTCTTCAAGACCCAATCCGCCGTTTCCATGCAGATGCGCCGCCTGGAAGAGCGCATCGGCAAGGCGCTGTTCATGAAGGACGGCCGCGGCAACCGGCTCACGGTCGAAGGCGACCGGCTGCTCAATTTCGCGCGCCGGATGATCCGCCTCAACAACGAGGCGATCGCTTCCTTCGACGACAATCGCCTCGAAGGCACGCTCCGGATCGGCACGCCAGACGATTACGCCGACCGCTACATGCCCGAGATCATCATGCGTTTTGCCAAGACGCATCCGAATGTCGAGCTTTACATCATCTGCGAGCCCTCCGTGGACCTCGCCGAGAAGATGGCCAAGGGCGACCTCGACATCGCGCTCGTCACGCACAATCCGCGTGCCCGCGCGTCGGACGTGGTGCGGACCGAACCGCTCTGCTGGGTGAGCTCGATCAACCACCCGCTGCCCGAGAACGCACCGATCCCGCTTGCTGTCGGCCGGCGTGACTGTCTGTGGCGCCAGGCGGCCTGCGCCGCACTCGATGCGACGGGTCGGGAGTACCAGATCCTGTTCACCAGCTGGTCGTCGACGGTCGTCGCCGCCGCGGTGCTGGCCGGCATGGCCGTCTCTGTCCTGCCGGAATCGGCACTTCGCCCGGGCATGAAGGTGCTGACGCTTGCGGACGGCTTCCCGGCCTTGGCGCCGGTGCAGATCGGCATCATGAAGCGTCCGGGCCTTTCGCCCTCGCTTTCGAACGCGATCAGCAACCACATCACCGCCTGCCTCGACAACATCACGCCGATCAGCGCCAACGACGACCTCGAGGCCGACATCAAGGGCTTCCCGCGTTATCCGCGCCTCCGGCAGAGCCATATGCTGCCGGGCTGGTAAGAGCTGCAGAAAGCGGAAAAGGCCACGCACCAAGCCGGTGCGTGGCCTTTTTTTGTCCAGAGATCAGCACGTGGCCGAACTCGATACCGAGTCTATTCGGCTGCCGCGCCGACGGCGTCGGCTTCGTAGCCGTGGGCCGCGTGAAGGGCGGCACGCACACCGGCCTCATAGTCCGGGTGGACGCGCTTGAAGTGCGCAAGCTGGCGCTCGACGATCGGCCCCGGCACGCCGCCCATCGCCGCGGCGATGTTGGAGAACAGGCGCGCCTTCTGGCCGGCATCGAAGAGGTTGAAGAGCGCACGCGGCTGGACGTAGTCGTCGTTGCCTTCGCGGTGGTCGTAGCGGGCCATGTCGCCGCTGATGCGTAGCGGCGGTTCCATCGCGGAGGGCTGCTCGACCGGGCCGTTGAACGAATTCGGCTCGTAATAGGCACTCGGATTGCCGGTCTGAATGCCGCCGAACGTGTTCATCTGGCCATCGCGGTGATAGTGATGCACCGGGCATTTTGGCCGGTTGACCGGAATGTGCTCGTAATGCGTTCCGAGCCGGTAGCGGTGGGCGTCGGCATAGGAGAACAGCCGGGCCTGCAGCATCTTGTCCGGCGAAAAGCCGATGCCGGGCACGATGTTGGACGGCGAGAAGGCGGCGTTCTCGACCTCGGCGAAATAGTTCTCCGGGTTGCGATTGAGCTCCAGCACGCCGACCTCGATCGGCGGATAATCCGCATGCGGCCAGACCTTGGTGACGTCGAAGGGATCATAGGCCGTCTTCTCCGCCTCGAGCTCGGGCATGATCTGCACCTGAAGCGTCCAGCGCGGATAGTTGCGCTGCTCGATCGCGCCATAGAGCGCTTCCTGGTAGCTCTCGCGCGTCCGGCCGATCACGTCGGCAGCCTCGGCGTTTGTGTAGTGCTTGTGGCCGTGTTGGGTCTTGAAATGGAACTTGACCCAATAGCGCTCGCCGGCGTCGTTCCAGAACGAGAAGGTGTGCGAGCCGTAGCCGTTCATGTGCAGCGGCGACACCGGACATCCGCGATCGGACATCAGGATCGTGACCTGATGCAGGCTTTCCGGCGACAGCGACCAGAAATCCCACATCGCGGTCGCCGAACGCAGGTTGGTCTTCGGGTGGCGCTTCTGGGTGTGGATGAAGTCCGGGAACTTGTAAGCGTCGCGAACGAAGAAGATCGGCGTGTTGTTGCCGACGAGGTCCCAATTGCCCTCGGGCGTATAGAATTTCAGCGCGAAGCCGCGCACGTCGCGCTCGGCGTCGGCAGCACCCAGTTCACCGGCAACAGTCGAGAACCGCGCCAGCATCGGCGTCTCGGCGCCGGGCTGCAAAACCTTGGCCTTGGTGTATTTCGAGATGTCGCCGGTGATCTTCAGCGTGCCATAGGCGCCCCAACCCTTGGCGTGAACGGCACGCTCGGGAATGCGCTCGCGGTTTTGATGCGACAGCTTCTCGATAAGCTGATAGTCCTGCATCATGACGCCGCCGCGCGGGCCGGCCGTCAGCGAATTCTGGTTGTCCGGCACCGGGGCTCCGGCACTCGTCGTCAATATGGGTCGATCAGACATCGCGTCCTCCTGTCAAAGGGTTTCGCGTCCGGGTGGTCGCACAGGACCGACGGCAGCCACGGCGACTACCAGCCGCAACCTGCGCGGCGATCAAAGCCCGAACGCTCTGGCAGAAGGTTTTTCCCACAGCGCTTCGATAATCTCCAATTGCATAAAAATTAAAAATCGATAATATTTTCCTATCATGCTTACACTCAGACAAATGCGCTATTTCGAGGCGCTTGCCGCCGCTCGCCACTTCGGCAAGGCGGCCGAACTCGTCCATGTCAGCCAGCCGGCGCTCTCTGCCCAGATCATGGAAATGGAAAACCACCTGGGCGTGAAGCTGGTGGAGCGTAGCCGCAGCGGCGTCTTCCTCACGCGCAAGGGCGAAGAAGTGCTGGCCCGCACCCGCGCCATCCTTGCCGAGGTGGATCAACTGGAGATGAGCGCGCGCACCAGTTCCGGCACGCTCGAAGGTCGGATCCGCATCGGCGTCATCCCGACGCTGGCGCCCTATCTCGTGCCGCGGCTGGTGCCGCACCTGCGCCGTGTCTATCCGGCGATCGAGATCGAACTGAAGGAGTCGGTGACATCAAGACTGGTCGCCGATCTCGGCGAGGGCCTGCTCGATGCCGTTGTCGCCGCCTTGCCGATCGAAACAGACGGCCTTTCGACGAAGCCGCTCTTCTCCGACCGTTTCTACATGGCAATGGCGGACGACGAGCGAAACATCCTGATGTCGCCACTGACCGAAGACCAGGTGGATGTCGAACAGCTGCTCCTGCTTGAGGAAGGCCACTGCCTGCGCGACCAGGCGCTTGCCGTCTGCAGCACGGCGGGCAAGCGGCGCCTGGTCTCGTTCGGAGCGACCTCGATGACGACGCTCCTGCAGATGGTCGCCAACGGCATGGGCATGACGCTGATCCCTGAGATTGCCATTGCGACCGAGGCAGCGCGCAACTCGATCCGGATCGTGCCCTTCGCCGCTCCCGAGCCGGCGCGCGAGATCGGCCTCGTCTGGCGGCGCAGCAGTCCGCGCGAGCGCGACATGGAAGCGCTCGCAGCGGCGATCAGCGGTTGCGCCGACGACATTCTTCAGGCGGCTGCCGCCTGAGTCCGGCAAAGCTCAGGCGAGCTTGGCCTTCAGGAACTCGACCGTCCGGCTCCAGGCAAGGTCCGCTGCGGCCTTGTCATAGCGCGCAGCCGAGGTGTCGTTGTTGAAGGCGTGGTTGACGCCGTCATAGACGTAGATGGTCGCGTCCTTGCCATCGTCCTTCAACGCCTTCTGGTAGGCCTCGATACCGGCATTGATGCGCTCGTCGAGCCCGGCATAGTGCAGCAGCAGCGCCGCCTTGATCTTCGGCACGTCCTCCGCCTTGGGCTGGGCGCCGTAATAGGCGACGCCGGCCTTCAGGTCCGGCGAGCCGACCGCAAGCCGATTGACGAGACCACCGCCCCAGCAGAAGCCGATGGCGCCGACCTTGCCGGTCGATTGCGCATGTCCTTCGAGAAACGCCACAGTCGCAGCCGCATTCGCCGTCGTCGCGGCCGCATCGAGCGCGCCAATCATCTCGCGCGCCTTGTCCTCGTCCGTCGGCGTGCCGCCCGCAGGCGACAGGAAATCCGGCGCCAGCGCCAGGAAGCCTTCGAGCGCCATCCGCCTGGCGACGTCGCGGATATGCGGGTTGAGCCCGCGGTTCTCGTGAATGACGATGACGGCCGGCAGCTTGCCGCTCACCTCTGCCGGGCGAACGAGGTAGCCTTTCATGTCGCCGCCGGCGCCAGGATAGGTAATGTCCTCGGCGCTGACGCGGCTATCGGTCGGGGCGACGATTTCCGCCTTGGCGCCGCTGGCGGCAAGCAGCGGCGCAATCGCGGCGGCTGCGGCGGCAGAGCCTGCCAGGCCGGTGAGCTTTTCCATGAAACGACGGCGATCGAGGGTCAGATGCGTGTACTCGTCGTAGGCGTCGATCATCGCCTGCGTGATTTTCGGTTCCTGCATGCCAGCCTCCTTCGGTTCTTATCTCCCGCGGCGGCAGACAGAACCGCCCGCGACAGAATAAGTCGGCGGGCGGTCTCGAACATACAAACTTGCGTTACTGCCGCGTGTTTCCTCTCACTTCACAGGCCAAGGGACCACGCGCGCCGATCAGTCGTTGAGATCAAGCACGATGCGACCGTCGATCTTGCCTTCCTCCATGCGCTTGAAGATGGCGTTGATGTTCTCGATCTTGTCCCAGGTGAAGTGCGAGGCGACCTTGCCTTCACCGGCGAACTCGAGCGATTCCTCCAGATCCTGCCGCGTCCCGACGATCGAGCCGCGGATGGTGATGCGCTTCAGAACCGTATCGAAGATTGGCAGGCACATCTGGCCGGGCGGCAGGCCGACCAGCGCCATGGTTCCCTTGGAGCGGAGCATGTTGAAGGCCTGCTCCATCGCCTTGGGCGCGACGGCCGTCACCAGGGCACCATGCACGCCCCCGGTCGCCCTCTGCACCTGCTCGACCGCATCCTTGTCGCGCGCATCGACGACGAGGTCGGCACCGATTTTTCGGGCAAGCTCCAGCTTGTCCGGGAAGATATCGACGGCGGCGACATGCATGCCCATGGCCTTGGCATATTGCACCGCCATGTGCCCGAGTCCGCCGATGCCCGAGATCAGCGCCCATTCGCCCGGACGCACTTCGGTTTCCTTCAAGCCCTTGTAGACGGTGACGCCGGCGCAAAGGATGGGGGCCGCGGGCCCGAATTCGAGCTTTGCCGGCAGGCGGCCGACGAAGTCAGGATCGGCGAGGCCGTATTGCGCAAACGTGCCGTTGACGGAATAACCGGTGTTCTGCTGGCTGCCGCAGAGCGTTTCCCACCCGGTGCGGCAAGGCGTGCAGCCGCCGCAGGCGGTGTGCAGCCACGGAACGCCGACGCGGTCGCCTTCTCTCAGCCGCGCGACGCCGCTGCCGAGCTTGGCGACATAGCCGACGCCTTCATGTCCGGGGATGAAGGGCGGCTTCGGCTTGACCGGCCAGTCGCCGTTGGCGGCGTGCAGGTCCGTGTGGCAGACGCCCGTCGCCTCGTATTTGATCAGCACCTGGCCGGGACCCGGCTCCGGTATCGGCACATCCTCGATTACCAGCGGCTTGCCGAATTCGCGCACCACGGCGGCTTTCATCGTTGCGGTCATCTCGTCCTCCGATGCGTTGTTACCCAACGCCGGAGAGACTACGCGCAAAAGCGGCATCGGGTAATTGATACGCATCAAGACGGGAAGATGAAGGCGCAGACTGTCTCAGATCTGCGTCAGAATGGCGGTGCGCCTGGCCGGATCAGCTCATCGCCATCCAGACGGCAAGCCACACCCACATCGCAAACAGCGTTGCAACACCGCCCATGAACAGCGGGCGGCGATAGCGCAGGCGATTGCTGGTGACATGCACGAAGGCGTGCACATAGCGCAGGGCAACGAAGAGCCAGGCAAGAGCGAGGGAGACGATGTTGTCGGCCTCGGTGATGTAGAGCAGCACGCAGCAGACGTAGAAGAGAACCGGCAGCTCGAACTGGTTGGCGATGCTGTTCTTCACCACCAGGCTTTCGCCCGGCTCGTCACGGTTTTCGCGAAACTGGCCGGCATTCGCCGTACCGGCGCGCACCAGGCCCATCCGGCGGAAGGAGAGAAGAGCATAGAGGCAGAAGACGAGGAAGACATGCGCCACGATCGGCCAGAAAATCTCGAAACCCGTCATTACGCTACTCCCTCAAACACGCTTACTCTGAAATAGCGAAGGGCGCCGCGCGATGGCGCGGCGCCCTTCGAATGCAATCGCAATCAGTGCGCGCCCGGGTAGTTCGGGCTTTCGCGAGTGATCGTCACGTCATGGGCGTGGCTTTCGCGCAGGCCTGCGCCGGAGATGCGCACGAACTGGGCGCGCTCCTGGTATTCCTTGATCGTCGGGCCGCCGACATAACCCATGGAGGCCTTGAGGCCGCCCGCGAGCTGGTGCAGGACGCCTGCGACCGGACCCTTGTAGGGGACCTGGCCTTCGATGCCCTCGGGAACCAGCTTCAGCGTGTCGCGCACTTCCGCCTGGAAGTAGCGGTCCGCCGAGCCGCGCGCCATGGCGCCAACGGAGCCCATGCCGCGATAGGCCTTGAAGGAACGGCCCTGGTAGAGGAACACTTCGCCCGGGCTTTCATCGGTGCCGGCAAGCAGCGAGCCGATCATGACGGCCGAAGCACCGGCAGCGATCGCCTTGGCAAGGTCGCCAGAGAACTTGATGCCGCCATCGGCGATGACAGGAATGCCGGCCGCCTGGGCGGCTTCGACGGCGCCCATGATCGCAGCGAGCTGCGGCACGCCGACACCGGCGACGATGCGCGTGGTGCAGATCGAGCCCGGGCCGATACCGACCTTGACCGCATCCGCACCGGCATCGATCAGCGCCTTGGTGCCGGAAGCAGTCGCGACGTTGCCGGCCATGATGCGAACCGAGTTCGAGAGCTTCTTGACGCGGGCGACCGCGTCGAGAACGCGCTGCGAGTGACCATGGGCGGTGTCGACGACGATCAGGTCGACGCCGGCATCGATCAGTCGCTCGGCGCGCTCAAAGCCGTCATCGCCGACCGAGATGGCGGCGGCGGCACGAAGGCGGCCCTGCGCATCCTTGGAGGCGTTCGGGTTCAGCTGTGCCTTCTCGATATCCTTGACGGTGATGAGACCGACGCAACGGCCGTCGCCGTCGACCACGAGCAGCTTTTCGATGCGATGGGCGTGCAGCAGGCGCTTGGCTTCCTGCTGGTCGACGCTTTCCTTGACCGTGACCAGGTTCTCATGGGTCATGAGTTCGTGAATCTTCTGGTTCGGATCCGAGGCGAAACGAACGTCGCGGTTGGTGAGGATACCGACGAGGCGGCCCTGCTTCTGGCCACCGGCACCGCCGTTTTCAACGACCGGGATGCCGGAAATGCCATGCTGCTTCATCAGGCCGAGCGCATCGGCGAGCTTGGCGTCGGGACCGATGGTCACCGGATTGACGACCATGCCGCTTTCGAACTTTTTGACCTGGCGAACCTCTTCGGCCTGCTCGGCCGGCGTCAGGTTGCGGTGGATGACGCCGATGCCGCCGGCCTGCGCCATGGCGATTGCGAGACGCCCTTCAGTCACCGTGTCCATGGCCGACGACAGGATCGGCAGGTTCAGGTCGATGTCCTGGGCAATGGTGGTCGCGATGTTGGTCTGACCCGGCATGACTTCGGAATGCCCGGGCAGGAGCAGGACGTCGTCGAAGGTCAAAGCCTCCAGACCAGTTGCCGTTTCGATGATGCGCGCCATGGCCAATTCCCTTCAAATAGCGAAAATCCCCGGGGACGGGCTGCGATTTGTCCACCGGGCGACTTCAAAGCGTGTCTTGGAAGTTGGCGAGGGCTCGTAACACGGATATGTCAGGATGAAAATAGCCAAAGCCGGGAAATGTCCCGCCGTCGGCCGATATTTGTTGCAGAGCAGCAATTTCGCGCGAAGAGGCGCGGCAACCGATCAGATATCGAGCTGATAGCTTGCAGGCACGAAACGGTAACCCTCGCCCTGCTTCTCGACGAAACCGACCGCAGGAAACGGCATGTGGTAGCCGATAAAGGGCAGCCGTTCGCTGGCGATCATGTCGAACACCCGGCGGCGCGTCTCTGCTGCCTTCGCCTTGTCCATGTCGAAGCGCACTTCCCAGTCCGGCCGCTGCAGCGACAACACATAGTGGTTGGCGGTATCGGCCGTCAGCATCAGCGCCTTGCCGTCGGAATCGAGACGGAACACCATGTGCCCCGGCGAATGGCCGAAGGCGGCAATGGCCGAAATGCCCGGAACGACCGCGGCACCGTCGCCGATGAAGGTGGTCTTTTCCGCAAGCGGCACGACCTTTTCCAGCACGGCCTTGTGACCGTTTTCTGCTGGCGTGCCGGCGCGCGCCGGATCTTTCCAGAAGGCGTATTCGACTTCGCCCATCACATAGCGGGCATTGGCGAAGGCCGGTTTTTCGGCCTCCATGAGGCCGCCGATGTGATCGCCATGCATATGGGTTACCACGACAACCGAGACCTGCTCCGGCGAATAGCCGGCAGCGCGGATCCCGTCGAGCAGGCGGCCAGCGCCGGTCTCCCGACCGCCCTCGCCCATGCCGGTATCGAAGAGCACGAGGTCCGATCCGGTATCGACAAGAACCGGCGAATAGCTGTTGAGCAGCGCATCGGTCGGCAGGAAGTTCTGCTGCAGCAGTTCGGCCACCGCCTGTTGCGGCTGGTTGGTGCCGTAGGTCTCGTGCGGCTTGTCGCTGACGCGAGTGCCGTCATTGACGACAACGATCTTGAACGCGCCAAGCTTGAGCATTCTTGTCGGAGGGCTGGCTTTCATGCCGGTGTTTTCCGATTTTTCCTGAGCGACTGCAATGCCCGTCATCAGCGAGGGCGCTGCGAGCACGCCGAGCGTTCCCGCTCCCATCAAGGTCCTGCGCTTCATCGACATTTCACTCATGGTTCGTTTCCGCTTTCTGTTGGATCCGTTGCCATCGGCGGCAACTCGGCCAGAACTAGCGTCTTGACAGCAAAGGCCAGTCGGGATCACAGGCTTTTGATCCGCAATCACCGGTTTTGCCCCGACAAAAGCCATGACCGGCATTATTAGCTTCTGCTTATCGCTGACCGTCCGAAGCATCGTTTCATGAACCGTATCGTCCCGATGATCCTTGCCGTCGCTCTTTTCATGGAGCAGATGGACTCGACCGTGATTTCCACGTCGCTGCCGGCAATCGCCCGCGACATCGGCGTCGGGCCGATCACGCTGAAGTTGGCGCTGACCGCTTACATGGTGGCGCTGGCGATCTTCATCCCCTTGAGCGGCTGGATGGCCGACCGCTTCGGCGCCAAGAGGATCTTTCGCGCGGCGATCCTGGTCTTCATTGCCGGATCGATCTTCTGCGCCATTTCGAACAGCCTGCCCGCCTTCGTCTTCTCCCGGTTCCTGCAGGGAATGGGCGGCGCGATGATGACGCCGGTCGCTCGCCTCGTGCTGGTTCGCGGGACACCGCGCAGCGAACTGGTGTCGGCCATGGCACTGTTGACGATCCCCGCGCTCGTGGGTCCGCTTGCCGGACCGCCGCTCGGTGGCTTCATCACCACCTACTTCTCCTGGCACTGGATCTTCCTGATCAACGTGCCCGTGGGCATCGCCGGCTACATCCTGTCGGGCATCTACCTGCCGAAGATGGAGCCGCTCGATCCGCCGCCGGTCGACGTGCTGGGCTTCCTGCTCGGCGGGATTGCTGCCTCCGGCATCGTCTTCGGCCTGTCGGTGATCAGCCTGCCTGCCCTGCCCCCCGTTGTCGGCATCGCCTCGGTAGCGATCGGCCTTGTTTCGGCCCTGCTCTACATCCGCCATGCGCGGCGTCATCCGGCCCCGGTCCTCGACCTGAAGCTCTTCCGCGACAACGCCTTTCGCGCCGCTTCGATCGGCGGCACGATCTTCCGCATCTCGGTCGGCGCCGTTCCCTTCCTGATGCCGCTGATGCTGCAGGTGGGGTTCGGCCTCAATCCGTTCCAGTCCGGCCTCATCACGTTCATCGGCGCGGTCGGCGCGATTACCACGAAGTTCTACGCGCGGCGCGTTCTGGCCTTTGCCGGCTTCCGTACCACGCTCATCATCGCTGCGATCATTGCGGCGATCACCACCTTCGCCAACGGCTTCTTCACGCCGGAGACGCCCTATCTGGTGCTGATCACTATCCTCCTGATCGCCGGCTTTGCGCGCTCGTTCTTCTTCACCAGCGTCAACGCGCTGTCTTTTGCCGATATCGACGATGCGGATGCCAGCAAGGCGACCTCGATGAGCGCGGTGCTGCAACAGATCAGCCTGGCGCTCGGCGTTGCGGTCGCCGGCGCGATCCTCGAAATCGAGACGAAGCTCAGCGGCGGCCCGCTGCAGCTCGACGATTTCCACACCGCTTTCATGATCATCGCCGCCGCCAACCTGATCGCGGCGATCCCGTTCCTCACCATGGCGAAGAACGCCGGCTCCTCCGTGTCGGGACACCGGCTGCCGGCGCGCGAAGTCGAGACGGCTGCGGGGAAATGATCCCTTGGGCACCGACTGATCGACGGTGCCTTCCCAGCAACGGTGCCGGCCTTAGTAGTTGGCCAGCCACTGTTCGGCGCCCAGGTCTCCAAACCGGGGCTTCACCCCAAGGAGCGGCGCTGACCGACCGATGATCGACTTGACCATCGGAGCGGCGTTGGCCGCGGCCGTCCGCCCGCCGTTTTCTCCGGTTTTCGGTGCGTCGATGATCGACAGCACGATGTATTTGGGCTTATCCATCGGGAAGGCCGCAAGGAAGGCGTTGAAGTTGATGTCCTTGGCATAGCGGCCGTTGATGACCTTGTCGGCCGTGCCGGTCTTGCCGCCGACATGGAAGCCTTCCACCTGCGCCCGCCTGCCGGAGCCCTTCACGCCGTTCCAGTTGTAGAGGAAGCGCATGTCGGCGCTGGTCGTTTCCTTGATCACCCTTTGCGAGACGAACTTCGTTTCCTCCGGCGAGCGCGGCAGGAAGGTCGGCGGGATCAGGTGTCCGCCATTCATCAGCGCCGCGGCGGCGACGGCCGTCTGCAACGGCGTGGTCGCCACGCCGTGACCGAAGGAGATCGTCACCGAATTGATCTTCTTCCACGTGCGCGGCTGGGTCGGGATGGCGACCCCCGGCATTTCGGTTTGCATGCGGGACAGGAGGCCCATCTTCGTCAGGAACTGCTGGTGACCTTCGATCCCGACCATGTCGGCAACTGCCGCGGTGCCGATGTTGGAGGAGTACTGGAAGACCTCCGGGATCGATAGCGGGCGGTTCTTGCCCTTGAAGTCCTTGATGGTGAAGCCGCCCATGCGGATCGGCCGCGACGCGTCGACGACCGAGTTCAGGTTGACCTTGCCCGCGTCGAGGCCCATCGCCAGCGTGAAGCTCTTGAAGGTCGAGCCCATCTCGAACGTGGCGTTGCTCATCCGGTTGAACCAGCCCTTTTCGTACTCCTTGTCGACGCCGCCGCCAGGCAAGGTTCGCGAGGGTTCGTTCGGATCGTAGTCGGGTACCGAGGCCATGGCGAGCACCTCACCGGTCTCTGCATCGAGAACCACAGCGCCGGCCGCCTCGGCCTCATAGTCGGTCATCGCGTTGGCGACCACTTCGCGCACGATGTTCTGGACGCGCAGATCGATCGACAGCCGCACAGGCTCGAGCGAGGCGTTGCTGGTAAGGCCAGCGGCCCGCAGATCGGCAAAGCCCTGCTGGTCGAGATAGCGCTCGATGCCGGCCAGCCCCTGGTTGTCGACATTGACGTGACCGAGGATGTGCGAAGCGGTGACGCCGCCGGGATAGAAACGGCGCTTTTCCGGGCGGAAGCCGATGCCGGGAATGCCGAGCGCCAGAATGTCCGACTGCTGCTTCGGCGTGAGCTGGCGTCGCAGCCACTGGAATGCTGATCCGGACTGGAGCTTGCGGTGCGTATCGCGCCAATCGAGATTGGGAATCACGGTCGCGAGCTTCTCGACGACCTCGTCGGCGTCGACGATCTTGCGCGGCTCCGCATAGAGCGACATCGTGTTGAGATCGGTCGCCAAGAGATGGCCGTTGCGGTCGACGATATCCGGGCGAGAGGCGATGACATGGCCGCTGCCGCCGATCGACGCGGTTTCGGCCGGCGCCGACAGGCCATATTGAACCAGCCGCCCGCCGACGACGAGAAAGACGACGGCAAAGCCGGCGATCAGGATCCCCACGCGCTGCCGCGCCTGGTTCCTGCGGCCGGCGCTGGTGCCGATGATCACCCCCGGCTTGCCGGCACCATTCCTCTTGACGGAAAAATGCGCGCGGCTTCTGAGCCGAACGGCAAGCGAAATCATCGACATCCAGGTACTTCCACATGCAGCCAACCGGGCACGTGCTCGACCCGTCGCCAATCGTCGATCGGCAGCCAGCGCTCGGTGAAATTTAAAACCTTAGGAGGTCCTAATGGACCAGATAGTAACACCAGAGTTGCACTCAACTGGTTAATGGCCGATTAACCACGATGCGCCGTCTTTGGGGGGACCGGGTTTTGGAGGGCGATCAGGAGTGCGGCCGATCGGCACAAGCCGGCCTGGCGCCGTGGCGCCTGCGTGCTTTCGCCATCAGGAAATCGTTGGAAACTCGGCGCCCGAGCGGCAGGTTACTCCGGCTGCTCGCAGACGGCGGCGATCTTGTTGCCGTCGTGATCGCGAACCCAGGCACCATAAAAATTTGCGTGAAACGGGCGTAGGCCCGGCGCACCCTCGTCCGTGCCGCCATTGGCAAGGGCTGCGGCATGAAAAGCGTCGACGGCGGCGCGGGTCTCAGCTGCAAGCGCGATGCTCACGCCATTGCCATAGGTGGCGGGCGCGCGGTTGAAGGGCGTCACCACCCAAAAGCGGATGCGATCGCCCTCAGCGCCATAGCCGATCTCGGTCTCGTCCTGGCGCTGCCGGCGGTGGCCAAGGGTCGGCATTACCGCATCGTAGAACGCGCCGGCGCGTGTCAGATCGTTGCTGCCGACGGTGACGTAAAGCAGCATGTTATTTGGCCGCTTCGTCTTCGGTTTCCGTTTCGCTGCCGGCCTGCTGGCGCCCCTTGAAATCCTTGGCAAGCAGGAACATCTCGACCGATTCGGCGCGCGAGGAGGCCGGCTTCACATGGATGACCTGACGGAAATTCTGCTTGAGCATGTTGAGCAGCTCGCGCTCGGTGCCGCCCTGGAAGGTCTTCGCCAGGAAGTGCCCGCCCTTGGCCAGCACGTCGACGGCGAAATAGGCCGCGACCTCGCACAGATGCATGGTGCGCAGGTGGTCGGTCTGGCGGTGGCCGGTCGTCGGCGCCGCCATGTCGGAGATCACCAGATCAGGTGTTCCGCCGATCGCTTCCATCAGCTTGCCCGGCGCTTCCGGATCGAGAAAATCCATCTGAAGAATGCGCACGCCCGGAAGAGGGTCGACCTCGAGGAAGTCGATCGCCGCAACGCGCGGATCGGTATCGGTGGAGTTGGTGACCTTGGCGGCAATCTGCGACCAGCTGCCGGGGGCAGCGCCCAAGTCGATGATGCGGCGCGCGCCGCTCAGGATCTTGTGCTTCTCGTCGATCTCCAGGAGCTTGAACGCCGCGCGGGCGCGGTAGCCCTCGAGCTGCGCCCGCTGCACATAGGGGTCGTTGATGTGGCGCTCGATCCAGCGGCGGGAGGATGCCTTGAGCTTGCCCTTCTTGACCTTCTGGCCAAGCTTGCGGCCGCTGCGGTTGGCGCCGACGGGGGGTTTCGTCATGGTTTGTTTCCTTCGTGGCTGCCGGAGGCATTGGAACCGCGCTGGTGGCGGCGCGGCCGCGAGCGGCGCCAGGCGCCGTCGTCCGCCATCATATCGGTGAGCAGGCCTTCGCGCAGGCCACGATCGGCAACCCGCATGCGGGTCGACGGCCAGCGCCGGCGGATCGCTTCGAGGATAGCGCAGCCGGCAAGCACCAGATCGGCGCGATCAGGGCCGATGCAGGGATTGGCGGCGCGCGCGTCGAAATCCCAGGAGAGAAGCCGCGCCTGCATGGCCGAGACTTCGTCGTCCGTCAGCCACAGGCCATCGACGCGGCGGCGATCATAGCGCGGTAAGTCGAGATGCACGCCGGCAAGCGTCGTCACCGTGCCTGACGTGCCGATCAGGTGGAAACCGCTGCCCGACGTGCCGTTCGCCAGAGCTTCGACAGGCGGGCTGTCGAAGCGGGAAAGCATGCCTTCCACTTCCTGCACCATCGCCTCGAAGCTTGCCGGCGTCACATGCTGGCCGCCATGGCGCTCCGAAAGCGTCACGACGCCGACCGGCAGCGAAGTCCAGTGGGTGATGTGGTTGGCGAGCCGGTTCGAGCGCGAATCACCGATGCGGATGACGGCGATCTCGGACGAGCCGCCGCCGATATCGAAGAGCACGACCGAGCGCGTCTCGCGATCCACCAGCGACGAGCAGCCGGAAACGGCAAGCCGTGCCTCGGTTTCGCGGTTGATGATTTCGAGATCGAGACCGGTTTCGCTCGCAACCCGCTCAAGGAAGCTTTCGCCGTTTTCAGCCGCGCGCGCAGCCTCCGTCGCAATCAGGCGGCTGCGGCGAATGGTACGGGCGCCAAGCTTCGACGCGCAGATCTTCAGCGCCTCGACGGCACGCTCCATCGCCTCGTCCGACAGCCGGCCGCTGGCACCGAGCCCTTCGCCGAGACGGACGATGCGCGAGAAGGCGTCCACCACCCGGAACTGGCCGGGACGGGTCGGCTGAGCGATCAACAGACGGCAATTGTTGGTGCCGAGATCAAGTGCGGCATAGAGCGGCGCGGGCGGTTCGCTAGCAGCGATATAGGGTGCACGCGGTTGTTCGCCGCGATTGCCCGAACGCGGCTGTGCGCCCGCCTGACCGCTGCCGGCGGCAGAAGTCTGCCGCGCATTGCCGCCGCCATCGGCGCCACGCTGCTGCGCCGGCTGGCGCTCGCCGCTCGTCAGCGGGCGCCCCTGGAGCCCGCGGCGGTGCTTGGCCTTCTTGCTGCGCTTGTGGCCCTTGCGTTCGCCAAGCGACGCATCGACGACCTGAACGCCGCTGCTTTGTGACGCGGATCCGGCCTGCGCCTGCTGTTTTGCTGATTTCGAACGACGCCGCCGCTTGCGCTTGCGCGCCGGCTCCGTTTCGTTCTCTCCTGCGGGACGCCCTGCCAAACCGGCTGCGCCGGACTGGCTGGCAATTGCAGACGGCGAAGCAGACGACTTGCGTCGTTTACGCTTGCCCTTGCCGTTGCGCGGACCGAGCTTCGATCCATCACTGCGGCCTGCTGCCGACGCCCCGGATTCGGACGGCTTATCGCCGTGATCGGGGTCTTTCACTTGTTTCAACCATGGCGCCGCGCAAGGCCTTAGGGCCGCTCAAGGCGCTCTCTCGATTTTTCGTTGGCGCGACTGTACCAGCGCAACCCCCATTCGCCAAACTTTTTTTGAGAACCGGCTTGTGCACAACAAAGGCGTCGGGCGCCCGAACCCAGCAAACACACCGGGTTGAGCACCTGGGTCCCTGTTCCGGTCCCCCTCGATGGCTGCGATCTCACTTCAGCCGCGATTTTTTTTGCAAAAGGTATTTGCATCAGCCGCCGATTTGTTTATAAGCCCGCCAACCACACCGACGGGCTTCGCTCCGACGGCGGCTTTGGGGAATAGGTTAACGGTAGACCCACGGACTCTGACTCCGTTAGTCCTGGTTCGAATCCAGGTTCCCCAGCCAATTCTCTCGAAATCCCCTTAATTCCTTGATTTTCCAGTCGTGCCGGATATCGTTTTGGCATCATTGGCGACCTGATGCCCAGAACTGATGACCAAAGGTGATGCCCACGCCCCCGTGCGTCACGGCCGCGCCTTTGGGAGAAGACAGGGCATGCGTCATGGCCGTGCGTCACGAGGTCGAGAATCTGATCCGCCGAGGAAATATCTTCTATTGGCGGGCTCGCATCCCGGCCATCTTCGTCCGTTGCCGTCCCGGCAGCCGCCTTTCACTCAGCCTTCATTGTTCCGACCATAAAAAGGCTCAGATCATCGGCCGGAAGCTCAATATGCGACTGGCCGAACTGAAGATGAATTCGAAGGACGCGATGACCGACAGACAGCAGCTCCAAATCCTGTTCGAGCATGAGCGGGACAAGGAACTTGAGAGGCTCGATGACATCAGCACGATGGCCAAGCGCAATGGGCGGGGTGGCGACGTCGTTGAAATGGAGCTCGATCTCGAGGCTGGCTGGGCCTATCAGCTCCTCGCGAAGTTCGGAACCCGCTCGGACCTCAGCCTCGAAGGCAACTGCCCTGGCCTCACCTACCTCCTGAAGAACGGGGTGCCCGCCTCGCATGTCGATGCCATCCGGGCGAACTATCGGGCCGAGCTCTCTCCGGCGGCTGATCTATCACTTCGACATTGCCGACACCGCAGTCAATCGCCAACGCGCGATGTCGAAAATGTTCGAAGGCCGTGCTGCAGCCCTCCTCGACATCGACGAGCGCCACGAACTCGTCGACCGGACCTTAAGCGAATTCACAGGTGGCGGCAGCGCGAACGCGTCCGTGGTGGAGGAGAAGCCCGTCGAGGTCCCACCTGCTGCCGCTCCCTCGTTGGTGCTGACCAAGGAGAGCAAGCCGGCACCGACTGCAACCGATATTCCGGAGCCAGAGGAAATCGCCTACCTCGAACTTTCGCCGCGCGCGGCGCCGACAACTGAGAAGACGGCGCTCGAAGCTCAACAGCCCAACCAGAGAATCGTTGCCGTCGCGGATTTCGAGCAGGAGTGTGAAAAGCTCATCGTCAACATGCGCGACGAATGGACGAAGGACACCGCGCGAGATGCAATGGCGCTGGTGCGGATGTTCAAGTCGGTGCTCGTAGAACATGGCGTCGAGCATTCCGGGCAGATCGAGCAGTACCACATCGGTCTGTTGCGTCAGCACTTCAATGAGATCCCGATCAACTGGGGTCGAAGCAGCCGGATGAGGATCATGTCGGCGCCGGAACTGCGCGCGAAGGGCCATGAGCTGCGCAAGGCTGCGGAGGCTGCGGGAACCAAGGCGGAGGTGGGCCTCGCCGCCGGGACCATCCGCAAGCACTTCGGCAACCTGCAGCATTTCCTGAAACATCTGAAGGGACACGGGTTCGAAATCGAGGATTGGACGTTCGAAGGTCTGCGCCCGAGAAAGCCCAAAGCCGGTGAGATCCGTCGGCAGCAATACAAACCGAAGCCGGAAGACATCGCTCCGATCTTCTCAAGCCCGGTCTATGTGGGTTCACACGGCCACTTGCGCGGAAAGAGGCTCGTCCCCGGCAAGCATGTCTTCCACGATTCGCTCTACTATCTGCCGATCCTGTTCACCTATCTGGGGCCAAGACGTAAAGAGTTTGCTGGACTTGCAGTCGACGACATTGCGAAGGACGATGAAGGTTACGTGATCATCCTTCGCACGAACGGCATTCGACGGTTGAAGAACGTACAGTCTCAACGATTGCTGCCGATGCCCGGTGAAATGGTTCGGTTGGGTTTCATCGACTACCTTCAAGCGATCAAGAAGCTGGGATACGGAGCTCTTTTCCCAGATCTGTTCTCGGATAAGACAGAAAACGATCCGGGGAATCGGTTCTACGACACCTTCATTCCTGTCATGCGGGGCGCACTCGGCGAAAAAATGTGGGAGCGATCCATTCATGCTCTTCGTCACGGCATGGCAGATACTCTGAAGCAGGCAGGTGTTTCGCCTGAGGTCATCGATGACATCTCGGGGCGGCTAAGCGAAGGCAGCGAAACCAACACACGATACACCAATGCAGCCGGCCTTCCGTTGATGCGAAGCGCCTTGAAACACTATCCGATCATCACCTCGATCATCGAACCCAAGCCGCTGCAACTTCTTCCGTGGATCGAAAACAAGGAACCGCCGCCATGGGCGCGTGAAGGTAAGAAATGAACTGACCGGGGCGGAAATAATCTCCGCCCCGGCTTGCCGCGAAACTATGCGGCTTCCCAAACCTGGTTGAGAATTCGTGCCGCCAACGCCGCCTTGTCCTGCGGTAGGAAGCGGCCGTAGTGCTTGGCGACCATGTCTGCCGTATCCTGGATGGCATAGCTCGCCTGCTCGTACGAGCCAGTCTGTTTGAGGATGTGGGTGGCCAGCACATCACGAACGTTATGAGGACCGTGGGGCAGCAGGCCCTTGATCGCCCCACGCCCAGTGTATGGATTGTAAATGCCATAGCGCTGGATGGTGAGCCGCCACGCCTCATAGAAGCTGGTGATGTCGTAGGCCGCGTCGGTACTCGTCGTCTTGACAGTCTTCACGAAAAACGTCCCGGGATCGACGGTGTCCTTCAGCAGGACCGAGCGATGGCGTTCGACGTAATCGTCGATGTAGCGGTAGAGATCGAGCAAATCAGGCAAAAGCAGCCGAAATGGCTTGTCTCCAAAAAACGATGAATGAGCGTTCTTGAAGGCCACCGCCGGAATGAGCACCTCCCAGCCACCGTCGCGATCACTCCAGCGGATTTCACCGCGTTTTAGCTTTTCCAGGATGCGTTCCGAACGCGGCATGTGGCCTCGCGGGCATAGCATCAACTGCCGCAGGTTTTTCTGACGAAGCCCGAGATGTAGTCCCAGCCGCAGCATGAGGAATGAGCGAACCGCCTCTGCTGCCGGACGCGGATAGCGCTCTTCGTCAGGCATCAGCCGGATGATCTCCTCGGTGATCTTCCGATATTCGCCGACAGGACTGTCGGCTTCGAGCACCGGCATGATCGGCTCGAACGGATCACGATGGACTCGGGCAATGCGTTGAATCTCTTTCACACGGTGGGAGGCATGTTTGTGAAAGTCCTCGCAGGCGCCATGCCAATCGTCGCGGGCATAATCGATCTCATTCTGCGAAACGAGACCGACAATAGGCTGCACACGCGCCAGCAGTTCGGGATGTTGTCTAAGCCATCCGGTGCTTTCCTTTGTGATTGCCAGGGCAATCCGAAGCATGTCGACTTCCCACGCCGTATAGAAACCCCGCCGGCTCTCACGCCACTGCAGATACCAGTCCCAGACGCCAGGGAAGAGAAGAAGCCCAAAAGTCAGTTGACGCAACGGCACCCCGTATCCTCTGATCTCTCCCACCTTCGACGCAGCCAATGCGCCGAACATCAGACCGAGGTGCTCGATTTTCTGGGAAGCAGTTTCCTCACCCCAGACACCGTTCCGCTGAAATCCGATCGAGGTCAGCGCAGATGTCTTGAAACGCACCAGGTCCGCCATTTCCATGGCAAGCGTCGGCGGCGCATCGACGACGCCGGACAGCAGATCGGGATCCTCGATCCAGGTTTCCTCATAGTTCGCCGGGACCGTGATCTTGCCATCACGCGGCGCGCGCCCACCATACGATACGCCGGGAAAGCGGATGGCGTAGCGCTGCTTGGCTGCGGCAGCCTGGAATTTGCGGTAGTCCGTTGACCCGCTGATGATCACACGGCGGACCCAATCGAGGATCTCCTCGCGCTTGGCGAATGGAAGCGAGTTGAAGTCATCGGGTAGATGCCATGCGATCCTACGTCGCTCCGCGGGCTCGATACCCGAGAGATTGAATCCGGAGGCCGATCGCGACTGATGGGGTAACTTCGCTTTGAAGTAGCCCTCCGGGAGGCGATAACGGCGCTCGACACGGCCAAGGACATCGAAGCTATCGGTGCTGCGCGGGACACGCCGGCCTTCGATCCAACTCAGCAGGGTGTTCTTGTCCATGGGTTCGTCGGCCCGCACTATCGACCGATAGAGAACCCAGTAGGTCTCACCGTGGCGACGCATGTGAAGCTGGAGCGCGGCGGCGAAATCGGCAGGGTCATCCCACTCGCGAAACAAGGGTTCTGGAAACTCGACTTTCACGCCAGGCTTAAGCACCGCCGAGGCAACGTGAGGACGTGCCGTTTTCGAAGGCGCGGGCTTGATTGTCGGTTTCGTCTTCTCGGCGGGGGCCTTTTTTGCCCTCGTCGCACCTCTAGGCTTGCGGGAGGCCCCTTCCGCGTCTCCGGCAGCTTTCCCGCCGTCCTTGTTCCAACGAATAATGGCGTCAAAACCAGGGTCGATCAAACGGTGATGCGATGCAAGCAGTCCAGCGTCGATTCCGGTCATTCGGGCAACGACATCCCATTCTGTGCGGCCTCCCGTCCTGGGTGGCCCACACCTTCGCTCGATAAGACGCCGCATGTAGGCCTTAAGGGCTTCGGCCTGATCGCCGGAGAAGGTGGTCGAAAGACGCAGTTCGCAATAAGAGTCGATTTTGCGCTGGAAGGCTTTGATTGCAGTTAGCTTGGTCATTTCACTTCATGCTGTTCGTTACTCGGACCCTCTATGCGAGGGGCCGGCCGAGCTAAGCGAAGTGAATTAACGAAGGATTGGAGCCTTCTCGGGAAATCCGATTCATAATCAAACGGCGTTTTCGGGAGTAATGGGGGGAGAAGTCGTAAGAGAAACAAACGCCGTTAGGCGTTGATCGGCCGCGTGGAGCAGGCAGATCCGGTAACAACAGACCAAGTGGACACGGACGCGCTCAGACCTCCTGGTCGGGGCCGTCGGGATAGATCAGGTGGATTTTCCTGCGAAACGGCGAGCCGCCCGTCCGGTACTTGGCGACGAGATCGTCGAACACTGCGTCGCATTCGCGCTCATCGAAACCCTGATCGGTCAGCATCGAGACGATCCTGTTCTGGAACTTCTCGAGCTCCATCTGCTGCCCCTTCTCAACCGCCCTCCGGATCAGCCAGAACAGCGCCACCCGAGCCACATCATCTCGGTCAGGTCGCTTCGCCCTTCTGCTGGCGTCGCGAAGCGCCTTCTGTCGCTGCCTTGCTGCTTTCAGGTTCATGCCGCTCCTCCCGATCCTCGACCTCTTCAATGGTCAGGGGACCGGCCTACCGGCGCAAGCCTTGTTCGGCTGAATCGGAAATATCGACCTTCGAATCGGCGGCTCAGAATAGAGAATCAAATGACCGCAATTTGTTTAGAGTTGCGGGCACGTTATCTCACGTCAAAACGACCTATTCGGCCGCGAACGGCGTTGATGAATCGTCGTATTCGAGTTCCGAATCAAAAATCCGGTATTCGGAATCAAATGAGCGCAATTTGTTTCAGGTTGCCGGAGACCTGAGATGAATTGCCAACAACATGCCAGAGCTCACCCCAGGTCATGTCACATCATCACGATGGTGTCCGAGGATCCAACCTTCCCATTTGTGGACGGCAGCGATTGCGGGAATGCCTTCACCGCGCCGCCCATCGACGACATCGAGCATGCCCAGCAGCCCGATAGTGGCATCGAAACGGTCCTCGCCCGCCTTGTCCGAGCCGAAGCCATCGTCGATGAACGGCAGAAGCAGACCGGTATCGAGGTCCGGCCGCGCTGCAAGCCAAGGCAAGATACTCTGCCCCATCCGTATACGGTCTGCCTGACGCCGTTTGCTCCAGCCACCTCTAGGCATGCCGATTTGACGGTACACGTCACCAGGATAGGTCTCAGTGACGACGACTGGCTTGCTGTTGGCGAGATCGACCAGGCTGCCATCGAATGGCCACAGCCCAATCGCGTCCAGTCTCGGCACGATGATTTCTCGCCATCCCGAGATCGCGCCTTTGCCGACCTGATTGCCGCCGAGTGTCCAGAACAACATGCAGGCGGCCTGCCGATCTGCGGTCGCCCGTTCGCAAACACGCAGAAGAGACGAGGCGTCAGAGATGCCGAGAGCCTCGAAGAGATGGGCGCGCGCCGTACCACCAGGACGCACTGGATAGAACGGGCGACGCAGCGAGATATGATCGCGATGATTGGCGACACTGTACCAGTCCGACCAGATTCCGGAGCCGAACAGTGTGAGCGCCTCCCTGAAGGAGCTGAGGCCGGCCGCTCGCGCATAGGCCTCCGGCAGGCCGATCGGAAAATCGAAGCCGATGAAAAGCGAGCCAGGATCGACGGCGCGACGCTGCAGCCGGTCGAACAAGCTCAATGTGTCCCCGACGAGTTCCGGAGGCTGAACGTGCCATTGTCCGCCGCGCTTGATCGCCACAGCCATCCAGCGCTTTTTCTGTTCCATGCTCCAATCGCAATGGGCAACAACCGCGACACTCATCCTGCACTCCGCTTCTCCTCATCGGCCGCATGACTATCAGCTTTAGGGCGGCAGATCACCGTCTGCCAGGATTTGCAGAACCGCGTTCTCATCCATTGCCTGGGCATCGAACAGAGCCTTCGCCAGGGCATGGAAGGTCGGTCTACGCCTCCTCAGGATTGTCGCCCCGCGGTCGAGCGCCGCTTCCAACCTGGCATGCACACGAGCCGCCAGTTCGGGGGCGCGGTCCAGAACCGCGCCCGGATCACGGTGGGGGCGATAGAGCAGCGGATGCTCGCTGCCGAAGCCAAGGGTCCGTTCCATGTCGAAGGCGATCCGCGTGGCTCGCGCCAAATCGCTATCGTCGGCGCCACCGGAGCCGCTCGATACGCGCTTGAACATCAGATTCTCCGCTGCCCGTCCGGCCATCAGCATAGTCAGCATGTGTTCGTACCAGTCGCGGGTGTCGGTGGCCCACACGTGGAAGCCGACGAGATTATAACCACCCTGCCCCGTGTCGATATTGAGCCCGCGAACGGGACCGAGATCGAGAGCATGATGGACAACCGCATGCCCTGCCTCATGGAACGCGAAACGCCAACGCAGATTGTAGGGTACCGGCGGACGATTACCGCGAATGCCCTCTTCGATATCCTCGTAGGTGATCGCCCGCTTGCCGCGACGCGCCTTCAGTCGCGCTTCCCGGATGATCCGTTCGATATCCGCGCCCGTCAGCCCCATCGCCCGCGTGGCAAGACGTCTCAGGATTACATCAACGGGATTGCCCTGCTGCGCGACTGCCGTCGTTTCCACCGTATTGCTGTTCTGGGTCGCGGTCATCGGCCTGCTCCCTTCCGTTCGTCTTCTGCTTGTTCGTTCAGGTGGTCGGCGACGATCTTCCTCAGCGAGAATCCATCATCAGCTTCTCGCTCCACCTCCAGTACCGGTTCGTCGATCAGCGCCGTCACATCGTCACCGAGATGGTGGGCCAGGATTTCTGCGAGCGTCGACACATCAGGCTTCGGAATTTCGATATGGGTCTCCAGGCGGCCGGACCGCTTGATGGCCTCGTCAATCTCATCGGGCCGGTTGGTGGCGCCGACGATGATCAGACCTTCGCTTTTGACGGCGCCGTCCAGCAGTTCCAACGCCTTGTTGACCACGGCATTCCAGTAGTCGGCATAGTTACGTTCGGCCGGCTGGCGCTTGCCGATGCCATCGATCTCGTCGATGAACAAAATCGCCGGCGCCATGGCTCGGGCCTCGATGAAGGTCTTCGCCATCTTGTCGATCACATCATTGAGGTGACCACCCTGCAGCCATGTCGAGACCGAGGTGGCGACCAGTGGGATTTGCAGGCTGTTGCACAGCGCCCGGGCGAAGGTTGTCTTGCCGGTTCCGGGCGGACCCGACAACAACAGCTTGGTGCTCATCTCTGGCCAAGTAAGGATGCTGGCGCGGTAATCGTCGAGGTCGGTCTTGAGATCGAGCGCCCAGTCCTTGGCCCTGCCGTATCCGGAGAGTGTTTCGACGGTCACCGGTGACCTGCCGTCGATCTCGCCCGCCGTCAGCAAAGGCTCGGGCTGGATTACTTCGGCGCCGGACGGCTTGTCGCGCTTCCAGCGGCCGTTGCTCTCGGCTTCGGACAACTTCGACTTTTCGTCCGATCCCGACGCCTTCTCTGGGGATGTAGCGGATAACTTTGATCCGGATGTCTTGTCATCACCGGAGTCGCCGCCCTCGTCCTCGGAGTCGCCACGATTGCGTACGATCAGCGTGGCGAGGAGATGCAGCACATCTCGAACATCCCGTCCCGGGCGAAAGGCAAGCACCAGATCCTCCAGCGACAGCCAGCGCGCATCAGTATCCGACGGCAGGCCAAGCATTCCGATTACCGCATCCGGATAGAGCACCTCGACCAGATCAGCGACAAATCTCCGTTCGAGCTTGCCCGTTTCCAACGACAGGTCGGCGGAGATGCAAAGCAGGGCCGGAATGTCCGATCGTTTTTCCGCGATGGCGAGGATCGGATAGTTGCGGGACAATGCGCTGATCATTCGCCGACGCAAGGCGTTGCCGGTAACACGATGCACACTTGCGCCCGGGAACACGACGAGACGTCTGCGCCGCTCCCCTTCAACGACGTCAAAGTGATCGTCATTGAACATGTGATCGGAATTGATGATTGCGAAGGGACCGTCAGGCACCACCCCGGATTTTTCCAGAAGCCGTAGCACCTCCCGTTCGAAGCCATCGAGCGGCGCATGGAGGGTGACGACCGGTGTCGTATGGATCAGCGTCTGAACAATCTCCCGCAGCGACCGTCCATTACTGCGCACCGCGCGCGCCAACACCAGCGCCGCCACAATATGACTAATCGGCGGCGTTGCCACGGCCCGATCCACGAGGCGGACCGCGTAGGCACGCCGATCAATGCCGTTGCCCGGGGTTGCGTCTTGCGCGGTCACGCCCCGGCGAGCCCGGGGGAAGGCAAGCATGGGCGAGACGAGCGGCGCGGCGACAGACTCCACGTTCACGTCATCATCGCCGCCAGAGTCCGACGTCGGATTGCCATTCTCCTTCGATGCGACAAGCACCGCGTCAAAATTCTGCCGGAACCAGGTACCATCACGAACCGGATCGCCAGTCAGCCTTGCCGTGTCGAAGGCCGGTGTGTAGCGGCAGAGCACATGACCCTCCACCTCCACGATCTTGGCCTCGAGCAGGCCATTGCGCAGCGCGATCCGGCGTGCCTCGCGGCGAGCGAGATACCGAAGACGGTGAATGAACAGACGGGCGACCTTATCCATCGGCGCGCCCCCCGGTCTCCGCGGCAATAATTGCCGTTTCCGGGTTCCTCGCCGGATCGCGCGGTCGTGTCCGGCTCCGCTTTCGACGTTCGCGATGATCAGACGTCGAAACAGCCGCCAACACACGCTCACGCGGTGAACGACGCGGCAGATGGATGTCAGCCGACGCGTTGATCGTGGTCGACGGAGCCAAGTGCTCGCTCCCTGACCGACCAAGATTCCGGTTGCGGTTCCGCAGCCAGTCGAGCAGCATACGGCATGCGGCATCGCCGCCGTCGGCAAGCGCGTTCAACCGGAGCATCAGGGATTCCGGGACATTGCCATCCATCAGGCGGCCTTGCCGGACGAAGGCAAGCGCCAGGCCGATCAGAACGGCGGGATTATCGCGACGGCTCGAACCGCGATCCACGGCAGAAGATTGGGGGGAGATATTCGCCAGCCTGCTGTGAAGGCAGGGCGACGCGTTGGTATTGATCGTGACCGCTTCACAGAGGAAGCCGGCCACAGTCAGGCTGTGGGTCTCGATGGACATGACTGTCTCCTCGCCGGAGCGCATGGGCACCTGGCGATCATGGAATGCAAGAAAGAGGGGAAGCCGGCCACGAGCTTCTGGGCGCGGCCGCGATCAGTGCCGTTAGGCTAGCCGCCGATCAGTGCCGATGCGGACGGCGGGCAAAGCCAATCCGGATACGGACGGGTTCCGGTTCGTCGTCCTCATTCTCATCGAAGCAGCCAAGATCGTAATGATCATCGTCATCGTCCCGCGCGGTCATCGCCTGCTCTTCCTCGTAGCTGCGGGCCGCACCGTTCAAGGCGATCAGCGGCTTGCCCGGCATTGTTGAGGCGTGCATCGCATCCGATGCGGCCGTCGCCACGACACCGAGGGCCTTGCGGGCTTCCGCTTCGAGGAGCTGCCGCACGCGGCGGCCGAAGCGGAGACGCAGTTCGGCCATGCAGGCGGCGACACCATCGATTTCCAAGAGATCGTCGATCTCGGACAAAGCCCAGATGCCGGTGGCATGATCGCTCGGGCGGCTGGCCCCATCGACGATCGCGACTTCGACCGTGTCGACCATCATTCGCTTGTGATGCTTGTAGAGCCAGTCCGGCAGCACCATAGCCGACGCCATCATCCTGAGCTTCAGTTCTTCGAGACGGCTGGTGTCGCCATAGGAGGCGAGCGAACGCTTGAGGTCGAGGATGTAGGCCGTATGTCGCGCCCGGTTCACAATGATCAGGTCGGGTGTATAGCTGCCCTTCGCCGGCGCCTCGCAATCGAGCTTGACGCCGTCGAGGCTCTCCCAGTCGTTTCCGGAGACGGCTTCGAGCGCCGCCTTGACCAGCGGTAGCTTCAACGACTGGGTCAGCACCGTGATGTCAGGGTTGGCCTTTGCCAGACGCTCGACCGCCTGCTCGAGCAGCTTGCCTTCCCGGAACGAGACGGCACGGACCAGCGAGGCGATGTGAACGTAATGGCCGAGAATCTCGTCCTCGATCGGCTCGCCGTCGGCGATGGCCGCAATGGCGCGATCGATCAGCAAGTCGAGATCGGCCTCGACCTCGGCGAAGCGAACGATATGCGGATGACGGCGCAGTACTGCCGGCTCGCCGATGCCGATTCGGGCGCTGAGGCCACGCGAACGGTGGGAGAAGACAGATGCCTCGGCGGCCATCGAACGGAGAACTTCCCCAGTGGGGAGTGTAGAGGTAATGATGCTCATAGCCCGATTCCTTTCGCAAGAAGGCTGAGGGTCAGGCCCTTGTCGATGTTGGTAGCATCGGCTTGGGCCGCTTTGTGTCCGGTCGTTCGAACAGCCCCAACCTGGCAGGACCGGGAGCCGGGCTCAAGGACCCGCGAACAAAAAAGAGAACGAAGCCGGTACAAGGTTAACGCCGGGCTCACGGGCACGATGACGCTTCGGACCTGACCTCCGGCGGACTGGCAGTCTGCTCCCCTCATCATCGGAACATTGTCGTCCAACCGCGGATCGAAGCCGAGCATGAGCAAGGGCCGACAAGCGGCCCTCTGGATATTTTTTAGGGGAAGGCCGAATTTCCGGCCATCCAGTCTTCGACCAAGCGCATTAAGCGGTGGCGGCCGGCGATGTTGTCGATGGCGTCGCAATGCCCGACGCGGACTTGATCCGGCCGACGATCTCCGGACGCTTCAGGTGCTTTCCGGATTTGGAAAGAGCTTCAGCGATGGAGGGAACGTCATCCTGCAGTGTGAGCTTAGGCTTGGGCACCTCGGTCGTGGCAGTGGCTCCAAAAGCCGCAGCAATAGCCCCCATCCTTTCTTCGACTGAGGGGGCACCCGTCGCCACCGCATCAGGATTGCCGCTGACATCAGCAGGAACTGGCCCGTCCGCATCAACCTCGGCCGGAACGTTCACGCTCAGCACCTCACTGGTTTCCACACCTGGCCAAGCCGGGGCACTTGATTTGGAGGTGGCCCATTCCAGGATCGGCACGACTTCCGCTTCCAACCAGGTCCGCAGTTTTTCTTTTTCTGGCCAGTTTTCGTTGCTGCCCATCTTATAGAGCATATCGCCGACTTCCGACCATCGTGTCTTCGGTGGAAGGGGGCTGTTCCAAACCACACTCGTGCAGTGAGGATTCGGCATCACGAACTGAGCAAGGCTCTCAAGCTCTCGCCGAGCAAGGCGCGCCGTCAGGTGTGTTTTGTCCGCGAGCGACTTTTTGACGATGTTCTTCTTCGGCAACGCCTCGTCGATATGCGCGCGGATCTCTTCGAGATGTCCGATGAACGACTTGAGGCCTTCCCGGACCTTGATCGCGATGATCGCCTTCAGCCCGTCAAGGCCGCCGACGTCATACGGATCGATCTGCGGCCGTGCCTCTGCCTCGTTTTTCGAGTCGGCCATAATCGCCGCAACGTCCTGCACCCTAAGCTTCCCGTTCTGGGCGGCGAAGCCAATAGCCTGCTCGATCTGATCGGGCTCCGCAGCACTCAGCTTTCCAAGAACCGTCGGGCCGACGGCCAATTCCACCAGTATGTCCTTGTAGTGAGCCAGGTTGCGAAACACCGCGCGTTGGGTCCGGACATGACGCGCGGTATAGCCACAGCGTTCCACAGCCCACTTTTCCAAGGTTCCTTCCGGGAGCAGCTCCGCTGCGCGTTCAAGGTGTTCGCCGAGCTTGAAGGCCTCTTCAGTCGAACGACGCGAAATGTTGATCAAGAACATGGCCGTCTCTTCGAGCTGGCTCTTGATGTCTTCTGCGACCGCGTTGGCTTCGTAGAACGTGCGGGCGGCGGATGGGAGAGCGAATGCGTTGGTATTCTTGGTCATGGGTAACTCCATGTAAGAGGAATGATCGTAAAAGCATATCCGCTTCCACCCCTCAATTATCACAGAATATCATGACACTTGAAAGCAATCTAAAGTTTTGCAATAAATTGTTTCCAAGTATAATAATGAATTATACGCAATTAGTTACTTTGAATTACTTTAAATCTCCTCACATCAGCATCAATAAAAATATTTTCACTTCCGCGAACGCAAGCAACAATTACAATTAATACGTGCGCGCTTTCCGCTAAAGTAGGGGCTGCAACAGCGGGAGCATCCGGGTCTTTTCAAGTCAGCCTGCCGCCTGGTACCAAGGTCCCGGCAACCTAATTTCCAGAGTGAGAGCAAGTCCATCCCATGGCGAAGGCCATACTTACCACCAAGGTCGATCCGACCTACGACGATCTCCCGGAACAGCGGTATCATTTTCCGCGCACCTATCTGCGTCAGGTCGAGGCGGCGCGCGGGGACTGGATCGTCTATTATGAACCGAGGCGTCCGAGCGGCGACCTGATGAAGACCGGCGGCAAGCAGGCATATTTCGCGACGGCACGAATTGCCGACATCATCGAAGATCCATCGAAGCCCGATCACTTCTACGCGCTGATCGAGGACTTTCTGCCCTTCGATCATGCCGTCCCGTTCAAGGAGGCGGACCGTTACTACGAGAGCGGCCTGCGCAAGGAGGACGGCTCGACGAACAAAGGCGCGTTCGGCCGCGCTGTCCGGAACATCCCCGACGCCGAGTATGACCTGATCCTCGGCGCCGGCTTCGCGCATGTCCTCGGGAAGCGTGACCGCGAACGGTCTGCGCCGGATCCGGCCGAGGACGCGCGCATCGGATTTGGCGACAACCCGCAGATGCCCTACGAAGCCGACAGCATCGAGCGCCGTATCGTCACCCAGGTGCTTCAACGCCCCTTCCGGGACCGTGCTTTCTCCGCAGCCATAAAGACGGCCTACCACGACACCTGCGCCGTCACCGGCCTCAAGCTCATCAACGGCGGCGGACGATCGGAAGTTCAGGCAGCGCACATTCGCCCCGTGGCGAACGGTGGCCCGGACAGCGTGCGAAATGGCATCGCACTCTCCGGTACAGTGCACTGGATGTTCGACCGTGGGCTAATCTCGGTTGATGATGACTACAGTTTGTTGATCGCAGGTGGCGGCGTACCCGACACCATCACCCGGCTCATCAATCCTGATCGACGTCTGCTTGTGCCGTCACGGGCTGACGAGCGGCCGCACCCGCAGTTCCTCCGATATCATCGCAAACAAGTGTTCAAGGGTTAGTAATCGGAAATAATCTCCGCCATCCGCGGCACACCCCCCTGCTGGCCGTCCGGCTCGTGCCTCACCATGCAAGCGGCTTCGCGTTTATGGTCAGCATTGCGACGGCAGAAAGGCATTCGATCCGGCACCTCAGCCTACGCCGATTTACGCCCCTGGGGACTTTCTTCGTGATGCGCCCAAGAGCTCTAGGAATCTGCACAAAAGATGTTAGAAGGAGAACGAACCGTAAACGACCCTTAAAGTATGCTGATTCGGAAGCATCCGGGTTTCACGAGGGCCAAATGACCGACGGCAGCAAAACGACATTTTACGAGTTCTTCGCTGGTGGAGGAATGGCTCGAGCCGGCCTCGGTTCTGACTGGCAATGTGTCTTCTCCAACGACTTTGACTTCAAAAAGGGTGCTGCGTATCAGTCTAACTGGGACAAAGACAAGCAGACCGTGCTGAAGGTTGGTGACATCCGGAAGGTCGAGACGAGCGAATTGCCTGGCATCGCCGATCTCGCTTGGGCGTCGTTTCCCTGCCAGGACCTGTCCCTCGCCGGCGGCGGTGCAGGTCTCCGCGGCGAGCGCTCGGGCACGTTCTATCCTTTCTGGGACATCGTGAAGTCGCTCATTACTGAGGGCCGTGCACCTCGGGTCGTTGCGCTAGAAAATGTTACAGGCACACTGACGTCTCATGGCGGCAAGGACTTCGAAGCGATCTGTCAGACCTTTGCAGAGAATGGCTACCGCTACGGTGCGCTTGTAATCGATGCCGCGCTGTTCGTGCCACATTCGCGACCGCGCCTTTTCGTCGTCGGCGTGCGTGAGGAAATCGATGTCGACGATGCCATTGTTGCCCCGGGTCCGATCGAACCGTTCCATACACGTGGGCTGCAGGCTGCATATGAGCGGGTGAATGACGCCGCGAAGGCAAAGTGGCTTTGGTGGAACATGCCCACGCCACCGCACCGGAACACCGTGTTCGCTGACTTGATCGAGGAAGAGCCGGACAGCGTCCAGTGGCATTCTGCGGTCGAAACAACGAAGCTGCTCGGCCAAATGTCTCCGATCAACCTAGCGAAGGTGGAGGCCGCTAAGCGCGCCGGCCGTCGCATGGTCGGCGCCGTCTACAAACGCACTCGTGTAGAGGATGGCGTGAAATATCAACGCGCCGAAGTCCGGTTCGATGATCTCGCCGGTTGCTTGCGTACGCCTTCCGGCGGATCTAGCCGCCAGGTGATCGTGGTTGTTGATGGCAATCGCATACGATCGCGCTTGATTTCGTCGCGGGAGACAGCCCGGCTTATGGGCTTGCCCGAGGGATATGTCCTGCCCAAGAACTATAACGAGGCCTACCACCTTACAGGCGACGGTGTCGCAGTCCCAGTTGTACGGCACCTCGCCCAATATGTGATCGAGCCGCTGCTACGCGAGCTCAAAACGAAAGATGCCGCGGCGGCATGAGCGCTATTCCCTGCGAACAAAACAGCGACCTTCGGGAGCAGATCGAAAAGTTTGCAGAGGCACTTAAGAGCCCACTAGCTTGGTAAGCGCGGACTGGATGAGAAAGAGCTTTATAACTCCGGCCTGTTCCGCGGCGCGACCGAGCGCATCCGTGGACTGCCGCAAGACGACGGTCACCCGTGCCTGCACAGTACAGGTCGAATCGGAGATGACGCCAATCCGGAGGCGCTGAATGGCGGAAGAAAACAAACCGGACGGGACCAACATCCCACCATTCGAAACCGAAGACCTCCGCTCTAACTTAGCCAGGTTCCTCGACAGTACCATCGATGATCCCGTTGCGGGCACCAAACGACCCGTCGGTAACTTTCGATGGGGTGTCTACATCTTCTACGACTACGACGGCGAGCCGATCTACGTGGGGCAGACGAACGAGCGTTTGCGCTCGCGCATTCGTCGTCACTTGACAAACCAGCGAACCGACGCAGTGGCAATGTCAGTACTTGACCCGTTCGAGGTCTTCGAGATCGAGGTTTATCCGTTGGCGCAGTTCGAGAACCTGCAACCCGGCCAACGTGAGTATGCCAAAGCCTGCCTTAACGCTCTGGAACATGCTGTCTACGCCAATGCGGTGGCTGGCAGCGAGTTCAAGGCGATTTTGAACGAGAAGGATCCACCCCCGCCCACAGTAGAAATAGAAATGCCGCAACCATTCCGTATGCGGGTCGTGTCGGACAAAGTGGCCGAGATTCGCAGTCATCCCGATTTTCGAATTGCTCGACGGTCGTTGATCATCTCCCGCCTGGCCCAGGTCATTTCAGAACGCAAGGTCCAGGGTGGCTTGAGGCGAGTGCTTCTCACGCAGGCCAAACGGCTGCAGTGGCTCGCCGAGCGCAGGTATCAAGCACTGGGCGGCGCGGCGTCGGTGGAGACAGAGAATAGTGATGAAATCGACAACGACTGACCCCCATCGCAGTGCGGTTATGCGAGCAGTTAAGTCGAAAGACACAACAACCGAAATGATCGTGCGCCGGTTAATACACAGTCTGGGTTTCCGCTATCGGTTGCATCGGAAGGAGCTTCCCGGCACACCGGATCTTGTATTCCCAGGCCGGCGGAAAGTGGTGTTCGTTCATGGATGCTTTTGGCATGGGCATGATTGCTCCCGTGGGGCCCGGAAGCCGAAGTCCAACGCGGATTATTGGCACGCTAAGATTGCACGCAATATCGAGCGCGACGAAAGAAACAGCGAAGCGCTGCGAAAAGCCGAATGGGACGTGATGACGGTTTGGGAGTGCGATACGAAGGTCTCTGCCCGAGAAGACCTTTCGGCGAGGCTGAGGGCGTTTCTTGGCTCGGCAGAATAGGGCCTGGGACAACGACGGATACAGAACCCAGAGCTGCAGACGTCGCCATGGGCAGCCGGTTGAAGGCTCGTCACGTCGTTTACGCTGAATCTCATCACGTGGCTGGTATGATTATACCGCGCGGTTTCGGATCCCGTATACTAATCAACATCTTGCCTAACACAACACTTGCCGTCATCCTCTTGACTTGGGGAATCAATCATCAATCAGGAGTTAATACGTGGCGGGCGAAACGGCGGCACCGTGCCGACATCCGGGTGCACCTCCGGAAGAAGTCATCAATCTGGTCGTGAACGCGGTGAAAGCGATGGCTGCCGATCATGCGTTTCTCCAGCGGCAGGGGTTGAGCTCCGCCGACTTTGAACTTGCATTGCCTGCTGCCATCCAGAGAATCCGCGGCAGTGCCGCTGCCAGTAACTCCGCACGTCGTGAATTTCTGGTCGGGCTGCTACAATGGTTCGCCGATACAGGATCCATCTCCAGCTTCGATATACCTGAATATGGCGACGACACGGTCTACAGGCTTGAGGTGCCAGGCATCGGAAGCGTCGCGATTGTTCAAAAGGGATGCCCAGATGGGGCTCATAGTAGTGTGAACTGGTCTACACCTGATTGGGCTGTAGAGTCATATCTTTGGTGGCTGTGCGACAGCTTGCAGTATGAACCCGGGGAGCATGTCGCTAAAGGTGTCAACCGACTCCGAAATCGCTTTTTTTCATCGACCTATCAAGATGCCGTTGACGGAGTGATCTTTCACAACGCAACTTGTGGAACACCCCTCCGTCCATGCCCAAAGGCATCGCTTGCTGTCGAAGTCGACGGCAAGAGAATTCCTCCACCGTGCTTATGGGTAATGCCGGAGCGGGTCGATTATGAAGTGGGGGCCGAGCGTTCCGAGTGGAATTGGCAGGGTGGCCGCCGACTCCGTTTCCCTAGTGTCCTATATTCGGCTTTCGGCATCGACCCAACCTTGCTGCAGTCTTACGAAGGGTATGTCGGTTTCTCGCGCGGTGACCGCGGTACAAGAACCACTATAGCGTCGCGGTTTGGACCAGGACGCTCGACCGTATTTAGGAGTGAACCACGTTGAACCCTGTATTGGATCAAGAACGGGCCGATTTTCTTGCAGCGCGCGTTGCGACTGCACCGAAGCAGTTGCTCCCTCAGTGGATAAGACCTGAAAAGGAGCTTCCAGTTGTAAACGTGCCGACAGATTGGGTTCGGTTTTCAACGCTGAATCACCGAACGCGTGCCGAACAGATGAGGGAAATCGAAACTAAAGGCGTCCTCGACCTGTTCTCATCGGACCCCCTTGGAACTACTGCTCAGAACGCACAGTTCACTATCCTCGCCGGTCAAGAGGGGTTCGACGACCTAAAGAACGATCTACGCGCGCGGGGCCAACAGGAGCCGGCCGTCGTTACGGCGGAAGGTGTCCTTATTAATGGAAACAGGCGTACTGCTGGACTGAGATCACTATGGTTAGACGAGACTTTGCCAACGGCACGGTACGTGAGGGCCTATGTGTTACCGTCGGACGCCACTGCGGATGAGCTAATCGATCTCGAGACCGAGTTGCAAGTCGCGAAGGACTTTCGGGAAGACTATTCTTGGGTCAACGAAGCGTTGTTGATCGAGGAAATCTTCATCGCATCTAAAAAGGATTGGGATCGCGTCGCCCAACGAATGCGCCTAAAGCCAGAGAAGGTTCGGGCACAGTATGAGAAGCTGCAGCAACTTCATCAGCTTGTCGCCCTTTCAAACGGAACACGCCATCACGCAGATTTCGTTGGGAACGAATCCGCCTTCGAAGAACTAACCAAACATATCAAGGACAAAGCTTCGGATGAGGCAGCGTCCGTTCGCAGCGTATACTTCATTGGCACGCTCGCTGGTGTAAACTACCGCGACTTAAGACACCTCCGGCGAAAGGACGCGGCCGCGTTCGTCAAGGGCGAATTCATCTCGGATCCAACCCTCGCCCAATTATTGACAGTCGCCGTAAGCGAGCCAGCCGATTCTGCCGACGATTTCCTGGACGACGTGCTTGGCGGCAACCCTGCACAGCCCGAAGACTTAACTGCAGTTCTATCGTTCCTAGCCCAGCGCACGCCTGACGAAATCGTTACTTTGCCCGATGGCGCGACCGTTCCGGTCGAGAATCTGTTGAATTCTGTCAAGAGCGCTGTTACCGCGGCCGCCAAAGAGGCGAGTGAAGAAGCAAAGGATGTGCAAGCGGTTATTGCACCGATCCTCCGGCTATCGGAAGCTTTAGATGAGATTACTCGCGCAGGAACGTCTCTTCCGAAAGCCCGCGCTCAGAGTGGATGGGACGAGGACAGATTCAAGAAGCTGATTGAAGATGTGAAGATTGCCGCCGGCAAGCTCGAGTCGATGTAATGATCAAAGCAGAGCTTTACCGGCAAGGTCGTCCGACAGTGATCGTCGAGCGTGCAGCAGACACGAACTCTGGTGCGTGGGCGCGCCTTCAGGAGGCACTTGCTAGAGGTATCGAGTCAGGTTCACAAAACCACACTGTGGTTCATGCCGATGTATTTCTCGCCGAGCTCAACGTTCTGCGGGAGCTGAAGGCGGTTTTTGGCGAGCGCTTTGAGCCGGGGCCGACACTATCGGACAGGCTTCGATCTATGGCTTCGGATCGGAAAAGTCGTGAAGCGGTTGTCGATGCTGGAGAACCCGACTACACTTCCTTAGATTCATTGGCGAAGCAACTTGGGGCATCGGGCTTCAAGAGAGCTTTGAAGGAATTCCAGCTAAGAAATCTGCATCGACTTATGAGCCTGCCTCACGGGGCGGACTTCTCGGTACCGGGTGCAGGTAAGACGACTGTCGCACTCGCAGGCTTCGCCCTTCATCGCGCCCGCGGTGCAATCCGCCGCCTGGCGGTCATCGGCCCAATCGCAGCGTTTGGAGCCTGGAAAGAGGAACTTGTCGCCTGTTTCGAGGTCCCGCCAAAATTCGTAATCCATACCGGCCCTGGCACAATCATCCCGCAGGACACTACCGTCCTCTTGTCGAACTACAACCGAACCGCGAGCGATTACGAAACAGTCCGTGCATTTGTTGCCGCGGATGCGACCCAAGTCATTCTCGATGAAGCTCATCGGGTCAAACGAGGGGCGGCAGGCGTTCACGGACGCGCAGTCCTAGACCTCGCGTATGCTGCTCAGCGTCGCGACGTTCTTACGGGCACCCCTGCACCTCAAGGAGCCAATGACCTCGTCGCATTGGTGAGCTTCCTTTACCCAGGGCAAGATCGGCAGATTCTCCCCGACGCTGCGTATTTCGAAAGGCTTGGTCGTGACGAGCAAGTGCTCATCGACACCAATAAGGCGGTACGTCGATATTTCGTCCGAACGCCCAAAACAGCGCTCGAGCTGCCTGAGACGAAATTCGAAGTTGTGCGGGAGCCAATGAGGCCAATCCAGTCTGCGATCTATCAGGCACTGGTGGGCGAATACAGATCGTCCTTCGCTTTACCGGATCGTGGCAGGCATGAGATGCAACGACTTGGGCGCATCGTCATGTACCTGCTTGAGGCCGCCACAAACCCAATGCTGTTGACCGCGGGCTCTGATGATGGAGACGATCCCGCTTTTCTGCATCCGCCTATCAAATTACATGGTGGGGAACCGCTGGCAGACCTACTGGCGCGCTACGGGAGTTTCGAACTTCCGTGGAAGTATGAGCGAGTTGAAGAAATAATCAAAAATGCAGCGCTTCGAGGGGAAAAGGTTCTCGTTTGGTCGAGCTTTGTTCGGAATATTAAGGCGCTGGCCCGCAGAGTTGATAGCTACCAACCTGCGCTAGTTCACGGAGGCGTTCCGTCAGACGATATGGCCACAGACGACGAAGTCTCTCGAGAGAAAGAATTCGATCGCTTTCGGCATGATCCAAATTGCACCGTGCTGTTCGCTAATCCAGCGGCTTGCGGCGAAGGCGTCAGCTTGCATCACTGGTGCCATCACGCCGTGTACCTCGATCGAACCTTTAATGCCGGCCACTTTCTTCAGAGCCAGGACCGTATCCATCGACTTGGTTTGGCGAGTGATGTGATAACCCGCTTCACTCTTCTGATCAGCGCCGGTTCCATAGACGACACTGTGGATGGGCGTCTCGTTGATAAGGTTGAAGCGCTTGCTCGCCTGATGGACGATCCAGGCTTGGTTCGGATCGCCCTCCCTGCATCAGACGAGGGATCGGGTGGAACTCCGGCGTTTCAAGATGACCTTTCAGCAGTTAACGCACACCTAGTAGCGAGCAGCGATGCCCGACCTTCCTAGCAGAGGAAGATGTCACGCGACTTTCCTGCTCGCTTATAGCGCGCGGGTGCGGCATTGCGTGGACGCCGAGGCGTGGATCACCGCTGCTTTGGACAAGCCCACCCATATGGCTGCGTCACTAGATCTGAACGGCACCGCAGAGCTCTTGCTCGATGTGGGACTGGCAAAGGTCGAAGGTGGCGTACAGATCATGCACGAGCTATCTAAGCTCGACCAGGCTGCTGATCTTTCGACGTTGAAGGGCATTGCTCGTCTTCTTATTGTCCGTCGACCACCAGACTGGCTTCGCAGCTCCGTAGTCGAAGGTCAGCTAGCTACCGAATTCATCCCTGCACAAGACCTCGAAGCGCTGTCCTGGCTCGGACCAGATTTGGACCCGATCATTGTTGCAGCCCACCAACAGCTATACGGGCGCCAAGATGACGACCTTCTCAAACGTATCGGTGATGCGGGTGAGCTGATGGTCATAGCGGCCCTCCACGCGTTGAACCGTCAGCCTCGGCATGTCTCCCTCGTGTCTGATCGCTTCGGTTACGACATCGAGCTGAACTCCCAGCAGTATCGGTTTGGTCTGGAAATCAAGACTGTCGTTCCTTCCACTGCTGATCGCGTACTGTTATCACGACATGAGTTCGATGTTGCTGCGCGTATGGCGGACCGTTGGAAGATCGTGCAGATTACGATTTCCTCTATTGCCGTGGTACGTGGCGTCGTTTGCGCTGCTGACGTCATAAGCATACGCGAGCTTTCCAGCTCTGCATTGGTGCAAATGGCACCACCTGACACCTCAACATTTCAATGGAGCGAGAGCGCCGAGTTCCACCCCCTGGACTCCATGTGGTTACCGAGCGACCTACAGGTGCCCTCGAACTTCACCTTTTCCCTTCGGGCTTGAATGCGAGGGGAACGGTTTCTGCGCGTTTATCGACATGGCCCTCGCCCAATTGGTGGCCAAGGGGGAGAGGTTTCGCTCTTGTTCCTACAACAGCGCTTCTTCAATCGGAAAGCACAGGCGGACCCGATGCGGTCGATGATCTCGCGTGCAGCCGGAAGCCACTTAGGTGGAGTGACTATCCCCTCAACTCTTCTGCCAGCCCACGTCGGATGCTTGACTGTATCTCCGACGCCAGTCGCTCGCCCAATCCTTCGTCCGCGTCGTCGAAGTATATCCGATGTATGCTGAAGGACGCCGCGCTGGCGACGATTGGAGATATGGAGGCGATATCAACGATATCGCCGCCGACTTCGACGTTGATCTGCTGCGGATGCCCACCTTCGGTGTGCAGCGGTTTGTAGATAGGTCGCGGGTACTTGTCGTAGTAGCAGGCCTCGGTCCACAGTCCACTCTTCTTGTGTAGGTCTTCCGACACTTTCTCGCATATATCGTGCAGCACGCCCACGCGCTGGGCTGCGTCGAGGTTTGCTAGGGTGCCGTCTTGGGCGGCGACCTCGTCCGCGAGTTTCCAGACGTCGAGCATCGGATAGAACTTGCGTGAAGTGATGCGGTTAGCAAGTGTGCGGATCGGCCCACTCCCCGCCTCTTGGAATAGGTGTAACGAGCCCCAGAAAAGGGTATCGTCGAGGAGGAGCGCGTTGTCGAGATCGTCGGGCTGTCGGAAGAACCGGACCAAAGGATGGTTTGATGGCAGGCCGGCGGCCTTTTCGTCGCCGTCGGCGATGCGCTCAAACACCCGGCTCATCAGCAGGGAGAACATGTATTCGAGACCCCGCGTGCGCTTATGTAGATACAAGGTCGGATAGAGTTGGAACAGGGTCACCGTGAACTGTTCCAACGAGATATAGGCCTTGCTGTTGACGTAAAGGAAGCGGCCGTTCGCACCGGAGCCGACATGGAAGTTGCGGATCAACCAGTCGAGGTCGATCCCGCCGGAGGAGACGCCAGCGAAATAAGGGTCGCGTTTGGCGTAATCCAGGCGGTCAGCATCTAACTGACTCGAGACGAGCGAGGTGTAGACGCAAGTTTTGTCCGATTTCTCTATCATGCCTGCCACCATAGCTGGGAACTCGGCACCACCCATCTCTACCAAGGTCCGGGCGATAGACGAGCCGGTTACGATCTTAGGGCTAACCTTTTCATGGTTCACCGCGGCTTGCAGCGCGCTGTTCTCAGGCTGTGGATTGCGATCCACGAACAACTCCATCGCTTTTTCGAAGGCGTGGCTGAACATTCCATGGCCAATGTCGTGCAGTAGGGCGGCGGCTAGACAAGCTCGACCCTTCAGGCTCCAGCCGCCGTTCCGCACGTCAGGTTCCACTACAGACAGCATGCGCTTGGCCACAGAGTAAACGCCTAGTGAGTGCGCGAATCGGGAGTGAGTGGCCGAGGGAAAGACATAGTCGGAAAAACCCAGTTGCTTCACCCGGCGCAGGCGCTGGAAGAACGGGTCGGCGAGCATGGACTTAAGTTGAAGCTCTGCCTCTCCCTCAAACTCGATCGACCCGTGAATCGGGTCCTTAATCATCTTAACGTTCATAAACTTCGCCTCATTTTAAATTCGCCTCATCGAAAGTCTGGTCATGATCAACCCTGGCCGCGTCGCGCCTGCGGACAGTAAACGGGAGCTTCGCCGGGTCGGACGCGGCCACGTCGCGCTCGAAGTCAGCGCGACGATAATCCCGGGGATAATATGAAAAGCTCTTGAGCTCGAAGTAAGCGTCTTCGTCCATGAATCTGCGAGAGAGCTGGAGGCTCGCAACTTCCGCCGCTTCGGCGGGAAAGGCGGTGCTTAGGTGCATGGTCGTTATCCCGGTAGATGCCGCGCTGGTCGTGTCGACCGGCCGCGCGCCAAGACGACGCCAGTCATCGAGTAGCAAGTCAGCCGTCTTGGGTGGGCCGTAGGCAATGACCGGACCGACCGACACCCCAGCGATGGCGTTGGCATGGGCATCAAGCCAAGCGGTCGTTTCAGCCAAGGTTTCCTCAGTTTCTCCCGCGTAAAGCAGCACGTTGACTTTAGCCATCACGCCGTGGTCCCGGCATGTCTCCAACAACTCGGAAGCCCGACGAAGATAACGGTCAGGGTTGTCGGCTTTTCTCATCGCCAGGATCTGGCGGGGCGATGCAGTCTCGAGGCCCAAATCGATCACGCGCAAGCCCGCTTCCGCTAGCGAGACGAGCGTCTGCGTGGTAATGGCGTCGACCCTCGTCTCGGTCCGCCAAGCCATGTTAAGTCCGATCCTCGCCGTTTCGACTGCAAATGCAGAGGCCCACCGAGCGGTTGGCAAGAACATCGAGGACTGCAGATAGGGTCGGATTTCCTCCCCGTTGTATTGTTCACCGACCAACGCCATCGATGCCGCCAATGTGGCGGCGTCACCTAGCTTCTCGACCTTGATATCCCGTTCCTCGCAGAAAGCGCAGCCCATGCCGCAGCCGCGCGATGCCTCGACACTCGGTTGGTATCGTCGATAACCGTCTACAAGGAGATGGTTGAGGGTGAAACCCGGAGCCGGCTCCGCGACCCGCTTCAGCACGGGGCTCTCGGTCAAGAGTCGCTCGATGACACCCTCGCTGAGGCCGGGGGCCAAGACGTCGGCTTGGGGTAGCAGCCCCCGAAGCCACTCCGGATCCGGTCCGACCACCCACCGCCCACCGACAACGAGCCGGCATTCAGGATCCGCGGCTTTTGCCAGCTTGCAGAACGCTTGCGCCCATGGCAGCGCATAGAAGCTGGGGATCGAGATCATAAGCGGATAGATCGACGGGAAACGGCCGCTATCGCGTATTTGACAAAAGAGGTCCTCAGGGTCGCGATGCTCGCCGTGGAAGAGAGCGACGTCGTGACCGGCCAGTTGCAACTTGGTCGCCAAAGACAGCGCGCCGTAGTTCAGATATAGCTGTTGGCGCGCCAGCACGTGGTCCCGCTTTTTGGGCGAGAGCATGCCGGCCGAGACGAAAGTGACGACGCTGGATCTAATCATTCGGACCGCTTCGGGAGACTTTGGCTGCACTATATAGGGGGAAGCATTGCCGTTTGTAACTATCGAGGGTATCGACGGAAGCGGAAAATCGTTACAGGCAGAGTACTTGACCGCATCACTCCGCTCGATGAACTTGCAAGTCGTCAAAACCAAGGAACCCGATGGCGGTTGGATCGGCGCGGGCGTGCGTAGCATCCTGATCGCGCCAAGGCCGAACCGGCTGTCTCCGCTCGAGGAGATGCTGCTAGTTTCGGCGGCGCGGGTGGACCACGTAAGGAGTGTGATCCGACCGGCGCTGAAGGCCGGCGGCTGGGTCGTTAGCGATCGGTTTCTGGACTCAACCTATGCGTTTCAGGTCCATGGCACCGGCGTTTCAGAGCGGCTGTTCTCTCTAGTCACCGAAGCCGCCGTCGGCGAGACGATGCCCGATCTGACTTTCGTGCTCGATATCGATCCGGCCGTCGCAATGGAGCGGCGGGCCGCCCGGGGCGACGCAATCGATCAGGATCCCTCCGAAGCCACTAGGGATTTCGTTCGGATCCGGGAAGCCTTGTTAGCCGCCGCAGAACGTGATCCGGGACGTTGTCATGTGATTGAGGCAGGTCGCGGTCCCGAAGAGGTGTCCGAAGCGATTTTTTCGGTCGTCTCGCGGTCCGGCCTGCTCGACGTGGAACGGGGATCGAGTTTGGGAGCGGACAGGTGAGCGAGGAGTATGGCGTAGCAGAGTTTTTGGCGGAGACGGAGACTATCCATCTCGCTTCTCTTAGGGCAAGAGCCGGGATGGCCAAACGGTTAGGGCGGGCCTACGGGCGAGCCGCTCCCGGTTCCGCTGGGCAACTGTTCGCCAATTTCGGCCGAACGGTCAACAACCGTGTCATCGATCTCTTTGACGACGCGGTCCTGCTTGTGGATGCGGATCGCGCGGCATCGGCGTGCATTCTGGCGCGATGCTTAATGGAAACCCATGCGGTCGGCATGTACGCGCTCAATGAAGTCACCAAGGCGGCAGAGGGGGATGACTTTGATCGGATTGGCAAGAAGGTGTTGGCATTCGTCAACAGCTCCCGCATCAAGGTGGATGAGCAGAAGTCCCTGAAAGGCGGCGAGTACTCGCTGAACGACTATTATTTCACCGATGAGGCCAGAGAAAGAATGTTGGCCGAAGCCGCACAAGGAGTCCATGTTCTGAACGCCATGCGTTATATGTTCGAGGTCGAGATCAACCTCACAGGTCATCAAGAAAGCGGTAACGAATTGACCTATAGGGGGCTGTCCGAGTGGGTGCATCCGTCTCAAACGAGTCTGCTGCATCACTACGTTGAGGATGCCCAAGGCGTGGAGACGTCGATTGGAAAGGTCTGCATGAAGGACTCCCGGCGCCGTCTATGCGTCTCGGCGCTGGCGTTAATCCAGAACACACCTTCGGTATGCTCCGCGATCGAGGAGGTAAGCGATATCCTTCACCGGCGTCAAACCGGTAGGTAACCCAGTTATCACCGACCCCCATACTACCGTGTCGACCGAGACCGACCTCAGTAGCATTCCGCACATTGTCCGCTTTCGAGCTGTGCTGCGGGCGTCTCACGGGCGCAATGGAGCCGTTAGGATTTTACCATCATAGCCAGGAAATGAGTTCCCCATGTCCTACTCCACATTGGTAACGCTCGCCGAGTTGCACTTCGAGTTCGGGCTCATTGGTATTATTGAATTTAGGGAGCGCTGCGATGTCGCTGCATGGGTGTTTGACCTACCAGGATTCATAACCGATCCACGCATTGAGGAAGACGAAAATCACGAGCCTGTGGCCGATCACGGCGATCCAGAACCCCCGCTGGCTTCGAAGCTGTCGGAAAGTGGCGATCAGAGCGATGCGTCGCCGCCCGGCGTCGTTCATTTCACCTATCTCGGTTGGGTTTTTACTAAGGCCGATCCCGATCCATATCCCTCGACACCCCACGGACACTGGCAGCACCAAAACCGCACGTGGCCGAAGATGGACCCGTATAATGGGAGAGTCTTCAATAGGAAACAAAGTGAGGCAATTGAAAAACGACTTAGCAAAACCGAGCTTAGGACCCTGTGGTCTGATGAAGGTTTCAAAGACTTTTGTCGTGGCCACCTCGTTTGGTACATGGAGATGTTTCCGCACCACCGTTTCCGCGTCTCGAAAGAACGTCTCTTCCGCTGGCCGCGCGTTTGAGCTCACCACCAATGCGGCCGTCGAGCGGATTCAATCCATACCAGTGGGGCTACTCGCTAGAAAGCTTATTAGCCTAGAAATGAAGTCCGCTTTGGGCGGAAAACGGAAATAATTGCCGCTCGCCGTCCTGTTGACTGATGCCCAAAGCCAGGGCACAAAGGTGGCATCCACGGTCGCTCGCGATGGCGAGAACAGAGGGAATTTCAAGGCTTTTCAACAAGCCTTTGAAGTCCGTGAGAATCCCACCCCCCAGGTAGGTCTATTGGGGACCTTTTCTTCCTTTTCAGTAATTGCCATTCCCCACCAGAAAAATCGGCGTTTTTAAGGTGCTTGGCTTTAATTTCCTGGCAATTGGAATTTGACGTTCCCCAGATCAGAACTTTCAAACGCGACGGCTGGGGACCCTGCCCGAGTGCCACGAGCAAACTGTGGCGAACGACCACTCTGGGGCCGAAAGGAGACAGTTCGCATCGACTGACAACACAGGCATAGCGGACACCCGCCTTGGAATGTTAAATCTACAGTTGATGTGATTCATTGAAGTCGGGGGACGGGTTTGCGCATCTCACGGGTAAGAATAAGCAATTTCGCAAATTTCTCGGACATTGACGTCGAGACCGGCGAGAGCATCGTCATTGTCGGCGAAAACAAGGTTGGCAAGAGCAATTTCATTCGCGCCCTGCAGTTGATCCTGGATCCGGGCCTGTCGGAACGTGATCGCCAGCTCGGGCTTGAACATTTCTGGGATGGGATGGGCGAGGACAAGCTCGGCGAGACAATCGAAATCTCTGTCGATCTGACCGATTTTACCGACGATCCGCGATTGATGGCGCATCTCAACGACTGCGTGATCGATCCGGGTCCGCCTATGGTCGCGCGTCTGACGTACCGCTTTCAGCCGAAGGCAAATCTCGGCCGCGTGCCTGAGAGCCTGGCCGACTACGAGTACATCATTTTCGGCGGCGACGATCCTGATATGTCGATCGGTTCGACCTTCCGCCGGATGCTGCCGCTCGACGTCCAGGTCGCACTGCGCGACGCCGAGAAGGACCTGTCGAGTTGGCGGAACTCGCCATTGAGGCCTCTCATCGAGGAACTGGCGACCTCGCTCGACGAAGACGCGCGGGACGAGATCCAGCAGCAAGTCAACGAGGCGCACGCCGAGCTTGCTGGTCATGCCGAGGTGGTCGCAACCGCGCAGCGCATCAGCGAACGGCTGATCGCTATTGCGGGCGAGCAGCACGCCGTTCCGCTCACGCTTGGACTTGCGCCAACCCGCGTCGATGCGTTGCTGCGCAGCCTGCGGCTGCTGATCGATAATGGCGCGCGCGGCATTAGCGACGCCAGCCTCGGCACCGCCAATCTGATCTTCCTGGCGTTGAAGAGCCTTGAGCTCGATCGTCTGGTCACGGATGGCGAGCGCGACCATACGTTCTTCGTGGTCGAAGAGCCCGAAGCGCACCTTCACCCGCATGTACAGCGGCTCGTCTACCGGTACTTCCTCGGCGGGGCTGGGGACGGAGAGGAAGACACCCCGCCGCTCACAACCATCCTCACGACGCACTCGCCGCATATCGCGAGCGTGACCCCTATCCGCTCGATCGTCCTGCTCCGGCACGACGCCGGCGAGGAGGCGACGACCGCGGTGTCCACGGCCGCGGCACCCCTGACGGCACGTGATGAGGCGGACCTGCAGCGTTACATCGATGTCAGCCGCGGTGAGATCTTCTTCGCGCGAGGCGTGATCCTCGTCGAGGGCGATGCCGAGCGGTTTCTTATCCCTGCATTCGCCGAGGCCTTGGACATCCCGCTCGATATGCTCGGCATCACCGTCTGCTCTGTGAGCGGCACAAACTTCACGCCCTACGTGAAGTTGTTGGGACCGCAGGGACTGAATATCCCGCACGTCATTCTGACGGACCGGGATCCAAATGGCGTAAACCCGCCGCTAGTCCGCCGGCGGCTGATCAATGTGCTGCGGCTGGTCGAGAATGGCGTGAACTACGCGCCGTTGGACGTCGACGCTGTGATCGCGCGCGCCGAACCGTTCGGCTACTTCGTCAACAGCAATACGCTTGAGCCGGAGCTCTTCACGGGCGGCCTTGCCGAAGCGATGCAGCAGGTCATCGAGGAGGAGCTATCGGTCAATCAGAACACCCAAGACCTGATCCAGGGCTGGGTTGACGATACCGACACCCTTGACGAGGAGCGCTTAATCAAGCTCATCGAGCGGATCGGCAAAGGGCGCTTCGCTCAGGCGCTGGCGCCACATGTCGATGAAGATACGTGCCCGGACTACATCCGGCAGGCGCTGGAGCACATTCGCGATGCCCTTGCGTAGTGTCAGCGCCGCATATCTTGCCCAAGCGGCTGATCTGGCCAGCAATCCTGGCCAGCAAGCAGCCTATGATTCGACGGGACATTGCGTCGTGCTCGCAGGACCCGGCAGCGGCAAGACCAAGACGCTGGTGCTCAAGCTTGCCCGGATCATGGCTGAAGACGTGCGCGCGCCGCGAGGTGCAGCATGCATCACCTATAGTCAGGAGTGCGCGCGCGAGCTGACGCGCCGTCTGGAGCGGCTGGGCTTGCGGGAGGCGCCGAACCTTTTCATCGGCACCGTCCATGGCTTCTGCCTGAGACATCTGCTGATGCCTTATGGTCGCCTTGCCGATCTCCCGGTGCCGTTTCCGCTTGCCGTGGCCACGCAGCGGCAGAGCGATCAGGCGATGCGGCGGATCGGCGACAGGCTCTTCGGCTCAGGTCATCCCAATAAGCCGATGGACCTCGGCCGCCATCGGCGGTCGATCCTCGATCGAACGTCGGAAGACTGGACGGCAGAGGAGGAGCTTGCGGAGTGGGCAGAGGGCTACGAAGCTGAGCTGCGGCGTATCGGTCTCGTCGATTTCGATGACCTTGTGATCTTCGGCCAACGGCTGGTGTCGGAGCACGATTGGGTGCTGCCGCTTCTGCAGGCGAAGTTTCCTGTACTGGCGGTCGATGAATATCAGGACTTGGGCGTGGCGCTGCACCGCATCGTCAAGCGCATGGCGTTCGACGGAGGGGTCCGGCTGTTCGCCGTCGGCGACCCGGATCAATCGATCTACGGTTTCACCGGCGCGGATGGGGCTCTTTTGCAGGAACTGGCCGAGCGAGACGATGTCGAGCGTGTACAGCTTCAGCTTAATTACCGTTCAGCCTCAAGCATTGTCAGCGCCTCGGAAATGGCCCTCGGCGAGGCTCGCGGCTACCAGTCGAACGACCCCGACCGCCAGGCTATTATCGCGATGGTAGAATGCGACGATGGCCTTGAGGGGCAGGCAGCACACGCCGTCGCCGAGATCATTCCAGCGGCGCTCGGGGCCAAACCCGGCCGTATGCTCGGCGACATCGCGATCCTCTATCGAGACTATCGCGCCGGCGACGTGGTCGCGGAAGCAGTCGCGGCTGCGGGCCTTGACTTTGTGAGGGTCGACACAGCGGCGCCTTATCGCAAGGTCGCGCTCACGAGCTGGATCGAGGATTGCGCGGCCTGGTGCGCAGGCGGGTGGCGGGAAGCGCGCCCCCAGCTTCGCGGCCTGCTGGATCGCTGGATCGGCTTTCATCGAGCTCGGATATCGGAGGCGGAAGCCAGCGCGGAGCTGCAAAGCCTTACCCGGCTTCTATGGTCGCTCAGACTAGAGGATGGGCTTGCCCGCGATTTCGTCGCGTCCTTGCGCGACGGAATGCTCGATGGGCTGATCGCGGCTGAGCCGAGTCTCGCGGATCAGGCTGAACAGGTCGAACGCATGTCGACGGCGCTCGCGGTTGGCGGGGCGCTCGCCGATCTCGACCTCGCAAGCCTTGGCGGTCGCGATGGCTCGCCGCTTCACCTCAACCTTCTGACCCTGCATTCCGCCAAGGGCTGCGAGTACGACGTGGTCATCATGGTGGGGCTCGATCTCGGCAGCTTGCCCTGGCGCAACGAACTTCCTGCGGCGCGGCGGGAGAGCCGCCGCCTGTTCTATGTGGGCCTGACGCGCGCCCGCGATGAAATTCACATGTTATATTCCGGTTATGTCGATACGGGCCGCGGGAGAATGCATTGGGGACGCTCACCCTTCCTGAACGAGCTTGAAGCGCGCATGGAGGAGGCCGAGGGCGACTAATTATGCTGCCATTCCGCGAAGCACAGACGGTCGAGGACCAGGCCGATCTTTTCTGCGACTTTCTCCCGGGGAGCGGAAACAACAAGACGGCCTTTCGGACTAACGTTATGAATTAACCGATTTCCGGGTTGCTCGGTGGCTCCGCATATTTCCGAGTTGAAAGGCGGCCAAGTCCATTTTGAGGCCGACAGTGGGCTGACCGTTTTGCAAGTAAGAGGCCGAAAACGCGGACAGGGTCTGTTGTAAGCATACGATGCGTTCGACGATCATTTTTGGGGCGTATAGCACTCTGACTAACGTTCATCCAATTCAAGTGAACTTGGCGGGCCATCATGTCTCAATTGACTGCTTCTGCACACCGCGTAGGTGAATTGTCATCAAACTCCGCCGGTCGAGAATAACTGGAGGATAGACTGGTTCAACAAACGCTGGCTTCTCGAGCCGATCGGCAACATCCCGCCCTCCGAAGCCGAGGAGCAGTATTACGTCATGCTGGACGAACCAGCCTCCTCATGAACTGAGACGCCGTCGCGGATGAACGCGACGGCGTGATGGATGGGACGGTGGCACCCAGGTAACCCGCTCCAAACGAAACAGAAAAGTCGTAGCTTACTGATGCCATGGTATTCAGGTAGGCGATGTAGTTCTTGGACTTCTTTTTAGTATTAGTTTTCATATTCATTCTCCTCTTTCCGTAGTTGCCTTCACGATGCACTTGAGCACGATTAGGTAGATTACAAAAATCAGAGCGGGTCCAAGCACCCCCAGGAGAGTTGAACTCCCCACCATCCCCGACGAGCCTGCGCCCGCCAACTATGATTACCCCACACTTACGGTGTTCTGCTTGCCCCGTCAATGCATCCAAGGCGGGCCCCAATCGCGGCGATGACCCGGTGCGGCACGGCTCCCACTCGGAATTCGATACAGTACGCGAGGCTCGATGCCGCCTCGCTGCGGCACCGAAACCGGAGGTCCGACAGCGGAAATTATTGCCGCTCGCCCTGATATTGACTGATGCCCAAAGCCAGGGCACAAAGGTGGCATCCACGGTCGCTCGCGGCAGGAAAAAATAAGGAAATCAAAGGCTATTTCTTTAAGTCTTTGAAATTATGTGAGAATCCAGGTCTCCCAGGAAAGTCATTGTTGACCAATTTTTCGATCCAAATTGGCAGCTATCCGCCACACGGAAAAGTGGCGTCTTCTCAATAAGTTGGGCGATCTCGGCCGCAGTTCCTTAGACCATCCGTCGTGTTCGAGGCGGCTAGGAAAATTGGCTGGGGACCGAATTGCTACAGCGGCAAGCACTCTTCTCCGCTGGGACGCTATGGGGCTTTCTTGAGCGCGTGGATCATCTGATGCGTGGCACCCCAATTGTGCATCGGTATACCGCCCTCCGGCTCATTTGCCGATGGCCAACCGGTCCAGTGCGTCGTATTAAACGGTATGATGCGAGGCGTCTGAACGAGCGGTATGAACGGGACTTCATCCACAATGTAGGCATACGCTTCCACGACCAGTTTTGGGATCGCTGGATCAGCGAGCTTCAGCGGTTCAATTTCATCAAGCTTCGCAGCGTAATCCTTGTTGGCCTGGCTGTCCCAACGCCCGGTATTGTTGAAGTTCGGGCTATGGGATCCGACAGCGGGAACCTTGTCCATTCGGTAGCGGGCCATCGAAGTGTAGGGTTCAGCAAGCGATCCGCATGAGAGCCATCCGTACGCCAAGTCGTAGTCGCCTGTCGGGATACTGCGGCCCCAAAATTCGCCGTTGGGAAGCGGTTCCAACCTTGCGTCAAGGCCCTGTTCCTTGAGCTGAGCGACAAGATCGGCTGTCGCCTTCTGATCTTTCGCGATGTCCTGGTTAACTGTTATAACGGCCGTCAGAACATTGTTGTCCTTGTCGCGGTATATTCCATCGGGACCCTGCTTGTATCCGACGCTGGGGTCTTCAAGAAGCGCCTTGGCTTTGGTTGTATCAGGTTTCGCCGGGAAGATCTTGCCGGCGTCTTCGATCGCCTTGATGAAGGGCTCCATCGAGCCATATTCGACAAACATCGTCCTTGAGGGCACGGTTGTCTTTTCGTAGCCGATTGCTGCCAACCGCTCGCGGTCAATCATGTAGGTCAGCGCTTGGCGTGCCTTCACATTGTTCCAGGGGGCGACCTTGGTATTTACTTCAAGCTGGCGCGTGCAGGGCTCATTCCAAGCGATATCCTCATTGACCGCTGGTTCCGCGGCAGGGAGCAGTTGGGCCGTTCCCGCACCGGACGCAGTCGGCGACAACGTGGACCAACCTCTAACCGAACCCTTTGATTGAATTTTTGCATCATCGAAATTCGGCTTGGTATATTCCCGAGCCGCATCAAGCTCACCCGCGATGAGCAGCTTCTTACTCTCTACCTCGCTAGCTACATATTGCCAGATCAGTTGCTTGGGGCCCGGATTGTCGGCTTTGAAGCCAGACTTCTTCCCCCACCAGCCATCGTTTCTATTCCATATGACCTGCTGCTTACTCGTGTCGTAGGAACCAAGGATATATGGGCCGGTCCCGATCGGCTTGTCCCACAAAAATTCCGATATGGGTGTGCTGTATTCCCACCGTCCATTCTTTTCCACCCATCGAGGCCATTTGTGTTCCGGCATGATCAGAAAACTGCCGAACATGCCGCCACCAAAATTCTTCAGCGCGAAGCGCGGATCGGGCTCCACAAGCTTGAAGATAACGGTCAGGTCGTCGATCTTTTCGACGCCATTGATGACAATATTGTCTGTACCCCCCTTGTTGCCTTCATCGATGGTGTTTGGCTTTAGCGCGCGCCGCATCTCGGCCGCCTCATAGGCAGCGAGCTTTTCTTCGCGCAACACCATACTCACAGTGTAGACGACGTCATCAGAGGTGAACGTTTCACCGTCCGACCACTTGACGTTTTTCCGCAACTTCAGCGTCCACTCGTCCATCGTTGCGTTAGGCTCGATGCTTTCGGCTAGCCAACCCTTTAGCTCGCCGGCGGTATAGTCGAGGATAAACAGAGGCTCCCACATGGCCTGGTGCCCGCCGGTTTCTCGGCGGGAAGCGGGGAATACCGGATCGTCGGGATTGGGCTTCTTGGGCAGTTGATACCAATTGAAGTTTGGCGCAGCTTCCAGGATATTAGAGGCTTCAAAGATCGCTGCATCATGCGCGACGAGATTCTGAGACGCCGAAACGTCGACGAAAGTAACTAGAAGAAAAAAAGCTAATACTACCTTCCCAAGCTTCTTGCCTGTCGATTTCCCTACGGCACGCTCTCCCATTTGACTATTCCTTCGATCTAACCTGCTCTCTCTCCGCGTGCCTCAGAATTAGTTCAAGATTCTTGATCACGTCGTCAGAAATACGTCTCGAAATTCTCGTGCTTGCGCCATCGTTTCGCTTATAGCCTTCTAAACCTCGATTGTGCGCCGTTCCCGCCGCGCGTGGGGACAGGGATTGCATGAGCCCTTCCTGGTTTTTCTCCAGGTTTCTCGCCACTAGCTCAATTGCAGTTGGGACATTATTAACAATGCTCCACAACTCATCGAATTGCTTTTTGTCATCCAAATCAAGTCCGGTCAGCTCCGCAGCAAGCTCAAGCTGCATCTCACCAGGGCCAAATGACGTTTTTTTCCAGTCTTTACTTATTTTCATCTTAAGGAAAGATCCAATATTCTTTATATCCGCAAAAATTCCTTGTTCTTTTTCCTGATATACAATCGCCGCTATATTGATCGCACCAACCGTGGGATGCTTTTTCGCCGCCTGGAGAATGTCGGGCGCCATGTATTCAAGGCGCCGGTAGACTGAGGTATTGGGCGCGCCACTTGCTAACTTTGCTTGCATGCCATCGGGGTCGTGCAAAACCGTAGGTCGCAAATATGCATAGGCATAACTGCTAAGGTTTTGTGCTATGAATGCATCGTCCCCGGACCCGTCTACGAGATATCCTGCCATCATGGGGTCTGGGCTCAGCCATATGCCCAGATCACGACTATACGACCTCGCTCCGAATGACGAGAAGCTCGTGATCCGGTCGAGTTCCTTGCCATGGAAAGCCGAGATCGTTGCTGCGCCTGCGCGTCCACTCTCGGCGAGCCAATCAGTCGTCATTTCTAACCCGTAGGGACTATACTCGCGCCGACCGATCACGATCGAGTTCGCGTCATGCGCCTCACCATAGGCCGTAGCGCTAGCCGTCATTGAGCCGACCGCAAGATCTGAATGGATATAGGTGACGATCGGCGTCTCACTGTTATCGGACGGCGCATCCAGCGTAGCAGCCGGCAGACTGCCCTGCGCGAGCTGCACAGTGCCGCGATGGTCCAGGGTTTTGGCATAAAATGGCGTCAGGTAGACCGTCGCCGTGGCTGATTGTTCCTCATCATCCAGGGCTTGACCGGCGGCATCGATACGTGACCGATGAATGCGCAGGGCGCGATTACCACCCGCGTCATAGACATAGTCTTCACGCAGCCACTGCGCATTGCCCTTGGCGGTCTCATCGGCCACGCCTCGCACTCGGATCAATCGTCCTTCGGCGTCCCAGACCATCGCACGGTTTGTCAGCAGCCCATCACTTGCTTGCGACTTCGCCGCCCCAACCCGTGTCAAGCGGCCGATATCGTCATAGGCCAAGGACATATCCCGTCGGTTGTCGTTGGCGTAGAACTCGATTTTCTCCGGGGCATGAAGAGGGCGGTTGTCCGGCGTGTTCCGGTAATGATAACGCCAATCTCGCATCAATCTCGACGCCGAGGTACCCCTGCCCTCTATCAGCAACTTGCGGGTCGCAAAGCGGTGGCCCTCATCATAACTATAGCTGCCCTCGCTCGTAATACTGTCGCTGCGTTTGCGGATGGTAGCCGCGAATCCCGTCAGTCTGTTGACGGCATCGTAGCCGAAGCCAAACGCGCTTTCGTAATCCTCGCGCGGAAGCGCGCGGTTGGTGTAGGCGAGCACATTGCCGCCGCCATCATATTGATAGCCGTTGACCTGCACCGGCAGGACACCATCGCCGATAACACCTGCTGTCAAGGTCGCCAATTGGTTGAGCCGCAGGTCTTTCTCGTCATAACGATAGCCTGTAGCAGTCCCGTCCGCCGTCCAGCGGATGGACGGGCGTCCCAAGGCATCCTGAGCTGCGCTGATCAAAGGACGATCATTGAACAGAAGCTGAGCTACCGCACCATCGGGCGAATATTTGCGGCCGATGGTGAAACGTGCGATGCAGGTGTCGAGTCCTGCTTTAAAGCATGTCTCGTGCGGGTTGGATGGAGCGCTCTCGGAAAAGCGTTGTTGTACTAGGTCGCCGAAAGCGGTGTAGGAGTTCTGCAGTTCGTAGAATGCAACTTCCGGCAGATAGTCCTCGCTGGCTCCATCGCTGTGCTTTAGCCCGGCGCCCTGTAGAGGTGCAACCAGGGTGCGAACCTCCCGACCAGCAAGCCCGAGTTCATTGTAGGCAAAGCTGCGCGCGCCGCTTCGATCCGACACGATCGAGACCTTGCCAATGCAGTTGCCGCAGACCCTGCCGGTCACGTCGACAAATCTTCGATTGGCATCGTCGTTGGGCACGTAGCGAATTGGTTCAAGCAACTCGCCACTGACCGCTGCATGAGGATAGCTGTCGTGATAGTAACGGACCGTATCGCCACGGTCATCCTTCCCGCCCTGCTCCTCCAGAGAACGATAGTTTATCTCGATGAGCCGATCTCCGGCGTATCGATACGCCTTTTCGTTTGCAACCCGAAAGCTACTGCCACATGGCTTGCCCTGAGCCTCGAACTTGGAACCGCGCACCGAGATCAGAAGATTTAGGGGGTCATACTGATAGTTCGTGCATCCCGAGTTCGGCTCGTGCAGTTCACGCATTCGCCCAAGCAGATCATAGCGCACTTTGATATGGGCTCGAGCTTGCCCAGCCAGCGGATAGCTAACGTCAGTGAGCTGTTGCAGAGGATCGTAGGTATATGAAACCCTTACCGGCTGAATCGCCGTCGCAGTGGCGCTGCCGCTTTCATGAGGCCATTCAGATGCAGCAGACAATTCAATTTCAGAGCCGAGGGTATTGGCGACCGCCTCGATCTGATCACAGTCGCCCCAACTGAGTTTGTGGTCTCGGTCATAGGGCACAGCGAGGTCCGGAGCGGCTGCCGCCTGGCCTGACAGTGGATACAAACGGGACTGCTGTTCGAAAACTGTGCGCGTCAGGCCGCGGGCGTCGGACCAGGCCGCACTTGCACTGCAGCGTGGAGAAAGAGTCATTGCCTCAAAGCGAGCAAGCCTGGGCGAATTAGCAAGATTAGAAGCCGGCACCACGCGATAGCGATATTGCGTCGCGCCTCGCACCCGTCCTGCTGGAGTCGCTCCTTCCAATGCAAGACGCGATTCGACAAGGACCGGACGACCCGCGCCGTCATATGCGCTGCGCAACAACCATTCTGGCTTCACACTTGCAGATGCCAGACCGCTGAAACGCGGCGATGCCGTGACGGCACCCGGAATTGCAGCGGCGTAGGGCTCATATGACAAGAGCTCCCGCCCTATTCCGTCAATGGCACTAGCGGGAGTCGCGATTGCCGTCGCAAAAGCCTTGCAGCGCTGCATCAAACCCGTCGCGGGCGTCGACGAGGTACCGTCTTTCGTTACGTTCCTGGATCCGTCGATGAGTTGATCTGGAACATCGATGCAGACGTCGGCTTCACGCAAGTTCTGAATCGGTCGCCCATTGCCGTCCGCGAATTGTGCCGTCTCTCGAGTCGTTTTCCCGGTTTCGATGAGCCCAGAGTAACGGTCAGATGGCTCGAACCGCCGCAGATTGCTTCGCAACAGTCCGGCGCTCAGTCGCTCATAGTCTGCAAGCGCCAGGATTCGCCAATCGTCTGTCGCGAGAATCTCATCGGGTCCGCGTGTCTCATTGACGCTTTTGGCCATTGCTAAGCGCAGTTGTGGTGCGAAGGTTCGGTTTTCCCGTGGGGCATTGCCCCAACCGCGCGCGATAAGCCGCAGACGTCCCCAACGGTCCCAGTCGATCAGGATGGAATTGCCATTTACATCCCGCGTTTCAGCGAGCGCGCCGTGATGCGTGTCAACACGACTGGTCGAGGCGTGCGTCACTGCGGTGCGCCTTATAGGCTCCGGCAAAGTGCCGAGACCGAAGCTGCAGCGATCATAGTCTTCAAGATTGCCGGCAGTATCGCTTCCTGCTCCAGCCACATCCTCCACGCATCGGGTCAGAGTTCTGGTGGTCGCGGCGCGTCTGAATGGGTCTGACGTATAGTTGAACCGACGTTCGATCCATTCCTTACGCGCGGTTAGCGGCGAAACAGCGTGCGTGAGATTGCCGAACTCGTCATAGCCTATCAATTGGTGGTGCACGACAGCATCAAAGTCGGAGACACCATCGGGGAGTTCATCAATGTCTTCGTATGTCGCCCGCAAGGCGGCTTGAACAGTCGAATATCCGTCGCCAAGATGTTGCCGTAGTGTGTCCTTGTAGTTTTGACATAGCTGCGTGGAAACTGACACACCAGCCAAGGGATAGGTACAGACGTCGGTTAGGTTGCCGCGGCCATCTTCGGAATAGATCGCCTGCCTCATTCTCAGAACCGAAGACCGACCGCCCTGCTCTGGCCAAGCCCCTCTGAAGACAGCGAGTTGTTCGGCCAATCCAAGCAATGGATAGCCCAATTCTGGCCCTGCGATGGTAGCGCTTTGTCCTTGGCGAAGCGCGTAGCTGATCGACGCGTGTGACGACGTATCGGTCTCTGGCCTCCAGCCTTGATCTGCCTCTCCGACGCTGTTGAATGTCGCTACCTGGCCCCACTGATCGTAGTCAAACCCGACTTGCGAACGCAGCCGCGGAATAATCGCCTGCTCGGCATCAAGTGGCGAGACATTGCCGCCAAAAACTTCGAGACTTTCGAGCCTCTGGCGTCTGGAACCGCTTTGCTGCGCCCAGAAGGCTTGTTGCTCCCGCACAAACCCAGCGCGGCAAACATCGTCCTCAAGTTTCTTCGTGCATATGGAATCACCGCCCTGCTCGCAGATCCCACCGGGTCCGAGCAAAGGCTGGCTGCGCTCAAACTTCGAGCCGTCCCAAAGCGCGGGAAGTTTAGAGCCGGGTGTCTGCTGTCCCGGAGTCCAAGACCCAGATTGAAGGTTTGTCGGCAGTGGCACCGAACATTGGCCAGGATCCGCAACCGCTTGGTGATGGGTGAGGTATTCAATAGAATAGCCGAACTTGACAGTGGAGATGGCTTGTGGATCACCCGCTGGCGGATGCTTGTCATCCTTGCCCAGCGAACGGGAGTCAAAACCCTGTACTCGTTGCGCCATCACGACGCCCTGAGTCAGGAAATCTCTATTTGAAAAGCTCTGATCAATGAATTGCAGTTTTCGGTATCCGGCGCCTGCCAGATCTTCGGTTAGCCCCTCCTCATCTTCGAAAATCGCTAGGCAGCGCTGGCCCTCGCTCGCCAGATCGCATCCGAACGTGGTACTCGTTCGCCCGGCGAAACCGTAGAACTGACGTTCCGCCCTGTTAAAATAGCCCTTTTCATAATCGTAACGCGTGAGTGTGACGTCATCACCGTCATCGGCCAGCTCCTCATTTCCGATCGTCTGCCGTGGCTCAAAACCGTCGTAGCGCGCAACCTCCGTCAATGCCCATATTGGGCTGCCATTAGCCGCGCTTTCATTGCCAAATAAGCCATGGCTTAGCAGCAAACGCGATCCGGACGGATTTGTGACGCCCTTAAGAAGATGATATCTCGCTTCTGGATTATAGTGGACGGTAGCGACTTGGTCGCCCAACGACTGAAAAGTTCCACGGACCATGGCGAGATCCGGAAAGCCATCTCCGTTGATATCGCGAAGGTTCAGAAGCTCGCGCGTCTGGCCACGAGAATGCTTGGCACCGACATTAATGACGACCTTAACTACCCAGACATTAAAGCCATAGGTATAGAACCCGCCAGCGTCGACAATCGTTGTCTCGGTAAAGCTTGTGTCTTCTGGCTGGTGCTGCATTATCGTGTGCCAGCGGCCCTCACCAAAACCATTCCCAAGATTTGGAAAGACAAGCAGATTGCCGCCGCCGCCAGCCCGCTCCGCCGGGACCACAATATCGGGCCGCCCATCGCCAGTGAAGTCCATCAGCGCAGCCTTTGAACCGGCCCCGCGATGCGCCAGTCCCATACCGGCACCATAGCTGCCCGATTCCACGCTAAAGCCCAGCCTGACGCCAAATCCAGCAGAACGGTTTGTGTTGAAATGTTCGCCGGACACCGGAGCCCCACCGACTGTGACGTTGCCCGAGTCGGGAGACGAGACAATCGCGTTGCCCGCATTCAGTGAAAGCTCAAGGCCAGCGCCAACAGTTTTGCCTTTCAGCTTGTCGGCAAGGCCATCGCCATTGAAATCACGGAGCTCCGTGAAGTTCTCGTCATAGCCTTGCTCTTCATCAAGGCTGAAACTTGGGTCGAGCACGGCATCCGGAGAGCCGCTTTCCTTTGTTTTTGGTCCCCTCTGCCTGAAAACCGCGAATGTTGAAGGCGAAATCCCAATACCTTCGCCACTATTGACCGAGTTCCCGCCCTGATTCATACCTCCCGCGCCAAGTTCCGGCACCAGCGATGGCATGTTTTCCTCGACGCGGAAGTACTGCCACCAGTCTCGGCGCGACAGGCCAACAGGTGAGGTCAACTCGGCATGGCCATTACTGACAACTTCAGGATAGCCGTCGCCGTTCACATCAAGGTATGCAGTCGTCTGTTCGCGCTCAGTGTTGCTGCTACTTTTGTTGAAAAGCAGTGCGCCGGCATTGCGTGAAACAGTCCGCGACCGGCTCGCTTGGACCGGCGCATAGACGGGGATAGTCGCCCCTCTGTCTGGATGGTTGGGCCGGTTGGGATATTCGAGCGCGCGACCTTCCGACGCAAGGACAGGTTGTTTTGGGCAGGTCTCTGGCGGAACTCCGGTCGATGCAAGAACAGGATCGAGGCAAGCCAGGCGCTTATACGAGTCGAATTCGAAGAGAAACTGAGCTAGTGGGGGCCGTTCAAATCCGATCAAGGCAGACACTGAGTGCAGGCCTGCGCGTTCGGCCCTTTCCTTCAATATCGCTTCTTCGAGAAACACAGTGTCGTCCGGCCCTCTCCAGCAACTGGCCGTCGCATTCGGACGCGCGACGGAGCATTGTCCGATGCCGATGCGCGCAGCGTTTTCTTTCTCGACAAACGGCTCACCGCTGCCTGGATAGGGACCGCCATCCACCGGCCCCACGAACCGATGCTCGAGTGGGAAGGTCTCATAGCCCTTCAGGGCAAGGCTGCTTTGCCCCTTGCCCGAAAGATGGTTTTCACATTCGTCGAACTTCGGAGCGGATTCAGTTCCACAGTTTGATGAACTCTCAGCGTAAGCATTATCTGGCCCTTGCGAGGGCTCCTTATTCAAGTCGCCGAAGCGGAGCTGCGAGAATGCCGGAATAGTTTCGAGAGAACCATCCCGCGGCGCTCGACTCGCGAACATCGTCCAAAAGCCACCAATTTTTGCAACATTGGGCTCACGTCGGTAGAAGGCAAAATACTGGCTGGGTAACGTGACCGTAAGACCTTGCGGAAATGCCGGATCTTTCAAGACTTCGTTGAGAGCCGCAATATCCGGGGCCGATTTAGCTTTGATCTCGCTGACAAGGACATGATTCAGGCCAGCGCCTTCCAACAAAAAGCGGTCGGCGGCGACCTCGATTTCAGGCTGGAGCCTCAGGATTTCACGCCTTCTCTGGATAGAGTACTCGTTGGCGCGGAGGGTCTTCTGTGCATCGCTATAGGTGCGATATTGTGCGCCCAATAAGAGTTCCGCCCAGCCAAGCTGGCTCCAAGGGCGACACGTCTTTGGGAGCCTTCCGGATCCGGGCTGGAGTAGATTTGCAGGCGCCGTCGGACATTTGTACTCGGCTTGCATATCGAGCGGCAACGGATCTCCCGGACGAGGAAGGATGTCAGAAGGTGAACGCGGAATGAGGTGTCTTTGCTGAAGAAGGCCGTTCCCAGCATTGCCGCTGAGGACTGAAAACGCGCCACGCACCTTGGATTGGGGGTTGCCCTCATCGAGATCGATGACTTGCTCCACAGGCACGATCCGGACTTGGAACTCGACCAGATCCAATGGCCGTGCGCGGAACTCCAATACCCGATTACGGCCAATGAACTGGTTGTTTTCAAGAATTTCGTAGCGGACTGTGTACTTTGGGCGTTCCTTTTCGTCGGGGACATACTTCTGTGCTGGCGTGATGTCGGAGGCCTCGAACAGGCAGTCCTGCTTGGACTCCATCTGCCAACCGGTCTCGTAAAGCGGAAAATTGCGCTCGCATACGGGCGGCATCCCTGACGACATGATGCTGTTCGAGAATGCTACAGCACGGCCCGAGCGCTTATTGGTCGATATGCGCTGAAGGACATCTCCGGTATCGGGATCGCCGGCGGCGCCCTTTGGATAGAAATAAGCCTTGACACCTATCGGCTTGCCGTCGCTTCCTAACTGCACCCCGGTCGTGCCATAGTTGCCCATGCAGGTGTTCGGCGTCATGGGCCGGCATGGGTCGTCGATGGTCTTTGCTCCGGTAAGTTCACTGAACTCGGTTGGCTCTCCATTCACCGTGGCAGCCAGCTCGATCCGGAACGCCGCAGCCGTGCTCGAACTCAGGGGCGAGACCATCCGCCGAAGGTTTGCCGCCCTGTCCTTCCCAATAAGATCTTCAAAGTCCTGCATCGAGAAATTCGTTAGCAGGCGGTAGGCGCAATCCGGAATGCGGCGGCCGGGCTCGTCAACGATTGGTACGGGCAGGGGCGAAGCCGTCTTGCCGAGCATGTTGCAATCGAGCGGGTTGACCTTGATCGGAAGGCGATAACCGCGGCGGGTGAGCCTGTGTTCATCTGTCAGAAACTGGTCGCCCAGGTTGAGGCTTTCCATCACCCTCTTGAGCAGTGTCTCCGCGCTCGAAATCCGTTCCTCATAGGGCAGATTACGCAGCAGAACCGGCAAATTCAGGCTGTCGGTAACACCGGCGTCTGGGGCCTTGTTTCCTGTAAATCTTGCCTTCGCGTATTCTCCCTTGGCGGTCGCGCAGCGTGTGGCATAGGCCTTTGCCTTATCGTTCCAATGATCGAGGTAGCCTTCGGAATAAGGCGGGGCGTGGCTGGCGAAGCTGTCGCGCAGATAGGTCAGAATTTCGTCGGAGAACCGGCATAGTTCAAGGGTCTGCCGGATGCGCGTAAAATTGACTGTCTGGCGCTCAAGATCCATCATCGTGCTGAAGTTGATAATCTCCGCCTGCGGATCACCCTCATTCATGTCGATGTCGGGATTCTCAAACGCGGCGAATTCGACCCGGAAATAGTCCGTGTCCTGCTGCCCCATCGCGATCGGCAAATAGACAAGACTGTAGCGCTTGATGTCCGCGCCAGGCGCCTTTGCCATACTGTCCTGATGGTCGGGCTTGGCTAGAACAGTTCGGACGTGGGGCGGGATTTGCCACACGACGTTCTGAAGCGTCGAATCTATGTTGCGTGCTACTAGGCCCCGTCCGACTTTGTGTTCCACCAAGAGGCGGGATGCGACCGCGAAATGCGCGTCCGTCGCTGCTATAAAGGCCAAGCAGTCAGCGTCGCCGACCGGGCACTGCGGCGCCAAGGCGACGATGCAAGTTTCACTCGATTCGGCTGCGCACTGCTTTGATACGTCCAGGCGGTAAATGGGGCGCAGCGTATCGATCGGTGTCGGCCCCAAATCTTGGCCGGCCATGCCTGTCTGAGTGCTCGGCTTGGGTATGTGGCGCGCAAGAACTTCGAAGCTGACGGCATAGTTCTGCGTCAGCCACCTCGGGATCGAGAATTGTCCGTGGAAAGTTCTTTCTATTCCGGTCGCCAGTTCAACAGCTCGGTTGGGTGAGGAGGAAAGAGCGCCCGCGCGCAGGTCAAATACATATGGAGACAATTGTGCAAGCGCACAGCTTCCCGGAGGAGCACCTTGCTGCCCAAGGTTCCAGTTGCAAGGAAGACGCCGGAGCAACCCTTGTGAGTCTCCGCTTTGCGCAATTGAAAATGCCGGGTCCTTCTCAACATCCGCATACCGGATTACGGCGCGCGGCTTCAGCCATTTGGCGAAATGCGGGTGCACCGAGTAAGTCAGATAGAGGACGTCGCCAGTGCGTACGCTAATCCGTTTCTTGGCGCCGTCCGTCGGCCTGCATCGGTCGTCAAAGGGATATGCCTCGTCACCGATCTCGATGGATCCCCGTTTCTTCTCTTTTTTGCCGCCGTCACCAGACACCAGCTTGTCCACCAAGGATTCGTCGAAACAGATATCAACTGTGCCTTTGTCGCGCCTATAGAGGGAAACTCGCATCCGGCCCGGAGAGGTCCGGACGAAACTGAACTCCTCGGCGGGACGGGTGTATTGCGCCTGATAAGGTTCGGAGTAGGGCCGATGGCAGAACTCTTTCTCCGGCCATGCGGCGCAGTTATAGGCATAGCTCTTGTATGCCTCGACCTCTTCGAATAGCGCCTCAAAGGCAGCGGAACCGAATTTGGGATCCACACCTGCAAGCGGTATCTCTCCCGCTTCAACGTCACCGCGCTCGAACAACCCACCAAGTGTAATGGCTCCGTCTAGCGGCGCCTCCCAAGCCAAGGTCGTCTGGCTGTAATCCAATGTTTGAAGTTGGCTCGCTGTCGCCTCGAGACGCGACTCGATTTCGAGAATCGTCGCCCGAAGGTCCTGAGGCAGCCGTTTTTCAGCCTCTTCCATCCGGGCGCCGCCCGGCAAGGGCGGCGTGAGCGCGCTGTTGGGCGCGAAGCGAACTGTGCGCTTCTTAACAGTCTCACCGTTGACGGTTTCGTCCTCGACGGTTTCGCCCAAGCCGTAATAGATCTGCCCGTATGCGGCGAGGTCGATCAGGCCGTCGGCATCGCGATGAGTGAAGTAAATATAGGTGTCGTTCTTCGAACGGTTGATGCCGACGCCCGCGAAGACCGAGCCATAGGCCGTGACCTCGGCGCCTGCGCTGAAGGTCGAGGTGCTCGATAGCGCAAGGTCCGAAATGCCTTCGATCCAGCCGCACCGCTCCACAGGGTATGATACAAAATGAGTGTGAGGGTGCCGCAATCCGCCGCAATAGCGCAGACGCCCATCTTGGCGCGCCACGACATCGTCGATACCGTCGCCTGTCACGTCAACAAGCATCGAGTTTGTTTCTGACTTGGTGAAATTCTGGCCGCCCTTGAAGCCGCCAGAGATCGGCTTGACGCTGGTATCGCCTGCTGGACCCACGCCGAGGAAAGCTGAAGCACCTGTCTCCTCGATCCGGCCCGTGCCGAGCAGAGATTGGCGCGTCAGTCGGTCGAAACCCAACCCGTTCAAGAGGTCAGACGGAAAACCGATCGCTCCCCCAGGCGCGACTTCCGGGAAATCGCCCAACTTGGCGATCGGTTGTGGCGCGGACCATGGGCGCGAGCATAAGCCTTTCTCGGAAGACCCGTAGCTTTCGCCGTTATAGTTGAAGGTGAATACCTGGCCTTTGTCCGTCGAGACTTGGTCATAGCGCGGGTTGCCGTTCACCTTGTAAGTCTTCAAAACGACGTCGTAGTTCATGCAAGGGTTGTCGCCCTTCGACAGGCCGAATTCATGTGTCGAATAGTCGACCTGATCGCTCGAAGCTGTCGAGGCAAGCCAAAGATTACCTTTGTCAGGGCGGTACTTGACGGCGATGCTTTTCAGCCAGTGTTGGTGACCACGAAGGAACCCCATCCGCCCATCGCTGTTTTGGCGGAGTTGATCCCGCTCCTCCCATTCGAATAGGACCTGCGTTTCGCCGCTTCTATCACTCGGCTGGTAGCTCTGATCAAACGTTTTGCTGTACTCAACTTCGGCGAGCCGAAGCGCGGCGCTGCATGACGCCGGAAGTCCCGCGATGCAGGCTCGTCCGCCGTTATCCGTCTGATGGTACCGATAACTGGTGCCGCTACGGGCCGGCTGATTGTCATACTCCTGAGTCAAACCCCATTGGCCGATAACGTTGCGCGTCACATTGCCAGAGAAAGATGCCTTCCCGCGTAGAAGGCCATTGCCGTCTTTGGCCACTTGCGGCGGAGCGGTTTTTGAGTGGAATTCGCCCCCATAGAGCCGTGTTACATGGCTCGTTGGATTCCATGCTTCCCAGAAATAATTCGACGGATTATCGCCGTATCGGCGGATGATTAGTGGATTCGAACTGTCGCGGAGGCGGAAAAAACGGACACCATCTTTGACGCGCCGTACGATCGGCCCACCCTTGTACAATGGAGCGATGTCTGTGCCCTTACCGTCAAGCGCAATTAAGTCCATCCCGTCAAGGACATAATCCTCCGTCTCGAACTCCGGATGATAGATCGGCGCGGGTCCACGAACCTCGACTGCGCTGAATGAAAGATCCCATCCTCTACCGAGAACACCGGCTACCCCATTAGAACTGTAAGTTACGGAAAAGCTCGGGCCAGGCCCGCGCGATGGCCGCAACAGCATCGGGAGCTTGGCGCCGTAGGCGCCTTTACTGTCTGGTTCAGTTCCATCGATCGAAAGATAGCCGTCCGTTGCGCTAACCTGATCGAGGGGCGCGATCAGCGAAGACGGTGTGTTGCTGGCCGGCTCACTCTGAAGGGTTTCGCTCTGTGCAATAACGCCGACGATGATACGCTGATAGTGCTCGGCTAGCGTGGCGTACGCCTTTTGGGCATCCCTTGTGGCTGGCAAGTAGGCCTTTGCCTCAGTCCAATGGCCATGTACCGGATTGAACACGAAGACGGACGGGTTGCCGACCGCCTCGGAGGGTGGTTTGCCGGAGTGGTGAATTGCGACCGCAAGTCCAGCTCCCGGACTTCCCGTTGCCAGACCCGGTTTGGAGACGCCAGCACTGTTCGTCACAGCAGCTACTTCAAACGAAGCGCACTCGCTCTTCTTTGTCTTAGTCAGGTTGAGTAGACGTACATTGCGCCCATAAATTGCCTCGTCCACCTTGAGCGGCGGCGTATTTTCTTGCGCGAAGCAGTCAATCCTAGCCAAGACCGGCTCGCTTCCAGCCTGCGGCCCAGAAAGTCTAAGTTCAATATCGGCCAGATGGATAGAACTGCTGTTCCCGTCCAATATTACTGTTGTTGACCATATTACATCTCTTTGTGATGTATCATGATGAACAGTAATTTGTTCTTCGGCAACGCCGGGTCTCGCTTGAAATGTTGCTAAGATAGTCTGTAGCGCAAACAGACCAGCATAGAATAGCGATACTGCCCCTCTCCGCATCACCATCACCCCTTTTCCCCATATTCAACCTAGGGCAGTGTAGTTTAAGAGTCGAGTCTCTCTTTTATTTTTATATCTGCTTTAAGCAGCAGTCAGCCAGCTCCGGGACGGTGACTCTACCTTCCAACGCCCGGTAAAGCCGCGCAGAGCCGTTTTCAGGACCGAACATTCTATGTCCTTGTGCCGACTGCGGAAATAATTACCGCTCCGGCGCCCCGTTGACTGATGCCCAAAGCTAGGGCACAAAGGTGGCATCCACGGTCGCTCGCGATTGGAAAACAGAGGGAATTTCAAGGATAATCCACTAAGCCCTTGAAATCATGTGAGAATCCAGGTTCCCCAGCCAATCTTCTCTCTTCAATTCCTTGATTTTCAGATCGCGCTGGATGTCGCTTTGACACCATTGGCGGCCCGATACGGCGCCGAATTCCCTGCGCACCATAAGCTCCGTCACCTCTGAGGTAGGAATATTAGGATATTCTGCCCCATGGTCGCTTGCCTATGCGTGGCAAATGGAGTGGGATGTGGTCAACTCGGCTGACGTTGGGCGATGGCGAGAATGAAGGGGTCCGATTCGCAAATTCAGCTCGGCGGCGAAAGGCGCCAGGTGACGGCGGTTTTCTACGATATCGTCGGTTCGACCGAGCTGTTGCTCAGCAACGACCCGGAGAAATACCTCCGCTCCATCGCCAGTCTCCACAACAGTTCGGAAGACATCATTCGTCGCCATGGGGGCAATCTTAGCCGGCGGCTTGGCGACGGCGGATGCGGCTACTTCGGCTATCCGGCGCAGGTCGAGGACGCAGCCGAAATGGCCGTCCAGGCGGCTCTGGAGCTCATTGAGATGGCGACCCGGCAAAGCCACCGCCCGCGCACGGTACCCTTCAAGTTGCGCGTCGGCGTCGCAACCAGCGTCGTCGTCCTCTCCTCCGACGGCAAGGATATTGTCGGCACCGCGCCGATACTGGCGGCGCGGCTTCAGGCGGAAGCGCAGCCTGATACGGTCCTTGTTGCCGAGGCAACCTACCAGCTCACCCGAAACAGGTTCGACTATACTTTCTTGCGCGACGCCGCTCTCAAGGGCTTCTCTGAACCGTCGGCGCTGTGGCAGCCTCTTGCCAGAAGCCCCGGATCTCTCCGCGACCGGTCGAACCCGGCGCGCGGCGCGCCGATGGGCGGGCGCGAGAAAGAGCTGGCGCGGCTCACGATCGAGTGGAACGCCGCATGCAGCGGCACTGGCAGATCGGTCGCCGTGACCGGTGAAGCAGGTATCGGCAAGTCCCGGCTCGTCGCCGAACTGCGCCGCTCGCTCGGGCGCGAAAACGATGCCGATATTCTTCTGCAATGCGATGCACGGATGACCGGCGAGCCCATGCAGCCGCTGATCGGCTTTCTGGAAGCAAGCGTGGGAAAGGATGTCCTGCAGCGCGGCAACGCACCGCAGCTGCGGGAGGCCCTGCACGGCATCGGGCTTCCCGTCGATGAGCGCGCGGCGCGCGCGATCGCCACGTTTACCGGCGGCGATTCGCGACGCAAGGCCGGCAATATCCAGGTTGCCGATCTCTCCGGCGAGGCGTTCCGAAAGGATGTCATCCGGGCGGCCGTGCAGATCCTGTGCGCCGGCGAGGCGGCCAAGCTCATCGTGATCGAGGACGTGCACTGGGCCGACAGCATGACCCTGACGATGCTCGAGCACCTGGTGAGCCACGCTCGCCATCGTCCGGTTCTCGTGGTCCAGACCTCGCGTGGACCGACGGCGGTTGCAGCCGCCGAAAGCCTGCCCCTCCAAGGCCTCGGAACCGCGGCGATGAAGAGCCTGGTCGCCTCCGTATGGGGCGGCGCGCCACCCGCAGGCCTGGTGTCCTTCATTCTGCAGCAATGCGACGGACTGCCGCTTTATGCCAAGGAGCTCGCGCTTCTGCTTCGCACCCGGCATTCCGTCGCGCCTGCCGCCGCCAGCTGGACGAAGCTGCTCGTCGAAGAAGGCGTTTCGTCGCTGAACGATCTCCTAGCCGTCAAGCTTGCGAAGGTTGGAAGCGCCCGCCGCGTCGCCCAACTGGCAAGCGTCATCGGCAGGGAGTTCAGCGTCAGCCTGCTCAATCGGCTGCTCGATGGCGCAGCTGCAGCCTCGCTCGAAGCGGACCTTGCCGCACTCGTCGCGCATGGCGTGATCGAACAAGGCGCCACATCCAACGACGCCTTCCAGTTCCGCCACGTGCTGCAGCACGAGGCGACGTATGGCAGCCTGCTTCGCACCGACCGGCGCAGGTTCCACAAACGCATCGCCCAATTGCTAAGCGAGGAGGACGTGCCGAGCGTGCCGCCAGCCGTGGCCGCCTGGCAATGCGCCGAAGCTGGCCTCCATCTCCAGGCGGCGCAATTTGCAATGAAGGCGGCGGAGGCGTGCGTCCTGCGATCGGCGATGCGCGAGGCCCGCCAGTCGCTCGATCTTTGCGCCCGCGAGATCGCGGCGATGCGGCGGCACGTGGATCGCCGTCAGTTCCTGCTGGACCTGCTGCAGCTTCAGGGCGTCGTGGCGACGGCGCTCGAGGGCGAAGGGTCGCAACTGGCCCGCCGGACCTACGCGCGCGCCATTTCACTGCTCAAGCGCGACGGCTCTGCCAACCGCGAAGAGCGCCTGCCGCTCTATTGGGGCTGGTGGTTCACCGCTCCGAACATTTCTCTGCAACAATCGCGGGCGCGCGTGCTGGTGAGCGACATGGAGGGCGCCCGGGATCCCGAAACGCGGCTTCAGGCTTATCATTGCGGCTGGGCGACGAGCTTCCATGCAGGCCATCACGACTACTGCCTGGACTGCGTCGGCAAGGGCATCGCCCTATATGACGCGGAACGGGCGCTTCGCAATCGCGCCTTCTACGGCGGCCACGACGCCAAGGTCTGCGGCCTTGGCGAAAGCGCCTTGTCCTACCTTCTGACGGACGCACACGAACCGAGCGAGGCGGCCATCCGGCAATGCCTGGAGTGGGCCGACAGGACGGAGCATGTCGGCAGCATGGTGCATGCGCTCTACTACGGAATCGTGTTGCGCCGCTGCCAGCAGCGATATGAAGACGTGCACAGCCTCGGCGAACGCATGCTGGCGCTCGCCGACGAAAATGGCCTGGTGGCGAGCCAGGCGCGCGCCAATATGTATTGCGGCTGGGCGGAAGCCATGGCCTCGTCACCGGAGCGGGGCGCTGCGCGCTTCGAGGAAGGGCTGCGCCTCCAGAAGCTCACGGGGACCGACGACAATCTGTCGATCCACAGCGACATGCACTCCGAGATCCTGGAACGCATGGGAGATCCCGGAGCGGCGGTCGTCCCGATCGAGAACGCCATCGCGCTTGGCCGCAAGAGCGGCCAATGGTTCTGGCTTGCGGAGCTCTACCGGCGAAGGGCGCATCTGCGGCTGGCGCTCGGCGACGCTCCTGCGCGGGCACGGCGCGACCTGCGATATGCCTTGCAATCGGCCGAGACGCAGGGCGCCGAATGGCTGGCCAAGCGCGCCGGGCACGATTTGCGACATCACTTCGGCTAGTCGGCGATGGCGAGCGTTTCGTTCCAGGACCGATCGCTCGAGGGCGTGCTGAACGCCCCCTCCCCAGCCCCTCCCGACACCTGGCAAACCGTGGAGAAAATTCTCGCCCTCCGACGGGATTTCGGGATCACCCGCCTCGGATCGGTAACCGGGCTCGATCGGATCGGCATACCGGTCGTGCAGGTGGTCCGCCCGGCCTCGCGCTCGGTTTCGGTCAATCAGGGCAAGGGCCTCAGCTATGCCCAAGCCGCCATTTCCGGCCTGATGGAATCGCTTGAAGGATGGGCATCGGAGCGCATACCGGCCGAGCGCGTGTGGCGGGCCAGCCTTGCGGACATGAATGCCGACGGGATGTGGTCGCATCTCCATCCAGCTGCAACGCCGCGGGCCGACAGCCACGCTCTCGCCTGGATTTCAGGCTGGGATCTGATCTCCGGCTCTTTCCGGCCCGTGCCGCTGGCGGCGGTCGACACAAATTACGTCATCCCCTCTCCGCATCCGCACTGGCTTCAACGCAACACCACCGGGCTTGCCGCAGGCACGAGCCTGCAGCAGGCACTGATTCACGGCTGCCTTGAGATCCTCGAACGCCACGCGCATCATCTGGCCACGAGGAGGCCGCACTTCTTCGATCGCTACCAGATCGGCGTCGACACCATTGGCCGGGGCAAATCCGGTGAAATCCTTGACCGGCTGCGCCAGGCGGGGCTGGCTGCAGGCGTATGGGCGTTACCAAGCCCGAGTGGCCTGCCCGCCTATTGGTGTCATGTCATGGAAGACCCGGCGCGGGTTCCGCTGGCCCCCTTGCCGGCGTCTGGCTTCGGCTGCGACATCGATCATGACCGCGCCCTTGGCAAGGCTCTTCTCGAGGCGTGCCAGTCGCGCCTCGGCGCCATCGCCGCGACCCGGGAAGATGTGATCGGCCGCTTCTACGCCCCACCGGAACGAAGCGAACTGATCGCCTGGTTCGAAACCCTGTCGCGCGGCGGTCTGCCCTTTCCCGAAAACGAGCCTGCGCACGGGGGCGAAAACCCGTTGCCGGCCATTCTCGAGGCGATGGTCGCCGCTGGTGTCAAAGCGGTCGTCGTCGTGGTCCTGTTCTCGGACGAAGCGCTCCCTCTGCATGTGGTCAGGGTGGTTGCCCCGCCCCTGGAGGTGAGCATTGAGGAGTGAACCGATCGTCTTCCTCGGACCAACGCTGAGTGCCGCCGAGGCGCGAGCACAGCTCGATGCGACCTATCTTCCGCCCGCCGGGCAGGGGGACGTCGTGCGCGCCGTGCTGAAACATCGCCCGGCGGTGATCGCGATCATCGATGGCGAGTTTGCGCAGCGGCCGGCGGTCCGGCACAAGGAGATCCTCTGGGCCTTGGCAAAGGGCGTGTATGTCTGCGGCGCATCCAGCATGGGCGCCGTCCGCGCGGCGGAACTCAGCGACGAAGGGATGATCGGCTATGGCTTCGTCTACCGTTGGTATCGGCGCACGAGGCTTGCCGACGACGCCGACGTCGCTGTGGCGATGGCGCCGCCCGAACTGGGTTCAAGAGCTCTCACCGAAGCCCTCATTGACATCAGACTGACACTGAAACAGTCTGAACGAAGGGGCATCATCACACACGAACTGCGCGTTGCACTCGAACAGGCGGCACGATCGCTTCATTATTCCGAGCGCAGCTACAGCACCATCCTCGACAGTGTCAGGAATAATAACAACGACCCTGATATTGAGCGATTAAGACGTCATCTCGCAATCGGATTACCGAGACAGAAGAAACTTGACGCAATCGAACTACTAAAGGCGATCTCCACCTTTAAACTTCGGCGCAAAGGCCCGGACAAGAGCAACGCGTTCGAGATGACCGAGGCTTTTGCATACGATCTTCAATACGCTGAGCTGCTCGATGAAATATTCCGAGCGGATTAGTCCGAACAAGTTAATCGAATTTTACAATCACAGGTGATAATGAAACCGCGAGGGAGGCCAACATGGATGCCGCCGCTCACACGTCCGACGCCGACCCGGGCAGAGCCGCTTCACCGCGTCTCGGAACGCGCTTTCTTGTCTTTCCGCAACCCCCATACATTCCAGGTTACGAGAAACCCGAGGTGGTCTGGCTCGCCCCTTCGGCAGGCGGAATTACGGCCGGCCCGTCCGACCGGCGCATGTATGTCGCCGATCCGCTCGAAACCAAGAGGCCCTATGCCTACCCTATCCTGCCGCCCTATGCCGGCGCACTCTGCCCGCCGGTGGAACCGGACGCTGACGGACATTTCGATTACATCACGCCGGACTCGCCTGCCTTTCTGGCGACACACAGCTTTGCCTGCGCACGGCGCGTGCTGGATATTTTCGAGGGCTATGTCGGGCGCGAAATCAGATGGTTCTTCGAACCGACCCTGAGCCGGCTGGAGATCATTCCGCACATTGCCGACTGGGACAACGCACAATCGGGCTTCGGCTTTGTGGAATTCGGGGAAAGCGAACCTGCGAGAGTGACGTCGCGATTCTCGCTCAATTTCGATTCCGTCGCCCATGAGATGGGCCACCTGATCCTTCTCAGCGAACTGGGCCTGCTTGAGGGCGACGGCGCCGGCAGCGAGTTTTTTGCCTATCACGAAGCGGTCGCCGACTTCGCATCGCTGCTCGGCTTGCTGCATTTCGATACAGCCGCGGATCGCATCCTGCGCCGCACCGGCGGCAACCTTTTGATCAACAACGAACTCGATCGCTTCGCCGAGCTCAGCGACGAAAGGCAGATCCGCACCTTCAACAATTCGCTGCGCGCGGGCGACGTCAGTCATGAAGTGCACGATCATTCCAAGCCATTTGCCGGAGGGCTCTTCGACTGCCTCGTCGAGGTGTACCAGACCCTGCTTTTCGAGCGAGGACTGTCCGACCTCGATCCGCGTCAGTTCGGCAACCTGCGCCAGCAACTGGCGCCAGAGCTCATCGAAGCGACGTTGCGCCCATCAAGAGCGGACTACGAGCTGAAGCACTTTGCCAGCAAGGCTGCCCTAGAAGAGGCCCGAGACATCGTCGGCGAGAGCGTCGTTCGCTCCTGGCGGTTTCTGGAACCCGACGACGTCACCTTCGAAGCGGCAGCGGAAGCCTTTTTGACGGCCGCCGATCGGGGACGTGGTCGAGCCTATGTCGAACAGTTTGAAGATTGCATGCGATGGCGCGAAATTCTTTGGTGAAACAGAGGGAGAACGAGATGGACTACGAACATGTACCGGCACCGGCAACTGGCAGATACAAAGCGGACGAGCTTGTTCTCTACGGCGTCAAGCTCAACGCAAACGATGACTACGGCAGGTTCGATATCGGTGAAGGCCATAGTACCGAGCTTCGGGTCCAACTGTTTAAGGATGGTGGCGGCCTCAAGGCGGGCGACTACTCTATCGTCTTGGCCTACGGCTACGCATTCGACGGTCATTGCTACAGACTGGATTCGCATCGAATCTTCATCGTGACAGGCCCGAAGGCCGAAGCAGCGGTCGGTTGCGGCTTCGATTCGATCGCAGGTGCATCCTATCAAATGTGGCGCATTCGGGCATCGACAGAGTTGATTGAAATCGCGACTAGCTTTGGCGATGCGCAGACGCTCATTCTAGACGCGAACCTGCCCGGAAAGCGGTCGCCGACCTCATATGCGATCACCCAATCGATGGCGCATCGCGACCGCCGACTAAACCGCGACTAGCCGGACTCTCTAACGGAGAATGTCATGTCGATCACCTCAACCGTGAAATTTAAGCAGGACTGCAACAATTTAACGATGATAGACGAATTGCCCGGCAGCTACTGCGTGGACGACAAGTTGGAACCTATCGTCGGGCGCAGCGTCAAAAAGGACACAAGCCTCAAATTCTCGGCTGATACAAACAACGGCATCGCAGACGTGAGGATCACTGGGGACATCAACGGAACGCCGCATGACGACAGGTACGATCTGGAGGACCTAAGTAAGGGAATCACTTTCCCCAAGTAGGTGTCGGTACGCACTCGGTCGAAAGCCGCACGCTATTCATCAGGTGGCTAAGGTCGACATTGGCGGCTTCGGCCAAACAAGCGCATGATCACACCTCTCCCGAAACGATCAGGCGGAGGAAGACTTATGCTCGATACCGATAGAAAAGCGGATGCAGCCTATGCGATCGAGTACATCCAGGAACATCCGGAAGCCGGACTTTGCCAGGAGGGTCGGCGCTGGTGGATTACCCCAAACGCCAACGAGACGGATGGGCGGGTTTTTTCCATGGATACGGTGGAGGCCATACGGCTCCGGGATGATGCGCGCCTACGGGCCGTGCCTGACATTGCGCATGCGGGTCGGTCGCTCTGGGTCATGCGGGACATGACGTAGTCGCCGTCGCGAAGACGGGAAGACGTTTGCCCTACAGCAGCCCCCTGCCCGCGAGATTGCGCATCAGAGCCGCGGATCCGAAGGTCCATGGCGCGCACTGCGTCGACAACCTCACCGTATTGGTGAGATGGCCGAGCTCGGCATTGGCGATCGTCACCACGTCGCCGAGCTTGTGGGTGAAGCCCTGGCCGGGCACGTCGCGGTCTTCGACGGGCGCAAAGAGGGTGCCCATGAACAGCATCAGGCCATCAGGATACTGGTGGTGCGGGCCAATCGTCTGAGCGACGAGGTCGAGCGGGTCGCGGCTGATTTCGGCCATCGAACTGCGGCCGGTCAGGCGGTAGCCGTCCTCGCCTTCGACCAGGAGCGTCAGTTCGGCCTTGCGGACATCGTCGATCCCGTAGGTTTCATCGAAGAGGCGGATAAAGGGACCGACGGCGCATGAGGCGTTGTTGTCCTTGGCCTTGCCGAGAAGCAGCGCCGAGCGCCCCTCGATGTCGCGCAGGTTGACGTCGTTGCCGAGGGTGGCACCCCTCACCTGACCGCTCGAGGAAACCGCAAGCACGATCTCCGGCTCCGGATTGTTCCAGCGTGAGGCCGGGTGCAGGCCGACATCGGCGCCCGGGCCGACCGCCGAGAGCGCTTGCGCCTTGGTGAACACCTCCGCATCCGGACCGATGCCGACCTCCAGATACTGCGACCAGATGCCCTCTTCGATGAGGGCTGCCTTGACGCGGGCCGCCTCCGGCGAACCGGGCTTCAGGTTTCGCAGGCTGTCGCCGATGACGGTTGTGACGCGGGCGCGGATCGTTTCGGCGCGCGACGCATCGCCCGCCGCCCGCTCCTCGATGACGCGCTCGATCATCGAGCGCGCGAAGGTGACACCACAGGCCTTCACCGCCTGAAGATCGCAGGGCGCAAGGAGATGCAGGGCGGACGGATCCGCCTTCTGTGCGAGGCAATCCTCGAGCGCGACAAGCCGCTCGCCCTGGGTGGAGCGGATGTGCGCAACGGGATCCGGGTGTTCGAGGAGGTCGCGCATGGTGGGCGCTGCCTTCGAGGTGATGTCGACGAGCGCGCCGTCACGGATCACAACTACCGACGGGCCGCCGACATCGGCTCGCCAGGCGCGACCGACAAAGGTGCCATTTTGAAATACCGGATCCGCCATGCCGTTCTACCCTCCCGTGAGCGCTACCATCATGCAGCGGAAACCTCCGCTGTAAAGCGGGCGACGACGATCGAACGTCCCTTGGGTTGTAGCGGTCGGAACATTGCAAATTTTCACGCGTTTACGGTTACGGCGCGCCGATCCGAGCGCGCCCCGCCGCTCTGTCTCGCGAGCGCATGAAATCCGGCGCCCACCGCTGCCCCGGGAAGGTTCAGGAGCAGCCGGCCGAGGCCACGAGGAGATCAAGAAAGGATCAACGCAATGAACCAGCACGAAGAGTTCAAGGAAAAGCCGGTCATCGACCCCGTGACCGGGCAGCCGCTGCCCCAACCCACTGCGCAAACGCACCTCAGCGACGTACCTGTCGAGCCCCCCAGACGCAGCAGCTGGCCAATCATCATCATCCTGCTCGCCGGCCTGGTGCTGGCGTTGATCGCCTGGCTGCCGGCCGAACTGAGCCGCGACACCGCCAACACGGCAGCGCCGCCGGCGACCACCGACCAGCCGGCAACCGGAACGACGGGCCAGACCACACCGCCGGCCGATACGGGCACGGCTCCCGCCGGTGGAACGACGACCCAGCCGGCCCCGGAAGCGACGCCGCAGCAGGGAACACAGGGCGCTAGCCCGAACTCGACCCCTGGCGCGACACCCGACATGACGCAGCCGGCGCCGTAAGCAGGACGGAGCACGCGCATACCGGTGGGCCGGAGGCTTTTGATCTCCGGCCCTCGCGTCGTCGTTCACCAGAACAAAAATCATGAGGCCGAATGACGGATCGGGTGTGTCCGTTAAACGTCGTTCGTCAGTCCGGCCGGATGTTTGCGGAAATCATCGCGTCCCAGCCGGCTGCGGCGCAGTCGGCGATCGCGACCAGGGTTTCCCGCGTGGCGCCGTCGCGCGCCTGGATCGACATGCCGTGCTGCAGCGAGGCGACGTAGGCGGCAATCGCGGCGCAGTCGACACCCACAGGCAGTTCGCCTTCCTCGACTGCGCGCTCGAAACGCTGCTCCAGAGCCATCTGCTTCTCCAGCCGACGCAGCTTCAGTGCGTCACAGACCTCCGCATCACCACCCGCCATCTGCGGTGCCGACAGAACCACCATGCAGCCTCTCGGCTCGCCACGCTGTGTAAAATTCTCGGCCGTGCGTCTCAACAGGTCGTGCACCGCCGCCTTTGCGGTCGGAACCGTCTCCAGTTCATCCCAGATACCGGCACCGTCGGTGCGGCCGTAAAGGTCCACGGCGTCGATGAAGAGCTGCGCCTTGCTGCCGAAGGCAGCGTAGAGGCTCGGCGGGTTCAATCCCATGGCCCGAGTCAGATCCGACAGCGAGGTATTGTCATAGCCCTTGTCCCAGAAAAGCTGCATGGCGCTTGCAAGCGCCTCGTCCCTCGAAAAATTGCGTGGCCGCCCGCGGCTCATCTCGGCTGATCCTTTTTTGTATCGATCAATACATAAATCGCTTGACAGCGGATGGCAAGTCGTTTCCCCTTATATGTATCGATCACTACAGATTTGGAGAAACCAGTGACGAGTTTGAAAGACAAGGTGGCCCTGGTGACGGGCGGCAGCCGCGGCATCGGTGCAGCGATCGCAAGGCGCCTGGCAAACGACGGCGCAACCGTGGCGGTGACCTACAGCCAGTCGAAAGAAAAGGCCGAGGCGCTCGTGGCGGAGATCACGGGGGATGGCGGCAGCGCACTGGCGATCCAGGCGGACAACCGCGATCCGGGCGCGGTTGAAGCCGCCATCAAGACGGTCGCGGAAAAACACGGTCGCATCGATATCCTCGTCAACAATGCCGGCATCTTCGACGCCGGGACGCTGCACGAGGTGACTGAGGAGGATTTCGACCGGACGATCGACGTCAATGTGAAGGCGGTGTTTCTCGCCACGCGCGCCGCTTCGGCGCACATGCCGGATGGCGGGCGCGTCATCACGATCGGCAGCAACCTCGCCGCCCGCGTCCCATGGCCGGGCATGAGCCTTTATGTGCTGAGCAAGAGCGCGCTGATTGGCTTCACCAAAGCGGTGGCGCGCGATCTCGGGCCGAAGGGCATCACCGTCAACATCGTCCATCCTGGCTCGACCGACACGGACATGAACCCGGCCAACGGCGAACATGCCGGCCCGCAGCGCGGACTGATGGCGATCCCGCGTTTCAACGAGGCGAGCGACGTAGCAGGCGTCGTCGCCTGGCTGGCGGGGCCTGACGGCCGCAGCGTAACGGGCGCCGAATTCACCATCGACGGCGGCACCAACGCCTGATCAGGCAAGGAACAAGGCCGGAAACGCAGCGTCCGGCCTTTTCCTACTTCGTGATGCTATGGCTTCGGACCGTGTCAGGCCAGGAAACGCTCCGGCCGGTAGGGCGCGATGTCGATGACCGTCTTTTCGCCGGTCATGGCTTCCGCCAGCGCCCGACCGGTGACCGGCCCAAGCGTCATGCCGTGATGGGCATGGCCGAAGGCAAACCACAGGCCCTCGTGACGCGGCGCCTTGCCGATAAGCGGCATCATATCCGGCGTGCAGGGACGCGCACCCATCCAGGGTTCTTCGTCGCGACGTTCGGCAAGCGGGAAGAATTCGCGCGCCACCCGCTCGGCCCGCGTCAGCTGCACCGGCGTCTTCGGCGCATCGCGCCAGGCAAATTCCGCACCCGTCGTCAAACGGATGCCGCGCAGCATCGGCGCCAGGAAGTAGCCCTTTTCGGCATCGAGCACCCAGTTGTTGAGCTGCGCGCCGTCCTGCATGCCGTAGTGCATGTGGTAGCCACGCTTCACAGCCAGCGGGAAATGATAGCCGAGCTTGCGGGTAACCGTATCGGCCCAGGGGCCGAGCGCCACGACGACTTCGCGGGCTTCCAGCGGCCCTTCCGGGGTGGCGACGCGCCAACCGGGACCTTCGAGTACGTGTTCGGTCGTCGCCGCATCGCCGGAAATCAGCCGTCCGCCCAGGGACTGGAAGTAGGCGAGATAGGCCTTGTTGAGGCTGTGCGGATCGCGGATCGACCAGGGATCGCTCCAGCGCAGACCGCCGACGAGATCGGCCTTGATCGACGGCTCCAGCGTCTTCAGCTCGCTCGTCGAAAGCTTCTGGTGGTTGACGCCGAAGCCCGCCGAGAGCTTTTCCGCTTCCTTGTACGCGGCGTCGCGTTCCTTCTCGGTGCGGAACACTTTCATCCAGCCGTCCTTGCGGATGAGGTCGCCGGCGCCGGACGCCTCGATCAGATCCTGATGTTCGGTGATCGAATGCACGATCAGCGGCGCATAGAGCTGGGCGATGCGCCGGTGCTGGGTAAAGCCGGAATGCCACCAGTAGCGGGCGAGGAACGGCACCAGGCCCGGAAGGGCGCGGAAATGGTAATGGGCGTCGATGGTGTTGTTGAGCGCGTAGCGGAAGAGCGCGCCGAAATCATGCGGGAAGCCGTATGGAAAGACGCCTTCGCGCTGGATCAGGCCGGCGTTGCCGTAGGAGGTTTCCTCGCCGGGGCCACGACGATCGAGCAGCACCACCGACTTGCCGCGGCGGGCGAGATGGATGGCGGTGGAAATGCCGACGATGCCGGCGCCCAGAACCACTACGTCAGTCTTCATCTCAGGCTGCCCCGTTGCTCGATCAAGACAAACCGCGGCTTTGCTGAAGCCGCGGCACCAATATCACTTCTTCTTCAGCGCATTCATGATTTGCTCGAGATAGCCGAGCAGTACGGCCGAGACGACAAAGGCCAGATGTATGATCGTCGCCCACATCAACTGCTCGCTCGAATATTGCTGCGCGTTTAAGAAGATCTGCAGCAGGTGGATCGAGGAAATGGCCACGATCGACGACGCAACCTTGATCTTCAGGCTGCCGGAATCGAGCTTGCCGAGGAAGGAGACCTCCGCATCGCCTTCGTCGAAGCGGCTGACGAAGTTCTCGTAACCGGAAATCATCACCATCACGATCAGGCTGGCCACGAGCGCTGCATCGATTAGGCCGAGCATCGCCAGAATCATCTGCGCATCGTCATAGACGAAGACCATGCTGGCGATCTTCAGCAGCTTGAAGGCGAACGAGATGCCGTAGAGGGCAAGTGCCGCGACCAGGCCAAGGTAGAAGATGACGAGAAGCCAGCGGCTGGACAGGATGATCCGCTCGACGAGCAGTTCCAGCGATTTCATGATGTTCGATACCCCGGGGCGAAAACGACAATTGGGGCATCAATAGCCAAGCGGGCCAGCAAGGGCAAGCAAGACGATTCGGCCACCAAACACATCGAGGGCGGCTGTGACGCCGCCCGTTTCCTGTTTATGCCTAAAAACTCAAATAAGGCCGCTCAGCCGCGGCGCACCAGGCCGGCAACGAGCGAAATCACCAGAAAGACCAGGAAAAGGAAGAAGAGGATCTGCGCGATGCCCGCGGACGTGCCGGCAATACCCCCAAACCCAAGTACACCCGCTATGATTGCCACAACGAGGAAGACAAGCGCGTAGTATAACATAGCAATTCTCCTTGCCTAAATCACTGCAATGCAAACGCGATAGCTTTCAATTTGTTCCAGTTCTCGATCAAAATCGGCGCGCGGAATTCCGTGGCGTCACTCGACATTAATATTCTGTTTACGATGAAAGACGAAAGAGTCCCAAATCGGCACGGTTTGCACCGGAAATGCCCGGAACCTTCGCAATACTCTGACGTTCTTCATCCATGGAACGCAGGGTCGAAATGAAGATGCCGACAGCACATATCTGGAAAACGGCGACCGAAGCCGGACGGGAGCGGACGCATCTCTCCGATAGAAATCTTCACATCGGAAAGACGATGCGCGACCTGTACACGGACGGCGAAGAACAGAGCGCCAAGCTTCAGTCTCTGCTTGAAGAACTTCGCAGGCGAGAGGCCAAGGCAAAGAAGAAATAAGCGCGATGCGCATGACAAACAAAAGCCGCTCGACAGGTGTCGCGCGGCTTTTGTCTTGGCGTCGTTCTTCCGGGGAAGCAAGACTGACTGCTTGCCACGAACCGCCTAGCGGCGCGACATCCAGTCGTCGATCTGGCGCTCCGCCTCGTCACGTGCAACGCCGTATCGCGCCTGGATCCGCCCGGCGAGTTCTTCCCTGCGGCCATCGATGATATCGAGGTCGTCGTTGGTGAGCTTACCCCACTGCGTCTGAACCTTACCCTTCAGCTCGTGCCATTTGCCTTCAACAATGTCCCAGTTCATTTCCGATCCTTTCGGTTGATGCAGTCGCCCTAGCGCAATTGCCCAAGAGCTACCGGTGAAATCAGTTACGAGCCTTGGCGCCGCTTTCGCTTCGCGCGGCAACGGCATAGCTGCCGTCATCGACCTTGACCTCGACCTGCAGACGGCCAGGCGCCTTCACCTGCCACTCGATGGTCGCGTCTTCTACGAACAGCGCCGGATCGACTTCCGCGCAGGCGCCATAAGCGTGCTTGAAGCTCGTCGATGTCGCCTCGATCGCAGGCGAAAGCAGTTCGCGGCATTCGTCTACGGTCTCGAAAGCCACGGTGGGCGCCGGCACTTCGCGGCAGGCCTCTGTCGTCTGCATGCAGCCGACCAGGACCATGATGGCGGCAATGTGTTCCATTCGCATGCTCCCTTGCGTCAAACTCCAACAGCAAACGGAAATGTGCGATCTGCGGTTCCGCGAACGGGCGCGAAATATTTCCTGGAACCTTGGCGTCAGCTGCGCGTTTGAGCGGCCCAGAGACGGTCGGGAGGCGTCATTCGCCCACAGCGTTCAGCGGGCGACCACGGCCCACAACCGGGACGGCCATCGACCGTCGGCCACCCCAACAATGGAACAAAAATGCCCCGGTCTCGTTTTCGCAACGATAACAAGCGCTGCGACCGCGGCCGAGCGACGGAGGATATACTGGCGAGGCAAGGACACACCACAAGCGGCTCGCTCATTGCGAGCGCCGAAAGGTAACATCAAAAGTCGATCAGGACGGCGCGGCATCGGGTACGGGCTATGCCTCATTGTCGTCATTCTGTTCGTCACCAGTCGCGGGCAAATCGATTTCACCGAAAATTGATTCTCAGTTCAACAAAGCAACCCTCGGATAGGAACGCGTCATGAAGAAGATACTTATCGTAGCAAGCCTGATCCTCCCCCTCGCGGCATGCACGCAGACAGAAAAGGGCGCGGCGATCGGCGCAACCGGCGGTGCCATCGTCGGCGGTGCGGCGACGGGCAATGTCAGGGGTGCGGCCGTGGGCGCGGCCATCGGCGGCGTCGCCGGCGCGCTCATCGGCAACGCCAACGAACCGGGCCGCTGCATCTATCGCGACCGCTACGGCCGCCGCTACGAAGCCGCCTGCTGATCGGCGCATCTCATAAAGAAACGGGCAGCCGCCCGTTTCTTCCCCCTCAAAGCGGAACCCCACCCTTCGACGGGACTTTGGCCGCAGCCTCCGCTTCATCGAGTTTTTCAAGAAGATTGAGAAAGAGTTCCGGAACGGGCTCCTGCTCCAGCGACCGATAGAGCGCCTTCAAGCTGGTGCCGATCGAGCCGCCGATTTCGAGCGTTTCGGCAGTGCCTCCGCGCTGTTGGCCTACGCCGCCGTGCTTTCCGGTTTCTTCATCCATGCTGCGTCCCACCACCGCTTAGTCCTTCACGGCTTTTGCTGCCCTTGCGAAATCGCCGGCACACCGTTTCGAACACGTCCCCCATTTGCTCTAAGCCGAAAAACGTGTTCAAAACATCCATCTATTCCGCCCCATACCCCCTATCCTCAGAAATCAAACGAATCGCATTGCACGTAAGGAAGTCGTTGATGTCACTTTCGACCCGGATTGCGCCCCACCTGCCCTTTCTGCGCCGTTACGCGCGGGCCGTCACAGGCTCGCAGGCCGCAGGCGACGGCTATGTGGCCGCCGTTCTCGAAGCCCTGATCGAGGATATCAGCCTCTTTCCGGAAGCCTCGAACGACCGGATCAGACTCTACAAGCTGTTCTGCTCGCAGTTCGAAAAGATCTCGATCGACCGCAGCGAAAATGCCTCACCGTTCGCATGGGAAAAACAGGCGGCCGCCAATCTCTCGCTGATCGCGCCGGCGCCGCGCCAGGCGTTTCTGCTCGTATCGGTCGAGGGTTTCTCCATCGCCGATGCGGCCGAGGTCATGGACCTCAGCCAGGCCGAGTTTTCGAAGCTGCTGACAGTCGCCTCGGAGGACATTTCGCACCAGGTTGCAACGGACGTCCTGATCATCGAGGACGAGCCGCTGATCGCGCTCGATATCGAGGATATGGTGACCAGCCTCGGCCACCGCGTCACCGGGATCGCCCGCACCCACGGCGAGGCGCTCGATCTCTACCGCAAGACCTCTCCGAAGATGGTTCTGGCCGATATCCAGCTTGCCGATGGCAGCTCGGGCATCGACGCCGTCAACGAGATCCTCACGCAGGCCGCTGTGCCGGTGATCTTCATCACCGCCTTCCCCGAGCGGCTGCTGACCGGCAAGCGGCCGGAGCCAGCCTTTCTCGTGACCAAGCCGTTCAATCCGGACATGGTGAAGGCACTGATCAGCCAGGCGCTGTTCTTCGACGAGCACGCACGCTCTGCCCGGCGCTAGGCCGGGCAACACATCCCCTTATCCGGGCAGCTGACGTTCAGGCGGCTGGTCGCTGATTTCCTCGACGATGGCGAGGACGATGAGAGAGAGCGGCAGCGCCAGCATGGCGCCGACCGCCCCCCACATCCAGGTCCAGAACACGATCGCCAGGAAAATCAAGAACGGGTTCACCTCAAGCTCGTTGCCGAGGATGGCCGGAATGGCAAGGTTTTCCATCGCAAGGTGAACGACGAAGAAGGCCACCGCCGGCGCCAATGCCAGCCACAGCACCTCGTGCGTCATCAGCCCCGCCACCAGCAGGCTCAGCGTCATCGCCGTGACGCCGAGATAGGGAATGAAGCTGGAGACGAAAGCGAACAGGCCCCACAGCGGCGCCATGCCCAGACCCCCGACAAAAGCGATCACCGTCGTAACGAGGCCGAGCGAGAAATAGATGACGCTGGCGATCGAGAAGTATCGCGCCAACGCATCCTCGATGCCGTTCATGATGCGAATGGCGCTAAGCCGCCGCTCACGGCTGGCAAAGGCAAGGATGACCGCCTTGCGCAGTTGCAACCGTCCGAGCAGAAACAGGCCGAGTGCTGCGAGAAAGATCAGTGTCTGCACCAAAGCGGGTGTCAGCCCGGCGGCGGTGGCGGCAAGCATCGGGCCGGCATTCTTCATGACGGTATCGGCAATCGCATCGTTGCCGACGCTGCGCGCGACGGCCAGACGCAGCCACTCGAACCGGTCAATGAACGGCATCACCCGCGCCACCACGCTTTCGGCAAGCTTCGGCGCCTCCGAGGCGAGCGCCGTCAACGGACCCAGGAGGGCATTGACGAGCCACGAGAGGCCGGTGACGAAAATGATCGCCAGCAGCAACCCTCCGAAAATCGGCGGCAGGCCATAACGCGCCAGTCCGTCGGCCGTCCGGCCGAGCACGACGCCGACGACGATTGCGAGCGTGATCGGCAGGAGGATCGTTTCCATGGCGTAGATGCCCGCGCATGCGGCAATGGCGAAGAGGCCGATAATACTCCAGGCGACCATCAGATCGATGCCGTCGCGCCGCGGGGCTGTCGATGGCGCCGCCGTCGCCACAGCAGCCTCTTCCTCGACGATCCACCGCGCACGCTTGCGCTGCTGGGCGGCACCCGCCCGACGCAGCGTATTCGCGATCATGCCTCGCCGTCCTTCAGTCAGGGCCGCGCGCGGTTCGTTCGCGTTTCCGGTCAACAGATCAGGCCGCCCTGCCTTTTGCTCCGGCCCGGCTTGCGGCACATCGCGTGAATGATCTTGCACGGTCAATGGTGTTCCGGCGGGAAGACATGCAGGGTCAGCGACAATAGGCCAAGCCCAAGGATGATGACGAGCAAGGTATGGGCGACACCTGCGGCGGTGTAGGGAAGAAGACCGAAACCGATCATGACGCCCGCCAGGAGAAGGACACAGACACGGGGCAGCCAGTAAAGCATAGACAGTCCTCCCAATCGTGGCGGCCGGTTTTGGCCTGCTTCTTCGGATTGGACACTTAACGTGCCGGTGCGCCGTTTGGTTCCGCGCAAGGGAACTGAAATGGGAACGAAAAACGCCGCCGGACGGCAGTCCGGCGGCGCAGGAATAAGAAGACGGGAAATCCCGTAGCGCAGGCCTTAGGCGGCAGCGGCGACGACGATGACTTCGACGAGGTATTCCGGGGTCGCGAGCTTGGCTTCGCCGGTGGCGCGAGCCGGGGTGTGGCCCTGCGGTGCCCAGGCGTCCCAGACCGAGTTCATCTTCGGGAAGTCTGCCATGTCGGCGAGCCAGATGGTGGCCGAGAGGATGCGGGTCTTGTCGGTGCCGGCGAGCGCCAGAAGACGGTCGACTTCGGCAAGCGCCTGCTTGGTCTGCGTCACGACATCGTCACCGGCGTTGCCGACCTGGCCGGCGAGGTAGACGGTGTTGTTGTAGACCACGGCCTGGCTCATACGGGGGCCGGTTTCGAAACGCTTGATTTCCATGAACGTGTTCCTGAGGTTGGGCCGAACGATCGGTCCGGCCAAAAAGCGGCTGCCCGCCGCCAAGAGGCGAGAAGTGAAGGCGGCGCGACACCTCTACACCATCAAGCCCCCAAGTCAAAGAAGCCGGGCATTGGCTGCCCGGCTTCTCTTGTTTCTTCAGCAAAAATCAGCAGCGGCGGATCAGGCCGCCTGCTTCTTCTTGGCAAGGCGCGCCTTGATGCTCTCGACATCCGCACGCGGCGTCGCTGCAAACAGCGTCTTGGTGTAGCTGTGCTTCGGGTCGGCAAAGACCTCGTCGCGGCTGCCGTATTCGACCGCTTCGCCGAAATACATCACCATGACATCATCAGCGATATAGCGCACGACAGAGAGGTCGTGGCTGATGAAGACGTAGGTGAGCTTCAGTTCGTCCTGAAGGTCGGCGAGCAGGTTCAGCACCTGTGCCTGGACCGACAGGTCGAGCGCCGACACCGGCTCGTCGAGCACCAGCAGCTTCGGGTTCAGCATCAACGCGCGCGCAATGGCGATACGCTGGCGCTGGCCGCCCGAAAACATGTGCGGATAGCGGTTGAAGTGCAGCTCGGTGAGGCCGACCTTCTTCAGCATCGTCATCGCCCGGTCGCGACGCTCGTCGGCCGGCGTGTCGGTGTTGATGACCAGCGGTTCCATCAGGATGTCGCCGATCTTCTGGCGCGGGTTGAGCGAGCCATAGGGGTTCTGGAAGACGATCTGCACCTTGCGGCGCATCTCCGGCGTCATGTCACCTTTGGAGATATCGATCTTCTTGCCCTCGATCAGGAGTTCGCCGGAGGTCGCCGGGTCGATCAGGGTGAGGATGCGGCCCAGCGTGGACTTGCCGCAGCCGCTTTCGCCAACGATCGCCAGCGTCTTGCCCTGTTCGACGGAAAAGCTCACGCCTTTCAGCGCATGAACCGTCTTTGCCTTTTTGATGAGGCCGCCGGGGATATGGTAGTCGCGCACCAGATTGCGCGCTTCGAGGATCACGCTCATTGGGCCGCTCCTTCGTCGACGAAGAGTTCGGAAATCGTCGGCAGACGATCGCCGGTCGCGTTGTCAGGCAGCGCCGCCAGAAGTGCGCGCGTGTAGTTGCTCTTCGGGTTTTCGAAGAGCGTCAGCACGTCGGCCTCTTCCATCTTGCGGCCCTTGTACTGCACGACCACCCGGTCGGCAGTCTCGGCGACCACGCCCATGTTGTGCGTGATCATGATCAGGCCCATCTTGTGCTCGGCCTGCAGCCTCATCAGGAGGTCCAGGATCTGCTTCTGGATCGTCACGTCGAGCGCGGTGGTCGGCTCGTCGGCGATCAGGAGCTTCGGGTTGCAGGCGATCGCGATCGCGATCATCACGCGCTGGCACTGGCCGCCCGACATCTGGTGCGGATAGTGGCCGAGCCGCTCGGCCGGATCGGGAATGCCGACCGCCTCGAACAGTTCGATTGCGCGCTTGCGGCGACCGGCCTTGTCGAGGCCCATGTGGATGCGCAGCACTTCCTCGATCTGGAAGCCAACGGTGAAGCACGGGTTGAGGCTGGCGATCGGCTCCTGGAAGATCATGGCAATATCCTTGCCGACGATCTTGCGCCGTTCGTTTGCCGACATGCCGAGCAGGTCGCGGCCGTTGAAAGTGAGCTTGTCGGCGGTCACTTTCGCCGTCCAGGGCAGAAGCCCCATGGCGGCCAGCATCGACACGGACTTGCCCGAGCCGGACTCGCCAACGATCGCAAGCACTTCGCCTTCATGGACCTTCATCGACACGCCGTTGACGGCGCGGAAGGGACCGGAGGCCGTCTGGAATTCGACGACCAGGTTTTCGATTTCGAGAAGCGCCATGATCAGGACCTCTTCAGCTTGGGATCGAGCGCATCGCGCAGGCCGTCACCCATAAGGTTGATCGCCAGCACCGTGATCAGGATCGCGATACCCGGAAGGGTCACCACCCACCAGTGGCTGCTGATGAACTCGCGGGCTTCGGCGAGCATCGTGCCCCATTCCGGTGTCGGAGGCTGTGCGCCCATGCCGAGGAAGCCGAGGGCCGCAGCGTCAAGGATCGCGCTCGAGAAGGAGAGCGTCGCCTGGACGATCAGCGGCGCCATGCAGTTCGGCAGGATCGTCTTGAACATCAGACGGCCATGACCGGCGCCGGCCACCTTGGCGGCGACGACATAGTCACGGGTCTTTTCGCTCATGACGGCAGCACGCGTCAGGCGCACGAAGTGCGGCTGGAAGACGAGCGCGATGGCGATCATGGCGTTGACGAGGCCCGGGCCGAGGACGGCGACCAGCACGAGGGCGAGCAGCAGCGACGGGAAGGCGAGGATGATGTCCATCACGCGCATGATGACGGTATCGACCCAACCACGGAAGTAGCCGGCGATGACGCCAAGCGCGATACCGCCGACGAGCGACAGGGTCGTGACGATGACACCGACGAACAGCGAGAAGCGCGTGCCGTAGATCAGGCGGGACAGCATGTCGCGGCCGACGGCGTCGGTGCCGAGCAGGAAGCCGGCGCGGCCGCCCTCCTGCCATACCGGCGGTACCAACACCGCATCGCGGTACTGTGCCACCGGATCGTGCGGTGCGACCCACGGTGCGAAGACCGCGAGCAGAACGAGGAACACGAAGAACACGAGACCGATCACGGCGCCGCGGTTCTCGGAGAAGTAATACCAGAACTCGGCCAATCGCGCCCGGCGGGACGGATCGGTCGAAACGGTGCTTGTTGCAGCAGCTTGAGACATGACGCCCTCCTTAGTGCCGGATGCGCGGATTAATGAGACCGTAGAGCAGGTCGACGATGAGGTTGACCAGCATGATCACCGCGGCGATGACGAGCAGGCCGCCCTGGATGACGGCGTAGTCGCGACGCGACACCGAATCCACCATCCACTTGCCGATGCCCGGCCAGGAGAAGATCGTTTCCGTCAGGATCGCACCGGCGAGCATGACGCCCACCTGCAGGCCGATGGTGGTGACCACCGGGATCATCGCATTGCGCAGCGCATGGACGCCGACGACCCGGAAGGTCGAAAGGCCCTTGGCCCGTGCCGTGCGCACGTAGTCTTCGGAGAGAACTTCAAGCATCGCCGAGCGCGTCTGGCGAGCGATGACCGCAAGCGGAATGGTTCCAAGCACGATCGTCGGCAGGATCAGGTGGCTGACGGCCGACTTGAACGCGCCGGCCTGACCGGACAGGAGCGAGTCGATCAGCATGAATCCGGTTACCGGCGGGAAGAAGTACATCAGCGAGATGCGGCCGGAGACCGGCGTCCACTGCAGCATGCCGGAAACGAGCATGATGAGCAGCAGGCCCCACCAGAAGATCGGCATGGAGAAGCCGACGAGTGCCGTCCCCATCATCGCCTGGTCGACGGCCGAGCCGCGCTTGATCGCAGCAATCACGCCGGCCGGAATGCCGAGAATGACCGCAAACAGGATCGCGCAGAGCGAAAGCTCGACGGTTGCCGGGAACAGTTCGAAGAACTGATCGATGACCGGCTTCTTGGTAACGATCGAGGTGCCGAAATCACCCTGGAGCACGCCCCAGAGATAATCGAGGTATTGCACCACGATCGGCCGGTCGAAGCCGAGTGCGTGTGAAATTTCCGCATGTCGCTCCGGCGACATGACGCGCTCGCCCGAAAGCAGCGCAACCGGATCGCCCGGAAGCAGGCGGATGAAGGAGAAGGCGATGATGGAGACGCCGACGAAGGTCGGTATCAGGACAGCCAATCGCCCCAAGAGAAATCGGAACATGTTAAACCCCGCGCCATGTTGCCGCGGCATTGTATCCCGCCGCTGGCACCACCGCATGCTTTCCCACTTAACGGCCAAGCATACAGCAAGTCGAAATGCCACAGCGACCTTTTGCGCTCCAGCCGGAACTCAGGGTCGCTATAGTGGATGCAAAGAGGGGCGCTTGCCCTTGGCAAACGCCCCCTTAAGGATCAGTTAACTAAATTACTCGGTGATGTCCACGCCGTCGAAGGCAAAATCACCAAGTGGGCTCTGAACGAAGCCCTCGACGTTCTTGCGCATCGGCACGACCGAGAGCGAGTGGTCGATCGTCGCCCACGGCGCTTCGCGCTTGAAGACGACCTGCGCCTCTTCGTAGAGCTTGGTGCGCTCTGCGGGGTCAGAGGTTTCCTTCGCCTTCTTCACGAGAGCGTCGAATTCCTGGTTGCACCACTGTGCACGGTTGTTGCCGCCGACAGCGTTGCAGCCGAGAAGCGTGTCGAGGAAGTTGTCCGGGTCGCCGTTGTCGCCGGTCCAGCCGAGGATGACGGCACCGTCACGATCCTTGGCCTTGGACTTGTCGAGGTATTCGGCCCATTCGTAGGAGACGATCTCGACCTTGACGCCGATCTTGGCGAAGTCCGACTGCATCAGTTCAGCTGCGCGACGGGCGTTCAGCATGTACGGACGCGAAACCGGCATTGCCCAGAGCTTCATCGACAGGTCCTTGACGCCTGCGTCTTCAAGCATCTTCTTGGCGACTTCGGGCTCGTAGGTGTCGTCTTCGATCTTGTCGTTGTACGACCACATCGTCGGCGGGATCGGGTTGACGGCCGGCTGGGCAGCACCCTGGAAGACGGCATCGACGATCGCCTGCTTGTTGATCGCCTTGTTCAGCGCCTTGCGGACTTCCGGCTTGTCAAACGGAGCCTGGGTCGTGTTGTAGGCGAGGTAGGAGACGTTGAGGCCGGCCTGTTCCATGACCTTCAGGTTCGGGTCTGCCTTCATCTTCGAAACGTCGGCAGCATTCGGGAACGGCATCAGGTGGCATTCGCCAGCCTGGAGCTTCTGGAAGCGAACCGAAGCGTCAGACGTGATCGCGAAGACGAGGTCGTCGATCTTCTGCTTGCCACCCCAATAGTCCGGGTTTGCCTTGTAGCGGATGACGGCATCCTGCTGGTAGGCGACAAAAGCGAACGGACCGGTGCCGAGCGGCATCTGGTTCATCTGCTCCATCTTGCCGTCAGCCTGCAGCTTGTCGGCATATTCCTTCGACAGGATCGAGGCAAACGGCATCGCGATGTTGGCGAGGAACGGCGCTTCCTTGCGCGTCAGGGTGAACTTGACGGTCAGGTCGTCGACCTTCTCAACCGACTTGATGACTTCCGGGAAGCCCATGCCGGCTGCGTATTCCCACGAAGCGCCAGCAATGTACTTGTTCCACGGATTGTCAGCCTTCAGCTGGCGCTCGTAGGAGAACACCACGTCGTCGGCAGTGAAATCACGCGACGGCGTGAAGAATTCGGTGGTCTGGAACTTGACGCCCGGACGCAGCTTGAAGGTGTAGACCAGGCCGTCGTCGGAGATCGTCCAGCTTTCGGCGAGGCCCGGCTCAACTTCGGTCGTGCCCTTCTTGAACTCGAGCAGGCGGTTGTAAACCGTGTGCGCAGCCGCGTCGAAGGTCGTGCCGGCGGTGTACAGGCCCGGGTCAAAACCCTCTGGCGAACCTTCCGAGCAATAAACGAACGTCTTCGACCAGGCGGAGCCGGCCATCAGCGTGGCAAGCGCCGTCGCTGCAAACAGAGTAGTGAGCTTTTTCATGAGCTTTGCTTCCCAGATTTGTTTTTGTTCTCGTGTTTTCCTGACGCGGAATGCCGTTGCCCCCGGTCAAGGCCGGATGGAACGACATTTGGCGTCGCATTGCAATAAGTCGCCGCAGAAATTTGTCTATGCGAAAAATTCGTCCGCAGGTAGAGCCGGGATATTCGTCCACTGTTTTAGAATCGCCTGACAAAACAGTACACCGCGGCACCTAAAATCCACGACGTTCCGGCCGCTTCCACAGGGTCTGCAACCTCCCCCGCCAGCCCCTTGGGCGGCGCGATGCCACACCGGGGAAGCCACCTTGGTTCCGGAGTGAATACCCCTACGGAGAATGCCGTGATCATTGGCCGCACGAACACGCGATTCGGCCTCGACAGGTTTTCGTCAATCCCAAGATACTATGGTAGAAATCCCGACCGGGATTGTGCAATAAAATGTATACAAAACTCGGGGGAGATATTCGACGTGCCCAGACGTCCTTGGGAGGGACCGGCAGCAACCTTTTACAGCTTTCAGTCGCTCGGTGGGCTTGCCGAGGGACGGGCATGACCCTGCCTGTCGGCAATACCGGCAACGCACTTTGCCGATTGATCGCTGCGGCTCGCGGGATAAACTGCCGCACGACGATAAGGGGATAGCCAGTCCGTGGCGGCTTTGCTGGAAAATCACAGGCGATACGACCTTCGCGACGAGCTGGAGAAGGCGCTCAACCGCGTCGATTTCTTCCGCATTTTTCATACCATGGCATTGCGCTACGGCTTCAGCCATTTCGGCATTCTGCAGCTCGGCAACGAGAACGACGCCTGCATGCTGTCCACCCGCCTAGTATTGCACGACCTGCCCTCCGGGCTCGCGGAGGAATACGACAAGCGCCATCGCTTTGGCGACTCCGTGTTTTACAAGACGCTGCACCGCTCGGCGATCTCGTCGGTATGGCGGGCGGACGACCCCGGCTGCGACGCCAGCCAGAACCTGCTGGTGCAGCTCGGTTTCGAACTGCTCGTCAGCGCGCCGGTGCACGCAGCCTCCACCGGCGCGCGCTACGCCGTGCTCTTTCTCGGAGACGGGGAGGATATCGGCCGGGCCGAGCATGTGGCGCTCGCCTATGACGCGATCGCCGCCTTCGACTATTTCTATCGCATCGCGCTTGCCAACAAGGCCGGGATGGGACTGACGCCGCGCGAAACCGAAATCCTCAAGTGGATCTCGCATGGCAAGACGGCAAGCGAGATTGCGCTCATCGTTTCGGTGTCGGAGCACACGGTGAACTCACACACCGCAACGATCCTGAAGAAACTCGACGTCGTCAATCGCACCCAGATGGTGGCGAAGGCAATCCGAGAGCAGATCATCCAGTAGCAGCCGATGCGTGGCCGCGTTTCGCACCGCCACGCCCAACGAACGGGACGCCCGCCATCAGCAAGGGTATTCGGTCATGACGCGAAAAGCACACATCCTGCTCGTTGACGACGACCCGGCAGAAAACCTGATCCTGCGCGCGCTCATCCGCAAGGTGAGCAGCATCGACATCGAGCTGCACTACTGCCAGACGATCGATGATGCGCTTGCATTCCTGCGCTCGGGCAAACCCGTATCGATGATCCTGCTCGACAACCGTCTGCGGCCGCAGCTCGATTTCCGCGAGACGGTCCCGGCCCTCCGGCATCAGGGCTATATCGGCCCGATCGGGGTAATCTCAGCATCGCTCGCCGATGCCTATTTTCAGAATCTGGAGGATTACGGCGCCGATTTCCGCATCGACAAGGCTGAAATCGACCCCACTGCGATCGACTTCATATTGCGGGAATATCTACCGCAAGAGTAATACCCGGCGGCACTTCAGCCGCCAGGTCATGCCGCACCATTTGCGCGGGCGTTGCTCGGAGATATCAGGCCGCCGAGGTCTGCGGACGCTTGGTTTCTTCCAGGCCGAGCAGGAAGTTGATCTGCGGGCGCGCCTTGACCAGGTCGTCAATCGTGTAGCCCTGCAGCACTTCGAAGAAGGCGTTCAGCGCCTTGCGGAGCGCCGAGTTCAGGCCGCAACTGTCGACGAGCGGGCATTCGATCTCGCCCGCCTCGAAGCATTCGGCCATCGCGAAACTGTCTTCCGTCACCTTGACGACGTCGAACAGCGTGATCGCCGAAGCGGGCTTCGGCAGGCGCACGCCGCCGTTACGGCCACGCACCGTTTCAACGAGGCCAGCCTTGGTCAACGGCTGCAAGATCTTGAAGAGAAACAACTCGGAAACACCATAAGCCCTGGCGATTTCGGGAATGCGGCTGAGCTTTTCCCCGTTGGCGGCGCAGTACATCAACATGCGAACCGCGTAGTTCGTTTGCTTCGTCAGACGCATCATTCACTCCGGCATCGAGAGGTTCACGAACTCATCATATAGGACGGATCGTAGTTTGGAACAATTCCAAAAAGCCAGAAAAGTCACTTCTTGTTGAGCGTTTACGGTTTCCTGATTGACTGTTTTCAGCGCTCCGGTCAGAAAGATGAGGAATTTTGTTAACTTAGCTCAAACAAGAAAATGGAGGAAGCGATGTCCGTTTCAAGAGCAGCGATGGGCGTTCTGTCCCTGACGGCAACCCTGCTGGCAACGAGCGCCGCCTGGGCCGATGGTGAAGTCAATATCTACTCGTACCGGCAGCCCGACCTGATCAAGCCGCTGCTCGACGCCTTCACCAAGGAAACCGGCATCACCACCAATGTGCTCTTCCTCGACAAGGGCCTCGTCGAGCGCATCCAGGCCGAAGGCGCCAACTCGCCGGCCGACGTGATCCTGACCGTCGACATCAGCCGCCTGACCGAAGCCAAGGATGCAGGCGTAACCCAGCCTGTCGTCAACGAGACGATCAACAAGGATATCCCGGCGCATTTCCGCGACCCTGAGGGCAACTGGTTCGGCCTCACCACCCGCGGCCGCGTCGTCTACGCATCCAAGGAGCGCGTCGCCCAGGACGACATCACCTATGAAGAGCTTGCCGACCCCAAGTGGAAAGGCAAGATCTGCACCCGCGACGGCCAGCACTCCTATAACATCGGCCTCTTCGCCTCGATGATCGCCCACCATGGCGAAGCCGAGACCGAGAAATGGCTGACCGGCCTCAAGAACAACCTCGCCAAGAAGCCTGACGGCGGCGACCGCGACCAGGCCAAGGCGATCCTCGCCGGCGAATGCGACCTGGCACTCGGCAACACCTACTATGTCGGTCTGATGATGACCAACGAGAAGGAGCCGGAACAGAAGGATTGGGCAGCGGCGATCAAGGTACTCTTCCCGAACGCCAAGGACCGCGGCACGCACGTCAACATTTCGGGCATGGCACTCGCCAAGAATTCCCCGAACAAGGACAACGCGCTGAAGCTGATGGAATTCCTGTCGGAGGGCGAAGCCCAGAAGATCTACGCCGAGCAAGTGTTCGAATATCCGGTTCTGCCGGGCGCCGAGCCGTCTGACGTCGTGAAGTCCTTCGGCACGATCAAGCCGGACGAACTGCCGCTCGCCGACATCGCCGCAAACCGCAAGAAGGCTTCGGAACTGGTCGACAAGGTCGGCTACAACGACGGTCCGCAGGACTGATCAACAAGGCAATTGCTTGAATGCGAACAGCGGGCCATCGGCCCGCTGTTTTCGTTTCAACAAGCGAAACTCAAGGAGGCTCATTGCGCCTTGGCGCGCAACTCCGCGGCGTAGTCGAGGATCGCCTTGCGCCGCTCAGGCGTCCCTGGATGCGTTGAGAGAATGCTGGTGTCGCCGTGATCGTCTAGCTTCTTTTCAAGCAGGTCGAAGAAGCGCGCGGCCGCCGTCGGATCTCGCCCTGCCTTCTGCATCAGTTCGACCGAGTGTCGGTCGGCAGCAGTTTCCGCGCCGCGCGAATAGGAAAGCGACAAGAGACCAGCGCCCTGCACCAGGACGTCGTCCACGCCCGAACCGATATCGCCGCCGATCATCATGATGAGGCCGGCAACGCCGGCAGCACGGTAGATCTGCCGCAGACTATGTTCGAGCTCGACATGGCCGATCTCGTGCGCCAGCACGCCAACGATCATTTCGGTATCGTCCCCAGCAAGTTCGATGAGCTCGTCGGTGACGACCAGCGTGCCATCCGGAAGCGCAAACGCATTTGGTCCGACCACACCGCCCTTGCGGAAATTGAGCGTGTAACCGGCCTCGCCGCGGTCTGATCGGGCGGCGATTGCCTTGAAGCCGTCGCGGATCCTTTCCTGCCGCTCAATCGCCAGCTGCGTCTTGTCGAACAGTGTCCGATCCATCGTCTCCATCGTGCCCCTCGACATCATCTCCGGCACGATCGGCGGGGTCACGAGGACGGCAACCTCGACGAGCGCAGGAACCGCATAGCGATAGATGGCAACGCCGCACAGCACGGTGGCTGCGACGACGGCGATGAGACGTGGACGAAAGCGCTCCCATTCGTGGATGTGGTTGACCCTGCCATTCAGCTTCAGAAAACGATCGACTGCCTCGTTGTCCGGCGTTTCGAACAACGAACCGTCTGCAAATTCGACGCGACGCGGTATCGCTCCGACGCGGTCGGAAATATCGACACTTGCCAAGGTGCCACGGGCAAGTTCGGTGCTCGCATCGTCTACGGCCCTAAGGCTGCCCCCCTCTTCCAACAGCCGCGAGGGCACCGACCGGCTGGAACCGGCCGGATGCCATTCGCCACGCGCGATCTCGATGCTGCTAGAAGCCAAAATCGAACCCTTCGAAATCCATGAATTCCGCTCCAACCGCCGACGCTTCCGCTTCGATTTCGCTCATCAGCGTTCCGACGGCGCCAAAGACGGTTACGCCCGTCAGGGTCCATTTGTAACGGGCCATGCGGACGGCCGCCCAAGGTCGCAGCAGGCCCAGCGTCAGGATGGTGACGACGAAGTTCGATATGGCGATCCACGTGTAGCGGCCCCGAGAAAGACCGCTGAGGAACCGATGTTTTCCGTCAAAAACCGTCGCCCCCCAAACGGCGTTGCGCACGGCTGCACTGTAGAACAACGCGATGACTGCGTAGAAAGACATGGACGCCACATATCCTGCGCCCAAGCCTACCCATCCCCACCTCGGATCGTTCAGCGATTGGAGCAAACTTGGCGATGCGCGAAGCGTTCCCATCAAGATCGCGAAGACAACAACGCCAAGAACCAGCGCAAGCCCCACACCCAGGAACATGCCGCGATAGAGCGGGCCGAACGGCGGATTGGTCTCAAAGGCCCTGCCGCCAAAGCGCAGGTTCGATCCGACGTAGCGCCCAACCCATCGGCTTGCGAGCGGCGTCAGTAGGCCCAAGGTGATAATGGAAAGGAACCCGCCCAGAATGAACGCCTTGAAGGCACCGCCCATCGTGCCGACGAAGTCGAAGCGGACGTTGCGGTAGCTCGTCACCCGTGCGCTGAAGCGCAGCCCGCGTGCGGCCAGCCAGGGAACGAAGAAGAGCGAAAGCAACAATAGCGCGATGCCGACGATCGGAACGAATGTCAGCAGAAGATTGTAGAGGATCAGATAGCCGAAAACGATCACTCGCCCGATCAGGATCTGCTTGCCCTTGGCATGGTACTCGAAGGTACGGCCGAGCAGAACCGTGTTTCCGTAGAAGTATCGGTTGCGCCGGACTTTTGCCCAGGCGGAATAAATGCCAAGCGTGACGATCGTCAAAAACACGTTGACGATCCAGATGCCGAAATATTCCTTGCCGCTCCCCATGAAAGAGAAACGGTGAAAATCGATCGACACATCGCGTGTCGGCGCTGCTTGAAACGACGTCGCTTCAGCCACGACCATGATGGGCCCCTCCGTCCATCCTTTGTGCAGCGGACGCGCCGCAATGCGCTCCGGAGCACATGATCAAACACAAATCGTCTGGTGCGCCCCCGCCCGCCAGACTGCCGTTGGAGCAGCGGTCAATTCACGACCCATGCCCACGGTTCGCAAGTTAGTTGTGCCGTATCGCCGAATGCAACAAAAAAGGGCCTCCCGAAGGAGGCCCCGAGGCGGGAGGATCTTTATCCCGTTGTTACTTCATCGTCGGCATGACGAACTCGGCACCGTCCTTGATGCCCGAAGGCCAGCGCTCGGTAATGGTCTTGGTGCGGGTCCAGAACTTGATCGAGTCCGGGCCGTGCTGGTTGAGATCGCCGAAGGACGAGGACTTCCAGCCGCCGAAGGAGTGGTAGGCGAGCGGAACCGGGATCGGAACGTTGACGCCGACCATGCCGATGTTGATGCGCGAGGCGAAGTCGCGGGCCGCATCACCGTCGCGGGTGTAGATCGCGACGCCGTTGCCATACTCGTGCTTCATCGGCAGGTCGAGGGCTTCCTCGTAGGTCTTGGCGCGGACGACCGAGAGAACCGGTCCGAAGATTTCCGTCTTGTAGATGTCCATGTCCGGCGTGACGTTGTCGAACAGGCAGCCGCCGATGAAGTGGCCCTGCTCATAGCCCTGCAGCTTGAAATCGCGGCCGTCGACGACGAGCTTGGCGCCTTGCTCGACACCGCTGTCGATCAGGCTGCGGATGCGCTGTTCGGCTTCCTTGGTGACGACAGGGCCCATATCGGCCTTCTCGTCGGTGTAGGGGCCGATGCGCAGGCTTTCGACCATCGGGGTCAGCTTGCTGATCAGGCGGTTGGCGGTCTCTTCACCGACCGGGACGGCAACCGAGATCGCCATGCAGCGCTCGCCGGCCGAGCCGTAGCCGGCGCCCATCAGGGCGTTCGCGGCCTGGTCGAGATCGGCGTCGGGCATGATGATCATGTGGTTCTTGGCGCCACCGAAGCACTGGGCGCGCTTGCCGTTCATCGCCGCGGTGCCATAGACGTAGCGAGCGATCGGGGTCGAGCCGACGAAGGAAACGGCAGCGATATCCGGATGCGTCAGGATCGCGTCGACAGCACCCTTGTCGCCGTTGACGACGTTGAGGATGCCTGCCGGCAGGCCGGCTTCGATCATCAGTTCGGCAAGGCGGATCGGAACGGACGGATCACGCTCGGACGGCTTCAGGATGAAAGCGTTGCCGCAGGCGATGGCCGGGGCGAACATCCACATCGGGATCATGGCCGGGAAGTTGAACGGGGTGATGCCGGCGCCGATGCCGACGGCCTGGCGGATCGAGTACATGTCGATGCCGGGACCGGCACCTTCGGTGAACTCGCTCTTCTGCAGATGCGGAATGCCGATGACGAATTCGCAGACTTCGAGGCCACGGATGAGGTCACCCTTGGCGTCTTCGATCGTCTTGCCATGCTCGCGCGACAGGATCTCGGCGAGCTCGTTCATGTTGGCGTTCAGAAGTTCGACGAACTTCATGAAGACGCGGGCGCGGCGCTGCGGGTTGGTGGCCGCCCACTTCGGCTGCGCTGCCTTCGCGCTTTCGACGGCTGCCGAAAGTTCCGCGTCGCTTGCCAGCGCCACGGTGCCCTGCACTTCGCCGGTTGCCGGGTTGAAGATGTTGCTGACGCGGCCGCTCTTGCCGGCGACGCGCTTGCCATCGATGAAATGACCGAGTTCGTACATGAATGGTTCCTCCAGATCTTGATTGTGGCGGCATGATCGCACTACGATTTCAACAAATCAATTTCCGATATTCAGCAACCGTTGTGCAAAAATTGAAGTCCAACGGTTTTGTATAGGATTGTCGCACTATGAATTGGGACGATGTCAGAATGTTTCTAGCCGTCGCGCGGACCGGACAGATCCTGGCCGCATCCAAGCGGCTCGGCGTCAATCATGCCACCCTCAGCCGTCGGGTGACTGCGCTGGAAGAGGCGATGAAGACACGGTTGCTCGTTCGTCGGCCGAACGGTTGCGAACTGACCGCCGAGGGCGAAATCTTCCTTGCGGCAGCCGAGCGCATGGAAACGGAAATGCTGGCGGCGCAATCGCAGATCGGCCGGATCGACACGGCGATCGCCGGCACGGTGCGCATCGGTGCACCCGACGGTTTCGGTGTTTCTTTCCTCGCGCCCCGGCTCGGCCGGCTGACGGCGCGCTATCCGGAATTGAAACTGCAGCTCGTGCCGGTCCCTCGGTCTTTCTCGCTGTCGCAGCGCGAGGCCGATATCGCGATCACCATCGAACGTCCGGAACAGGGGCGCCTCGTTTCCTCGAAGCTCACCGACTATACGCTCGGCCTCTACGCCTCGGCGGACTATCTCGAAAAGCACGGCACGCCGCAGACGATCGACGATCTCCGGGAGCACCGCCGCATCGGTTACGTCGAGGACCTGATCTTCACGCCGTCGCTGAACTTCTCCGCCGAAATCATGCGCAGCTGGGACGCGTCGTTCGAGATCTCCAGCGCCACCGGCCAGACGGAAGCGGTGCGTTCCAGCGCCGGCATCGGCATTCTGCACAATTACATTGCCCGCCATGCGCCGGAACTAAAACGTATCCTGCCGGAAACGACCATCCGCCGTGCCTACTGGACCACCTATCACGAAAGCGCGCGCGATCTCGTGCGCGTTCGCACCGTCGTCGCCTTCCTGCAGGAACTGGTGACCGCGGAGCACCAGATCTTCATATGAAGCGCTCAAGCGCCTGACGTCGGCGCCGCACCTATAGCGAAATCCCGGCCTCCCGCAGGCCGTCAATCAGCCGCGGAATGACGGCCGGATCCTGGTAAGGCATCGCCCGCTTGAAGTGGTCGATGGAAAAGTCCGGATTGACCTCGAAGACCTCGTGCCAGTAGCGCCGCGCCTCCTCATGGCGTCCGGTGCGGCCATAAAGACAGGCGAGATAGAAGCGCGTCATGTCCGAACGCGGTGCCAAGGCCAGGCGCCGCTTGAAGGCAATCTCGGCTTCGTCGAAACGGCCGAGATTGAGCAGGGTCCGGCCGAGGAAATGCAGCGCCAGGTCGAACTGCGGATCGAGCCGGTGGGCGCGGGTATAGAAGGGCAAGGCCTCCTCGAACTGGCCCAGGAAATCCCTGATCGTGCCGAGCTGCGTGTGACCGCCGGCGGAGTTCGGGTCGAGCTCGATCGTGCGTTGGGCGGCCCGCTCGGCCTCGTCGAAGCGGCGCTTCCAGCAGAGCGCAATCGCGAGCGCGTGGTGGCCGTGGGGCTCGTGCTCGTCGGTCTCGACGGCCTTCTGTGCAAGCTTGAGAGCGCGCTCGATATTGTCGACGGTGCCACCGTTCCACCGGTTGATGTAGTCGGTCATGGCAATGATCGCGAGCGACGCATAGGCCGCGGCAAGCGCCGGGTCGATGGCGATCGCACGTTCGAGCATGCTGCGCGCCTCCGCAGACGATACCGCGTCGAACCGCAGGATCGCCTGACGCGACCGCACGAGCAGATCGTAGGCCTCCGGGTCGACCTTGCCGCGCCCCTCGCGCCGCTCCGTTTCGCCGGCCGTCAGCTTCACCTTGAGCGCCGTCACGATGGTGCGCGTCACCTCGTCCTGAACCTCGAAAATATCCTCGATGCCGCGATCGTAGCGCTCGGCCCAGAGATGGCCCCCGGTGGTGCCGTCGATCATCTGAGCGTTGATGCGAATGCGGTTGGCGGCGCGGCGCACGCTGCCTTCCAGCACATAGCGAACGCCGAGGTCGCGGCTCACCTGGCGGATATCCGCCGACTTGCCCTTATAGGCGAAGGAGGAATTGCGGGCGATGACGAAGAGGCCGGAGACCTTCGAGAGATCGGTGATGATGTCCTCGGTAATGCCGTCGGCGAAATAGCCCTGCTCCGGATCGCCGGACATATTGTCGAACGGCAGCACGGCGATCGACGGCCGGCTCGGAAGCTGCGGTGGCACCTCGGCGGCGACCTTGAGGGGCGCGTCGGCATACTCGTCCGGCGACCAGCTCCAGATATGCACCGGCCGCTCGATGTTCTTGACCTCGTGATGGCCGCTGTCGACGAAAATGAGATCAATGCGGCCGTGCACATATTCGTGCACCCCGTCCGAAATCGCCACGCCGCCGGGCCTCGCAAGCGCCTCGATCCGGGCTGCGACATTGACGCCGTCGCCGTAGAGGTCGCTGTCGGCGACCATGATGTCGCCCATGTTGATGCCGACGCGCAGCACGATTTGCTGATCGTGGGGCACGTCCGCATTGGCGGAGATCATCGCCCGTTGCAAGGCAGCCGCACATTCGACCGCGTTGACCGCGCTGGAAAACTCGATCAGCACGCCGTCGCCCGTTCGCTTGAACACCCGGCCCTGGTGGGTTTCGACGAGCGGTTCCAGCACTTCGCTCCAGCGCGCCATGAGTTGCGTATAGGTGGTTTTCTCGTCTCGCTCCATCAGCCGGCTATAGCCAACGACATCAGCAGCCAGGATGGCGGCAAGCCGCCGTGTGATGGATTCTTTGGCCATGGATTGCGACGCCTTACTGGGAATCCTCTTGGCGAAATTTTACCGGCGGATGAGCCCTATGTCCATTCGAACCGGATCCGACCCGCGCCCAAGCGCTAGCCCGAATTGGGTATTGCCGCGACAGGAACCTGGCGCGGTATCCCGACGTTGCCTTCACAGGGAATTGAGCTGCTTGCTCAAGGCGATGGCTGCGAGCACGCCGGTCGCAATCGGCTCGCGCTCCCGTTTCGACAAAGGAGTGTGAAAGGATGCTTGTGTCCATACCGGGCCGGCCGATCCTGCCGGGTGAACTCACCAAGATCGACGATGTCTTCAAGGAAACACTAAGAGAGCGAGAGCTGTCGCGCCAGTCGGCAGAGGCAACGGCGCTCGCCGCCCGGCTGATCGAACTTTATCAGAATGGCGTACAGGACGTGGTGGCGCTCAGAGCCTTGGCCAAGCTGTTCTGACGAAGCAAGGCGCCCCGCAAATCGCGATACCGATCGTTTAGAGAAGAAATGGTACGGTTGGTGGGAATCGAACCTACGACCTCAGGTGCCACAAACCTGCGCTCTAACCAACTGAGCTACAACCGCACATAAAGCGACATCAGTCGCTTGGCGGCTCACATACGGAGACTTCCGTCGCTTTGCAAGCCTTAACTTGAGATTATCCTGGAAAAAATCCGGATGGCAAGCCATCCGGATTCTTGGTTTTGGGCGCAGATGGCAGAATTCGGCGACAGCAGTCTGTCGCCATCGTTCAGCCGGCGCGGTCGGTTGACTTTAGACCTTCTTGAAGGACGACATCGCCTTTTCAGCGGCGTCCTTGCCCGGCTTGGTGACGTTTTCGGCAACCTTCTTGGTGGCTTCCTGCATCGACTTCGCCTGCTCGACGGCGAGTTCGGCCTGCTTGCGGACAAAGCTCGTCTGCAGTTCGACGAATTCCGACAGCGACTTCACGCCGAGCAGCGCTTCCATGTGAGACAGCGAGTTTTCGGCATTGGTGCGCAGCGCGTCGATGGCCTTGAGGCCGAGTTCGACGGAGCCGGTCTGGGCGCTTTCGAGCGTTGCTTCAACGGTCTTCGTCGCCTCTTCGGCAGCGGTCTTCATCTTGGCATAGGCTTCCTTCGACTGGACGGCACCCTTTTCCGCGAAGTCGCGGAAGCTGTCGGTGAACTTCGCCGGGTCGAAAGAGGAGAGGGAAAATACGTCGTCGGTCTTCTTGGTAGCCATGAAAGCGCTCCTTGGTGTCTGGCCCTCTTCAGAGGCGCCGTTGATTGATGCGCATTATATAAACTACTTGCTTGTGCAATGCAATAAAATTGTGCAGTGCACAAAATCCGGAGAATTAACCTTTCGCGCTGAAAGCCGTGACGAAGCTCCGGCCCTCGCTGGACCCTTGCGGGCCTGCCGGGTATTAATAGAGTGTTAACCCGCAAGCGATCCGTCAATAGGCCCCCTTTATGCCCGCGAGACAGTATCCCTTCATTGATATCGCCGTGCATGCGCGGGTGCGGGAGCATTTTGCCCGCGGCGACGCGGCGATCCTGTTTTCGCGGGACTTTGCGCGCATTCTCTGGGCCAACGACCAGGGCGCGGCCTTTTTCGGCGCCGGGTCGATCTATGATTTCATCGATGCGGGACCGGACCAGGGCGAGCTGTCGCTGCGTCAGCTCAAGGCCGCGGGAGCGCAGCTCGTGCGCGCCGGCGACCGGCGCCAGCTTTCGATCCGGAAGTTCTCGGGTTTCCGCGGCACACCGCTCAATGTGAGCGTGGAGATGATCCGCGTGCGCCCGGACGAGGACGCGGTGCTCTTTACTGCACCGCATTCGGGCACGCCGCTGTCGCTTGAGGATCGTGCTGCGCGCATGATCGCCGGCCTCGACGGCCCGGACACCCACATGGCCGTTCTCGATGGCAACGGCGGCATCATCGCACACTCGCCGGGCTTCATCGATCTCGGCATGTCGGACGAGACACGCAAGCAGCTCGTCGATACGGTCGGCCGAGACCACGACTGGCTGATCAAGCGCCCGGTCGCAACGCGGAAGGGGCACCTGCCGGCCGCGGTCGGCAAGATCGCCGACGAACCGTCGCTGCATCTGCTCTTTGCTGTCGAGACCATTCTCGGCACGCTCGATCCGGACGAAGAGACCCCGGCGGCGCAAGTGTTGCCGATCTTGCCGCTGGCCGAAGAGCTGGAACCGACCGTCGAGACACCGGCCCCGGAGGCAAAGGATACCGTCGAACCGGCCGAAGCGCTGGTCGAAAGCGCTGCACCAGCCGAAGACGCTGCCCTGGCCGACGCATTCGAACAGGCGGAACCTGTCGAAGCGGTTGCCGCGCCACAGGACGATGGCGACCTTGAGGACGCAGACGTCCAAGTCGCTGCAGGCCAAGTCGTTCTGCCGGAGGACCCACAGGCGGTTGCCGCTGCAGATGCGGAAACTTCGGCGCAGGGCGTGGAGCCAGCGGAAGATGAACGCGAGCCAGCGCTTGCGGTCGCGACCGACGTGACCGCGAACGATACGCCGGTTGCCGCGGAAATCCCCGTGACGGAAGAGGTCGCTCGCGAGGATGAGACGGTAGAGGCGACCGATGCCGGCACCGCTGAAACGGAACAGGCCGACTTCGCCTTCGTGCCCGGCGGCCGTGCCGTCCGCTTCGTCTGGAAGATCGACGCCGAAGGCCGCTTCAGCGAGATTTCCGAGGAATTCGCCACCGCCGTCGGCCCGCGCGCCGCCGATGTGATCGGCGCCACCTTTAACCACGTGGCAGCACGCTACGGCCTCGATCCTGATCAGAAGATCGGCGCTCTGCTGCAACGCCGCGACACCTGGTCGGGCAAGACGATTTTCTGGCCCGTGCAGGGCACCAGCCTCAAGGTTCCGGTCGACCTGGCGGCCCTGCCCACCTACTCGCGCGCACGCGAATTCGACGGCTTTCGCGGTTTCGGTATCGTGCGCCTTGCCGATGCCGTCGACGACGAACACGCCAACGGCCTGACGCTCGGCGCCGCAACGGACATGACGGCAGAAGCTGCCGCGGAAGCGACGCCGTCGGAAGACCACGCGCATATTCCAGCGGTCGGCCCTGAGATCGAGGAGCGGTCCGCCGACAACGAGCAGGTCGTCGGGCAGAGGTCCTCCGAAACGGAGGCCGAGCCTGACGCAGCTGCGCAGGATCGTGATGCGCCCCAAGACCAGACCCTCACCTCCAGCGAGGAGGCAGAGGCAGAGCCGGACCATGCAGCCGAAGTTACCGCGGACGAACAGGTCGCCGCAACTGACGATCTCTTCCAGGGAGAGCGCCCTGCCCTACAGCTCGTCGACAACGCTGAGCCCCCCGTCTCCGACAAGATCGTCGAGCTCGAGAAACATCGCGCGGCGACCGCGCTGACGCGGGGCGAACAGGCGGCGTTCCGCGAGATCGCGCGGCAATTGGGCGAGCATTTTGGCAGGCCGGCGGAAACCGCACCGGCAGAGGAAAGCGACGCAGCGGCCGATGCAAGCACACCCTTCCCGGTAGACGCGCACGAAGCCATCTCTTCCTCGACGCTCCCGGCAGAAGAACAGGCTGGCGCGGAAGAAACCGGAGAAGAGACCGACGACGGCGCAGCCGAGGACGAACAGGCGAACGTGCATCTCGAGCAGCAAGCGGCAGATATCGGCCTTAGCGGTGAGATCCTCGACAGCCTGCCAATCGGTATGCTCGTGCATCGCGGGGAAGAGCTGCTGCACGCCAATCCGGAATTCCTGCGGCTCACCGCCTATGGCGACCTCGACGACTTTGTCCGGGAAGGCGGCCTTGACGCACTCTTTGCCAATGGCGAAGAGGCGACCGACCAGGAACCCGACGGCACGATGATGCTGATCCGCAGGGACGGTCAGATGCGGCCGGTCATCGCACGGCTGCACACGATCCGCTGGGACGGCCGGAGCGCGCTGATGCTGGCGCTGACGCCGGCAGCCGCGAACGCGCCGTCGACCAAAGCAGACGATGCCATCTCCGATGACGACGTCGACCGTCTGAAGACGGAAATCGACGAACTCAAGTCCATCCTCGAAACCGCGACAGATGGCGTCGTGATTCTCGGGCATGACGGCGACATCCGCTCGATGAACCGCTCGGCAAGCGCGCTCTTCAACTATGACGAGGGCGAGATCCGCGGCAAACCTTTCGCCGCGCTCTTCGCTCACGAAAGCCAGAAGGCAGTGATCGACTACCTGCACGGGCTTTCCGGCCACGGCGTCGCGAGTGTGCTGAACGACGGACGCGAGGTGATCGGGCGGGAAGCGAATGGCGGCTTCATTCCGCTGTTCATGACCATCGGCCGGCTTTCGGCCTCCAATGGCTTTTGCGCCGTGATCCGCGACATCACCCAGTGGAAACGCACGGAAGAGGAACTCCGGAACGCCAAGCGCGCCGCGGAAACGGCCAATGCCCACAAGACCGAGTTCCTCGCCCGCGTCAGCCACGAGATCCGCACGCCGCTCAACGCGATCATCGGCTTTTCCGACATGATGGCGAGCGAGCATTTCGGCCCGGTCGGTCACCCGCGCTACATCGAATATGCCGGCGACATCGGCCGGTCGGGCCGCCACGTGCTCGATATCGTCAACGATCTGCTCGACATCTCGAAGATCGAAGCAGGCGAAATGGAACTCGATTTCGGCGCCGTCGAGATCAACGACGCGGTCTCGGAAGCCGTGTCGCTCGTCCAGCCGCAGGCCAACAGCCAGCGCGTCATCATCCGCACCTCGCTTTCGGCAGCCGTGCCGAACGTCGTGGCCGACGGCCGGTCGATCAAGCAGATCGCGCTCAACATTCTGGCGAACGCCATCCGTTTCACGCCGTCGGGCGGCCAGATCGTGGTGTCGACCTCCTACGAGGCGAACGGTAGCGTCATGCTGAGGATTCGCGACACCGGCGTCGGCATGACCCGCGGCGAACTGGACCAGGCGATGAAACCGTTCCGGCAGGTGACGACAGGCGCGCGCAAGCGTGGCGACGGCACCGGGCTCGGGCTGCCGCTCACCAAGGCGATGGCGGAGGCGAACCGCGCCCACTTCTCGATCACCTCGGCGCCCAACGAGGGAACGCTGGTGGAAATTTCCTTCCCGTCACAACGCGTCTTGGCGAACTGAGGCCGGATGCTATAAGGAAATGTTGACTTGTGGTGGCCAGTTTGCTGGCCGCCATTGGCCATTTCTTGCCGTCATGCCGCGGAATCGATCGATTGCAGTCCACATCTCAGAGCATCAAGCGCCGCCATGCGCGTGCCGGAACCGGTCTTTCGCATCCCCTGCTGGCGACATGGGCCGGATTGACATCGGTCATCGTGCTGATGCCGATCATCGCGATCGCCTGGCTGGCGATCTCGGGCGGCGGCGGCGACTGGCCGCATCTGATGCAGAACGTCATTCCGCGCGCCACCGGGCGCACGCTGCTCTTGATCTCGCTGACGGGTGCCGTGACCGCCTTCGTCGGCATCCTCACGGCCTGGCTTGTCGCAAGCTGCGAGTTTCCGCTGCGGCGCTTCCTGTCGGCAGCACTGGTGTTGCCGCTTGCAATCCCCGCCTATCTCGCTGCCTATGCGTTCGGCGAGCTTTTCACCTTTACTGGGCCGGTGCAGGGACTGATCCGCGCGATCTTCGGCTTCAAGACGAGCCGTGACTACTGGTTTCCAGATATCCGCTCGCTCGGCGGCGCCGTGCTCGTGCTGAGCTCGGTTCTCTATCCCTATATCTACCTCGCCTGCCGTTCGATGTTCCTGATGCAGGGACGCGCGGCCGCCGACGTCGCCCGCACGCTCGGCGCCGGGCCGCTGAAGGTGTTCTTCCGCATCCAGATCCCGATGGCCCGCCCGGCCATCATGATCGGCCTGACGCTGGTGGCGATGGAAACGCTGAACGACATCGGCGCGGTCGAATTCCTTGGCGTGCAGACGCTGACCTTCTCGATCTTCGACACCTGGCTGAACCGCGGCAGCCTCGCGGGCGCCGCGCAGATCGCCTGCATCATGCTGGTCTTCGTCATCGGCCTGATGATGATCGAGCGGGCCGCACGGCGACGCCAGCGCTTCTCCAGCCAGAAGACGACGTCCGCCGTCCACGATGCTGCCCGGCTCATACTGTCCGGCTGGAAGAAGTGGGCCGCCATGGTCGCCTGCCTGCTGCCCGTGGTTTCAGGCTTTGCCGTACCCGTGCTGATCCTCGGCAATTATGCGCTCAAGCGCATCGACCAGTTCATCGAGCCGCGGCTGCTCAACGCGCTCTTTCATAGCATCCTCGTCTCAGGTGCGACCGCAACGGTGACCGTTCTGCTCGGTTTCGTGCTCGCCTATGCGGCGCGCACGGGGCATTCTCGGGTGAGCGACATCGCCGGGCGACTCGCCTCCTTCGGCTATGGCGTGCCCGGCACTGTTCTTGCGATCGGCGTGCTCTTCCCGCTGGCCGCTCTCGACAACATTATCGATGCCGGCATGCGCAATACGTTCGGTATCTCCACCGGGTTGATGATGACCGGCACCGGCTTTGCGATCATCTACGCCTGCAGCGTGCGCTTCCTCACCATGGCCGAGGGCTCGCTCGAAGCGGGTTTCCAGAAGCTTTCGCCGCATCTCGACATGGCGGCGCGCGCGCTCGGCCGGACCGGCGGCCAGACTTTGCGCACCGTGCTTTTGCCGATGATGCGGCCGGCGGTACTGACCGCCGCTCTCCTCGTCTTCATCGAGACAATGAAGGAGCTTTCGGCAACGATCATGCTCAGACCCTTCAACTTCAACACGCTCGCCACGCTCGTCTACGAAGACGCGTCTCGGGCCAAGGTCGAAGACGCTTCGGTCGCCGCGATGATCATCGTCGTCGCCGGCATGATCCCGGTCATCCTCGTGTCGCGATCGCTCGAACGCCGCTCCTGAGCCCCGTTCAGCAAGGCCTGGCGGACGAGAAACGCATAAAAAAAAGGTGGCTGGGAGGCCACCTCGATAGTTGAATGCTAAACCAACAATCGCTCGAGAAGTAACGACGTCATGTCCGCGACGGCATCTCTGCCGAACGCCGATCCAACATCGATCGGCCTCAAGTTGGCATGACCATGCGCCCCCAATCCTTAACAAGACCTTACCCGCCGGATCCGCAATTTTAGGGATTTTTCAGCAAGTCTGAAGCCTTGGTTAATTCCAATCACGCGAATCCGTTAACGCGCCCTCAATTTTTAAGGGCATCCAGTCCGGCGTAAAGATCAAGCGCCTCGGGGTTGGCGAGCGCCTCCTTGTTCTTCACCGGACGGCCGTGCACGACATCGCGGACCGCGAGTTCGACGATCTTGCCGGACTTCGTGCGCGGGATATCGGCGACCGCGATCACCTTTGCCGGCACGTGGCGCGGCGAGGCGCCGACGCGGATGCGGTTCTTGATCGCCTTCGTCAGGTCGTCGGTCAGGGCGACGCCGGCGGCGAGACGAACGAAGAGAACGACGCGCACGTCGTCTTCCCAGTCCTGACCAATGCAGAGCGCCTCTGCGACCTCCTCCATCTGCTCGACCTGATTGTAGATCTCTGCCGTGCCGATGCGCACCCCACCGGGATTAAGCGTCGCGTCCGACCGGCCGTGGATGATGATACCGCCGTGTTCGGTCCATTCGGCGAAGTCGCCATGGCACCAGACATTGTCAAAGCGCTCGAAATAGGCGGCGCGATACTTGGCGCCCTCGGGATCGTTCCAGAACATCACCGGCATCGACGGGAATGCCTTGGTGCAAACGAGTTCCCCCTTCTCACCGCGCACCGATTGCCCCTCGTCGTTCCAGACGTCGATCGCCAAGCCAAGACCCGGCCCCTGGATCTCGCCGCGCCAGACGGGCTTCAGCGGGTTGCCGAGGACGAAGCAGGAAACAATGTCGGTCCCGCCCGAGATCGACGCAAGCTGAACGTCAGACTTGATGCCTTCGTAGACGAAGGAGAAGCCTTCCGGCGACAGCGGCGAACCGGTCGAGGTCAACAGCCGAAGGGTGGAAAGATCATGCGTGTTGGCCGGTACGAAGCCGCCCTTGCGCACGGCGTCGATGTATTTCGCCGAGGTGCCGAACACCGCGAACGTCTCGGCTGCGGCATAGTCGAAGAGCACGTTGCCGTCGGGATAGAAGGGCGAGCCGTCGAACAGGCAGAGGGTCGCGCCGACGGCCAATCCGGAAACCAGCCAGTTCCACATCATCCAGCCGCAGGTGGTGAAATAGAAGAGCTTTTCGCCGCGGCGAAGGCCGCAGTGGAAACGATGCTCCTTCAGATGCTGCAGCAGGGTGCCACCGGCCGAATGCACGATGCATTTGGGAACGCCCGTCGTGCCCGAGGAAAACAGCACGTAGAGCGGATGGCTGAAGGGCAAGCGTTCGAAGGTCAGGGTTGTTGCCGCAAACGGCGCGATGAAATCGGCAAGGGTTGCGCCACCCTCGATCGAGGCCGCCAGCGCGGCGCTGTCGCCGGCATAGGGAACGATCAGCGCCGGCACGCCAAGGGCCTTGGAGACCGCGCGAACCTTCACATCGACGTCCTGGCCCTTGCCGTTGTACCAATAGCCGTCGCAGGCAATGAACAGCTTCGGCGTGATCTGGCCGAAACGATCGAGGACGCCCTGCTCGCCGAAATCGGGAGAACAGGACGACCAGATCGCGCCGATCGAGGCGGTCGCCAGCATCAAGGCGATGGTTTCGGGCATGTTCGGCATCATCGCCGCAACGCGATCGCCGGGGCCGATACCCTGAGCCTTCAGCGCCTGCTGCAGGCGCGACACGAGCGCGCGAAGCTCGTCCCACGACAGGCGATACTCGACCTTGTCTTCACCGCGGAAGACGAGCGCGTCGCCGTCGCCGGTTTCGCGAAGAAGGTTCTCGGCAAAGTTCAGCTTCGCGTCGGGGAAGAAGCGGGCGTCGAGCATGCGGTCGCCGTTGACGAGGGCTGTTGCGCCGCGTTCTCCGATGACGCCGCAGTGCTCCCAAACCGCGGTCCAGAAGTCGCCGCGCTCGGCCACCGACCAGGCGTGGAAGGCATCGTAATCCGCAAAGGTTCTGCCGAAGCGTTTGCTGCTCCAGGCGATGAATTCGGCCATGGGGCTATGCGCAAGGATTTCCGGACCTGGAACCCACAACGGCTGCTCTGCGTGCATGCTTTCCTCCACTCCTGCTCCATGCCCTCTATACCATGCTGCATCGCAAAATAAACAGCACCGGAAAGCGCCTCGTCATCGCGTGGACGACATTTACCTGTCTGTTGCCTGTCCGTCGCATTTGATTTCTGAGGACCGAAGGCCTATCCAAGCTCACGTGACCCAAGCGACGGCGACCAGGCGGACATGAGACGTAAATTTCTGCATATGATGCGCGACGTACGCCTGTTGTCGCAGCTGCGGCGCCGCCATTTCCTGTGGCCGGCCGCGATCGGCGTCGGGCTTGCAGCCGGCTACAACGCCGTCCTGCCTCTGGTGATTTCGACGACGAACGTGCGTCCGACCGTGGAGCATATGCTGGACGCCTGGTCCGGCGGAAAGAGCCGGATATCGGGCAATCCCGAGATCAGCTTCTGGCCGGAACCGACTTTGACGCTCCGCTCGGCGACGATCGAAACTACGGATGGATCGTCCCGCAAGCTCGCGCATATCGGCAGCATTACCGCGACGTTCAGCCTGTTTTCAGCGATCGACGGCACACCGGCGCTGGACGATATCCGGCTGATCGAGCCCGTCGTCACGCTCGAGCGGCACACGGACGGCACACTCAACTGGCAGCGGCCGCACTGGCTGAGTACCCCGGACACACAGGCTGCCGAGAAGGATACGCCGTTCGGCGATGTCACCGTCGAAAATGGCCGCCTGCAGATCATCGACCTCGTCACCAACCAGACCCGGGAATTTTCCGGCATATCCGGAACCGTCTCCTGGCCTTCGTTCACCAAGCAGCTCAGCGCCCGGCTTTCGGGAAGCCTTGGCGGACAGACGGTGGCCTGGACGCTCGAATGCAACGAACCGCTGATGCTGCTGACCGGCCACGATGCGGCGCTCAAGACGTCGCTATCCTCGGCGGCGCTCAGTCTCTCGTTCGAAGGCAACGGCAATCTCTCCCCTACACCGACTGCCGCGGGACGGCTGCAGGTTTCGACGGCCTCGCTGCAGGCCCTTGCCGCCTGGTACAAAGGCAAGGCGGCGGGCGCATTGCCGGACAGCGGCTTCAGCCTCAGCGCCAACGTCACCAGCGGTAAGGCCTCGCTGAAGCTCGACGAGCTTCAGCTGACGCTCGGCGGCGCCAACGCGAGCGGCATCCTCGACATCTCCACGCCGATCGACGATACCCACCGCGTCGAAGGCACGCTCGCCTTCGACCGCATCGATCTCAATGGGCTGCAGCCATTCATCGACCCGCTGGAGCCGGACGAACTCACACAACAACTCGGCGACGCGTTCGCGCGCAGCTGGCGTGCCGATGTGCGGCTGTCGGCGCAGGAGGCGCTGGCAGGCCCGCTACGGCTCGAAGATCTCGCCGCCGGCGTCATCATCGATCACGGGCGCGCCTCCATCGACGTCGCCGACAGCACCTATGCCAATGGCCGGCTCAGCGGGCGGCTCGCCGCTTCGGAAGAGGGGCTGGCCGGCGGTGGCCGTCTGGAACTGGTGCTGAAGAATGCCGACCTTGCCGCCGCCCTTGCTGACTTCGGTTTCACCGGCCCGGTTCCGACCGGCCGGGGCAATGTCAATCTGGACCTTACGACGGAGCACCCGTTCTGGCGCGCGCAGGTGGCCGAGGCTTCCGGCCGCATCAGGCTTTCGCTCGCCAACGGCAACCTCACCGGCTTCGACGCAAATGCCTTTGCGAACCTTGTCCGGGCCGGCGAATTCTTTTCGCTGGCGCAGGCGAGCGACGGCAACTTCGCCTTCCAGACGGCGGATATCGAAGCCAGCTTCGGGGAAGGGTCGGCGCGGCTGAACCGAGCGCTCTTTGCCGGCCAGACCGGCAATCTCTCGGTCAACGGCGTCATTCCCTACCGCAGCGGCAGCCTGGCGCTCGCAGGCACCTACACCGACACATTGAATGCCGGGCAAAGGCTGCGTTTCTTCGTCGGCGGTTCCTGGCCGAATGCAGTGATATCACCCCTGTCGGTTCTTGGCGAACCCAACTGAAAACGGCCGGCGTCAGGGACACCAGCCGTCGGTTCGTGGCGGACAAGCCGCGTCACGCTAGTCTCGAATTCGCACCGTTCAGGACTGGGCGAAGGCCGCCCGCTCGTCCCGTTCGCGCTGCGCCTCGCGCTGCTTGGTGACGATCGAGGCAACGACCACCCCGATGGCGACGACACCGATGAGGATGGTGCAGATCGCGTTGATTTCCGGCGTCACGCCCAGCCGCACCTGGCTGTAGATCTTCATCGGCAGCGTGGTGGCGCCCGGTCCCGTGGTGAAACTCGAGATCACCAGATCGTCCAGCGACAGCGTGAAGGCGAGGACCCAGCCGGAAAACACCGCGGGCGCGATGACCGGAAGGGTGATCGAGAAGAAGGTCGTGACCGGCGTGGCGCCGAGATCGAGGGCTGCCTCTTCGATCGACCGGTCGAAGCTGAGCAAGCGCGACTGCACCACCACGGCAACGAAGCACATGGTGAAGGTGATGTGCGCCAGCGTGATCGTCCAGAAGCCGCGGTCGAGACCGATGGCAACGAACAACAACAGCAGCGACAGGCCGGTGATCACCTCGGGCATGACGAGCGGTGCATAGACCATGCCGGAAAACAGCATGCGGCCACGGAAGCGCGTGTAGCGGACGAGCGCCAAAGCCGCGAGCGTACCGAGCACGGTGGCGAAGGTCGCCGAGATCAGCGCGACGCGGATCGTCACCCAGGCGGCATCGAGCAGCGCCTGGTTATGCCAGAGCTGCGTGTACCATTTGGTCGAAAAGCCCGCCCAGACGGTGACGAGCTTCGATTCGTTGAAGGAGAAGATCACCAGAAGCACGATCGGCAGGTAGAGAAAGCCGAAACCGAGCACGATCGAGGCGATGTTGAAGCGTGACCAGTTGCCCATGTCCTACCTCCCCTCGCTGTCGGCTTTGGCCTGGGCGTTCTGGAAGTAGACGATCGGCAACACCAGGATCAGAAGCAGGATCGTCGCCACGGCCGAAGAGACCGGCCAGTCGCGGTTGGCGTTGAACTCGTTCCAGAGCGTCTTGCCGATCATCAGCGTTTCCGAACCGCCAAGCAGGTCGGGGATAACGAATTCGCCGACGGCTGGGATGAAGACCAGCAGGCAGCCGGCGACGACGCCCGCCAGCGACAGCGGGAACGTCACGCGCCAGAAGGCGGTAAACGGCGTGCAGCCGAGGTCGAGCGCGGCCTCCGTCAGGGTGTGATCCATCTTCTCAAGCGACGAATAGATCGGCAGCACCATGAAGGGCAGATAGGAATAGACGATGCCGATATAGATCGCCCAATTGGTGTTGAGGATGATCAGCGGCTGGTCGATGACGTTGATGCTCATCAGGAACTGGTTGAGCAGCCCCTCGGGTTTGAGGATCGCGATCCAGGCGTAGACGCGGATCAGGAAGCTCGTCCAGAAGGGCAGGATCACCAGCATCAGCAACGTCGGGCGAATGGTCTTCGGCGCTTTCGCCATACCGTAGGCAACCGGATAGGCGATCAGCAGCGTCAGCACGGTCGAGACGCCTGCGATGATGACGCTCGACACATAGGCGTTGAAGTAGAGGACGTCTTCCGTCAGCCAGACGTAGTTGTCGAAGGAGAATTCCCGCGCCTTTTCAAGGATGCCGGACAGGCCGCCGAACAGATCGAAGACCGGCGTATAGGGCGGCATGGCCACCGCAGTCTGCGACAACGAGATGCGGAAGACGATGAAGAAGGGGATCAGGAAGAAGAACAGCAGCCAGGCATAGGGGATGATGATGACGAGGCGGCTGAAGAGGGCGGATGCGACACGGGTCATGGCCTCAATCCTTCAGAACGACGCCGGCGTCTTCGCCGAAGGAAACCCAGACCTCCTGGTCGTAGCCGAGCGGATCCTCGACCGCGCGCACCGCGTTGAGCGACGAGGCCTTGATCACGCGTCCGTCCTTCAGGCGCACGTGGAAGACGGTCATGTCACCGAGATAACCGATGTCCCAGATTTCGCCCTGAACGGTGTTGACGGGCGCGTGCGCCGGCGGCTGGCGGCTGACGCGGATCTTTTCCGGGCGGACGGCAACGGCGGACTTGCCGCCGGCAGCCGGCGTCTCGGGCGATGCCATGCGGATCGGGAAACCGTTGGTGCCCTCAAGGCGCACATAGCCGCCCTCGGCGCCGGAAACAGCGCCCTCGAAAATGTTGACGTCGCCGATGAAGTCCGCGACGAAACGGGAGTTCGGCGCCTCGTAGATTTCGGCAGGCGTCGCCACCTGAATGACCTTGCCGTGGCTCATCACCGCGATGCGGTCGGCCATGGTCATTGCCTCTTCCTGGTCGTGGGTGACGACGACGAAGGTGAGACCGAGTTCCTGCTGCAGATCCATCAGTTCGAACTGGGTCTCCTCGCGCAGCTTCTTGTCGAGCGCGCCGAGCGGTTCGTCGAGGAGCAGCACCTTCGGCCGCTTGGCAAGTGAGCGGGCAAGCGCGACACGCTGGCGCTGACCGCCCGAAAGCTGGTGCGGCTTGCGCTGGGAGAACTTTTCGAGCTTCACCAGCTTCAACATCTGGGCGACGCGCTCGGCAATATCCGCCTTCGGCATGCCATCCTGCTTCAGGCCGAAGGCGATGTTCTTCTCCACGTTCATATGCGGGAAGAGCGCGTAGGACTGGAACATCATGTTGACCGGACGCCTGTAGGGCGGAATGCCGGCCAGGCTCTGTCCGTCGAGAATGATCTCGCCCGACGTCGGCTGTTCGAAGCCGGCGAGCATGCGCAGAAGCGTCGACTTTCCGCAGCCGGACGCACCGAGCAGCGCAAAGAACTCGCGCGTATAAATATCCAGCGAAAGGTCGTCGACGGCGGTGAAATCGCCGAACCGCTTGGTCACGTTCTTGAAGGAAATGAATGGCTTGGAAGCGGGATCCGCCCAAGGGGCAAAGGACCGCCGGATACTGCCGAGAGACTTCATCATCTATCCCCGAATGATACAGCCGATGGGCACTCTCGTTTTCCCCGGTGCCCCCTTAAGAAAATTGCCCGGATTTTGAGGTCCGGGCAATTCGTTTTCCGCTCTTACTGGCCGGTTACGACCTTTGTCCAGAGTCGGGTCAATACCCTCTGCTCTTTCGCCTCGAAGGGCGTCACCGTGAACAGTTTCTGCATCACCTCTTCCGTCGGGTAGATGGCGGTATCTTCCATGACGGCCTTGTCGAGGAACTGCTGCGAGGCCTTGTTGCCGTTGGCGTAGAAGACATAGTTAGATGCCTTGGCGACGACCTCGGGCTTCATCATGTAATTGAGGAAGGCGTGCGCCTCCTCGACGTGCGGTGCATCAGCCGGGATCGCAAGCATATCGAACCACATCTGCGCGCCCTGGGACGGGATCGCGTAGTCGACGGTCACACCAGCCTTGGCTTCGGCCGCACGGTCGCGGGCCTGGAAGACGTCGCCGGAAAAGCCGATTGCAAGGCAGATGTCGCCGTTGGCGAGCGCGTTGATGTATTCCGAGGAATGGAACTTGCGCACATTGGGGCGGATGCTCGCCAGCAGCTCAGCCGCCTTTTCGAGATCGGCCGCCTCGTGGCTATCCGGGTTGAGGCCGAGATAGGCGAGCGCCGAAGGCATCACGTCGGTCGGGGAATCGAGGATGTGGATGCCGCAATCCTTGAACTTCGCCGCCAGTTCCGGCTTGAAGATGACGTCCCAGTTGGGCTTCTCGTCCGTGCCAAGGATCGCCTTCATCTTGTCGACATTGTAGCCGATGCCGGTGGTGCCCCACATGTAGTCGATGGCATAGTCGTTGCCCGGATCGTACTTGGCCGTACGCTCCATGATCACGTCCCACATATTGGAAAGGTTCGGCAGCTTCGACTTGTCGAGCTTCTGGAACACGCCCGCGGCGATCTGCCGCTGCAGGAAGGTTGCCGTCGGCACCACCACGTCGTAGCCGGAGCCACCTGCAAGCAGCTTCGTCTCCAGGATCTCGTTGGAATCGAAGACGTCGTAGACGACCTTGATACCGGTCTCCTTGGTGAAATCTTCCAGAATGCTGCTGTCGATATAGTCCGACCAGTTGTAGACGTTGACCACGCGCTCCTGCGCCGAGGCCAGCATGGTCGAGCCGGCCAGAACGGCTGCCGCCAGGGTTGTGACGATGAGCTTGGACATACAACTCCCCTCTTGGTTTTTTCGTATCGGGCCCGGCACGCCGGGACACCGTCCAATCCGCTTCGTTCAGGCCGGAGGTTAGGCATCTTTCTCGATAACCTCAAGCGCTTTCGTGCCGATAAGAAGCGCCGCCCTGTGGGCTCATCAGTTTCACAAGTCGAAGAAAAACGGGCACTTATGGCGCCTTGCTTCCAGCCTGTCGCCTTCGACCCGGCCGCGGCGGCACCGTTAACCATAGCTTTGCCGCCTCTGTACGGACCGCCATTTACGATTGATTAACCATGATCGCCATGCGATTTTCCCGACAGTTGCGGTTCAGGATCTCAGGTGTCGTCATGGGTGAGCAGATCGTCGGCGGGAAAAGCCGCAGGATCGATCCGAAGCAGTTGAAGCGCCTGTCGGTGCTCGAGCCGCAAAAGGCCCTTGCGGCAATCGCATTCGACTGGACGATGATCGCAGCAGCCATCGCCGTCAGCGAGTATTTCGGCAATGTCTTCGTCTACCTGATTGCCGTGGTGCTGATCGCCGGACGCATGCATGCGCTCGGCTGCATGATCCACGAGGCGGCGCACTATCGCATCATCCGCAACCGGAAACTCAGCGACTGGATGAGCGACCTGCTGCTCGCCTGGCCGGTGCTGGCCACGGTCGATGGCTACCGCCAGAACCATCTCGCCCACCATCAGCACGCCAATAGCGACGAGGATCCGGACTGGACAGCGAAGCTCGGCATGCCGCAATTCACCTTTCCGCAAAAGGTTGCGCGCGGCGTCACGCAATTGCTCGGTTACCTCGTCGCGGTCAATTCGCTGCGCGACATGCTGCATATGGCCAAACGCATGGGCAAGAACGACCGTTCAACGCTGCAGTACAAGCTGCTGCGCGTCGGCTTCTACGCCGCCGCCGCCGCGATCTTCACGCTCTTCGGCATCTGGCGGGAAGTGGCGCTCTACTGGGTGGTGCCGTTCCTCACCTTCTTCTGCCTGTTCCTTTATATACGCAGCGTCGCCGAGCATTTCGGCAGCATGGACTATAGCGACGAACTGACGAGCTCACGCACCGTCTATCCGCACGCCTGGGAGAAGCTGTTCTTCGCGCCCCACAACATCAACTACCACCTGGAGCACCATCTGTATCCCGGTGTGCCGTTCTACAATCTACCGGAACTGCACGCGATCCTGATGCGCAACAAGGCCTATGCTGACACGGCCCATATCACCCGCGGCTATACTACCGGGCTACCGGCGGAATGCTTTGCCGCGAATGCGCCGCTTCTGCCCAACCAGCACCCCGTCAGCTACTGAAAATCGAAAACGCTGAGCCCGGTCGCCATCTCATCAAGTCCGAGCGGCCGGGTAACGGGCGGCTCGGCACGCGCCAGGCAGCCCTGGCGCTCGCAGAGCCGACAGCCGGCACCGATTTCGACCGCCGGCAGCAGCACCGAACCGTAGACGGTCTCGTCGGCAAACGAAGCTTCGCAGCCTAGAAGCAGGGCTGTGCGCCGGACGCGCTCGTGGAACGCCGCCTGCGGACCCTCCAGCGTGCGTGCGATGGTCAAGAATGCAGCGCCGTCGGGCATCTCGACACGATCGACCAGTAGCTGGCCCGGCACTGAGAAGGCGGCATGGATATTGAGCTTGGGACAGCCACCGCCGAACTTTGCCTGAGGGAAGCCCGATGCGCCCGCCCTCCGCAATCGGTGGCCGGCATTGTCGATCTCCATCAGGAAGAATGGCAGCCCTTGGGCGCCCGGCCGTTGCAGCATGGTCAGCCGGTTGGCCGCCTGTTCGAAGGAGACCTGGAAACGGGCGCGCAGGACATCGAGGTCGTACTTCGCCCGTTGTGCGGCGGCGAGGAACGCAGCATAGGGCATCATCAGCGCATGCGCGCCATAGCGCGCCAGCTCGAAGCGAGCAATACGGCGTGCCTCCGCGGTCGAAAGCCGTAACGACCCAAGCTCGGCCGTGATCGCCTCGTGGCAGGCAATCGACACGGCCTCCATCGCGATCTCGCGCAACTGGTCGTAGGGCGACAGCCGCTCGGAAACGAAGAGGCGCATGGAGTGCCTGTCGAAGCGACGGCGCAGGTTCGGCATGGCATGGACCGGCAGGCTGCGCACGACGAGGCCATGCTCCTTCTTCAGCCAGGCCTTGAGCGCGCCGATGAGATCATCACCCGGCGAGAGCGCCTCGTGGAAGGCTTCCGCCGCCGCCTCGATGCCGGCAAAATAATTCGGCCGCCCCTCGAAGGTCTCGCGTACCTCGTCCATCGGCAACCGTGTGCCCGAAAGCGCCTCCATGTGCCCCTGCCCCGCCAGGAGGTCAGCCAAGTCCCTGAGACGCGCTGCCTGCTCGCGATAGGCGCGGTAGAGCTTGACGACGCCGCCGGCAGCATTGGGGGCCGCTTCTGCCACCTCGATCAGCTCCTGCTCTCCCGGCAGCTCGGCCGACAGCAGTGGATCGGCGAAAACCTCGCGCAATTGCGTGAGGCTGCCGCCGGTTTCGCCCTGCAACTCGTCGAGGTCGACCTTGTAGACCGAGGCAAGCTTCAAAAGCAGCTGCACCGTCAGCGGCCGCTGGTTGCGCTCGATCAGATTGAGATAGGACGGCGAGATACCGAGGGCCTCGGCCATGGCCGTCTGCGTCAGCGACAGGCCGTTACGAATGCGCCTGACCCGCGGGCCGGCAAAGATCTTGTTCTCGGCCATTTGTAACTACCTTTACAATCCGCTCAACGCAGGACGCTTTACATTTTTTACAAATTTACTTCGCCGCCCTGTCAAAGGCAAGACAAGATAACCCTTTTGATCTCTGCAAACCACCGTTTCCAATAGCCGAATACTGCAGCGCAATGTAAAAACTGTCACATGAACTCGAAACACAAGTCGCCATACGACAAAAGTCGAATGGGTCTTTGATTTTGACAGGAGGAAGTAATGACTGATTTTTACAAGCTCGTTCCCAGCGCACCGCAAGGCCGCTTCGATGGCGTCGATCGCCCCTATACCGCAGAGACCGTGAAGCGGCTGCGCGGGTCGGTCGAGATCCGCTATTCGCTGGCCGAAATGGGCGCGAACCGCTTGTGGAAACTCATTCACGAAGACGACTTCGTCAACGCACTCGGCGCACTTTCGGGCAACCAGGCAATGCAGATGGTGCGCGCCGGCCTGAAGGCGATCTACCTCTCCGGCTGGCAGGTCGCAGCCGATGCCAACACCGCTTCGGCCATGTATCCGGACCAGTCGCTCTATCCGGCCAATGCCGCGCCTGAGCTTGCCAAGCGCATCAATCGCACGCTGCAGCGCGCCGACCAGATCGAGACCTCAGAAGGCAAGGGCCTTTCGGTCGACACCTGGTTCGCACCGATCGTCGCTGACGCCGAAGCCGGTTTCGGCGGTCCGCTCAACGCCTTCGAGATCATGAAGGCCTTCATCGAGGCGGGCGCTGCCGGCGTCCACTACGAGGACCAGCTTGCTTCGGAGAAGAAGTGCGGCCATCTCGGCGGCAAGGTGCTGATCCCGACGGCAGCCCATATCCGCAACCTGAACGCGGCACGGCTTGCCGCCGACGTCATGGGCACGCCGACGCTGGTCATCGCCCGCACCGATGCGGAAGCGGCAAAGTTGCTCACCTCCGACATCGACGAGCGCGATCGCCCCTTCGTCGACTACGATGCCGGCCGCACGGTCGAAGGCTTCTACCAGGTGAAGAACGGGCTTGAGCCCTGCATTGCCCGCGCCATCGCCTATGCGCCGCATTGCGACCTGATCTGGTGCGAGACCTCCAAGCCGGACCTGGAACAGGCCCGCAAGTTCGCAGAGGGCGTCCAAAAGGCGCATCCGGGCAAGCTGCTCGCCTACAATTGCTCGCCGTCGTTCAACTGGAAAAAGAACCTCGACGACGCGACGATCGCCAAGTTCCAGCGAGAGCTGGGCGCGATGGGCTACAAGTTCCAGTTCATCACGCTTGCCGGCTTCCACCAGCTGAACTTCGGCATGTTCGAACTGGCGCGCGGCTACAAGGCACGGCAGATGGCCGCCTATTCGGAGCTGCAGGAGGCGGAATTCGCCGCCGAGGTCAACGGCTACACCGCGACCAAGCATCAACGTGAAGTCGGCACCGGCTACTTCGACGCCGTCTCGATGGCGATCACCGGCGGCCAGTCCTCGACAACAGCGATGAAGGAATCGACCGAGCACGATCAGTTCCGCCCGGCCGCAGAGTGAAGCCCGGCGGGAGCGTGGCAATCCCTGCCCGCTGCGCTCCTGCCGGCCCCTCGTAAGTGAAATGGATGCGGGCGGAAAACCGCAAGCACCTCCAGCCTCGAACCTCAAGGAGAAGTCCAATGACAGTCCAGACACGCGTCAAGGAACGGGCCGAGGAACAGTCTTCGGCGATGACCCCGGACCAGCAGGCGGCAATCCGCATGGTCGCCAACGACCTGCACCGCCTCAACCAGTCCGTCATGAAGGCCGTCGATGCCGGCGTTTCGGTCGAGCTCGTGCGCTCCGCCCGCCACCACGGTGGCGAGGGCAACTGGGGCGACCTGCTGATCCCGGTTATCGTCACCCAGGGCCGGCCATGATGCTCGCCACAACGCTGTTCGCGGCGATGCTGTTGTCGCCGCTAGCGCTCCGCCACGCAGCTGTGGCCGTGAGCATCAAGGCAACCAAAAGTTGATTTCACCGAAACCGGTTGAAAGTGGGAGAAATTGGAATAGCCGGCTCTTTGCCGGCTATTCTGCGTTGTCAGGATGGCAGCGCACGCAACGAATGCTTGTCTCCGCTATTTCAGGTTGATCGAACCCGTGATGCCTGACTATATTAGGCATACCTGTCTTAGACAAAGGCACGCATGTATCGTTCGACGAAACCTGCAGATACCGCCGAACTGACGGAGCTGATCTACGGCGCCGCCTTTGGCGATTGCGGCTGGCAGGATTTTCTCGACCGGCTGACGACGACCATGCCCGATGGATGCTCTGCGCTCCACTATCATGACCTCACAGCGCCAGCGTCGTGCGTGCCCTATGTCTCCGGCTTTACCTCTGATGCCATCGACCAGTTCAACGATCACTTCGCGGCGATCAATCCCTGGATACCGAAATCGGTTCTCGTGCCGGTGGGCCGCGGTCTCTCCGGCGAGCATATCGTCTCGCGCTCGGAGCTGATGAAATCGGAATTCTACAATGACTGGCTGAAGCGCCAGACCGGCAGCGAGACCACCGTCGGCGTGACCATCGTGCGCAGCCCGACGCGGACCCTGCTCCTATCGACCTGCACCTCGTCGACCGACGAGCAACTCAACCAGCAGGCGGCGGACCAGTACACGCTTCTTGCGCCCCACCTGAAGCGCGCCTTCGACTTCCTGCGGCGGCGCGACCTGATGATGGCCGAGCAGCATGAGGGCCGGACCCTGCTCGATACGATCGGCGTCGGCGTGATTTATGTGGGCGGCAATCTGCGCATCCGCTCGATGAACCACAACGCCGAGCGAATGGCGGCGAACGGCTCACCGTTCCGGGTCGCGGTCAACGGCCGCCTGTTCATGGACGAACCGGAAACCAATGCGGCGCTCGAGCTTCTGGCCTCGCCGGTCGGCGCACCGGCACAGCCGCAACTGCGTGTCGTCAGGACCGCGGAGCACGGCGCCTTCCGCATTACCTTGGTGCGGCGAAGCGCCAGCATCTTTACCGAACTTCTCGACGGACCGACTGTGGCGGTTCTGGTCGAGCCTGCGACGTCGCTGCTCGGCGATCTCAGGCACGACCATCTGAAGGACAATTATGGTCTGACCCCCGCCGAAATCCGCATCGCCTGCGGTATCGCCGCCGGCCTGACGCTGAAGGAAATGTCGCAGGCCAACGGCGTCAGCTATGAGACGATCCGGACGCAGCTCAAAAGCATCTACGCCAAGACCCGGGTCAACTCGCAGGCGGCACTCGTCAAGCTGCTGATGCGCTGACCCATATACAAAAAAGACCACGGCGGTAGCGTTCCCAGCAGCAGGGGTTCAGTCCTTGCTCCGCCTCAGCTGCGGCGCGGTCGCTTTCCGGCAAAGATGTCCACGTGACTGCGCAACAGCCTGGTCATGCGGTCGACAACCGTTCGTATTTCCTTGCGGTGCCGATCCTCATTGTTCATGACGATCCATTGCCGGTGCCGGAGCGCCGGGATCTCCTCGCCGGCGCGCTCCAGCATCGGATCGAGATCGCCGACGAAACAGGGAAGCACCGCACATCCGGCGCCGGCGCGGGCGAGATCGAGCAGCGAGCGCGGCCGCGTGACCGTGGCGACGATCCGCCCCTCCCAGCCCCCTTTCACCTGCTCGTGCGGCCAGCGCAGATAGGCGGAGATCGCCTCCTCCTCGCCGACGGCCACCCATCGCGCGCTCGCGCCCGACGGCGCGTTCTTTTGACGATAGGCGGCATAGGCGACATCGCCGACCGGACTTGCCGCCAGATAGGCCTCCTCGGGCTCGAAGGCGCGGATGCCGATATCGGTTTCGCGATAGGCGAGGCTGGCGCGTGTTTCGCCGACCGTGATCGCCAGACTGAAGCCGTCCCTTTCGGTGCAGAGCGCCGGAAAGTTCTCCGCCAGCAGCCAGGCGATCCAGGTACCGACGGTGATGCGGACCGTTACGCCCTCGCCTTCCTGCCGCCAGCTCTCGACCCGGCGCGCCGCCGATTCCATTTCCTGAAGCTGCTCGAACAGCAGTTCACCATCGCCGGTAAGCTGGTAGCCGGTCTGGCTGCGCAGAAACAGCGCGCGGCCCGTGCGCTCCTCGAGTTCCAGCATCCGCCGGCCAACGGTCGCCGGGCTGGAGCCGAGCGCCTGCGCCGCTCCGGTGAGCCCACCAGCGCGCGCCACGCTCATGAAACAGCGATAGATATCCCAATCCATGTCTTTCATCGGTGAAAAACATAGAGCGATATCCGATGTATGTAAAACTAGTTTTGCTGCATAAAAGAAGTGATGCCCATCAACTAAGGAGCATCACGATGGAAATGATGGCAATGGTCTACATCGCCGACATGGCCCTGAAAACGCGCCGCTGGGACGAGGATTTCGATCCGAAACCGCCCGGCCTTCTACGTCGGACCTTCACAACACTCGCGGCCGCGGTTACCAAGCGACGCAAGAGCAGCCTCTACGCCGATAAAAAAAGCACCGCGAAGCCCTGCGGCCACGCGGTGCAATGTTAGCCCCTGCCCTTGTTATATCGCACGGCACCGGTTGCCGTGCTTTCGGCTGGCGGCGTTGCCTGCCGCCAGCGAAACCGTCTACCGCACGCCTCAGGCCGCCCGGTAGTTGTCGTAGTCTTCCGCCGCCGGCTCCAGCCGGAACTGCTCGACCAGCATCATCAGCGTGTCGGCCTGGTTTGAGAGCGCGCGGCTCGTCGCCGTCGCCTCTTCCACCATCGAGGCGTTCTGCTGCGTCATCTGGTCCATCTGGTTGACTGAGCCGTTGACCTCGTTGAGCGCCACGGCCTGGTCGCGGCTGGCAGTCGCGATCATCTCGACGTGCTGGCTGACCGTGACGATCTGGGCGCTGATCGAGGCCAGCACTTCGCCGGTTTCCTTGACCAGGTGCGAGCCGGCATTGACCTCGTTGGTCGACTTGTTGATCAAGCCCTTGATCTCGCGCGCAGCTTCTGCCGAGCGCTGGGCCAGTTCACGCACTTCCTGGGCGACGACGGCAAAGCCCTTTCCGGCTTCACCCGCCCGTGCCGCCTCGATGCCGGCGTTCAGCGCCAGGAGGTTGGTCTGGAAGGCGATGTCGTCGATCACTTCGATGATTTGCTCGATCTGGCGCGAGGCCTCCTCGATGCGTCCCATGGCGGCGATCGCGTTGGTGACGACGGTCGCCGAGCTATCGGCGCTGCGTTTCGTCTGGATCACCGCATGGTTGGCTTCGCCGGCACGCTCGGCCGAGGAACGGACGGTGACGGTGATCTGGTCGACGGCGGCCGCCGTCTCTTCGAGGGAGGCGGCCTGGGCCTCCGTGCGCTTCGACAGCGAATCTGCCGCATGGTGCATGCTGGAGCCGCTCTCCTGGATCGCCTGCGCATTGGCGCGGATCTGGGCGAGCGTGTCCTGCAGGCGGATCAGCGAACCGTTGAAGTCCTGGCGAAGCTGTTCGAGGCGACCATGGAACGGCACGTCGATCTGGCGCGACAGGTCGCCCTGGGCCAGGCGGCCGAGGCCAGCGGCAAGCTCGCTGACAGCGAGATCGATCTGGCGATCGAGCTCGCGCTTTTCCTGGTCGTTGCGGCTACGCTCGATTTCGGCGCGGCTGCGCTGCTCCTCGCTTTCCGCTTCGATGCGGACCTTGGAGAGCGCGTTCTCCTTGAACACGCCGAGCGCACGGGCCATGTCGCCGATTTCGTCGCGACGACCGTCGCCATCGATCGTCGTGTCGAGGCGGCCATCGGCGAGACGACGCATCGCCGCGGTGATCTGACCGATCGGCTTCTTCAGCGTCAGCGTCAGCGCGATGCCGGCCAGAAGCGCGATGACGACGCCGGCAACGGTGGCGGCAACCGAGATCTGGTTCGCCTCGTTGCGCTCGGTCCCGGCGGCAACCTTCTGCTGTTCGGCAAATTCGGTGAGATCGGTCCAGATCTGGTTGATCGATTGTCCGGCGGCGTCGAAGTCTGCGGTGCGCTTGACCGTGATTTCGACGAGCGCTGCGGCATCTTTCTTCATCGCGGTCAGGATCGGCATCAGCGTGTCGGCGATCTTGTCGAAGGATGCGCCGTCGCTTGCGACACCGCGAAGCGTCGCCATGTTCTGCTGAACGGCGAGCGACTTGTCGAGCAGCTTCTGGCGATTGCCCTCGTTCGTCTGCCCCATGAAGGTGGCGGCGGAAATCTGGATATCGGTGATCGACGACGACAGCCTGCGGGTAGCGGTCAGAACCGATTCCGTCGTGACGATCTGTTCGTCGAGTTCGGCGAAAATCCGCGTGGCGTCGCGCATCTTGCCGACGGATGCCGCTTCCAGGCGGAAGCTCGCAGTGCGGAAGCGGTCGACATATTTGGAAATGCCGGCAAGCGTTTCCGGTCCGGCGGGCGCCTTCAGGATCGAGCCGATCTCGCTCGAAGCCGAGGTGATGGTCTCGGTGAGCGACTTTTCGTCCTTCGGCAGCAGGCGGAAGATGTCACGCTCGGTGCGGCCGATCATCGGGAAGCGTTCCTTGACCGCCTTCAGCTTCTCCTCGACGGTGATCGCCTTGCTCACTTCGGTGCCGAACTCGTTGAAGAAGCGGCTTGCGCGCATCAGCTTTTCGGCTTCGCGCAGCATGGTCTTGGCGGCGTTCTCGCTCTTGCGAACGGCGTATTGCAGGCGGTTCGACTCTTCATTGATCTTGGCGCGCTCGATCAGCAAGGCGTCCAAGTTCGAGCTCATTGCCGTGCGCAGGTCCTGCTCGCCGACATGCAGCGTCCAAAGGCCGCCGATGCGCGCTTCGATGTCGCTGGTCGCCGCGATCGCCGCCTTCAATTCGTCCTGGCCGTTCTGGCCGGCAACCTGTGCAGCGGTATCGGCGAGCACGTCCTTCTGCGCCGAGATCGTCGATTGCACGGCATCACGTGTTTCTTCGGTGGTCGAATGCAGGAAGGCGTTCATGCCCGCATAGACATCCTTGAAGCCGCTCAAGGTCTGCAACACGCTGTTGGAAATCTCCATGCGTCCCTGAAGCAGGCCGGATGCATAAAGGCCGGTGATACCGACGGCACAGATGCTGACGACGAAGGGCAGGATGAAAAACAGCACCTTCGTCTGGATCTTGAAGCGGGCAAGAATTCTATCGATGAACATGGAAAACACCTTGGCTCGCAGCTCGCATTCGCCTCCCCCGACGGCTCACTACGTCTTCGCACTCAACGACAAGGCGTGAATGTGCGAACGATCGAGAGCCACCCGATGCGCAAACAGGCTGATGTTTTTCGAAAAATCATGCGGCGCACACCGCCAGTCCGTCAGCAATCATTGCGGATCCACGGCGCCACTCCTCGGCAACGTGAACCTGACGAAACTCACATCGTCACACTATCTGTTTTGAACGATTAAAATTTGTATAAGCGCGTTCCGCCCGCGACAGAAAATCCGTAGGCGTGCGCGGACGCGTCAAATGCGCCCGAGAGACGGCCGCTCAGGGCCGATCCCCTGAACTCAGAACCAAAGAGCCGGGAGGGCTGCGAGGGCAGCAACGGCAAAGAATGCAATCAAGGCGAGGCGCGTGAGCACGGCCTTCTGCTGACGGCTTTCATCGGTGCGGGCGATCGCGATGGCGCGGGGACGGCGGCGGATTTGGTTCATGGCATCCTGTCCTTGTCACATTGACCGGCAACGTTCGGTCCGGATGACCCCGCATTGCCTGTCACAGTTATATTGCAGCCATGCCGTGGCGGAAGAAAGTCAAAAAATTAGAAACAGTGTTATTTCCGTTTACGCGACAATCCGATCCACCAACTGCCGGCTGTGCCGACAAGGATAAAGGTTCGGCGAGATACATTAACAATCACTGAAGCTCGATCCGCCAAAAGCGGGGAGATCAGGCGTCCTGGCCGGCCGCAAAGCCCGATGCCCAGGCCCATTGGAAATTGTAGCCGCCGAGCCATCCGGTCACATCGACGCACTCACCGATAAAATAGAGCCCCGGCACCGCCTTGGCCTGCATCGCCTTGGAGTCGAGCCCGTTGGTATCGACGCCGCCAAGCGTGACTTCGGCCGTCCGGTAGCCTTCCGAACCGGCTGGCTTGATGGTCCAGGCCTGGATCGAGGTAGCAAGCTGATTGATGGCCTTATCCGAGAGGTCGGCAAGCTGGCGCCCGGTCAGCTTTGCGCCGTCGGCGAAAAACTGTGCCAGCCGCCGCGGCAGGATATCGCCGAGCGCCGTCTGCACCGCTTGTTTGCCGTGGGTGCGGCGGATTTCTTTCAGGATCGCGGCAATGTCGATGTCGGGCATCAGCCTGAGCACGATCTCCTGCCCTTCGCGCCAATAGGAGGATATCTGCAGGATCGCAGGGCCGCTCAGGCCGCGATGGGTGATCAGCACCGCCTCGCGGAACGCCGTCTTGCCGGACCGCGCTTCCGCATCTGCGGCAACGCCGGCCAGTTCCCCGATCGCTTCGAGCTGCGCCGGGTCGAGCGTCAGCGGCACGAGACCGGGCCGCGTTTCAATGAGCCCGAGACCGAACTGCTCGGCGAGCCGGTAGGCAAGCCCGGTCGCCCCCATCTTCGGGATCGACTTGCCGCCGCTGGCAACGACCAGCGACTGCGCATCGATCGGCCCCTCGCCCGTCATCACGCGAAAACCGGCGCCATGGCGCTCGACACTCTCGATCGTCGTTTCGAGGCGAAGATCGGCATGCACGTCACGCATTTCGGAAAGCAGCATCTTGATGATGTCTTTCGCCGAATGGTCGCAGAAGAGTTGGCCGAGGGTCTTTTCGTGCCAGGCTATGCCATGCTTTTCGACAAGAGCCAGGAAATCGCGCGGGGTGTAGCGCGCCAGCGCCGACTTTGAGAAATGCGGGTTGGTCGACAGGAAGTTCTTCGGTCCCGCATGGATGTTCGTGAAATTGCAGCGGCCGCCGCCGGAGATGCGGATCTTTTCGCCCGGCGCCTTGGCATGGTCGAGCACGGCCACGCGGCGGCCGCGCTTGCCCGCCTCGATGGCGCACATCATGCCGGCGGCACCGGCGCCAATGATGACCACATCTGTCTTTTCAGCCACGAAACACTCCGCTCGTTTGTCCTTCCATTCCGGGGGCAAAGCAGAAAGTCAATGATCAAGCCCATCTAGCCAATTGCCAATCTGTGGTTATGATGCGCTATCCGAAGCCAAAACCGGTGATTTATGCCCTCCAAGAGAAGTGCTGCCCAACAAACAACGAAAATCAGCAAAACTTCGAAAATACCTCCCGCCCTCCACTCCCTCCGAGGTGTAAAGACCTGGAAGGAAGCCACGGACTGGCTCAAGATCCGCGGCATCGAAGACGTCGAATGCATCACGCCCGATCTTGCCGGCGTTCCGCGCGGCAAGATGATGCCGACCTCGAAGTTCACCTCCAATACCTCGCTGGCGCTGCCGTCCGCCGTCTATCGCCACACGATCTCGGGCGAATATCCAGACGAAACCGGCCAGTTCCGCTACGATTCCCGCGACAGCGACATCAAGCTCGTGCCCGATCTCTCGACCCTTTCGGTCGTGCCTTGGGAGACCGACCCGACGGCGCAGGTGATCTGCGACATCGTCGGCTCGCAGGGCGAACAGATCAGCTACACGCCGCGCAACGTGCTGAAGCGCGTGGTCGATCTCTACAAGCAGAAAGGCTGGAAGCCGGTCGTAGCACCCGAGATCGAATTCTACCTCGTCGCCACCAATGACGATCCGGATTATCCCCTGCATCCACCGAAAGGCCGCTCCGGTCGCTCGATTCTCGGCGGCCAGGGCTATTCGATCGCCGGCATCAACGAATTCGACGAACTGATCGACGACATATACCACTTCTCGGAGAAGCAGGGTCTCGAGATCGATACGCTGATCCACGAAGAAGGGCCGGCGCAACTGGAGATCAACCTGCGCCATGGCGATCCGATCGAGCTGGCCGACCAGGTGTTCCTGTTCAAGCGCACCATCCGCGAGGCGGCGCTGAAACACGGCATCTACGCCACCTTCATGGCGAAGCCCATGCAGGGCCAGCCGGGCTCGGCGATGCACATTCACCAGTCGGTGGTCGAGATCAACACCGGCCGCAACCTGTTCTCCAACCCGGACGGTTCCGCATCGAAGGAATTCTTCCACTTCATTGGCGGCATGCAGCACTATGTGCCGCGCACGCTTGTGATGATGGCGCCCTATGTGAACTCCTTCCGCCGACTGACGCCCGACATGTCGGCGCCGGTCAACACCGCCTGGGGTTACGACAACCGCACCACCGCCTTCCGCATCCCGGTGTCGGAGCCGGTCGCCCGGCGTATCGAGAACCGGCTGCCGAGTTCAGATGCCAATCCCTATCTGGCGCTCGCGGCCTCGCTTGCCTGCGGTTATCTCGGCATCATCGAACAGCGCGAACCGACGGCGCCGACCGAGGACACGGCCAACGAGGGCGAGATCGACTTGCCCCGCGGCCTGCTCGAAGCCGTGGCCCTGCTGGAATCGGCACCGTCGCTGGCCGAGGTGCTGAGCCCGGAATTCATCGCCATCTATGCCGGCGTCAAACGCGGCGAGTTCGAGACCTTCATGCAGGTCATCAGTCCCTGGGAACGCGAATTCCTGCTTCTCAACGTCTGACCTCAGAGGTTCTCCATGTCCTGGCAAAGCCCGATCTCGCCCGGTTATTCCTGGTATGAGGCGACGGTTCCGGACCGACCGGAGTATCCGGCCATGCCGGGATCGCGGAAAGCCAATGTCGCGATCGTGGGCGGCGGCTATACGGGATTGCAGGCGGCTTACAACCTTGCCAAGCAAGGCGTCGACGTCACCCTGATCGACGCCTGCCGCTTCGGCGACGGCGCCTCTGGCCGCAATGGCGGCCAGTTCGGCACAGGTCAGCGCGCCTGGGCGGATGAGACGGAGGAAAGCCTCGGCCATGAGCGGGCGCAGGCACTGTTCGACATGGCCGAGAACGCCAAGCGTTACGTGCTCGACTTCGCGAACGGGAACGGGATCGACATCGAATTCGTGCCAGGCCAGCTCTCGGTCGGGCACAAGCAAAGCCTCGAAAAAGACTATCGCGACCATGCCGAAGCGATGGCGGCGCGCTTCGGCTATCCGCATCTGACTTTCATGGAGCGCGAGGAAACAGCAAGCCGGCTCGGATCGAACCACTACCACTTCGGCATTCGCGATGCCGGCACCGGCCATATCCACCCCATGAAGCTGCTGGTCGGCCTTGCGAAACAGGCAGCGCTTGCCGGCGCCAACCTTTTCGAGCAAACCAAGGCCCTGAAAATCGACCGCCAGGGTGGCGCGATCGTCATTGCCACCGACCGCGGCACCATCACCGCCGACCGCGTTCTCGTCGCCTGCAATGCCTATATCGGCAACCTGGAGCCGGTGAGCGCCAGCCACGTCATGCCGATCCGTTCCTTCATCGGCGCGACGACGGTGCTTTCGGACCACCCTGATGTCATTCCCGGCGGCGAATCGGTCGACGATTCGCGCTTCGTCGTGCGCTACTTCCGGAAGTCGCGGGATGGGCGGCTGCTGTTCGGCGGCCGCGAAGCCTATACGGCCGATAATCCGCGCGACATCTCCACCCATATCCGCCGGCAGATCAGCGAGATCTACCCGCAGCTCGCCAATGTCGAGATCACCCACGCCTGGGGGGGCTCCGTCGGTATCACCATGCCGCGCACCCCCTTTTGTCGCGAGGTCATGCCGGGCGTCACCTCGATCGGCGGCTATTCCGGCCACGGTGTGATGCTCTCCAACTATTGCGGCAAGCTCTATGCGGACCTGGCGCTCGGCCAGGACACCGAGCTCGACCTCTTGAAGGCTCTGAAAATCCCGGCTTTTCCGGGCGGAACCCGGTTCCGCTCCGCCCTTCTCTTCTTCGCGCTTAGCTGGTACGCATTACGCGACAGGTTTTGAAAAACGCTTGCGGCGGCATTTTATTGCGCCGCACTCTAGCGCCTTTAAATCGATTAGATTATATGTGCCCCTGACCTGAACAGATCGAGATATCCCATGAGCAGCCAGATCATCCCCGTCGAACCATTTGACTATGTGGTGTTCGGGGGCACCGGCGATCTTGCGGAGCGCAAGCTGTTGCCGGCGCTCTATCACCGCCAGTTGGAAGGCCAGATCACCGAGCCGACGCGCATCATCGGCGCCTCGCGCGCGGCACTCAGCCATGAGGACTATCGCAAGTTTGCCGTCGATGCTCTGAAGGAACACCTGAAGGCGGAAGAGTACAAGGAGGAGGAAGTCGCGAAGTTCGCTGCACGCCTGTTCTACGTCTCCGTCGACGCCAAGTCCGACCAGGGTTGGGACTCGCTGAAGAAGATCCTCGAAGAGGGCAAGGAGCGCATCCGCGCCTTCTATCTCGCCGTCGGCCCTGCGATCTTCGGCGACATCTCCGAGCGCATCCGCGATCACAAGCTGATCACCAAGAACACCCGCATCGTCGTCGAAAAGCCGATCGGCCGCGACCTCGCCTCTGCGACCGAACTCAACGACACGATCGGCAAGGTTTTCCGCGAAGAGCAGATCTTCCGCATCGACCACTATCTCGGCAAGGAGACGGTGCAGAACCTGATGGCGCTGCGCTTTGCCAACGCGCTCTACGAGCCGCTGTGGAACTCGGCCCATATCGACCACGTGCAGATCACCGTGTCGGAAGCCGTCGGGCTTGAAAATCGTGCCGGCTACTACGACAAGGCCGGCGCGCTGCGCGACATGGTGCAGAACCACATCCTGCAGCTCGTCTGCTTCGTCGCCATGGAAGCGCCGACCTCGATGGACGCCGAAGCGGTGCGCGACGAGAAGCTGAAGGTTCTGCGCGCGCTGAAGCCGATCACCTCGTCGAATGTCGAGCAGGTGACGGTGCGCGGCCAGTACCGCGCCGGCGCTTCGGCAGGCGGCCCGGTCAAGGGTTACCTCGAAGAGCTTGAAGGCGGCGTCTCGAACACCGAGACCTTCGTGGCAATCAAGGCCGAGGTCAGCAACTGGCGCTGGGCCGGCGTGCCTTTCTACATCCGCACCGGCAAGCGCCTTGCCGGTCGCATGTCGGAAATCGTCATCACCTTCAAGCAGATCCCGCACTCGATCTTCGACAACAATGCCGGCCGCATCTCGGCCAACCAGCTGGTCATCCGCCTGCAGCCGAACGAAGGCGTGAAGCAGTCGCTGATGATCAAGGACCCAGGCCCGGGCGGCATGCGCCTGCGCAGCGTCTCGCTCGACATGAGCTTTGCCGAGGCCTTCGCCGTACGCAATGCGGACGCCTATGAGCGGCTGCTCTTCGACGTCATCCGCAACAACCAGACGCTGTTCGTACGCCGCGACGAGGTCGAGGCCGCATGGAAGTGGGTCGATCCGATCCTGAAGGCCTGGGAAGAAACCGGGCAGCAGGTTCAGGGCTACACCGCCGGCACCTGGGGCCCGAGCCAGTCGATCGCACTGATCGAGCGTGACGGCCGGACCTGGAACGACGCGATATAGGTGCGCCGATGACGTCTAAGCTTCATACATTCGAAAACGGCGCAGCACTGGCGCAAGGCCTTGCCGATGCGGTCAGCAGCGCTCTTGCTGCCGGTGTCGCCGCACGCGGCTCCGCAAGCATCGCCGTCTCCGGCGGCTCCACGCCCAAGGCATTCTTCCAGGCGCTTTCGAAGAAGGACATCGCCTGGGACAAGGTGACGGTGACGCTGGTCGACGAACGCTTCGTGCCGCCGGAAAGCGACCGCTCCAACCACGGCCTCGTGGCGGCCAACCTGCTTCAGGACAAGGCCGCTGCAGCAACTTTCCTGCCGCTCTACCAGGCGGCCCCGACAGCGGAGGCCGCGGCTGATCTCGCAAGCCGGGAAACGGCGAAGATCGGTGCACCGTTCGACGTAGCGATCCTCGGCATGGGAACGGACGGGCACACCGCATCGTTCTTCCCGGGCGGATCGCAGCTCGCGCGCGCCATCGATCCGGCAACGCCGCGCGGCGTGATCACGATGGAAGCCGACGGTGCTGGCGAAACCCGGCTGACCTTTACTTTTGCCAGCCTCCAGGATGCGCGGCTTCTGGTGCTGCACATCGAAGGCGAAGGCAAGAAGACGGTTCTCGCCAAGGCCGAAGAAGCCGGCGACGAGAAGGACATGCCGATCCGCGCGATGCTGCGCCGCGCCGCGTCGCCGGTGCAGATTTACTGGGCGCCGTAGATCGGAATGATGTTGGGCCGAACCGGCCCGATAGGAACTTTGGAGACACGTTCAGCCGGTGGCGCGCTCCCGTCGGAATGGACAGGTGTTTCTGAGAAACGCCGGGACGCGGCTTGCGCTCTCCCAAGCTCGCCGCGCTCCGGACGATGACTGGATGAAGATGAGGAGTCTGAAGACTCCGGAACAGGATTTGTCATGTCCGCCGATTCCCGCATTGCCTCGATCACGGCTCGCATCGTCGAGCGCTCGAAACCCCACCGCGAGCCCTATCTCGATCGCGTCCGCCGGGCGGCATCGAGCGGTCCGCATCGCAGCGTGCTCGGCTGCGGCAACCTCGCGCATGGATTTGCGGTCTGTTCCCCCGCCGAGAAGGTGGCGCTTGCGGGCGACCGCGTTGCCAATCTCGGCATCATCACCTCCTACAATGACATGCTTTCGGCGCATCAGCCGTTCGAGACCTATCCGGCGCTGATCCGCCAGGCGGCAAGCGAGGCAGGTGGCGTCGCCCAGGTCGCCGGTGGCGTGCCGGCCATGTGCGACGGCGTCACGCAGGGGCAGCCGGGCATGGAGCTCTCGCTGTTTTCCCGCGACCTGATCGCCATGGCCGCCGGCGTCGGCCTGTCGCACAACATGTTCGATTCCACCGTCTATCTCGGCGTCTGCGACAAGATCGTGCCGGGCCTCGTGATCGCAGCGCTCACCTTCGGCCACCTGCCGGCGATCTTCGTTCCCGCCGGACCAATGACCTCGGGCCTGCCGAACGACGAGAAGGCGCGGGTCCGCCAGTTGTTCGCCGAAGGCAAGGTCGGCCGCGACGAACTGCTCGAGGCGGAATCCAAGTCCTACCACGGACCGGGAACCTGCACCTTCTACGGCACCGCCAACTCCAACCAGATGCTGATGGAGATCATGGGCTTCCACCTGCCCGGCGCTTCCTTCATCAATCCGGGCACGCCGCTACGCGACGCGCTGACCAAGGAAGCCGCCAAGCGGGCGCTGGCGATCACCGCCATGGGCAACGAGTTCACCCCGGTGGGCGAAATGATCGACGAGCGCTCGATCGTCAACGGCGTCGTCGGCCTGCATGCGACCGGGGGCTCGACCAACCACACTATGCACCTCGTCGCCATGGCGCGGGCTGCCGGCATCGTGCTCACCTGGCAGGACATTTCAGAGCTCTCGGACATCGTTCCGCTGCTGGCCCGCGTCTATCCGAACGGGCTTGCCGACGTGAACCACTTCCACGCCGCCGGCGGCATGGGCTTCCTGATCAGCCAGCTGCTTCGCGCCGGCCTGCTGCATGACGACGTGCGCACCGTCGTCGGCCAGGGCCTCGACGCCTACAAGATCGACGTCCGGCTTGGCGCCGACGGCAATGTCGAACGCGTGCCGACGCCGAAGGAAAGCGCTGACCCGAAGGTGCTTGCGACCATCGAGCAGCCGTTCCAGCATTCGGGCGGCCTGAAGATGCTGACCGGCAATCTCGGCAAGGCCGTCATCAAGATCTCTGCCGTCAAGCCGGACCGTCACATCATCGAGGCGCCAGCCAAGATCTTCCACGACCAGGCCGAGCTCAATGCCGCCTTCAAGGCCGGCAAGCTCGAGGGCGACTTCGTCGCCGTCGTGCGCTTCCAGGGCCCGAAGGCCAACGGCATGCCGGAACTGCACAAGCTGACGACCGTGCTCGGCATTCTGCAGGACCGCGGCCAGCGCGTCGCCATCCTGACGGACGGCCGCATGTCGGGTGCGTCCGGCAAGGTGCCGGCGGCAATCCACGTGACGCCGGAGGCCAAGGACGGCGGCCCGATCGCCCGCATCCAGGAAGGCGATATCGTCCGCATCGACGCCGTTGCCGGAACGATCGAGGTGTTGGTCGAGGACATCGCACTCAAGACACGTGTGCCCGCGCATGCGGATCTTTCGGACAACGACTTCGGAATGGGCCGCGAGCTGTTCGCGCCGTTCCGCGCGATCGCGGGTGCGGCTGATCAGGGCGCCAGCGTTCTCTTCCACTGACATAGAAAAGCGCCGCTCCCGTTGGGGCGGCGCTTGGTCTTCAAACGATCGTTAAAAGCTCAGGGCAGTGGCCCGGGGAACATGTCGTTGCGCCCGTCATAGCGCTCGATTTCCAGCGTGAAGACATCGACCCCCTCGATGCAGCGCGCATTGATCGAGATCTTGTTATCCGGATAGCCGCTGCGCATGATCGGAGTCGAACAGGTCGGGCAGAAATGGTGCCCCTCGTTGAGCCCGCGCCAGATGTAGCTCGACAGGCGACGCTTTTCGGTCAGCAGCTTGACCTTGGCGGCATCCACCTTCCAGTGCAGAAAGCCGGAGCGCCGGCAGGTCGAGCAGTTGCAGTCGACGAGACCGGTAAGCTCTTCGTCGACTTCGACGGCGATATCGCCGCAATGGCACGAAAGCCGATAGGGTCGCTGCATCGTTCAGGTCCGAGTCCGTTAATTGAGACCACAACCATCCATTGAGCGCGGTGGAACCGTCAAGCCCAGCATGGCACTCAGCGGTAGATGTCGAGCGTCCGGTTGCGGTGGTTCGGATGGGTGCTGTAGACGAAGATACGATTGAGGTCGCGGTCGGTCAGCATGCGCAGGAAGCGCGCCTCGATGACGTTGTTGGCATGCACCCGCTTCAACAGGCAGCCGACCATCTGGATGCGTGCGCTCGGGATATCCAGGTAGAAATTCTGTGGCAGCTGGTACTGCGTGAGGATGCTGATCAGCGCGCCGCTTTTCGAAAGCTTGATGATTTCGCAGCGACGAGAGCTCAGTTGCGTCATGCCCTTCTCAGTGTATTCGATGCGCGCCTCGTTTCGCGTGTCCTCCATCGGGAAGCTGGTCTCCCGATCGTACATGAAGGACTCTTCCTTGTTCAGGAAGTGCTGCAAGACAGGTGCCGCGCCGTTCATCGAAATGCCTTTCCATATCCCCTTTTGATACAGACTAGCGGCAGAGATTTAACAGACGGTTGGTCCGACGACCGGATGAAAAACCGCCCGGCAAAAACCGGGCGGAGCAAGTTCGTGACCAGGAATCTTGGTTACGCAATCCTCAACGCAAAGCCGCTTCGCACGTTTCCTTGGAAGTAGGCCGCAATTCCGGACGGAAAACCGCTTCGCACTTTTCCTGCAATTGCTTCAGACGCGGTAGCTGCGGCCCTCGTCGTTGAAGAGGTGTAGCTTGGCCTTGTCGGCGGTGAAGCGCACCTTGTCGCCGCGGTGAACCGGCAGGATGCCGGGGATCTTGGCGATGATCGGCTCCTTGTCGACGAGACCCTCGATATAGAGCAGGGTCACTTCGCCGAGCGCCTCGACGATCGAGATCGTGCCTTCGAACAGGAAGTCATCACCGGCACTCACCTGAAGGTCTTCCGGGCGAACGCCGAAACTCGCAATCTTGCCGTTCTGCGAGGAGTCGGTCGGGATATCGAGCGTCACGCTCTTGCCGCCGGTCAGCTTCACCGTCGTCTGCGCGCCGGTCGCCGTGATCGTCGAAGGGATGATGTTCATCGCCGGCGAGCCGATGAAGCGCGCGACGAACAGATTGGCCGGACGCTCATAGAGTTCGAGCGGCGGGCCCACCTGCTCGATGTGCCCCTGCGACAGCACGACGATGCGGTCGGCGAGCGTCATTGCCTCCACCTGGTCGTGGGTGACGTAGATCATCGTCGTGCCCGCCATCTGTTCGCTGAGCTTGGCGATCTCGATGCGGGTGGCGACACGAAGGGCCGCGTCGAGGTTCGAGAGCGGCTCGTCGAACAGGAAGACCTTGGGGTCACGGCAGATGGCGCGGCCGATGGCGACGCGCTGTCTCTGCCCGCCGGAGAGCGCCTTCGGCAGACGGTCGAGATACTTGGTCAGCTGCAGGATATCGGCGGCGTTGCGCACGCGACGGTCGATCTCTTCCTTGCTTTCCTTGGCAATCCGCATGCCGAAAGCCATGTTGTCGTAGACGGTCATGTGCGGATAGAGCGCATAGGACTGGAACACCATGGCGATGCCGCGCTTCGACGGCGGCACGGTGTTGACCCGCTCGCCGTCGATGAACATGTCGCCGCCAGTGATCTCCTCGAGACCCGCAATCATGCGCAGAAGCGTCGACTTTCCGCAGCCGGACGGGCCGACGAAGACGATGAACTCGCCCTGCTTGATGTCGAGATTGATGCCGTGAATGACATCGACCGCGCCGTAGGACTTGCGGATATCTTTAAGCAGCAGACCCGTCATTGCACCCTCCTCTTCGGTTCTTCCCGTCTATCTCTGTTGTCATCTGCCTTCACACCAGCCGCGCGAAGTAGGCGCCCCAGGCCGGCAGATGCACCGTTCCGTTCTTGACCTCGGACACGAAGCCGTGCCCTTCCAATGCAGCCACCGGCTCGTTCGGCAGCGTGGCCGCAGCCGGCACGCCGCTCATGTTGAACAGGCAGAAAAGCTTCTCGTTGCCGTGGCTGCGCACGAAAGCAAGCACCGAGCCGTCCGTGCTCAGGAACTCGATCTCTCCCTTGGCAAACGCCGGATACGCCTTGCGGAACTGCAGGAAGCGGCGGTAGTGCTCGAGCACCGAGGCCGGATCGCCCTGCTGCGCCGACACGGCGCGCTTGAGGTGTTCCGCCGGCACCGGCAGCCAGGGTTTTGCGCTGCCGAAGCCGCCGTTGGCAGCGGCATTGTCCCAGACCATCGGCGTGCGGCAACCGTCGCGACCCTTGAAATCCGGCCAGAACTGGATGCCATAGGGATCCTTCAGGTCTTCATAGGCAAGCTCGGCTTCCGACAGCGCCAGTTCCTCGCCCTGATAGATGCAGACCGAGCCGCGCAGCGACATCAGAAGGCTCGCAAGCAGTTTCGCATGAGCGTCGCTATCGGCAACGCCCGCTCCCCAGCGGCTGACATGGCGCACGACGTCATGGTTCGAGAAGGCCCAGCAGGCCCAACCTTCTGGCGCCGCCTTCTGGAAGTTTCGGAGAACCTCGGCGACCGTCGCCGGTGTCAGCGGATCCGGCGCCAAGAATTCGAAGGCGTAGCACATCTGCATCTTGTCGCCGCCGGAGGTATATTCGCCGGCGATCTCCAGACCGCGCTGGCTGTCGCCGACTTCGCCGACCGCAGCGATCGCCGGGAACTCGTCCATAACGGCGCGGAAGCGCTTCAGGAACTCGAGGTTCTCCGGCTGGTTCTTGTCGTAGAGATGTTCCTGATAGTTGTAGGGGTTGACCGCCGGTGCGGTCTGGGCGTTACGGCGCTCCGGCGCCAGCGCCGGATTGTCGCGCAGCTGCTTGTCGTGGAAATAGAAGTTGATGGTGTCGAGGCGGAAGCCGTCGACGCCGCGCTCCAGCCAGAAACGCTCGACGGCCAGCAGTGCATCCTGCACTTCCGGATTGTGCAGGTTGAGGTCCGGCTGCGAGGTCAGGAAGTTGTGCATGTAATATTGCAGGCGCGTCGGATCCCACGCCCAGGCCGAGCCGCCGAAGATCGACAGCCAGTTGTTGGGCGGGGTGCCGTCCGGCCTGGAATCAGCCCAGACGTACCAATCAGCCTTCGCGTTCGTCCGGCTCGACCGGCTTTCGACGAACCAGGGATGCTGGTCCGACGTGTGCGAGAGAACAAGGTCGATCATCACCCGGATGCCAAGGCGGTGCGCCTCGGCTATGACCGCGTCGAAGTCGGCAAGGCTGCCGAAGATCGGGTCGACATCGCTATAGTTGGAGACGTCATAACCGAAGTCCTTCATCGGCGAGGTGAAGAACGGCGAAATCCAGATTGCGTCGGCACCGAGGGCGGCAATATGCGGCAAGCGGGCAACGATGCCCTTGAGGTCACCGATGCCGTCGCCGTTGGAGTCCTGGTAGGAGCGCGGATAGATCTGGTAGATCACCGCGCCGCGCCACCAATCCCGATCGGCCTGCAAAGTGGAAGTGCTCATTTCGGTCATGCTCATTGTCGTCGAAAGTCCTTAGATGTCAGCCGCCCTTGACCGAGCCCGCCAGCAGGCCGCGCACGAGATAGCGCTGCAGGCTGAAGAAGACGATCAGCGGAACGATGATGGTAATGAAGGCGGAGGCCGTCAGGATCTCCCAGTTGCCGCCGCGTGAACCGAGCAAGTTGACGAGCCGGCCGGTCAGGACCAGTTCGTCGGGCCCCGCGCCCAGGAACACGATGGCGACCAGCAGGTCGTTCCAGGTCCACAGGAACTGGAAGATCGCGAAGGAAGCGAGCGCCGGGAAGGACAGCGGCAGGATGATCTTGACGAAGATATCGAAATCGCTGGCGCCATCGACGCGGGCGGATTCCATGATTTCGCGCGGCAGGCCGGCCATGTAGTTGCGAAGCAGATAGATCGCCAGCGGCAGGCCGAAACCGGTATGGGCGAGCCAAATGCCGACATAGGTCTTGGCCGGCACGCCAAAGAAGGCGCCGACGCCGTTATAGAGCTTCAAGAGCGGGATCAGCGACATCTGCAGCGGCACGACGAGGAGGCCGACGACCACGGCGATCAGGATCGCACGGCCCGGAAACGGCATCCAGGCAAGCGCATAGGCCGCGAAGGCGGCGATCATGATCGGGATGATGGTCGCTGGCACGGCGACCGTCAGCGAATTGATGAAGGAGCGGCCGATGCCTTCGGCGCTCAGGACTTCGACATAATTGTCGAAGGTAAAGCGCGGCGGCGATGATGCGGTGACGAAGACGCGCTGGCCGCGCGATCCTTCCATCTTCTTGTCGGAAACGATCTCGAAGTTGCCGTCGGCCTGAACGGTCAGTTTCTCGCCGTCGTTGAGCTCGGCGGTTTCGCCGGCCTTGAACGCAGTCGGCTCACGGCTGTTGAAGCCGAAGGCGGAGATCTGGCCCGGCTGACCTTCGAGCAGATTGCCGGAGATCACGAACTTGCCGTCGCGCTCCACCTGGCTTTCGGGGCCGGGCGCTCTCACGACGGTATTCTGCGACGAAGTCGAAAGGGAGGTCCACCAGCCGGAGACGGCAAGCTGGTCCTTGTCGCGCAGCGACGAGATCAGAAGGCCTGCGGTCGGCAGCGTCCACAGTGCGACGATCAGAAAGACCGAGAGGTGGACGACCCACATGAGGGGAGAGCGTGTCGCTGGATTCATCTCAATGCCCCTTCATTTCCTTGGCCGCATTGCGGATGTTCCAGACCATGATCGGAATGACGAGGATCATGATGACGACGGCGATCGCAGCCCCTCGGCCGAAGTCGCCGCCACCGCGGAACATCCAGTCGAACATAAGGTTGGCGAGCACCTGGCTCTGCCACTGGCCGTTGGTCATGGCGAGCACGATGTCGAAGACCTTCAGCACCAGGATGGTGATGGTCGTCCAGACGACGGCGATCGTGCCCCAGATCTGCGGCACCATGATCTTGAAGAAGATCTGCCAGCCATTGGCGCCGTCGATGACGGCAGCCTCGATCGTCTCCTCCGGGATGCCACGAAGGGCCGCCGACAGGATGACCATGGCAAAGCCGGTCTGGATCCAGACGAGGATCGCCATCAGGAAGAAGTTGTTCCAGAAAGGCAGCGTGATCCAGGCCTGCGGGGCGCCTCCGAAGGCAACGACGATGGCATTCAGAAGGCCGATCTGCTCTGCCCCTTCCGGGCGAAAATCGTAGATGAACTTCCAGATGACCGCGGCGCCGACAAACGAGATCGCCATCGGCATGAAGATCAGGGTCTTGGCGATATTGCCCCACCAGATGCGGTCGGTGAGCGCCGCGATGACGAGACCGAAGAAGGTCGAGAGCGCCGGGACGACGAGCAGCCAGAGGAAGTTGTTGTAAATAGACTGGCGGAATTCGCCGTCGTTGACCATCCATGCATAGTTGCTGACGCCGACGAAATTCTGACCCGCGCGGTCGTGGAAACTGTACCAGAGCGACATGATCACCGGGTAGATGAGGTAGGTCGCCAGAGCAAAGAGCGCGGGTGCGAGGAACAGCCACGGGCGGATGGCATTGGTGATGCGCAGGTTTCGCGAGGCGACCACACCCGATTTTCCCTTGGACGGGAAGATCAGGTCGAGAACAAGGCTGGTTCCCCAGAAATAGGCAGCGCAGCCGAGCACCCCGGCCAGCATGAACCCCGCAGCAGCGGCTAGCTGATAAAACATGACATGTCCCTCCCCTTGGGTGCACGTCCCCGTGCAGGGCTGGCGATTGTCGCCGTTCTCATTGGGGCGCGCGGCCTCTCAAGGGTTGGGGGCGGAAACGCACGGAGACCGCAACGCTTTTCCTCGTCCCGCCCTGGCAGCGAACCCGGGTCGGCAACGGGCGGCATTGCTGCCGCCCGTCATCTGTTGTTACTTGATGGCGTCCCAGGCCTTCTGCACGCCGTCTGCGACGTCGGCCGACGACTTGCCGCCGACGAAATCGACCATGCCGGTCCAGAACGCACCGGCACCGATCTTGCCGGGCATCAGGTCGGAGCCGTCGAAGCGGAAGGTGGTGGCGTTCAGAAGAATCTCGCCCTGCTTCTTCAGCGGCGGGTTGCCGTAGGTGTCGACGTTGACGCTCTTGTAGGGCGTCAGGAAGCTCGTCTGCGCCATCCAGACCTCATGGGCGATCGGCGTCTTCAGGAATTCGATGAAGGCGCGCGCGGCCGGCGTGTCCTTGGTGATCATCGCCAGCGTGCCGGCGCCGAGCACCGGGTTGCCGAGTTCCTTCTTGCTCTCATAGGGCGGCATGTAGAAGAAGTCGGCATCCTCGCCGATCTTGGTGCCCTCGGGGAAGAAGGACGGGATGAACGACGCCTGGTGGTGCAGGTAGCACTTCGGCGGCGAGGCAAACAGGCCCTTCGGGCTGTCGCGGAAGTCGGTCGAGGCAACGGCTGCAGCGCCACCGTCAACGAACTTGTCGTTCTTGGCAAACCAGCCGAACTCGTCGATCGCGCCGACGACAGCCGGATCGGTGAACGGAATCTCGTTCTTCACCCACTTGTCGTAGACGTCGGCCGGCTGCGTACGCAGCATCATGTCTTCCACCCAGTCGGTGGCCGGCCAGCCGGTGGCACCACCGGAGCCAAGGCCGATGCACCAGGGCTTGCCGCCATCGGCGGCGATCTTCTCTGTCAGCGCCTTCAGCTCTTCCATGGTCTTCGGCACTTCGTAGCCGGCGTCCTCGAAGTTCTCCGGCGAGTACCAGACGAGCGACTTCACGTCGATCTTGTAGGGGAATGCAAAGAGCGCAGCATTGCCATCCTTGCCCTTGTAGGTCGACAGATCGACCCAGGACTGACCGGCGGCATAGTTGTCGAGCAGCCACTTCTGGGTCTCGTCGCCGAGCGGCGTCAGGTAGCCCTTGGAGGCGAGATCGGCGATCAGACCCGGCTGCGGGAGGATCGAGATTTCGGAGGGGCTGCCGGCCTGGGTGTCGATGACGATCTGCTGCTCGTAGTTTTCAGACGAGGAGTACTTGATCTCGGCGCCCGTCGCTTCGGTGAAGTAGGCATAGACGCTCTTGAACAGCGCCTCGTCTTCACCGCGCCAGGGACCGAAGATCGTCAGCGTCTGGCCCTTGAGGTCGTGGCCCTTCTTGAACTCCTCGAAGCTCGCCCAGTTGAACTTCGTATCTTCGCCCGGCTTGAACTTGAGGTCCGCGGCACCGGCGCCACCTGCCAACAGGGCAAACGCCGCCACGCCCAACAGCAATGATCTCTTCACGTTCTTCTCCTCCCAAGGATGAACCCGGATCCCGCCGGGCAGACTACAATGCGCGAAAAATTCAAAGCGCTTTGAGTTCGCTAACAAACCATTGCGACACGCGCGGAGTCAAGAGCTTTCCCATCGCTGTTCTCCATGCGACGTATTTGTGCCCTGCGGTAACGTTTTGCACCGCGCAATAGTTGAATTCCGCTTTGTTGCTCGAAAAACGGATGCTACACAAACCGGAGGGCGCTGGGGCCAAACACCAAAAATCATATGGGTATCCAAAGCGCTTTGAGAGGAATCCCGACCATGGCGGTCAATCTCAAGCAATTGGCGGAGCTGCTCGGCCTGTCACAGACGACGGTCAGCCGGGCGCTGAACGGCTATCCGGAAGTCAACGCCGAAACCCGTCAGCGCGTGCTGCAGGCCGTGCGTGAGACCGGCTACAGGCCGAACCGCGCAGCGCAGCGATTGGCTACCGGCAAGGCCTATTCGATCGGCATGGTCATGCCGATCGCGCCCGGCATCGATTCCGACGTACATTTCGGCGAGTTTCTGGCAGGGCTGGCGGAAGAGGCGGTCAAGCACGACTTCCACTTCGTGCTCAATCCGAGCGCGCCGGAGGACGAGGAGGTGACCTTCCGGCGCCTGGCGGCCAGCGGCAATGTCGATGCGCTTTTCCTCGCCTATATGCGCGCCAACGACCCGCGCATCGCCATGTTGAAATCGCTCTCGATCCCCTTCGTCGTGCACGGCCGGTCGATTGGCGAAAGCCGCGACTATCCGTTCCTCGACATCGACAATACGAGTGCCTTCTATGACGCGACACGGCTGCTTATACAGCTCGGACACCAGCGGATTGCGCTGATCAACGGGCCGGAATATCTGGCTTTTTCCATTCGCCGGAAAAAAGGCATGCTGCGGGCGCTCGCCGAACACGGCCTTTCGCTCGACGAGGCGCTTGTCCAGCATTCGCTGATGACCGACGAGCACGGCTACCGCAGCATGCAGCCCTTCCTGCAGCACGCGCAGCCGCCGACGGCGGTGCTCTGTTCAAGTACGGTGCTGGCGCTTGGCGCTGTCAGGGCGATCAACCAGGCGGGCTTGAAAATCGGCGAAGACATTTCGCTGATCGCCCATGACGACGTCTTGCCGATGCTGAAGCCCGAAAATTTCAGCATCCCGCTGACAACGACACGCTCGTCGCTCCGGGCCGCCGGGGCGCGGATCGCCACACGGCTGATCGGCGGCATCCTGAAGCGCGGCGACTATCCGGAGCAGGAACTCTGGCGCGCCGAACTCATCGTGCGCGCCTCGACCGGACCTGCCCCGCAAAAATGAAAACGCGCCGCAATCGCGACGCGTCTCATCATCCCATATGAGCCAGGATCAGAAGCGCGGCGGCTTGCGGCCGGCCTTGCGATAGGCGGCAATCACGGTGTTGGCCATCAGCATGGCGATGGTCATCGGTCCGACGCCACCCGGCACCGGCGTGATTACGCTTGCAACCTCGGCCGCTTCCGCAAAGGCGACGTCGCCGACGAGTTTGGACTTGCCCTCACCCTTCTCCGGCGCTGGTACGCGGTTGATACCGACGTCGATGACCGTCGCGCCCGGCTTCACCCAGTCGGCCTTCACCATTTCGGGGCGTCCCACGGCGGCAACGAGGATATCGGCGTTGCGGCAGACGGCGGCCAGATCCTTGGTGCGCGAATGGGCGGTCGTGACCGTCGCGTTGGCGGCAAGCAGCAGCGCTGACATCGGCTTGCCGAACAGGTTCGAGCGACCGATGACGACAGCGTTCAGACCGGAGAGATCGTCGCCATGGGTCTGGCGCACGAAGACCATGGCGCCGGCCGGCGTGCAGGAGACGAGACCGCCTTCGAGATCGCCGGTCGCAAGCTTGCCGGCATTGACGACGTGCAGGCCGTCGACGTCTTTTTCGGGCAGGATCGACTGGATGATCGGCTCGGAATTCAGATGTTTCGGCAGCGGAAGCTGCACGAGGATGCCGTGGATAGAGGGATCGGCGTTGAGCTTAGCCACGAGTGCAGCGAGTTCTTCCTGGGTCGTTGCCTCGGCCAAGGTGTGCTGGACCGACAGGAAGCCGCACTCCTTGGCCATCTTGCTCTTGGAAGAAACATAAGCGTGGCTTGCCGGATCGTCGCCGACGATCACGACGGCGAGACCTGCGCGAACACCCGCATCCGTTTCGAGCGCACGGGTCGCGGCCTTCACGCTTTCGATCACCGAAGCGGCGACCTTCTTGCCATCAATCACAGTCGTCACGGCATGTTCCTCCTGGCTTCCTGTTCACGCGGCATACTCTAGTTCGCCTCAGAGAAGGCGATGGCCTCAACGCGCCCTATGCTGTCCCAAACGCATAAATGCAAGAGGCGACAACGAGGTTGGCTGCCGTTTCGAGTGCCCCGATGATATTTCCTCTCAAGACTGAGAGGTGCACGTGGTTTCGCCGAAAGCCGTGAGGTCTCAGCCTCACAAGACGTTCGCGAATGAAGCGTGCCTCTCCGCCCGTCGTATCAACGGCGCGCGAGCTTCTGGCGGGAATAGTGCTCGACGCGAGACCTCAGCGCGCGAAGGCCTTCCTGGACCTTGGCGATGTCGGCGTCATCCTCGTCTACGGTCTGCGGCACAGGCTGAGCCGTGACCGGACCCGCCGTTGCGCTCCGGCGAGCAACGGCATAGGCAGCGTTTAGCGATTGTGCATGGTGCGCAGCCGGACTGAACTGCGGCGGCAGCTCGAGCCTGGCCGAAGCCGGATCAGGCTGCGGCTGCTGGCGCCGTGTGGGCTCGGGGCCGCCATCGGGTTCCGGCGGCTCGGGCGCCTCATCGTCCTCGGCCTTCCGGGTTGCGGGAAACAATCCGTTCAAGCTGCGATAGATGCCGAGCAGCACGCCGAGGCCGAGGCCGGCAAAGAAACCCGCCATGGTGGCGGCGATCACGATGATCTTGCGGGAGGGCCCTTTTGCCTGCAGCGCCGGCTCGGCCTTGGAGATCACCCGGATGTTCTTCGCGGTCAGCTTTTCCTCTTCGCGCGTCTCGCCGGCGCGCTTCAGGAAGGATTCGTAGATCTCGCGGGTCGCCGCCGCTTTTCGCTGCAGCTCGCGCAACTCGACGAATTCGGCGGAGGAATCGATCTGGCGCGCCTTCTGGACGGCAAGCTGCTGCACGAGGTCCTGTTCCGTTCGCTGGGCGCGGTCAAGCTCGGTCCCCGCCGCAGCCGCGATGCGGCGCAACTCGTTGGCGATCTCCGAGCGCGACGACTCGAGTGCCTGCTGAACGGCGATGCGTTGGGGATGGCGGGGCCCGAGGCTCGCATCAAGGGCGCTCAGTTGCGCCCTGGTCGCCGCGTATTGCTTGCGCAGTTCGGAGAGCGCCAGCGAACTGATTTCCTCGGGATAGGCGCCCGTCAGAACATCGGTGAGCTGCACCTTGCCGGACGCCTCGGCTTTGGCTTTCGCCTCGGCGATGCGATTGCGGGCCGCAGCGACCTGATCACTGAGGCTGAGGAGCTGCTTGTCGGCGATCAATTCGCCGCCGGCGCCGACAATGTCGTTGCTCGCCTTGTAATCCTCGACGGCCTTTTCGGCCGCGTCCAGTTCGGCCTTCAGTTCCTTGATACGCGCGTCGAGCGCAACCGTCGTCTTCTGGAAGAAGCCGGATTGCGCGGCGGTCTCCTCGCCGAGGAACGTGTCCACCAATCGGTTGGCAATCAGTGCCGACTTCTCGGGATCCCTGGTCTTCGCCTCAATGGTGACGATGAAGGTTTTCGGATCGCGCCAGACCTGAATTGCCTCGCCCAAGGTCTTCAGGACGCGCGCGGACGCGTCGCCACCAGCTCCCTTGCCGGCGAATTCCGGGTCCTTTTCCAGATCGAGACTGGCCGCGACCTTTTCCATAACCGTTCGCGAGCGCAACACTTCGAGCTGGCTGTCGACGATGGCGAGAATGCCTTCGGTTGCGAGCGATTGTTTCGACAGATCGGAATCCGTCAGCCGCACTTCGCGCGGATCGACGTAGAGCTTGCTTTCGGAAACGAAGACGCTGGGCGTCGACAACGCCAGCAGGACGCCACCGACGGCGCCGAGCGCCGTGGTCGCGAGAATGATCTTGCGGAGCTGCCAGACCGCGCGCACCACGGTCTTGATATCCACGAGCGGGCGGTCACCTGCGGCTCGCCCGTCGGCTGTCACTCCCGGCGCAGCCGCCTCAGGCGGACTATCGGCAAGCCAGCGCGCAAACTTGCCACGCATGCCGCCGAGGCCGGGTTGGTTACGGGCGGCGGGTGCCTTGGCTGTCGGCCGCACCGTTTCGCCGCGCGGGGGCTGACCTTTCGAACGGTTTTCGCGCCGCGCCGCTGATTGATTGGCTGATCCACCGGAACCGGACGGACGACCGAGCAAGGACGAGCCTGCACCCTGCGGGTCGGCGGTGCGCCTGTCTCGCGCACGCGCGGGATCGCGCGCGTCCTCTGCTGCAAAATCGAGCAACGATGCACGCGGAACCGGGCGTTTCTCGTCGTCGATGTTGAACATGACTGATCCCGCGGCTGCCGAAACGGCGAATTCCGAATAGTGAAGCCAACCTAAGGAAACATGGAAAACAAATCGTTAATTTCGGCGGGAAGTGACGGCGCGAACGGCGTGATCTCACGCCTTATTAAGCTTTCCCGCCTATGACGGAGAGACGAGCGCAATTCCAGGCGAACGCTTTGCGCGCCCTGCCCTTGGAACTGTGAGATATCAAGGAGATAGAGCGTTTCCATCGGCATCGAGCGGGAAACGCGCTACTGGAAATGTCGGCCGTGCCCCATCGCATCAAAGCGCTTTATCTCCGCCACCGGGCGCTCATCCACGCTTACCTCTCGATGACCGGAGGTTCGGCGGGCCGGCTCGTGCTGTCGCTCGTCTATTTCATCGCCGTTGCCAACACGCTCGCCATCGCCGACTTCGGGTTGTTCGCGACCGCGTCTGCCGCCGGCATCATGATATCGCGCGTGCTTGCCTTCGGCTTCATGTCGCCGCTCTATCGGGTCGCGACCGTAAAGCCGCTGCTTGTCGGCACCTATAGCGCCGGCTTCCTGGTCGGCGCCGTGCTGTCGCTGCCGTTGATCGCAATCATCTGCGCGATCACCTTCCTCGCCCTCTTCTCCCGCGACATGGCGGCCGGCACTTTTGCTGCCTTCATGCTGGCCGAGATCCTCTGCTGGCGCGGGCTGGAGACCGCCGTCATCGTGCTGAACGGTCTCGGTCGCTTCGGGCGCGGCGCCCTCCTCGTGGTGATCGGAACGGCGATCCGCACCGCCGCTGCCCTGCTCCTTGCGTTGCTCCCCTGGAAAACGCTCGAAGCCTGGTCCTACCTCTATCTGCTTGCGAATGCGCTCGGCCTTCTGGTGGCCCTTCTCTGGTTCTACCCGCCTGTCCGGCTGCGCTGGCAGCCACGGCTTTACTTCCGGCGCTGGGCGGATTCGGTGTCGGTCGCCGGCGCCGAGGTGCTCTTCTACATCCAATCGGAGTTCGACAAGATTGCGGTACTCGCCATTGGCGGGCCGGCGGTGTCCGGCCTCTATGCCATCCTGATGCGGCTGGCGGACCTGACGGCGCTACCGGTGCGGTCGTTCAACACCTTGCTCGTCCAGCGCATCATGCGAACGCCCGAGGCGATTGCTCGCTGGCGTGTCCGGCTCTCGATCGAACTCCTGGTGGCGCTTGCGTCCTTTGCCGCCATCGCGGCCATGGCATTCTATCTGTGGGTCTTCCCCGATGGCCTCGGGCGCAACGTGTCGGCAGCCGCGCCGATTGTCGCGATGATCGTGCTCGTGCCCTCGTTCCGCAACCTGATCGAGTACCACTCCGAACTGCTCTACGCGACCGGCCGCACTGTGCGGCGCATGCTGAACCTGTTGATTGCCGGCGTCGTCAAGGTGGGGCTGCTGGTTCTGTTGCTGCAGACGACGACCGATGTCGCGACCTGGGCGCCGACGCTGAACGGGATCTTCCTGGTCCTCTACGCGCTCTCGTTCGGACTGACCTATTCGGCGCTCAGAAAGCCGACTGATCGGGTCATCTGAAGCAAGACAGATGCCTCAGGCCGCGAGTTCGAACACCGCCCGGCGAATATCGTCGAGATCGTGGCCGACGAAGGACTGCACGCCGATGCCGACCTGATGCGGCGCCATGTCCTTCAAGAACGCCCTGAGACCGGAGAGATCCTGCCGGTAGCTGTCTTCGAACCAGAGCACATGACAGAGCGCGGCATCAGAGGGAACATGACCTTCCCCGCCCAGCACCTCGTCGACGAAGCGCCCGTAGATCGTGCATTCGGAGAAGGCGCGGGTGCGGGTCATCGCCCTCACCCAGTTCCGACCGTGCAGCGTCTCGATGTGCTCGAGCAGCTTGCGGCTGGTATCGGTGCGCCACGCGATCAGCGTGTTGATATAGTCGTTGGCCGGCAACGTGTAGGGGCCGATCCCGAGAAGCCTGTCGGAATGGGCGAGCCATTCGAGATGGTTGGAGCGCATTTGCGCATTAATCGCCCCGTCCTTGCGGTAGAGCGTCAACCGCTCTCCCTGCCAGAGGCTGGCGGGATCGAAGGCGCGCAGGAAGACGACATCGGAATCGACGGCAAACATCGCCGCCTCGTCGATGTGGCGCGCGAGCACCAGGCGGCGAAGCTGTTGGGCATGCCAGCCACGCAGCGGCAGGCCAAACGGGCTGAGCCACAGCTTCCGGCGGCCGCCCGAAAGCGGGTCGGTGACGGGATGCAGCCACCAGGGCAGGAGATCGCGTTCGCTGATCACCTGGCGTCTGGAGCCCTCCAGTTGCCGGAAGAGCTTAACGTCGAAATCGGCAACCAGCAGATAGTGCTTCCAATCGCCCTGAAGCTTGCGGTCCATGCTTTCGCACATCAGCCGGCAGCGCTCGAAGTCATTGGCGTAGGACGCTGTGACAATGGCTGTGCGCATGGTCTGACCGTTCACGATGTTCCCGTTCGAAGGCTGGTGTCGGCGACGTTTTCCCGCGCCCGCCCCGACAGCTTGTGCCAGAGGACGTAAAACAGGAAAAGCGGGTTTCCGAGGACATAGCGACGCCACATGCGCCGCGGCTCGACCGCCAGGCGAAAGAACCATTCCAGCCGCATCCGGCGCAGGAACTTCGGCGCCCGCGGAAACGCCTCGGCGACGAAATCGAAGAGCGCGCCGACGGTAATGACCAGCCGGGCGTCCTGCGGCCCCACATGGGCATCGACCCATTTCTCCTGACCGGGGCTTCCCATCGCCACCAGCAGGATATCAGCATTCAGCGCCCGGACATCGGCAAGCACTTGCTCGGAGTGGTCACGATCGAAGAACCCGTCGGAAACGGGGAGGAACTCGTGCCATGGCGCGTGCCTGCGAAAATTCTCGGCCGCGCGCGCAAGCACCTTCGCACGGGCGCCGATCATCGCAACGCGCAGCGGCCGGTCGATGAAGGTCAGCAGCGCCGGCACGAAGTCCGTGCCGTTGAGATTGGCCGGGAACATGCTGCCGTAAAAGAGATAGGAAGCGATATCGACGCCGTGACCGTCGGGAAAGACGACCTGGCGACCGAGAACCTCGCGGTACTCGCCGTCGCGCATCATCAGGTTGGCATTGTTGGCGTTGAGGAAGGCGAGCGTTGTTTGCCCGCCCGGGCGCGACAGCGCGTCGGCCGCAAAGGCAAAGGCACTCCCCCAATCGAAATCGACCACCGGCATGCCCAGGATGAGGCGCCCGGACAGGGCGGCGTTCGCGCCGGTGGTCGTCTTGGTCACGACCGCCCCCCGTCATGGACCTTTAGCTCGGGCGGAACCGAGGGTGTCTCGGCCGAGGCACTCGGAGCGAGGCCGGCCAGCACATTGCGCATGACCCGCATCAGCTTCGCCTTCTGGGCGCGATGGAAGACCGAACCGTCAAGGCGTTGGCGGTCGCCGCCGCGCGCGCGGGTGACCTTGTCGACCAACAGGCGCGCGAACTCGGCCGGATCTTCGGCCGCGGCGCAATTCTCAGGAAGCGCCTCGATGCCGCGCAACGACGCCTGCGTCGCCACGGATGGCATGCCAAGCTCAAAGGTCTCGATGCTCTTCAGCTGGACGCCCGTACCGCCCCGGCTGACGAGCGGTATGACCGCACTTTCCGTGACGAAGGCGCGTGCATCAGGAACCCGTCCGACGAAGCGAACACCGGGATGGGAAACCGCCGGTATGCCATCCATCTGGCCGGCAATCGCGATCGAAAGATCCTGCGGCAGATGCGGTACGACCTCGGCGAGAAACCAGTCGAGCCCCAATCGGTTCGGCCGCCAGCTCCAGGTCCCGATCAAGCCGAGGTCCTGCTGGAGCTCGGCTGCTTCTGTCGGCACTACTGCCGCATCCCAACCGGTGACCAGCGGCAGCACGAAGGCCCGGTCGCTGACGGCGCGGCCGAAGCCGAAGCGATCGGCCTCCGCAAACGTCCAGACGGCCACCGCATTCTGCGCCAGTTGCTGCTCGTAGCGTTCGAGATACTGCGCCTCGCGCCGGAAAAGAAAGCGTTCGACCGTACCCTTGGCCCGCTCGGCATTCTCAAAGGCAGAATCCGCCTCGACATTGTGCGCGACATAGATCGACGGATGGGGGCGGAAAACCTGCTGGAAAGCGGCCGGCAGTTGCACCGAGTTGAGCACGAGACCGTCGAACGGAGCGAGGCTCTCGAGGATCGACTGAATCCGGCTCGACGACACCACCAGCATCTTGCCGGATGAGACGGTCGTGCGGTTGAGGAAGGCCGTCGCGAGCCAGCTCAACTTCTGCCACGTGCCAACCTTGGCATTGGTGACTTCCAGCTCGCCGAGAAGATGCATATCGCAATCGGGCGCGGGCACGCGTCCCGGCTGGAGAAAACCGATGACGCTGACGCGGTGACCGAGCGCGCGCAGACCGTCGAGCACAGCCCGGTTGGCAATGTCGAAACCGGACGCCGGATTGGCGACGGGAACGAGCGAAGAGACCAGGACCAGATGCATTTTGCCACGCGTCATGAATGGAACTGCGGCCTTCATTAGCAGCATGGGGTGAAGGAGCGCTTAAAGACCCCTTTCAAAATATGCCGCCAGGGTTCAGCATCTGTTTAGGAAGATTTGCTGTATTGCGACACAATTTTGCTTTTACAGGTTTCGCCATGACGACGACCGGCCAGGACATTTCCGTCTACTTCCGGACAGAGCTGGAAGACGCCGGCGACATCGAACTCGTCGTCGTGCTGCCGACGTTCCGTCGGCCGGACCATGTCGTCAAGACGCTGAAAACCATTGTTTCCCAAAGGCCTGACATCTCCTACGCCACGGTCGTCGTCGAAAACGATGCCGACGGGCTGGCCGGGGCTGCGGCGACCAAAGACTTCTTCCTGGGACATCCTTCGGATTCTGTCGTGATCGTCGCGCATCAGCGCGGAAACTGCCACGCCTACAATGCCGGCTGGGCGACGGCGCTCCAAACCTACCCGAACCTCAAGGCGATCGCGATAATCGACGACGACGAAGTGGCGGCGCCCGAATGGCTCGATTGCCTCATCGCGGCACAGGAAACGACCGGTGCCGATATGGTCGGCGGCCCGCAGCTTCCGGTTTTCGAAGGCGATGGCGGGCAGAAGTGGAAACGCCATCCGGTCTTCACGCCCCATTATGACGCGACCGGGCCGGTGCCCATCCTTTATTCCTCCGGCAACGTGCTCGTTACGCGTGGAGTGCTGGACGCGATGCCGCAACCCTTCCTGGATCCCGCCTTCAACTTCATCGGCGGCGGCGATGCGGATTTCTACAGCCGCTGCAAGGCGAAAGGGTTTTCCTTTGCCTGGGCAACCGACGCCTGGGTTGCCGAGACCGTGCCCGCCCGCCGCACCAGCGCATCCTGGATCAGGGCGCGCAGCCTCAGGAACGGCGCGATCTCGACGATGCTCGAACATCGGCGTGATCCGAGCTTCAAAGGCCGGCTCAGGACCTTCGGCAAATCGCTGGCGCTGCTTGGCGCATCGGTGCCGCGCGGGCTGGAACTGTGGAACAAGAGCGGGCTGGCAGCGGCCGGACTATACCACTTCTATGTGGCGATCGGCCGGCTGATGGCGGAACTCGGCCTCATCAACGAGCAGTACCGCACCCCGGAAAAGAACTGACGGATACCACCTCGTCGAGGGCAAGCGGCCGAGCGGAAACCCACCCGGGCGTCCCTCACAACAATCATCAGTGCGCGCTGCTTGCCTTGACGGCACCTTCAGGCAACTTGTCGCCGGCGACGTTGCCGTTCTTGTCGGTGATCGGGACCGGCTTTTGCCGCGGCACATTCTGGCTGTTGGCGACGCGTTTGACGTCTTCCTTGGTCAGATATTCGAGCTGCTCGACGAGCACCTCGGTAATCACCTCGTCGCCGAGCTTCTTGTTCAGGCCGTCCTTTACCGTCGTCTTGAAGGTGGGCAGGTCGAACGTACCGGTGTCGGCGATGTCGATGAATTTCGAACCTACGAGCAGATCGTAGAGTTCATCGGTAACCATCTGGCGCAGCGGCGCACGAAGATTGTTGATCCCCTCCTTGGTGGCGGAGAAGGAAAGCTTGGTCAGGAAATAGCCCTGAACGGAACCATCCCGGATGACCGGAATGGTGATCATCTCACCGGGAACATATTGCTCCGATGCGCGCCGGGCAGCCTCGCCGTCCGGGACGGCGGGCGCGGAGGCGCTTTGCATCGAGAAGTAGACGGATCCGAGCGTGACCGCGCAGACCCAGACCCCGGTGAAAACGAGCTTCAGCATCAGAAATCGCTATAGCGGAACTGCGCTTCGGAATAGATGCCGTCCGCATCGGCATCCTGGGCGGCGGTCTTCAGGAGGTCGACGACGGCGCGAACGGCTTCGAGATGGGCCTCGACCTTCTGCGAATTGACCGACAGCTTCTCGCGCAGGTGCAGAGCATGCGAGGAGAAAGCCGAAGAGTTTTCGCCCGGCAGCATGTCACGGTGCAGCATCGTCAGTTCGTAGAGGCAACGGCTCTTGTGCGCGTTCGATGTCTTGATATCGAATTCCGGGTCGATGCCGATCCGGCTGTTCTCGTTGTCGAGGATCATTTCCAGGCGGCCGAGCACGTTCTGGATCCGGACGTCATTGGATGCCATGGCTTCCATGAATCAACTCCCAATTGGATCACGATGATTTCTGGTCGGATCGACCGGATTCTCAAGCGCGATCTATTCCTATGAATTAGAGCGAAGTGCGGACGGAAAACTGCAAGCAGTTCCCCCACCCCGCCCTAGGCTTGCTTGTTCTCGTCGTTGTCGGTCGTAAAGCCGGTCAGCGTCTTGCGCTCGTATTCCTGCACGAGGCTTGCGGCGAGGTTTCGGCTGTTACCGTCCAGCGATGCCTGAACCCGATCGGTGCCTTCGGCGCCCGCGAGCTGTTCGGCAATGCCGATGCCACCGCTCTTGGAGATCACGTCGCCGATCTGCTCGGCCATCATGCTCTTCCAGATATCACCCGCATTGCCCTTGCCGAAAACGTTCTCGCTTTCGGTCGGCAGCATCGACTTCACGAAGTTCTGCAGCACCATGGCCTCGAACTTGCGATAGGTCTCCGGAATCTTCTTCTGTTCGACGCGGTTGTTGAGGTCGCCGAGCCCGCTCGAACCATCCGGCGACAGATTGAGAACGTTGACGGCAGCGGCAAAGCCGTTGCCGTTTTCCGCCAGACTCGTCGCCTTGAACGCGGCACGGTTGGCCTTCAACCGCGCCTGCGCTTCCTGCACTTCGGTGGGGTCGGCGGCGCGCACGACATCCATCACCAGATCGCTGGGCGGAGAGATGGCCATGACGAATCCTCTCAAAATCGAGCCTGGGCATTGGTCGGCCCGGATCCGCTCCGCCATCGGAGCAAACCGGGAATGACGTACTATCGCCCGTCAAGCTTACGGGAAGCTGGCGCGTTGCCCGTAACGTGTTGATCGATCAGGTCGTAGATGGAATTGTCGGCCTCTTCGCGGTCCTCGGACTGGCGGGCCTCCTTCATGTTTTCCTCGAGCCGGTCGGCTTTCGCGCGCTCCCTCAGCATGCGCGCCTCGTGCGTTTGCTGGATGCCGTGCAGCATCTGGTCCTTCTGCACAAGCCGTCCGATCTGCGAGGAATAGTGGCCGGAGAACATGCGGTGCATCGGATGAGCCGAGCCCATGGCATCGACGACGACATCGATCGTCTCAGCCAGGACCTCGCGCTGCCGCACCATCTCGACGAAATCCGCCTCCGCCATCTGCTCCAGATGGCGTTGGACGGCGACCAGGCGCTTGAGCTTCTGCGAGCGGGTCTTCATGCGGCTATCCTCCCTGCATGACCAGCGCGAAACCGTCGCCGAACAGGCGCAGCATCGCAGCGATACCGAGATAGAGCAGGAACAAGCCACCCATGATCAGATAGGGCTGCGAGATGAAGTAGATCGGGATCTGTGGCGCCAGCTTGTTCACCATGCCGATCGCCACGTTGAAAAGCAGGCCATAGATGATGAAGGGGCTCGCGAGCCTCAACATGATCATGAAGATCTGCGCCAGCGAATCCGTGAGCGTGATCAGCACACCCTGCGGATCGAAGGGAGTGCCGATCGGCATGGCCCGATAGGATTGAACGATCGCCTCGATCATCACATGATGGAAATCCAGCATGAACAGCACCATCAGGCCGGCGAAGCTGATCAAGCTGGTCACCTGGTTTTCGGGCGTATCTTCGATCACATCCGACGATGGCGGCGAGGCAAAGCCCATCAACATGGTGATCGCCGTTCCGGTGAACTGCAGTCCAAGGACATAGTAGCGGGCGACAAGGCCCATGACCGCGCCGACCGCCGTCTCGGCGGCGATCAAATAGATGTAGCTGTGTCCCTTGCCGGTTACCTGCGGATAGATGTCCGTCCACATGACCGGCAGGATCGCCATGGAAACCGCGACTGCAATGAACAGCCGCACCTGCATCGGAACGCGCGCGCTGGAGAACCCGGGCATGATCATGATGCAGCCGCCGATCCGGCAGAAGGCCGCAAACAGCGCCAGCACCGTGCCCTCCGGGTCGGTGATCATGAAATGGAGCCGATGATCTTGATCTCAAGGCCCTTGGCAAGCTCGACATGCGAGAGCACGGGCAAGGTGGCAAAGAGGCGCTCGATGATCATGCGCACATAAGAACGGGATTCGGGCGAACTTACCAGCACGAAGGGCATGCCGCGATCGAGATGTTCACGGATAACTTTCGTCGCCTGCTCGCTGAACTCTTCGAGGTGACGCGGATCGATGTCGAACTCGACGACCTCGCCCTTGGCGTCGCGCTTCAGCGCCTGGTGGAAGACCATGTCCCACTTGTTGCCGAGCCTGAGCACGCGCAGGACGCCGTTGTCGGCGAGGTCGCCGCAAAGCTGCTGCGACATGCGCACGCGCACATGCTCGACGATCTGCTCAGTCTTGCGCACATGCGGCGCGAGTTCGGCGACCGCTTCAAGGATCAGATGCAGGTTGCGGATCGAGACACGCTCGGCAAGCAGCAATTTCAACACCGCCTGCAGGCCCGAATAGGACATGTGCGAGGTGCAGATTTCGTCGGCGAGCTTGCGGTACTCCGGATCGAGCCGCTCGATCAGCACCTTGACGTCCTTATAGGAAAGCAGGTGCGGCAGGTTGTTGCGGATCACTTCGCTCAAATGCGTCAACACCACCGAGACGTTATCGATCGGATGGAAGCCTTCGCGCTTGAGGTCCTCGGTAAAGGTTTCGAGGATCGAGACCGCCGGCATGCCGAAGGCGGGTTCGCGGATCTCGTCGCCCGGAACACTCGGCCGGCGACCGCCGCCGGTGACCACCAGGACTTCGCCGACGCGCACCGTGTTGGACGCGATCGTCGTGCCGTGGATGCGGATGTGGTAGGCCTTGTCCGGGATGCTGATGTCGTCCGAAACCTTGATCTCCGGAATGACTAGGCCGTACTGGCCAGCAAACTTGCGGCGCATCTTGCCCACGCGGAAGGCGAGTTCCTGGTGTGCGCCAAGCAGGCGGGTCGAGACCTGCTTGCCGAGAAGCAGCTCGATCTCAGCGGTCTTCAGCACCGACTTGACCGAATCCTGCTCGCCTTCCTTGGTCTGCTGGACCTTGGCCGCCTCTTCGGCGCGACGCGCGGCATTGGCAGCCTCGATCTGGCGCGGCACGAGCCAGCTTAGGAACGCCATGCCGCCGCCGAGCACGGCGAAGGGCAGGAACGGCAGGCCGGGAACGACCGCCAGGAGAATGATAAGACCGGAGGCGACCATCAGCGCCTTCGGATAGCCGCCGAGCTGCCCGACGACCGCCTGGTCGGTGGAGCCGGCCGTGCCGCCGCGCGACACCAGAAGGCCGGCGGCGAGCGAGACGATGAGCGCCGGGATCTGCGAGACGAGACCGTCGCCGACCGACAGCTTGACGAAAACGTCGGCCGCTTCGCCGATCGGCATGCCATGACGCAGATAACCGATGATGATGCCGCCGAAGATGTTGATCGCGGTGATGATCAGGCCGGCGATCGCATCGCCGCGCACGAACTTGGAAGCACCGTCCATGGCGCCGTAGAAGGAGCTTTCTTCCTCGAGCTCACGCCGGCGGCGCTGTGCTTCCTTCTCGTCGATCAGGCCCGCCGACAGGTCGGCGTCGATCGACATCTGCTTGCCGGGGATCGCATCGAGGGTGAAGCGCGCGCCGACTTCGGCGATACGCGTCGCACCCTTGGTGATGACGATGAAGTTCACGGTGATGAGGATCAGGAAGACGATCAGACCGATGACAAAATCGCCGGACATGACGAGGCTGGCAAAGCCGGAAATGACGCCGCCGGCAGCGCCGTGGCCCTCGTGGCCGTGCGAAAGGATGACTCGGGTGGTGGCGATGTTCAACGCCAGGCGCACCATGGTCGAGATCAGCAGGATGGTCGGGAACGAGGAGAACTCGAGCGGACGCTGGATCCACAGCGAGACCATCAGGATCAGCACGGAAAAGGCGATCGAGAACGCGAGCCCCATGTCGATCAGGAAGGGCGGGATGGGCAGGAAGAGGATCGACAGGATCGCGACGATCCCGAGCGCGAAGCCGACGTCCCGGCCCTTCGGTGCTACTTTCGGGATGATCAGCGCTGCTTGCTGTGCCATGTCTCTTCCGTCTCATCATGAGATCAAGGCAGCATTCACACGCGCTGCCCCACTATAGAGACGGAGATAGCGACCCAAGCTTGCGCGAGGGTTTCATGGCGCCGCATGCGAACAGCTTTGGCGCTGCGGCTTCAGAAACCGGATTGGATGCGCGAGAAGATGATGTCGGTGAAGATCGAAATCTGGGCGCCGATAAAGGGCGCGGACACGGCAACCGTGATCATGACGGCAAGGATCTTCGGGACGAAGGTCAGCGTCATTTCCTGGACCTGGGTCAGCGCCTGAATGAAGGCGATGACGACGCCGACAACCATGGCGGCGAGAACGGCGGGCCCTGAGGCCACGATCACGGTCCAGATCGCGGCCTGTACAATATCGAGGGCATCCGCCTCATTCATGGAGTTATCACTTCACCTTGACGCCCGGGCCGATAACAAGCTCCTTGCCGTTATCCAGCACCGCAATGATTCCGTCAGAGTATAGTTTCACTTCCTTAACCACGCCAGTGGTCTTGCCGTCTTCGCTGGTGACGGTGCGCCCGATGACGGCGTCCGCCTCGCTCAGCGACGTGCGCTGCAGCAGGCTTTCAAGGTTCTTGTTGGTCTTGATCGTCTGCTCCACCTGCGAGAAGGTCGCAAGCTGGGCGATCTGCTGCGTCGCATCCATCGGCTGCGTCGGATCCTGATTCTTCATCTGGGCGACGAGCAGCTTCAGGAAGCTCTCGTAGTTGAGCGATGCCTTGGCGGCGTCGCCGCCCGAATCCTGGGCCGAAACATTCGGGGTGTAGCCGTTGTTGCTGACGCCGCTTACCGCCATGGTGCGATCTCCTTGCGAATCTGCTCGACTGTTGCCGGCGTGATTTCCTGCGTGTTGAGAATGCGGTCTTCGATGGCATAGAGGCCGCGGATCGCCTTGAGCGCTTCGAAGGCGCGGCCGTTGGTCACCAGCCCGTCGACGCGCTTCAGCTCGGCAAGGATCTCTTCGTTCTTGAAGCAGTTGAGCAGCATGACGATCGACTTGCGGAACATCGCGGTCGATTGCTCGGCGCCTTCCGGATTGATGAGGATCATCTGCGCGATGAAATAGAGCTGCTTCAGCGGCGTCGTTGCGTCTTCGGGCTGCAGCACGTGGTTTTCGAGCAGGAACGTCACATCGTTCAGGAACTCGACCGCGACCTTCCGGTCCACGCGCAGCACCGCGCCGTTTACAAAAATCCGTTCGCCCGACTTCAGCGAGATACGCAGTGTGCTCTTCATTTCAGTCCATCCCTGATGATGGTGGTAATGTCAATTATGCCCTGGAAGTTGGAGGATTCGCGTTTGCGGATCTTTTCCGTCTCGTTGAGTATCCAGATGGCGATCGAAATCAGATTGGCGCGCAGCTCTTCGTTCAGCTGGTTCTCCGGTGCACGCAGATCCTCGATGAAACGGATCCACAGGCGCCGGGTAAAGTAGATGGCCTCGATGGCCTCTCTCGAATACCCTTTCTGCTGTTTCGCTGCTTCCATGAGCGCGATCGAGCGATCGAGTACCTGCCGTTCTCGATTCTTGGAGTCGGCGACGCCGTCCTCCATGATCTCGGCATAGGAAAATTGGTACATTCAGACATCCTTCATGTTTGTCCGGCTCCTCACACTAGAGGAAATTGAGCAAGCTCATCTGCTGTAGTCGCGACGTTAGTGTATAGGACGTTTCCAACTGCACCTTGAGCGTGTTGATCCGGGTCGATGTCTCGATCGGATCGATGCCTTCGAGGTCGGCGACATGCGTGTTGACCAGCTTGAGCTGCGCGTCGATCGAGGTGTTCGCCTTCTTCACCCGCGATTCCGAAATACCGAGCTGGCTGCGCTCTGCATTGAGGCCGGCGATGCCCTGCTCTGCATACTGCAACGCCTCGACACCGATCGCCGCCCGCACCTCGGGGGTCACGTTCTTGTCCATCAGCTCGGCCGTGATTACGCTTGCCATGGCAAACATGCGGAAGCCGTTGGTATTGGCGTTGGTCGAGCTTTCGATGACTTCGCTGGCGCTGATCCGGCTCGTCATGTTCTGGCTGGATGCGTCCGACCAATTTGCATCCCAGCCCGTACCGGTGAACATCGGCTCGACCGTATTCTTGATGAAGTCCTGCATCTGGGTGACGGTGATCTGGTCGTCGGACGTGATGCTGTTGGCGGTCTTGAACGCCGTAAACGCAGCGTCGAAGGCAGTCTTTGCCGCCGACGTAGCGGTGTAGTCGGCGAGAGGCTTGGCGTCGGTATTGATGCCCGAAAACAGGAACTCGCCGTTGAAGGACGTGTTTGCGGCGGCAGTGAAGGTCTGCAGCGCGCCCAAGATCTCGGTCTTCTGGATCTTAAGCTGGCTCGCGGCATCGTTGCCCTTGTAGGTAACGAGCGTGTCGCGCACCTTTTCGGCCGCTTTCGCCATCGTTTCCAGCGCACCCTGCGAGCCGGAGAGGCGCTGGGTTACGACCGAGTTGGTGCTCTTCATCGAGTTCAGCCGGTCGATCTCGCGCTGAAGGTTGAGCGAGCGCGACGCCGTCGCACCAAGCGTCAAGCCAACGTCGTAGTGCCGACCCGTCGTCTGCTCCTGGGTCGCCTTCAGCAGATCCATCTGGTTCTGCTGAATCGTCATGCGCATGGCGGTCTGGATCGCCAGATTAGAAACGTAGGACGTCTTCATGATTACCTCACAGCTTCCATCAAGGCCGCCATCATGGCGTCCACGGTACTCACCAGCTTGGCCGATGCTTTGTAGGATTGTTCGAGATCGAGCAGCAGCGACAGTTCCTCGTCGATGCTGACACCGGTCTGCTTGCTGAGCGCTTCCTGGGTGCGCGACAGCATAGCGCGCTTGTTGTCGTCGGCGGTCGATGCCGTCTTTCGGGTCTGCTCCAGCCAGCCGACCGACCCGGTCGCGAAGTTCAGCAGGCTGCTGGTTCCGTCGAGACCGGTCGACGGGTCGAACGTCATGTTCTCGCCCATCTTGTTGATGAAGCCGTCGAGAAGGCCCGTGTAGCCGGGGCTCGGATTTGCCGCACCGCCAGGGTTCGACACAACGCCGTTGAAGCCGCCGTCACGCAAAAGAAGCGGGTTGGCCTTGGCCAGAGCGTTGACAGTGATCTTCGATGCCAGTCCGGGAACGACGGTGCCGGCAGCCGGCACACCCGCGCTTCCCCAGGTAAAGAGGCCCGGCTGGTAGGGAACCGGCGGCACCCCGCTGGGGTTGCCTTCCTTGAAAAGCTCGACGAGACCACGGGCGATCTCGTCCAGCTGCGACTGGAACTTCGGCCCAATGTCGTCGCGCAGCTGCACGAGGCTCGCAAGCTTGCCCTTGGCGGTCGTATCTGCGCCACTTCCGGGGGCGATCGGTACGCCGTCGACGAAGATCTTGTTGCCGGTGACGGTGGCGTCATAGGTCGTTGTCGGCGCGAACGTCACCTGGCGCGGAATGTTCTCGAAAAGCACCGTGCCGTCGGTGGTGAAGATCACCGTATCGTTGTTGCCGCGCGTAACGGTGGAGATGCCGACGATCTCCGAAATCTGCTTCAGGATCTTGTCGCGCTGGTCAAGCGCATCGTTCGCATCGCCACCGGATGCAGTCGCCGACTTGACCTCGTTGTTCACCCGCTCGAAGTCCGCAAGCAGGCTGTTCAGCTTGTCGACCTCAAGAGCGATTTCCTTGTCGGCATCTTCGCGCATGTTCTGCACGGTGGCAGAGGTCTTGTTCAGGGAATCGGCAAGGTCCTGGGCGCTGGTGACCGCAGCCGCCGCAATCGTCTTGTTGCCCGGGGTCGAGGCCAGCGTCTGCAGGCTGTTGCGAAACTCCGACAGCAGCTTAGACGGCGCAGTCTCGTAGTTGTTACCGCCGAGAGCCGATTTCAAGAGTTCCAGGCCATCGCGAAGCCGCGCCTGGCCGGAGGCTTCGCCGATGCTGGCGATGCTCTGCTTGAGCAGCGCCTCGTTCTGTGCCCGGTAGATGGATACGACCTGCGCGCCGTTGCCGGTGCTGCCCAAGAGGGCAAGGCGACGCGAATAATCCGCATTGCCCGCATTCGCGATGTTCTTCGACACGATCGCGGTCTGTTGCGCCGTGTTGCTGAAGGCCTGCTGTGCGATGGATATTGCGGAGGACAGCGACATGACGCGGACCGTATCTCTTTCAATTACCGTTTCAGGTTGACAAGCACGTCAAGCAGGTCCGAGGCGGTCTGGAACACCTTGGAGTTTGCCGTGTAGTTGCGCTGCGCCTCGATCATCGAGGTCAGCTCGTTGGCGATGTCGACGTTGGAGTTTTCGAGTGCCTTGGACTGGATGTTGCCGAAAGCGCCAGAGCCGGCAAAACCGGTGACAATAACGCCTGAATCCGCCCCTTGCGAGTAGACGTTGCCGGACTGCGGCTGCAGCTTGTCCGGGCTCTGGACGGTCGCAAGGGCGATCCGGAACTTGGGGATGAGGTTGCCGTCGCCATACTTGACGTAAACGATGCCTTCCTTGTCGATCTCGAAGCCCGACATCTTGCTCGGCTTGCTGCCGTCGATGCCACCGCCGGTGCTGCTGAAGTCTCCACCGAGCTGCGTGGTCTTGGAGGTGTCGATCGTGATCGCACCAAGGTTGGCGCCGGTACCGGGCAGGTTGTTGATGGCCGTCGTCGTCAGCGTCGCGGGGACGGCGCCGATGCGCTTGCCGGCCGCGTCGAACGTCATGGTCTGGGTACCGACTGTAGTGCCCGATGTGCGATCGACGACGCTCAGGCCCCAGGCGTTCGGACCTGTCTTGGTGTAGGTGAAATCGAGGATGCGGGTGTTGCCCTGGCTGTCGTAAACAACCATCGAGGTCTTCGATTGATCGTTGACGGCCGCGCCCGACGGCAGGTTTGCTTCCATCGTACCCTTGGTCGAGCCAGCGGCGACCAGGCCCTCGTCCTTGAGCTGGACCGGTACCAGGCCGTCAAAACCGTTGACGACGACGGTCGGATCGACGCCGGCCTTGTACTCGTAGCCCATCAGCGTGAAGCCGGCGGTGTTGACGAGGTTGCCGTTCTTGTCCGGAACGAAGGAGCCGGCACGCGTCAGGAAGTTCTCACCGCCATTGCCCGAAACGATGAAGAAGCCGCCGCCGTTGATGGCAAGGTCGCTCGCCGACGTCGTATAGCTGGTGCCGCCTTGCTGGGAGATGCTGTAGCGCACCTGCGTTTCGACACCGCCGGAATTGTAGTTGCCGCCGCCCGAAGGCAGGATCATCGACGAGAACTCAGTGGAGGCGCGCTTGTAGCCGGTCGTGTTGGCGTTCGCGATGTTTTCGGCGACCGTGCCCAGACGGTTCGACTGGGCGTTCATACCGGACACACCCGTTCTCATGCTGCCATAGAGACTCATATCGGATCCTCATTTCCTTGTTACGGCGACACTAGGAAGCGGGCCTTGCGTGAACCTGTCTTGGTTCAGTGCCCGCCCATCGGCGTGGCGCTCAGTTCCAGTCGATGCAGTAGCCAAGGAAACGCTTCGAATCGATCGGGTCGAAACCGAGCTTCTTGCGCAGTTTCTTGCGCAGTTTGCTGATGTGGCTTTCGACGACGTTTTCCTCGACGTCCTCGTCGAAGATCCCGTAGATCGCGTTGAAGATCTGCGACTTGGAGACGCGACGGCCGCGGTTTGCGACCAAATACTCGAGAATGCGGCGCTCGCGGCGCGGCAGGGCGAAGACATCGCCGTTGATTTCCGGATCACGGCCGTCGGCAAAAACGCGGATCGGACCAATGTCGGTAAAGTTGGCGATCGCCTTCAAGCGCCGGCGGATCGCAGCGACGCGGGCAAGGATTTCGCGGGGGTGGATAGGCTTGCGCACAACGTCGTCGACGCCGCAATCAAAGAGTGCAAGCGTGTTTTCGAGGGACGGCGTGTCGCTCATCGCGATGACCGGTGCCATCGAGCGATCGCGGATGGCCCGCGGCAGCGTGAAGGTGGTGTCGCCCTGCCCGATCAGGAAGGCTTCCACGGCATCGATATCCGAATCGGCAGCCGCGTTTACCCACTCTCCAAACTCCCTGGGATCGAAACCCGTCGAGGGAATACCTTCACGTCCGAAGAGGGACGTATACCCGTCCTTCACCAGCTCTCTTTCATCAACCACTACGATCATTCGCCCGCCTCCGAATCAGTATGGCTCCGCACTGATTGAGAGGTACGAATCGAGGGATTCATGAACAACTAGAGGAAGTTACTGGGTGGAATTAATAATTGATTAACCATGTTTCGCCGATTTGATCTATATCTAGTAGCACCCGCCTCAAGGCGGCACTAAAATAATGTGGAAAAGTTAACGGACTACGACAAATCGCTTGCGGTCACATTGTCCGCGCATTGTCGCCACAATGCGGCAAATGGGATGCTAATACAATTGATGGTTGCTTATTGGCAAAACTGCGTGGCGTTCGGCGTCCACTTGCCGTAGCCGGTCGCGACGAGATTCGCGATCACCCGGCAGACATATTTCTTCTGCGCCGGGTCGTTGTTCGGGCCTGCGTGATAGCGCGCAACGGCCATTGTCCAGGTCTCGTGCCTCGCATGGAGATTGGCCAGGAAGCGCGCGGCATATTCGACATTCTTGCGCGGGTCAAGCATCTCCTGCGGCGAGCTGAAATGCTCGCCATGGAAGTAATAGTTGATCTGCATGCAGCCGAGATCGATGAGCTTGGCACCCTGTGCCCGCGCGTTGCCGAACTGGGTCAGAACGTCCTGCTCGCTGCTACCGAAATAGGCCTTGCCTTCGATGTTCATCGCGTAGGGTTGAAGCGATCCCTTGCGGCCGGTTTCGGTCAGCCCGACCGAATAGAGGATCCCGGCCGGGATATCGTACTTCGCCGCTGCGCTGATGATCTCGCGCTCGCAGACGCCTGCGTCCGCGCTGGCAAAAGCGCTACATGTAGACGTGACCAGTACGAGAGCGCTCAGTGCCGGCAGCCGCATCGTCCGTCCCGCCATTGCCAACCCACCTTTCCGCCGCCGAAGACTGGCTGTCGTCCTGTCGCTGCTGTCGTCCCTGGCCGTTGCCATCGGCGCGTTCTCGGCCCTGCTGCCCGGCCTGGGCTTGGGCCTGCGCCTGCGACCCGCCGCCGGACGACGTGTCGCCGCCGGAGTTGAATACGATGTTCACCTGATCGACCGCAAAGCCCTGAGCGCGCAGCGCCTTGACCAAGTCGTTCTGGTCGTCGCGCAACTGCCGGAAGGCGTCGCCGTTCTCGACCTTCAGCTCGACCTGCAGTTCGTCATCCTTCAGGCGCAGCGTGGCCGTGACAAGGCCAAGCTCGATCGGGTGAAGCTGGATCTTCAGGGTGTTGAGCGTTTTGCCGGCCTGCGTCCACGCGCCCGGCTGACCGAGTGCAGCACTTGGCTGCAGGGAAGTGGTGGCCTCACCGGCGATGGCGTCTGCCACGGCGCTGGTGTTCGGGCTCATCGAGATGCCGAGATAACGCCGGGCCTCGAGCACGGTGACATTCTCGACCTTGGCGGAGCCTTGCGAGCGGGCAGCGTCGAACGCCGCATCACCGTCCTTCGAGAGACTCATGGAAACGGCCTGTCCCTTGCCGTCAGCCCGGGCGAAGCGGAAGAGCCGGTCGGGGTCGTTCTCGCCCGCCTGTGCCTCGGCTTTCGCGCCATGCTCGCTGCCACCGGCAACGGGCGCCGCGCCTTCAATCTGGCCATCCGCTGCCTGGCGCGCGGCCGCCGTCTGTCCCTGAGGCTGCGTCGCCTGGGCACCGCCCAGCAGCGTCAGCAGATCGTCCATCGCTGTCGGTGTATGCTTGGCTTCTGCGCCCTCGCCGCCGGCGCTAACGTCGCCATCGACCGAGGCGCCATCTGCCGGCGCCTTGCCAATGCCTTTCGTCAAGGCGGCAATGCGCTTGGCGAGTTCTTCATCGGCCTCCACTTGAGCCAGATCATCGGACACGGCAGCCGATTTGGCCGGATCGGTCTTGTCGACGGCACGTTTGCCGCCAGCGCCGCGCTCGGCCGCCTGGAAATGGTCGCGCAGCGCGTGTTCGTCGAACTGGTCGTTGCGACCAAGGCTGATGCTGCGTGTCACGGCCCTGCCCGCGGCCTTGGCAATATTGTCCTTGTCGATCAAGGCTCCCGCCTCCGCGTCGCTGCCGGCAGCGGCGTCGTTGCCGCCTTTGCCTGAACCCGGCTGGTCGTTGGATTTTTGCCGCCCGGCATTGGCCACGGCATCTTCAAACGCGCCGGCCGATGCACCACCGGCCTGCTCCTTGCCGCCCGCTCGTCCGCTTCCCGTGCCGACAGGTGTCGGAGGCATGCGCAGGGTGTCCTCAGCCCTCATTTGTCTTCTCCCTTCAGGAGAGCGTCGATCTCTTCGATCTTCGATCGTCCTTTCGCCACGAAGCCATCGTGCTTCGGGTCCGCCACCTCGTCAGCGCCGGATGCGGCCACGGTCTCCGGCGCAACCGCCGGGGTCTGCCCGCTTCCAAAGGGGCTCATGCCGCTGCCAGTTTCCTCGCTTGCGGCCGACGCGTTCGCCTCAACCGGTCTATCGGGTTTAGACGCAAACGCTTGCGTGAGGCTTTCACCGACAGGTGGCCGGACGACGGCGTCCGCAACCGCCTTTGCAGCGTCGCGCAAGGCGCGGTCGCGCGGCGAAAGCTCCGCATCCGATATCGCCGCCAGGCTCGCCGTCGCGGCAAACACGTCATTGGAAGGCACCGAGGCCAATCCGGCATAGAAGCTGGCAAGCAGTTTCGGCTGCGGCGCGCCATCTGCGCCGAGCGCCTCGGCGCGTTCCGACGCGAGCTTTGCGAGTTCTTGCTTGCCGGCGATCGCCGCGCGGCGAGCGACACGAAGGAAGACTTCGCGCTGGCGCGGCGCGTCCATGAAACCCAGGATCTCCGAAATTCGCCCCTGCGCCCCGCCATCGAAATGGGCGACGGCGAGTTCGACGAAGACATCCGCGAACTGGCTGGCATAGGGGGAGGTCAGGTAGCGGCGGGCATAGGTCAGCGCATAGCGGAAGCCCTTGTCCGCGTCGCCCGCCTGAACCGCGAGGAAAACCGAGCGACGCAGGGCAGCCTCTTCGATGATCGTACCCGGGGCCGCGAGACGGGCCCAGTCGTAGTACTTCATCGCGCCCACAGGATCCTGCTGCGACGTCGCGTTGCCGAGGATGAGGTAGAGATAAGGGCCGATGCGGGCGCTGCGGTACTCAGGCGCGGCCTTGGACAGGCTCTCGACGATCAGGCCGCCCTTGCCATTCAGATATTGCGTCAGCGCCTCGGTGACGCGGGAATCGAAGTTCCCGGCCACATCGTGATCCGCAAGGTACTTCAGCGTCTCCGGATTGCCGCCGCTCATGGCATAGACCAGCGCCGCATCGACGTTGCGCGGATCACGGAAGACCGCCGCGTCGGCCGCACGCAGGCGCTTGTCGATGGCGCCCAGCATGAAGCGCTGCATTTCGATCGCCGAATGGTCGCCAAGGACGACCGAGTCCTGCACATATTGCAGCGACCGGATCATCTTGAAGGGTGCGAGCTCCTCGATATCGTTCGCCCTGGCACCCCCGGTTAAAACGGGGGTCGCCAGCACACAGCAGGCCATCAGAGCGGTTCGCAGGCGTCTCAGCATGGCGCTTAACCCGGAGCCGATTGCAAGAGGATCTCGATGCGGCGGTTACCCGGGGCGTAGGGATCGCCGGGGATCTGCAGCCGCCGGTCGGCGAAGCCGCTGATCTGGCTGACGCGATCTTCCTTCAGGCCACCACGGACGAGCATGTAATAGGCGCTCTGGGCGCGGGCGGCGGAGAGGCGCCAGTTATCATAAGTGCCATCCTTGAAGGGACGGCCGTCGGTATGGCCGCGGATTGCAACCGCGCCCTGACGCTCAGCCAGCAGATGGCCGATCTTTTCCATCGCCAGTACCAGTTCCTTCTGCGGCACGGCCGAGCCGATGGCAAACATCTGCGCATCGGTCCGCTCGCTGATCGTCACCATCAGGCCGCCTTCAGCGGGTGTCACGACAAGTCCCTCGGCCAGCTGACCCGCCTCGCCGGCAAGCTGCTTCTTCAGCTCGGCCTGGAGTTCGGCCGCCTGCTCCTTGGCGTCGGCCTCGGCGGCCTCGGTCTTCGGCTTTTCGCCGGCTGCGGCGTCCGCCGGGTCCTTGCCAGCTCCCGTATCGGTGTCCTTGCCGTCACCGGCCTGCTTGTCGGCCGCTTCATGCGGCTCCTGCGACGCGTCCGCCTCAGACTTCTTGACGGCCGGCGTCGCGCCTGCGGGCTCCGTCGACTTGTCGGCAAGGGCAGCAACGGTTTCGGCCGTGTTGCCGGCGTCCTTCACTTCGACCTGCTTGGTCCAGAAGTCCGGATCGAACGGGTCACGATAGGCTTCGCCGCCATCGGCGCCGGTGGCCGGGCCGGACTGGGCCGCACCGCCCTCGCCCTTGACGCTGATGTTGGCCTGCTGGCCGACCTCGCGCGCAATCTCGGAAAGAACGGAATAGGGGTTTTCGAAGAAGTCGGCGTCGGAGTACTTCGTCTCTTCGCCCGACGTCGCCGTCAGCTGATCGCCGGTTTTGGCCGAGCCACCGGACTTTTCCTGCTCGCCGTCAACCTTCGAACGCTGCTGCGTTTCTTCGCCCTGCGCATCCTTGGCCGGGTCCTTCAAGCCACGTTCGGCAGGCTTCTGGTCGGTCAATTGCACCGGGTTGAAATAGGAAGCGATCGCCGCCTTCGTCTCTTCGTTGGCGGCATTGATCAGCCACATCACGAGGAAGAAGGCCATCATTGCCGTCATGAAGTCGGCATAGGCGATCTTCCAGGAGCCGCCGTGGTGACCATCATGGCTGCCGCTGTGGCGCTTGACGATGATGATCTCGTGCTTGCCGTTGTGGTGGTTTTCGTCGCTCATGCGAGAACTTTCCGAACTGTATCGGCCCAGGCGGCCATGCGCGTCACGAGGATGGTGCCATCCATCTCGACGGCGAGATCGACATCGTCGGATTCGACGTGCCGCAAGGACGGCATGTCTTCTCCGAGCTGGCGCTTCAGCGCCTCGAAGAGAGACGCCGGGCCTTTGACGACGATGGTGCAGCCTTCGCCGGCCACAAGTCCCTGGCGCAGCATCTGCGCCATATCGGCAACGGCGCGCTGCATGAGGGCATCGCCCATGACGGGCGCGAGCACGCGGGCGGCCTGGTCGCCGAGTGCGACGGCAAGCCCCTCGGTCATTTCGTCGATGCGCAGCGCGAGACGGTTCGCGGTTTCCTCTTCGAAGCGCCGCGTCAGCGCCTCGAGTTCGGCCGCGTGCGCCGCCTGAAGTTCGGCTATCTGCTTTTCCTGTTCGAAGACGAGTTCGGCGGTCGCCTCGGCCCGCCCTTCGGCGAAGGCGCGCCGGCGTTCGGCGTCGATATCGATTTCCGGCATGGCTGGTCTCGCGCCGAGGCGCTCGCCATCGGCATAGTCGGTATCCAGATCGGGGAAATATTTCGGAGGCATCAGCGACAGCTCGACTTTCGGTGCGCTGAAGTCCTTGAGATAACGGGAGAGCATTGCACTCATGGCCGGCCCCCTGCAGCGGACCTGCGGCAATGCGGCGATCCCCATCTGCTTGAGAGGCGGCGCTCCCTGGCGCGGACTTCCATTGCTCCTGGCACTGCTGACATGTCTCCCTCGGGCCCGACCGTCGGATACGGCAGACCCAGCATTCTTGACGTACATCAGCGTGATCCGGGGTCGGTTGTTCCCGGAGCGATCTGATGCAGGCGGCGGCGCAAAGGTCATTTTGGCCGGCAGTCATCCGACAGGACTGCGAGGGAAGGCTATTCGGTCAAACTTGTGCGAAAATGAATGTGTTGGACCGCGCCAGGGCAATTAGCGCGGTCCAACCGTTTCCACCGGGTGCCGTGACCGACGACGTGGCAGAACTCAAAGTGCCGTCACCCGCATTCGGGGTGGTGGGCTCAGTTTGGCGGATCGGCGGCCGCTTCCGGCCGCTGTCCTCCGCTGCGCCTTACTGCTGGAACAGGCGCAGGATGTTTTCGGAATTGGTGTTGGCGATCGAGAGCGCCTGGATGCCCAGTTGCTGCTGCGTCTGCAGCGCCTTCAGCCGTGTCGATTCCTCGTTCATGTCGGCATCGACGAGACGACCGACGCCCTTGTCGATCGTATCCATCAGGTTGGCGATGAAGCCCTCCTGCAACTCGATGCGCTTGGTGATGGCGCCGAGCGTGGAGCCGGCGTCCGTCAGCTGGTTGAGGATACGTTCGACGACGCTGATCATATCGGCCATTTCGGCAGGCGTCGTCGATGCGGTCAGCTTGACTTCCGCCGTCGTACCGATCGGCGTCGTCGCCGGTGCGCCGATCAGGTGGTACAGGCGCGCGCCCGCCGTGCCGGGCGGAGAGGTGAGCTGGGAGGCGTCGTAGTTCCTGGTCAGGATGCCTCGGCTCGCGTTCTGCTTGTCGATCAGCATCGACTGCGAGGTGTCGAAGTCGAGCGTCGTGACCGACACATTGCCGTTGGCGTCACGGTTGAACGAGGCCACGACGGACTTCGTGCCGACCGGAGCTGTGGCGGCGTTGTAGAGCCAGTTTTCGCTGGAGAAGGATGCGGACTGGGCGGCCGAGATAAGCTGGTTCTTGAGCTCGGTGATTTCCTTGTCGATCTTCAGCTTGTCGACGCCCGGCTCACTCGCCGCGACGAGCTTGCTCTTGATCGCGCTGACGACCTCGATCGACGAATTCATTGCCGCATAGGCCGTGTCGATCTTGGCGGCGCCGAGGCCGAGGGCGTCCTGAACGGTGGAGAGCGCGGCATTGTCGGAGCGCATGGTGGTCGCGATCGACCAATAAGCGGCGTTGTCGGCAGCCGTCTGCACGCGGTAGCCCGAGGAGATGCGGTCCTGGACTTCCGCCATGTCGGAGTTGATCGAACGCAATGTCTGGAGAGCCGCCATGGCGGCGGTGTTGGTCATGATGCTTGTCATTGGTCACCTGTCCCGAATGAATTCCTAAGGACATTCCGGAGTGTTACCGGCAGCGATGGGACTGGCATCATGCGAATCGCCCCTGTTTTGCCCTGGAGGCGACCCTTCGCTCTTAACCAAGATGTAACGATCTCATAGTTAACAAATGGTTAATGCCATTAGGAAGTCGGTAACAAAGGTGAACAAAAATAAGGAAAGATGGACGAAGCGTTAAGATGCGTACCGTCACCCATGGAACGAATGCCGGCGGCATGCGGCACGCCTGGCGGCCATTGAATACCGGAGCGCAAAACGAAAAAGCCGCACGATCCACGGGGGATGTGCGGCTTCTTTTCGAAGTGACGGGCGAAGATCGCCCGTCATGTTCGGTCGATCGATTAACGGAACAGCGACAGGATGTTCTGCGAGTTGGTGTTAGCGATCGTGAGTGCCTGGATGCCGAGCTGCTGCTGCGTCTGCAGAGCCTTCAGGCGGGTCGATTCCTCGTTCATGTCAGCGTCGACGAGACGGCCAACGCCCTTCTCGATCGAGTCCGAGAGGTTTTCGACGAAGCCCTTCTGCAGATCGATACGGCTGTTGAGCGCACCGAGGTCGGCGGCAGCGTCGGTCATCTGGGTCAGGATGGAGTCAACACCCGACAGAGCCTGCGACAGAGCGCCGCCCGTCATGTTGGTGATGTCGAGCGTCATGACGCTGAAGGTCAGCGCTACGGTCGCACCGGTCGTGTCGGTGTAGGAGATGTTGCTGGAGAGCAGGCCCGTGCCGGTCGTGACGAACGCGCCGGAAGCGTTCATTTCGATCAGCGAGCTCTTGTTGGTGTCGTACTGCAGCGTCGTCAGGCTGACATTGCCCTTGGCGTCGCGGTTGAACGAACCAACGACCGACTTCGTGCCGGCAGCGTTGTTCGGGTCGGTGAAGACCCAGTTTTCGCCGGAGAACGAGGCCGACTTGGCAATGCTCAGAAGCTGGTTCTGCAGCTCCTTGATTTCCTTCTGGATCTTGCTCTTGTCAACGCCCGGCTCGCTGGCGGTTACCAGCTTCTTCTTGATTTCGTCGACGACGTCCTTGGAGTTTTCCATGGCCGACGAAGCAACGTCGGTCTTGGCAGCGCCGAGGCCGAGGGCGTCCTGAACGGCCGAGAGGGCCTTGTTGTCCGAACGCATGGTGGTCGCGATCGACCAGTAAGCAGCGTTGTCAGCCGCGGTGGCGACGCGCAGACCCGAGGAGATGCGCTCCTGGGTGGTTTCCATCGAGGAGTTGATCGAACGCAGGGTGGCGAGTGCGCCCATGGCGGAAGAGTTGGTCAGAATGCTCGTCATTGGCTGAGTGCCCCTTGTTGGCAAAGATGAAATGGAAAGGGACATTCCGGGATTACCGGGAAACGACGGTCAGCCTCATGCCTGCTGACGCTTTAATCTGTTCGGGTCAACCCGTCGTTTCGATGGTTACAACAAACACCATCGTGGTTAACGAACCCTAAAACCCAGAGAAACTTTTCGAAGTTTTATCAGTGCATTGGCGACAAAGAAAAACCGCGCCTCTTGCGAAGCGCGGTTTCGTATCTTGCATCGGGTGCGGACCGTGGCCCGCCCCCTTTCAACCCGTCGATTAACGGAACAGCGACAGGATGTTCTGCGAGTTCGAGTTGGCGATCGACAGTGCCTGGATGCCGAGCTGCTGCTGCGTCTGCAGAGCCTTCAGGCGGGTCGATTCCTCGTTCATGTCAGCGTCGACGAGACGGCCAACGCCCTTCTCGATCGAGTCCGAGAGGTTTTCGACGAAGCCCTTCTGCAGATCGATACGGCTGTTGAGCGCACCGAGGTCGGCAGCAGCGTCGGTCATCTGGGTCAGGACCGAGTCAACACCCGACAGAGCCTGCGACAGAGCGCCGTTCGTCATGCTGGTGATGTCGAGCGACAGAACGCTGAAGGTCAGCGATACGGTCGCGCCGGTCGTGTCGGTGTAGGAGATGTTGCTGGAGAGCAGGCCCGTGCCGTTGGTGACGTTGGCACCCGAAGCGTTCACTTCGATCAGCGAGCTCTTGTTGGTGTCGTACTGCAGCGTCGTCAGGCTGACATTGCCCTTGGCGTCGCGGTTGAACGAACCAACGACCGACTTCGTGCCGGCAGCGTTGTTCGGGTCGGTGTAAACCCAGTTTTCGCCGGAGAACGAGGCCGACTTGGCAATGCTCACGAGCTGGTTTTGCAGCTCCTTGATTTCCTTCTGGATCTTGCTCTTGTCAACGCCCGGCTCGCTGGCGGTTACCAGCTTCTTCTTGATTTCGTCGACGACGTCCTTGGAGTTTTCCATGGCCGACGAAGCAACGTCGGTCTTGGCAGCGCCGAGGCCGAGGGCGTCCTGAACAGCCGAGAGGGCCTTGTTGTCCGAACGCATGGTGGTCGCGATCGACCAGTAAGCAGCGTTGTCAGCCGCGGTGCCGACGCGCAGACCCGACGAAATACGCTCCTGGGTGGTTTCCATCGAGGAGTTGATCGAACGCAGGGTGGCGAGTGCGCCCATGGCGGAAGAATTGGTGATGATGCTCGTCATTAGAGTGTCCCTTGATTACTTTAGACGATTTAGGGGACATACCGGACTTCCCGGTGATGGCGGATCGGCTTCATGCCACTCGGTTCCAACTATCTCGGAAGAAACCAAACCCGTCATGTGAAAGGGACTATCGCGTGCAAAGCTTGCGAATTGATTAAATGCCCAAGGCAGCTTGGGCCGAGATAACTTATACTTAACAAGACTTTAATGCTGCCACGGATGCAGAGATCACAGCCCCGCTGCCGCCAGCAAAGATGTGTCGGACGGTGGTTCGCTCCTGCCTGAGGCAAGCTCCCCCGGGTAAACTCGGCTTCGAACAAGGACTAGCAAGCCGGCGCCGGTCGCCGCGCCTCTTCGACGGAGCTCTTAGTGAACGCCCAAGCCATCTTTTCGACCGCCTCCCGGCAATACCAGAAGGGGCAGTACACGGACGCGCTCAACCAGCTGAATGTGCTGATGGAGATCAACCGCGACACCAAGACCTATGTGCTTCTGGCGAAGGTCCTCGTGAAACTCGGTTTCAAGGCTGAGGCGGCCCGTGCCTACCAGCTCGCCGGTGAAGCCGGCGGCTCGCGGGCGGAAGATTACCTCACCGACGCCATGAAACTCTACTTCGCGAACGGGCAGGAGGACGAGGCACTGAGCATCGGACTGCCGCTTCTGGAGAAGGCCAAGACAGATGCCGAGATCGCCTTCATCATCGCCTCGATCTTCCTCAAGCGCGGCGAAAAGGAAATCCTGGGGCTTTTCAAGGCGCCGCTGACCCTGAGCACCAACCGCCTGCACAATGCGCTTGCCTTCAAGCTGTTGACCGCCGAAATCAACGACCTGCAAGATCGTGACGCGCTCGCCAATCTCTTCCGCAACAACCCGAAGAACACCACGCTGCGGTCGGCCCATCTCGTCTATGCGCGTGAGGCCAACGACTATGCCGAGGTCGAGAAGCACGAACGCGACATCCAACGGGCACTGAAAGCCGGGCAGACCGAAATTCTTGCAGCTGAAGCGCCCTACTATCACGCGACCTGGTGTGGCGACGAAAGCTTCAACCGGGTCGCCGGCGCACAGCTCAACCCGTTCCCGAGCAGCCTGACGGAAGTACGCCGCGCCGCGCCGCACCGCTGGGGCGAGCGCATTCGCATCGGTTATGTTTCCGCCGACTTCTGGGACGACCATGCGACCATGAAGCTGCTGAAGGCGGTGTTGATGGCGCACGACAAGACGCGCTTCGACGTCACCCTTTTCTGCCATACCAAGAGCGCGCTTGCGGCGCGCGACCAGGACATACGCGCAAGATGGGGCAGGATCGTCGAGATCGGCCACCTCACCGACGACGAGGCTGCGCATGTCATTCGCCAGGAAAACATCGACATTCTCGTCGACCTGAAGGGGCATACGCTCGAAAGCCGAGTCTCCATCTTCAACCGGGCCGCAGCTCCCGTGCAGGTGGGCTGGCTGGGCTTCCCTGGGACCACCGTCAACGTCGATCTCGACTACATCATCGGCGACCCTTGTGTGCTTCCGGACAGCAGTAAGGCGCATTATTATGAAAAATACTGCCGCCTGCCGGAGACCTACCAGCCCAACGATCCCTACGAGCGCGCCCGGCCCCGGGCGATGTCGCGCAAGGATGTCGGCCTTCCCGAGGATGCATTCGTATTTGCCTCCTTCAACGCAAATCGCAAGATTTCGCTTCAGACGGTCAATCTCTGGATCGACATCCTTCGCCAGACGCCCGGAAGCCTGCTGTGGGTGCTGTGCGACAGGGCGGATGCACGCACAAATCTGCTGGCCAAGTTCAAAAGCGCCGGCATCGATACCAAGCGCATCGTCATCTGCGGCAAGTTCGCCTACCAGAACCACGTCGACCGCGTTCCGCTCGCCGATCTCGGCCTCGACACCTATCCCTACAACGGCCACACGACCACATCCGAACAGCTCTGGGCAGGCCTGCCGGTGCTGTCCTTCAAGGGCACGAACTTCGCTTCACGCGTGAGCGAGAGCCTGCTGAACGCCATCGGCGTGCCGGAACTCGTGGCCACGGGGCCGGAGGACTACGTCAAGGAAGCTGTCGCGCTCTACAACAACCGTGACAAGATCGCCGACTATCGAAAGAGGCTGGACGAGAACCGGTTCCGGATGCCGCTATTCGATGCGGAGCGTTTCTGCCAGCACCTGGAAACGGGCTACGAAATGATGGCCGACCGCGCCAAGCGCGGACTGGCACCTGATCACATCGACGTTCCGGCATTGCCGCCGCGCATCGGGTCGTTCGAACGCTGAACGGCGATCATCCCGGAAAGACAAAAGGCAGCGCCGCGGCGCTGCCTTTTTTGTTGTCCCGTTTCGAGGATCGCAAAGCCCGATGGCGCGGATGATCCGGAGCGCCATGCGCCGAAGGCAAGCGCATCGCGGTTTTCGGGATGCGGCTCTTCTCTTTGAGCTTTTGATTTGTCGCCGTCGCTAGCGCGCCGCGCACTCTCCGTGCGACAGCTCTAACTGAAGGAGCGCACCAGACTGCCGACGAGGAGGTTCCAGCCGTCAATCAAGACGAAGAAGAGAATCTTGAACGGCAACGAGATCGCCGTCGGCGGCAGCATCATCATACCCATGGCCATGGTGATGGTAGCGACGATCAGATCGATCACCAGGAACGGCAGCATGATCAGGAAGCCGATTTCGAAGCCGCGGCGAATTTCCGAGATCATGAAGGCCGGCACGACCGCGCGCAGATCGACCTTGTCGTCGACGACGACCGTCTGGCCCTTTTCCTTGGCGATGTCGATGAAGAGCTGCAGGTCCTTGTCGCGCGTATTGGCGAGCATGAAGTCGCGGAAAGGCTCGGTGATCCGGGGGATCGCCTCCGCCTCTGTGATCTGGTTCTTCATCAGCGGGTCGATGCCGTCCCGCCAGGCGCGATCGAAGGTCGGCCCCATGACATAGAAGGTCATGAACAGCGCCAGCGAAACCATGATCATGTTGGATGGCGTGGTCGCCAGGCCCATGCCGGTGCGCAGGATCGCAAAGGCAATCACGAAGCGCGGAAAGCTGGTGACCATGATCAGGATGCCGGGGGCCACCGACAGCACGGTCAGAAGACCGAAGGTGCGGATGATCCACGAGGCGGCAGAGCCGTCGATAGGCGTATTCAGGATATCAGAGGGGAAGCTCTGGGCGCCGGCAATACCGGACATCGCCATCATGGCAACTATAAAGGCGACTAGCCGGACCATTTATCGAATCATTGGATGACGAAGGTTCTGAACATCACATTGGTTACGCGCCCATCGGAGCGCAGGTCAACCCGCTCCTGGATGTCATCCCGGAGATATTGAAAGCCGCGTGGTCCCTGGATTTGTTGCAGGGAAACGGTTTTCAGGTAGGCGGCGATATCCTGGTGGATCTGCTCGGCGAGTTTGGGGTCAGGCAGGCCGTCGAACTGCAGCGCCACTTCCAGGCGGATCCAGTTTTCAGAGGGATAGGCAAGGTTGGTGGTGATCGGGTCGAGCTGGACGACGCCGTTCGCTTCGGTCGCTACCTTCGGCAGGCCTTCTTCGCCGGTCGCATTGGCGGCCGGCTCCTTGGTCGCTTCCACCTGCTCCTTCGGAGGCGGTGGTGCGAGCAGGCCGCCCACCAGCCAGCCGCCGCCGCCGGCAAGCAGCGTCAGCACGGCGATGGCCGCGATGGTCAGCACCTTCGACGGCGGCTTCGGAGCGTTGGAATCGAGTTCTTCCATCTTGCCGTTCCCTGCCGATCAGATCGGCGAAAATAGATCCATGAACTGCTGGCCGTAGGGCGGCTGCTGCACTTCGGTCAGGCGACCACGGCCGCCATAGGAGATGCGCGCCTCGGCGATGCGGTCGTAGGAGATGACGTTGTCGGCATCGACGTCCCGCGGCCGGACGATACCGGCGACGTTCAGGATGCGCAGCTCGTGGTTGACCCGCACTTCTTGCGAACCGCTGATCAACAGGTTGCCGTTTTCGAGAACGCCGGTGACAACGGCGGCAACGAGCACCCGCAGCTTTTCCGAACGCTCCGTCGTGCCGTCACCTTCGGTCTTGGTATTCGAGCCGTATTTCAGGTCGCCGGACCAGCCGAAATCGCTCGTCTGAGACTTGCCGCTGGCGCCGACGTTGAAGCCACTCGAGTTCTTGCGGCTACGGTCCGTCTTGTTGTCGAAGGTTGCGCCTTCGTTGATCTTGATGTCGACCGTCAGGATATCGCCGACATTGATCGCGCGCGCGTCCTTGAAGAGCGCTGCCTGCTGGTCGTTCCACAACGAATAGCCATTCACCATCTGGCGCGGCTGCTTCGGATACATGGCGAGCTGCGGCGTCTGCGAATATTGCAGACCGCTGCCGATCGGGCTCATCGACGGCGCGCGGCCGATTTCGTTGAGCGCTTGGTTCTGACATCCCGCAAGGAGGGCGGCCCCGGTCAGTATAGCCGTTAGACGCGTTTTCATGATGGTTCCTTCGAGGTGTTCGGGTCGCTGGCGCTCGAGATGATGTTGGTAAGGATCGCCGCCTTCTCATCGCTCATTTCGCTCAGGATCAGCGATGACTGGCGCGGTGGCAGCTGCATGACGATGGCGGCGGCAATCTCAGGCCTCACCATCTCAAGCTTGCCGGCGGCTGCGTCCGGCTTCATCGTCTTGTAGATACCCACGAGGTTGAGTTCCGCCTGTTTCAGGAAATCGTTGCGGCGGTTCAGCCAGTCTTCGTATTCCTCGCGGCGCTTTTCGAGCGTGGCGATGCGCTCGTCGATGCTTGCCTGCAGCGTTTCGAGATCCTTGCGCTGCAGCACATAACGCTGGTCGCGCGCGGCGTCGGCGATGTTGGTGCAGAACTGCTGGATCTCGTTCTGGGTCGCGTCGCTTGCGGGCGGCGCCGTGACGTCCTGGGCAAAGGCGCCCGGCATCGAAAGCATGGACGCGACAGCCGCCGCGGCGAGCAGCAGCCTGCGGGTCCGGCCGAGAGAATGATTGTCGTTTGCGATCATTGCAGCACGAGCTCCGCCTGGAGGGCACCGGCCGTCTTGATGCTCTGCAGGATGGCGATGATGCCGTCCGGCTTGACGCCGATGTTGTTGAGGCCGGCGACGAGCGAGCGAAGGCTCGAACCGTTGAGGATCGCCACCGTGCCGCCGTCGGACTGCGCGTTGATCGTCGTGTTCGGTTCCATCGCCGTCTGCCCGCGCGAGAAGGGCAGCGGCTGCACCACTGTCGGCGTCTCGCTGACTTCCACGGTCAATGTTCCGTAGCTGACCGCCACCTCGTTGACCCGGACATCCTGGCCGATGACGATCGTGCCGGTGCGTTCGTTGATGACGACGCGCGCAGGCACGTCGGTCTCGATGACGATGTTTTCGATGTCGGCCATCAGCCGCGCGAGGTCCGCCATCTTCGGCTTTTCGACGAGAACGGCCTGGCTGTCGCGCGCTTCCGCAATGCGACCGCCATATTGTTGGGCCGCGTATTTGTTGATCGCTGCGGCCATGCCGACGGCGGTCGAGAAATCAGGATTGCGCAGCTGCAGCACGAGGTTGAAGCCGTCCTTGAACTTCGACGGCAGCTCACGCTCGATGATGGCGCCGTTCGGCACGCGACCGGACGTCGTGACACCCTGGTTGAGGGTTGCGGCGTCGCCCTGCGCGTTGAAGCCGGTGACGACGACGGAGCCTTGCGCGACCGCATAGATCTGGCCGTCTGCACCCGAAAGCGAAGTCATGACCAGTGTGCCGCCGCGCAGCGACGTGCTGTCGCCGAGCGAGCCTACGGTCACGTCGACGCGGCTGCCGGGGCTGGCGAAAGGCGGCAGGTTCGCCGTCACCAGTACGGCCGCGACGTTGCGCGTCCGGGACTCGCCGCCCTGGGTGGAGATGCCGAGATTTTGCAGCATCGCGCGGATCGACTGGTCGGTGAACGGCGACGAGCGCAGGCTGTCGCCCGTGCCCTGCAGGCCGACGACGAGGCCGTATCCGATAAGCTGGTTGTCACGGCCCGCCTGAAGCGAGGCGACGTCCTTGATCCTGGATGCGCCGAAGGCGGGCGTCAGCGCCATGGAGAACGCGACAGCCAGCGACAGGAACCATTTGCATGCAAGCATTTTCATTTCGCCACCACATGGACAGTGCCGTCGGCCATCACCGTTCCGGAAACGATGACGCCGGTATCGATGTTGCGCGCCCGGATCAGTTCGCCGACGGCGGCGTCCTGGAGCGGCGATCCGGCAGCGCTGATGGTCAGGCCGCCATTGCTAAAGACGAGGCGCACGGTCGAACCGCGCTCGACGGCATATTGCTCGCGAAGCGCGCTCGCGAGGATCACCCGGCCGGGAAGAAGCGTGCGCTTGGTGACCTTGCCGTCGATCTCGCCCAGGGTTCTGATGTAGCCGTCGGCGAGATCAGGGTTGGTGACGTCGACGACTTCGACGCGGCTCGCATCGACGGTTTCGCCCGGATAGATGGTCTGCGTGGGGATCACCGCCGTCAGCCGTTCCGCATAGCCTGCCGAAGGCAACAGGAAAGCGGCGGCGAAGAGCGCGCCAGCCGCCAGCCGCCGCGCGCTGGCGCGGCCGGCCTTCGAAGCCTTGATGTCTGCGGATCGGCGAAACGTCATGTTTGCCCCCTCTTTCGTTACCTGAGGTTCTTGCTCACCGTGGCCGCCATTTCATCGGCGGCCTGAATGATCTTGGAGTTCATCTCGTAGGCGCGCTGCGCAGAGATCAGGTCGGTGATTTCCTTGACCGGATCGACGTTGGACGCTTCGAGATACTTCTGCTTGATCTGCGCGAAGCCCGGATCGGCAGGCGTACCGACGATCGCGTCGCCGGAGGCCGGCGTCTGTTTGAAGAGGTTTTCGCCCTGCGGCTCGAGGCCCGCCTCGTTGACGAAGTTGGCGATCGTCAGCTGGCCGATTTCCTGCATGGCGGGGTCGTTGCCGATGCGCACCATCACCTGGCCGGAGCTCGTGAAGACGATGTCGGTCGCGTCCTGCGGAACGGTGATGCCCGGAACAACGGTGTAGCCGTCGATCGTCACGAGCTGGCCTTGCGCATTCTTGTTGAAGGCGCCGGCACGGGTATAGACCGTCTCGCCATCGGGCGTTTCGACCTGGAACCAGCCACGACCGATCAGCGCCAGGTCGTACTCGTTGCCGGTCGAAACCATGCTGCCCTGGATGTGAAGGTTGCGTACGGCCGCCGTCTGCACGCCGAGACCGATGATCGCGCCTTCCGGAACGATCGCCTGGTTCGAGCGGTTCGGCACGCCCTGGGCGCGTTCGGTTTGATAAAGCAGATCGGAGAACTCGGCGCGCGCACGCTTGTAACCCGTCGTGTTGATGTTCGCGATGTTGTTCGCGATGACTTCGAGGTTCAGCTGCTGGGCGTTCATGCCGGTGGCGGCAATGGAAAGGGCCTTCATGTCTCGTTCCTTCAGATCTGCATGCGCGCGATTTCGAGGTAGGCGGTGACCACCTTGTCGCGGATCGCGATCGCGGTCTGCAGCGACTGTTCGGCGCTCATCACCGCATCGACGACCTCACGGGTGTTTGCCTGGCCGCGAATGCCGTCGAGTGACATGCCTTCGGCCTTCTTCATGGCGCCGATGGCGTCGCTCGCCATGTCGCCGAGAACCGAAGCGAAGCTCTGCCCCTGCGGCACGCCCTGGGTGGCGGCCGGCATGCCGAAGATCGACGACGAGGATGACGTGGAGTGGGTGCCGTCGGTCTCTTTGGTGACCGAGAACGCGCCGAGGGATTTAACTGCATCGATCATTATTGCGAGGCTCTCAACAGGTCGATTGTCTGGGAAATCAGGTCGCGGGACTGCTTGATGGTCTGGAGGTTCGCCTCATAGGCGCGGTTGGCTTCGCGCATATCGGCCATCTCCACCAGAATGTTGACGTTCGGCAGCTTGACCATGCCCTTTTCATTGGCGGCCGGATTGCCCGGATCGAACTCGATGTTGAAATCCGAATCGTCCGTGCCCTGCCGCTCGATTTCGACCAGCGAGGCGCCGCTTGCGCGGTCCACTTCGGCAGCAAAGCTGATGGTCTTGCGGCGATAGGGATCCGCGCCCGGCGTATCGCCGGTGGAGCGGGCATTGGCGATGTTTTCGGAGACGATGCGCAGGCGAGTCGATTCCGCCTGCAGGCCGGAGGCCGATACCTTGAGGGCCGAGGTCAATGGATCCATGGTTCTTACTTCCGTACCGCCATTAGCATCATTCGGTGAAAGGCCTTCACAAGGCCGGCGGAGAGCTCGTAGTCGCGCTTGATTTCGCCGGTCTTCATCATTTCCTGCTCGATCGCGACGCTGTTGCCGGATTGCTGGATCTGCACACCGTCGACCATGCCGACTTCAGCCACCTGAGAGGCTGCGAGGCCGTCCGTGAAGTGCATCTTGTTGGTCGCCGCCATCTGGATGCCGGCGTCCTGCAGCACGCTTTCGAACGGCTTGACGTCCTTGGCCTTGTAGTGCGGCGTGTTCGCATTGGCGATGTTGCCGGCCACCACGTTCTGGCGAACGGTCAGCCACTGGGCCTGCCGGGACGCGAGTTCGAAAAGCTGAATCGGTTGCATCAAAAGCTCCATGCTTGGTGATGCGAACCTAGGCCGGTAATCTTGCGTGGGACTTTCGTCGGAAAGCGATGCCCAAGGGATCGGGGCCTCTGCTGCCGGGGATTGCCTGCAAAAGACGGAAAGCCGCGTCATCCGTCAGAGATGGCGCGGCGGTCACGAGCAAGGAATTCGGGTCTACGTCAGTTGGCCTGGTACATTTCGCCGGACGAGGTGATCATGACCCAGTGGCCATCCCGCTGCTCGAGCGTGGCAAGACGCGTGTTGTCGGGCAGAACCGAGCCGATGCGCACGATATACATGCCGCTCGCATCCTCGATCAGCGCCCGGCCGTTGGCGACATGCATCAGCTTGAAGCCGGACTTGCCGGGAAAGGGCTGCGACAGCCCCTCTTCGGCAGCCGTACCTTCCGGTCCCGGACCAGCGCCGATGCCCGGCACGGTCGCCGTCGTCAGCTGGTCGATGGCGGCCACGGTGTCGCCGTCCGCGTCGGGCATGGCGAGCGGAGAAACCGAGACGACGTTGCGCGCGGCGCGTTCCGGCAGATCACGGGTCGAGCCCTGCCACAAAGGCGGCATGGTGAACTTGTCCTGGTGGAAGAAGGCATACCAGGGAAAGAAGGTCGCGAAAGCGGCAAGCGCCACGCCGGTCGCGGCCAGGAACTTGTCGGTCATCGGCATGCGGCTGCGCTTGCGCTGATGCACCATCTCGTCCGCGTCATAATCGGTCATGGTCATCACCTCGCTCTCGCACCCGGCTGATTGCCCATCGCCGCCGCCTTCAGCGCGTTGGCGAGATCGGAAAAGGCATCCTGTGCCGGGCGCTCACCGGCGGTCTGCGTCAGTACCTCGTAGATGACCGGCACCTGCTTGATCGCCATGTCGAGATCCGGATCGCCACCCGGGCGATAGCCGCCGATCAGGCGAAGGTCGCGGGTCTCTTCGAAGCGGTGGATCAGCGCCTTCAGGCGTGAGACCAGCTTCTCCTGGTCGGGGGTCCAGGCCTTGCGCGCCAGGCGCGAGATAGAGGCGAGCGGATTGATCGGCGGATACCGCCCCTCCTCCGCAAGACTGCGTTCGAGCACGATGTGCCCATCGAGGATACCGCGCGTCGAGTCGGCGACCGGATCGTTGTGGTTGTCGCCGTCGACCAGGATGGAGATGATCGCCGTGATCGTGCCGGCGCCTTCGGTGCCGGGGCCGGCGCGCTCCAGAAGGCGCGGCAGTTCGGTGAAGACAGAGGCCGGATAGCCGCGCGCGATCGGCGGCTCGCCGGACGCGGTTGCGACCTCGCGGATCGCGTGGGCGAAGCGGGTGACGCTGTCGACGATCAGAAGAACATTGTCGCCGTTGTCGCGATAATGCTCGGCGATGGTGACGGCGGTCAGCGGCGCCATCTTGCGCAGCATCGGGCTTTCGTCGCTGGTCGCGACGACCGCGACGGACTTCGCCAGATTGTCGCCCAGCGTATCCTCGATGAATTCGCGCACTTCACGGCCACGTTCGCCGACCAGCGCGATCACCACCTTGTCAAAGGCATCGGCGCGCGCCAGCATGGAGAGCAGCGTCGACTTGCCGACGCCCGAACCGGCAAAGATGCCGAGACGCTGACCAAGGCAGAGCGGCGAAAAAATGTCGATCGCGCGCACGCCGGTCAGGAAGCCCTTCTCGACTCGCTTGCGCGTCATCGACGGCGGCGCGGTGTTGGTGATCGAGCGGCGCACGTCGCCCTGCTGTAGAGGTCCGAGACCATCGATCGGCTCGCCGAGCGCATTGATCGCGCGGCCGCACCATTGGTCGGTCGGCGCGACACGGAAGGCGCCCTTGCGAATGACCGTGTCGTGGATGCCGATCGGATCGCCGGGCTCGATCGGGCAGACGACCACCCGCTCCGGCTCGACCCGAACGACCTCGCCGAGATGGGTTCCGGTGACGCTCTTGTGGGCGACGAAATCGCCGAGCCGGACATGGCGCGACAGGCCAGTCACCGTATAGTGGCCAGGCGAGATCGTCTGGACGTGACCGCCGGGCGCGATCGAGAATTCGGGTTTGGCATAGCGTTCGACCAGGCCGGCAAGTGCCGCCAGAGATGTCGATCCCGTGCTCGTTTTCTGGCCTTCGCTTTGCATGCCGATGTCCGTCACAGATTAGCGGCTGCCGCCAAGCGTCTTGACCGCTTCTTCGAGCGATCCTTCGCTGTCGCGCAGCAGGGCGGTGATGTTGTCGAAGGCGCGGGTGACCATGATCAGCTGCGACATTTCCTGAATGGCATTGACGTTGGACTCCTCGAGGAAGCCCTGCATGACGCCGACATCGAAACGGTCGACGACCGGCTCGACCTGTGCCGCCGGCTGAACGGCGCTGTTGTCGAGACGGATGAAACCCTTGCTGAAATCGGCCTCGTAAAGGCCGAGCGAGGCGACCGCGACACCGTTCTGGTGAAGCGCACCATCGGCGCCGACGGTGATGTCGCCGCCGTTGCCGTTGAGCTGGATCGGCGCGCCGCCGGCGTCGAGAACCGGATAGCCGCGAATGGTGACGAGTTCGCCGGTATCCGTCAGCGTGAACCGCCCGTCGCGCGTCAGCGCCGGGCCGGCGGGCGTCTCGATTTGGAACCAGGCATCGCCCTTGACGGCGAAGTCGAGCGCCGAGCCGGTGCGCGTCAGCGAACCGTTGCTGGTGTTCAGGAACTCCTCGCCCTTGTTGACATAGGCAACCTTGGTCGGCTTCGTGTCGCCGAGCATCTCGTTGAACTTCACCTCGGTGCCGCGGAAGCCGACGGTGTTGGCGTTCGCGATGTTGTCGGCAAGCGTATTGAGGCGCTTTTCAAGCGCCATCTGCGACGAAATCGCGACGTAGAGACCGGTTTGCACGCTCAGTTTCCCCCGAGTTTCAGGCTGTTGATGGACAGGAGAAGATCGGAAGAAATGCCGTAGCCGCTCGATGAGCCGAAGACCGCGAGCGGATCATAACCGTCCGTTGAATTTTTGGTTTCCCAGAGCGCGGTGAACCGGTCGAGAAACTCGGCTACCTTGGTCGGGTCCTGGAAGTCCTTGAAATCGAGCGCCTGTTCATAGGTCTCGGCCTGGCGATCGACATTGGTCGCTGCGAATTCGTCGGGCAGCTGCAGCGCCGTGCGCACCACCTGGGCAATCGCCTCATCGGCGATGATGGCGTAGCCGCTGTTGATCGTCGGCGCCATGCGCGAAAAATAAAGGGCAAGCCTGACGCCGGCATTCTCTTCGCCTGCGTCCTGTTCCAAGGTCTGGCGCGTGTATTTTTCTGCGACGCCCTTCTGCGCACGGTCGAAGGATGTGGCGGCCGCGCCGTGGGCGGCAAAATTCAGCGATTCGACGAGCTGCTTGTAACGGTTGTCGGTCAGCTTGTTGGCAAAGGCATCTTCGTTGTCGACGCCTTCGGTCAGCACCTTGCGCATGAAGGCCTTGGCATAGGCCATGTCTTCCAGGCCATGCGCCTTCATCGCGTAATTGTAGAGGCGGGTATCGGCAAAGAAGTCGTCGATCGTTTTGACGTCGCCGATCTTCGACAGATAGTACGCGGTCTCGCGCGCCACATCCGGCTGCTCGGCAACGCGGGCCAGCGACTTCGTCAAGTCGGCCGTAATCAGCTTGTAGCTCGTATAGGTCGTGGTCACGATCGCTCCGCCCCTGCCGGAATGAGACAGGCAGCCCCTGAGCCTGCCCTGACAAATCCTGACCGGACAGCCTTGCGCGAACCTGTTCCGCCAGGTGGCCTTGTCGCCAGGACCGGCCAGCCTCACGCAAGGATGAAACCGTATCCCGTTAGCGGAAAATAAGATCGCGGCAGGTATCGAAAATGAATATCATCATCGGGCTTCTTGTGACGTTCGGCTGTATCCTCGGCGGCTATCTGGCGATGGGCGGCCACATGGAAGTCCTCAACCAGCCCTTCGAACTGTTGATCATCGGTGGCGCCGGCGTCGGCGGTTTCATCATGGCCAACTCCATGAAGGTGGTGAAGGATACCGGCAAGGCGCTCGGCGAAGCCTTTCGCCACAAGGTGCCGAAAGAGCGCGAATATCTCGACACGCTCGGCGTTCTCTATTCGCTGATGCGCGACCTGCGCACCAAGTCGCGCAACGAGATCGAAAGCCACATCGACAACCCCGAGGAATCTTCGATCTTCCAGTCGGCCCCGACGGTTCTGAAGAACAAGGAACTGACCGCTTTCATCTGCGATTACGTGCGCCTGATCATCATCGGCAACGCCCGTTCGCACGAGATCGAAGCGCTGATGGACGAGGAAATCCAGACCATCACCCACGACAAGATGAAGTGCTATCACGCGCTGAACACGATGGGCGACGCCTTCCCGGCGATCGGTATCGTCGCAGCCGTTCTCGGCGTCATCAAGGCGATGGGTGCTATCAGCGAGGCGCCGGAAGTTCTGGGCGCCAAGATCGCGGCCGCCCTCGTCGGCACCCTGCTCGGCGTGTTTCTCTCCTATTCGATCGTCGCGCCGCTGGTCGCCAACGTCAAATCGGTGCGCGAAAAGCAGAACCGCCTCTACATCATCGTCAAGCAGACGCTGCTTGCCTACATGAACGGTTCGGTTCCGCAGGTTGCTCTCGAATATGGCCGCAAGACCATCTCGGCCTACGAGCGTCCGTCGATCGACGCAGTCGAGCAGGAAATGATGAACCCCGGTGGCGGCGGCGAAAGCAAGGCGGCTTGATCTGATGACCTCCAACGTTCACGCATTCGACCGTAAACTTCTGGCGCGCATGACCGGCGCGCTCGGCGACGACCGGGTGATCGGCCGACTGGCCCTCGAACTCGGCCAGGTCTTCGGCGAATTCCTGCCGGATATCTGCCGAGCGGAGACGGGTCTCGACATCACCATCGGCTATGCCGGCCATCGGACAGGCATGCGCCGCGAATTGATCGCGTCGATGGGAACCGGCGTGCTCATCAGCGAGGTTTCGCTGCGTAACTGGTGCACGGACTTTCAGATCGGCTGCGACAGCCCGATCATCATCGCTCTGGTGGAGGCGCTGCTCGGCGCCGAGCCCGCCGGCATCGAAGAGCCGCAGCCGCGCGCGCTCTCCCAGATCGAGATCGACGTGGCCGTGCCGCTGTTCGAGAAGATCGCCGACGTGCTCAGGACCGCCGTCAATGCCCCCGGCGGTTTCGAGCCGATCGTCGAACGCCCGCTCAACAGCGTGGCGCGCGCCAAGCCCGATCCGATGATCGAGGACGTTCACGCCGGCGCCATCGACATGACGATCGGCTTCGGCCCCGTGCTTTCCACCTTCTCGATCATCGTTCCGCAAAGCGTGCTTCTGAAGACAACGATCGTCTTCCCCAAGGGAAGCGGACAGCAGCGCAAGGCGAAGGCCGAGTGGACGGAGCAGCTGGAAGAACAGGTTCGCCGTTCGGCGGTGACGATCGAGGCGCGCATCCGGCTCGAAAGCCTGACGCTCGACACGATCAGCCGCCTGCAACCGGGCGACGTCATTCCCTTCCTCGACGCCCAGGACGTTCGCGTCGACGTCAACGCCAATGGCCGCGACCTCTATGTCTGCGAATTCGGGCGCGCCGGATCGAAATACACGGTTCGGGTCAAGGATACGCACGGATCCGAACAGGACATCCTTCGCCACATCATGAGTTAAATCGGCCTGCCGCGCGCTCGCAGCATGCCTGAGGCAAGCTTCAACTGGAATAGTTCTCACATGGCACCCAAAAAAGCACCCATCAACGAACAGGCCGAAGTCGCTGTCGGAGACATGGAACTCGACCAGGCGATCAATGACCTGCGCGGTGTCCTGAAGCAGGATTCCGACACGCCTGATGCTTTCGGCTCCGAATTCGGCGCCGAAACGCTTGGCACGACCGATTTCGGCAGTGATTTTGGCGCACCGGCCGCTGGCGGCCTCGACGCATTCGGCGGCGATTTCGGCTCCAGCGACTTCGGCGCCGATCTCGGCGGCGCGGCCGCGACGAGCGACTTCGGCGGCACGGATTTTGCCGCGACGTCCTTCGACAGCGCTGATGTGGCCGTCGATACACCGCCCGGCAGCGGCATGAATGCCAATCTCGACCTGATCATGGACATTCCGATCGACGTCCAGATCGTGCTCGGCTCGAGCCGGATGCAGGTTTCGGGCCTCATGAACCTCAGCGAAGGCGCAACGATCGCGCTGGATCGCCGCATCGGCGAGCCGGTGGAGATCATGGTCAACGGTCGCGTGATCGGCCGTGGCGAAATTACCGTTCTCGAAGGCGACGATACCCGCTTCGGCGTCAAACTCATCGAGATCAAGGGCAATAAGAAGTCGTAGGGCCCAATGATTGGGCGAAGGATGAATCCATGATGGATTTCGAAAGTTTCGAGGCTCAGGCGCTATCAAGGCCGCTCAGCCAGACGGACAAGGCAGCGGCCGTTCTGCTTGCCATGGGCAAGGGCGTCGCCAGCAAGCTGTTGAAGTTCTTCACCCAGAGCGAGCTGCAGTCGATCATCGCCTCGGCGCAGTCGCTGCGCGCCATTCCGCCGCATGAGCTCGAAGCGCTCGTCAACGAGTTCGAAGACCTCTTCACCGAGGGTGCCGGCCTCATGGACAACGCCAAGGCGATCGAGAGCATTCTCGAAGAAGGCCTGACGCCGGACGAAGTCGATGGCCTGCTCGGCCGACGCGCCACCTTCCAGTCCTACGAAGCCAACATCTGGGATCGCCTGCAGGAGTGCGACCCGGTTGCCGTTTCCGTCCAGCTTGCCAAGGAACATGCGCAGACGATCGCTTACGTGCTGTCGATGATGCCTTCCAGCTTCGGCGCCAAGGTGCTGCTGCAGCTGTCGGAAGAACAGCGCCCGGACATCCTGAAGCGCGCCGTCAACATGAAGGACGTCAACCCGAAGGCCGCTGCGATCATCGAAAACCGCGTCATGGAAATGATCGGCGAGATGGAAGCGGAACGCAATTCGGCGGGCCCGGCCAAGATCGCCGAGGTGATGAACGAACTCGACAAGCCGCAGGTCGATACGCTGCTCGCCTCGCTCGAATCGCTCAGCACCGCCTCCGCCAACAAGGTACGCCCGAAGATCTTCCTCTTCGACGACGTGCTCTACATGCCGCAGCGCAGCCGCGTTCAGCTCTTCAACGACGTGTCGACCGACATCATCACGATGGCGCTGCGCGGCTCGACGTCGGAACTGCGCGAATCGGTACTCGCCTCGATCGGCGCGCGCCAGCGCCGCATGATCGAGTCCGATCTCGCCATGGGCGATGCCGGCATCAATCCGCGCGATATCGCCATCGCACGCCGCTCGATCACGCAGGAAGCCATCAGGTTGGCTGCGAACGGACAGCTCGAACTCAAGGAAAAGGACGTGCAGGCGGCCTGAAGCCTGCCTCCGTCTGACGAGCCGCACAAAGCGGCCGGGCTACCGCTCCCCAAAGGGTAATTTCTGTTGAGCCCCGGCGAATGCCGGGGCTCAACTCTTGCCTGGTTCCCGCGCTCGGTCCACTACAGGAGGCGCAATGCAGGGCGTATGTCCGCCGGACGCGCGTCGCTGTAGAGGAACCGGGAGCCGTCCTGTCTCATGTCGGACGATCAGGATAAAGACAGCAAAACAGAAGCCCCGTCAGAGAAGAAGATCTCCGACGCCGCCGAAAAGGGTAACGTGCCCTTTTCTCGTGAAGCCACGATGTTCGCATCGACGCTCGCGATCTACATTTTCTTCGTCTTCTTCCTGACCGACGGCGTCGCCACCCTCACCGAGGCGCTCAAGGATATCTTCGAGCAACCGGAGGCCTGGCGGCTGGAAAACGCCACCGACGTTGTGGCACTGATCACCCATCTTATCTGGAAATCGACAGCCCTGGTTGTCCCGGCTTTCGTCCTGCTCATCGTCTTCGGCGTCGGCGCCTCCATCTTCCAGAACCTGCCCGTGCCGGTTCTCGACCGCATCCAGCCAAAGCTCAATCGGGTTTCGCCGATGGCGGGGCTCAAGCGGATCTTCGGCATCCAGGGCCTGGTCGAATTCGGCAAGTCGCTGTTCAAGATCATCATCGTGTCAGTCGTCGTCGTTCTGGTGCTCTGGAACGACTATTTCGCCACGCTCGACCTGATGTTTTCTGATCCGGTCACGATGTTCTCGACGATGGCGAGCGACCTCAACGAGATAATGATCGTCATTCTGCTGTCGACCGCTGTGCTGGCGATCGCCGACCTCTTCTGGTCGCGGCACCATTGGTACACCGAACTGATGATGACCAAGCAGGAAGTGAAGGAGGAAATGAAACAGGCGCAGGGCGACCCGATCGTCAAATCGCGCCTGCGCTCGATGCAGCGCGACCGGGCGCGCAAGCGCATGATCTCGTCTGTGCCGCGCGCCACGCTCGTCATCGCCAACCCGACCCACTATGCCGTCGCCTTGCGTTATGTCCGCGAGGAGAGCGACGCCCCCGTGGTCGTAGCAATGGGCCAGGACCTGGTTGCCCTCAAAATCCGTGAGATTGCGGAGAAAAACGGTGTTCCGGTCTTCGAAGATCCGCCGCTTGCACGCTCCATGTTTGCACAAGTCTCGGTCGATAGTGTGATTCCACCGGTGTTTTACAAGGCTGTTGCCGAACTCATTCACCGGGTGCATGCGTCGCAACCAAAACGGATGACATAACTCCGATGAAAAAGTGCGAATTCTCCGAGAAGCGGGAACAGATCGTAGCTGAAGCAATTCGCCCCGTGGCGACCGAACTGCGTCTCATCGACGCCGCCGATTTCATCGCGCTATTGCGGTTCGAGTCCTATGCCAGCCTCGCTGACCTCGTCGAATCGGCAGCGGAGCTCTATTTTCTGCCCGGCACGGTCAATTTCGGCCTCGGCGGCAACTACAATCTGGATTGGGACAGCGAGCCGGAAATCGTGCTCGACCTCGAACTGAAACCCCGCGGCGTGACCATCTATGTCCGCCTGTCGCTCGGCAACGAGACGGCCGGGATCGAGATCAGCCACATCAATTTCCAGAACCCCTCGTCCGACCCGGACGAGAACACGGCCTTCCTGGCTCGGAGCCTGGCAGAGGCGAAATTCATCAAGTCCTATGAGTTGCCGCTGGCGAGCTGAAAGCACCGCTCGGACGGGTCTCGTGCGGACGTGCGATTGACGCTGGCAGGTTAAATTCCGTCGGCGCCGCTGCTCAAAAGGCCGGAGCGATCCGTCTAGTTCAGAGTCAGCTGATGTAGCCGAGGCGGATTGCCTTGGCGATCGCCTGGATGCGGTTGACCGAATCGAGCTTCGTCGTCGCCGCGCCTAGATAGGCGTTGACCGTGTGGACCGAAAGTCCCATGCGCTCGGCGATCTCTTCGCTGATGTGACCGTCGCCCGCCATCTGCAGGCAGGCGATCTCGCGGTCGCTCAAGGTTTCCGCCGGTGCGACACGCTTCTCGTCGGCCGCCAGCAGATCGGTCATGATCATGCAGCTGCGGCCGTGCAGATCGACCACCTGCTCGGTGGAGGCATCCACATAACTGCCTGCGAAGACGACATAGCCGTTGCCCTGGGCGCCGAGCCTGACGGGAAAGGCGATGCCGGAATAGGGAAGCTTGCGGCCCTTCAGGCGATGCGCGAAAGGCGCCAGCTCGGAAAGCTCTGCCGCCTGGTGCTCGCCGGCGCCGTCCCAAAGGACCGGCAGCAGCGACTGGTCGAGATGAGCGACGAGTTCTTCGCCATAGGCATTGACGAGATCATGGGCGTTCGCTTCGGCAGCGACGCCCCAGTTGTCGAGGACGCAAGTGAGCTTTCGGGCGCTGCCGGTTCCCTTGCCGTTGAGCCGCAGGACTGCAAAGTGCTTGGCGTTGATCTGACGCTGCATGGCTTGCAGGCGCGTGACCAAGGTGGCCGCTCGCGCGGCGCGGTTGCCGTTCCTCGCGAGCTTCTGCTCGTCCTCGATCCGCCCGCCGCCAAGAAAATGCGTCATCGCGCCCGTCCCTTACACAAGATTGTTGCGCACCGCGTAGGCAATCGCTTCCGACCGCGTCCTGGTCGCAGTCTTGCGCATGACGCTGGTGATGTAGTTGTTGATGGTGTTGCGCGAAATGCCGAGGATCACCGCGATCTCTTCGCTCGTCTTGCCTTCGGCAATCCAGAACAGGCACTCGAGTTCGCGCTCCGTAAGCTCGAAATCGCGGTCATGGCGGACTTCGGCGCGCGTGGTGAAGCTTGCAAGATAGCCCGCCAGCAACGTCACGTCACGCAGGCTCTCCTGCGACAGGATCACGTCTTCCGGGACCAGGAGCATCAGGGAGAAACGCAGGCGCCCGACATTGAAGGTGATCGCGCAATATTCGCGGCTGATGCCGCGCGGAAGCTCGGTATTGTCTGGCAGCGCATGAAAACACGGCTGCAACACCGCGAGGCACTTTTCCAGTTCGGTGGTCTTGGCATGAAGCGCGGTGATCACGCCGGAAAGCCGCCGGACGACGTCGAAAGGCCAGTCCGAGCAGACCACATGGTCGAGACCGCTGTCCTGTGACAGATCATAGCGCGCCAACAGATAATGGCTTGCGCCGACATATTCCGTCAGCGCCGAAAGGCCGCTTCCGAGAGCACCGCGCCCGGCGACTTCGCCCAGTCGTCGCAAAAGCTGCTCGCGCGAAAACCCGCCGCCGCGTGCGCGTGTCGGTGCCGTCGGCAAAGGCCAGACAGCAATGTCTGCTTGCGAAATGTCCATGAGTTCAGCCCCTGTGCCGGATCCACATCCCGGAACTGCATTTGCGCTGCCGCCGCCAACAGCCGGCCGAAGCCGAATATCACCACCAGTCGCAGATCAGGACACGAATCAACTGCTAAAAATGTACATCGACGCGAGAAAAAAAACATCGCCGTCTTCTGGCTATTTACTTCGTGCCGCTGGCATGTCGCGATTCGCGATCAGTCACCCCTGCCAACGCCCCTGCGCCACTGCCAGAACCGGCGCGGCATCGCAACACATTGAAAAACAGAGATTTTTCTCCTGAAAATCCGCAATTTCCGCGCCTCAGGCGGGATCCAATGCAGCGTTGCAAGTGGAAAATACCGGAATTTCATCCCAAAAAAGGACGGTTCTTCGCGTACAGAGAATTTCGAATTCGCGCGATATTATACTTTGTTTTCATAGCTGTTGCTCAAATGCACCAGCCTATTTTCAGACAACGCTCATTTTACCGATATATAAATTGTGAAGGACATAGAATTAATTTCGACCATAACAAAGATATATTTCGATTGAACTCTGTATTGCTCGAATCCGTCATAGTAGATGACACAGCACAATGCACGTCATGCGGGCGCGCGGAATCTATAAATTAAGATATCGTTAAAATATTACCATCCGGGATTCCACCGGGACTCACGCGAGCTCCCTTCGAAACTTGAAGCAATTTTGAAGCCAGATGAAAACCGGCGGCCGGACTCCCGCAATATTTGCTCCGAACATCGAAATCCACCGCAAGCGCGATCACAGGCAGCGGGGACAAGAAAAATCCCGCCACGAGGGCGGGATTTGCAAGAAATTCCAAAGCTGTTTTCTGAGTGTCAGGCCGCCTTGTCGAGTGCCCACTTGCGCAGGATCTTCGCCGCGCGCTCTTCGCTGATCTCGACCATGCGGGCCAGGCGCCGCTCCGGCCCTTCCTTGACGCGGCGGTTGAAGCCGCCGCTGTCGTCGCCCATGCTGAGCAGGTCGTCGGTGCTGTCGAAGCCGAAGTCCGAGCCGAAGCCGTCCATGAGCGCGCCACCGGCACCGGCATTGGCCGGAGAGAAGTCGGGCAGTTCGAGGCCGGCTGCTTCGCCCTGGATCTGACCGGCACCGCCACCGAGACCGAGCTGGCGTGCCAGCGGCCGCATGCCCATCCAGACCACCAGGAAGGCGACGACGATGAAGGCGAGCGCGTTGATGATACCGCCGAGATTGCGAGTGAGCGTCTCCATCACACCCGGACCGGCAACCGCCTGGTCGAGCAGCTGCGTCTCGACGAAGTCCATGGCGGTCAGGGTCACGACGTCGCCGCGGTTGGTATCGAGTCCGGCAGCCGAAGCGACGATCTTCTGCATGTCAGCGAGATAGGCGTCGATCTTGGCCTGATCGGCCGGTTCGCCGACCATCGCTGCCAGGCGGCCGCGGTTGACGACGACGGCAACGGAGAGCCGCTCGACCGTATAGCTGTTCTTGACGGTGGCGATCGTCTTGCTGTTGATCTCGTAGTTGGTCTGCTCTTCCTTCTTCTCGGCCTGGTCGCTCGACTGCGGGCCGGCACCGCCCTTCGGGGCGGCCTGAGGAATGTTCTGCTGCACCGTCGCTGCATTGTCCGGTTGCTGCTGGCTGGACTTCTGCTCTTCCTTGGTCACGCGGGTAGAGCGTTCGACCCGCGATTCCGGATCGAACACCGTTTCCTGGATCTGCTGCGTGTCGGTGTTCAGACGTGCCGTGACGCTCGAACGGAAGTTGTCCATGCCGAGGAACGGAGCGAGCGCGTTGTCGATCTTCTTCTCAAGCTCGGTCTGGACGTTCTGGACGACGCCGAGCGACTGGTTGAGGGCGCTGTTGGCCGGATCGTCGCCCGATGCGAGAAGCTGCCCGGTCGAATCGAGCACGGTCACGTCATCGACGTCGAGCCCCGGCACGGACGAGGCGACGAGATGACGGATCGAAGCGGCGGCGCTGCGGCCGACCGTGGCGCTGGCGCGAATCATGACCGAGGCGGTGGGGTTCTGGTCTGCCTTGCGGAAGCTGCCGCGCTCCGGCATCACGATGTGGACGCGGGCGGCGGCGATACCGGAAATCTGCTGGATGGTGCGGCCGATTTCGCCTTCGAGGGCACGCACGCGGGTCACTTCCTGCATGAAGGAGGTGAGGCCGAGCGAGCCGACATTGTCGAAGAGTTCATAACCGGCATTGGCGCTGCTCGGCAGGCCACGCTCGGCGAGCAGCAGGCGCGCCTTGCTGGTCATGCCAACGGGAACCTGCAGACTAGCGCCGTCAGCCCCGACATTGAAGTCGATGTTGGCCTCGGCCAGCGCGATGCTGATCTGGGTGACATCACTGCGTTCGAGCCCGACATAGAGCGTCTCGAACGAGGGTCTGTTGACGTAAATTCCGGCCCCGAGCACCATGCCGACCGCGACAATGCCAGCCGCCGCCAACGCGATAAGCTTGCCTTGCCCGAGACTGCTCAGGTTCTTCGTGAACGTCGAGAGTTGATCCAACAGACTCATTCTGTTTCCGCACCCAGTATCGCAAGGTCAACGGGCCGATCATCGGCCGAGCGCCCTGCGCAGTTCCAACATTCGGGTTTTCTGGGTATCGACATGCCGAGTATCGACTTCCAATGCGCGCGAATCCACCAGTCCCGATCCGGACCGTAGGAAACGAAACTTGCGCGAACTTGGCTTGATGCGCCCGACCGAAGCGGCGGAGGCGCCGCCGCAAAACTTATCCACTGGGGCGAAACGGACCGTCGGACGCAGCCAAACCTGCGCGCAAAGTCGCGGCCGCGTCAGAATTCTGTACAGCAAGCCATTGATTTTAATAGGATGTTTCTTGAACCCGCGTCCTGCGAGGCTCTCTGGGAGCGTCAGAACGCTTCGAAATCACCGGCCGCCTTCGTCAGCGGTTGGGAGTGGCCGTGGCGCAACATGCCGTTGCCAAGTGCCTTTTTCATATCGGCAAGCTTTACCAGATTGACGGCCGTGGTGACGTCGACCATCCAGGCGTCCGGGATCGATGCGGTAATCGTGTCGATGAACTCGGCCAGCCCGCGGGTCTTCTGCACGGCAAGGTCGATGCCCTGCAGCACCATCATCTTGTCGGGATTGGCAAGCGCATCGGCGCCGTGGTCACCGGCCAGTTGCGGCTCGATCCGCTCGATCAGATAGGCGACGTCATGCAATTCGGTGACGATGCGCATCAGCACTTCGGGGAGCGCTTCTTCCACGTGCGGCATGTGGCCCAGGTAGTCGGTCTGCATGTGTATGTCTCACGTGGCTCGGGGCTGCGGTAGAAGTCGTATTTCAGGCCTGCGAGGCGTCTGCCTCGCAGCATCAGAAGAATTCGATGGAGCTTTCGGCCGGCTTCGGCGCGACGATCGGGCGTTCCTCCAGTTGCACCGTGCGCTGCGTCTCGACGCCGGTCAGGGCGTATTGCCGGGCGCGGCCAGACGACGGCCAGTATTCGAGCTTGCGGCCGTGCTCGCCGCCCGTGCTCTCGCCGACGATGCGTATGCCCTCGTCGAGCAGGAACTGGCGCGCGAAGGCGGCGTTCTGTTCGCCGACATTGGAAAACCGCGCGATCGTCTTGGCGCCGCCGAAGATCTTGGCTTCGAGACGATCTCGCCGGGCGCCCTGTTTCAGGAGACCGTTGATGAGCAATTCCATGAGGTGGACCCCGTAGCGGGTCGCGTCGCCGCCGGACATGGGCGACGTCGCGGAACCTGGCAGCAGGAAGTGATTCATGCCGCCGACGCCGGCCACGGGATCGCGCATGCAGGCTGCCACACAGGAACCGAGAATGGTCGACAGCACGATGTTCGGATCGTTGAAGACCTTGTACTCACCCTGGATGACATGCACGCGCTTGCCGGCGGCTTCCATGTTCATTTGAGCGCCCCGAATACGGCTTCGATCGCAGCCTTCATCTTTTCGATGGTGAAGGGCTTGGCCAGAACGTTGTTGGCACCGAGGGCCGCTGCCTTCTGAACCAGGGCACGGTCGCCCTGGGCCGTCAGGATGATGAAGGCCGCCTTCTTGGTCGCCGGGTTGGAGCGGACCGCCTGCAGCAGGCCGAGCCCGTCCATCTTCGGCATGTTGAAGTCGGAGATCACCAGGTGGTGCGGGTTCTGAGCCATGATCTTCATGCCCTGCTCCCCGTCACCGGCGGCGGTGATCTGCTTGAAGCCGAGCTGCTGCAGGGCGTCACCCAGGAGCAGGCGGCTCGTCACCTGATCGTCGACGATCAGAACTTTGATTTTTTCGGCGATGGACATTATTCGCTTCCTTCCTTGCGGAGCGCCGCTGCTTTCAGGACCTCCTCCCCGATGGATCCGAGGGGGAGCTGGGTTTCAACGGCGCCCAATTCATAGGCGACTCTCGGCATGCCGTAGACGACACATGTCTTTTCGTTCTGGCCGAAGGTCTTTGCTCCGGCATGCCGCATTTTCAGGAGACCGGAGGCGCCGTCGCGCCCCATGCCGGTCAGAATGACACCGATCGCATTGCGTCCGGCAAGCTCGGCGACCGAATCGAACAGCACGTCGACCGAAGGCCGATGCCCGTTGACCGGGTCGCGGTCCACCAGGCGGCAGCAGGGTGCCGTCGGGTTGGCGACCTGCAGATGGCGCTCGCCACCGGGCGCCAGGTAGACCTTGCCGATTTCGAGCCGCGCGCCGTCCGTCGCTTCCTGCACCGCCGGCGCGCAGAGACGGTTCAGCCGCTCCGCGAAGCTCTTGGTGAAGGTGTGCGGCATGTGCTGCGTGATGACCGTCGGCGGGCAATTGGCCGGGAACTTCTGGAGCACCGTGATCAGGGCTTCAACGCCGCCTGTCGAGGCGCCGATGGCGATGATCTTGCGGCCGGCCCGGTACTCGGACGCCGTATTCGCATTGGCCGGAGCCGGCGCCGCGACCTTATTGCCGGTGATGATGAACTTGCGCTGCGAGCGGGCGGCCGCCTTTACCTTGTCGACGAGGCCGGCAAAGGGATGGGGATCGCCCGGATGCGGCTTGCCGACACAATCGAAGGCGCCGATCTCGAGTGCTGCGATCGTGGCTTCAGCGCCCTTGTGGGTAAGCGTCGAGACCATGATGACCGGCATCGGCCGCAACCGCATGATCTTGTCGAGGAATTCGAGGCCGTTCATGTTCGGCATTTCGATGTCGAGGGTGACGACATCGGGATCGAGTTGCTTGATCGCCTGGCGCGCTTCCATGGCGTCGGCCGCCTGGCCGACGACGGTCACGTCTGGATCCGCGTTGAGCACGGCTGTAATCAGGCCACGCATCGTGGCGGAGTCGTCAACGACGAGAACGCGAGCGGGAGTGGTCATGCCCGTCCTCCATGAAATTTGCCGGTGTGGCGGTAGGTGGTGATGCCGATGTTGTCGAAGTGCGCCTTCGCGTCACCGGACACCCGTTCGGAATGGCCGATATAAAGGTGACCATCGGTGTTCAGCATGCCGGCGAAGCGCGACCAGATCTTCATCTGCGTCGGCTCGTCGAAATAGATGACGACGTTGCGGCAGAAGATAACGTCGAACGGCCCCTTGAACGGCCATTGCGCCATCAGGTTCAGTTCGTTGAAGGTGATCAGCCGCTTGACCCGATCGTCGACCTGCCACTTGAAGCGGCCGCCGCTGTTGACCTCGGAGAAATATTGCTTCCGCATGGCCGGATTGACGGTTTCGAGCGCAGTTGCGTCGTAGGCACCGGCGCGGGCGAGCGCCAGGATCTTCGGGTCGATGTCGGTTGCCAGGATCCGGAAGTCGTAGTCGGCCGCATTCGGCAGCAGCGACAGGACAGTCAGTGCGATCGAATAGGGCTCCTGGCCGTCCGAGCAGGCGGCCGACCAGATGCGCACCCGGCCGCCGGCCTTAGCGCGCGCGATCAGCTCCGGCAGCACGTCGGTCTTCAGGTGCTCGAAGTGATGGTTCTCGCGGAAGAACCGCGTGAAGTTGGTGGTCAGATGCGAAAGCATGTCGCGCCGCGCGGCCGCACCGGCGGGCGAAGCGACCAGCTGGCAATATTCGCGGAAGCCCTTGAGCCCGAGATTACGGATATGCTTCGACAGCCGCGAATAAACAAGCGACGCCTTGGTCTCGTTGAGATAGATGCCGGCATCCGCATAGATCATCGCAGCGATCTCGGTAAGATCGCGGCGGGTCAACGGATACTCGCCGCTCGCCAGGCACTCGTCCGGCGACAGTTTCTGTTCAGCGATGGGCTGACTTCTCATGCGGCTTCCCTTTCTTCCTGCGGGAAGATCGCTTCGAGTTCAATGAGACAGATCATCCGGCCTTCGATCGCAAGCACACCGCGCGCGAAGCTCTTTTCGAACTCCGACGAGATGACATCCGGCGTCGGCTGGATCTTGTCGTCTGTAATCGTCAGGATGTCGGAGACGGCGTCGACCAGAAGGCCGACGACCTGGCTCTTGACCTGCGCGACGATGATGACGTGACGCACGGTCGGGTCGGCCGGTGTCATGCCGAGCCGGGCCGAGAGATCGACGATCGGCAACACCGCACCGCGAAGGTTGATGACACCGAGCACATAAGATGGCGCATGCGGCATGGATGTCGCAGGCGTCCAGCCACGGATCTCGCGCACCTGCATGATGTTTACGCAGAATTCCTGATCGCCGACGCGGAAAGCGATCAGCTCCCGTCCGTCCGTGGTCAGATTTTTTGCGGCATAGGTCATTGTCATTATCCGACTGCAGCCAGTGACATTTCAGGTTTCAGCGAATGCCCGCGCGAGGCGGCGACGATCGCGTCGACATCGAGGATGAGCGCCACGCGGCCGTCACCGAGAATGGTCGCGGCGGCGATACCCGGCACGTGGGTGTAGTTGGCCTCGAGGCTCTTGATCACCACCTGGCGCTGCCCCTGGATCGCATCGACCATCAGGGCGCGTTGGCCGCCACCTTCCGATTCGACGAGCAGGGCGACGCCTTCGACCGGGTTCGCCTGGATGGCACGGAAATTCAGGATCCGGCCGACGTCGACGAGCGGGCAGAAGGAGTTGCGGATCGAGATCAGCCGTTGGTTGGAGCCGAAGGAATGGATCGCTGCGGCTTCCGGCTGCAGCGTTTCGACGATCGCAGTTAGCGGCACGACGAGTGTCTGGTTGGCGACGGTGACCACCATGCCGTCGAGAACGGCGAGCGTCAGCGGCAGGCTCATGGTGAAGACCGAACCGTGGCCCGGCTTCGAGGAGATGTTGATGCGACCGCCGAGCGCCTGGATCGAGCGCTTGACCACGTCCATGCCGACGCCGCGGCCGGAGATGTCGGAGATCTTGTCGGCCGTCGAGAAGCCGGCGTGGAAGATCAGGTTGTCGATCTCTTCGTCCGAGAGGTTGGCGTCGGCGGCGATCAGGTCGTTGTCGATCGCCTTCTGGCGCACCTTCTCGCGGTTGATGCCGGCGCCGTCGTCGGCAAGCTCGATGACGATGCGGCCGGAACGGTGCTTTGCCGTCAGGCGCACAGTGCCTTCGGCGCTCTTGCCGGCGGCAAGGCGCTTCTCCGGCGTTTCGAGGCCGTGGTCGACCGCGTTGCGGATCATGTGGGTCAGCGGCTCGGCGAGCTTGTCGATGACCGTCTTGTCGACTTCGGTGTTCTCGCCTTCGGTGATCAGGCGGACCGACTTGCCGGTCATGTCGGCGATTTCGCGAACGATACGCGACATGCGCTGGAAGACAGGCTTCACCGGCTGGGCGCGGATCGCCATCACCGAATCCTGGATCTCGCGGGTGAGCTGCTGCAGCTCTTCGAGGCCCATGTTGATCGAGGACGTGCCGTTGGTGTCGTTCTCGACGACGCTCTGCGAGAGCATCGCCTGGTTGATCACGAGTTCGCCGACAAGGTTGATCAGGCGGTCGACGCGATCGAGATCGACGCGAATGGTCGGCGTTGCAGCCGACGCGGCGGCCTGCTGGGCGGCAGCGCTCTGGGCGGCGGCGCTGGCCGCGGGAGCTGCCTTCTCAGCCGGTGCGCGGGCGGCGGACTGCGCCATCTGCAGCACGTTGCTGGCCGTGCCGGCGGCTGAAACCGCGGCGTCGCGATCCTGCTGCTGGGAGGCAAGCTGTTCTTCTTCCTCGACGACACCGACCGATACCGCCGGTTCGTCGTCAAGGATCGACAGGTCGAAGGGAACGGGCTGCATCGGCAGCTCTTCGCCCGACTGCGTCGCCTCGTCTTCGACCAGCGAAGTTTCCAGGTCGCAATCCCACTCGGCGAATTCGAAAACCGTGCGGATCGCGTCCTCGCCCTTGTCGGTCTTGAGCGAGATCTTCCAGAAGAAATAGGCGCTCTCCGGGCTCAGCCGATCGAGCGTCGGCAGTGCGCCCATGTCGCAATGGATGCTCATCTCGCCAAGGCGCGAGAGGTCGCGCAGAAGCAGCGTTGCCTCGTTGCCCTTGGCGTAGAGATCGGACTTCGGCTTGAAGACGATCTCATATGTGGGCATTTCCATCAGCGGCGGCTCTTCAGCCGCGTCGAAGTCATCGAAGGAGAAGGCGACCGGCTGGAAGCCTTCGTCGTTGACCGGCGGCGGAGCCACGGCAGCGACGGGCTTGGCAACCGGTTCGGCCGGCGCTGCCGACGCCTGTGGAACTTCGCCGTTTGCGAGCGCCTCGAGTTCCTTGATCAGCTGGCGGCTGCGCGCCTCGTCGACGCTGCCGCCATCGCGCGCAGCGTTGGTGAGGTCGGCGAGTACGTCGGCCGACTTCAGCATCACCTTCAGAACTTCCGGTCCGGGATCGAGCCTATTGGAACGAACGCAATCAAGGGTCGTCTCGAACACGTGCGCGAAGGAGACGAGGTCGTCCAGCCCGAAGGCGCCGGCGCCACCCTTGATGGAGTGCACCGCACGGAAAACGGCATTGACCGTTTCCGGGTCGCGGTCGCCATCATTGAGCTTCAGCAGACCCGATTCCAGTTCGGCGAGTTGTTCCTCGCATTCCTGGAAGAAGATCTCTTTGATTTCGTTCATATCCATTGGAGGCTATCCCCGGACTTCAGGCCGTTACGCGCTCGATTGCATCGATGAGTTTGGTCGGGTCGAACGGCTTGACGATCCAGCCGGTTGCACCCGCCTGACGCGCGCGGTTCTTCTTCTCCGCGTCGCTTTCGGTGGTCAGTACCAGGATCGGAATGGCGCGGTAGCGATCGTTCTTGCGCACGCCTTCGATGAAGCCGAAGCCGTCGAGACGCGGCATGTTGATGTCGGTGACGATCACGTCCGGATTGGCTTCTTCCAGGACCTCAAGACCCTCGACGCCGTCCTCGGCCTGAATCGTTTCGAAACCGGCATTGTTCAGCGTGACCAGCAGCATGTTTCGGATCGTCCGGGAGTCGTCGACCGTCAGAACTCGCTTCTTCATTTTCTCAAATCTCCTTTGCCATCAGGTGGTCGATCTCGACCCCGATGAGCTGTGTCGTTTTCTCGAAAGCGTCCGACACCTTGCTGAAGGTGAAAGACAAATGTTCCTCTTCCCAGGTCTTGGCGCCGGCCATCAGCACCTGGACACAAAGCGTCCCGACCCGCTCGACCGCGGAAGCGTCGATCACGATATCGCTGCCCTTGAGCGCGAGCAGCTTCTCGTGCAGTGCCGTTGCCTCATTCAGGTCCAAAACCGGAGCGAGGCTAAGCGTCTTCTGGGCGGTCTTCTTGCTGGCCATTTCTGTCTTCCTCGACTGCTAACTCTCTACTGCCCTTGATATCAGCGCTGCCAACCGGCAAGCTGCCGCTGCAGCCCGTCGTCAAACAACGGTGCGGCCGGCTCTTCGGCAACGACGGCGGATGTGTGACGGAAGGGCTCGCGGCCGGCGCGCGCCGATGCGGCCGGATGGCGACGCTCCAGGCGGAACTGGCGGATGGTCTCGCCGAGCTCGACGATGACCGTATGAAGATCGTCCGACGAACGGACGGTATCGCCGGCCAGCGCGGCACTTGCCTCGACACCCCTGGAGATCGTGCCGATCTCGGTCGCGACGCCGCGGAGGTCGCCGACCTGCTGCTCCGCCTCGCGGGCGATGCCGGAGACGGCGGAATTGATCGACGTGACCTGCTCGACGATGCTGCTGATCGCGTCCTGGGTGCGGCCGACAATCTCGACGCCGGTCTCGACCTGCGCCTTGGTGCCGGAAACGAGCTGCTTGATTTCGCGCGCCGCTTCGCCGGAGCGCTGTGCCAGCGCACGCACTTCCTGGGCGACGACGGCAAAACCGCGACCGCTGTCGCCGGCGCGCGCCGCTTCGATGCCGGCGTTGAGCGCCAAAAGATTGGTCTGGAAGGCGATCTCGTCGATGACGCCGATGATCTGGCCGATCTTTTCGGCCGACGCCTCGATGTCGGCCATGGCGGAAATCGCCTGGCCGGCGATCTCGCCGCTGCGCTCGACGGCAATGCGGGTCTCGTTGGCCTTCGTTTCCGTGGCGCTGATCCGGCCCGAACCGGTCGCCATGCGTCCGGCCATGTCGGAGAGCACGGCAAGCTGCCCGGAAAGCGCGTCGGCTTCAGCGCTCGCCTTGTCCGTGAAGGCTGTCGCGCCGTCGCGCATGCGGTCGACCAGTACCCCGGCAGCCTGGCTGCGCTGATCGGAGGCCTGAAGACTTTGTTGGATCTGTTCGAGTGCCGCGTTCAGGCTCGCCACGATCGGCTGATAGGCTTCGACCGCCGTTTCCGGCAACCGCGCGCCGAGATCACCCTGGCTCACGCCTTCGGCAAAGTCGCCGAAGAGCGCCTTGACCTCCAGCTCGTCGGCGCTGCGCTGCTCGGCGAGCTGCCGCTGGTGCTGTTGGCGGAGGGCGTTGAAGCGGAGCGAAACGCCGATCTCGCTGTCGACGAAGGTCGTGCGCACCAGAGCGGCGACGAGGTCGCAAAGTTCGCGGCGGCGCGCCTTGCCCATCGGCAGGAAGGATCGCGGCCAGGCGTCTTCGATCAGTCCGACGATGAGATGTTCGAGCACGACCGCATGGCTTGCCATCTGCCAGCGCGGGTCGAGGCCCATGCGGCTTGCGGTGTCTGCGAGCACCTTGATGCGCTCGGCATAAAGCCCGTCAAAGCGTGCGTCGGTCAGCACGTTCCAGTGCGACGACTGAAGATCCTGAAGGCGGTCGATCTGGCGGTCGCTGTCGAAATGGCGGGCGGCGTCCGGATAGGTCTGGAGGCGCTGGAAGAGGTCACGAAGCGCCTGATCAATCCGGGGAGAAAGCTTTTGTCTGTGATCGCGGACGCGGTTGCAGCTCTCGTCGTCGAGCCCGGCAAAGCGCAGGCGCTCCAGCAGGCTGCCTGCCTGGCCCTTTTTTGCCTGTTCTGACGATGCTTCCTGCCTCAACGCTGATCCCCGGTGCTGCACGTTCGGAACTTGCCTGGGGAGCATCAGGGAGAGCCACGGTCCACCGGACGTGCACGCCACATCGATGAGATCAGCCTCCGCCGAAAAGCGTCTGCTGTCGTTCATCCCGCAAGTAAATTCGGTGAAGAATGGATACCGGACCGGAACCGGTACGGCGGGGCGGCATCATGCCTTGAGGAGACTTGTGAATTATCCCATTCCGACGTGTGGGACCATGTTTATGGTTAATTCCTTGCTTGAAGGTTAACGGTCCCTCGCCTCTAATCGGAATCACTAAAATTCACAGGGTGTTTTCACGCGCCATTTTTGCGCTGCAACAAAACTGTAATAAACACGCCTGAAACCAACAGGTTCTCAATCACAAGAGTTTAGAATTGTACTTCGACTTGCGCTCGCGTATCGAAGCGAAAGTGAAGTGGGCGCTGCATGCGCGAAGAAACCTTCGCATCACGCAAAGCGACATCATGACGATGCGCTTACAGGAAACGAACAATGATTGTTCTTGGCATTGGCGCCGCACTCACAGCAATCCTGACAATGATGGCAGTATCGATCGTGCTCAACATCGAGCACAACCGGTCGGCAAAGCGCAGCTCTGTGTTTTGATCGGGCTTTAGCCCGTCTCTTACTGACACAACCAGGCATCTCTGCGGCCGGGGACGGATGTTCTACGGCCGCTTTTCTTTGCACACATGGTCCTGCGTCGCCTTTTGCCATGCCTGCGCATAGGCGGCGAGGCTCTCCGCGATCTCGCCCGCAAGCGGCTCGACCCCGGTCCTGACCGCGGATCCCTTAACCAGACACGCAGCACCGAGGCTCGTACCCGTGATATTGTGGGGATCGGCAAAGACCGACCGGCCCGTCGCTGCGGCGAGCATGCGCAGATAGGTCCTGTTGGAAGCAAAGGGCCCTTCGACGACGATATCGCCGCGCGCGCCGATCAGGTCGAGACAGGTGGCTGTCATCAGCGCCAGATGGAACGAGACGACGACAAAGCGTTCGGCGGGGCCAAGCTCCCGTTCGTCCGTCGTCCAGATCGCTTTTGCGGCCGGAAAGGGACCGGATCCCTCGGGAATGGACGGCAGCAGCATGTGGCCGGCCCCGGCCACGGCCTCTTCCGTTTGCGGCGACACAGGGGGCGCCCCCTCCCCCAACAGAAGCTGGAAGGCGCGGCCGCCCATGAAGCGGGCGGAGGGTACGGGATCGCCAAGCGCGTTGACGTTGATCAGCGTGTCGCGGTGTTCATCGAGCATCTTCGCCTCGGCACCGACCGCAAGCATCACCACCCAGGTGCCGGTTGAGACCACCGAGAAGGGCGAGGTACGTGTCAGGAGATGCGGCAGCAGCGAGGCGTTGGAATCGTGAATGCCGCAATAGACGGGGGTCCCTGATGCAATGCCCGTTGCCGAACAAAGCTCTGGCAGTAGCGCGCCGGCGATATCGCTCGCCTTCAACACCGGTGCGAAGAGGGGGGGCCAGCCCTGGCTTTCGACAAGAGACGAGAATGTCCCTGCCCGTGGGTTCCAGAGATCCGTGTGGCAGCCGAGCGAGGTCAGCTCGTTACAGAGCGTACCTGTCAGTCGATAGGTCCAATATTGCGCATAGGTGAGGACCGAGGCGACCCTGGCGAAGTCGTCGGGAAAGGTCTTCTGCTGCCAATAGAGCTGGGCGCCGACATTGAGGCCCATCGGCAGGCGCGCGGAGCCGGTCTCGGAAAAGGGCGGCCTGACATTATCATACTCGGCGGCGAGGCTGTCGGGACCGGCGTGCTCATAGTCCAAAACCGGAAGCGCCAGGTTGCCTGATGCGTCGAGCACGACGGCGGTCGCGCCGTGGGTGGTGATCGAGATCGCCTCAAAGGCGTGTTCGGCATGGAGTGACGCGAGGCTTTCGAGCAGGAAGGCCCAGAGACGCTCGACATCGAAATGCGGATAAGGATCATCAGTCAGCACCGCATTCGCCGTCTTGCGGACGGCAATCTCCTCGAAACGGTCGAGATCAACGGCTGCGACCTTGGCATTGGTCTTGCCGATATCGATAACGCCAACAACCCGCATCTTATCAGTCCAAATGGAAAACGGTCGTCAGCGGCACCGCCACCGGTTCGTTATCGCCATGGGTTTCCATGATATCGGCCATATAGGCCCACCATTTCTGCATGATGGGATGGGACGGCAGGTCGGCCATGCGGTGATCGTCGGTCCGCCAGAGCACACCGAAAAGCAGACTGGTCTCCTCGTCCAGATGGATGGAGTAGTCGGAGACGCCGGCCTCCTTCAGCAGGGTGGCCAGTTCCGGCCAGATGGCATCGTGCCGCGCCCTGTATTCGGCGGCCATGCCTGGGTTCAGGCGCATACGGAACGCGTATTTTTCCATCGGATCCTCAATGTGCGAGACGTTGACGGGCGCGCCGCCAGAGAATGGGTAGCGCGATCACCGAGATCAGCAGCAGGCCGATGAAGATCGACATGACGATGCCCGGCACGTTGAGCAGGCCGAAACCGAAGGTCACCATACCCATGATCAGGGCGGCCAGCACGACGCCCGGGATGGTGCCGGAGCCACCGAGAATGTTGACGCCGCCGAGTACCACCATCGTTACCACCTCCAGCTCCCAGCCGAGCGCGATCGACGGGCGCGTCGAGCCGAGGCGCGAGGTCAGGCAGATCGAGGCAAGCCCGGCCATCAACCCGGTCAGGAGGAAGAGGATGAATTTGATGCGCGCAACGCGGATGCCGGAGAAGAGCGCCGCCGTCTGATTGTTGCCGATGGCATAGACCGCGCGGCCGAAATTGGTCTTGTGCAAGACGACGCCGTAGACGACCGCGAGGGAAACGAAGAGCGTGAACTCGAAGGAGAACACCCACCAGACATAGCCTTGGCCGAACCACGAGAAGCTGTCGGGATAACCGGTGAAAGCCTGGTCGCCGAGGATGATGAAGGAGAGACCGCGGAAGAGGCTCATGGTGCCGATGGTCACCACGATCGAGGGCAACCCGAGACCGGTGATCAAGAGGCCGTTGATCGCACCGCAAAGAAGCCCGACAGAGAGACCGATCACCACCAGCGCCGGCGTGTCGAAGCCAAGTTGCACGGCATAGCCCATCGCCGTCGAGGCGAGCGCGATGATCGAGGCCACCGACAGATCGATCTCGCCGGAAATGATCACCAGCGCCATGGCGAAGGCAATCATCGCCTTTTCGGTGAAGTTGAAGGTCGCGTCCGAGAGGTTCCACGGGTCGAGGAAGTAGGGCGAGGCCAGCGAGTTGCCGAGAAAGATGAGGCAGGCGACGACAAGCAGCAGGCTTTCCCAGCTCTTCAGCAGGCGCGCGCCGCGGCCTTCCAGCCGATCGGGGATATGTCGTGGGGTAAGGTGGGTCTCGGCCATCAGACAGCCTCCGCCTTTCTCAAGATGACGCGGCCCTTACGCCGCTCGGCGCGGGCGTTGACGGCAACAGCGACAATGATGACCAAGCCCGAAATCGCCAATTGGGCGAAGGGCGAGATATTGACGACCGGCAAGGCGTTCTTGATCACGCCAAGGAACAGCGCACCGAGCACCGCGCCTGCTACCGTGCCGATGCCGCCGGCGATCGATATGCCGCCGATGACGCAGGCTGCGATGATGTCGAGTTCGAAGCCTGCGGCGATGTCGACATAGGCGACGGCATAACGCGACACCCAAAGATAGCCCGAGAGCCCGGCAAGCGCGCCGGATATGCAATAGGCCGAGAAGCGGGTGCGGCCGACATCGATGCCGGTATAGACCGCCGCGTGCGGATTGCCGCCGACCGCATAAAAGGCGCGTCCGAGCGCCGTGCGGCTCATCAGCAGGAAAACGAGCGCGATCATCACCAGCGAGAGCCAGGAGAGAACCGGGAAACCAAAGAGCTCGTCGCGCGGCAATGCCTTGAAGGCGTCGCTCATCTGGTGGGCATTGATCCACTTGCCGCCGCTCAAGAGAAAGATCAGGCCGCGATAGATGGTGAGCGTGCCGAGGGTTACGACGATCGGCGGAATGTCGAGCTTCCAGACGAGCGCGCCGTTGATCATGCCGAGCAAAGTGCCGAGCGCAACTGCCGCAAGGATGATCAGCGGGATCGGCAGGCCCGGAAAGGCGGCGTTCAGCATCGCCGCCACCATGCCCGAGAGCGCGAGGTTGGCGGCCATCGAAAGATCGATGCAGCGCGTCAGGATCACCGCCATCTGGCCAAGCGCCAGAATGATCAGGATCGACGTGTCGTTGTAGACGCGCCCGAGGTTCGCGGGCGCGACGAAGGGCGGGAAACGCCAGGTGATCAGCGCCAGCAGCACGGCGATCGCGCCGACCAGCAGCAGTTCGCGATTCCTGAGGATGTTTGCCATCACGCGGCCTCCTGAATGCCGGCTGCGGCACGCACCAGCTTTTCCGCCGTCAGTTCAGCGCGCTCGAACCGCCCGGCGATCCGCCCCTCGCGCATCACGATGACGCGGTCGGACATGCCCATGATCTCCGGGATTTCCGAGGAGACCATGATGACGCTCAGGCCCTGTGCCGCCAACTCGCTCATGAAGGCGTGCACGGCGGCCTTGGAGCCGATGTCGATGCCTTTGGTCGGCTCGTCGAGAATGATCACCTTCGGCTTCGTCGCCAGCCACTTGGCGATAACGACCTTCTGCTGGTTGCCGCCTGAAAGCGTGCCGACATCCTGATCGAGCGAGGCGGCGCGCAAATCGAGGCGCGCGGTATATTCGCGGGCGAGCGCGAACTCGTTGGCAAGCTTCAGGAAGCCCGAGCGCGAGGTGCGCGACAACGACGGCAGCGTGACGTTCTGAAAGATCGGGAGGCCGATAATCGCACCCTGGCGGCCGCGCTCTTCGGGCACATAGACGATGCCAGCCCGGATCGCTTCGGACGGGCTGCGGATCACCAGCACCTCGCCATCGAGCCGGACAGCACCGGCCGATGGCCGGGTGACGCCGATCAGCGACTGCATGAACTCGGAACGGCCGGCGCCGACCAGGCCGTAGAAGCCGAGGATCTCGCCGCGGCGAAGCTCGAAGTTGATGTCCTCGAACTCGGTCGGGTGGCGGTAGCCGGAGACCGTGAGCACCGGTTCGCCGATCGCCACATCCTTCTTCGGGTAAACCGAACCGACAGCGCGGCCAACCATGAGGCGCACCAGTTCGTCCTGGCTGACATCGGCGATCAGCCCTTCGTCGACCATCGTTCCGTCGCGAAACACCGTGTAGCGGTCGGCGATGCGGAAGATTTCATCGAACTTGTGGCTGATGAACAGGATCGCCTTGCCGTCTGCCTTCAGCCGTTCGACGAGGGCATAGAGTTCGTGGATTTCCTTGTGCGACAAGGCGGCCGTGGGCTCGTCCATGATCACCACCTGCGCATCGATCGACAGCGCGCGGGCGATCGCGACCAGATGTTTCTTGGCGATACCGAGATCGCGCAGGCGGATGGTCGGATCGAGATCGGCACCGGCGCGCGAAAGCAAGGCACGCGCATCGGCATTGAGCCTCTTCCAGTCGATCAGCCCGAAGCGATTGCGCGGGGCGTGGCCGAGGAAAATGTTCTCGGCGACCGAGAGCTCATCGAAGAGCACGGTTTCCTGATGGATCGCGGTGACGCCGGCGCGTGCGGCCGCCAGCGCTGTCGGCAAATGAACCTCCTGATCACCGACGGAGATCGTGCCCTCGTCCGGTTGGTAGATGCCGGTCAGGATCTTCACCAGCGTCGATTTCCCGGCGCCGTTTTCGCCGATCAGCGCGGTCACCGACCCCGGATAGAGCGCCAGCGAAACATCGGAGAGCGCCTTCACCCCGGGAAAGGACTTCGAGATCCCTTCGAGCGCAATGGCGGGCTTCATCCGCGATGTGAGCGTATCCTGCAGCAAGAGACAGTCCACCATTCAGTCGTTTCGATAACGCGAAGTCGTTCGGGCCTCGTATGCCCTCGTATCCGCCCGCGCGGGTTGCCCCTCACCCTAACCTTCTCCCCGCATGCGGTGAGAAGGCACCGGCATGCCGCTCTCTTCCCTCCTCGTCGGGAAGGGGGGGCAAACCGTTGCCGCTTGTCCCTTCTCCCCGCAAGCGGGGAGAAGGGACCGGCAGGCGGATGAGGGGCTTTCGCCGGATCAGAAGATCTTGGCGAATTCCTCGACATTCTTGGCATCGTAGACGAACGGGTCGGCCATCGCGCCTTCGTTGTTGTCGTCGAGCTTGACGGCACCCATGCGGCCCATCTTCAGTTCAGCACCCGGCTTGGCTTCGGCACCGTTGATCAGGTCGTAGGCGACCATCGTTGCGGAGTAGCCGAGGTCGATCGGGTTCCAGATCGCGAAAGACTTGGAGGCGCCCGACTTCACGTGGCCGGCCATTTCCGAGGGAAGGCCGAGACCGGTGACGTTGATCTGGCCGATCTTGCCGGCGTCGGTGACGGCCTGGGCGGCGGCAACGATACCGACCGAGGTCGGCGCGATGATCGCCTTCAGGTTCGGATAGGACTGAATAAGGCCCTGCGTTTCGCGGTAGGACTTGTCGGCGAGGTCGTCACCATAAACGGTCGCGACGACATTGATGCCCTTGTAGTTGCCCTGGACCTTCTTCATCTCGGCGATCCAGGTGTTCTGGTTGGTCGAGGTCGCCGTTGCTGAAAGCACCGCGACATCGCCGCCCTCAGGCAGGTTGTCGGCGGCGAGCTTGATGATCATGTTGCCGATCAGCGGGCTCGACGACGGGTTCAGGTGCATCAGGCGGCCATCCTTGGCGACGCCTGAGTCCCAGGAGATGACCTTGATGCCGCGATCCATCGCCTTCTTCAGCGCCGGAACGAGGGCGTCGGTGTCGTTGGCGGAAACGGCGATGGCGTCAACCTTCTGGGCGATCAACGAGTTGATCACCTCGATCTGGCCTTCGGCGGTCGTCGTCGTCGGGCCGGTATAGATCACCTCGACGTCGCCCAGCTCCTTGGCGGCTTCCTGCGCGCCCTTGTTGGCGGCTTCGAAGAAGCCGATGCCGAGCGCCTTGACCACGAGCGCGATCTTCTTGTTTTCCGCATGCGCGGCATTGGCCATCAGCGCCAGCGAAACGGCGGCCGTGACCATCAGTGACTTCAGGATCTTCATGCTCATTTCCTCCCAATGACCGGCACGCGACAAGCGTCGCCGGCGCGATTTCCTCCATTGGCGATGCCCCGGCCCCTCCGGCCGTGAGCGTCACCTTCCCCTCTCCTCGCCCACCCCTCAGGCGGACGAGGACATGTTCTCCGCATCTGTGCCGGCTCTCGAGCTGGCAACGACCAGCCGCACACCGGCATTTTCAAGCATCGCGGCATGCCTGTCCTCGATGCCCGAATCCGTAATGACAGTGGCGATCCGCTTCAGCCCGCAAAGGATGAGGCTCGACCGCTTGTGAAACTTCGAGGAGTCCACCAGCACGACGAGTTCGTCGGCCTGGTCGATCAGTTTCTGCTCCGCCTGGATCAACAGCGGATCCGCCTCCATCAGGCCGAGCGGGCCTAAGCCCTGTGCCCCCATGAACATGCGGCGCGCATAGAAATTGCGCGTCACGTCATTGTCGAAGGGGCTGAGGATGATGTTCTGCTCGCGGTAGATCGTGCCGCCCGACAGCATCACCGTGTTCTTCGAATGCTTCAAAAGATGCTCGGCGATCGGGAAGGAATTGGTGAAAACCTGCATTCGCCGATTGCTGAGGAAATGCACCATCTGAAAGGTCGTGGTGCCGCCATTGATGATGATCGGCTCGCCATCCTCGCAGAGCGCCACCGCCTCCTTGGCGATCGCCTGCTTTTCGCGGGCGTGCAGGCCCTCGTTGACCTTGAACGGACGACCGGCAAGGCCGACGAATTGTGGCGGATTGATCGCCTCGGCGCCGCCGCGCACCCGTCGCAGCTTCTTCTGCACGTGGAGGGCTGCAATATCGCGCCGGATCGTCGCCTCGGAACTGTCGGTCAGATCGACCAGCTCCTGGACGGTGACGACGGGTTTTTCCTGAACCGCCGACTGAATGATTCGGTGTCTTTCTTTCTCGTGCATGCGTTCCTCCGATGGCGTTCATGCTTCCATCACGATCGACCATTGTCAATCACAAACAATCATATTTTTTCATTGTGCAGCGCAATATGCGCGAACTTGATCGTTTTTGATTGACTTTAACACTCAAGTCCTGTGATCTGATGCCAACCACATCTCTGCGCGGTCGCCAAGCCGCGCGATATCAGACCGGGAGGAAATTCGAGATGCTCGACAAGCAGCAGGGTGCGCGACTTGCAAACCTTTGGGACGAGGCTAAGGCTGCCGGCATGAGCGAATCCGAGCGCCTGCTCTATCGCTCCAACCTGCTCGGCTCCGATAAGCGCATCACCAACTACGGCGGCGGTAACACCTCGGCCAAGGTGATGGAGAAGGATCCGCTTGGGGGCGGCACGGTCGAGGTGCTCTGGGTCAAGGGTTCGGGCGGCGACGTCGGAACGATCAAGCTCGACGGTTTTGCCACTCTCTACATGGAAAAGCTCAACGCGCTGAAGTCGATTTATCGCGGTGTCGCGTTCGAAGACGAGATGGTCGGCTACCTGCCGCACTGCACTTTCAACCTCAATCCACGCGCCGCCTCGATCGACACCCCGCTGCATGCCTACGTGCCGAAGAAGCATGTCGACCACATGCATCCCGACGCGATCATCGCGATTGCCGCGGCCAAGAATAGCCGCGAGCTGACGGCAAAGATCTTCGGCGACGACATCGGCTGGCTGCCGTGGAAGCGCCCGGGCTACGAGCTCGGCCTGTGGCTGGAAAAGTTCTGCCTGGAAAACCCGCGCGCACGCGGTGTGGTGCTTGAAAGCCATGGCCTCTTCACCTGGGGCGACACGGCGAAAGAAGCCTACGAGACGACGGTCGAGATCATCAACAAGGCGATCGCCTGGTTCGAGGCCGAGAACACCAAGCCTGCTTTTGGCGGCGCGGTGAAGCCGGCGCTCGACGCGGCCGCCCGCGCCGACGTCGCCCGCAAGCTGATGCCGGTCATCCGCGGGCTGATCAGCGCCGACGAGAAGAAGGTCGGCCATTTCGACGACAGCCAGGCCGTGCTCGATTTCGTCACGTCGAAGGATCTGAAGCCGCTGGCCGCTCTTGGCACCAGCTGCCCCGACCATTTCCTGCGCACCAAGATCCGGCCGCTGGTGGTCGATTTCGATCCGGCCAGTCCCGATGTCGACAAGACGCTGGCAGCGCTGCCCGAAGCGATCGCCGCCTATCGCGCCGACTATGCGGCCTACTACGAGCGCTGCAAGCACGAAGACAGCCCCGCCATGCGCGACCCGAACGCGGTCGTCTATCTCGTGCCCGGCGTCGGCATGATCACCTTTGCCAAGGACAAGGCGACCGCCCGCATCTCCGGCGAGTTCTACGTCAACGCCATCAACGTCATGCGCGGCGCCTCCGGCGTTTCCACCTATGTCGGCCTGCCGGAACAGGAAGCCTTCGACATCGAATACTGGCTGCTGGAGGAAGCAAAGCTGCAGCGCATGCCGAAGCCGAAGAGCCTCGCCGGCCGCATCGCGCTCGTTACCGGCGGCGCCGGCGGTATCGGCAAGGCGACGGCCAACCGGCTGATGCAGGAAGGCGCCTGCGTCGTGCTCGCCGATATCGATGAGACCGCGCTTGCGGCGGCCGAAGGCGAACTGTCCAAGCGCTACGGCAAGGATTTCGTCCGCTCTGTCAGCATGAACGTCACCAGCGAAGCGGCGGTCGAGGGCGGTTTTGCCGACGCGCTGCTTGCCTTCGGCGGCCTCGATATCCTGGTCTCCAATGCCGGCCTCGCCTCGTCGGCCGCGATCGAAGACACGACGCTGGCGCTCTGGACCAAGAACATCGACATCCTGACGACCGGCTACTTCCTCGTCTCGCGTGAAGCCTTCCGCATCTTCCGCCAGCAGAAGGTCGGCGGCAACGTCGTCTTCGTCGCCTCCAAGAACGGTCTTGCCGCCTCCCCCGGCGCATCTGCCTATTGCACCGCCAAGGCGGCCGAAATCCACCTCGCCCGCTGCCTGGCGCTCGAAGGGGCTGGCGCGCAGATCCGCGTCAACGTCGTGAACCCCGACGCGGTGTTGCGCGGCTCGAAGATCTGGACTGGCGAGTGGAAGGAACAGCGCGCCGCCGCCTACAAGATGGATGTGGACGACCTCGAGGCGCATTATCGCGAGCGCTCGATGCTGAAGCTCAGCGTCTTCCCCGAGGATATCGCCGAGGCGATCTATTTCCTCGCCTCCGACATGTCGGCGAAATCGACCGGCAACATCATCAATGTCGACGCGGGCAACGCCCAGTCCTTCACCCGCTGATCGAGGAGAGTTTCATGACGACCACCATGATCAGCCAGGCGACCGTCGAGGCCGAGAACGAAAGCCGGCTCACCGCACTTCGCCGGGATTATGAGAGCCTCGGCGAAAGGCTCAACCGGCGCGGCATCGCGATCGACGAGATCAAGCGGAAGGTCGCCGCCTACGGTGTTGCCGTGCCTTCCTGGGGTGCCGGCACCGGCGGCACGCGCTTTGCCCGCTTCCCCGGCAAGGGCGAACCGCGCAACATCTTCGACAAGCTCGAGGATTGCGCGGTCATCCAGCAGTTGACCCGGGCGACGCCGACCGTCTCGCTGCATATCCCCTGGGACAAGGTGAGCGACATTTCCGAACTAAAGGAGAAGGGCACGTCGCTCGGCCTCGGTTTCGATGCGATGAACTCCAACACCTTCTCCGACGCGCCGGGCCAGGAACATTCCTACAAGTTCGGCTCGCTGTCGCATGCCGACGCCGCCACGCGCGCCCAAGCGGTGGAGCACAATCTCGAATGCATCGAGATCGGCCGGCAGCTCGGGTCCAAGGCGCTGACGGTCTGGGTCGGCGACGGCTCCAACTTCCCCGGCCAGAGCAACTTCACCCGCGCTTTCGAGCGTTATCTCGACTCGATGAAATCGGTCTACGCGGCGCTGCCGGATGACTGGCGCGTCTACACCGAACACAAGATGTTCGAGCCGGCCTTCTATTCGACCGTCGTCCAGGACTGGGGCAGCAACTACCTGATCGCCCAGGAGCTCGGCCCCAAGGCCTTCTGCCTTGTCGACCTTGGCCACCATGCGCCGAACGTCAACATCGAGATGATCGTCGCCCGCCTCATCCAGTTCGGCAAGCTCGGCGGCTTCCACTTCAACGATTCGAAGTATGGTGACGACGATCTCGACACCGGTTCGATCGATCCCTACCGGCTGTTCCTCGTCTTCAACGAACTCGTCGATGCGGAGACCCGCAAGGCCAAGGGGTTCGAGCCGGCGCACATGCTCGACCAGAGCCACAACGTCACCGACCCGATCGAAAGCCTGATGACGAGTGCCACCGAGGTCTGCCGCGCCTATGCCCAGGCGCTGATTGTCGACCGCCAGGCACTCGCGGGCTACCAGGACGACAACGACGCGCTGATGGCGAGCGAGACGCTGAAGGTAGCCTTCCGCACCGACGTCGAGCCTATTCTCGCAATGGCGCGGCTCGAAAGCGGCGGCGCAATCGCACCTGTCGCGGCCTATCGCAAGAGCGGTTACCGCGCGAAAGTCGCGGCTGAGCGCCCGGCCGTTGCCGGCGGCGGGGGCGGTATCGTCTGACCCTGAAACGAGCGGCGCCGGGCTGCCATTTGAGGCCCGGCGCCGCATCCCACGCTCGACGGCTCAAAAAATCGCTGCGCGATGAAATTGCCCCCTATCTGATTTCAATTCCTGATCTATCTTTCCCTTGGAGATTCAACGGAAAGGGACCCGTTCATGGGCATTGAAAGCATTCTCGTCTTCCTGATCGTCGGCGCGGTCGCCGGCTGGCTCGCCGGCCTCATTGTCAAGGGCGGCGGTTTCGGCCTCATCGGCAATATGGTCGTCGGCATCATCGGCGCCTTCATCGCCGGCTTCCTCTTTCCGGCGATCGGCATCAGCCTCGGCACCGGCATCCTTTCAGCGATCCTGCACGCGACGATCGGTGCCGTCATCCTTTTGGTGCTGATCCGCATCGTCAAACAGGCCTGACCCATCGCCGGCGGCAGTACCCTTCGCGCCCGGAATATCCCCGGCCGTTCCATCTGGACGCGCGAAGGGGGCTGTAGCACTGTGATCTGCTGGACGGGACATCGCACATAGCCAGACGGAGGCGAGCATGAACGCTCTTTACACCGACAAGATCGAAACGGCGCTCAAGTCGTTCATTGCGGATCACCCGGGAATGCAGACACGGGATCAGGCGATCATCGCGATCCTCGAAAACTGGTTCACCAATCACGGCTACCTGCCACCGCAGCAGGAAGGTCTGCGCCCGGAAGACCTTGACGCTTCCAACGACGATTGAGAGATTTGCGCGCCCGGCACGAAGGACCATAGCGCTTCTTGCGCCGCGGCGGCCACCCTTTGCCTTTTCAATAACGTGAACTGTCGCCATGAGCCTGACCTCCGTCAAAGACTTCTTCTCCCAGCACGCCCCAGATATCGACGTCATCGAGCTACAACAAAGCACCGCCACGGTTGCTCTTGCGGCCGAGGGCCACGGCGTCGAGCCGGCCCAGATCGCCAAGACGCTGGCGCTTCGCGTCGGCGACGACGTGATCCTGATCGTCACGCGTGGCGACGCCCGCCTCGACAACAAGAAGTACAAGGCCCGCTTCGGCACAAAGGCGCGCATGCTTGGTTTCGACGAGGTGGAAGCCGAGACCGGCCACCCGGTCGGCGGCGTCTGCCCCTTCGGTCTCGCCAAGCCGCACAGCATCTATTGCGACCTGTCGCTCAAGGCCTACGACATCGTCGTGCCGGCCGCCGGTGCCACCAATGCGGCTGTGCACATCAGCCCGACCCGCATCGCCGAGCTGACCGGCGCCGAGTGGATCGACGTATCGGAAGCGTAGTTTGCCGTTGCGGATACGGGGCATGCCTTGGAATGGCCACAAAGCTTAACTGAAACCGCAAGCGCGCGCCCGGCAGTGATTTGCCGGGTTGGTCCTTTCCGTTCCCAGGAGTCCGTCAAGCATGAAGCTACTCGCGTACCCGCTCGTCTTCGCCGCCACATTCTCCCCGGCGCTGGCGATGGATCAGTCCCTGGTACGTCAGTTCGAGAAGCTCGACCCCCAGACCCGCCTGGAGCAGCGCTGCGACACCGAAGCGATGGAGCGCATCAACGCCGACAAGTCGAGCTTCAAACCGGACAAGGTGATTGCCTATACTTTCGCCGAACCGGTCGTGAAGGAAGACAAGATGAAGGCGCCGGGCGCTGTGTTCCGCAGCAAGGGCGAATGGTACAAGCTGAAGTTCAAGTGCCGCACCGACGCCGAGCACCTGGATGTCCTGTCCTTCGAATACAAGATCGGTGAGCTTGTGCCGCACGAGAGTTGGGACGAATTCTACCTTTATCCCTGACAGGCGTCGAAGGACGCGGTGGCCTTGAGGGCAGAGAGCCCTAGAGGATGGCCACGAGAAAGAGCAGGGAGCCGAACGAGAGCGCGGCCATGATGCTCATCAGCATTTTCATCATGTGCTCTGCCATATCGTACACCCTTACCTCGGCTCCATCGGAACGAACGCGACGGCGTATCCCGTCCGGCAGCTCCGGTCCGTCGCACAAGGGGCGGCGTGAGCCTGATCCGAGAGTGCGCCAGCATGGTTAACAAAGCGTTAACTGCGTTCGACCGGCGCCGAGAGGGGGCCGACATCGCCTATCCAAGACAAGGCTCACACAAGATCGAAGCGGAATAAGGAATGTGCAGGGGGCGTTCCCTGTATGCGCGGGACACCTGCGCCGTGCGGGCAGCGCCAGGGCTGGCGATGCGGGCAACGGCAACGTCCGAAGAGACTGGAAACCGCGCGAGAAAAGCACCATGGAGAGGCGCGTGAGCCAGGTTAAGCTGAGCATTTGCATTCCAACCTACAATCGCGCAGCCTTTCTCGAGAAGTCGCTCGCCTACTTCGTCGACCTTTACCAATTCTCCTATAAGTACGAGATCATCATCTCCGACAACGCGTCTACCGACGACACGCGCGACGTGGCCGAGCGTTTCATCGCCAAGGGCCTGCCGATCCGCTACCTCAGGCAGGCGGAGAACTACGGTTCCGGCGCCAACGTCGTCAGCGCCTTCAGCCGCGCGACCGGCGAATATGTGCTCTATCTCGCCGACGACGACATCCTGATCAATGAAGGCATACGCGAGGCGATCCGCTACCTGGATCTCAATCCGGAAGTCACCGCCTGCTACGCGCCCTGGTACACGCATGACGAAGTCGAGGAGCGCGATGATCCGCCGTTCTACATCGTCGACAAGGACACGAAGTTCAAGAAGCGCGCTTCCGAGGAAGTGTTCGACTTCCTCTGCGAGCGACACGTGTTTCCGGAAATCGGCATCTACCGGGCGTCGGCACTACGGTCGGCCTGGGTGCCCAGGAACTTCGCCTACTGGGCCTTCGCCTATCTCGCCCATTTTCTGGAGCAGGGCGCCGTCGCCTTCCTGAGAAAGCCGTTCTACCGACAGGTCACCCGTTCGAAGATTGCCCGCGACCGGCCGCAAGCCGGCCATGCCGACGTGCTCACCGCCTGGGACAGCTACCGCGGCGGCCTTGAATATTTTCTCTATTCCGGTGCCAAGCGCGGCGCCGTGCGGCTAACACCGGAGCGCCGGGCCTATCTCGATGCGCAGGTGAGGGATTTCACCATGCTGCGCATGACGGTCGCCCTGCGCATGTGGCTCGCGAAGAAGGACTACATCCGCGCCTATGAGCTTTATACTCGCCTGATGCTCGGCGGCTTCGAACACCATCCCGAACTGCAGCGATCAAAGGGCGTTCTGCCGCTCATGGTCGCCCTGCAGACGGTGATGTGGCACACGAACGCGGTCGCCGAGATCGATCGTCTGGTGCTGCACGGCGTCGAAGACCATGGTGCGATCGAAGAGTTGTTGCGTGACCTTGGCCTGCGCTCCCATATCGCCGTCGTTCCCGGTACAACGGAACTCACGCCGGACGAAATTGCCCGCACTGCCGTCTTCGTCACGGCCGACAGCGATCGCAAGCACTATCTTCGCAAGGGGCACCTGCCGAACCTAGTGGTCAGCGAAAGCGACATCCTCAACCACGTTCTGCTTTAAAACATAAAGGGCGCCGCTGGCGCCCTCGTTTGCTTCGCAGGTTATGCCGGGTAGCGCGACGGGCAAAAAGGCCGCTTGGCCACGCACGCGCCACGGATACCGCATTACTTGCGCATGATGCCCTTGTAATAGGCGCCGTTGCGCGGCGGCGGGCGGTTCACGACCTTGGCCTCAGGGTTGTACTTCTCGCTCTTGTGGCCTTCGTTGATGGGCGTTGTCGATACGCCCTTGTAGTAGCTTCCGCCGGCAAATGCCGGAGCAACGCCGCCCACGGCGACCGTCGCAGTCACCAAAGCTGCCAGAGAGAGTGTCGCAAGTTTACGCATGTCTAATCCTCGTTGACCCGGCCACGCCCCCGTTTTTCCGGATGTCGCGGCCTAAATTGTGCGGCGACGAACTGCGCCGCTCAGGTCCTCCCGGGCGCCAGAATAGGCAGAAGCTGCGACACGCCTGTAACGCAGGTGACAGACCGAGGAGCCTCGGCTGAGTTATGTTCCGGGGTCAGTCGAGGCAGGTCCGCAGAGCCGACGATATTCTCCCCTCTTAATCGCGCCCTCCAAATCCACCTCTGCGGCTTGTCTCAGCGGAAGAGCTGCAGGATGTTCTGAGCGTCGGAGTTGGCGATCTGCAAAGCCTGAATGCCGAGCTGCTCCTGCGACTGCAAGGCCTTCAGCCGCGTCGATGTCTCGTTCATGTCGGCATCCACCAGGCGCCCGACCCCCTTGTCTATCGTCGCCATCAGCGTTTGAGCGAAGGTCGTTTGCATGTCGATGCGCGACAGCAGCGAACCGAGCGCCGCTGCACCATCGATGGTCCGCTGCAGGACGACTTCGATGTAGTGGAGATAGGAATCGACCGATTGCGGGTTGGCCGCGATATCGACGTCAAGGAAGTTTCTGCGGGCGATCGGTTCGATGTTCACGTCAATGTTGGTGAAGCCGATAAAGGTTCCGGCACCGGATTTCCGATCGACGGCCGGATCGGACTTTATCAGGATGCCCCCTGAGCCGTTGTTCTGAATGATGGTGTTCGGCCGCGTGATGAGCGACTGAAGCACCGTCACCATCTCGTCGACCGTTTCGATCTTGCCGGTATCCTTGCCCAGCAGCGCGTTCACCTGATTGCGGTCGAAGGAATGGGTGCTGGGAGCTTCGCCGTTCACCGAAAAATTGAAGGATACGACGACGTCCTTGTAGACCTCGAACTGCTCGAACGTCAGCGTCATCTCCGATCCGCGCTCGCCGAAATCCGAGTTTTCAACGAGACCAGCTCCGCCGCCGCTCGACGTGCTGACGACCAGATTGGCGACCTCGACATAGGACCCGTCGAGGCCGGAATTCTGCTGTGTCATGAAGCCGATTTGATTGATAATGGGGGCGTAAGGCTCATAGGGGTGCCTATATGTCCTGACCGTGGCGCCGGCCCCCGCCTGTTTGACCGCGTGGTCGAGCACTGCTGCATATTGCGTGTAGTCCGATATCACGCCGTTGGCAGCGGCGCCGAGCACCGTATCGACGGTGGTGCGATCGACGGTGACCGAGGTCGTCTTTCCGGCGTGTAGCGGCAGCGAGAGACCTTGAGAGCTGCTGTCCTTGTCGACGATGACGTCAAACGTGATCTTGTCGCCCGCGTTCGAAAAACTGAGCGGCCCCGTGAAATGGAACACGAATTCGCCAGCCTGGCCCGCCCGGTTGTTGTAGTTGCTGTTGGTGGTGTAGCCGTCGACATCGACCGAGGTCACGAAGCGGATCCCGCCGACGGTCCTCAGATCCCGCGTGTCGGCCTGCAGGATGCCGCCGCCGGTGCTGTTGAACAGCGAGGAGTCCCGCAGGAAAAAGTCGGCCGTGTTCAGCGACACGCCGTTTCGGGCGTCTCTCGAAAACGAGGAGGCGACAGAAGTGCGATTCAGATCGCTGTCATAGATGTCGGAGACATTGGTTCTCAGCCAGTTCTGTCCGCTGAAGCTCGCCGAATCCACGATGCTCAGGATCTGCTGCTTGAGCTGGTCGAGCTCCTTCTGGAGCTTGCCCTTGTCGACGCCGGGTTCCCTCGCCGTCACCAGCCTGGCCTTGAACTCGCTGAGAATACCGGTAACGGCATCCATCGCCGCATAGGCCGTCTCGACCTTGGCCGCTCCCAGCCCGAGCGCGTCCTGGACCGCAGACACGGCCTTGGCGTCGGAGCGCATGGTTGTCGAGATCGACCAATAGGCGGCGTTGTCGGCCGCCGTCTGAATTCTCAGGCCCGAGTTCAGTTGCCCGCGGACCTGAGCCATGTCGGAGTTAATCGTACGCAGAGTCTGGAGCGCAGAAATCGCTCCAGCGTTCGTGAGAATGCTGACCATATTAGTGACATCTTAAAATTGAAAAATGCCCTTCATGGGCCGCTGTGATTGTGGCGATACAACCAAATACGTGGTTAACACCGACTTAAGAAACCTCGCCTCGGGGCGCAAATATTGCGTCAGCCCTTCCGATGGTTGGCAATAATTGCGCCCTTGCTCCTCGCCCTGCAGGCGGGGTCAGGCACGCTCGGCCGCCAGCGGCACCGGTTGGGTTACGGGGAACAGGGCTTTCAGGGCGTCGAAGTGCCTTTCCACCAGATGCCAGGAAATCGTCGCGACGATGACCGTGATGGTGCTCATGATGACGAACGTCATCGGCCCCGCCCTGTAGAGCGCCGGCCACTGTTCGGCGACCAGCCACCAGAGCGCCATGTGGTACACATAGGTCGCGTAACTGACGCGGCTGAGGAAGCGCGTGACGGGGTTTGCCAGGAGATAGGCCGACACGCCCTTGTATCCGATGTAGGAACTCAGAACGATCGAGGCCAGCGCGTAGATGCAAAGCAACTTATAGGTTTCCGAATGGCCGAACTTGAAACCGACGAAGAGAGGTGACGCGATGATCGCGACAGATGCGAGGTTGTTGAGCTTGCTCGTCAGAACCGCCCGCACATCGGCATTGTCCTTGACCAGGGCCAGGATCGCCCCTGCCGCCACCGGGTCAAAGGCAAGAACGATGTTTGACCAGGCGAGAAGACCGAGCTCGTCGCTATAGGTTCGGGCGATCACCGACATCGTGAAGATGAGGACATAAGCCACGAATATGTGCCGCCGGCTCAGGAAGATGATGATCAGCGGAGCGGTAAGGTAGAACTGCTCGACGATGTTGAGGCTCCAGAGATGCGCGGCAACCCAGGGCTCCCAGTCCTGGGTGATGGCGAAATACAGGCTCGACATCTGAAACGTGTGCCACGCCAGGCTGTTGCGTATGCCATCCATGTTGAACAGTGCCGCCACGAACAGCATCAGGAACAGCGCCGGAAGCAGGCGAAGCGAGCGGCGAATGTAGAAATTGGTGACGTTGATCGTTGCCTGGGTGTCTTTTGCCGACAGCAGGATCACCCCGATCAAGAAGCCGCTGATGATGAAGAAGAGTGAAACTCGAACAGATTCAAGTGTGGGATGCTCGTTCCAGTAATGAACGTACAGTACCCCCGTCATGGCGATCACGCGAAGCCCGTCAATTTGCTCCCGCCTGTCGCCGCGCGCTCCCGTCGCAGCCATTCCTTTGTCCCCGCAGGATCTATTACTTAAATTATTTCTACTTAAGAGTATCCTTGGAGATTACGCCGCTTCCGCGCACTTGTGAAGAGGAGCGATGTTCTTGACCGATCGGCGACGATACCTCGCCCGCCAGCCCAAAACAGAAAGGCCACGGGCGCCGCGTGCCCGTGGCCTTTCCAACGTTTAGAAGCAAACCTTAGGCTTCCTTGAAGACCTCGTCGCGGTTTCGCCGCATCGACGGCGAGATGGCGATCACAAGCGCCATGACGGCGATCGCCAGCAGAATTGCCGACAGCGGCGATTGCAGGAAGGTCAGCGGGCTGCCGCCGGAGATAATCAGCGACTGGCGCAGCTTCTCCTCGAGCAAGCGGCCTAGCACGAAGCCGAGCGCCAGCGGCGCAGGCTCGAATTCGAGCTTGTAGAGGGCGTAGCCGATGATCCCGAACAGGGCGGCCATCATTACCTGGGCCGCATCGTTGGCGATCGAGTAGAGGCCGATGCAGCAGAAGCAGACGATGGCCGGAAACAGGAGGCGATAGGGCACGCGCAGCAGCTTCACCCACAGACCGATCAGCGGCAGGTTGATGATGACCAGCATGAGGTTGCCGATCCACATCGAGGCGATGAGCCCCCAGAACAGTTCCGGATTGCGCTCGATCACCTGTGGCCCGGGCACGATGCCCTGGATCATCATCGCGCCGACCATCAGCGCCATCACCGCATTCGGCGGCAGGCCGAGGGTGAGAAGCGGGATGAACGAGGTCTGCGCGCCGGCATTGTTGGCGCTTTCCGGGCCGGCGACGGCCGCCGGTGCGCCATGGCCGAAGTCCTGCGGCCGCTTCGACATACGCTTTTCCACCGCATAGCTGGCAAAGGGGCCGAGGATCGCGCCGTTGCCCGGCAGAACGCCAAGGACAGAGCCGAGGAAGGTGCCGCGCAGGATCGGCGGGAAGTTATCCTTCAGCTCCTTCAGCGTCGGCCACAGGCGGCCAATGCGGCTGCGCACGACATCGCGGGATTCCGGATCGGCAAGGTTCTTGAAGATCTCGCCGAAGCCGAAGATGCCCATGGCCAGCACGACGAATTCGATGCCGTCCTGGAGCATTTCAAGGCCGAAGGTCATGCGCTCGCGACCCGTTTCCATATCGGCGCCGACACAGGAGAGCAGCACGCCGACGAGGATCATCGACACCGCCTTCAGAAGCGAGCCGTGCGCCAGCACGACGGCAAAGACGAGGCCCATGATCATCAGCGAAAAATACTCGGTCGGGCCGAAGAGAAGGCCCATGCGTGTCATCGGAACGCCGAGAGCGGCAATCACGATGGTGGCAACCGTGCCGGCAAAGAACGAACCGATCGCCGCGAGGCCGAGCGCAAGCCCCGCCTGGCCCTTCTGGGCCATCTTGTGGCCGTCGATGGCGGTGACGACCGCGGTCGCTTCCCCGGGAATGTTGACGAGGATGGCCGTGGTCGAGCCGCCGTACTGGGCGCCGTAATAGATGCCGGCGAGCATGATCAACGAGCCGGTCGGATCGAGCGAGAGGGTGACTGGCAGCAGGATCGCGATTGTGGCAACCGGGCCGACGCCGGGCAACACGCCCACCAGCGTGCCGATGAGACAGCCGATGAAGCAGAGCGCGATGTTCTGCACGGTGAACGCCACGGTCATGCCGAGGCCGAGATTGATAAAGACGTCCAGCATCTCAGTATCCTAGAAGCCACGGCGCAACGGGAACCGAAAGCCCGAGCGCATAGCGAAAGAGGCCGATGCAGAAGGCTGTTAGCACGGCGGCAAAGACAAGAAGTTCGCCAAGGCGCGCATCGCGCGCGGCCAGGCCGGAAGCGACGACCGCCAGCGGACAGGCGATCGAGAGGCCGAGACCGGGAATGGTAACCGGACCGAGATGATAGCCACGCACCGTAACGGCAAAGAGAACGACGCCGAGGATGACGGGGATCGTCTCGCGGATCGCCCAGCGGCCGGTCGAAGGCCCCGGATCCTTTCGGCTCAGCACCAGTTGCAGGAGCCCGAGCCCCAGGATGACGAGGGAAAGCAGCCGCGGCATCAGCCCCGAGCCGACGCCTTCCGAGGTCATGAAGGGCAGATCGGAGCCGGCCCACAGGCCAAGCCCGCCGAGGCCGACCAGCACGATGCCGGCAAGCCTCTCCCGGCCGAGCCCTCCCGCAGAGGGCTCGGTTTCAGTGTTCGTGGACGTGGCTTCCATCTTACTCGACCTTGATGTCGGCCGCTTTCACCACGTCGCCCCAGCGCGCGCGCTCCTTGGCCATGAAATCGGCAAAGGCCTGGGGGCCCATGGAGGACGGCACGGCGCCGTCGTTCTTCAGCTTGTCGAGCACGTCGGCATCGCTGAGCGTCTCGGTCGTCGCCGCCTCGAGCTTCGACTTTACGTCCGCCGGCATGCCCTTCGGACCGACGAGGCCATACCAGGCCGAGGCCGTGTAGCCCGGAACGCCGGCTTCAATGGCGGTCGGCACATCCGGCAGGCTCGCAAAGCGCTTGTCGCCGGTGACGGCAAGCGCCTTCAGCGTGCCGCTCTCGATCAGCCCGATCGCCGAGGGAATGGTGGTGACCATGAAGTCGATGTGGCCGCCGACGAGGTCGTTCACCGCCGGGCCTGCGCCCTTGTAAGGAACGTGCCTGACCTTGATGCCGGCGGTCTGGCCGAGCAGCAGCGCGCCGAGATGGCTGGCCGAGGCGTTGCCGGCCGAACCATAGACCAGCTCGCCGGACTTGGCCGCCTCGACCAGTTCGCCGAGCGTGTTGACCTTGAGCGATGGTCCGACAACGACGACGAGGGACGCATCCGCGATCATCGCGATCGGATCGAGGTCCGTGCCCGGATCGGCCTTCAGCTTGAAGATATGCGGGTTGACGACCATCGGGCCCTGATTGCCGATCAGCAGGGTGTAGCCGTCGGGATCAGCCGCAGCGGCGACTTCGGTTCCAAGGTTGGCGGCGGCACCCGGCCGGTTTTCGACGATGACGCGACCGCCGAGCGCCTTTTCAAGCCGCGCGGCAAAGACGCGGGCGATGGCATCCGTACCGCCGCCGGCGGCATAGGAAACCACCAGCGTGATCGGCTTGGACGGATAGGCTTCCTGCGCCATCACAGGGGCTGCGACCGACATGGTCATGGCGGCCCCGCACAGGGCCAGGGCGACGCGACGGGTAAATTTCATGGGCATTTTGTTCTCCTCCCAGTTCGTTAATGCATTCGCGACACGTTGCTCTGCAAGACCCTAAGCGTCTTTGCGAACAAGAGCCGCACCTTCAAACAGCCGACGCGTGGTGCGCATCACAGACACAGTCGGGCTATTGTCTCCTATGGCCTTCTCGACCCTTACCCGCAGTTCACCGGTCGGGTGCTCGAAGGAGAGCGTCGCCGGCAGCGAAAGCTCCGGAAAACGCCGACCCACCAGGCCGGTCGGGATCGTTGCCGCCAAACCGAGGCTTACGGCACCGGTCGTTGCAAGCGCGGTGTGGCAATTGGCGGGCGTGAAATAGCGCACGGCCAGATCGCCGCCGTTCGCGGGCGCCCCGATCAGCACCGGCTTCGGCAGAACCGACTGGCTGACATCCCCCATCCCCATCAGCCTTCCGGCCTCCCGCCGGATTTCCTCGAGCCGGGCCATGAAAGCCGCATCGGCGTCGAAAGCCGCAGCGGGCTCCGAGCCGCTGTAGCCCATATCCTCGGCGGTGATGATCACCACCGGCGTTGCGCCGTCCAGCAGCGTCACTTCAAGACCGAGAATGACATCGGTCGCCTTGCCGCTCGGCAGCAGTCGGCCGGTCTTGGCGCCGATCGCATCGCGAAAGGCCAGATAGACAGGGGCGGCCTTGCCCGGCACGCCGTCGATGGCGGCCTCTCCCTGATAGGCGATCGCGCCGCCGGGGGTCTGAATGCGGGCGTCGATGATCTTGCCGGTGTTGACGTTGTGAACCTTGATGACCGTTTCGTCGCCGGTCGGCAGAACCAGGCCGGCCTCGATGGCGAAAGGGCCGACGGCCGAGAGCATGTTGCCGCAGTTCGGCGCCGTATCGACGCTGCGCTCCAGCACCTTCACCTGGGCGAAGAGATAATCGACATCAGCTTCCGGACGGCTCGACGGACCGACGATCGCGACCTTGCTCGTCAGCGAGTTGCCGCCGCCGAGACCGTCGATCTGCAGCGGGTGGCCGGAGCCCATGATTTCGATCAGCAGGCGGTCGCGCTCGACAGGATCAGCCGGAAGATCGCGAGACAGAAAAAACGGTCCCTTCGACGTTCCGCCGCGCATCATCACGCAGGGTATCCTGATCAAGTCATCCATTCCGCATGCTCCTTCGGACCGGCCGCAACCGGCTGATCGGAGGGATCTCACGGATCAAATCTGTTGTGAAATGCAAAGAATGACGTAATTATTCCGATATGCGCAATAATTTCGAATTCCTCGACCTCAAGGCTTTTCTCGCCGTACTCGACCTCGGCTCGTTCAACGAAGCTGCCCGCCAGCTCAATCTTTCACAACCTGCGCTTTCACGGCGGATCAAGGGCTTTGAAGCCTCCGTCGGCGCGCAGTTGATCGAACGCACGACCCGGCACGTGGCGCCGACGCAGGTCGGGCGGGAGCTTCTGCCGCTGGTCCGGCGTCTGGTCGACGAATTCGAGGAATCGATCCTCTCGATCAGCGACCTCGGTGGGCGACACCGCGCCCAGGTCACCATCGCCTCGGTCCCGACCGCGGCCTTCTATTTTCTTCCCAGGGTTGTGCAATCCTTCAACGAGAAATTCCCGGGCATCCGCTTCCGAATCCTCGATCTCTCGGCCAATGAGGGCCTTGATGCGGTCGCCAACGGCGAGGTCGAATTCGGCATCAACATCACTGGGGCGGCGCGCCCTGATCTCAGCTTCACGCCGCTTGTCGACGACCCGTTCGTGCTCGCCTGCCGCCGCGATCATCCGCTGGCGACCTCGAAGCAACTGACCTGGGCGGATCTGACCGGCCACCCGCTGATCGGGGTCAGCAAGACCAGCGGCAACCGTGCCGTGCTCGACCGGGCGCTGACAACGGCCCAGGTGCAGCTCAACTGGTTCTACGAGGTCAACCACCTCTCGACCTCGCTCGGCCTCGTAGAGGCGGGCCTCGGCATCTCCGTGATGCCGCGGCTGGCCACACCCCAGGTCGAACACCCTGTTATCGCCACCGTGCCGCTGACCGCCCCCACCGTCAGCCGCACCATCGGCCTTGTCGAACGCCGCGGCGGCAGACTATCACCGGCCGCCATCCGCTTTCGCGAGATGCTGGTGCAGGAGTGGACGACGTATTGAGGGAGCGCAGCCGCATAGCGGACGCAAGGAAACGACACGGCAGCGCTTGAAGGAACCAAGATCTTCGAGAAGAAAGAATGGTGCCCGGAGGCGGATTTGAACCACCGACACGCGGATTTTCAATCCGCTGCTCTACCAACTGAGCTATCCGGGCATCCTGCCGTTTCGGGCATCGGCTCCTTTCGGAACCATCGGGGCGCTTGTGTTTGCCCCGGGAACGAGCGGGGTTATAGCATCTTGTTCGGCGGTGTCCAGCGCCAAATGAAAGTTTTTTGACCGAAATCCTGTGGACAATCGAGAAACCGAAAAAGCGAGGAGTTTCAGAGAGATCGCATTCTCTCCCTGGTCCATTTTTCGTGGAAAGTGGCCGTTGGAAGCCGAAAAAGATGATCGCCCGCACCCGGTGACGCGCGAGGATCTTCGAGGCGTCGTTCGCGGCAAAGAGGATGTGGGGAAGGAAAAGCCGGACCGGCCGGTCCGGCCGCAGCGGTACGCCTAGCGGTCGTCGCCGTCGTCGGCTTTCGCCTCGTCGTCGGCGACCGGAATAGCGTAGGAGCCGGAGAGCCAGCGATTGAGGTCGACGTTGCGGCAGCGGTCGGAGCAGAAGGGATAGTGTTCCCGATGCGACGGCCGGCCACATTCCGGACATGGGCGCGGTGCGCGCAGGGGCGCAACGTTCGAAGCGCTTTTCTTCGTTTCGTCGGTCACTCGTTCAGCCTTCCAGCCAACGATTGTGCACGTCATAGCCTTCGCCGACAAGCAGGCTGACGGTTTCGTAAAGCGGCAGGCCAACGACGTTGCTGTAGGAGCCGACGAGCTTGACCACGAAGCTGCCGGCGATGCCCTGGATGCCGTAGCCGCCCGCCTTGCCGCGCCATTGGCCCGAGGCGAGATAGCTTTCGATATCGAAACCGGACAGGCGCTTGAAGCGCACCTTGGTGTCGACGACCTTCTGGCGCACGGTCTTGTCCGGGGTGATCAGGCAGACGCCGGTGTAGACGCGATGACTGCGGCCGGAAAGAAGATGCAGCGCGCTCGAGGCTTCGCTGACGAGTTCCGGTTTCGGCAGGATGCGGCGGCCAACGCAAACGACCGTATCGGCTGCCAGAATGTAGCTTCCGTCCCAGCCGGCCTCGCCCTTGACTGCAGCAAGCGCCGCTCGCGCCTTTTCTGCCGACAGGCGCCTTGCGAGCGAACGCGGATGTTCGGCACGCTTCGGCGTCTCATCGAGATCCATCGGCATCAGGCGCGCGGGCTCGATGCCGGCTTGCGCCAGAAGCTCGACGCGACGCGGCGAACCGGACGCAAGTATCAGTTTCTTGGCCACTGTCATCGGAACGAGCCGTCACTCCAGAGCAATTCCAGCAAAATGCGATAGGCGGTTTACGTCTGGAATTGCAATCCAACCAAAGGTTAGAGCGTTTTCGCGATTCGAAGAAGAAGCGGAAATGCTCCAGGAATTGCTAAGAGCCGGAGCGGCTTACTTGAAGCGGTAGGTGATACGGCCCTTGGTTAGGTCGTACGGGGTCATTTCAACGAGAACCTTGTCGCCGGCAAGCACGCGAATGCGGTTCTTGCGCATACGACCAGCAGTGTGAGCGATGATCTCATGCTCGTTTTCGAGCTTCACGCGGAAGGTCGCATTCGGAAGCAATTCGGTGACCACGCCCGGAAATTCAAGGACTTCTTCTTTCGCCATGTAGGACTGTTCTTTCTATCTTTGTTTAGGGAACCGTCAGGTATCCCGAAAAATTCGCCGGAAACTACACAATCGACGAGGATTTGTGAACCATCTAAGACCGGCTTTTGCGCTTTTGTGACGGGCTACTGTGCCGCGCGTCGGATCAGAAGCGCGAAGCCGCTATAGCACTTCGTACCGCTCCATGTCTCTAGTCTTAAATCGATCGAGATTTACGCCGGCATGGAAGCGACGGAGACTGCAGACCGCGCCGGGATTTTTCGCAACACTCTCAAGCGTCTTCCGACTTCCTGGAGCCGATCAACCGATGATTGATCAGCGTCGACAGGTGATCGCGCACGGCGCGGTAGGCATCGACGATCTGCTCGCGCGTGCCGGCAGCCACCGTCGGATCCGGCGTCGGCCAGTAGACCACGTCGACGGCCATGGAGCGCGTCAATTCGAGCGCCTTGTGATGCGCCTCCGGCGCCAGCGTGACGATAAGGTCGAAATAGTCATCCTCGAGTTCATCGAGCGTATGCGGCTGGTGGCGACCGAGGCTCAGGCCCACTTCGGCCATGACCACGTCGACGAAGGGGTCGCGTTCGCCATGCCGCACGCCGGCGGAGGCGACATAGGTTCCGGCCGGCAGCGCCGCCTTGGCGAGCGCTTCGGCCATCGGCGAGCGAATAGCGTTCATGCCGCACATGAAGAGGACCGAGCGGGGCATTTTCAAGCGCTGAGCCTCGGTTCCCGCCATGCCGGTCGCCGCCCTCACCCGCGCCAGTAGAGCACGCAGACGAGCGTGAACAGGCGGCGGGCGGTATCGAAGTCCAGCCGGATCTTGCCGGAGAGGCGATCCATCAGCGTCTGCGAACCCTCGTTGTGAATGCCGCGGCGCCCCATGTCGATCGCCTCGATCTGGCTCGGCGTCGCCGAGCGGATCGCTTCGTAGTAACTCTCGCAGATCATGAAGTAGTCCTTCACGATCCGGCGGAACGGCGTCAGCGACAAAATATGGGTGGCGACGTCGCTGCCCTTGTCGGTCGAGATCGCAAAGACGAGCTTGGCGTCGACGAGCGAGAGATTGAGCTTATAGGGGCCGCCTGGATGGCCGACCGGCTCGAACAGGTTTTCTTCGAGCAGGTCGAAGATCGCAACCGCGCGCTCATGCTCCACGTCAGGGGTCGAGCGGCCGATGGTCTCGTCCAGAACGACATCGCAGAGACGCTGGTTGCGGTCCGCCTTCATCCAGCGTCCCCGAGATTGAGGCGAATGGCGACGGAGCGCGCATGGGCCTCAAGGCCTTCGGATTTTGCCAGCACGATGGCCGCCGGTCCGAGGATCCGCAATTGTTCGGCATCAAGCCGCAGGATCGACGTGCGCTTCATGTAATCCAGCACGCCAAGGCCGGAGGAGAAGCGCGCGGAGCGGGCGGTCGGCAGCACGTGGTTGGAGCCGCCGACATAGTCGCCGATGACCTCGGGCGTGTGGCGACCGACGAAGATCGCGCCGGCATTGCGGATCTTGGCCACCATCGGTTCGGGGTCGGCAAGCGCCAGCTCCAAGTGTTCGGCAGCGATGCGGTTCGCGAGCGGCACGGCCTTCTCAAGATCGGGCACGAGGATGACGGCACCGAAATCGCGCCAGCTTGCCGACGCCGTTTCGGCGCGTGGCAGAGTTTTCAGCTGCCGCTCGACTGCGCTCTCGACCGCCTGGCCGAAATCCGCATCGTCGGTGATCAGGATCGACTGGGCGCCGACATCGTGCTCGGCCTGGGCGAGAAGATCGGCAGCGATCCAGTCCGGATCGTTGTGCTTGTCGGCAATAACAAGCACTTCGGAGGGGCCGGCGATCATGTCGATGCCGACCGTGCCGAAGACCTGGCGCTTGGCCGCAGCCACATAGGCATTGCCCGGGCCGACGATCTTGGCAACCGGTGCAATCGTCTCGGTGCCATAGGCAAGGGCGGCCACAGCCTGCGCGCCGCCGATGCGGTAGATTTCCTCGACGCCGGCAAGGCGTGCAGCAGCCAGCACCGCCGGGTTGATCTTGCCGCCGGTTGCCGGCACCACCATGACGATGCGGGACACGCCGGCAACCTTTGCCGGCAGCGCGTTCATCAGCACCGAGCTCGGATAGCTCGCGGTGCCGCCGGGCACATAGAGGCCGACGGCATCGACCGCAGTCCAGCGCGAGCCGAGGCCGACGCCCATGGCGTCCTGGTAGATATCGTCCTTCGGGCGCTGGCGGGCATGGTGCGCCTCGATGCGGGTGGCGGCGACCTTTAGCGCGCCGAGAACTTCCGGCTCGACCGCCTGGATCGCCGCATCGATCTCGGCGGCGCTGACCGCCATCGGCGTCGTCTGGAAATCGACGCCATCAAAACGCTTGGAGTATTCGGCGAGCGCCGCGTCACCGTGTGCCCGCACGTCGTCGATGATCGCCTTGACCACCGCATTGACGTCCTCGGACACCTCTCGCTTGGTCGTCAGGAATGCCGCGAACTTTTGTTCGAAGTCACCGTCGAGAAAATTGAGCCTGATTGCCAAAGGGGACGTCCTTGTATGCCAGTGTCGGTCGGGTCGATCAGCGTCAAGCGCCTTCGGGATGCTTGGGCTTGAAAGCGGTTTCCCACGCCCCGCCGGTATCCGCAAGCTGCGTTTCGATGCATTCGACGTCAAGCGCGATCGAGGCGTCGCCAGCCAGAACCAACTCCAGCGTGCCTTCCGGCCCCTCGCCCTGCAGCGCGAACTTCAGCGTCAGCAGATCGAGCACCGCCTCGCCGTCACGCCGGTCGAAGCCGACGGAGCGCACTGCATTCACACGTTTGAAGAGGAGAGCCGCACGCCGGCGCTCAAAGGAGCGGCGCTTGCCATCGGCCGTCTCCCAGACGAAGCGGTTGACGATGAGAGAAAACTGCTTGCGACGCGCGTCGTATTCCAGGCCCGAAACCTTGAACACGGCATCCTGGACGTGGGCGGAGACGACAGCGAGATCCTCCTCGTCGAGCGCCAGCAGCTTCAATCCGGTCATGCCATCCATTCCTTTCGTTTCGCCGCACATCTTGCCGTGCCACAATTGAAATGGACATAGGATGTTGCGCCTGAAACCGCAACGGTATCAGGCGCAACCATTCAAATCAGTCGCTGACGCGCTCGACGTGCGCGCCGCACCGGGTAAGCTTCTCTTCGAGCCGCTCGAAGCCGCGGTCGAGATGATAGACGCGCGAGACCATGGTCTCGCCTTCGGCGGCTAGGCCGGCGATGACGAGCGAGACGGAGGCGCGAAGGTCGGTCGCCATGACAGGCGCGCCCTTCAGGCGGCTGACGCCCTCGATTTTCGCCGTCTGGCCGGAAAGCGAGATCTTGGCGCCGAGACGGGCGAGTTCCTGCACGTGCATGAAGCGGTTCTCGAAGATCGTCTCGGTGATGTGCGAGGTGCCCTTCGCCATGGTCATCAGACCCATGAACTGCGCCTGCAGGTCGGTCGGGAAGCCCGGGAAGGGATCAGTGACGATATCGACCGGCTTAATGCCGGCGCCGTTGCGCACGACGCGGATGCCGCTGTTGGTCTCGGTGATCTCGGCGCCAGCGCGGCGGATCGCTTCCAGCGCCGTGTCGAGCAGCGCCATGTCGGTGTCTTCGAGGATGACGTCGCCACCGGTCATGGCAACGGCCATGGCGTAGGTGCCGGTCTCGATGCGATCGGGAAGAACGCGGTGACGGGCGCCGGAGAGCGAGCGAACGCCCTCGATGGTGATCGTCGAGGTTCCCTGGCCGGTAATCTTGGCGCCCATGGCGTTCAGGCAGTTGGCGAGGTCGACGACTTCAGGCTCGCGCGCGGCGTTGCCGAGCACCGTGGTGCCGTTGGCAAGCGTCGCTGCCATCATCAGCACATGGGTGGCGCCGACCGACACCTTCGGGAAGGTGTAGCGCGCGCCGATCAGGCCGCCAGCCGGCGCCGTCGCGTTGACGTAACCGCTGTCGATCTCGATGTTGGCGGAAAGCGCCTGTAGGCCTTCGATGAAGAGATCGACCGGACGCGTGCCGATGGCGCAACCGCCCGGCAGCGATACCCGCGCCTTGCCTTCACGGGCAAGCAACGGGCCGATAACCCAGAAGCTCGCGCGCATCTTCGAGACCAACTCGTAAGGGGCGGTCGTGTCGACGATGTTGCGGCAGGTGAAATGGATGGTGCGGGCGTAGCTCTCGCCCTGGCGCTCGCGGCGACCGTTGACGGAGATATCCGCGCCATGGTTGCCGAGGATACGGATCAGCTGCTCGACGTCGGCCAGATGCGGCACGTTTTCGAGCGTCAGCGTGTCGTCGGTCAGAAGCGACGCAATCATCAGCGGCAGGGCCGCATTCTTGGCGCCCGAAATCGGGATGACGCCGTTGAGCTTGTTGCCGCCTACAATCCTGATGCGATCCATGAGGCCTCTCGAACGGGCTTGGCCCGCCTTTCCAAAATAATCCGATGTTGTCTGAAGGCGCCTCTTTAGTGGAGACGCCGCGAAATTAGAAGTGCCTTGAACGCCGCGCATCCCTTCGGACGCCTGGCGCTGTAACATTTAGGTCGCTGCACAGTTTTCCCCCGCGATCGGTCCCGATTTAACGGACCTGTGCAATCGAACGCCGATGGAGATGCCACCGGCAAATTGAGAACGAAGCGGCGATGCCGCTTCCTGCCCGTACTAATCTTGGGATTCGTCCGTTTTTGCGGCAGGAAGACCGCTGACGTCATCGGCAGCGCCAGATCGGCGCGCCCGCATCTGCTGCTTGCGGCGCATGAGGTTGTCGCGCAAGTTCCTGGCAAGACGCGCCTTTTTCAGGTCCGCCTCGGTCGTATCCTTTATCTTTTTCTGGCGCACCTTGCCATCCGCCTGCCGTTCGTCAGGCGGAGGCACGGCTTTGCCGCCTTCTTCGTCGTCTGTTTGCATGCCCATGCCATAGCGCAAAACCAGGGTCTTCGGAAGCAGCGGTGACTTTTCTCACAGCTCTTCGCGAAAAACTTCGAATTGCGGCTTGCACTCGCCGCCGAGCTATGGCAATAGCCCCCTCGCTTGATGCGGCTGACACACGAACCGGCCGCCAGATGCTGCTATAGCTCAGGGGTAGAGCACTCCCTTGGTAAGGGAGAGGCCGAGAGTTCAAATCTCTCTAGCAGCACCAGCCTTCTCTTAACGAAATCAAATTGATACTCGCTCGTAGCACCGCGTGCTTTCGCGGTCTGCGAATGTTTTCGCCTGTCCTATCGCCCCAAACGAGCAGGATCTACGGCGCCCGCGAAAGACGCGCCCCAGGCCGCAGAATTTCTCATCGGATGCAATTTTCGCCTGCTGCCACCTGCGTTATGCTGCGAATCGGGCGCGCCCACGCCTCCCCCCTCCGATCGGGAAAGTAGATTTCATACCGGGCACTCTCATCATCGAACCGACTGTTGGGGCAATGCGCACAAGGAGGGACTGCGACGATCGCTCGTACCAGGAGGTTGCCGATGAAACTGACTGCACCGATCTACCATTTGAAACGCAGGGCGAAACGCCTGTGCCGTGAAGAAGCCATCCCGCTCCATGAAGCGCTTGATCGCATCGCCGTTCAGGAGGGCTACTCCACTTGGAGCCTGCTTGCGGCACGACAAACGACTGCCGGCACCGCGGCGAGTATGCTTGCCCGGCTCGCTCCCGGAGATCTCGTGGTCCTCGCCGCACGCCCCGGCCAGGGCAAGACGCTGAAGAGCCTCGAGCTTGCCGTAGAGGCGATGAGGGCCGGCCATCGCGCCTACTTCTTCACACTGGAATATACCGTGACGGACGTCATCGAGCGTTTTGCGGCCATCAGGGCCGACCATGGCCGGTTTGCCCCGCTGTTCGAGATCGATTGCTCCGACACGATCAGTGCCGACCATATCGTCGGCAAGCTGTCCAAGGCCGATCCCGGCACGCTGGTGGTCGTCGATTACCTCCAGCTTCTCGATCAGCGACGTGACAATCCCGCTCTTGGCGATCAGGTGCGCAAATTGAGGGCATTCGCGCGGCAACGCGGGCTGATCATCATCTTCATCTCGCAGATCGATCGATCCTTCGAAGCCGCCGTGAAACCACTTCCGGACCTGGACGATATCCGGATGCCGAACCCCGTCGATCTCCGGCTTTTCGACAAGGCCTACTTCTTGAACAAGGGCGAAGCGAGGCTACTGGCGATAAACTGAAACAAGAGCCTGCCTCGCTGACACCCGGAACGTATTTCCCGATGCTGCGTTATCGTTTCAAAGGCAGCAACGCGGAGGCTTCTCAATGAAAGGTATCGTTCTCTGGCTTATGGGCGTGCCGCTCATCGTCATCATCCTTCTCTACATGTTCGTATTCTAGAGAAGCAAAATGCAACGGCAGGTTGGCAGATTAACGCAACCTTAAGATTCCACTGCCAGATTTGATATTGCGATGATGGACAATCGCAACATCTTTGATCCCCTTTTGAAACCGGCTCCTGCCGGTTTCTTTTTTTGCAGGATCGCTGAGCACGCGGCGTCGTTTGACTTAGGCATTACTTGGCGGTCAGACCTTAACCGCCTGCTCAACGAAATCCTGCGAGCCGAAGAACTTGAGGTAGCGCTCGACCTCGGCCGGGTCACCGGTCGCCTTGCGCGGATTGTCGGAGAGTTTTACAGCCGGCCGGCCATCCGCCTCGCTGACCTTGCAAACGATCGAGATCGGACTGAGGCCGCTGATTTCCGTCGGTGCGCAACCGGCAAAATCATTGGTGAGGTTGGTGCCCCAACCGAAGCTCATGCGCACGCGCCCCTCGAAGTGGCGGTACGTCTCGATGATCGTGTCGACGTCGAGACCATCGGAGAAGATCAACAGCTTTTCCCGGGGATCCCGTCCCATCTTCTTCCACCAGGCGACGATTTTTTCGCCACCTTCGATCGGCGGCGCGCTGTCCGGCCGAAAGCCCGTCCAGTCCGCCACCCATTTCGGCGCGTCGCGCAGGAACGCCGCTGTGCCGAAGGCATCGGGCAGCACGATCAGGAGATTGCCGCCATAGAGTTGGTTCCAGTCCTGCAGCACCTTGTAGGGGGCGGCGGCCAGTTCCTTGTCGTTGCGGGCAAGGGCCGCGGCCACCATCGGCAATTCGTGTGCGTTGGTACCAAGCGCCTCCAGATCGTTGTCCATGGCGAGCAAGACATTGCTGGTCCCGGAGAACGAACTGCCAATCCCTTCCTTCAACGCCTCGACGCACCAGCGCTGCCAAAGGAAGCTGTGGCGGCGGCGCGTGCCGAAATCGGAGATCCTGAGGTTAGGATACTGCCGCAGCCGCTCGACTTTGGACCACATCTTGGCCTTGGCGCGGGCATAGAGCACATCGAGGGTAAAGGGACCGAGGCCCTTCATCGCCGAGCGCGAGCGCAGCTCGTTGATGATCGCCAGCGCCGGGATCTCCCACATGGTGGTCTCCGCCCAGCGGCCGCGGAAGGTCAGCTCGAACTGGCCATCGCTGCGTTTCAGCTCATAATCCGGCAGGCGGAACTTGGCTAGCCAGGCGAGAAACTCCGGCGAGAAGATCTGCTTGCGGCCATAGAAGGTATTACCCGCAAGCCAGATCATTTCCTTCTTGGAAAAACGCAACTCGCGTGCGTGATCGAGCTGCTCGCGCAGTTCCTGCTCGTCGATCTCGTCGGCGAGCCGCACCGTCTTCGTGCGGTTGATCAGCGAGAAGGTCGCATCGACATCCGGATAGAGCTGCCAGATCATCTGCAGCATCAGGAGCTTGTAAAAATCCGTGTCCAGCAGGCTGCGTACGATCGGGTCGAGTTTCCAGGCATGATTGTAGACGCGCCTGGCGATATCGGTCTTCGTCATCGGTGAAATTGCTCCTTCCTCTTGGGCGAGGCTAGATCATCTCGGCTAGTTCAGCTCGACACCGGCATCACGCATACGCGTCACCATGGCATGAAGCGAGCCGTTGAGGTCGATGCCCCGACAGGCATCGAGAACGACCGTGGTCGAGAATCCCTGCGCCACCGCGTCGAGCGCGGAGAAGGCGACGCAGAAATCGGTCGCGAGCCCGCAGAGCGTCACCTTTTTGATACCGCGGTCCCTGAGATAGCCGGAAAGGCCGGTCGGCGTCCGGCGGTCGTTTTCAAAGAAGGCGGAATAGCTGTCGATTTGCGCGCGGAAACCCTTGCGGATCAAAAGTTCGGCGCGGGTCCATTCGAGCGCCGGATGGAAATCGGCACCGGCGCTGCCCTGCACGCAATGATCCGGCCAGAGCGTCTGCGCGCCATAGGGCATGGCGATCATTTCGAAGGGATTTTTGCCGGGATGGCTGGAGGCAAAGCTGGAGTGGCCGGAGGGATGCCAATCCTGGGTCAGAACCACATGCTCGAAGCGGTCGATCAGCCCGTTAATCATCGGCACGATCTCGTCGCCGCCCGCAACACCAAGCGCTCCGCCCGGGCAGAAATCGTTCTGCACATCCACGACGATCAACGCTTTATCCGCCATCATTCACCTCTGGACGATCAACTGCTTATCGATCACCAAAATCGATTTAAGTCCAAGATCAATCACAGAATTTGAGCGACGACAAGCCAGTTCCGCAGGCTTCCGAGATCGGAAGGGCAGATAAGCAAAAGGCGCCGACCTGCGGTCGACGCCCCCTTGAAAAACTATTGAACACGATCAGTTGCCGTTGAGATTGTCCGCGATCGCAAAACCGGAATTGGCGATGCCGACCGGTTGGGCGACGAAGTTCAGGAACTTCGAGAAATCGACCGACGGGTGACGCGAGGCATAGATGACGTCGCGGTTCTTGACCGGGAAGGTCTGGCCGACAATCAGGCTGTCCGGCTTGCTCATGTCAAAGCGGTAGACGATCGGGTAGCGACCCACGCTGTCGGTCTTCATGCCCTTACGCAGCATTTCGTTGAAACGCTGCTGACCGAGCAGGCTCATGACCACATCAGGCTCTTCGTAACGGAAGATGAAATAGCCCTTCATGTCGAGCGTGTAGTCCGAGCCACCGCCCGCAAGGCCCATCGCCTCGAGCAGATTGAGATCGTTGGCGCCGAATTCGACGCGCTGGTTGGCCTTGACCGCACCGAGGATCGTGAAGCGGCGCGGATCGCGCGTCACGAAGATCTGGTCGCCCGGCTTGACGTGGATATTTTCCGACGGGTTCTCGATGATCGACTTCAGGAGAACCGTTCCGGTCTTCTTGCCGCGCACCAATGTGACGAAGGTCTCATAGGGCTGCGCGACCGGACCGCCGGCCTTGGCGATGACCTCATTGATCGTTTCGTCGACGAGGCTCAGTGGCACCACCGACGATTTGCCGACGGCACCCGAAACCGTAACGTTGCGCGATGCGGTGCTCATGCTCGTGACGATGACGTCGGGCTCAACTGCCTTCTGCTTCAGCGCTTCCAGAATTTCCTGGCGCGCCTGCTCCAGTGTCAGGCCGGCAAACTTGACCGGGCCGACATAGGGGATGGCAGCCTTGCCATCCGGCTGAACGACGAGATCGATGCTCGTCTGCTTGGAGTCCTGCGTCGAGAACAAGCCGTCGCTGCCGGCTTCGAAGATCGAGACCTTAAGCTGGTCGCCAACGCCGATGACGACGCGGCCAACACCGCCGCCAATGCCGAAACGGCGATTAAGCGTCGAGGAGACATAATCGGAAACGAGACGCGCGGAGCGTCCGTCCACATCGACGATGTCGAAAACCGTTGCATTCTGGCGGCCGATCTCGGCGCCTGACTGGCCGGCGTCCTTGACGATCGCTCCGGCCAACGGCCCCTCACCAGGCACAGCCTGGCATCCGACGAGGGCGGAACAAAGCAGAAGGGCACTGACTCGTTTCAACTAAGACACTCCACATTCGGCACAGCCATGATTTTGCTCATGGTTCCGCGCCGCATCATCCCCCGGCAGGGAATTTCGCCGGTCTCTGAAAAGCACAATCGCCGTCCCACAACAAGTCACCCCAAGACCAAGACGGGCAATTTATTTGAGCCCGCGTCTTTCTGGTCATACCTTCGATACCTTGAGCGTGGTTTGTCGCCCAATCCGACTTGGACTGGCGTTGACAGCGTGTATATCTTCAGTCTTTGGGGTTGAAAGCTAGGGACTTTAAGTTAAAAGCTGACTAATGAGGCGGAACGAATATAGCTGGGGATAGCCCGCAAGCATGACGATTGGCGATTGCATTTCAACTTCCGCCGCGCAATCGCAGGTGCAACTTTAACGGCATTTTAGAGCGTTCGATCATACATGGCTGTTGAGATTATTGGGCGTGCATGCCTCGCCCCTGGAGCAGAATCGCCCTCGGCGTTGTTCAAACTTCTACGTCAGGGCAAGTGCACCGTCACCAGCATTCCATCGGATCGCTGGGACGTGGCGCGATTCTGGCATCCCGTCATAGGCACGCAGGGGAAGACCTATTCCTTCGCGGCCGGCGTGCTGGATCAACTCTATGATTTCGATCCGGCCGTCTTCGGCATGTCGCAGCGCGAGGCCATGTATATGGACCCGCAGCAGCGTGTGCTGCTGCAGCTCGCCTGGCGGGCGCTTGAAGATGCCAACATCTCGGCGACGTCGCTGCACGGCGAAAACGTCGGTGTCTATATCGGCGCATCGAGCCTCGATCACGCCAACCTGACGGTCGAGGATCCGGCTGCGGCTGGCCCTTACTTCATGACCGGCAACACCCTGTCGATCGTCTCCAACCGCATCTCGCACATCTTCGGCCTCAGCGGCCCGAGCATGACGGTCGACACCGCCTGTTCCTCCTCGCTGGTCGCCCTCGACCAGGCGATGCGGGCGCTCAACGCCGGGGAGATCGACACGGCGATCGTCGGCGGCGTCAACATCCTTGCCCACCCCCTGCCCTTCGTCGGCTTCGCCCAGGCACGCATGCTGTCGCCGGAAGGCCTCTGCCGCGCCTATGACAACGACGGCGCCGGCTACGTGCGCGCCGAAGGCGGCGTGGTCTTCGTGCTGCGCCGTTCCGACCGGGCGCGCCGCGAGAAAGACCGCAGCTATGCGCGCATCGTCGCGACCGGCGTGAATTCGGCCGGCCGCACCAACGGCATTTCGCTGCCGTCGCGCGAAGCGCAGGCCAACCTGCTGAGAGCGATCTACGAAGGAAACGGCATCGACGCCAATCAGGTGGCCTTCGTCGAAGGCCACGGTACCGGCACCAAGGTCGGCGACCCGGCGGAAGTCTGGTCGATCGGAACGGTCATCGGCGCCAAGCGCCGGGCGCCTGTGCCGATCGGCTCGATCAAGTCGAACATCGGCCATACGGAACCCGCCTCCGGCCTCTTCGGCATGCTGAAGGCCATGATGGCGCTTGAGAACAACTACCTGCCGGCTTCGCTGCACTTCGACACGCCGAACGAGCATATCGACTTCGATGGTCTGAACGTCCGCGTCACGGCAAACCCGATCGAGCTTCTGCGCGGTAAGCGCGCGCGCCTTGCCGGCATCAACTCGTTCGGCTTCGGCGGCGCCAATGCGCACGTCGTTATCAGCGATCCTGAACCGGCCGCCGATGAAAAGGCCGCAAACCCGTCGTCTTCGGGACATGTGTTCCTCGCAAGCGCTCATACGCAGTCGAGCCTGGAAGCCCTTCTCAAGGATTACAAGACCGCTTTCGCGCATGCTTCCAAGGGTGAAGCCCGTGCGATGATCGCCGCATCGGGTGCCAACCGCACCCATATGCGCCATCGGTTTGCCGCTCGCAGCGACCAGCCCGAAGATATCGTCCGTGCGATCGCCAGCCACCTGGAAAAGCCCGGCTCGGATATCGGTGAGGTCGGCGAGGCCGTCGTTCGCGACGCCAAGGTCGCGTTCGTGTTCTCCGGCAACGGCTCGCAATGGGCCGGCATGGGTGTGGAAGCCTTCCGCGAAAACCTGCATTTCCGCCAGTGTTTCACCTCGGTCAGCGCGCTGTTCAAGTTCCATTCGGATATCGCGCTCACCGATCTCCTGACCGATCCTGATCTCGACAAGAAGCTTGCCGACACGAAGATCGCCCAGCCGCTGCTGTTTGCGGTGCAGGCCGCCCTGTCGGATTCGCTGGTTGCCATGGGCATCAAGCCGGTCGCCGTCTTCGGTCACTCCGTCGGCGAAATCGCCGCGGCCTATGCCGCCGGCGCGCTGTCGCTCGTCGATGCCGTTTCGATCGTTGCGAAACGTTCGCTGCATCAGGACCTGCTTGCCGGCCACGGCACGATGGCGGCCGTCATGCTCGGTGAAGAGGCTGCTCGCGCCTTTGCCGAGGCTCGCGGTCTTGACGAACTCTGCGTTGCTGCGGTCAACGCCCATAATTCCGTGACGATCTCGGGCCCGGCCGACCAGATCTCGGCCTTCCGCGATGCCGCCCGCAAGGCGAAGATCCCGGTCCAGATCCTCGACATCAACTATCCGTTCCATCATCCGATCATCGATCGGGCGAAGGATGCCTTCCTCTCGGACATCCCCGATATCGCACCGCGCCGCACCGAACTCGCCTATCTTTCGACGGTCACTGGTGCCGCGCTCGAGGGCACGCAGCTCGATCCGGAATACTGGTGGAAGAACGTTCGCGAGCCGGTCCGCTTCCAGGCGGCTGCGGAAGCCGCGATCGAAATGGGCTGCCGCCTGTTCATCGAGATTTCGCCGCGCCCGATCCTGTCGTCCTACGTCAAGGAGACGATCAAGCAGGCAGCAGCCCCCGGCATGGTGGTGCCCACGCTGCTCAGAGACGTCGCCGAAAGCGGCCAGGATCCGATCTCGGCCGCGATGGCACGCGCCGTTGCGCACGGCGCCGTCGTGGATACGACCCGGGTATTCGGCAAGCGCAATGCATCGATCGCCCTGCCAAGCCTGCCCTTCGAGCCCGTCGAGCTGCGCCCAGCGGCAACAACTGATGCCACCGACCTGTTCGGCCGGATTGCCAGACCATACCGCCTGACCGGCTGGCGCAGCGATCCGAACAGCGGCAGCTGGAAAAACCATATCGACGCCCATCTCTTCCCGGATCTTGCCGAACACGTGGTGGACGGCAAGGCGATCCTGCCGGGCAGCGGCTTCATCGAGATCGCCGTTGCTGCGGCACAGCAGTTCTATGGCAGCGAAGAAGTCGAGATCACCAATCTCGAAATCGTCCGGCCGCTGGAACTCAGCGACACAAAAATCATGGAGCTGTCGACCGTCCTTTCGCCAGAGACCGGCGACCTCGAAATCCGCTCGCGTGAACGGTTGTCGGAAGACGACTGGGCCGTGCACGCGGTTGCCCGCTGCCGCAAGCCGCTGCCGGCCGGGGACCGCGCCTATCCGTCGCTCGCAGGCCTCCCCAAGACGGCAACGGTGGCACCGGGTCGCGCCTATGAGACGGCGCGGCAATTCGGCCTCGACTACGGTCCTCGCTTCCAGCTGCTCGCAAAAGCGATTGCCTATGGCGACCGCCTGGTCGATGTCGAGCTGAAGACGGCCGAAGCCACCGGACACCCGCTTGTCAGCTATGCCCTGAACCCGATCTCGGTCGATGCCACCTTCCACGGGCTGGTGGCGCTCTTCGACCGATTCACCGGCGACAAGAGCGGCGCACCCTATATTCCCGTCCGCTTCGGTTCGGTTCGTGTCGTCAATGGCGGCCTGCCGATCGCGCGCGCGATGATCGAAATTGAACGCGTCAGCACCAATTCGATCAAGGCGAAGTTCCACTTCTTCGGCCAGTCGGGCGAGCCGATCGCGCATTTCGAGGATTGCCGTTTCCGCCGCACCTATCTGCGCAAGCACAAGACGCTCGATGCGCTGTCCTTCCACTACGAGGCAGTACAATCGCAAGCCGCCCTGCCAGGCCTTCTGCGCAACAGCCTTGCGCCGGTATCGATCGCAATGCCGGCCGCCGGCGAGGCTGGTGTCGACAATGCGACGCTGCTCTTCAATGCCGCGATCTACCGCGCCTGCCAGGAGATCGCCCTCAAGCTCGGTAAGGGGCGTTCCACGATCCAGGGCGGCAATCTGCCTGGCGATTTCGCCTTCCATTGTTTTCTGACGAGCTGCCTCTACGTGCTCGAAGATGCCGGGCTCTGTGAGCACAAAGATGGTGTGTGGACCGTCGCGCAGGAATTCAACCTGCCGAGCGTACCTGAAATTCTGAGCGAACTTTACGGCGAACGGCCTGACCGCGCCGTCGAGGCCGTGCTGATCAACAACGCCTATGCGGAAGCCCTTGCCCGCATCGACGCCTTGCATGCGGGCGACGAAGCGGCCTCGGGATCGAGCTTCATCAGCGACGCCACGATCGACCATCAGGCGGTTCATTCGGAGGCAAGCCGCCAGCGCATGGCCTTCGTGCTGGAGGCTCTCGAAACGGCGCTATCGGCACAGTCCGCCGGAGCGCGCCTGCGCATCGTCGAACTCGGCAGCGTATCCGCCGGTTTCACTAAGCGGCTGGCGACTCTTGCCGAAAAGCATGGTGCAAGCCTCACCGTGTTCGAAGCACGCGATAACGCCCAGCGCGGCCTTGAGCTGACCTTCGAAAACGACGCCCATGTACACATCCTCAAGAAGGGCGAACTCGCGACGCTTGCGGCCTTCGATCTTGCTGTCAGCGCGTCCGACGGGTTCTACGGCCTGATCGAGGACGATGTGGCGGTTCGCACAGCGTTGCGCACGGCACTGCGCCCTACGGGTGGGCTGATTGCCGCGGTCAGCGCGCCATCGCTGTTCAACGACTTCGCGCTTGGCCTGTCCGAGGGCTGGTTCGCGCGCAGCCAGACGGCGGAGTTTCCGATCGGCAACCTCGCGGCGGCGCCGCACTGGCAGAAATGCCTCGACGATCTCGACCTGCGGGACACCGACATTGCCGACCGCGAATGTGCAAGCGGCAACGTCATCCTGCTCGAAGCGCGTGGCGCAGCAACTGCTTCCGCAGACGCGGCGGTGCCGGCATCCGTCCCCCACCTGCTGCTGGAGATCGCGGGGCACGAACAGCGCGAGCCCTCTGGTTCAGCCATTCGCGTCAGCCTGACCGGCGACGCGGCTGCGGACAAGGCCGCGCTCCTGCCAGCCTTCGAGACGCTGGGGGGCCAACCGCTTCGAGCAGTCTTCCTTGCCTTGCCGGCGGCCGCGTCGCGCACCGACGATTCCGCCTCTCTACAAACACAGATCCTCGCGCTCGGCACGTTTGCCGAAGCATTGCGCCAGCATGTCGGCGGTACGGAGCCAGCGGACGACAAACGGCCCCGTCTCGTGCTTGTCGCGCCGGGCGGCGCCCCGATCGCCAGCCGGACGGTCGGCGCGGCGGTCGCAAGCGACGGCGTCAATGCCGGCCTCTGGGCTTTCGCACGCGTGCTTCAGAACGAATACGAGTTCCTCGACGTCCACTCGCTCGACATCGACGGTTCGCCGACGACGGATGCTCAGATGGCTGCGGCATTGCCGCTGCTTGGCGCGATGGGAGTAAACCGCGAATGGCTGCTCGAAGGCGAAGCTGGCGCTGCGCTTTCGGAGATCCGCGCCGTGCCTGGCCCAGTCGACAATGGGCACGCGGCAACGGCTGACTTCAAGGCTGCAACCATCCGCCAGCGCGTCAGCTCTCAGGTGGGCAGCATCGTCTGGGAAGAAAGCGACATCCCCTCGGCAGGCCCGGGTGAAGTCGTCGTTGCGGTCGCGGCCACCGGCCTCAACTTCCGCGACGTAATGTGGGCGATGGGCCTTCTGCCGGAAGAGGCGCTCGAAGACGGCTTCGCAGGCGCGACGATCGGCATGGAGCTTTCCGGCCACGTGGTCGCGGTCGGCGACGGCGTCGATGACCTCGCCGTGGGCGATGCCGTCATGGCGATTGCATCCTCCGCCTTCTCGACCCACGCGGTCGTTTCGCGCGCCGGCGTCGCCAGGTTGCCGCAATCGGTCAGCCCCGTCGCCGCGGCGACGGTTCCGGTCGCGTTCCTGACTGCCTATTATGCGATGGTCGAGCTTGGACGGATCCAGCCTGACGAAACGATCCTCATCCATGGCGCCGCCGGCGGCGTCGGCCTTGCCGCGCTGCAGGTCGCAAAGCTGAAGGGCGCCAGGATCATCGCCACGGCAGGATCGCGCGAGAAGCGTCGCTTCCTGTCGATGCTGGGTGCCGATCACGTCTTTGATTCCCGTTCGCTCGATTTCGTCAACGACGTTCGCGCGGTGACGGGCGGTGAAGGCGTCGATCTCGTGCTCAACTCGCTGTTCGCCGAGGCCATGGAGCAGAGCCTGGCGCTGGTGAAGCCCTTTGGCCGCTTCCTTGAGCTTGGCAAGCGCGACTATTACGCCGACAGCAAGATCGGCCTTCGGCCGTTCCGCCGCAATGTCAGCTATTTCGGCATCGACGCCGACCAGTTGCTGGTCAATCAGCCGAAGCTGACCAAGCGGATCTTCACCGAGATCGGTGCGCTGTTCGAAGACGGCAAGCTGACGCCGCTTCCCTATCGCGCCTTCGACTTCGACGAGATCGGCAACGCCTTCCGACTGATGCAGAATGCCGGGCATATCGGCAAGATCGTCGTGCTTCCTCCGGTCGCCGGCACGCACCGCGTTGCCAAGCGTCCGCATGGCGGCATGAAGGTCGATCCGAACGGCATGCATCTCGTCGTCGGCGGCATCGGCGGTTTCGGCCTGGCTGCCGCCAACTGGCTCGTCGAAAAGGGTGCGACGAAGGTCGCGCTCTGCTCACGCCGCGGCCTGGCGGACGCCGAAACGACGGCAATGATCGAAGCCTGGACGAAGGCTGGCGTATCCGCCACGGTTCATGCCTGCGACGTCACCGATCCGGCAGCGACGGAGCGCCTGCTCAAGACGTTGCGCGCCGTGGCACCGCTGCGCTCGATCGTCCATGCCGCGATGGTGCTCGACGACGCGCTGATCAGCAACCTCAACCGCGAGCGAAACCGGCCGGTCATCGACACCAAGGCCAAGGGTGCCGCGGTTCTCGATCAACTGACCAGCAACGACAAGATCGACAACTTCATCCTGTTCTCGTCGGCGACGACACTCGTCGGCAACCCCGGACAGGCGAATTACGTCGCAGCCAACGGCTATCTCGAAGGTCTCGCCCGCGCCCGTCGCGCACGCGGCCTTGCGGGTCTCGCCGTCGGGTTCGGCGCCATCGCCGACAGGGGCTATCTGGTCCAGAACACGGATGTGAACGACATCCTCGCCAAGCGCATCGGCAAGACGGCGCTGAAGGCGCAGACGGCACTCGACATGGTCGAGAGCCACCTGGCCTTCGATCCAGGCACCGTCGATGCGGCAACCGTGATGATCTCGGAGATCGACTGGTCGGCGGCACGCAATCTGCCTGTCGCCAAGAACGCGCTCTTCGAAGTCATCCTGCGCAGCGCCGACCAGCATGCGACGGGCGGCGAAGGCACCAAGATGGACCTCGTCGCGATGATCGAGGGCAAGTCGCCGCAGGAAGCCGAAGACATTCTCTTCGACCTCGTCGCCGGCGAGATCGCCGCAATCCTGCGCGTATCGAAGGATACGGTCACGCGCAGCAAGGTTCTGAAGGAAATCGGCCTCGACAGCCTCATGGCCGTCGAACTCGGCATGAGCTTCCAGCAGAACACCGGCTTCGACATGCCGCTCAGCGGCGTCGCCGACAACACGACGGTTGGCGATGTCGCCCGCAAGCTCTATGAGAAGGTGAGCAAGCGCGACCAGAGCGACGATGCCGAGCCCGCCGACGACAAGATTGTCAGCGAACTTGCGCAGCGGCACGTCGGAACGGCGAAGGAAAAAGCACAAGGCCAATGAGCACGAACGGAAACGGTCCAGGCGCATCCAAGATGACCAGCAGCCTCAAAGAGAACCTGCTGGACCGGATGAGAAACACGCATCAATCCTCCGAGCGCAACCGCATGGCGCGCTCGGAGCGGGAGATGCCGCCGCCGGCACGCCGGCAGCAGGCCCGTTTCGAAGACCTGCCGGAATACAAGCAGGTGATGACCCAGAAGTTCGCAAGCGAGCAGCTCGGCATCGCCAATCCATTCTATCGTGCGCACCAGACGGCGGCGGGCGCGACCACCGTCATCGACGGCCGGAAGCTGATCAACTTCGCCTCCTATGACTATCTTGGCCTCAATCGCCATGCGGAGGTGCTTGCGCGGGCACGCGATACCATCGGCACCTTCGGCATTTCCGCCTCGGCGAGCCGCCTCGTCGCCGGCGAGCGTCCGGTGCATGTGGCGCTGGAAGAGAAGATCGCCGGCTTCTATGGCGTCGACGCCGCCGTCTGTTTCGTCAGCGGCTATCTCACCAATGTCGCCACCATCAGCTGCCTGATGGGACCGAAGGACCTCGTCGTCCACGACGAGTTCATCCACAACAGCGCCCTTGCCGGCGTCAAGCTCTCGGGCGCGACTCGACGCCTGTTCAAGCACAATGACGTCGCCGACCTCGAACACGTGCTACGCACGGTCGCCGGCGACTATCGCCGCATCATGGTCATCGTCGAGGGCATCTACTCGATGGACGGCGATGTCGCCGACCTGCCGGCGCTTCTGAAGCTCAGGGCCGAATACGGCTTCTGGCTGATGGTCGACGAAGCGCATTCGCTCGGCGTTCTCGGCAAGACCGGCCGCGGGCTTGCAGAGCATTTCGGCGTCGATCCCCGCGAGATCGACATCTGGATGGGCACGCTCTCCAAGACCACGTCGAGCTGCGGCGGCTACATCGCCGGCAGCGAAGCGCTGGTCGAGGTGCTGAAGGCATCGGCCGGCGGCTTCGTCTACAGCGTCGGCCTTGCGCCGGTGCTGGCGGCCGCGGCAACCACAAGCCTGGAGGTGCTGGAACGGGAGCCGACACGCACGGCGGCGCTGCGCCGCAACGGCGCCCTCTTCCTCAAGCTTGCCAAGGAAGCGGGGCTCGACACCGGCCTCAGCAGCGGATTTTCCGTGGTTCCGGTTCTGGTTGGTGATTCCCTGCGTGCGGTGCAGCTGTCGAACGACCTGCTTGCCGAAGGGGTCAATGCGCTGCCGATCATCCACCCGGCGGTCCCGGAAGGCCTGGCTCGGCTGCGCTTCTTCATCACCAGCGACCACACGGAAGAGCAGATCCGGCGCACGGTAACACTCACGGCCGAGCGTCTGGCCGACCTTACCGAACGCAACTTCGGCCTTGGCGGCATCGACATCGACCAGATGATGAAAGCGCTCTCGGCGCGCTGACCCGATCGCATTTGCTGCCGGGTCAGGTGGTCGCGGAAGCAGGGCCGCTTCGCACTCTCCCGAACTCTGGAGCGGAATACCAGCATGGCGCATGTGATCATTACCGGTGGCTCGAGCGGTATCGGATTTGCGGTCGCATCGATCTACGCGGCGCGCGGGGCGCGCCTCTCGCTGATTGCCCGCTCCCGTGGCCTCCTGGAAGGCGCGCAGGCAAAACTTATCGCATCCAGTGGGGCGAACGCCGACAGCATCCGGATCGAGGCCGCCGACGTCGCGGTGGAAAACGATGTCGAAGCGGCCATCCGTCGGTGCGAACAGGCCTTCGGCCCTTGCGATATCCTGGTAGCATCGGCCGGCATTGTCGAACCCGGCCGGTTCGAGGAGCTCGACAGCGCTTCGTTCCGGCAGCAGATGGACACCAACTTCTCCGGCACGGTGCATGCGGTCCGGGCGGTCTATGACAGCATGAAGCGGCGGCGTCGGGGCCGGATCATGATGATCTCGTCCGGCGCAGGGCTACTCGGCATCTATGGCTATTCGGCCTATTGCGCCTCCAAGTTCGCCGTGCACGGCTTCGCCCAGGCGCTGCGTTCAGAAGCCCGTCCGCACGGCGTCAGTGTCTCCGTCTGTTTTCCGCCGGATACGGAAACGCCGCAGTTTCAGCGCGAGCTGGCGGCTCGCCCGCCGGAAGCCGCCATGATCATGGGCACGGTCCGGCCCTGGCCGGCCGAAGCGGTGGCCAAGCGGATCGTCAAGGGAACCGACCGCGGCCGGTTCGAAGTCTATTTCGGCACGACATTGTTTCTACTTGGACGCTTCGCTCCCGCCGTTCGTCCCCTGCTCAACTGGTGGTTCGACCGGGCGATTGTGCGGTGCGGCAACACGGCGACGCATAATCGTGGAGTGTCCGAGCACCGGACCTGACGGTGCTTGTACCTAGCATCGATAAGATCTAAGTGTCGGGCGGACGCTGTGCCGCATAAAGCGGCATCGGCCGGCATGAAGACATGAAGGTTTCCGCTTGGCGTTGCTTCCCTTTCAGCTGCACGACTATCCGATAACACTGACGCTTAGTTGTTATCTGCTGTCCTGCGCGGTGATCTTCTTCACCGACCGTTTCGCCCTGCCGAAGCGGGAGCGGCGCGCCAATCCTTCGCCTTTCGGACGCACGCAGGACGTGATCGACGTGCTTGCCCGCCTGCCTGTCATCGCTCTGGTCTTTGCCGGTTTCTTCGCCGGATCCTGGCGTCCGCTCTATGCGGCGGCGGGCACGATGAGCTTCTTCATCATCTTCACCGGCATTTCCCGCGCCAAGTTCAAGTTCATCCGTGAACCGCTGATCTTTTCCGACATCGCGCTGGTCGTCGACGTGTTCAAGTACAAGACGATCTTCTATGCGAGCTCGCTGAACGTCGTCTTCTGGACCGTCGCCTTCCTCTACGTCTTTGGCGTTTCCGGCCTCTACATGTATTTCGAGCCGGCGATTCTGCCGGACCGGGGCAAGGCCTTCTGGATCCTCGTGATGCTCGGCATCGCCTATGGTCCCTGGCTCCTGCTCTTCTACGGCCCGGTGAACCGCCCGACGGCCGCGCTGGTACAGCGGCTGCTCAAGGTCCTCGACGTCAAGATGAACACGGTGCGCTTCGGTACCTTCGGCTCGGTCGTCTTCCGTTTCATCATCTGGCTCGGTGTGCGTCGCGAAAAGATCGTCGCGGATCTCTCCAAGATCGTCCGGGCCGCCGTGCAGGATCTGATCGGTGACGACGGCTCGCCGCTGATCGTCGTCTGGCAATCGGAATCCTTCATCGACATGCGGCACTTCGGCGTCGATACGCTGAAACTGCCGACGCTCGACCGGCTGCGGCGCGAGGCGGTTCAGTGGGGCCGGCTCAGCAGCGTGTTCGAAGGCGGCTATACGCTGCGCACCGAATTCGCCGTGATCAGCGGCCTGGTGCCCGACGATATTCATGTCGACGCCAGCTATCCCTATCTGCGCGCATCGCACTATGCCGACGTCGTCTGGCCCGGAAAGTTGAAGCGTGCCGGCTGGAATACCCACTTCATCCATCCTTATGACCGGACCTTCTTCCTCAGGCACAAGGCGATGCCGCAGCTCGGCTTCTCCAAGCTGACGATGCTCGACGGTTTCGACCATCGCCCAGAGCGAGACGGACCCTACGTCTCCGACGAGAAGCTCGCGGCGAAGGTGATCGACGCAAGCGAGAAGCTGCCCGAAGACGAAAGCGGCTTCATCTTCGTCGCATCCATGGCCAATCACGGTCCATGGGAGCCGGGCCGCGTCGGCGACCTCACCAATCCCGTCGACATCTATCTGGCCATCCTCGAGCAGTCCGATGCGGCGCTCAACACATTGAGCGAACACCTCGACAAGCTCGACCGTCCGGTCTGGCTCGTCTTCTACGGCGATCACGCACCGCTGCTCAAATCCTTCGCCGACCCCTTCCCGGATCCGCGCACCGACTATCTGATCGTGCCGCTCGCCAAGGCGAAGCGGTCGTCCCATAAGCCGGCCGAACCGAGCAGCGTCGAGGCCTGGAACCTGATCGAGGCGCTTCTCAACCACGCGAACCTGAGAAAGGATACGCTGCGCTAGCGGCGGTCTGCGGATGGAGAACGCTTCGACGACATCGGCCGGTGGGGCCGCACGGCCGAGACAGCGGGTCTTCCTGTTCCTGCAGGGCCCCTCCTCGCCGATCTTCCGCAAGATCGCCGACCGGCTCGAAGCCCTTGGCCACCGCTGTCTCAGGATCAACCTGAACGTCGGCGACCAGATCTTCTGGCGCCGCAAGGGCGGCTTCAACTATCGCGGTACGGCGGCCGCCTGGCCCGGCTATCTCGAGACATTCATCGCCACCCACGGCGTCACCGACATGCTGCTGCTTGGCGAAGAGCGGCCTTATCACCAGGCAGCGACTGCCGTCGCCCATCGCGCCGGCGTCAGTGTCGCGATTATCGAAATGGGCTATCTGCGGCCGGACTGGCTGACGCTCGAGCGCAACGGCATGTCGTCGAACTCCCATTTTCCGAACGACGCCGGTCAGATCCTTTCAGCAGCGTCAAACCTGCCGGAGCCGGACTGGCGCAAGCGCTACAGCCAGACGTTCCTCGCCGATGCGAGCTACGATCTGCTCTACAATCTGCCGAACGTCTTTTTCTGGTTCCTGTTTCCGCACTACCGCCGTCACGGGATTTTCCATCCGCTCGCCGAATACGCCGGCTGGGTGCGCCGGCTGCTCTCCGAAAAACGGCGCAGCGCGGAAGCGGTGGCGACCGTTACGAAGCTCCTTTCGGACGATGCCCCCTACTTCGTCTATCCGCTTCAGCTCGAAACCGACTTTCAGCTCAGGGCGCATTCGCCCTTCCACAGCCAGAAGGATGCAATCGCTGACGTCCTGACCTCGTTCGGCGCCTTTGCCGCGCCGAATGCACGCCTGGTCTTCAAGGTGCATCCGCTCGACAACGACCTGATCCCGTGGCGCAGCTTCATCGAGCAGCGAGCAGCGGCGCTTGGCTTGAGCGGGCGCGTCTTCTACCTGGACGGCGGAAATCTCGATACGCTTGGCGAGGCCAGCGCCGGCATGGTCACGGTGAATTCGACGGCCGGATTGCACGCCCTGAAGCAAGGGCGGCCGGTCAAAGTGCTCGGCACTGCCGTCTTCGATATTGCCGGTCTGACCGATCAGCAGCCACTCGACGGTTTCTGGCAGGCGCCCCAGGCGCCGGAGCCTGAACTTAGTGTCGCAATGTTCCGCCTGCTTGCCGCGTCGATCCAGGTGCGCGGCAACCTTTATTCCCGCGCCGGAACCGATGCCGGCGCGGAAGCGATTGCCCGGCGGCTGAACGAAAGCAGCCTCAACGAACCTGGCGCCTTTATTGACCCCGCGCCGCGCCAAAAGCCTGCGAAACGCGCGCCTTCCGCTTCCCGCCAAGGGTAGCCGTTTTCATATCGCGGGGACCTAGCGCGGCGCGAGCGCTGCGGCGATGGCGGCGACCAGCATCAGGCCGGTCGCGGCCAAGGGCAGCGCGGAAAAACCGGCCCCGCCATAAACCACGCCGAAACCAAGCGTTCCCAAAAAGAGCGACAGATAGGTGACGCCGCTGTTCAGCCCCATGATCGCGCCACGCCTTGTGGGATCGAGCGCCGTCAGCCGCATGATCAGCACGTTGAGACCGAAATGGTTGGCAAGGCCCCAGAAAAAGACGACGACCAGCATGGCCGTGTAGGAGCTACTCACGGCGGCCATCGCCGCATAGACGCCGGCGACGACGAGAAAAATCAGAGGCAGCAACCTGCCAGCGCCGAAGCGGTCGATCAGCCGGTCGAGTAGTGCCGCCGCACCGAAGCCGAAGCCGTAGGAAACGGCCACGAGGCCATTGGCGCTGAGGGGCAACCCGAGCGCTGCGTGCAGGTGTTCGCCGATATAGGCATAAACGCCGTAGAAGGCGGCCATGAAGGCGGCACAGGCGATCAACAGCGGTCCGGCGCCACGCACGCCAAGCACCGCGAGCGGCGACGTCGTCTTGCCGGCCAGTCCTTCCCGCACCGGCGCGAGCCTGACGGCAGCGCAAGCAACCAGTGTGGCTACGGCTACGACGAAGTAAACGGCGCGCCATCCTCCGAAGTCAGCAATCGCTGCCGATAGTGGCACGCCGGCCACCATGCTGAGCGTCCAGCCGGTCAGCACCAGGCCGATCGTCTCGCTCTCCCGTCCGGCCGGCGCGATGACCGAGGCCAGCGTGTAGATCGACGGAAGCGCAATGCCGGTGGCGACGCCGACAACGAGTTGGGCGGCGACCAGGAACGCCAGCATGGGCGCAAGCGCGCTACCGGTGAGCCCGGCGGCCAGAAGCAACAGCGCGGCAGCCAGAATGCGATGGGGGCCGTACCCGTCGATGAAGCGGCCAAGGAAGATGGCGCTGACGGCCGTGCCCAGTCCGAAGGCGGCCGAAGCGACCATTACCGATGGAACATCCGTGCCGAGGCTCCGCGCCACCTCCGGCGCGATTGGTCCAAGCGCCAGCGAGTTGGAGCCGATGACGCCGATGCAGACGGTCAGGACATAGGCGAAGGGCGGGATGCGCGCCCTGTCGATCGAGGTCCTGTCGATCGAATCTGGCGAAATTTGTTGATTGATGTTCGTCATTCCTTCATTTTTGCAGAATGAAATTCAGCAGCAAGAGGAATTCTCGGTATGGACCAAAATACAGATGACGTTCGGCGGAAGCGTCCGCCGGAGCGCGACCTCGACGCTATGGACCGAAAACTATTAGGCGTCCTCGTCGAGGACGCGACCACGAGCTATGCCGAGCTTGGCGAACGCGTCGGACTTTCGCCGCCGGCGGCCCATGAACGGGTGAAGCGGCTCCGGCGTTCGGGCGCGATCCGCCGCGTGTCGGCGCTCATCGATCCGGACGCGGTCGGAAAGACGCTGCTTGCCTTCGTCCATGTCGACACGACCGGCTGGGGCAAGACGCAGGCGCTGCTTGCGATCGAGGAATGCCCTGAAGTGGAAGAGATCCACTCGGTCGCCGGCGACACCTGCATGCTGCTCAAGGTGCGCACAGAAAGCACGCATGCGCTCGAAGGGCTTCTGGCGCGGCTCTACGACACGCCCGGCGTCAAGGCGACGCGCAGCTATGTGGTGCTTTCCACCTATCTGGAACGGCCGGTGCAGCCGGGCACGACGAGCGACTGGCCCGCCGTGGTGAAAGGGTAGGCTGCTCTCGCCAGGCGGAGGGCCGCCTTGGCAGTCTCAGACGACGCCGGCGCGCAGCAGGTCGTGAATATGCAGGATGCTGACCGGCGCCCCGCCGTCGTCGACGACGAAGAGCACGGTCACCTTATGCTGCTGCATGAATTCCATGGCGCCGCTTGCAAGCACGTCGCCGCGGATCACGCGCGGATTGCGCGACATCACCGCCTCGACCGGTTGCAGCAGCAGGTCGCCGGACATGTGACGACGCAGGTCGCCGTCGGTGATCACGCCGGCCAGCTTGCCGCCATCGTCGACGATGCCGACGACACCGAAACCCTTGGACGACATCTCGATCAGCGCCTCGCTCATCGGGCGTCCGACGCTCAGAAGCGGCATCTGGGCGCCGTCATGCGCCAGCTCGCGAACAAGCCGCAACTGCGCGCCGAGCTTGCCGCCCGGATGAAAAGTCTTGAAATCCTCGGCCGAAAAGCCGCGCCGCTCCAAAAGCGCGATGGCGAGCGCGTCGCCGATGGCGAGTTGCAGCATGGCCGAGGTCGTCGGCGCGAGGCCGTGCGGACAGGCTTCCTGAACCTTCGGCAAGACGATCGGCACTTCCGAGTTGCGGGCAAGCACGCTGTCGCGGTTGGCGCAGATCGAGACGATCGGCACGTTGAAGCGCTTGGCATAGGTGAGCATGTTGGCAAGCTCGGCCGTCTCGCCCGACCAGGAGAGCAGGATCAGCACGTCCTGCGAGGTGACCATGCCGAGGTCGCCATGGCTCGCTTCGGTCGGGTGCACGAAGTAGGCGGATGTTCCGGTCGATGCCAGCGTGGCTGCAATCTTGCGGCCGATATGGCCGCTCTTGCCGACGCCGGAGACGACGACGCGCCCCTGGCTTTCGCCGATCAGTTCGACGGCTTCGACGACGCTGCGCGCAAAAACTTCGTCAGCGCCAAATTGGTCCGCCAGCGCCTTGATGCCGGCCATCGCGGTCGTCAGCGTCCGGCCGATCGACTCCAAAGCCGCAAGTGCAGTGCGATCATCCGCCGATGCATGTCTCAAACCCATGATGACCCCAATTCTGCGAAGACTTAAGCAACAGGCACGAATTTGCCCGCCAGACCATTGACGGCAGATAAGCGCTTTTTCTTGGCAAACCAAGTCTTGGAAGCAGAGTTCGGGGGAAAACTGGCGTGAACCGCGGCGTTTTCGTCAGCCGGCGCGCTTTTCTTCCATTTCCAGCGGCATCGACTTGTCGGCCGCGAATTCTTCGAGCGTCATCGAATCAAGAATGGCGGCAACGGCATCACGGACCGTCGTCATCGACACCCGCACCTGACAGGTCTCGGGATCGTTACAATCTTCGCAGACCTCGTAGGCCGTGCGGCTCGCACAGCGGATCGGCGCAAGCGGCCCGTCCAGCGTGCGGATCACGTGACCGATACGGATTTCCGAAGCGGGCCGCGAGAGCGAGTAGCCGCCGCCAGGCCCCTTTTTCGAGCGCAGCATGCCGGCGTTGCGCAGCTCAAGCAGGATCGTGTCCAGGAACTTCTTGGGGATATTGTTGCGCTGCGCGATCTCGGTAATGAAGGCAGTTTCCCCCGGCTCCAGCCGAGCAAGATCGACCAAGGCCTTCAGTCCGTACTTTCCCTTCTTCGTCAGCATTCCGGCACGCTTTCCCTGCGGCGGCACCCCAGAAAACGGGAATCATCCGCGCAAATGCAAATATATACTGGCATAGCACAAGAAACGTACTGCCAACATATAATTATAGTGGGGAATTGACCGATGTCGCGGGCAATTGCGTGCGGCCGATGCGGCAAGATTTGCGGATGTCTTCGCGGTGGATGCGGGAGAAAAGCCGAAACCGGCTTTTCTCATCCGCTTCAAGTGCGGCTTCAGGCAGCGGCGCTGTGGTTCTGCCGCTTGGCCTGGACGGCCTGGTGGGCCAACAGCTGCCGGATTGCGGCGCGCGCTTCATCGGCCGAGCCGAAGCGCTTCGCGTCCAGGTCCCAGACGTGATACTTCACCGCCAGGAACTTGAAGCGATCTTCATCCGGGACAACAACGCCGACGGCTTCGCCGCCAAATTCGATAACCTGCTTGCTCATACAAATAACGCTCCATCCACGCTGTCGGCGCGGAAACTTTCAATTTCGGCAAAAGATAAAGTTCGAGGGGTTCGAAGGTCACATTCGGCAAAGATTGCGAATGAGCCATTTTTTCTCTGTTGCGCGACAAAGGAGACGCGTGCCGAAGAAGGCGGCGGTCGAGACGGTTTCGGACATGTCACACTCCTTTGGCTGGCCCGGCATCAGCAATGCCGGAGCGTTCGATGAACAACCGTGAGGCGGACTCCCCGCGTTCACGTAATGGCAAACTAGAATAATCTACCAATTCCGTCAATTAAAAAGATGAAGACGCAGAAAAAATTTCTTCACCCTTTAAATTCAAGGGGCGATGTACGCAAAATCCATCCACCCGTTCCGGACCCGGAGACCTACGCTATTTAGGAAGCGAAGAATCAGTCTGCAAGGCACGGGTGGATAAAGACAGCACATTCGGACAAAAAAGGGGCGGCCCGTCGGGCCGCCCCTTCACGTTTTGTGTTCCAGTGCCGGATGTCAGGCAGCAGGCGTGCCCGCCTGCGGCGTGGTTGTGCCACCGCGGGATGCTTCGCGATCCTTCCACCAGCGATTGAGGAACAGCAGGATCGGGCCGCCGATATAGATCGACGAGGTCGTTGCCACGATCACGCCGAAGATCATCGGCCAGGCGAAGCTCTTGACGGCATCGCCGCCCCAGATCGCCATCGGCACCAGCGAGAAGGCCGTGGCCATCGAGGTGAAGATGCATCGTGCGATCACCTGGTTGATGCTCATGTCGATGAGATCCGAGAACGGCATCGACTTGTACTTCCTGAGGTTCTCGCGCATGCGGTCATAAACCACGACCTTGTCGTTGACCGAGTAGCCGATCATCGTCAGGAGCGCGGCGATGGCCGTCAGGTTGAAGTCGATGCCTGTCAGCGCAAAGAAGCCGATCGTCTTGGTGATGTCGAGCAAGAGGACCGCGATCGCGCCGACGGCGAAGTGCCATTCGAAGCGGAACCAGATGTAAAGCAGGATCGCCACCATCGCGAGACCGACAGCGAGGAAGCCCGAACGGGCAAGCTCGGTGCTGACGGTCGGGCCGACGACTTCGGTGCGCTCGAAGCTCGCATCCGGGATCGTCTGGACGACGGCATCCTTGATGCGGTTGAGCGCTGCCGTCTGTTCCTGCTCGCCGCCCGGCTGGCGCTGGACGCGGATCAGGACCGATTTGTCCTGGCCGAATTCCTGCAGCGCCACTTCGCCGATGTTGAGCGCTTCGAGATTGTGGCGAAGCGTCGGAAGGTCGAGCGTGTTCTTCGAGGTGGTTTCGACCTGGATACCGCCGACGAAGTCGATGCCGTAGTTGAGGCCGGGCGTGAAGAACAGCACCACCGAGCTGACCGACAGGAAGGCGGACATGCCGATGGCGACGAAGCGGCCCTTCATGAAGGAGAAGGACGGAAGCTTCGGAACCTTGCCGAACAGCGACGGGATCTCGAGCTTCTTCATCTTCCGGCGGACGACGACCTCACGCATCATCAGGCGAACGACGGTGATCGAGGTGAACATCGAGATGATGATGCCGAGCATCATGGTGACGGCAAATCCCTTGACCGGGCCGGAGCCGAAGGCGAACAAGAGCACGGTGCCCGAAAGCGTCGTGACGTTACTATCGATGATGGTCGCGTAGGCCTTGTTGAAGCCGATATCGAGCGCCTTCATCGCGCCGGCACCCGCTTCCGTTTCTTCACGGATACGCGCGTTGATCAGGATGTTGGCGTCCACCGCCATGCCGATGCCGAGAATGATACCGGCTATACCCGGCAAGGTCAGCGTCGAGCCGAGCATGGCGAGAAGCGCGATGGTCAGGATCGTGTGCAGCACCAGGCCGACATTGGCGATCATGCCCCAGGCGCCGTAGAGCACGACCATGAGGGTGACGACGAGCGCGAAGCCGGCAAGACCGGTGTAGATGCCCATGCGGATCGAGTCGGAACCGAGGTTCGGGCCGACGGAGCGTTCCTCGATAACGGTGAGCGGTGCCGGAAGCGCGCCGGAGCGCAGCAGCGCCGACAGAACGGTCGCTTCCTGTGCGGTGAAGTTGCCGCTGATCTGGCCGTTGCCGCCGATGATCGGCTCGCGGATAACAGGAGCCGTCAGGACCTTGCCGTCAAGAACGATCGCGAAGGGCCGGCCGACGGCAGCCTGGGTGATTTCCGCGAACTGGCGGGCACCGAGCGTGTCGAAGGTGAAGGACACGATCGGTTCGTTGGTGCGCTGGTCGAAGCCGGCCTTGGCATCGGCCAGGCGCTCGCCCGAAATCGCGACGCGGCTTTCGACCGCATATTTGTTGTTGTCGTGGGCGCCCGGCAGAATGTCGACGCCGCGCGGCGCCGGCTGGTTGGGATCCACGGTCTGGTCCACCATGTGGAAGCTCATCTGCGCGGTCGAGCCCAAGAGCTGGCGCAGTGCCGTCGGATCCTCGAGGCCCGGAAGCTGGACGAGAATGCGGTCGGAACCGACACGCTGGATCAGCGGCTCGGCAACGCCGACGGTGTCGACGCGCTGGCGGATGATCTCGAGGCTCTGTTCGACGGCCTTGGTGGTGCGGTCGGCAAGGCCGGCCTCTGTCATCGCGATGTTGATGCTGTCGCCGTTCTCGGTCACCTCGATATCGGAAGCCGCGCCGCCGAAACCAAGCGTGCCGACAGGGGCCGCCAGCTCTTTCAGCTTCGGCAGAACCTTTTCGCGGTCGGCCGGATCTTCGATCTTCACGGTAACGGTATCGCCGGCGATGCGGGCCGAGGAGGCCGAGATGCGCTCGGCGCGGAGCGCCCGGCGCGTATCGTCAAGCAGGGTTTCGAGCCGAGCTTTGCGAAGGCCGGCAGCATCGACTTCGAGCACGAGGTGCGAGCCGCCCTTGAGGTCGAGGCCGAGGGTTACCGGCTTGACCGGCAGCCAGCCTGCAAATTGTTCACGTTGTGCCGGCGTCAGCACGTTCGGAAGCGCCGCGATACATCCGAAGATGATCACGACGACATAGACGAGAATCGCCCATTTCGATGTACGCATGTTGTGGTTCCAGAAGAGCCTGCGCGGGCACGGGGCGCGTCGTCAGGGCTTGTTTCATAAAGGGCAGAGCTGCAGCCGAAGCCGCCAGCCAGCCAAAATCCGCGTTGTGGATCAGGCGCCGGGAGGCGCGCGAATATGGGGGCCAGGGTTCGAGGCCCCGCCAAGATACGCAGCGAACTCGCGGAAAATCCGCCCGTCCGACGAACGGGGAAGTTCGAGTTCGAGCGATGCCGGCAAGAGCGCCGGCAAGCCATCATCGGCCGCGGACTTGGCGTCCTTGCGCTCGGCCGTAAACCGAAGGTCTGAAAGCGGTGTCGCCCGCGAGAGTTGCCGGGCGGCGGGACGGTCAGTCGAACCGGTGTCGGTGACGTTGCCGGCCTGGGCACCGGAGGCCGAACGGGACGGGATGCTCTGTCCGACCGAGATGACCTGCATTGCGAAGGAGGCGCAGAACAGCCACAGCACAGCGAGAAGCCGGCCGGCCTGTATGTTCTTGCTGCCACCACCCATGCGGTCCATCGAGGACGCGGTCCCTTTCCCTGGCGATTGCACGCCAGCGAGACGAAAATTGAGCCCGAATGCCCGACCTTACCTAGAGAACGTGGCCGGAATCGAGCATGGGCGCCTTTAACACCATTCCGGGCCGGAAAAGTCAAATCCGGCCCGTTTCGTGGTTGTCGTTGCTCAGGCCGTGATGCCGCTCGTTCGCCGCTCGTGGATCTCGATAAGCGACGGTCCCTTGCGCTTCGCCGCCTCGGCGAGCGCCTGTGAGAGATCGGCGACGGAAGCAAGCCGCCGTCCCTCGACGCCATAGGCCTTCGCCGCCATCAGGAAGTCCGGCGCCGAAGGCTTGACGCCCTCCGGCGTAACGCCGGCATCGACCATGTAGCTTTCGATTTCCTGGTAGCCGTCATTGTTCCAGACGAGGAAGATGACCTGCGCCTGCGCATCGACGGCAGACCCGATTTCAGCGAGCGAAAACTGGAAGCCACCGTCGCCGACGAGACAGACGACCGGCCGAGACGGATCGGCGACGGCTGCACCGACGGCTGCTGGCGGCGCATAGCCCAGAGAACCGTAACCGGTCGCCGAATTGAACCAGCTACGCTGCCGCGGTGCATCACAGTAGAGGTTGCCGGCATAGACGGCCTGGGTCGAGTCGCCGACGACGGTGCAATCCGGCAGAGACTTGTAGATGGTGTCGATGATGCCGATCTCGGCCCGCATCTTCGGCGTCAGTTCCTTCAGCGCCGCCCTCCGCGCCGTTTCGGCCCGTCCCGCTCCATCCTTCGCAGCATGACCGGGGAGAAAGGCGAGGATGCCCGCCGTCGCCGCCTTGGCGCCGGAGAGGATGGAGAGCGCCGCATGCGGCCCGCGCGCGAGCTGCGCCGCATCGATGTCGGTGCGGATCAGGTTGCGCAGGGCCGGAAAGCCGCCATCGGCATACATGTCGTAGTCGGTCTGGCCCATTTCGGTGCCGAGCGCCAGCACCAGGTCGGCCTCCTTCAGCAGCGACCGCACCGCCTTCAGGCTGGGGCTCGCAGGAACCCTCAAGGGACTGCCCGAGAACATGCCGCGAGCATTGACAGTGGTGACGACGGGCGCACCGATCTTTTCGGCAAGCTCCGCAACTTCCGCCTCCGCCGTCAGGGCGCCGCCGCCGCAGATGATGACCGGGCGCGAGGCGTCGGCGCAGAGGATCGCCGCGCGCTGCAGCGTCTCGCTGTCGGAGCGCGGTCGGGTGGCCGTTGCCGGCCGCAGCGCCTGCGGCGTGATCTTCGCCGACATCACGTCGGTCGGGATCTCGATATGCACCGGTCCCGGCCGACCGGAGACGAGCACCGAGAAGGCGCGGTCGACGACGAAAGGCAGGTCTTCCGGATTGAGGAGCGTGTGCGAATAGAGCGCCAGCGTCTTCATCATGCCGTGCTGGTCGGGCAGCTCGTGCAGCAGGCCGCGCCCATGGCCGAGCGAATCGCGGCGATTGACGCCTGAAATCACCAGCATCGGGATCGAATCCTGGCGCGCCTGCGCCATCGCCGTGATGGTGTTCGTGAGGCCGGGCCCGGTGATGACGAGGGCAACGCCCGGCTTGCCGCTGACGCGGGCATAGCCGTCGGCCATGAAGCCGGCGCCCTGTTCATGCCGTGGCGTCACGTGGCGGATCTTCGATGCAGCGAGGCCCCGGTAGAGCTCGACCGTGTGCACGCCGGGAATGCCGAAAACCACCTCGACGCCATTGGCCTCGAGCAGGTCGACCAGGACTTCTCCAACCGTTCTTTCCATGGTCATGCGCAACGCTCCTTGCGCAGGCTGGCCCGCTCGGCAAGTGCGGAGATGCGGCGGCAGGCCTCGTCGATGGCACCATCGGGCACGGTCAGGCTGACGCGCAGATAGTTCTGTGCTTCATCGCCAAAGGACGATCCGGGCATGACGGCAACCCCCTCTTCTTCAAGCAGCGCCCAGGCAAACGCATCGCCGTCGAGACCGGTTCCGGAAACATCAATCAAGATGAACATGCCGGCTTCCGGCGCGAACACCTCGATGCCGGGCGCCCCGGCAAGGCCGGCGACGATCTGCGCGGCGCGCGACTTATAGGACAAGCGCATCCGGCGCGCCGTATCGATGTCATGCGTCAGGGCATAGGCCGTCATGTCGGCGATGAAGGGCTGCGTGCCGAAAAGCATCGTTTCGGAGACCGGCAGCAACTGCTCAGTGAACTCGACCGGACCGACCGCCCAACCGCTGCGGAAGCCAGGCGCGGCATGCGACTTGGAGATCGACGAGACGACGATCGTGCGTTCGGCAAGATCCGGATTGTCGAAGGGCGAGGCAAAGACGGCGTCGAACACCAGCTCCTCATAGACCTCGTCGCAGACGATCCAGAGATCGTGACGGCGCGCGACCTCGCCGATCGCGGCAATTTCTTCCGCCGTCAGCACGGCGCCGGTCGGATTGTGTGGCGTATTCAGCAGCAGCACGCGGCTCTCCGGCGTGATCGCTTTTTCCAGATCTTCGGCCTGCATGTGGAAGCCGAATTCCGGCTTCAGCGGCACCAGCACCGGATGCGCGCCGGTCGAGCGGATCACGCCTTCATAGGTCGCATAGAGCGGATCGCCGACGAGAACGGCATCGCCGGCCTCCGCCAACCCGAGAATCACGGCGAAGAGCGCCGTCTGCGTGCCGGGGAAGCAGAGCACGTTCTCGTTCGTCACATCGGCACGGCGACGACGGTATTTCTCCGCGACGGCCGCCACGACCGTCGGTTCACCGCGGCCGTTGGAGTAGCGATAGCGCCCCGCATTCATCGCGCGCTGGCATTCATCGAGCAGGGCGCGGTCCGGCGGAAGATCCGGTTCGCCGATCGTCAGTTCTATGATGTCGACACCACTCGCCTTCAATTGGCGGGCACGGATATGCAGCGACCATTTGCCCGAACCAAGATCGGCAAGACGTTCGGTGATGGACGCGTAGCGCATGGTGCTTTCTCCCGTTTTCATTGTTTTGCAGTTCCGATCTTCGTGCCGAGCAGCGCTTCGACCGAAGACATGGCGATGGCGACGAGCTCGCCTTCGCGAAAGAGATCGCCGGCAAGGCAGCCCTCGACCCAGAGGCCGTCGACCAACCCGTTGATGGCGATGGCGAAGGCCCGGCAGGTTTCGGCGTCGGCCGGCTTGCCTTTGGTCGCAAGGAAATCGGCAAGCAGTTCCTGCAGCGAATTGCGAAAGGCAAGATAGCCTTCGCGGTGGATCTCCGACAGCACCGGATCGACCCGGACCTGGCTGATGAAGGCGGCCCAGAGCGAGATGCTGCGGCTGTCGGCCACCGGCTCGGTGAGGTTGATGGCGATGAAATCCCGGAGCCGGGTTTCCGGATCGCCCTCGACCTTGCTCGCCTTTTCGGTGAGCGAGGCGATGACGGCGCGATAGGCCTCGGCAACCATCTGGTCCTTCGATTCGAAGTAGTGGCGCACTAGCCCGGCGGTCACGCCGGCGCGGATTGCGATCTGCCGAACGGTTGCGCCCTTCAGCCCGAATTCCGAGATGCAGTCGAGCGTCGCTTCGATCAATTCCTGGCGGCGCTCGCCTTCCGGCGCGCGGTGAAAACTGCGTCTGTTCATGCGGCACTCTGCTCTCGAGCCAGCCCAAAATGCTGTTCAGGCGCGGTCGGCAAAGGCTTCGGCCAGAACGGCGGCATGGGCGGCTCCTTCGGGAAATCGAACGATCGGCGGGCGTCAAAAAATCGACGACGTCTATTATTATACGCTTGAACAATAGCGGCACAAGTGCAACCATGCCGGCCAACAAAAACCCGTGACAGGCCAAAGATGCCGCACGGAAGACGACAGGGGAACTGTTTCGATGCTGACAGAAAAAGCTCGCAGAGCCATGGGAGCGGCGCGCCGATGACGGATGCGGCCCAGGCAATCGCGGTCACTGACCTGCACAAGCGTTTCGGGCCATTGGAAGTGCTGAAGGGAGTTTCGCTCACAGCGAAGCAGGGCGACGTGATCGCCATCATCGGCGGCAGCGGTTCCGGCAAATCCACTTTCCTTCGCTGCATCAACCTCCTCGAACTCCCCTCCGCCGGTAGCGTCAGCGTGCATGGCGAAAAGATCCGGATGAAATCCGACGGTCGCGGCGGCCTGGTGCCGGAGGACCGCAAACAGGTCCAGCGCATCCGCAGCCAGCTCGGCATGGTGTTCCAGAGCTTCAATCTCTGGCAGCACATGACCATCCTTGAAAACGTCATCGAAGCGCCGATCCATGTGCTCGGCAAGCCGAAGGCGGAAGCGGTCGCCACCGCCGAAACCCTGCTGAAACGCGTCGGCCTCTACGAGAAACGCGACGCCTACCCGGCCTTCCTTTCCGGCGGCCAGCAGCAACGCGCCGCGATCGCCCGGGCGCTTGCCATCCAGCCGCTCGTCATGCTCTTCGACGAGCCGACCTCGGCACTCGATCCCGAACTCGTCGGCGAAGTTCTCACTGTCATCGGGGACCTCGCGCGCGAAAAGCGCACGATGATCCTCGTCACCCACGAGATGAAGTTTGCGCGCGACGTCGCCAACCACATCGTCTTCCTCCACAACGGCGTGATCGAAGAACAGGGCCCGCCTGAGGCCATCTTCGGCGCACCGAAATCGGAAAGGCTCAAGAAGTTCATCAGTTCCATTCACTGAATTCCTGAATGCTAAACAACCAAAAAGGGGAACAGCATGAAGAAGGCATTGAAAGTCCTGGCCGTTGCGGCGGCGATCGCCGTGAGCGGCGGCGTCGCGGCGTCGGCGGAAGCGCTGAAGGTCGGCGTCGCAGCGGAGCCCTATCCGCCGTTCACAGCGCCTGACGCCAGCGGCAAATGGGAAGGCTGGGAAGTCGAGTTCATGAACGCAATGTGCGCCGAGGCCAAGCTCGAATGCGTGCTGACGCCCGTTGCCTGGGACGGCATCATCCCGGCACTGACGTCGAAGAAGATCGACATGATCATCAGTTCGATGTCGATCACCGACGAGCGCCTGAAGACCATCGATTTCTCCGACAAGTACTACAACACCCCGACCGGCATCATCGGCACCAAGGGCGTCGAGATGAACTCCTCGCCGGAAGGGCTGAAGGGCAAGACGCTCGGCGTCCAGGTCTCGACGGTCCACCAGGCCTATGCCGCCAAGCACTTCGCGCCGGCGGGCGTCGAGGTCAAGGAATACCAGACGCAGGATGAGGCCAACAATGACCTCGCTGCCGGCCGCCTCGATGCGGTGCAGGCGGATGCCATCGCGCTCAAGGCGTTTCTGGCGACCGACCAGGGCAAGGAATGCTGTGAATACAAGGGCGACGTTGCCGAAGACGTCGCCGTGATCGGCCCGGGTGTCGGCGTCGGCCTGCGCAAGGGCGAAACCGAGCTCAAGGACAAGATCAACGCCGCCATCAAGGCGATCCGCGACAACGGCACCTACGATACGTTCTCGAAGAAGTACTTCGACTTCGACATCTACGGCGGATAAGGCGCGATCGGCCGGCGATCGAACCGTCGCAGCGCTTGTCGCGTCTGACAAAGACCGCAGCGCTGCAGCGATCGCCGGCCGGCGCCATCGGAGCTCGACGACGCATGGCTGCGGATTCCCTCATCAATTGGGGCCTGCTCTCGCTTTCAGCACCCGGCTGGGGCGGCGTATTGCTGCAAGGCTTTTTCAATTCCATCCAGATCGCCGTCGGCGGCTTCACGCTCGGCCTGGCGCTCGGCATCGGCGGTGCATTCGGCAAGCTCTATGGCGGCCCGGTCCTGCGCGATCTGCTCGAATGCTACACCACGGTCGTGCGTGCAGTGCCCGAGTTGGTGCTGATCCTCTTGCTCTATTATGCCGGCACCGACCTGCTCAATCAGGTTCTGGCGTTGTTCTCGGTTGGCCCGGTCGACATCAGCGGCCTGATGGCCGGCATCTTCGTCATCGGCGTCGTCCAGGGTGCCTATTCGACCGAAGTGTTGCGCGGCGCGATCAAGGCGGTGCCCGCCGGGCAGATCGAGGCGGCGCGCGCCTATGGCATGTCGCCGGCCATGGTTCTGCGCCGCATCACCCTGCCGGCGATGTTGCCCTATGCCATTCCCGGCCTCTCCAATCTCTGGCTGATCGCCACCAAGGACACGGCCCTTCTCGCGGTCGTCGGCTTCAGCGAGTTGACGCTGGTCACCCGCCAGGCGGCCGGCACGACCAAGGCCTATCTCCTGTTCTTCCTGGCGGCTGGCGCGCTCTACCTGGCGCTGACGCTCATCTCCAACGTCTTCATCGGCATGCTCGAACGCCATGCCCGACGCGGTTTTGCGGAGAGCCGATGACCGACGAAACCACCCACGCCGTTGCGTTTACGCCCGAAGACCTGCCGACGGCGAAGAGCTTCTTCCTGCCGCACCGCATCCTCATGATGCTGGTCTTTGCCGCCTTCGTCGTCGCCGTCGCCGTCTTCATGCGCTGGGACTGGCTGCCGCGCTACCTGCCACGGCTTGGCTGGGGCATCCTCGTCAGCCTGATGATGCTGTTCAGCACCGCCATCCTCGGCTTCCTGCTGGCGGTGCCGATCGGCCTCGTGCAGGTCACCGGCCCCTGGTTCCTGAAACTGCCGGCCAAGGTGTTTTGTACCGTGATCCGCGGCACGCCGCTGCTGTTGCAGCTCTGGCTGCTCTATTACGGTCTCGGCTCGCTGTTCCCGCAGTTTCCGGCGATCCGCCAGTCCTTCCTCTGGCCTTACCTGCGCGAAGCGTGGCCCTATGGCGTGGCGGCGTTGACCATTTCGTTTGCGGCCTATGAGGGCGAAGTCATGCGCGGCGCTTTTGCCGGCGTTCCGAACGGCGAGCTTGAGGCGGCGAAGGCCTATGGCATGGGCCGCTGGACGATGTTCCGCCGCATCTGGCTGCCGCGCGCCATCCATCGGGCTCTGCCGACGCTCAATGGCGAAACGGTGCTGCAGCTGAAATCGACGCCACTTGTCGCGACCGTGACTGTCGTCGACGTCTATGCGGTCATCTCCAAGGTGCGGCAGGAAACCTTCCTCACCTACGAGCCGCTGCTTTTGCTCGCGCTCATCTACATGTGCCTCACCGGTATTCTGGTGGTGGCTTTCCGCACCTTCGAAAATCGCATACCAACCCGCGGTGCCTGACATGAAGCTTTCCCCCTCGATCACCAACGCCATGCCGGAACTCGTCGCCATTCGCCACGACCTGCATGCGCATCCGGAACTCGGACTGGAGGAGACGCGTACTTCCGCCTTCATTGCGAAACACCTGGAGAGTCTCGGCTACGAGGTGACGACGGGGCTTGCGAAAACCGGTGTCGTCGGCACGCTCAGGAACGGCAACGGCAAGCGCTCGATCGGCATCCGCGCCGACATCGATGCGCTGCCGATCCTGGAAGAAACCGGGCTGGACTATGCCAGCAAGACCTCGGGCCTCATGCATGCCTGCGGCCACGATGGCCACACGACGATGCTGCTGGGTGCTGCCCGCGCGCTTGCCGAGCGGCGCAATTTCGACGGCACGATCCACCTGATCTTCCAGCCGGCCGAGGAGAATTTCGGCGGCGCCAAGATCATGATGGACGAGGGCCTGTTCGATCAGTTTCCCTGCGACGCCGTCTTCGCGCTTCACAACGAGCCGGGTCTGCCTTTCGGCCAGTTCGCCCTTAGAGAAGGCCCGATCATGGCCGCCGTCGACGAGGCGCGCATCACCGTGCATGGACGCGGCGGGCATGGCGCGGAGCCGCAGGAAACAGCAGATCCCATCGTCTGCGGCGCCTCGATCGTCATGGCGCTGCAATCGATCGTCTCGCGCAACATCCATCCGATGGATCCGACTGTGGTCACCGTCGGCGCCTTCCATGCGGGCTCGGCCAGCAACATCATTCCCGAACGCGCCGAGATCGTCGTCGGTATCCGCTCATTCGAGCCCGATGTGCGCGACGAACTCGAACGCCGCATCCGCATGATCGCCGAGGCGCAGGCGACGAGCTTCGGCATGCGCGCGACCGTCGACTACCAGCGCAGCTACGATGCGACGATCAACCACAAGGCCGAGACGGACTTCGCCCGCGATCTCGCGGTCCGCTTCGCCGGCGCCGACAAGGTGGTCGATCTCGCCCGCCCCTTCATGGGCAGCGAGGATTTCGCCTATATGCTGAAGGAGCGGCCGGGGACCTACTTCTTCCTCGGCTCGAAGGTCAGCGACGACGACAGGCCGCTGCATCACCCCGGCTACAACTTCAACGACGACCTGCTGCCGATCGGCGCGGCTTTCTGGACGGAGTTGGCCGAGGCCTATCTCGCGCGCCGCTGATATCCCGCTCACCTTTCGCCAATATGCCGCAGCGCAACATTGCCGCAGTGTGACAACGTGGCGGACGCGCTGTCATTGACGTTTGGCAAATTTGGCGCAGATTCAAGTGCATGCTGAAAAGCCGGTGCAACCCCAGGATTTGCCTCGGCCAGAGGCCAAGACAGGTTCCCTGATCGACGATCGGTCACCGGACAAATGATGCAGCAGCCAGAGCATTGCGGCCTACGCTTCCGTGAGGCGTCGCATCCGCGTGTCTGAAAGGATTGCGCCCGTGTTTGAGAGTTTCGATGCGACCCTGCTCGCTCGCTTCCAGTTCGCCTTCACCGTTTCCTTCCACATCATCTTCCCCGCCTTTTCCATCGGGCTTGCGAGTTACCTCGCGGTGCTCGAAGGGTTGTGGCTGTGGAAGAAGGACGAGGTCTATCTCGAACTCTTCAATTTCTGGAAGACGATCTTTGCCGTCGCCTTCGGCATGGGCGTCGTTTCCGGCATCGTCATGTCCTATCAGTTCGGCACCAACTGGAGCGTCTTTTCCGACAAGGCCGGGCCGATCATCGGGCCGCTGATGGGCTACGAGGTGCTGACCGCCTTCTTCCTCGAAGCGGGCTTCCTCGGTGTCATGCTGTTCGGCCTCAACCGCGTCGGGCCGAAGCTGCATTTCTTGGCAACCGTCATGGTCGCCGTCGGCACGCTGATCTCGGCCACTTGGATCCTTTCGGCGAACTCGTGGATGCAGACGCCGGCCGGTTTCGCAATGAACGAGGCGGGCCAGTTCGTCCCGGTCGACTGGTGGGCGATCGTCTTCAACCCCTCCTTCCCCTATCGCCTCACCCACATGGTGCTGGCGGCCTATCTCACGACCGCCTTCGTCGTCGGCGCCTGCGGCGCCTGGCACCTCATCCGCAAGACGGCGCCGCGGCGGGCGCGAAAGATGTTTTCGATGGCAATGTGGATGGCGGCGATTGTCGCGCCGATCCAGATCTTCGCCGGCGACATGCATGGTCTCAACACGCTGGAGCACCAGCCGGCCAAGGTGATGGCGATGGAGGGGCACTACCAGAGCCATCCGGACGGCGCTCCGCTCATCCTCTTCGGCATTCCGAACTCGCCTGAAAAGCGCGTCGATTACGCGATCGAGATCCCGAAGCTTTCGAGCCTCATCCTGAAGCATGATCTGAACGCGCCGCTTGCCGGTCTCGATACGATCCCGGAAGAACTTCACCCGCCTGTCGGTATCGTGTTCTGGTCATTCCGGGTGATGGTCGGCCTCGGCTTCGCCATGCTCGGCATCGGGCTCTGGTCGCTCTGGTGTCGCTATCGCGGCACGCTCGACAGCAATGTCTGGCTGCACCGTGCCGCGATCGCCATGGGGCCCGCCGGCTTCGTCGCCGTGCTCGCGGGCTGGGTCACGACCGAAGTCGGCCGTCAGCCCTATACCGTCTACGGCCATCTGCTGACGGCAAACTCAGTGGCACCGATCGCGGCACCCGCGGTCGCCGCCTCGCTGATCGCCTTCATCATCGTCTATTTCTTCGTCTTCGGCGCCGGCACCTTCTACATCCTCCGGCTGATGGCGCGATTGCCGCGCGATCCGATGCCGGAGCTCGGCGAAGGACCATTGCGCAGTTCCGGCATCATGCCGGGCCCCGCCATCCACAGCAGCCATGCGAACACCAAGGGAGGCCATCATGGAGTTTGATCTGCCGTTCATCTGGGCCGGCATCATCGCCTTTGCGGTGCTCGCCTATGTCATTCTCGACGGCTTCGACCTCGGTGTCGGCATCCTCTTCCCGTTCTTCCCCGAAAAGCACGACCGTGACGTGATGATGAATTCCGTCGCCCCGGTCTGGGACGGCAACGAGACCTGGCTGGTTCTTGGCGGCGGCGGCCTGATGGCGGTGTTTCCGCTGGCCTACGCGACCATCCTGCCCGCACTTTACGCGCCCATCATCGCCATGGTGATCGGCCTCATCTTCCGCGGCGTCGCCTTCGAATATCGCTGGCGCACGCGGCGGGCCGAATATCTCTGGAACTGGGCCTTCTCCGGCGGCTCGATGCTGGCCGCCTTCGCGCAAGGGATCACGCTCGGCGCGCTCGTCCAGGGCATCCCGGTCGAAAACCGTGCCTATGTCGGCGGCTGGTGGGATTGGCTGACGCCGTTCTCGATCATGACCGGCATCGCCGTCGTCGTCGGCTATGCTCTGCTCGGCGCCACCTGGCTTGTGATGAAGACCCACGGCGACCTTGCCGACCGGGCCCGCGACCTCGCGCTCAAATGCTCCTTCGCCACCGTCGCCGCCATGGGCATCGTCAGCCTGTGGACGCCGTTCCTGGAGCCGCAGTATCTTGACCGCTGGTTCGGCTATCCGACGGCGATCTTCAGCGTCGTCGTGCCGGCGCTCGTTCTCGGCTGCCTTTATGCGCTGATCACGGGTATCCGCAAGCGCCACGACAGCCGGCCGTTCATCGCCGCACTGGGCCTCTTCGTGCTCGGCTATGCCGGCATCGGCATCAGTTTCTACCCCTATATGGTGCCGCCTTCGCTGACGATCTGGGACGCGGCCGCGCCTGAGGAAAGCCTCTCCTTCCTGCTTGCCGGCGCTTTGGTGCTGGTGCCGATCATTCTCGCCTACACCGCCTATTCCTACTGGGTGTTCCGCGGCAAGGTCGATCCGGAGGAGGGCTACCATTGACCAGCGAAACAGGAACCGGCCGCAAGCTTCTCTGGTTCGTCGGCCTCTGGTGCGCGGGGGTGGCGGCCGTCACCCTCGTCGGCCTTGCGATCAAGCTGATGATCGGAACGTAGTCGATCCATTGGAGCGGGATGCGGGCGGAAAACCGCAGACACTTTTCCTCATCCCGTTCTAAAAAGCCTCGCTCAAGCTTGGCCAGCTAACTTCCCTTAACACGTCAGCAGGCGATCGCCGCAGACGGAGACAGGACCGCACCCTCCTCCCCTGCAAAGCGATCGCCTGCTGAGGTGACCACCTCAAGGGTCGCCGGCTGCGACCCTGTTGCCCCTTCCAAGATAGCTCGCCGTTTGTTAGCAGTGCGCCGCAGAAGCGCCCCGCTTGCTGAGAGCCGAGGGACGCTCGAACATCCTGGGCCCGCGCTTGGCCGCATCCAGGCAATTGGACGAGACAGATGCAGAAAACCCCCGCGCAATGCGAAACCATGGCCGACGTGCGTGCCGAGATCGACCGTCTCGACCAGGCGCTGATGGCGCTGTTTGCCGAGCGCTGGGGCTATATTGACCGCGCGGCCGAGATCAAGGCGCCGCTGAAACTGAAGGCCGACATTCCGGCGCGGGTGATGGAAGTGCGCGAGAATGCCCGCAAGAACGCTGCGCGCGTCAACCTCGATCCTGATTTTTACGAAGACATCTGGGCGCGGCTGATCGGCCACGCGATCGCTCATGAGCAGAAGCTGCTTGGCGAAACCGGCGACGAATAACGTCGCCGCCTCGCTCTTTCAATCTACGGCCGTCAGCGCCCGAGAATGTAACCCTGGAGACGGTCCGCCGCTTCCCTCACATGGTCCGGATCGCGCAGGAAGCAGGCGCGCATGAACAGCGAGCCGCCGTCGCCGAACGCCGTTCCCGGCGCCAGGCCAACGCCGGTCTTGTCGACGATGTCGATCGCCGCCGCGCGCGAATCGGTGACGCCGTCGATCTTCAGGAACGCATAGAGCGCGCCGTCGGGTTTGAGCGTTTCCACCCGGTTGGTGGCGATCAACGCGTCGCAGAAGACGTCCCGGTTCTTCGCCGCCTTGGCGACATTGGCATCGACGAAGGCGTCGCCCTCGTCGAGCGCCACGACGGCACCGCGCTGCATGAACTGGGCGACACCCGAGGTCGAATACTGCACCAGATTTTCGAGAACCTGGCCGATCGCGGGTGGAGCCACGATCCAGCCGACACGCCACCCGGTCATCGACCAGTTCTTCGAGAAGGAATTGACGAAAAGGATGCGGTCGCCTTCCTCCATCACGTCGAGGAAGGACGGCGCGCGGGCGCCGCCATAATAATAGAGCGCGTAGATCTCATCGGCGATGATCCAGAGCCCGTGCCTGCGCGCCAGCGTTAGGATCGCGGCCAGTTCGTCGCGGGTCGCGGTCCAGCCGGTCGGGTTCGACGGCGTGTTGATGAACAGCGCCTTGGTCTTCGGACCGATCGCCGCCTGCAGCCGATCGAGATCGAGTTGCCATTTGCCGTGTTCGAAACGAAGCTCCACCGAGACCGGGCGAACGCCGGAGAGATCGGCGGCGGCGGCAAAGTTCGGCCACGCCGGCGTCAGAAGCACCATCTCGTCGCCGGGCGAGGCGATCGCCTCGATCGAGAGCTTGATCGCCTGCATGCCGGAGCCGACGACGTAGAAATTCTCGGGCGAAAGCGACTTCTGAAAGCGCCTTTGATAGTAGCGCGACAGCGCCTCGCGCAGCGGCGGGATACCGCGCTGCCAGGTGTAGAAGGTCTCGCCGCCGGCAAGCGCATCGCGCGCAACGTCGCTGATGAAGGCAGGCGTCGGCAGGTCGCCTTCTCCGACCCACAGCGGGATCAGGCCATCGCGCCCGCGGGCATAGTTCACCACCTCGACGATGCCGCTTTCGGGTGCCGAAAGCGCACGGGGACTGATGGTGCTGAGGATGGTCATCGGCGGGCTCCGGATGCACGACGTTAAAGGCCGCGGCCTTTAGATCATCGTGAAAGATTCCAATGGACTAGAGCGCGTATCGACCGCTCCAGTTTGCCCGTTGCTTCTAGCCGCTTTCGCCAAGGCGATCACGCGACTTTATCTGACCGGTTTATCGATTTTTGTGATGTTTCGCGGCCCCGGCGAAGCCAGGGCCGCGAGGAAAGTCACGCGCGCTGCTTCAGCAGGTCGCGGATTTCACCGAGAAGCAGAATGTCTTCCGGCGGGGGCGCGGCCGGTGCTTCGTCCTTCTTCTTCTCCATCGAAGCGCGCATGCGATTCACCGCCTTGATCATCAGGAAGATGATCCAGGCAAGGATCAGGAAGTTGATGAGCACGGTGATGAAGTTGCCATAGGCAAAGACGGCACCCTGTTGACGGGCGGCAGCGAGAGACGTCGCCGTCACGTTCGCCGAGAGCGGCAGGAAATAATTGGAGAAATCGAAACCGCCGCCGGTCAGCGCACCGACGATTGGCATCACCAGGTCCTCGACGACCGACGTTACGATCTTGTTGAAGGCGGCGCCGATGATGACACCGACCGCGAGATCCATCACGTTCCCGCGGGCAATAAACTCCTTGAACTCATTCAGCATAAATCTCTCCGTATTATCCCCGTTTGAAAACGGCCGGCGGCGCTGTCCCGCGCTGCAAGCGTTTACGGAAACTAAACCAAAGCGGGCAGCGAGAAAACCTTTCTTTGCCTTTGGTCAATTGGCAGCGGATGGAGCAGGAACGGGAAGGCAGCCTGTGCTGTACACCGATTTCTCGTGTCGAGCCTTGAACTTAAGACTCATGCGGCAGGCAATTCTCAACCCGGCGGACTTGTCCTATGCTCCGCCCTGGAGGAATGAGGCATGCTTTCGGGTTCGGTCATCTTTGCCTCGGCCTTCGCCTATCTGCTGCTGCTGTTTGCAGTGGCTAGCTATGGCGACCGGCGGGCCAGGAGGAACAGCGCTGCGCTGAAGGGCAGACCGCTCGTCTATGCGCTGAGCCTTGCCATCTATTGCACCTCCTGGACCTATTTCGGCGGCATCGGCCTTGCTGCCGAACGCGGACTCGAGTTCACCGGCATCTATATCGGCCCGATCCTGATGTTCACGCTCGGCATGCCGCTGATCCGCAAGATCATCCGGCTGGCCAAAACCGAGAAGCTGACCTCCGTCGCCGACTTCATCGCCGCCCGCTACGGCAAGAACCCGGCGGTGGCAGCCATCGTCGCGCTGATCTCGCTCGTCGGCGCCATTCCCTATATCGCGCTGCAGCTGAAGGCGATTTCGAGCTCGGTCGCAGCGATGATCAACACCAGCGACTACGGCATCGGCGCAGGGCAGAGCTACGTCGATCTTCCCCTGCTCGTCACATTGTTTCTCGCCTGCTTCGCCATCGTCTTCGGCACGCGCCATACGGACGCAACGGAGCACCAGGACGGCCTGATCCTTGCGATCGCGATGGAATCGCTGGTCAAGTTGGTGGCGCTCGTCACCGCCGGCTTCTACATCGTCTTCGTCATCTTCAACGGACCGGCTCACCTGTGGTCGCTGGCTGCAGAGAGCCCCGCCGTGCAGTCGGCGCTCTCCTACGAGACCCCTATCGCCCGTTGGGTGCTGTTGATCGTCACGTCGGCTTTCGCGATCATCATGCTGCCCAGGCAGTTCCACGTGACGGTCGTCGAAAACCGCACCGAAGGCGAGCTTCGCACCGCCGGCATCCTCTTTCCGCTCTACCTGATCGGCATCAATCTCTTCGTGCTGCCGATCGCGATAGCCGGCATCCTCACCTTTTCTGGTTCCGGCGACGCGGATCTCTACCTGCTGACCTTGCCGCTCGCCAACGGCCTGCCGGTGCTGACGCTGATCACCTTCATCGGCGGTTTTTCGGCAGCGACCGCGATGGTGATCGTCGCATCCGTGGCGCTGTCGATCATGATCTCCAACGATATCGTCATGCCGGTGTTCCTGCGCCGCAACCTCAGCCAGCGCGGCGGCTTGCAGGAAAACCTCGCGGGAACGCTGCTCAACATTCGCCGTTCGGCGATCTTCGTGGTGTTGTTGCTCGGCTATGGCTACTACCGCTCCGCCGATATCAGCGCCGGCCTCGCCTCGCTCGGCCTTCTGTCTTTCGTCGCCATCTCGCAGATGGCGCCGGCGCTGCTCGGCGGCCTCATCTGGCGACAGGCCAATGCCCGCGGCGCGATCACCGGCATGGTCTCGGGCTTCCTCGTCTGGGCCTATCTGCTCTTCCTGCCGAGCCTTGGCGGACCCGACAATTCCCATGTGGCGACGACGATCTTAAGCTTCCTGTTGCCGTTCACCGACCTCTTCTCCGGCCCCAACGCCGATCCGCTGGTCAACGCGACGGCGCTCAGCCTGCTCGTCAACTGCGCCACCTATGTTCTCGGATCGCTGACCCGCACACCGAAGCCGATCGAACGCTTCCAGGCCGGCGTGTTCATCACCCGGCGGTCGCGAACCGAAGGCGCCTTTCGCGGCCGCAAGACCAAGGTCACGGTGCGCGACCTCAAGGCGACGATCGCCCGTTACATGGGTGCTGAGCGCATGCAGCGCTCGTTCCATACGTACGAGCGCCAGACCGGCCGCTGGCTGGACGACAATGCGCCAGCCGACATGGCCGTGGTGCATTTCTCCGAGCAACTGCTCGGAAGTGCCATCGGCTCCTCCTCGGCGCGGCTGGTGCTGTCGCTGGCGCTGCAGCGCGGCGACGACACATCGTCCGAGACGGCCTGGCTGCTCGACCAGGCGAGTGAGGCGCTGCAATACAATCAGGATATGCTGCAGACTGCGCTCTCGCAGATGGACCAGGGCATCGCCGTCTTCGACAACGCCAACAACCTGATCATCTGGAACCGGCGCTTCCGCCAGCTTCTCGACCTGCCGGAGGCAGCCGGCCAGGTCGGCTTCCCGCTTGCCGATATCGTCTCGATCCTCACCAAGCGCGGCGATATTCGCAAGGATCAGGAAAAGGGGCTGGTCGCCAACTTCCTGACGCTCGACAAACCCTTCCTGCTCGAACTGGGCAACGGCGAGCGCATCATCGAAGTGCGCACCAACGCCATGCCCGACAAAGGCATCGTCACTACCTATACCGACATCACCCAGCGCGTCGCCGCCGACATGGCGCTGAAGCAGGCGAACGAGACACTGGAACTGCGCGTGGCCGAGCGCACCGGCGAATTGACCCGGGTGAACCGGGAGCTCGCCGAGGCGCGCGCGGCCGCGGAAGAGGCCAATATCGGCAAGACCCGGTTCTTCGCCGCCGCCGGCCACGATATCCTGCAGCCGCTGAACGCCGCCCGCCTCTATTCCTCGTCGCTCGTCGAGCGGCTCGGCGAGTCCGACAACAGCACGCTGGTCGAAAACATCGATTCCTCGCTGGAATCGGTCGAGGCCATCCTCGGTGCCGTGCTCGACATATCGCGCCTCGACACCGGCGCCATGAAGGCGCGGATACAGTCCGTTCCGCTCAACGAGCTGCTCAGAAGGATCGAGACCGATTTCGCCCCGATGGCGCGGGCCAAGGATCTCGAACTCATTATCATGCCGACATCGCTCGTCGTGCGCAGCGATCCGAACCTGCTGCGCCGCGTCGTCCAGAACCTGGTCTCCAACGCGATCAAATACACCCTGGCCGGCAAGGTGCTCGTCGGGGTGCGCAGACATGGCGCCATGGCGACGATCGAAGTGCTCGATTCCGGCATCGGCATTCCCCAGTCGAAGTTCCGCACCGTCTTCAAGGAATTCGCCCGGCTCGACGAAGGCGCCCGCACGGCGTCCGGTCTTGGGCTCGGCCTTTCGATCGTCGACCGCATCTCGCGCGTGCTCAACCATCCCGTCAGCCTGCAATCGACTCCCGGCAAGGGCACGGGCTTCAAGGTGACCCTGCCGCTTGATGCCAGCGCCGGCGAACGGGTCGCTGTCCGTCCGGTGCCGCAGAGCAAGGCAAGCGAGGCGCTGAACGGCCTGCGGGTGCTCTGCATCGACAACGAACCGCGGATCCTCGAGGGTATGCGGGTGCTGCTGTCAGGTTGGGGCTGTATCGTCAGTACGGCGGAATCGCTTTCTGCCTGTTCCGAATTCGGCGTGGAGCCCGGCGAGAAGCCACACGCCGTCATCGCCGATTATCACCTCGACGACGGGACCGGCATCGAGGCGGTCGCCCGCATTCGGGCATCGACCGGCGAAGCGACGCCGGCGCTGCTCGTGACGGCTGACCGCTCGCCGGAAGTGCGCGCCGCGGCCGAACGCGACGGCATCGCGATCCAGAACAAGCCGGTGCGCCCGGCGGCGATGCGCGCCTGGCTGACGCAACTTTCGACGGCGGCACGAACGGCTGCGGAATGAACGGCTCCCACGTCGTGGGGCCGCCTGGGACGAGCAAAAATCACAAAGCCAAGGCTGGCCGCATCAGGCGGCGGCGACGGTGCCGATCTTCGAAAGCTGGATGACCGCCTGGGTGCGGCTGTCGACATTGAGCTTTAGCAGGATCGCCGAGACATGCGCCTTGATCGTCGCCTCGGAGACGCCGAGTTCGTAGGCGATCTGCTTGTTGAGCAGGCCCTCGCCGAGCATGCTGAGGACGCGGGACTGTTGCGGCGTCAAGGTCTGCAGGCGCTGGAGCAGATCGGCGACCTCGGGTTCGTATTCCTGGGCCTGGTCGTAGCCCGCGGGAACGAAGACCTCGCCGGCCATCACCTTCTCGATCCCCTCGCGGATTTCCTCGATGCCGGCCGATTTCGAAAGAAAGCCGGACGCGCCGAGATCGAGCGCGCGATGGATCGTCGCCGGGTCGTCATGGGCGGAAACCACCATGACCGGCAGGCTCGGAAATTCGGCGCGAAGTGCGATCAGACCGGAAAGCCCGCTGACGCCGGGCATGGTCAGGTCGAGCAGCATGAGATCGGCGTCAGGGTTGTCGGCCGCCGCCTTGCGCGCGGCTGCGAAATCGCCGGCTTCGACGATGGCGGGCGCGCCGTCCACGCCGCTCAGTGCCTGGCGCATTGCGCCCCGAAACAGCGGATGGTCGTCCGCGATGATGATGGTCATGTCCGGTGTCATGCTGCTCCCTCCCAAGAGCCCGGGCTGAAATCTGCACGCCCCCACGCGCCGATCCGCATCCCGCATGGCCGATCCGGAAACTCAGGTCTTCTGCGGCTCCTGAGCGGGGTCGCTGCCTTCGAGATCCTTCACGATATCCATGAACCTACGCATCATTCTTTCCATGATGCCCATTGCCCGGTCAATCTCTTCCTCAGCCGGAAGGTCCTGTTTTGCGACACTTTCACCGGCTTTGGCCGCCTTTTCCAAAGCATCGACCCGCTTCGTCAGGAGGTCCAACTCCTGTTCAAAAGCGGCCCGCTCGTCGGCGGCCATGCGGCACACCAACTGGCCGTCCTTCTCCTGGCAGAGCGATACCTCGCCGGTCTGGGTATCGAGCCGGGCGATACCGGTGTCGGACTTCTGCATGCTGTAGCGTCCGGGGGACGGATCCTGCGCGCTGGCGCCGCCGGCCAGAGCTAATCCGGTACCGAACAGAAGTATGGCAGCAGCGTTTTTCATGACATCTTCTCCGTTACGATCCTTGTCGGAACATCACATGTGCGCGAACGAGAAGAGCGTAATCGGTCTTCACCGCCGATTATGCGCGAATCGTCGTCCTTCTGCGATGGACAATCGCCGATATTTACGGCAAGGCCACGACAGAAGATTACGGGGACAGACGGGCACCATGAGTTCCATCATCTACAAAATCGTTCCGGCATTGCTGTGGCAGGAAGCCAAGCGCAGCGGGCGCTTCGACGGCGCGCCGGTCGATCTCGCCGACGGTTACGTCCATTTTTCGACCGGTGAACAGGTGGTCGAGACGGCAGCGCGCTACTTCGAGGGACAGGAAGGCCTGCTTCTGGTCGCCGTCGACGGCGACGCACTTGGCGAAGAGCTGGTCTATGAACCCTCGCGCGGCGGCGCCCTCTTCCCACATCTCTATGCCCCCCTCTTCCTGTCGGCCGTTCTCTGGGAAAAGCCCCTGCCGCTCGGCGCTGACGGCGCGCATATCTTCCCGGAACTTGATGCATGAATCCGCTGACCAGCCTTGCCCGCCGCGGCCTTTTCCTCTTCGATCCGGAGGCCGCGCACGGCCTTTCGATCAAGGCGCTGAAGACCGGGCTCGTGCCGAACTGTCCCGCCAAGGCCGACAAGCGGCTTGCGCAGACAGTCGCTGGCATCGTTTTTCCGAACCCGATCGGCATGGCGGCCGGCTACGACAAGAATGCAGAGGTGCCGGAAGCACTTCTGAAGATCGGCTTCGGTTTCACCGAGATCGGCACCGTCACGCCGAAGCCGCAGGCAGGCAACGACAAGCCGCGCATTTTCCGCCTGGTCGAGGACGAAGCGGTGATCAATCGCCTCGGCTTCAACAATGAAGGCCATGGCGCAGCGCTGGCGCGGCTGAAGGCCTGTTCGCGCGATGCGCTGATCGGCGTCAATATCGGCGCCAACAAGGACAGCGCCGACCGCATCGCCGACTATGTCAGCGGCATCCATACGTTCTACTCGGTCGCCCGCTATTTCACCGCCAACATCTCCTCGCCGAACACGCCGGGTCTGCGCGACCTGCAGGCGCGCGAAAGCCTCGCCGCCCTGTTGTCGGCGGTGCTTGCCGCGCGCGACGAAGAGGCGCTGCGCAGCAATCGCCGTGTTCCCGTCTTCCTGAAGATTGCGCCCGATCTCACCGAAGAAGGCATGGACGATATCGCTGCCGAAGTGCTGGCACACAATCTCGACGGCCTGATCGTCTCCAACACGACGCTTTCGCGCGACGGCCTCAAGGATCAGGCCCAAGCGAAGGAGTCCGGTGGCCTCTCGGGCAAGCCACTGTTTGAAAAGTCCACGGCGGTGCTTGCCCGCATGCGCAAGCGTGTCGGCCCGAAGCTGCCGATCATCGGCGTTGGCGGCGTCAGCTCGGCCGAAACCGCGGCCGAAAAGATCCGCGCCGGCGCCGATCTGGTTCAGCTCTATTCCTGCATGGTCTATGAGGGCCCTGCCCTGCCGGGCCGCATCGTACGTGGCCTCTCGGATCTCTGTGAGCGCGAGCGTCTCACCTCGATCCGCGATATCCGCGACAGCCGTCTCGACTACTGGGCCGGCAGGAACGTCTGACGCGCCTTCATCGGGATCCGCGACAAGAGGAACAGCCCGCGCATCAACAGGAACAGGTTGAGCCCCGCCCACAGGCCATGATTGCCGAAGGCGGGGACCAGCACGGCGAGCGCTGCGGCATAACCGACAAAGGCCGCCAGCATCATGTTGCGCATCTCGCGCGACCAGGTGGCGCCGATGAAGACGCCGTCCATCAGGAAGGCGAGCGCGCCGGTCATCGCCGTCACTGCCGCCCAGGGCAGATATTCGTAAGCCGCCGCGCGAACATCCGGGGCCGTCGTCAGAAGATCGATGAGCCTGCCGCCGAACAGCAGGAAGGCAACGGTCGTCACCAGTGCAAGCCCCAGCGACCAGGCCGCCGTCAGCCGCAGCGCACGGTCGAAGGCCGGGCGGTAACGGGCGCCGATCGAGCGGCCGATGAGCTGTTCCGCCGCATTGGCAAGGCCGTCGAGATAGTAGCCGGCAACGAGGAAGATCGTCATCAGCACCGCATTGGCGGCAAGCGTCACAGGCCCGAAGGCGGCGCCGATGCGGGTCATCAGCGTGAAGGCGGCCAGAAGCAGGAACGAGCGGATCATGATGTCGCGGTTGAGGCCGAAAAGCGGCTTCAGCCGCTCGCGATCGAAGATCTCGGCCCAGCTTGGCGCATCCTTTCTGTCGAAACGGCCATAGACGATGGCAAATCCGGCGAGAGACCCGATCACCTCGCCGGTAACGGTCGCCAGCGCCACCCCCATAACACCCCAGCCGAACACCAGGCCGAGCAGGATCGACAGCACGATGTTGATGCCGTTGATCAGCGTCTGCAGCATCAACCCGATGGTGCCTTCGCCGCGGCCGAGCACGAAGCCAAGGATGGCGTAGTTGGCAAGCGCCGCCGGTGCCGAAAGGATGCGACAGAGAAAGTAGGTGCTGGTGACATCAGCCACTTCAGGCTCCGGTCCCATCAGCCAGAGGCCGCCGGACAAAAGCACCGGCGAAACGAGCAGGCTGATCGTGCCGCAAACGAGCGCGATGATCAGCGATCGCCAGAACACCGCCTGCTGCTCGCGCCGGTCGCCGCGGCCATAGGCCTGAGCAACCAGGCCCGTGGTCGCTGCCCGCAGGAAGTTGAAGCTGGTGAAGATCAGGTCGAACAGGATGGCGCCGACGGCAAGGCCCGCCAGCAAGGTTGCCTGCCCCATGCGGCCGACAACGGCGGTATCGACGAGGCCTAGCAAGGGCGTGGTCAGGAAGCCGAGCGTCATCGGCAACGCGATCGCCAGGATCAGCCGATGGGTGACATGGAACGGGCCGGCAGCGTCGCTCGGCGAGGCGGAAGAGGCGGTCATCGAACGGTCCGGGCGTGGTAGGTGAGAGATGACCGTTTTAGGGAATGAGCATGGGGGGATGCAAGCGCGTCGTGCAGCTCGGCGAAAACGTCCCAATGCGGCAAGAGCCCCTCACCCTAGCCCTCTCCCCCGCAAGCGGGGAGAGAGGACGTGGCGAACGCAACGTCACCCCCGGCATCGATCGAAGGAAAGTCCGGATATCAGTCACAGTGAATTGGAAGGGCGCGGCAAGCCTCCTTCTCCCCGCCTGCGGGGAGATTGTCCGGGCAGGGGATGAGGGGCGCAGTTCCATACGAATGCGGACGCTATCAGCCCGAAAGTACCATCGCCCAGAACGGACGGTTGCCGGAGGCTGCGTTCTGCGCGACGGCAACGCCCAGGCCACGGTAATTGCCGAGCATGTTTTCGAGATGCTTGGGCGACCTGTACCAAGCGTCATAGGCGCGTGCGGCATCGTCCTGGCCCACGGCGATGTTTTCGGCGGCCGGAAGCGTCACGCCCTGGCCCTTCATGCGGTCGTAGAAACTGTCGTTCCAGCCGATCAGGTGCTGCATCTTGCCGGCCTTGGCCATGCGCGCCGCCTGGTTCATCGCAGCGACGGACGCCGCATGGTCGGCGACGAGCTCGGTCAGGCCCTTGCCCTTGCGCAGCTTGTTGACATAACCGAGGCTCGCTGCGGTCTGGTCGCTGCCGGTGCCGCTTTCGGGCATCAGCACCTTGGACGTCGTGCAGCCGGCAAGTGCGCCGAGCGAGAGGATGGCGGTCGCACGCAGCAGGCCGCGGCGTTCGATCAGAAGAAGGCGGTCCTGCATCGTCAACGCCGAAAGTTCAGGACGCGCAGGATGACGAAGGCCGGCACGACGATCACGGCGCCGAGCAGCAGATAGTCGCCCACCCGACCAAGCGCTGCAAAGCCGGTGTACCAGAGGTCGAGCAGGAAGTTGCGGACGGCGAAGTAGATATCGGTCGGATACCAGCCGAACATCCTCATCACGAAGCCGACGAGGATCGACACCACGATGAGCTTGACCAGCACACGCAGCGGCGAGTCACCCAAGAATCTGTTCATTCCGTCCGACATCAGCGAACTTCTCCTGTTTGTCTTCACATAAGCCGCGATCGGCAGCGTCGCAAGTCACCGGCCCCGGTGGGCACGGCCCGCGCTTCCGATCGCGCCAGATTCCGCTTGTATTTTGCGGCATCCGGCGTCAGAAGCGCTAATCGCAACCAACATCTCACATTGATGACGCTCAACCAGCTCTCCTCCGGCGACCTGATCGCCGACCGCCGCGCCGACTACGCAAAAATGCTTGCCGAGGGCGGCGAGCCCGCAAGTGCGGCCGAACTCATGGCGCAAGCGCTGGAACAGGCACCCAACTGGGCAGCCGGCTGGTTTCGGCTCGCGGACTATGAAGAAAAATCTGGCCGGAAAGAGGCGGCGATCGAAGCGCTGAGGAAAACGCTGGCGCTCAGCCCCCAGGATATCTTCGGCGCCGGCCTCAAACTGGCTCTGCTTGGCGCTGCGGCCATGCCCGAACAGCCCCCGAGCCTCTATGTCGAGCGCCTCTTCGACGACTATGCCGATCGCTTCGACAAGGCCCTGGTGGAAAAGCTCGGCTACACCGTGCCGCAGAAACTCGCAGCCCTCATTCAAAGTCATATCGGGCAAAGCCACACGGGAGGCCTCATCTTCGAGCATGTGACGGATCTCGGCTGCGGCACCGGCCTCTTCGGCGAGCGCATCCGGGATCAGGCACAGTTCCTCGAAGGTTTCGACATCTCCATCAATATGCTCGCCAAGGCCGAGGCGAAATCCACCTACGATCGGCTGGCCCGCGCCGATCTCTCTCTTTCGCCGGAGGTTTCCGGCATCTTCGGCAACTTCGCCACCGCCCGAGCCGATCTCGTCAGCGCCGCCGACGTGCTCATGTATCTCGGCAATCTCGACAGTGTCTTCGACATCACCACGCGCCTGCTCACCCCTCAGGGCCATTTTGCGTTCTCGGTAGAGGACGCCGGCGAGGGGGAGGAATTCCTGCTGCGGCCGTCGCTGCGCTACGCTCACAGCGAGACCTATGTCCGCGGCCTCTGCGCAACGCATGGACTGGAGCTTGTGGCCATGGAGCACACGGTCATCCGCATGGATGCGGGAGAGCCAGTCTTCGGCATCCTGTTCCTGGCGCGCAAGCCTGCATAAAACGCAAGGCAGAGTCGCAAAAATAGGTCAGCATAACTGACATATTTTTCTTGATTGTTGTTGTGCATTGCAGCATTGCTCAAGCCATCGCAATCGAGGATTTGCCATGGCCCAGATCAGCAGCGTTTTCGGTCTCTGGAACACCAGCCCGACGCGGCACTCCGCCGTCGAGGACCTGCAGGGCATCTTTACCGGCAGCCTGATTGCGGCGCTCGGCCTCTATTTCCTCGCAAGCGCCGGCCTTTTGACCGGCAGCACGGCGGGCGTCGCCTTCCTCTTGCACTATGCTTTCGGCATCAATTTCGGCCTCGCCTTCTTCCTGCTCAACCTGCCGTTCTTCTATCTTTCGCTGAAGCGGCTGGGCCCGGCCTTCACGGTCAAAACCTTCATCGCCATCGGCGTGACCTCGTTCCTGACAGACATCCAGTCGCGCCTCTTCCAGATCGGCACGATCCAGCCAGCCTGGGCGGCCCTGCTCGGCGGACTTCTGCTCGGCTACGGCCTGCTTGCGCTCTACCGCCACCGCGCCAGCCTCGGCGGCGTCGGTATTCTCGGCATCTATCTGCAGGAGCGCTTCGGCATTCGCGCCGGCCTCGTACAGCTTGCGATCGACATGGTCGTGCTCGTCTTCGCCTTCGGCGTGACCTCGCCCACAGTCGTTGCCTGGTCGGTACTCGGTGCCGTCGTCTTGAACCTGTTCGTGGCCATCAACCACCGCGCCGATCGTTACATCGCGCTCTAGAACGCCGTGCGTTCATCTGAACGCGGATGCTCTAGGATGCAGAGCAGCTAGCCCCGAAGCGGACCTCGGGGCTAGCTGGAAGTTCCTCACGCGAAATCAGGCGGCCTTGACCGGCTGATCGACCGGATGCTGCGAGCGCAGGCCGACAGCGACACGGTTCCAGACATTGATGACGCCGATCGCCATGGTGATCTTGGTGATTTCAGCCTCGCTGAAGTGCGCGCGCAGCGGCTCGAAATCCGCCTCGGGTGCGCCGGTCTGGGCAAGGTTGGTCAGCGATTCCGTCCACGCGAGCACGGCGCGCTCACGCGCGTCATAGATCGGCGATTCCCGCCAGGCGCAGATCAGGTGAATCCACTGCTCGCTCATACCGGTGTGGCGCGCCTCTTTCACATGCATGTCGATGCAATAGGCGCAGCCGTTGATCTGCGAGGCGCGCAGCTTGATCAGGTGGATCAGGCGCGGCTCCAGGCCGGATTCCTTGACGATGTAGCTGTCGAAGGCGGCCGCGGCCTTGTAGGCATCGGGAGCGGCTTGAACGAAGTTGAAACGCGGCTGCATGGACTCTCCTTGGGCTTAACGGGTTGATGGGGGTCAGGCGCTGGCGGACGATTTGCGCTCGTTGATCGCCAGAAAGGCTTCGGTTCGCGCCCATACGCTGCCGTCATCCTTGGCGTTGAGGTCATCCAGGATGCTGGCGATGGTCACGCGCCTGAGTTCGGTGCGGTAGGCCTGCTCGGCTCTCAGCATCGCAACATTGATGGTGCAGGGCGCGGTCGGCTTGCAGGCATAGGGATTGGGACCGCGCAGCCGGATCTCGTTGCACCGGAACGCCGGCTCCGGGCCTTCGACCGCAAGCACGATATCGAGCAAGGTAATCTTCTCCGGCGTCTTCGCGAGCCGGTAACCGCCCTTAGGACCCGGAACCGCCTCCAGCAGTCCGGCACCGGACATCGCCTGCAGGTGCTTCAAGAGATAGCTCGTAGAGACGCCATGGAACTCGGCAAGAGCGGCCGCCGACAGGGTGCTGCCGGGCTGAAGACAGCTCAGCATCGTCACGCTGTGAATGGCCTGCTCGACCCCGTCACCGAGTTTCATGGGCACCTCCTTAATCGTGGATAATTTTTATCTATGATTAAGCCGAGAGTCAATGCCTGTGATTGCACCCATCGGACAGGCTTCTCTTTTGGCGGATTTGATCTACCTTTGTTCTCCGTGAACAGGATCGATTCCAGAGAGCCGCAGGGCGATGCCCTGACCCTGCCCGCTCCCTTTCTGCGCTGGTTCGGCGAGAAGGGCTGGCGGCCGCGTGCGCACCAGCTGGAGCTGCTCGCCCGCGCCGAGGCCGGGGAAAGCACGCTGCTGATCGCTCCGACCGGCGCCGGCAAGACGCTCGCCGGCTTCCTGCCTTCGCTGGTCGATCTCACCCGGCGCGGCAAGATCCCGCCGGGCGCAGCCTTCGTCGGCATCCACACGCTCTACATCTCGCCTCTGAAGGCGCTCGCCGTCGATATCGAGCGCAACCTGATGAAACCGGTCGGCGAAATGGGACTGCCTGTGCGCGTCGAAAACCGTACCGGCGATACGCCGACCGCCAAGCGTCAGCGACAAAAACTCAATCCGCCCGACATCCTGCTGACGACGCCGGAGCAACTCGCGCTGCTGCTCGCCAACAGCGAGGCGCAACGCTTCTTCAAGGACCTGCGCTACGTCGTCTTTGACGAGCTGCATTCGCTCGTCACCTCCAAACGCGGCCATCTTCTCTCCCTCGGTCTGGCGCGGCTGCGCCGGCTGGCGCCCGGCCTGCAGACGATCGGCCTTTCGGCAACGGTCGCTGACCCGATGGATCTGCAGCGTTGGCTGGCGCCGCAAGAGCCGGACGCGCACAACCATGCCGGTCTCGTCCAGGTCCAGGGCGGGGCCAAGCCGCAGATCTCCATTCTGAAGACCGAGGAGCATGTGCCCTGGGCCGGGCACTCGGCACGCTACGCCATCGCCGATGTCTACGAAGCGATCAAGGAGCACGGCACCACCCTGCTCTTCGTCAACACCCGCAGCCAGGCGGAGCTGCTCTTCCAGGAGCTCTGGACGATCAACGACGACAACCTGCCGATCGCGCTGCATCACGGTTCGCTCGACGTCGCCCAGCGCCGCAAAGTCGAGGCGGCGATGGCGGAGAACCGCCTTCGGGCGGTCGTTGCGACCTCGACGCTCGACCTCGGCATCGACTGGGGCGATGTCGATCTCGTCGTGCATGTGGGCGCACCGAAGGGCACGAGTCGCCTTGCCCAGCGCATCGGCCGCGCCAACCACCGCATGGACGAACCGTCGAAGGCGATCCTGGTGCCGGCCAACCGCTTCGAGGTGATGGAATGCCAAGCCGCACTCGACGCCAACTATATCGGCGCGCAGGACACGCCACCCGTCGGCAAGGGCGCTCTCGACGTGCTCGCCCAGCACGTGCTCGGCATGGCTTGCGCCGCGCCTTTCGATCCGCTCGCATTGTTCGATGAAATCACCACCGCCTCGCCTTATGCGACGCTCGCCTGGGAGACCTTCGAGCGCGTCATCGATTTCGTTGCGACCGGCGGCTATGCGCTGAAGACCTACGAGCGCTATGCCCGCATCCGCAAGACCAAGGACGGGCTCTATCGCGTCTCCAATCCGCTGGTGGCGCAACAGTACCGGCTGAACGTCGGCACCATCGTCGAATCGCCGATGCTCAACGTGCGTTTGGTCAAGCGCAACGCGCGCGGCTCGCTTGGCCGCGGCGGCATGCCGCTCGGCAAGGTCGAGGAATATTTTCTCGAAATGCTCTCCCAGGGCGACACCTTCATGTTCTCCGGCAAGGTGCTGCGTTTCGAGGGCATCCGCGAAAACGAGTGCCTGGTCAGCCAGGCCTTTACCTTCGATCCCAAGGTGCCGAGCTATGCCGGCGGCAAGTTCCCACTCTCGACTTACCTCGCCGAGCAGGTCCGCAGGATGCTTGCCGATCCGGCGCGCCGGGCAGCGCTGCCGGAACAGGTGCGCGACTGGCTGTCCTTGCAGAAGGACGTCTCGATGCTGCCGCGCGAGGACGAGCTTCTGATCGAGACCTTTCCGCGCGGCAGCCGCCATTACATGGTCATCTATGCCTTCGAAGGGCGGTTGGCGCACCAGACGCTCGGCATGCTGCTTACCCGCCGGCTCGATCGCGCCGGGCTGAAACCGCTCGGTTTCGTCGCCACCGATTACTCGCTAGCGGTCTGGGCGCTCGACGACCTCGGGGCCACCTTCGAGCTCAGGCGCGGCGCGCTTGCCGATCTCTTCGACGAGGACATGCTCGGCGACGACCTCGAAGCCTGGCTCAACGAATCCTTCCTGCTCAAACGGACCTTCCGCAACTGCGCCGTCATCGCCGGCCTCATCGACCAGCGCCATCCCGGCAAGGAAAAGACCGGCCGGCAGGTGACGGTCTCGGCCGACCTCATTTACGACGTATTGCACGCGCACGAGCCGGATCACCTCCTGCTCGAAGCGACCCGCAACGATGCGGCGACGGGGCTTTTGGACATCGCCCGCCTCGGGGATATGCTGAAGCGAATCAAGGGCCACATCACGCATCGACGGCTCGACCGGATCTCGCCGCTGGCGGTGCCCGTCATGTTGGAGATCGGCAAGGAAATGGTCCAGGGCGAAGCGCAGGACTTCCTGCTTTCGGAAGCCGCCGACGACCTGATCCACGAGGCGATGGGCGGTCTGGATGTGGATTGATAGGAAAATGGTTTCGAGAATGAGCAGTCTGTCGATGTCGGCGGGTTCCCCCCCTCTGGCCCGCCGGCCAGAGGGGGGTATTATCCTCGCAACACAATGTGCGAGACCGTGACCATGCACCGCCTCGCCCACGCCCTCTCGGCTCAGACGACTGCCCCCCTCCTCCATGCCCAGACAATCGTCAACGGCGTCATCGCGATCTGCGATCCGCTCGGTAGCCTCTACTTGCCGGAGACGGGCACGCTGGTCGTCTCCGACCTGCATCTGGAGAAAGGCTCCGCCTTTGCCCGCCGCGGCATGCTTTTGCCGCCTTACGATACGCTGGCGACGCTGCGTGTGCTTGAAGCGGCGATCGCGCGGCACGACCCGAAGTTCGTCATCAGCCTCGGCGACAACTTCCATGACCGCGTCGGTTCGGCGGCAATGCCCGATGATTTCCGGCACATGATTGCCGCCATGGCGCACGGGCGCGAATGGGTCTGGATCAACGGCAACCACGACCCGGACGGCGCTTTCGGGCTGCCGGGCGCCTCGATGGACGAACTTGGCCATGCGGGCCTGACCTTCCGGCACGAGCCGAAGCGCGGCGATGCCGTCGGCGAGATCGCCGGGCACCTGCATCCGGCTGCAACGGTGGTAAGACGGGAAAGAGCGGTGCGCCGCGCTTGCTTTGCGACCGATGGCACGCGCATGCTGATGCCGGCTTTCGGGGTCACCACTGGCGGGCTCGATCTCAGGCACCGGGCGATGACCGGCCTCTTCGACCGCAGCAAGCTTGTCGCCCATATGCTCGGGCGCGACCGGATCTATTCGGTTCGCTTCGCCAATCTCATCGCCTGAAGAGGGCGGGGAAAACGGCGCGGCTCTCCCGCGCCGGGGATCCGCCGGTAATCAGAAGGCGTTGAAGGTCAGCGTCGTCAGCGAGCGCGAGATGCCCGGCACCGTGGCAATGTTGTCGTTGATGAACTTGCCGATGTCCTGGCCTTCTTCGATATAGACCTTGATGATCAGGTCGTAATCGCCGCTCGTCGAATACATCTCCGAAACGATCTCCTTGCGGTAGATCTCGTCGGCAACCTCGTAGGTCTTGCCGGGAGCGCACTGCAACTGGACAAAAATCGGTTTCATCGAGCTTCCTCTGTTTTTTATTTGCCACGGCATGCGCTGATGAAACGCATGCGGCATGCCTTTCCATAGCGCTCCGGCGCGCAAAAGGAAACGTCGGCGAAGATCGCCCGTCACTATTCCTTGCGGAAGATCACGCTGGCGCCCCAGCCGGTGATGACGGCGAGCAGCACAGCCATCAGACCATAGAGCAGCGGCTGCTGGTGTGCCGCCTGGGTGATGAACTGTTCCAGGCCGGTCTTGACGACACGCAGCGGCAGCGCCTTGGCGGCGACGAAGACGCCGTCACGGAAGAGATAGGCGCGAACCACATGCACGCCGTTCGGCACGTTGGCCGGCAAGCGCACCGAGGCCTTGAAGAGGCTGGAGCTGATGAACTGCACGCCGCCGGGATCGCGCTCGTAGACGCCGCTGGTCTCGCGGATGCGGCGGAAGGCGTTGCGGAATTCGCCGAGATTGCTGCCGTCACCCACGAAGCCGAGCGGCACCAGCCGCATGTGGTCGACGCCGATGCCCATGTTGCCCATCTCGCCGGGCGGCGCGATCGTCTCGATATCGCGCGTCGACGACAGCGAATAGGATTCAGGCACCAGCTCGAAGGTCATGGAGCTGGTGTTCACCCAGATGCCGAAGACGCGCTCCTTCTTACGCACCGTCGCGTTGTCCTTGGGCCCTTCGAGGCTGACGACGATGTTGTAGCGCCCCTGGGCCAGCAGGCCCTGATCGAAGCCGTCGACGGCGCCGAAGATCGTCAGGTCGGCGCCGCGGAAATCGGAAGTGATGGCGATCTCGTCGGTGGAGATGCCGATCTCCAGCTTCTCGGTGAAGTCGGCATTCTCGTCCTGGATGGCTGCCTGCGCCGGGGCGGCGAAAGCCAGAACAAGGAGAGCGAGAGCTGTGCGGGCGAGGCGGATCATCAGAAACCGAACCCCGCGGATACGACCGAATAGACGTCCTTCGGCGGAATGATGAGCTCGATTGCCAGACGGATGCCGACGGCAAGAACAAGCAAGGCCAGCAATGCGCGCAGCTGTTCGCCGCGCAGCTTCTGGCCGACGCGTACGCCGTATTGGGCACCGATGACACCGGCGATCATCAGTACGAAGGCGAGCACGATATCGACGGTGTAGTTGGTCGAAGCCTGGACGATGACCGTGTAGGCCGAAACGAAGATGATCTGGAACAGCGACGTGCCGACGACGACGTTGGTCGGGATGCGCAGGAGATAGATCATCGCCGGCACCATGATGAAGCCGCCGCCGACACCCATGACCGAGGTCAGGATGCCGATGCAGAAGCCGAGGGCGACAACCGGGATGACGCTCAGGTAGATCTTCGATTTCTTGAAGCGCATCTTCAAGGGCAGGCCATGCACCCAGTTGTGCTGGCCAGGGCGACGCAAGGTCGTCTGCTGGTTCTTGGCCGCCTTGCGCATGGCGACGACGCTCTCCCAAAGCATCAGGCCGCCAACGGTGCCGAGCAGCACGACGTAAAGCAGCGAGATCACCAGGTCGAGCTGGCCGAGGCGACGCAGCAGCGAGAACAGCCAGACGCCGACGGTAGCGCCGGCAAGACCACCGCATAAGAGCACCGTGCCGAGCTTGATGTCGATCGTGCCACGCCGGAAATGCGTGATCGCCCCCGAAATCGACGAGGCCACCACCTGGTTGGCACCGGTCGCTACCGCTACGACGGGAGGAATATTGTAGAAGATCAGGAGCGGGGTGATCAGGAACCCGCCACCGACGCCGAACATGCCGGATAGAAAGCCGACTGCGGCGCCCATACCGAGAATGATGAGTATGTTCACCGACAACTCTGCGATGGGCAGATAAATCGACACGCCGGGACCTCGATATGCCAACGGCCCGCGATGCGGGCGAACCAGTCAGTGTGGCAATCAAATCACCACGATTGAGGGAATATTCGAAGGGCCGGCACCTCTCCCGAGGGCGAGGCGGCCTCCGTCATGCACTCCTGCAGCGTTGCGCTTCCGCCAGGACGTGCCAAGGCCACGAATCGGACCTTGATTGCTGCATCGGCTCTTCCTTAGCCCGATTCCGATTAAGGAATTATGCAGCAGCCCGAGATTTCAACCTTTTCAGCCACATGGCGGATGGCTGCGCCACCCGCAACTCGTGTCGCCCGGCTCTGCGGCTTTATTACGGCGCAAGGCCCAGGGGTCAGGAATTGCGTTTCAGCAATTCCTTGACCAGCTGCTCGGTGATTTCGCCCGTCGGCTCCTGGCCGACCGACTTCTGGAAGGCCTTGATGGCGGCGACGGTCTTCTTGCCCATCTGGCCATCCGGCTTGCCAGCGTCAAAGCCGTTGTTGTTGAGGATCGCCTGGATGTTGCGGACCGCCTTGCTCATGTCGACGCTGGCGGTCTTGTTGGCCGGGCCAACCCAGGCATCCGGAACGTCGACGCTGTTTGCCTTGGCGTCGACCGGTTCAGCCTTCCAGGCTTCCGCCTTGGCCTTGGCGCTTTCGAGCTGCTCCGGCTTCATCGCCTTGGCAACTTCGTCGCGCTTGGCGCCGGCATCGAGATCGCCTTCGCGGGCAGCCGCCGAGAACCACTTGTAGGATTCCGTCAGGTCCTGCGGCACGCCGTTGCCACGGGCATAGAGAACCGCAAGGTTGAACTGGCTGTCGCGGATGCCGAGCTCGGCCGCCTTCGCAAACCACTTCGTTGCCTCGTTGAAGTCAGGCGCGCCATCGCGGCCGCTTGCCAGCATCACCGCGAGGTTGTGCATGGCGCTGGCGTTGCCCTGGCCAGCGGAAGCGATATAGAGCGCCTTCGCCTTCGCCGCGTCGCGCGTCACGCCGGTGCCCTTCTCGTAAAGGGTCGCGAGGCGGTACTGTGCCGGCACGACACCGGCATCGGCGGCGCGCTGATACCATTTGGCGGCTTCAGCCATGTTTTCCTGAACACCACGGCCCTCGGTGAAGCGCACGGCGATTTCGTAGAAGGCGAGCGGGTCGCCGCCCTTGGCCGCGGTCACCAGCGCGACCGGACCGAAACCTTCCGGCAACACGACGTCGGTGGGCACAGCGGCAGCAGCTGTCGTCGCCGGCGTCATCGCGGCGCCATCGGCCGGCGCGCTGGCAAGCGAAGCGTTCGCCACCGGCGTCGCTGCGGCCGGAGCCGGCTGGAACTCGGTGACCGGCGTCTTCGTTTCGGCGACCGGCGCAAGCATCGGCGCCTTGTCTTCGGGCGTTGCAAAGGTGGTCGTCGGCACGGTCGTTGCCGTCACCGCGATCGAGGCCTCGGCAGGCTTCACGGGCGTTTCGACGGAATCGAGCGGCGTCGCAACGGCCGTCTCAGACGCGGTAACCGGTGCTTCCTGCGCCGCGACGGTCGTGCCCTGCACCAGATGGTCGTCGGCGGCCTTGAACTCGGCTACCTGCGGAGTGACCGTCTGCTCGATGACCGCGACCGGTTCGACGGGCATCTCGTCCTTGTTCAGCATCGAGCTGACCAGCGGGTAGGACATGATCGCCAAAAGGACGGCGCCGACGGCCATGAGGATCGGCCGGCGATGGCGGGCGAAGGCGCCGCCGATGCCGGACGTCGCGGCCCTGTCGCCGGTCTTGTTGAGGGTGTCGGCCTCTTCGACGGCAAGCTGGGCGGCGCGGCGGGCGGCAGCGATGAAATCCGACTTGTCGCCATCGGCCGGCTGGATGCCCGCCTTGTTCATCTGCCCGGCGCGCACGCGTTCCAGGATCTTCTTCACGTCAGGAACGCCGGAGCCCGGCTCGAGCAGCTGGTTTGCTTCTTCCGGAGCGAGCATTTCGGAGGGATCGATCGACGGGGTCGGCTCGACGAGCTTGCGTGCCTGTTCCGGTGCCGGTTCCGAGCGCTTGCCGGAAAAGCGCCGGGTGAGGCCGGCGAGCAGGCCGGTGCGGGCGGCGGCAGCCGGCTCGCGCTCTTCTTCGAGTTCGACGGTCGAAATCTGCGCATCGTCGGCAAGGGCTGTTGCCGGTTCGGCGGGTTGAACCGCGACGGCCTGGTCCTCTGCCTGGAGGGCACGGACATTGCGCTGCAGGTCGTCGTAGCGATCATCAAGATCGCCGCCACCGAAGGGGTCGTGGAACTCCGGCTGTGCGGCGCGCGGCATCTGAGCCGCTTCGCGCACCACCGCCATGGCAGGCTGCGCCGCCATTGCCGGCTCGCGGTTTTCGATGCGCTCCAGCTTGTCGGCAATGTGGACGAGCGTTTCGTGCAGCGCCTCGAAGGTGCGCGCGGTCCGCTCCTCGCTGGAACGGCTCAAGTCCTCAAGCGTCCTTAAGTCTTCGGCGAGTGCCGAGATCGCTGCCAGATCGCCACCGGCGGAGGCCTGCGAAGGGCCGTTCTTGGAATAGGCTTCCATCACAGCTTCGGCGGCCTGGCGCGCGGCTTCCACGATGTACTCGTCGCTGGTCGAGAAATAGTCCTCGAGCGCGGTCATGCGGCTTTCGTAGTCGACGGGCATGGCGCTTTGGGCGACGTCCGCCCGCGGCTGGCTGACCAGCGTCGACAGGTTGGCAATCTGGGCTTCAAGGTTCTGAAGTGCTGCGCGGTCGTCGAACGGCGCGGCGTAGGTCTCTTCCAGACGCTGCGCGATACCGACCAGGCGATCTTCCAGCCGGTCGAAACGCGGATCGGACGCGGGCTGGGCGCCATGGGCGTCAAGCTCGTCGATCCGGCGGGCGAGATAGTCCAACCGTTCGGCGAGCGCGTCGTTGACGCTGCCCTGGTCGAGAGCTTCGATCTTGCGGGAAATGTCCGACAGGTAATCGTTGAGGTCTGACTGCGCGGTCCTGCTGCTGCGCTCCATCATCAGCGACAGCTGGTCCAGCCGCTCTTCCAAGCGGGCAGCCGCCTTTTCACCGGCGAGATCCTCGACCCGGACGGTCAAGGCTTCGAGGCGCGCACCGAGCCCACCGTCGTTCGGGCGCGACAGGCTGTCGATCTGGCGGGAGAGATCGCCAAGCCGGCTTTCCAGGCGATTGACAAAGCCGGAATCCAGCCCGGACGTCGTGCGAGTGTTGGCCGCGATGGCGCGGCTGATTTCGTCGAGACGGCTGTCGAGATCGGCAAACTGCGAGACGAGGCGGCGATCGTCCGGCTGGATCTGGCGACCGAGCATTTCGATCGCCTGGGCGACGGCGATCAGCTTGTCTTCCAGCGCGTCGACGGCGGAGCTTCCCTGGAGCGAGCCGATCTGCGACTTGATTTCGTCCAGGCGATAGGCGAGCGCGACCAGTTCGTCGTCGCGGTTCTGATCAAAGGCGATCAACCGGTCTTCGACACCGCTCCAGCGGTTTTCCATCCGGCGCATGCTGTCTTCGCGCGCGAGACCGTCGATCATCGCGCGCAGGTCGTCAAAATCGCCGCGCAGCGCATCGGCCTGGGCGGGCGATGCCTGGCGGCCGAGATGCTGGATGCTTTCGGCAAGGCGCTGCATGTCGCCGCGCACGTCTTCGGCAAAGCTGTGATCCTGCGCCTGCGCCTTGATGCCGCGAATTTCGGAGCGCAGCGAATTCATCTCGCGCGTCAGGCCGTCAGTGATGTCGCGCTTCAGGTCCTGGCGCAAACCGACAAGCGCTTCGGCGATATCGTTGACCGCGGAGGCGGGCCGCGGAGGTTGGCTGTGAAGCGGTTGCTGGCGCGGCTCTTCGACGAAGCGCTCGGAGACGGGGCGTTCGGGGGCATAACGTTCCGGCTCGCGCTGCGGCATCCGGTCGCGAAGCGTCGGGCGCTCGCGCGAGGTGCTGAGGCTGCGCTGGCGCTGCATGATTTCGGCGACGGCATCGCGGGGCGAGGCCGTTTCCCGCACGGGTTCGCGGGCGGGCTGGCGCTCGGGCGGCCTTGGCGCCGGGTCGCGGGCCGTGCCGCTCATCAGGCCTTCGATCCGCGCCTCCAGTCCTTCGATGGTGCGGTTCAAGGCGTCGAGCGACGGCCGCTCGCTATAGGACTGGCTGCCTGCGCGCTGAGGATTTGATCGCAATCCGCTCATGTTGTTCTTCGCCCCTGTCGTCGGCCATCTCGAAAGTCGTCACGGAAGAAAACTGCTTTCTTCACCCCTGTGGCGCTTCCGACGCGGGCAAAACTACAACGATGCGACGCCAGGACAGGTTGCAGCTTTGACCATCTCAACACGCACCTTTCACGAAACGTGGTAAACAAGCGGTTAACCTGCGGATGATTTTTTAACGATTTGGCAGGATCGTGCGAAGTTGAGGCGCCGCGGTGCCGCCGACCTCCCCCACACGCCACCAAACTGCACGACACGCAATTTTTGACGTTTACGCAAACGTCAAAATTTTGTAGCATCCGGCCAACGATGCGAGACCGCCCCGGAGCATCCCGCTGTCCCGTGGAAGCACGGGAGGGAGACGATGCCCTGGAATCAATGAGGATGGCGGCGCATCCGGCATCCTGCAACCGGGCGTCGACGACGAGAGACGGCAGCCCGAAGCACCAAAGGCGAGGAAAGAATGCCCATCTACAAGGCTCCGGTCGACGATACCCTCTTCATCCTGAACGACGTGCTCGGCATCGAGCGCTACAACAACCTGCCCGGATTTGCCGATGCGACGCCCGACATGATCGAAGCGATCGTCGGCGAAGCTGCCAAGCTTGCCGAAGAAGCTCTGTTTCCGGTCAACCTTTCCGGCGACCAGGAAGGCTGCAAGCGTCGCGACGACGGTTCGGTCAGCGTGCCGAAGGGCTTCAAGGAAGCCTTCGACCTCTACCGCGAAGGCGGCTGGCTTGGCCTTGCCGTGCCCGAAGAATTCGGTGGCCAGGGCCTGCCCTATACGCTGCACACCGCCGTCGGCGAATACATGTCGTCGGCCAACATGGCACTGACCATGTATCCGGGCCTCACCCAGGGCGCGATCGCCGCGATCCTCGTGCATGGCACGGACGAGCAGAAGCAGGCCTACCTGCCGAAGATGGTTGCCGGCACCTGGACCGGAACGATGAATCTCACCGAGCCGCATTGCGGGACGGACCTCGGCCTCCTGCGCACGAAGGCAGTGCCCACCGGCAACGGCGCTTACAAGATCTCCGGCCAGAAGATCTTCATCTCTGCCGGCGAACACGACATGTCGGACAACATCATCCATCTGGTGCTCGCCCGCATTGAGGGCGCGCCCGAGGGTGTGAAGGGCATTTCACTGTTCATCGTACCGAAGTTCAAGCTTGATGCCGCCGGCGAGCCGGGCGAACGCAACGGCGTTTCTTGCGGCGCGATCGAACACAAGATGGGCATCCACGGCAACTCGACCTGCGTCATGAACTATGACGAGGCCGAAGGCTATCTCATCGGCACGGAGAACAAGGGCCTCAACGCCATGTTCGTGATGATGAACGAGGCGCGCCTCGGCGTCGGCCTGCAGGGCCTTTCGATTGCCGAAATCGCCTACCAGAATGCCGCCAACTATGCGCGCGACCGCATCCAGGGCCGTTCGCTCTCCGGCCCGAAGGCGCCGGACAAGAAGGCCGACCCGATCATCGTGCATCCGGACGTGCGCCGCACCCTGATGACGATCAAGGCCTTCAACGAAGCCGGCCGCGCCTTCACGCTCTGGACCGCGCTCAAGTCCGACATCGCCCACCGCTCCGACAATGATGCCGACCGCCAGACGGCCGACGACGTCCTCGGCCTGATGACGCCGATCCTGAAGGGCGTACTTACCGACAAGGGCTTCGACCATGCCGTCATGGCGCAGCAGATGTTCGGCGGTCACGGCTACATCGAAGAACACGGCATGAGCCAGTATGTCCGCGATGCCCGCATAGCGATGATCTATGAAGGCGCCAACGGCATCCAGGCGCTCGACCTCGTTGGCCGCAAGCTAGGCCTCAACGGCGGCCGCGCCGTCATGGCGCTGTTCAAGGAGATCGGCGATTTCTGCGAGGAAAACCGCAGCAACGAAAAGCTCGCCGCCTATACCAAGGCGCTGAAGAAGGGCCTCAACGACCTGCAGGCGGCCACCATGTGGTTCATGCAGAACGCGATGGCCAAGCCCGACAATGCCGGCGCCGGCTCGACCGACTACATGCACCTCTTCGGTCTCGTCGTCCTTGGTTACATGTGGGCGAAGATCGCCAAGACCGCCGAGGAAAAGCTTGCCTCTGGCGAAACGGCGCGCGCAGACTATCTGAAGAACAAGCTGATCACCGCGACCTTCTTCATGGAAAGGATCCTGCCGGAAACGGCCCTGCGCAAGGCCCGCATCGAAACCGGCGCCGACACGCTGATGGCGCTTGATGCGGCCGCTTTCTAATCCCGCCGCGGGTTCGATCTAAAATGTTTTGACGGGCAGCACCTGACGGTGCTGCCGAAAGGGAGATGAGACATGACGAAAGTCTTCGTTTACGACCACGTGCGCACACCGCGCGGCCGTGGCAAGAAGGACGGATCGCTGCACGAAGTGCCGTCCGTTCGCCTGGCAGCCAAGATGCTGGAAGCGGTGCGTGACCGCAACGACCTCGACACCTCGACCGTGGACGACATCATCATGGGTTGCGTCGATCCTGTGATGGACGCAGGCGCGGTGATCCCGAAGGCTGCCGCCTTCGAAGCCGGTTATTCGACCCGTGCGCCTGGCATGCAGATTTCACGCTTCTGCGCCTCCGGCCTCGACGCCGTCAACTTTGGCGCAGCCAAGATCGCCCAAGGCGCCGACGACATCGTGATTGCCGGCGGCGTTGAATCGATGTCGCGCGTCGGCCTCGGCATGTCGGGCGGCGCCTGGTTCATGGACCCCTCGGTCAACCTGCCGGCCTTCTTCATGCCGCAGGGCGTTTCGGCCGACCTGATCGCCACCAAGTACGGTTTTAGCCGCGACGACGTCGACGCCTATGCGGTCGAAAGCCAGAAGCGTGCGGCGCACGCCTGGGAACAGGGCTACTTCAAGAAGTCCGTCGTGCCCTTCAAGGACCAGAACGGCCTGACCATCCTCGACCGCGACGAGCACATGCGTCCGGGCACCGACATGCAGGCGCTCGCCTCGCTCAACCCGTCGTTCCAGATGCCGGGCGAAATGGGCGGCTTCGAAGCCGTCGGCATCCAGGCGCATCCTGAAATTGAAAAGATCAACTACGTGCACCACGCCGGCAACTCCTCGGGCATCGTCGATGGCGCTGCTGCCGTGTTGCTCGGCTCCAAGGCCGGCGGCGAAAGCATGGGCCTGAAGCCGCGCGCCCGCATCCGCGCCTTCGCCAACATCGGCTCCGATCCGGCGCTGATGCTGACCGGCCCGGTCGACGTCACCGAGAAGCTTCTGAAGCGCGCCGACATGAAGCTGTCGGACATCGACCTCTTCGAGCTCAACGAAGCCTTCGCGGCCGTCGTGCTGCGCTACATGCAGGCCTTCGACATCCCGCACGACAAGATCAACGTCAACGGCGGCGCGATCGCCATGGGCCATCCGCTCGGCGCAACCGGCGCGATGATCCTCGGCACCGTGCTCGACGAACTGGAGCGCCGCGATCTCAACACCGCGCTCGTCACGCTCTGCATCGGCGCCGGCATGGGCACGGCCACGATCATCGAAAGGGTCTGACGATGGACGTGATGCGCCGCACCCTTCTCGGAGTGATGGGCCTGGGGCTGCTTGCAGCCGCGGGCTGCGTCTCCGACGAGGAGGAAGGCGGCGACAGCTTCACGCTCACCGGTGCGATCTCCAATGTCGCGAGCGGCCCGGTTCCGGCCGGCACCGTCACGATCCGGCTCGAAGAGCAGGGCGTGATGGACGTCGCCGCCAAGCTGATCGCCGAGACTTCGGTTGTCAGCGACGGCAAGGCCACCCGCGTGCCCTTCGTGCTGCAGGTGCCGAAGCCCGAACTCGACAAGGCTGTCGACGCGGGCTTCACCATCCGCGTCGAGCGCGACGGCCGGCTGATCGCCACCAACACCAGCAAGCAACGTTACAGCGGCGGATCGAACGTCTCGCTGCAGATCGAACCCATTCTCTACTGAGGGGGAGAACCATGACGAATTACACCAATTTCAAGATCGAGACCGACGCTGACGGCATCGCGCTCGTCACCTGGGACATGCCTGAGAAGTCGATGAACGTCTTCACTCAGGAGGTGATGGAAGAGCTCAACGCCATCGTCGACCAGACCACGGCCGACGCAGCGGTCAAGGGCGTCGTCTTTACGTCCGGCAAGTCGAGCTTCTCCGGCGGCGCCGACCTTTCGATGATCAAGTCGATGTTCACCTTCCAGCAGGAAGAAAAGAAGAAGGATCCGGATAACGCCGCCCAGAAGCTCTTCGACCTCGTTGGCCGCATGACCGGGCTCTTCCGCAAGCTCGAAACCTCGGGCAAGCCATGGGTATCGGCGATCAACGGCACCTGCATGGGCGGCGCCTTCGAGCTTTCGCTCGCCTGCCACGGCCGTGTCGCGTCGAATTCCAAGTCGGTCAAGATCGCGCTGCCGGAAGTCAAGGTCGGCATTTTCCCGGGCGCCGGCGGCACCCAGCGCGTGCCGCGCCTGACCAATGCGCAGGACGCGCTGCAGATGATGACGACAGGCTCGTCGCTGACGGCAGCCCGCGCCAAGGCGCTTGGCCTGGTGCATGAAGTCGTCGATGCCGACAAGCTGGTCGACGCGGCCAAGGCGATGATCAAGAACGGCCTGAAGCCGGTCCAGCCGTGGGACGAAAAGGGCTACAAGGTTCCGGGCGGCGGCATCTGGACGCCGGCTTCGGCCCAGCTCTGGCCGGCCGCTTCCGGCATCCTGCGCCGCGAGACCTACGGCAACTATCCGGGCGCCGTCGCGATCCTGAAGTGCGTCTATGAAGGCCTGCAGGTACCGTTCGACACGGCGCTCAAGATCGAGCAGCGCTACTTCACCGAGATCCTTCAAACGACCGAAGCCTTCTCGATGATCCGCTCGCTGTTCGTCTCGATGCAGGAACTCGGCAAGGGCGCCCGTCGTCCGGCCGGCGTGCCGAAGTCCGAATTCAAGCATGTCGGCGTCGTCGGCGCCGGCTTCATGGGCGCCTCGATCGCCTATGTGACGGCTGCTGCCGGCATTGCGGTGACGCTGATCGACCGCGACATGGAAGCGGCCGAAAAGGGCAAGGCGCATTCGGAAGGCCTGGTCAAGGATTCGATCGGCAAGGGCCGCCTGACCAAGGAAGAGGGCGAGGCGCTGCTTGCCCGTATCACCCCTTCGGCCGACTACAATGACCTGAAGACCGCCGGCCTCGTCGTCGAAGCGGTGTTCGAGGATCGCCAGGTCAAGAAGGACGTGATCGAGAAGGTGGAAGCGGTGATTGCCGAAGACGCGATCTTTGCCTCCAACACCTCGACGCTGCCGATCACCGGTCTTGCCAAGAACTCCAAGCGCCCGGGCCAGTTCATCGGCGTCCACTTCTTCTCACCGGTCGAGAAGATGATGCTGACGGAAGTGATCCTCGGCAAGGAGAGCGGCGACAGGGCGCTCGCCGTGGCACTCGACTATGTCGCGGCGATCAAGAAGACGCCGATCGTCGTCAACGACACCCGCGGCTTCTACGTCAACCGTTGCGTCTTCCGCTACATCCACGAAGCCTATGACATGCTGATCGAAGGCGTGCCGCCGGCGATGATCGAAAATGCCGCCAAGATGGCCGGCATGCCGGTCGGCCCGCTGTCGCTCAACGACGAAGTGGCGATCGACCTCAGCCAGAAGATCCTCAAGGCCACCGTCGCCGACCTCGGCGAAAAGGCTGTCGATCCCAAGCACCTGGCGCTGATCAACAAGATGGTCGACGATCTCGACCGTCGCGGTCGCAAGAACGGCAAGGGCTTCTACGAGTATCCGGCCAAGCCCGCCAAGAAGTATCTGTGGCCGGAGCTGAAAACCCTCTATCCGCAGAAGAACGCAGACAAGATCGATGTCGAGGTGCTGAAGCAGCGGCTTCTCGCGACGATCGCGCTCGAAGCGGCCCGCACCATGGAAGAAGGCATCGTCACCGATCCGCGCGAAGCAGACGTCGGCTCGATCCTCGGTTTCGGCTTTGCTCCCTACACCGGCGGCACGCTCTCCTACATCGACGGCATGGGCGTGAAGGCCTTCGTCGAGATGTGCGAGACGCTCGCCAAGGATTATGGCAACCACTTCAAGCCGACGGCACTCCTCAAGGAAATGGCCGAACGCGGCGAGACCTTCTACGGCCGCTTCGACCCCTATGGCGAGAAGAAGCAGGCGGCGTAAGGTTCGCTGAATAGCATTGGAAGCAGGCCCCTTGAGGGCCTGTTTTCGTTTGAGCACGGCCTGCTCGAGGCCCTTGCCGGCTTAGCGCCCACCCGGCCGCCATCACTCTGTTACGGTTGTGGTGCTAGGCCTGCGCGGATTGAACCACACTCCATGACGAAGCCATGACCAAAGCCGCCCTCCGCCCCGCCGTCCCCGGCGACGAACCCTATCTGCACTGGCTGGAAGAAGCCTGCATGCGCAACTATGCGATCGCGCTTTGGGGCAGCTGGCAGCCTCGGCTGGCGGATGCACTCATCCTCGGCGAGCATCGCATCATCGCCGTGGGGCACGAGGATGTCGGCTGCGTATCGGTCACGCGGCGCGAGGACCATTTCTGGGTGAACAAGCTTTACGTCGCGCCCGGTCACCAGAAGTGCGGCTACGGTGCGATCGCGCTTCGCCAAGTGTTCGTTGAAGCAAGGGCGATCGGCCTGCCCGTGCAGCTCAGCGTGCTGACGACCAATCCGGCGGTGGCGTTCTACCGCCGCGAAGGTCTTGTGATCTATGAAGAAACCGCCGAGCGGCGCTTCATGACGTCCGGCGTGCGTTAAGCTTATCAGCATCTTCTGATTGACGCTCTTCGCGCGCAGGCGCATCCTCCGCGAGGTCAGAGGGGGACACGCCATGAGCGAGCCTGATCTCTATCTTCTTGGGCGCGCCGGGCCCGAAGAAGAACGCCTGAAACGACAGATTGCCAATCTCGCCCCTGATTCCGACCAGCAGCTCGAACGGGTCGGAATCCGGCCGGGCGAACGCGTCGTCGATCTTGGCTGCGGCCCCGGTGGGGTTCTGCACCTACTTGGCAAACGCGTCGGGCCAAACGGATCGGTGCTCGGCATCGAACGCGATCCGAATTTTGTCGAACTCGCCCGCCGTTTCGTTGCCGGCCATGCGCTCCCCCAGGTGGATGTGCGCGAGGGCGATGCCTATGCGACAGGCCTGCCGCGCCGTTCCTTCGACGGCGCTCATATGCGGCTGGTGCTCGTCAACGTGCCGCGGCCAGAGCTGATCGTGCTCGAAATGGTGTCATTGGTACGGCCGGGTGGCTGGATTGCGAGCTTCGAGGCCGATTTCCTCGGACATATCTGCGATCCGCCGCTTGCCGCCTGGGACCGGCTGCTTGCCGCCTATGTCGCCTATTCCGCCGCCAGAGGCATCGACCTCAATATCGGTCGCCGGCTGCATCGTCTGTTCCGGAACGCCGGTATCGAGGCGATATCCGTCGACGCTGTCGAGCATGTCTATCCGCCGGGTCACGACCGCCGGCCGATCCTTCGGGATTTCATCGACAATGTCCGCGGCGGGCTTGTCGCCGAAGGCTTCATCGGCCAGGCCGAGCTCGATGCCGATCTGGAAGCACTCGACCAGCATCTTGCCGACCCAAACGTGCTCGTGACCTCACACATGTTCTTCAGGCTGACCGGCCGTGTTCCCGAGGCGCTCGTCATCAAAGCATGACGACGATTTCCGTCCGTCCCGTATCTCTAAGCGGCGGCACCGGCGCTCCGATGCGCCAGTCGTTCGCCGACGATGATCAGCAGGCCGGCCGCAAAGATCAGCCCGGCGCCGGCAAAGACGTTCATGGCCGGAACGTCGCCCCAGATCAGGAAGCCGAGTCCGAAGGCCCAGACGAGCGAGGTATATTCGAACGGCGCGATCACTGAGATCGGTGCCCGGCGCATACCCTCGAACAACGCGTACTGGGCGATGCCGGCGATGACGCCGGTTCCGGCCATCAGCGCGACGTCGAAGAGCGCAGGCGGCGTCCAGAAAAAGCCGACGGCAAGCCCGGTCATGCCGATGAAAAAGACGTTGGAGATCGTCATCTGCACCAGGGTCGTTTCCTGAAGTGCCGTCTTGCGCAGCATGACAGTGCCGATCGCCCAGAAGACGGCGGCGATAAGCGCCAGGAAAACCGGCAGCGACAGTTTCATGCCGGTGCCGAGCGGATCGCAGGCGATGAGCACGCCAACGAAGCCGATGAACACAGCGAACCAGCGGATCGGCGGCACGTCCTCCTTCAGGATCGGTACAGCAAGCAGCGTCACGATGATTGGCGCGGCGTAGTAAAGGGTGGTCATCTCCGCCAGGCCGAGGTCGCGCGCCGCGTTGAAATAGGAAAGCCAGGCAGCGAGCAGCAAAAGATTGCGCACGAAGAGCGGTTTGATCACCGGCGACGAGATGGCGCTGCGCACCAGCTTGCCGCGACCGATCACAAGGCAGAGCAAGAGAATGGTGATGCTGCGGGTAAACAGGATCTGCCAGACCGAGTAGCCGACGACCAGCCATTTGACCGACGCATCCTGCAGCGAAAACAGGAAATAGGAAAACGTCGTCATGACGATGCCTGACAGGACGGTCTTGTTCATGGGAGCCTCGATCACGCCGGCGGGAGGAGAAGCGGCGGAGCCCGTCTGATAGCGCGGCCGCGACGGGCGCGGAAGGGGCATGTCGGGGCGGCGCTGTGGCGATTTCTTGGGGTGGCTTGCACCACAGATCGGACAGCAAGCTTGATGGAGATCAAGAACCGGCGCTTGCGCCGCTGCTAGAAGGCAGCGATAACGACCATGAAACTCGGGTCCCAACGACATGCAGCCGCTCGCCTTTGCCCTTGCCGCCCTCGTCCTGCTCGCGACGCCCGGTCCGACGAATACGCTGCTTTGGCTCTCCGGCGCATCGGCCGGGTTTCGCCGGTCGCTGCCGCTTTTGACCGGCGAGCTCGGCGGCTATCTCGCGGTGATCATTCCCGCCGTCGCGTTGCTCGCACCGTTCCTTGCCGCCCATCCGAACCTCGGCCTGGCGCTGAGGCTCATTGCCGCCTGCTGGGTTCTCTATCTCGCCTATGCGCTCTGGACGACCGATGCCGAGCGCAGCGAAGGTGTCGTCATCTCCATCCGACAAGTCTTCGTCACGACGCTGCTCAATCCGAAAGCCCTGATCGTCGCCCTGGTGCTGTTGCCGCAGACAGGACTGGCAGCCGTCTGGCCCTGGATCGCCGGCTTCTCCCTGCTGGTCATCGCCGCCGGGTCGACCTGGATCGGGGCCGGCGCCCTGCTGGTGCAGATGTCCAAGGGTCTTTCGGCTTCGCACCTGCCGCGCCGGATCGCCGCCGTCTGCCTCTCGCTCTTCTCCGTCGGCATCGCCGGCAGCGCGATCGCCGCCATGCACTAGAAAAAATCCCGGAGGACCAGCACGTGTCCTCCGGGAAATCGATCGCTATGCGCGGCCAAACGTTGTGCCTCAGGCAGCAACCGCCTCGCCGAGCTCCTTGGCCAATGCCCCCATCAACTCTTCCCAGCCTCCGCGACGGTACTCGAGCTTGTCGAGCCCGTCGAGGAAGGCCACCTGTTCGGTAAAGACGAGGCGCGTGCCGGTGCCCGCAGGCTGGATATCGACCGTGGCGACGGAGGCCGAAATCCGCCTGTCGTTCTGCGTCATCGTATAGGCAAAGATGATCCGGCGGTTCTCGACGATATCGAGATAGACGGTATCGTCGTAATAGGTCGTCCCGTCGTCCACGCTGAAGCGACCGCTTTCGCGGCCGCCGACGCGGAAGTCGTGGGTGATCTGCGCCCCGGCTTCGACGTTGACGAACCAGCGCTCCTTTGCGGCTGGCTCCGAGAACGCCCTGAACACCTCAACCGGTGTCGCCTTGAAGCTGCGTTCAATGGTGAAGCTCGAATGTTCCACGGATCTGTCGATCATGTCCTGCCTCCTCTGGGTCGGAAACCGATGGTTTATACGAAACTGGTTTCGATTGTGAACTGCTATAATTTTGAAATCAGTTGAACGTTAACGTCAGTGATGCGATAATGCAAGCGGTTTTAAAGAGGTGCCAATGAAGGACGACATGCGCTCGGGTTGCCCGATCAATCTTTCGCTCGAAGTGTTCGGCGACAAATGGAGCCTGCTGATCATTCGCGATATGATCTTCGGCGGCAAACGGCACTTCCGGGAGCTGCTGCGATCGCAGGAGGGCATCTCCTCGAACATCCTGGCGGACCGGCTGAAGATGCTGGTCGAACAGGGAATGCTGACGAAGCGTGACGACCCCACGCACAAGCAGAAGGCGATCTACAGCCTGACGGAAATGACGATTGCGCTCGTGCCGATCATGGCCCAGCTCGGTGCCTGGGGACGGCGCTACCTGCCGGTCAGCGAAGAGCTCAGCATTCGCGCCGAACTCATGGAGAACGGCGGCCCGGCGCTCTGGGATCGCTTCATGGACGAACTGCGGCACGACCATCTGGGGATGCCGCTCGATGGCCCGCCGCGGGTGCGCGCCACGCTCCAGGCCGCCTATGAAGAGGTGGTCGCCAGGAAGGCGCAGGAAAAGGCGACGGCCTGACCTTCGCCCGGCGGCCCGTTCAGAGCCCGATCGCCGAGAGCATGACGAAGGTGGCAAACAGCACGAAATGCGTCATGCCCTCGATGGCGTTGGTCTGGCCGTCATTGAGGTTGATCGCGGCAACGATCAGCGTGATCGTCACCATCACCGTCTGCACCGGCGACATCGCCATCAGGAACGGCTGGCCGGTATAGAGCGCGATCGCCTCCATCACCGGCACCGTCAGGATGACGGTCGAAAGCGAAGCGCCGAGCGCGATATTGACGACCGCCTGCATGCGATTTGCGAGAGCGGCGCGCATGGCGGTCATGATCTCCGGAGAGGCGGAAATCGCCGCGACGACGATGGCCGTGACAGCGGGCGGTGCACCGCTCCCTTTCAAGCCCGATGTCAGCAGCGACGACATCACTTCCGCCAGCACACCGATCAGCACGATGCCGAGGATCAGGATCACGATCGACGGCAACACCGGCTGGTCGGGGCCGCCCTCTCTCGCGCTCCCCTCGCCCTTCGCCTTCGGATAGCTGTAGCTGAAGAAGTAGCTGTGCACGCCCACCTGCATGCGCAGGAACAGGGCGTAGAGCGTGATCATCGCGCCGATGGTGAAGGCCGAGTAGAGATGCCATTTCGCCGCCGGCACGAATTCCGGCACGATCATAGAAATCCCCATCGCCGTCAGGATCATCACGCTGTAGGTGCGGGCGGAATCGTCATTATAGGGCTGTTCGCCGTGCTTCAGACCTCCGAGAAGGGCTGCGAGGCCCAGGATGCCGTTGATGTCGAGCATGACGGCCGCATAGATCGTGTCGCGCACCAGCGTCGGCGAGGTCTCGCTGGTCATCATGATCGCCAGCACGACGACTTCGACGAGCACCGCCGAGAGCGTGAGGATCATCGTGCCATAGGGATCGCCGACCTTGGATGCCAGAACCTCGGCGTGATGCGACACCCGCAGCGATGCAAGCACGATCGCAACCACCAGACCGGCGGCACCGAGAAGCGTTGCGAGGCGCCCCATCTCAAGCAGGCGATCTTCGAGCGCAAGCCCGGCGACCGCGGCAAGCATGGCGACGATCAGCAGGCGTTCCGCTTTCATGCGCATCAACAAAACGCCCTCCACCGAAAGCCTGTCCTGCCCATCACCGGAACTATAGGGGCCGCGTCCCGCAAATCAAATGACGGAAAGAGGACTATTTTCCTCCCGATTCTTTACCGCCCTGCAGCGTTTCGGTAGTGTGGCCGGGAACCAAAGCAGCAAGTGGCCGCCTGCCCGGCCTGGATCTCTCGTCATGTTGTCTCACGGCACGATCTGGCACGCTATCGACACCCTGGCCGAGCGCCACCAGCTCTCGCCGTCCGGCCTCGCGCGCCGTGCCGGCCTCGACCCGACCTCCTTCAACAAATCCAAACGTCGCTCCGCCGACGGGCGCGAGCGCTGGCCCTCGACAGAATCGATCGCCAAGGTGCTGGGGGCGACGGGCGCCACCATGGACCAGTTCACCAGCCTACTGCAGCCGGAGGGGGTCCCAGCGCCTTCCGAGCCGGTGGCCGCTGCCACGATCCCGCTGATCGGTTTTGCCCAGGCGGGTGCCGGCGGCTACTTCGACGATGGCGGCTTTCCCGCCGGTCAGGGCTGGGACGTCATCGACTTTCCGACGGATGCGGAAAAGCGCAGCGGCACCTATGCGCTCGGGGTCCAGGGAGACAGCATGCTGCCGCTCTACCGCGACGGCGACATCCTGATCGTCGACCCCGGCGCGCCGATCAGGCGTGGCGATCGGGTTGTGGTGAAGACGCAGGAGGGCGAGGTCATGGCAAAGGTGCTCACGCGCCAGACGCCGCGTGTGATCGAACTTCTATCGCTCAATCCCGAGCATCCGAACCGGAGCTTCGAGACCAGCCAGATCGAATGGATCGCCCGAATTATCTGGGCCAGCCAATAGGACGTCCTTCCTGATGCGGCAGCATTTCTACACCCTTGCCGGCGGCATCGCCGCAATCGCCCTTTTCACCGGCATCCTCTATGCGGGCGCTATTGCCATCCGCGACCGTGAGACCGCCGCCACACCGGAACTCGTTCTCGAAACGCCCGACATGACAGATTTCGAGGCGACGCCGGATCAGGCCGACGACGAGGTCCCGCTCGATCCCGGCGGCGCGGCGACGACCAGCGAACAATCGCCCACGACGGAAAATGCGGCACGCGCCATCGAGCCACAGCAGTTCGGCCTGCCCGATACGGTCACCAGTGCGCCGCTCGAACGGGTGGAACCGCGTGCGCCGTTGTCGGAACCGAAGAAGGAAGCGAAGGCCGCCGGGCCGACCGTACTCTATCGCCCGGTCGCGGTCGCCGCCGGTGTGATCCAGTTCGACAAGCTGACGCTGCAGATCGACGGCATCGAGCCGGAACAAGCGGAGCGGACCTGCGAAAGCGCCGGCAAGAGCTGGCCCTGCGGCATCGTCGCGCGAACCGCCTTCAGAAACTTCCTGCGCGCACGTGCGGTCAGCTGCGATCTGCCCGAAGGAGATTCCGGCCCTTCGGCCACCGCCTCCTGCACGCTTGGCGGACAGGATCTTGCCACCTGGCTCGTCGACAATGGCTGGGCAACGCCGGTTCCCGGCTCGACCCTCGAAAAACGCGCCGACGCAGCACGCGAGGCGAAGCTCGGTTTTTACGGTGACGATCCGCGCGACCTCAGCCACACGCCGATGACATTCGACGATCCGACCCTCGGCATCGGAGTGGACGCTTCGCAGCCGGACTTGTAAATAGCCGCGACAATTCCCAGCTCTCGACCGGCTGCCGAAAGCGGCAGACGGCTCAACTCTTTGAAACGACGCAATTCCGGATCAGGAACCGTCCCATCCCTGGAATCGCTCTACCGCCGGAAAGCCCATGCAACCAAGCCTCAGCCACCACGAAGCTCTCATCTATGTCATGGTGATGATGTCGGCGGTCGACCGCGAGATGAGCGACGACGAGTTTGCCCGCATCGGCCGGCTGGTTCAGTTCCTGCCCGTGTTCGACGGCTTCGACGAGGACAGCCTCGTCCATATCGGCCATGAATGCTCGGCGCAGCTGGCGGCGCCCGAGGGGCTCGACATCATGCTCGAGATCGTGCGCGAAGCGCTGCCGGAGAAGTTCCACGAGACGGCCTATGCGCTCGCCGTCGAGATCGCGGCCGCCGACCAGCGCATCCGCAACGAAGAAATCCGCCTGCTGCAGTTGCTGCGCGACCGGCTTGGCCTCGACAAGCTGACCTGCGCCGCTATCGAGCGCGGCGCGCTCGCCCGCTTCCGCCGATAGGCCGGCCGGTGATCACGCCTAAAAGTTCTGGCGCCTAATAGATTCCGTTCGGGAAGTAGCGCAGGTAGATTTCCTCCAAGCGGCCGCTGCGCGACAGCGCCAGCAGCGCGTGATCGATCGCCTGGGTCAGGGCAGGCTCGGACTTGCGGTTCATGATCGTCAGGCCTTCACCGAGGAAGCGCTGCGAGAAGTAGGCGCCATCGACAAGCGTGCAGCAGCCGCCAGCAGCGCTACCCGAGATCCAGAAGGACAGCTGCATGCCGTCGGAAAACACCGCCGGCACATCGCCCTTCTGCAGAGCCGTCAGCATGGCCTCGCGGTCGGGATAGACCTTGGCCTCGATCTTTGGGAAAAACGCCTTGAACATCGCCTCATGCGTGGTTCCGGCGACGACACCGACCGGCTTCCCCTTGAGATCGCTCGGTGCCGAGACTGCGCCGGCCGCCTTGGTATTGACGGCGAAGCGCGCTGGAAGCCGCATGAAGGCGCGGGAAAAGCCGAAGCGTTGGCGCAGTTCCGGACCGACGGCGATACCGGCGGCCACCGCCTCGCCCTGCCCCTCTTCCAGTGCCGGCAGCAGCTCCGCATAGGTCACGGCCTGGATCTGGCATTTGGCCTCGATGTCAAGCTCGCGGCAGATCTCGCGCACGAGATCGACATGAAATCCCGAAAGCTTGCCGGACTGGTCGATGAAGTTGAACGGCGGAAAATCCACCGTCGTCAAGAAACGCAGGCGCGCCAGGCCCGTGAGATCGGGCTTGGCGATGCGTTCGCGCGCGTCGAACAGCAGCGGCAGATCCTTGGCCTCGGCCGCAAGCGGCGTCGCGATCAAGGATGCGCAAAGGGCGAAAAGGGGAAGAACTTTCATGGGCAGCGGCCGGCACGTCTCATGTGGCAGGGGCGGCCCTTGGAACCGCAGTGATTCATCGAGCGGTAAAGTAACCGGCCGCAGCGCAGCTGACCATAGGCCGCCACGAGAACGCGGTTACACAAGGAACGGGACGAGAAAGAATGGAGCGGGTGATCGGGATCGAACCGACGACATCCAGCTTGGGAAGCTGGCGTTCTACCGCTGAACTACACCCGCGGCGCCTGCGAAACTTCCCGAACCGGGGCGATCTGTCAAGCACCCTTGCGCGGGATCGCGTAAGGGGCGCTTCGAAATCCCCTACTCGGCGCGGAAATGCTTCGAGAGCTTCAGGCCCTGCGCCTGGTAGTTGGAGCCGACGCCGAGGCCATAGAGACCATCCGGCCGTTCCAGCATGTGTTCGTAGATCAGGCGGCCGACGATCTGGCCGTGTTCGAGGATGAACGGCACCTCGTGGCTGCGCACTTCCAGCACGGCACGGCTGCCCGTGCCGCCGGCCGAGGCATGGCCGAAGCCCGGATCGAAGAAGCCGGCATAATGCACGCGAAACTCGCCGACCAGCGGATCAAACGGCGTCATCTCGGCCGCATAAAGCGGCGGAACATGCACCGCCTCGCGCGAGACGAGAATGTAGAACTCATCCGGATCGAGGATCAGTTCATCGCGGCCGCGGCTGTAAAGTGGCTCCCAGAAATCGAAGATCGCATGCTGCGCTTTCTTGTCGACGTCGATGACGGCGGTGTGATGCTTGCCGCGATAGCCGATCAGGCCTTCGGGCCCGGTGCCCTTCAGATCGATCGACAGCGCGATGCCGCCGCCGCTGACGTTCGGCTTGTCGCTCGCCACCAGCACGTCGCTCTCGTGCAGCGCCTGCAGTTCCTGCTCCGACAGGATAGACTGGCCCATGCGGAAGCGGATCTGCGACAGGCGCGAGCCTCGGCGCACGACGATCGGGAAGGTGCGCGGGCTGATTTCGAGATAGAGCGGACCGCTGTAGCCGGCCGGGATCTTGTCGAATTCCTGGGCGCGATCGGTGATGACGCGGGTGAAGATGTCGAGGCGACCGGTCGAGCTTTTCGGGTTGGCCGAGGCCGACATGCCCTCAGGCAGTTCCAGGCTTTCCATCAGCGGCACGATGTAGACGCAGCCCGTTTCCAGCACCGCGCCATCGGTCAGATCGACGACGTGCAGCTTCAGCCGGTCGAGCTTGTCGGCAACGAGGTGAGACGGACCCGGCATGAAGCTTGCGCGGACGCGGAAAGCCTTCGAGCCTAGGCGCAGGTCGAGGCTTGCCGGCTGGATCTGATCGTCATCCAGCGGCTTCTCGCTTTTGAGGCGTCCCGATTCTAACAGCGCGGCGATCGCGCGATCGGCCAAAATCCCAGTGTCGCGGCCCATTGCAGTCCTCTTTTCAGTTGCGAGACAAAACCAAACTCCGGGAATTGACGCAAGCGTACCCTGGCAGTATTGAAGCTTTATCCCGTGGTGATTTGGCCGGTCGGCTTGCAGCCACGTTAAACAAGTAGCTAAAAAGGCCGGGTGTCAAACCGGCCCTTCACGCGGCCGGTTTTTTTGTTTTTGAAAGTGACCGTCACATGAGCAAAAACTGGCGCCCCGCAACGCAACTGGTCCATGGCGGGACCACCCGTTCCCAGCACGGAGAGACCTCCGAGGCGATCTTCCTTACCCAGGGCTTTGTCTACGAGACGTCGGAAGCTGCGGAAGCTCGTTTCAAGGGCGAGACCGAAGGCTTCATCTACGCCCGCTACGGTAGCCCGACCAACGACATGTTTGAAAAGCGCATGTGCATGCTGGAAGGCGCCGAGGATGCGCGCGCCACGGCATCGGGCATGGCTGCCGTCACCGCCGCCATTCTCTGCCAGCTGAAGGCCGGCGACCACATCGTCGCCGCCCGCGCCCTCTTCGGCTCCTGCCGCTGGGTGGTCGAGACGCTGGCGCCGAAATACGGCATCGAGTGCACGCTGGTCGACGGACGCGACCTCGCCAACTGGGAAAAGGCGATCCAGAAGAACACCAAGGTCTTCTTCCTCGAAAGCCCGACCAACCCGACGCTCGAAGTCATCGACATTGCCGGCGTTGCCAAGCTCGCCAACCAGATCGGCGCCAAGGTCGTCGTCGATAACGTCTTTGCGACGCCGCTCTTCCAGAAGCCGCTGGAACTCGGCGCCCATATCGTCGTCTATTCCGCCACCAAGCATATCGACGGCCAGGGCCGTTGCCTCGGCGGTGTCGTGCTTTCCGACAAGGAATGGATCAACGAGCACCTGCACGACTACTTCCGCCACACCGGCCCGGCGATGTCGCCGTTCAACGCCTGGACGCTGCTGAAAGGTATCGAGACGCTGCCGTTGCGCGTGCGTCAGCAGACGGAAACGGCCCGCCGCGTGGCCGACTTCCTGGCAGAACAGCCGCAGGTCGCCAAGGTCATCTATCCGGGCCGCAAGGATCATCCGCAGGCCGACATCATCGCCAAGCAGATGACCGGCGGATCGACGCTCGTCGCCTTCGAACTGAAGGGCGGCAAGGACGCTGCCTTCGCGCTGCAGAACGCGCTGGAGATCGTGCGCATCTCCAACAACCTCGGCGACAGCAAGAGCCTGATCACCCATCCGGGAACGACCACGCACAAGAACCTGACCGACGAGGCCCGCGAAGAACTCGGCATTTCTGCTGGAACCGTGCGCTTCTCGGCCGGTATCGAGGACAGCGACGATGTGGTGGAAGATTTCGCCCGCGCGCTGAAGGCCGTGAAGGCCTGATTTTACGAAGACACGGCCGCCGTGATCAACGGCGGCCGAACGCCGCTTGCCGGCCATCACGAGATGGTTTCCGGCGGCGGGGCGCCAATGCGCCAGGCACGTTTCACCCGCTCGATCGCGTCAGCACGGCCATCCGTCCCATCATGGGATCGCACAATCTTGCCGTTATTCTTGACGAAACCATCTTGCTGTAGAATACCCTGAAAGACCTGAAGCAAGGTGATGCCCATGTATCGCGCTTTGACCCGCGACATAGAAGTTACGGTGGAGCCGTACTATCTCGAAGAGCAGTCGGATCCCGATGACGGCCGCTATGTCTGGGGCTATCGCATCGTCATCTCAAACCACTCGGACGCGTCCGTGCGGTTGATGACGCGCTACTGGCACATTACCGATGAGAACGGGCAAGTCGACGAGGTCAGCGGTCCGGGCGTCATCGGCGAGCAGCCGCTGCTCAATCCCGGCGATACCTATGAGTATTCGTCCGGATGCCCTCTGGATACGCCCTCAGGCGTCATGTTCGGCCACTACAGCATGGAATCGGAAGGCGGAGAGACCTTCAACGTTGCCATCCCCGCCTTCTCGCTCGATTCACCCGGGCTCGTGCGCACCCTGAACTGAAGCCAATCCGGAACAGCGCGTCCTTCGGACTAGCGTCGCTCTAAATCGCGGCCAGTCGGCCGGAGGCGCCCGCTACTGCGGGCGCACCTCGCTTGCTTCGAAGCGATAGGTCGTCGAGCAAAACTCGCAGGTCACCTTGACTTCGCCATCGTCGATGGTGCTTTCGAGGTCGTCCGTGCTCAGGTTGGACAACACCGACTGAAGCTTCTCGCGCGAGCAGCTGCAACGGTCGTAGACCGCCTGCGGTTCGTAGACGCGGACGCCGCGCTCGTGGAACAGGCGATAGAGCAGCCGCTCGGTTCCGACCATCGGATCGGTCAACTCGTCCATGTCGATCGTTTCGACCATCACCTTGGCTTCGGCCCAGAGATCGTCGTCCCCGAACGCGCTTTCACCATCATCGCCATCACCGCCGGAAAGGTCGGGCTGGCGCATGCGCTCCGGCGCTTCCGGCAGGAACTGGGCGACCATGCCGCCGGCGCGCCAGCGATGGCGCGGCTTGCCGTTTTCGTCGCGATCGAGAAGCTCGGCCACGCCAAGGCGCACCTTGGTCGGGATCTGCTCCGACTGCCGGAAATAGACGCCGGCGATTTCTTCCAGCGTCGCTCCGTCGAGCGCAACGATCCCCTGGTAACGCTGGGTATGGGCGCCCTGGTCGATGGTGAAGGCGAGCACGCCCTTTCCGAGCAGCTCGTGCGAAAGGGTCCGGCCGTCCTTTTCGGCAGCGGCAAGCGCTTCCTGATCGTAGCGGGCATAGGCGCGCACGCGATCCGGCGTCGAGAAATCAGCGACCACCAGATCGACAGGGCCATCGCCCTGAGTCTGGACGATCAGCTTGCCTTCAAACTTCAGCGAGGTCCCGAGCAACACGGTGAGTACAACGGTTTCAGCAACCAGACGCGCGACCGGAAGCGGATAGTTGTGGCGCTCGAGGATTGCGTCCAGCATGGGGCCGAGCTGCACGGCGCGGCCGCGCACGTCGAGGCCTTCCACCTGGAAAGGCACGACGTGATCGTCACCGGCAAAGTCGAACTCACCAAGCCCCGGCGTCATGTCAGTCATGTCTTGCTCCTTGCCTTCAGCCACCAAGCTGCACCAGAGATATTGCTATCCCCGCGCAACGTGCTCGCTGTCTCAGTTGATCCCGCGATAAACGGATTGTCCACCAGGTATGTGCCGCCGCCATAGCAACGCACCACCTCGACGGTTGCGCGCTCACTACTTTCAGGAGCGCCCGTATGCCGCCTAAATCGTGTCGCACGTGGACAATGTCAAGTGCGGTGAACACGCCCCTATATGGCGCACGCTCGGCGGAGCGCACCGAAGCCTCTTCGCCGCCGTCGCGCGCGACCGGGCAGCCGGCTCAGACGAGCCCCATGCACCAGGCAATGACCGACTTCTGTGCGTGCAGCCGGTTCTCCGCCTCGTCGAAGACCACCGACTGCGGGCCGTCGATGACCTCGTCGGTGACCTCTTCGCCGCGGTGCGCCGGCAGGCAGTGCATGAACAGCGCATCGGAGGCCGCACGCTTCATCAGCGCTTCATTGACCTGGTAGGGCTGGAAGACGTTGTGCCCGCGGGCGCGATGTTCCTGGTTCATCGAGATCCAGGTGTCGGTCACGACGCAATTGGCGTCGGCGACGGCCTGTTCGGCGTCATGACACAAAAGGACCTCGCCGCCATTGTTGCGCGCCCAGTTCAGGAACTTGTCCTGCGGCTCGGAACCGAGCGGCACGGCCATGTTCATGCGGTATCCGAAGCGGGCAGAACCTTCGATCAGCGAATGCAGCACGTTGTTGCCGTCGCCGGTCCAGGCAATCGTCTTGCCCTTTACCGGACCGCGATGCTCCTCGAAGGTCAGGATATCGGCCATGATCTGGCAGGGGTGCGTATCGTCGGTCAGGCCGTTGATGACCGGGACCGTCGCATGCTCGGCCAGCTCCAGAAGGCGGCGATGGTCGGTGGTGCGGATCATGATGGCGTCGACGTAACGCGAGAGCACCTTGGCCGTGTCGCCGATCGTCTCGGCGCGGCCGAGCTGCATTTCGGTGCCCGACAGAAACAGGGTTTCGCCGCCGAGCTGGCGCATGCCGACATCGAAGGAAACGCGGGTGCGGGTGGAGGGCTTTTCGAAGATCATCGCCAGCATCTTGCCGGCGAGCGGCTTCTCGGCAGTTCCGGCCTTGGTCGCCGCCTTTCGGACGCGCGCATCGTCGATGATCGTCCGAAGGTCGGCGGCCGTCATGGCCGAAAGATCGAGAAAATGTCTGGTGCCTGCCATCGTACTCGGTTCCTGTCTGAAAAATCGGTCCCTGGTGCGGCACGCTATCGACGTGCCCGCACGAAGGTCATTCTAACGCCTTAGTCGTCCCTGGGTCGCTACCTTCAGGCCGCGGCGTTGCCGCTTGCCTTGCGAACCGCCTCGGCGGCGCGTTCGATACGTGCGAGCCCCTCGCGCGCCTCTTCCGCCGTCACGGTCAGCGGCGGCAGCAGACGCAGCACATTTTCGCCCGCCGGCACGGCCAGGAGCTTTTCGGCGCGGATTTCCTTCAGCAGATCGGCCGAAGGGCCCTTCACCTTGATGCCCAGCATCAAACCGTCGCCGCGGATGTCCTCGATGACATCAGGGAAGCAGTCCTTGAGCGACGCAAGGCCCTGGCGGAAGACCAGCGCGACATCGCGCACATGCGTCAGGAATCCGTCGGCCAGAACGACGTCGAGCACGGCGTTGCCGACGGCCATGGCCAGCGGGTTGCCGCCATATGTGGAGCCATGCGTGCCCGCCACCATACCAGATGCGGCTTCCTCAGTCGCGAGGCAGGCGCCGAACGGGAAGCCACCGCCGATACCCTTGGCGACCGCCATGATATCCGGACGGATATCCGCCCATTCATAGGCAAACAGCTTGCCGGTACGGCCGACGCCGGTCTGGACCTCGTCGAGGATCAAGAGCAGGCCGAACTCGTCGCAGAGCGCGCGCAGTTCCTGCATGAACTCCTTGGTCGCCGGACGGATGCCGCCCTCGCCCTGGATCGGCTCGATCAGGATCGCTGCGGTTTCCTCGGTAATCGCATTCTTGACCGCGGCGATGTCGCCGAACGGAACCTGGTAGAAGCCCGGCGCCTTCGGCCCGAAACCTTCGATGTATTTCTGCTGACCACCGGCGGCGATCGTCGCGATCGTGCGGCCGTGGAAGGCGCCTTCGAAGGTGATGACGTGGAACTTCTCCGGGTGGCCCTTGGAGAAGTGGTAACGCCGTGCCGTCTTGATGGCGCATTCCAGCGCTTCCGCGCCCGAATTGGTGAAGAAGACCTTGTCGGCAAAGGTCACCGCCGTCAGCCGGCGGCCGAGGCTTTCCTGGCCCGCAATTTCATAAAGGTTGGACAGGTGCCAGACCTTGTCGGCCTGCGCCTTCAGCGCTTCGACCAGGTGCGGGTGCGCGTGGCCGAGCGAGTTCACGGCAACGCCGGCACCGAAATCGAGATAACGCGTGCCGTCTTCAGCGATCAGCCAGGCGCCCTCTCCTCGCTCGAAACGCAACGGCGCACGCATGTAGGTATCGTAAAGCGGCGTGGTTGCAGTCATGCGAGGCTCTCCTTCACTCCAGATCGACATCGATCCCGCGCCTCACGCGGGCCGATAAAAATCAAAAATGCCGCCTTTCGGCGGCGCAGGCACTATTCCCATTTCGCGCTGCAATGTCAACAAAACCAAGCCTTGCAGCGCAACATGAAGGGTCGATTCCTGGCAGCAGAAAAATCGTCCGGGAGGGCTTGCAAAAATGCAACGCTGGCCGAGCAAGTTGGGGAAAACTACGAAATCGATTCGGCCTGATTCCCGGGACTCTTGCCACAGAGTCCAGCGGTCAGTACGTTAACATTCAATTACTAGACGCATGCGGCGGACCTAGTCACCAAAAGAGTTATCGCGTTTGCAACCCCGGGGTTTAACCGGGGTGCGGTGAGGGATTCTGCCATCCCCAACGCTGAGAACGGAGAGTGCAGAAATGAACTGGACTGACGAGCGGGTGGAGAAACTGAAGAAGCTTTGGTCCGAGGGCCTGAGCGCAAGCCAGATCGCGGCGCAGCTCGGCGGCGTCAGCCGTAACGCTGTCATCGGCAAGGTTCACCGCCTGAGCCTGCCAGGTCGCGCCAAGGCCGGCGGCAGCACCACGACGGCAGCCCGTCCGAAGCGCCCGACTTCGGCACCGCGCGCACCGAACTACGCTTCGCGCGTTTCGACCCGCCCGGTTGCACGCGCGGCCGGCGCTGTCGTTCTCAAGGAAGAAATCGAAGTCGATCTCGTTGCCGAGCAGGATTTCAGCACCCGGACCGACGTAGTCGTGCCGATGTCGCGCCGCCTCGAGCTGACCCAGCTCACCGAGCGCACCTGCAAGTGGCCGATCGGCGACCCGCTGAAGGAAGAGTTTCACTTCTGCGGCAACGATTCCCCGGAAGCCTCGCCTTACTGCACCTTCCATGCGCGGCTGGCCTACCAGCCGTCGGGCGAGCGCCGCAGGGCCCGCTGAGAAGCCGGACCGCATCAATAAAAAGGGGCCGATCGGCCCCTTTTTTTGTTGGCGACTTTCAGACCGCTCAGCTTTCGAGCGAATAGCCGGCGCCGCGAACGGTGCGGATGACGTCGGGCATGTTCGAGAAGTTCAGAGCCTTGCGCAGACGACCGACATGCACGTCGACGGTGCGCTCGTCGACATAGATGTCATGCCCCCAGACGCCATCCAGAAGCTGCGAGCGAGAGAAGACGCGGCCCGGCGAGGACATGAGGAACTCCAGAAGACGGAACTCGGTCGGGCCGAGGCGCACTTCGCGGCTGCGGCGATGAACGCGGTGGGTCTCGCGGTCGAGTTCGATGTCGCCGCAGCGAAGCAGCGTCGAGAGCACCTCGGGCTTTGCCCGGCGCAGCATCGCCTTGACGCGCGCCATCAGCTCCGGCGTCGAGAAGGGCTTGACCACGTAGTCGTCGGCACCCGTCGCCAGACCCCGGACGCGCTCGCTTTCCTCGCCGCGCGCCGTCAGCATGATGATCGGCAGACGTTCGGTCTCCGGACGCTGGCGCAGCCGACGGCAAAGTTCAATGCCGGAAACACCGGGCAGCATCCAGTCGAGGATAAGCAGGTCGGGCAGCCGCTCCTGAAGCCGGATCTCCGCCTCGTCGCCCCGCAGGATCGTATCGACGTCGAAGCCCTCGGCTTCCAGATTGTAACGCAGCAGAACGCTCAGCGCCTCTTCGTCTTCGACTACGGCGATTTTTGGCAACATCAGGTAACGTCTCCTTACCGCGGGCGGCCTTTGGGCTCATCGGCCCGGCCGGCGCTCAGACACTCTAAATCTGGAGCACATCCGCCGTTTTCAAAGGCGGGGCGAAAACCGCATGCTTCAGATACAGGAATTCGGGGCCGCGACCGAAGCCGCGACCGGATCAGATTTCAAGGGGCATGCATGCTTACGGCGCGCTTGGCGCTCAGTCGTTGACCGAGCCCAGCGTCGACGTGGTGTCATCCTTCGGACGCTCGCCTTCCGGCTGAGCACCCGTCGCCATGTAATAGATCGTCTCAGCGATATTGGTCGCGTGGTCGCCGATGCGCTCGATGTTCTTGGCGCAGAACAGAAGATGCGTGCAGGGCGTGATGTTGCGCGGATCTTCCATCATGTAGGTCAAGAGCTCGCGGAACAGCGAGGTGTAGATCGCGTCGATCTCCTCGTCACGCTCGCGGATGCTGTTGGCCTTTTCCGGCGAGCGCGAGGCGTAGACGTCGAGCACTTCCTTGAGCTGGACGAGAGCGAGCTCTGCCAGATGCTCGAGGCCACGGGCGAGCTTGCGCGGAATGCCGGAGCCGGCGACCGCGATCACGCGCTTGGCGGTGTTCTTGCCGAGGTCGCCGACGCGCTCCAGATCGGAGGCGATGCGGATCGACCCCATGATCTCACGCAGGTCGGCGGCGACCGGCTGACGCTTGGCGATCGTGACGATCGCCTTCTCACCGATCTGGCGCTCGGCGTCGTCGAGGACGGTGTCGTCCGAGATCACCTTCTGTGCGAGAGCCAGGTCGGAGTTGACCAGCGCGCGAACGGACTCGGCGACCATCTGTTCGGCGAGGCCGCCCATCTCCGAGATGCGGCGCGTCAGGTACTTCAGTTCTTCGTCATAGGCGGACATGATATGCATGGACATGATCGTCGATCCTTACGGGCGCTTTGCAGTTACTGTTGCAGCCTTATGCGGCCTCAGCCGAAGCGGCCCATGATGTAATCCTGGGTGCGCTGGTCATCCGGATTGGTGAACATCTTGTCGGTGTCGTTCTCCTCGACGAGATTGCCGAGGTGGAACATGGCGGTGCGCTGCGAAACGCGGGCGGCCTGCTGCATCGAGTGGGTCACGATGACGATCGTGAAGTTCGTGCGCAGCTCGTGGATGAGCTCTTCGACCTTGGCGGTCGCGATCGGATCGAGAGCCGAGCACGGCTCGTCCATGAGGATGACTTCCGGGCTGACGGCGACGGCACGCGCGATGCAGAGACGCTGCTGCTGACCACCGGAAAGGCCGGTGCCGGGCTCCTGCAGACGATCCTTTACCTCGTTCCACAGACCGGCCTTCTGCAGGCTGGTCTCGACCACCTCGTCAAAGTCGGCCTTGGTGCGGGCAAGTCCGTGAATCCGCGGGCCGTAGGCGACGTTGTCGTAGATCGACTTCGGGAACGGGTTCGGCTTCTGGAAGACCATGCCGACGCGGGCGCGAAGCTCGACGACGTCGATCGTCGGGTCGTAGATGTCGTCCTCGTCGAGCGTGATCTTGCCGGTGACGCGGCAGTTCTCGATCGTGTCGTTCATGCGGTTCAGCGTGCGCAGGAAGGTCGACTTGCCGCAACCCGAAGGTCCGATCAGCGCCGTGACCGTGTTCTCGCGGATGTTGAGGTTGACGTCGAAAAGCGCACGCTTCTCGCCGTAATAGACCGACACATCCTTGCCGATCATCTTGTAGGGCACGGTGTTCATTTTCTGATCCAGAGCCTTCTCGACTGCTGCTTCTGACATGATGTTCATAGTAATTACCTCACTACCAGCGGCGCTCAAAGCGACGTCGCAACAGAATGGCTCCAAGGTTCATGACGACCAGGAAGATGAGAAGAATGATGATTGCGCCGGAGGTGCGCTCGACGAAGGCGCGTTCCGCCTCGTTGGCCCACATGTAGATCTGCACCGGCAGTGCCGTCGACGGTTCCATCGGCGAACCGGGAAAATCGACGACGAAGGCGACCATGCCGATCAGGAGCAGCGGCGCGGTTTCACCAAGCGCGTGGGCAAGACCGATGATGGTGCCGGTCAGGATGCCCGGCATTGCCAGCGGCAGCACGTGGTGGAAGATGGTCTGCATCTTCGACGCACCGAGACCGAGGGCCGCCGAGCGGATCGACGGCGGGACCGCCTTCAACGCCGCACGGGTGGCGATGATGATCGTCGGCAGGGTCATCAACGTCAGCACGAAGCCGCCGACGACGGCTGCCGAGCGCGGCATGCCGGCGAAGTTGATGAAGACGGCGAGACCCAGGAGGCCGTAGACGATCGACGGAACGGCCGCGAGGTTGTTGATGTTGACCTCGATCAGGTCGGTCAGCCGGTTCTTCGGCGCAAACTCCTCGAGGTAGATCGAGGCGGCGACGCCGATCGGAAGCGACAGCACCAGCACGATCAGCATCATGTAGAGCGAGCCGAGGGCAGCGACGCCGACGCCTGCCGCTTCGGGACGGCTGGAGGCGCCGAAGGTGAAGATGCCGGTGTTGAAGCTCTTCTTCAGGATGCCGGCGCTCGCCAGCTCGTTCATCCAGGTGACCTGCTGGTCCTTGACCTTGCGCTTGCCCTCATCGACCGAGAGATCGATCTGGCCCTTGAAGGCGGAGTCGATGTTGGCCTCGGCCAGCAGCGTGACAGGAACCGTCTTGCCGATGATCGACGGGTCGGCGGCGACCATGTCGCGCAATAGCGTGCGGGAGCTCGCGGAAACCATGTCGGTCGCCTGCTTGACCTGCGGCCGCTTGGTGGCGTCGATGCCGAGCTGCTTGACGAGCGCGTCGCGCACCAACAGCGGATAGTTGGCGGTCATCAGCACCTTGCCGTCGGTCGCGCGTTCGCCTTTGGGGTCGATGACCTTTTCGGTGAATTCGATCGGCAGCGTAATCGTCGTCTGCTGGAATGCGGTGTAGCCGTTGGAAAAGACGGTCCACAGCAGCAATGCCAGGAAGAAGAGACCGGTGCTGATCGCGGCCATGCCGTAGAAGCGGAACCGGCGTTCGGCAGCATAGCGACGCTTGATGCCGATATCGCGCTTGGCGGATGCGGGACGGGCGGAGATCCGGACGGTCGGGGAAGCGATGTCGGTCATTCGTACTGTTCCCGGTATTTGCGCACGATGTAGAGCGCGTAAATGTTGAGGCCGAGCGTGATGACGAAGAGCGTGATGCCCAGTGCGAAGGCCACCAACGTCTGCGGCGAGGTGAACTCGAGGTCACCTGTCAGCTGGTTGACGATCTTAACGGTCACCGTCGTCATCGGCTCGAAGGGATTGATCTGCATGCGGGCCGCCACACCAGCTGCCAGCACCACGATCATGGTCTCGCCGACGGCGCGCGAGGCGGTGAGCAGCAGCGCGCCGACGATGCCCGGGAGGGCTGCCGGAAGGATGACCTTCTTGACCGTCTCCGAGCGGGTGGCGCCAAGGCCGAGCGAGCCGTCACGAAGTGCCCGCGGCACCTGGGTGATGATGTCGTCCGACAGCGACGACACGAATGGGATCAGCATGATGCCCATGACGATGCCCGCCGTCAGAACGCTCTGTGCCTGGATGAAGTTCTGGTAGTTGCCGGTCATGAGACCGTTCATCTGGGCGGAGATGTCACGCAGGAACGGGCCAACGGTCACCAGCGCAAAGAAACCGTAGACGATGGTCGGGATGCCGGCGAGCACTTCGAGCAGCGGCTTTGCGGTCGAACGCAGGCGCGGGCTTGCATATTCCGCCATGTAGATCGCCGCGAAGAGGCCGATCGGCACCGCAAACAGCATGGCGACGAAGGCGATGTAGAGCGTGCCGGCAAGAAGCGGGATGAGGCCGAACTGGCCCGAAGCGCCGCCGCTGCCAGCAGCGGCAAACCGCGGATCCCAGACCGTGCCGAAGAAGAACTCGAACGGCGAGACCATGGTGAAGAAGCGTCCGGCTTCCGACAGCATCGAGGCGACGATGCCGACCGTCGTCAGGATGGCGATGGAGGACGCGACGATCAGTGAGCCGAGAATGACCCGCTCGACCTGGTTGCGGGCGCGGAAGCGGGTCGCGACGTTGCGGATGGCGTAGAGGCCGCCGGCAATCGCGATCAGCAGAACGGCGACCGTCATCAGCCAGCGGTTGGTCGCGGTCATCGCGTTGAAGTGCTTGGCGACGGTGACCATGTAGGGATCGCCTTCGCCAGCAAGGGCAACGCCCTTGGACGCGAGCGTCGCGCGAAGATTGGCGGAGCCGCTCTCAAGGGCTGCGAGTTCCTCGCCGCTCAGGCGCAGAAGGCCACCGGCAACGGATTTGACCTGACCGAGCGCGAGCTGCACGGCGGCAGGGCCCTGGCTCTGGACGGTATCCGGCAAGGCCGCGCGCGTGCTTCCGTCGATATACACGGGAGCGGCGAACAGCCAGGTGCCGAGAACGAGTGCGGCCGGAAGCATCGCCCAGATGGCGACGTAGCTACCGTGATAGCCCGGCAGTGAATGCAGGTTGGAGAGCTTGCCGCCGGACTGCGCCAGCGAACGGGCGCGGCCTGCAAAATAAGCAATGAAACCAATAACAATAATGAGCAAAAGAAGGAGCGAAGTACTCATCCGCACGTCTCCCCGGCATCGCCCGTCATGGGTGCCGGCAAATCGAATGAAGGCATGCCCCGGCGCGAAGACATCGCGCCGGGGCTTGTCATTATCAGAGCATGTTGCCGGCAGAGAAAGCCTTGCGGATTTCTTCGCGCTCAGCGTCCGGAGCGGCAACGAGGCCGTATTCGGCGAGCGGGCTTTCCGGGCCGATCATCTGGTCGTCGAGGAAGAACTCAACATATTCCTTGAGGCCCGGGATAACGCCGAGATGTGCCTTCTTGACGTAGAAGTACAGCGGGCGAGAAACCGGGTACTCGCCGGAAGCGATCGTTTCGGTCGACGGTACGATGCCGTTGACGGTCGCGACCTTCAGCTTGTCGGCGTTGTTTTCGTAGAAGGACAGGCCGAACACGCCGATGCCGTTCTTGTTGGCAGCGATACGGGCGAGCGTTTCGGTGTAGTCGCCGTCGATGTCGACAGCCAGGCCGTCCTTGCGGACTGCGACGCACTTGCTGTGCTGCTGCTTTTCATCGGCAACGGCAGCCTTGATCACGTCAACGGCGCCAGCGTTCTTGCAGCCTGCAGCGAGGATCTTCTCTTCGAAGACTTCGCGGGTGCCGTGCTTTTCGCCCGGGATGTAAGCGGCGATTTCGACGGCCGGCAGGGCGGCGTTGACTTCGGACCACTTCTTGTAGGGGTTGGCGACGATCTTGCCGTCGACGACGACTTCAGCAGCGAGCGCCTTGTAGAGGTCTTCCGGCTTCAGGGCGAGGTCGGCATTGCCGGCGTCGGTCGCAAAGACGATGCCGTCATAACCGATCTTCACTTCCTGGATTTCGGTGACGCCAGCGGCCTTGCAGGCCTCGACTTCGCTGTCCTTGATCTTGCGCGAGGAGTTGGCGATGTCGATGGTATCAGGGCCGACGCCCTTGCAGAATTCCTTCAGGCCAGCGGAGGAGCCGCCGGATTCGACCACCGGGGTCTTGAAGTCGGGGAACGTCTCGCCGAACGTCTCGGCGACGATTTTGGCGTAGGGAAGAACGGTCGAGGAGCCAGCGACCTGAACCTGATCGCGAGCGGCGGCTGCGCCGGCAAATGCGGCCGAAGCGACCAGCGCCGCGACAGTGAGTTTAAGAGCTTTCATAAAAGTTCTCCCGGAATGGGCTTGTGTTGGTGTGCGCCAAGCGTTGCAGCGCTCTTCGCCGTCTTATCGGCTGCCCCTAACTAGCTGCCGATGGCCACACCTTTTATGTCAGTTCGACGAAACATTTATGACAGCTCATGTTATTGAAAATGCTAATGAAAAATGAACACCCCCGGGTTTTCCCGCGCCAATATGTCAGAAGCGGACCGTAAAGGTCGTGCCTTTGCCGACCTCTGAATGGATGAGGAGCCGGGCACGATGCCGCGTGAGAATGTGCTTGGCGATGGCAAGGCCCAGGCCGGTGCCCTTCTTCGAGCGGCTGGCCTCGACATTGACCCGGTAAAACCGCTCGGTGATGCGCGGCACATGCTCGGCCGGAATGCCCGGGCCATAGTCCTTCACGACGACTTCGGCCTCGCCTCCCTCGCCGCCATGCAGGATTACGTCCACCTTCTTGCCTTCCTGGCCGTACTTGCACGCATTCTCGATCAGGTTCTCGAAGACCTCGATGAGTTCGTCGCGTTCGCCGCGGACGACCACGGGCTTGTCCGGCACCACGAGCGAGACGGTGACATCCAGATCCTTCGCCAGCGGCAGCAGGCTGTCGCGGACATGCCCGAGCAGCGGCGCCAGATCGACGGGGTCATCGGGGGCGATATGCGAGCGCAACTCCAGCCGCGACAGCGACAGCAGATCGTCGACAAGCCGGCTCATGCGCGTCGCCTGCTCGTGCATGATGCCGAAGAACTTTTCCTGCGCCTTCAGATCGTTGCGCGCCGGACCCTGGAGCGTCTCGATGAAGCCGCGCAAGGAGGCTAGCGGCGTGCGCAGCTCGTGGCTGGCATTGGCGACGAAGTCCGAGCGCATGCGGTCGATGCGGCGCGCCTGAGAGATGTCGCGATAGGTCAACAGGAAGATCCGCTTGACCGGCCCGTCGCCCGGAATTTCAGCCGGAGCGACCCGCACCACATAAACGGCGTCGGACGGCAACTGCTCGTTATGCTCGATCTGGTTCGCCTTGCCGGTCGCCATCGTCTCGCGGACCATGTCGAGGATGCCGGGCGAACGCACCCTTGCTGCAAGATAGGTGTTTGGCGGGATGGTGCCAAAGGCCTTCTCGGCAGCGATGTTCTGGAACACCACCGTCTCGTCGGCGGCAATCACCAGAACCGGCATGTCGAGCGCGTTCAGCGCGGGCACCAGCGGGTCGCTCGCCGGGCCGGCAGCGACCACCGCCTTGGCCGGGCTCAGAATAACCGAGGTTGGCGCGCTACGGTTGAGCAACGCGGCGACGAGAACGATCCAGAAGGGCAGGACAATGAGGAAATGAATACCCGCGACGGTCGCAAGGATCGCCAGGAGCACGGTGAGCCCCAGCAGCCAGCGCTCTGCTTTCAGCCGCGGAACCAGGTTCCGCCAGAACGCCTTCGAACCGTCCACCTCGACATCCTCATGAATCACTTTCTTTTCCTCCCGGACCAAAATGGTCGAGGAATAGCGATCCTTCATGACATGATTTTCACGACCGGCTTGAATCCGCAACGCAATTATGGCCTCCTCCAACGAAATCGGGTCGCGAGCGCCTTGTATATCCGATGACAGGCGCAGGCCCGAAAGTTTGAAAACGCGCATGATCCTTCCGATGATCGAAGCCGGTTTTCGGGCCCGTGCGCCAAGCCGAAAGGGCGAACCGATGGCAGCGACGGATACGGCGGACAAGGCGGAGAACCGCGCGGTGGAACTCGAAATCGGCGGCAAGAGTCGCGTTTTCGACATCGACAATCCCGAGTTGCCGAAGTGGATCGACGACGCGGCATTTTCCTCCGACGACTACCCCTACAAGAAGAAGCTCGACGACGACGAATATCTCGAAACGCTGGAAAAGCTGCAGGTCGAACTGGTCAAGGTTCAGCTCTGGCAGCAGAAGACCGGCAAGCGCATGATGGCGTTGTTCGAGGGCCGGGACGCCGCCGGCAAGGGCGGTGCGATCCATGCGACTATGGACAACCTCAACCCTCGCTGGGCGCGTGTCGTCGCTCTGACCAAACCGACCGAAACCGAACGCGGGCAATGGTATTTCCAACGTTATGTCGCGACCATGCCGACGGCCGGCGAATTCGTGCTGTTCGACCGCTCCTGGTACAACCGCGCCGGCGTCGAACCGGTCATGGGCTTCTGCACGCCCGAAGAGCACAAGCAGTTCCTGAAGCAGGCTCCCCGCTTCGAGAAGATGATCGTGCATGAGGGCATCCAGTTCTTCAAATTCTGGATCAACATCGGCCGCGAGATGCAGCTGAAACGCTTCCACGATCGCCGCCACGACCCACTGAAGATCTGGAAGCTGTCGCCGATGGACATCGCGGCGCTCAACAAATGGGACGATTATACCGCCAAGCGCGACGAGATGCTGAAGGAGACCCACACGGATCATGCACCCTGGACGGTGGTACGCGGCAACGACAAGCGGCGAGCCCGCCTCAACCTGATCCGCCACATCCTTTCCTCGCTCGATTACGAGGGCAAGGATAAGGGCGCGATCGGCGAGGTCGATGACAAGATCATCGGATCCGGCCCCGGTTTCCTGAAATAGACGCCGGCCCTGTCAAAACCGATGACGCCGATGGGGGCGGCAGGTTTTCCCGCCGCCCCACCTCGGAAAGCCTTGGCGACCGGGCTTATTGCCCCGGCAGGACGCGGATGGCGTAGAGGCTGAGGCTCTTGCCCTCACCGCTGATATCGCTGTTGATCACGATCTGGCCCGGCGAGCTCGGCGCCAGGCTACGGTCGAAGGTGATCTTGAAAAGCATGTCGAGCCGCTCGTCATGCACGGTAAAGCGATGGCGCCCACATTCGCCGAGCGAGGAGAAATTGCACTCGACCGCGAACTCCGTGGTCTTGCCGGGCTCGGCCTGCACGGTCAACGCCAGCGTCGACGTCTTGCCGGAGAGTTCCGCCAGGACCGAGGCCGGGATTTCGATGGTGATATCCCCTTCCGCGTCGGCGACCGCCGATGTCAGCTGCACGCGTCGCCCGCCTTCGTCGTCCACCGGCTCGACCTTTGCCTGCGCTCCGGGCGCGATCGCGCCGGTTTCCTTGGGCGTGAAGACCTCGACCCAATCGCCGGTAAAGCCCTGCTGCGCGCCGAGCGTCCGCAATCCCGCCGCGCCATCGAAGTCTTCCGACGCAACCGATGCCGGGGGATTGGCAACATTCGTGTCGCGCTCGGCGGCAGATTTCAGCAGGTCATTGGTCTGCACCCACCAGGCCGCGGCCCCTGCTGCGGCGGCAAGCGTGACGACGACCATGGTGAAGGACAGAAAGCGGCTGCGCTTGCGCCGGCGTTTGCGCGTATCTCCGCGGACCGTGGGCGCGATGCTCGCAGTTTCGCCAGCATCTCCCGCGCTCTCGGCGGCTGCACGCGTCGATACCACCGGACCGTCGCGATCGGCACGCAGACCACCGAGACCGCCATCGCTCGCCGCCTGGCGCGGCGCGTCGCCGGCAAAACCGGGTTCCCGACGACCGGCCGCCGGGGCCTGTGGCTGGCTCTGGGGCGGAGTCTGGGCTTGAGGTTGGGGTTGGGCCTGCGTCGGTGACCGGACTTGCGGCTCGACCCGTGGCTGTGCCGGCCCGCGCGCCCGCGCGGCATCGTCGAGGCTGACCACCGGAGGTGCCGGTTGTCGCGTCCTCAGTGCCGCTCTCTCTTCCGTTTCGATCGCATGGATGACGGCTTCGAGCCGATGGCGCTGCTGGGCGATGACGTTGCCGTCCTCGATCCCCTGTTTCTGCAACCCGGTTTCGAGCGCCTGACGGGCAGATTGATAAATGCGCGCCCGCGTTTCCGCATTGGCGCGATCGGAGCGCTCAAGGGCATTTCTGATTGCAGTCTCAAGTCCGCTCACATCAAGTCCTTCTGTGTAGGCAGGGCTTTGGACCTGCCGGCGCGCCGCGGTTGACCACCGCTCTCGATCCAACCGCAAGGGCATAAGGGTTAAATCTGGAGGCACGCCGTTGGTTTTGTTAACAATTGCGTAACCGCTGCTGCCAGAATCCGCAAGTCCGGCGACGGGCGCGACCGGCCAAGGCCGGGGAAAACGCTTTCCTTCACGGCGCCTGTGCGAAAAAAGAGGCGGCGACATCGCGGCCAAACCGCCCTTTGCAAGCGGCAAACTTGCTGCTATCTATTTTGACGTTTACGCAAACGTCAAAAATTTGGCGCGCCTTACCGAGGGATGGAGAAACCGATGCCGCTTCCGCCAATTCTTTCCGGAACGACGAGACTGCCGGTTGTCGGCGCCCCCCTGTTCATCATCTCCAACCCGAAGCTGACGATCGCGCAGTGCAAGGCTGGCGTGATCGGCGCCTTCCCGGCGCTGAACGCTCGCCCGCAATCGCAGCTCGACGAATGGCTGGCCGAGATCACCGAGACGCTTGCCGACCACGACGCCAAGAATCCCGGCCGGCGGGCCGCCCCCTTTGCCGTCAACCAGATCGTGCACAAATCCAATGCGCGGCTTGAGCAGGACCTGATGCTCTGCATCAAATATAAGGTGCCGGTCGTCATCTCCTCGCTCGGCGCCGTGCCCGAGGTTAATGCCGCCATCCATTCCTATGGCGGCATCGTGCTTCACGACGTCATCAACAACCGTCACGCCAATTCGGCGATCCGCAAGGGCGCCGACGGCCTGATCGCGGTGGCCGCCGGCGCCGGCGGCCATGCTGGCACGCTTTCCCCGTTTGCGCTTGTCCAGGAAATCCGCTCCTGGTTCGACGGGCCGCTGCTTCTCTCGGGCGCGATCGCCACCGGCGGGGCCATTCTGGCGGCCCAGGCGATGGGCGCCGACATGGCCTATATCGGCTCGCCCTTCATCGCGACGGAAGAGGCGCGCGCCAGCGACGCCTACAAGCAGATGATCGTCGACAGCAACGCCGCAGACATCGTCTACTCCAATTATTTCACCGGCATCCACGGCAACTACCTGAAGCCCTCGATCTCGGCCGCCGGCATGGATCCGGACAATCTGCCCGAAGCCGACCCGTCGAAAATGGATTTCGGCGCTGCGACCGACGGCGCCAAGGCCTGGAAGGACATCTGGGGATGCGGCCAAGGCATCGGCGCGGTCAAGGAAGTGACATCCGTCGCCCGCATGGTCGACCGGCTCGAGCGCGAATACGATGCAGCGCGCACCCGCCTCGGCCTGCACTCCGCAGCCGCAGCGACAGCCAACAAGGAATTTTCAAGTTCTCGCAACTGATGGCTTGAAATCTCGGCGCTTTGCGTTTATCAGCGCCTCACATTCGTTCCGCGGGCTTCCGCGGAACTGCCTCCGGGCCGCTTTAGCTCAGTCGGTAGAGCACATCATTCGTAATGATGGGGTCACGTGTTCGAGTCACGTAAGCGGCACCATTCCTCCTTGAAAAGAAAAGCACGATCGCCAACGGCGAAAGTACCACTCTGTCGTCGGACAAACGATCGCCGAGATTGCCCTATCTCGCTCGGACTTTCCAGCCGTGCTTGGCATCAGACACGGTTCCAGGTGACTTCACGTCGGTCACCCAAATCTCCAGTCCATTGGCACCCGGTCGTTGACGCTTTTGCGGAAACCACGGCCGGTTCGGGTCGACGGCAATTAGCATGCCTTCATCATTGCCGATCGCGGCAAAGCTGGACGAGGCTGGCCCGACCGTTCCGACACCGAACGTCCAGGCCGCCTCGGCCACCATGCCCTCGACATCATCGGAGGGAACGCCGACCTCGCTCAGGCAGGACAGGTCAGCGCCGCTGAACGGTCGCTTGTCCGCGGGATGGATCAGCCTGCGGCGGCCGATCAATTCGAGCACGGCATTGTCGGGGCCGTCGAAGTAGATCGACCTTGATTGCCAATCTCCTTCAAGGGCAAAGCACGCTTCTCCACCCGGCTCCTTTTGGAGCAATGTCCGCCCCTCCAACCAAGCGACGGCCATGTCAAAACGCGCAAAGGGGATGTTGAAGGCCAGGTGCACGCCGTGCGGCGCTCCCTCAGCCGCCGGGATCAGCTGAATTTCGCTCCGCCCCACCTGGATGGAGTTCCCGGCCGTCGGCAGTTCGAGGACGTCGCGAAAGAAGGCAGCACTTTTGGCGACGTCCGATGCCGGCAGAATTAGTCTGGAGATGTGCATGAAGTCCGATCCGTCACATGGCAATTGGCTCTATCGGACAAGTTCATAAGACCTCAACTTAAGTTGAGGTCAAGACGCTGTTTCGAACCTCACCACAACGAGCCCAAACAGACAGGCCGAGCCTGATCAGGGCACGGCCTCCCCGACGAAGCGACGCGCGTCACAGCAGCAACAGCTTCTTCAGCACCGAAAACACTTCCTTGTAAGGCAGCCTTGTCGCGCCGGCGACGGCGAAGGGAATAAGAGCGGCGGCAGCGACCGGCACGACGGCGTCGCGGCTGATGAGCATGGTCGAAAGCTTCTTGGTCGCGTCGAACAGTTTGCCGGGGTCGGCCACGTCGTCGTCGGGTTCCTCGGTCGCGTCGGCTGCCACGTTGCGGCCGAGCACCTTGCGCTCTGCTGCGCGCTGGAAGCGGGTCGCCTGCACGCCGAACATCAGCAGCCCGGTTTCCTTCAGCCGTGCCAGCGGCTTGGAAAAGGCCGACAACGGATAGGCGAAGAAGGCGATCACGATCGCCAGCCACCCGCTCATGATCATGCTGAACGTCGTCATCGACAGCGTCTCCTGCAGCAGGTGCTTCATGACCGCTGCCGCGATCGCCGCGCTCATGCCGAAGACGAAGAACATGTAGGCGTTCGGATATTGCGACAGAAAGCCGAGGCCACCCTTGCCATCGGGATGGGCGGCGACGAGACGAAGCTCCAGTTGAGCGATCTTGCGCAAAAGTCGCGCCCAGACGAGGTGCCGCCATACGCCGCGCAGGAACAGGAAGACGAAGAGCGGTAGGCTGACGCAGATCGACCACCATCCGGCAGCGGTAATCCTGTTGCCCTCGGCCGAGTGCTCGACGGCCCAGAACGAGACGTCTGTCGTATGGAAGTTCAGGAAGGAAAGCAGCGCCGCGACCGCGGCGAGTGCCAGGCAGACGGTTTCCGCCAGCCCGGAATCGCGTTGTTTCAGCGCGTTGGAAATCGCGCGCGCGGCTGATGGCATCGAGGTCGGAGCGATGAGCGGCGCGCGCGAAAACTGTCCGAGCTTGATGCGAAGGCCCCGCTCGACCTGCTGTTCGGCCAGCACAAAAGCGGCAATCGCGACGAAGAACTTTGCCCACACGCCCGGATCGGTCAGATAGGCGCCCTGGCTATGGTCGAGCGACAGGCTGCCGGGCAGGCCGAGCAGAAAGGGAACGCCCCAGGCAAGCGCGACGAAAAGCAAAGCCCGCTTTCCCGACTGCAGCGCGTTCGCACGCAACAGCTTCAGCCTTGCCTGCAGCTCGAAGAACGGGCCGCCATGGGACGCGAGGTACTCGGCGATCCTTCCCTGCCGAGCTGCCGGCGCGGCATCCGCCGCGTCGTCGCCGGATGCCTTGGCGCCTGGGTCCGCTCCGCTCATGGCGCTCAATCCTCCACGACCTGCCAGTTGTCGTTGGGATTGAACTGCCGGATCCCTTCAGCAACGCTCTCGGTCTTGTCGCCCAGATCGGCCTGGTAGACGGTGCCGTTGCGGTTGACGACGAAGGTGTGGACGCCCGTTGCGCCATATTTCACCGGCCAGGCGACCAGAGCGAAGCCCGCAATCATGTTGCCGTTGATGATGTAGTCGAACTTGCCGCCGGCGATGTTGTCGCCCTGGCTCGTCAGCACGCGGTAGCGATAGCCGAAATAGCCCTTGCCGGCCTGGGCCCTGGCAAGCACTGCGCCATCGGCGAGCGCTTCACCCGCAGGGCTCTGTGGCTGGCCCTCGCCCGCGGGCCAGTAGAGCCCGTCGGTCTTGCCCTCGCTGCTGATCAGCTTCTGCGCGTATTCGAGCACGCCGTCGCCGTCATGATCTTCCTGCGCATATTCCTCCTGCGCCTCGACATAGGCGCGGACCGTCGCGATCGTGTCGAGTTCGTTGCGGCCGACCAGGCGATTGGCGATCTCCTCGAGACCGGTATAGGTGTCGAAGGCCCATTTTCCGTCGTCGCCCTTGGCAATCGGGAACGGGAAGGGCCAGAGCACCTCGCCGATCTCCAGTACCTTTCGGTTTTCGATGTCCTGTACGGCCACCTTCTTCTTTACGCCCGCCTGGATATCGGCGTAGGCGTCCATCACCCCGTCGCTGGTCTTGGCCTTGGCGGCATCCAGCCCCACCAGGTTCGCGAGCTTGTCGAAATCGCCCGAACCAACGGCGGCCTTGAACGCATCGACTGCCTGTTCCGGTGTGTCGAACGTCGGCGGGTCGCTTGCGGCCGCATAGTCGGAGAGCGGCGTGTGCGCCGCGGGATCCTGCGCAGAAGCGACTGTCGCCGAGCCGCTGGCGAGCACGGCGGCTGCAAAGGAAGACAGGAGCAGATTATGTACGCGCTTGGTCATTTTCGTTCTCCTCCCTTGAGTTACCGGTGCCGTCCGCCGCCGCCACCACCACGCCTGATCTCACGGTGCGGCTGGCCACCGCCGCGCTGGCCGCCACCAAGCGCCTGGCGGCCGCGGTCCGACTGCATCTTGGTCACCCGTCCGCTCTGGACCTGACCAAGGGCGGATGGTTTTCCGCCACCGCCACGATCGATCTTGCCGCCCGGCTTCGGCTTGGCGACCTGGCGATCGGCCCGGGCCGCCGGCTTGGCATTGCCGATCTTGTCGCCCTGAGGCCTCTGCTTGACCTGGTTGCCCGGTTTGCGGTCGCCAGGAGCTGCGTTGGTTCGCCCGAGATTTTCCCGCTGGCGCGCCTCGACCTTGCTCTTGCGGACATCGTCGACCGAGATCCGGCTACCGGATCTATTTGCCGCCGCGCCGATCTCGTTGGTGCGGGCCACCTTCGCCCGGTTGGCGATGTTGTTGCCTTTCGCGGACTTGAAGTCCCGCTCCATGGAGGTGCGATCGATCTTGGCGAACTGGTTCTTGTCGAAGCTGATCTTGCTGCGGTCGACATTTTTCCAGTCGACGTCGTTGAATTTCACCTTGCCGTTGATGTTGTTGAAGCAATTGTTGCAGTCGATATCGACATCGCCGCCGTTCCAGCGCCCGCCCCAGACGCCCCAGTCGTCCCAGTCGACGACCGCGGCAAAGGCAGCACCCGTGACCACGCCGGCAAAGAAGGTCGCCGTCGGATAGTAATAGTTCGGATAGGGCTCGGGATAATAGGCGATCGGGGCCGGCTGATAGCCCGGATCATAGAGCATCTGCGGCTCGTATTGGGGGACGTAGATTTTCTCCGGATTGGCGGCCTGGATCACGACGTTGTCGTTTTCCTGCTTCACCACCACCTTGTCGTCCGACTTGATGACGCCGTCGGCGACGGCCTTGTCGCGCAATTGCTGGATGGCGACGAGCACGTCCTTCTGCTGATAGGCGAGCGCGTCGCTGAGCGACTGGGTCCAGTCGAGGTCGTCGCTCATCATCTTTACGATCTGAGGATAGTTCAGAAGCGAGACGATGCTGCCGTCCCAGCTGTCCTTCGGCTTCATGTCCTTCTTGGTCTGCGAAACCTCGAGGAAGCGCTCGGCCTCGACGATCTGCAGCGGGTAGAGCGAGGCAGAGGTCACGAGTGCGACGAGTTCGTCGGGGTAGAGCGCAATGCGCGCGACGAGGACCTCGAGCTCGTCTTCGCTGAGCGGTTGCGGCGCCTCTTCGGTCGCCGCCTGGGCGGCGGCCTGCTCCTGCGCCAGCGCAGTGCCCACCGCAAACGAACCCGTCAGCAAGGCAAGCAACGCCACCGTTGGCGCACGCAAAGAACGAGGTCGGTCGAACATGGTCTCTCCTATCCAGGCACAACGATCAACAAACGAGCCCGGGAGATCCCCCGGCTTGGACGTCACGGCGCCGGCCATACGCGGCCGGCGGGGCAATCGCGAGAATTTCCATTCGCTGTCATCGACGTCCCCTTCCGCACGCTTGCGTGGAGAACCTGGTCGCTTGTCAGAAAGCCGAATGGGACAATCAGGAAGAGCGGCATGAGCACCGGCAGCCAGCTGGCCAGCTGCCGGTGAATTTTAGACATGAGAAACAGAACGCCCGGCAATTGCAACCGGAAAATGAGGACGTGCGTGCGCGCACGCCGTCTTTGCTTGCGCGAGAGCCGGGCCGAAGCCCGTGCCCGCCAGCCGCGAACGACCGGGATCAAGGGCGGTCGGCATCGGCTCCGAGCATCATTTCAGGCTGCCGTCGCCGCTTCGATCCGCGGTCTTGAAATCCGCCATCACCCGATCAAGAAACTCGTTCCGGCTGATCTTACCGTCACTGTTGGTATCCGTGGCGGCAAACTGCTGAGCGTTCAGCGCCTGCTTCGTCTCGTCGGACGTAAGATTTCCGTCCTTGTTCTTGTCGAGATTGTCGAAGGCGCTCGCCATGAAGGCCTCGTACTCGGACCGCTCGACCGCGCCGTCCTTGTCGCTGTCGAGCGCGCTCATCTGTCCCTGGTTCATCGTCGCAGCTTGCTGCGCGATCGCCGGTGTGATCTGGCCGAGCGCAAGCACGCTCATGAGAACGATTTTCTTCATTCTGCTCTGTTCCTCGATCAATAATAGCGGCATGTCAGCGCGTTGCCGGCAGCAGCGCCGAGTGTCGCTCCACCACCAACGGCCCATAGCTGACCGGTGCCTGAACCAATGGTCGAGCCGATCAGGCCGCCGACAATGGCCCCACCAACGGTTCCGGCAATGCAGCCGAATTCGTTGCCGGTCGAACCGCTCTTGGACATATAGGCCGATTGGCACCCCGATAAGGCTAGGGCGCCGGCAAGAACGATAGTTATGGTCTGCTTGCTCATCTTATCCTCCAATATGGCCGTCTGATTGCAATAGAGATCGGCGGAGGCGCCATTGAGTGGCGTCGGATGTAAATAAGCTTCCGAATATTCTCCCGGAATCGGGGGAGACTCTTCTGTTGGATCAGAAGCAGCTCGCGGATTAGACATATTAGACATGCAGTCTGGCAACAACAGGGCTTTGAACTGCCGGCGAATACTACGCCCGAGAACCCCCGATGACAACGGACAGCGTGATTTTGTAGAGCGCACGGCGCCGGCGCCCCTCCCCGCCGCCCTTTCGGCCTCTGGAATCGTCTCCCGCGCGGCGACATCTCACCTTAGATTTTCTAGGGTCTCCCTCGAAATATCGTCATTTGTGCCGTCGGGCCGGGCGGTCTAGCTCTTTGCCGTCCCGTTGGGCACTTCTTGCAGGGTCTCCATGGCCTGGCGGGACATGGGCCGGCAAAGCGCCAGCTCGGACCCGACACAGCATCTCCGACCGTGGCCGGCGACCCTCCCACACCGCGCCACCGACAGCATACCTATCGAGAGAGAACACATCGAATGGATAGAATGGCGACAATTAAATTAGGTCTTTCTACTGCAATCCTTGCGACCCTGGCGTCCAGCGCCTTCGCCGAAGGCGGCGAGCGGGCGCAGATTGCCGCTGCCGTGGACAAGGCGATCCGCCCTATCATGCGCGAACACAAGGTGCCGGGCATGGCCGTCGCCGTCACCGTTGAAGGCCGGCACTACTTCCTGAACTACGGCGTCGCTTCCAAGGAAACGAACGCACCGGTTACCGAGAATACGCTGTTTGAACTGGGCTCGATCAGCAAGGCCTTCGCCGCGACACTGGCGTCCTATGCGCAGGTCACCGGCAAGCTCTCCTTCGACGATCATCCCGGCAAGTACATCCCGGCCTTTGCGGGCACGCCGATCGACAAGGCGACCCTCCTGCATCTTGCCACCTATACGGCTGGCGGGCTGCCGTTGCAGTTTCCCGATGCGGTCAAGAGCGACGCCGACATGGTCGGCTATTTCAGCACATGGAAACCGGAGGCCAAGCCCGGCAAGACGCGTCGCTATTCCAACCCGAGCATCGGCCTCTTCGGCCACACCGCGGCATTGGCGATGGGCGGCAGCTTCAGCGCGGTTCTCGAAAGCGAGATCTTTCCCAAGCTCGGCCTGAAGCACAGCTATGTCCGCGTTCCCGATAGCCAGATGGGCAGCTACGCCTGGGGCTACGGCAAGGCCGACAAGCCAATTCGCGTCACCGCCGGTACGTTCGACGCGGAGGCCTATGGCGTAAAGTCATCGGCGATAGACATGATCCGCTTCGTCGAAACCAACATCCAGCCTGAACTTCTCGACGGCGCGATCCGCAAGGCGGTCGAAGGCACCCATGTCGGATATTTCGACAGCGGCAAGATGGTGCAGGGGCTGGGCTGGGAACAATACCCCTACCCCGTTTCGCTGGAGCGGCTGCTCGACGGCAATTCGCGCGACATGGCCCTGAAAAGCAACCCGGTCAAGGCATTGGATCCCCCGAAGCGCCCCGATGGCTCGACGCTCTACAACAAGACCGGCTCCACCAACGGCTTCGGCGGCTATGTCGCCTTCGTACCGGAGAAGAAGATCGGAATCGTGCTGCTTGCCAACCGCAACTACCCGAACCCCGAGAGGATCAAGGCTGCCCACGCGATCCTGAAGTCGCTGGAAGCGGCGGCGAAGTAAAGGCAGATCGCCCGCGTCGGTTTCGTGTCGCGGCAAGCCCGCGACACGGGAAACGACATCCATCAACAACTCTGTAGCGAATCTTCAATCAGCGCCTGCTTGCATATTGACGCCGAGTATTGTCATCTGCATTTCGCGAAAGCGCGATCAGATGCAGTCGAGTTCAGGCGTATGTGGGGATGCCGATGTTCGAATGGGTGGGAGTTCAGGGTTCGTTACATCGGGGAGGCGCAGGCAGGGGGCGGACAATGTTCGTGCTTGCGGCGCTGACGCTGCTTGCCGGCTGCGGCGGCCATGCCAAGGGTGTGATGGCGCCCGTCGCACTCACCACTCCGGTCCCGGGCGCATCCACCGTCGACATGCTTGTCGCAACCACGCGCGAACCCTCCGGCGATCCGGCAACGCTCTTTTCCGGCGAGCGCGACGCCAATACTTTCCTTACCGACGTCGCGGTTTCGATCCCGCCGGAAACGGCACGCAAGTCAGGCACGGTGCAATGGCCGCGCAAGCTGCCGCCGGATCCGGCCAAGGAATTCGCCGTCACGCGGGTGAACGAGCTCAAGTCGCTCGATGAAGCCAAGTCCTGGTTCCTGCAGCACGATGTCGGCGGCAATGCCTTCGTCTTCGTGCACGGCTTCAACAATCGCTACGAGGATTCGGTCTACCGGCTGGCGCAGATCGTGCATGACTCGGAGGTCCAGGCAACGCCGGTTCTCTTCACCTGGCCTTCGCGCGCCAACGTGTTCGACTACAACTACGACAAGGAAAGCACGAACTATTCGCGCACGGCGCTCGAAGACATTCTGAAAAAGCTATCCGACGCGCCGAAGGTCAAAAGCATAACCATCCTCGCCCATTCCATGGGTACCTGGCTGACGATGGAATCGCTCCGGCAGATGGGCATCCGCGACGGCAACGTGCCGTCCAAGATCGAGAACGTCATCCTCGCCTCGCCCGATATCGATCTCGATGTCTTCGCCAAGCAGTTTGTCGAGATGGGCAAGAAACGGCCGAAGTTCACCATCTTCGTTTCGCAGGACGACCGCGCCTTGGCGCTTTCGAGCTTCATCTCGGGCGACGTTTCACGCCTTGGCGCAATCGACCCGTCGGCAGAGCCTTATCGCACTCAGCTTGAAAGGGCCGGCATCACTGCCATCGATCTGACAAAGGTTAAGTCTGAGGACGGCCTGCACCACGGAAAGTTTGCGGAAAGCCCCGAGATCGTCCAGCTCATCGGCACGCGGCTCGCCACGGGGCAGACGCTCACAGATTCCGATATCTCGGTTGGAACCGGCATTGCCGCGGTCGTCGCCGGCACGGCGAGAAACGTCGGCAACGTCGCGGCCGTGACGGTCTCGGCGCCTGTGTCGATCCTCGAAAACCCGCAGCCGGCGAAGAAGAAGAAGGTGGTCGTCGGAGACACGCTCGCAACCGACATGCCGACGCCGGTGAAGATAAAGTAAGGGCTTGGCGGCAGCCCGCCGTCAGCCCTCGTCGCCGACGAAGCGATAGCCGACGCCCGGCTCCGTACGGATGATCTTCGGATCGGCCGGATCGCGCTCGATCTTGCCGCGCAGTTGGCCGATGAAGACGCGCAGATAATGCAGGTCTTCGCCGTGCGCGACGCCCCAGACCGAGGTAAGCAGCGTCTTGTGGGTGACGACACGGCCGGCGTGATGCGCCAGCATCACCAGGAGGTCGTATTCCTTTGGCGTCAGCCGGACGGGCTCGCCGTCCTTCGTCACCACCCGCTTGATCGTGTCGATCGCCACGCCATCAGCGGAAAGCTGCGTGTGGCCACCTTCCATCTGCACGCGGTGGCGAAGGGCCGCACGGATGCGGGCCGTCAGTTCGCCGATACCGAAGGGCTTTTCGATGTAGTCGTCGGCGCCGAGATCGAGTGCTGCGATCTTTTCGCTTTCCCGGTCGCGGGCCGACAGGATGATGATCGGCACCTGCGACCAGCCGCGCAGGTTGGCGATGACCTCCTTGCCATCCATATCGGGCAGGCCGAGATCGAGGATGACGACATCCGGCGCCATCGTCGCCGCCGCCTTCAGCGCCTCGGCGCCGGTCATCGCCTCACGAACGTCATAGCCGGCAGCACTCAGCGCGGGTTTCAGGAAACGCTGGATCTGGGGTTCGTCGTCGACGACGAGGATACGCTCCACGCTCATGCACGGTCCTTTTCGGAGATTTCAGCCTTGGCGGCGGGAAAGCGCATGGAAATGCGCGTGCCGCGGCGGCGAAGCGCCGGGCTCTCCGCCTTGATCTGCCCGCCCATCGCCTCGACGAAGCCCTTGGCGATCGACAGTCCCAGCCCCGTTCCCGGAGTGCGGCCATCCGCCTTGCCGCGGCGGAAGAATTTCTCGAAGACCTGCTCGAGGTCCCGCGGCGGAATACCCTTGCCGAGGTCAGTCACCGACAGCACGATCTCGTTGCCGTCGGTACGGGCATAGATGCTGATCGGCTCTTCGCCGCCATATTTGTTGGCATTGTCCAGCAGGTTGAAGAGCACCTGGCCAAGCAGCACGCTGTCGCCCCGCATCAGGGGCAAGTCAGGGGCGATGCTGGTTTCGATCTCGCGCTCGGGAAAATATTTGCGAGCGCGATCGACCGCCGCCCGCACCACGTCGGCGACATCGACCCAATCGCGCTTGGCATTGACGGTACCGGCCTCGATGCGCGTCATGTCGAGCAGGTTGGCGACAAAGCGCGTCAGCCGACCGCCCTCCTCCTCGATCGACTGCAACAGGTCGTCGCGGCTTTCCGGCGGCATGCGATCACCGAGCTGGCGCAAGCTGGTGACGGCGCCGGTGATGGTCGCAAGTGGTGTTCTTAGATCGTGCGAAATGGATGAAAGAAGGGCAGCGCGGAAGCGCTCGCCTTCGAGCTTTGCGGCCTGGTCGAGGCTTTCGCGTGACAGGCGGGCGCGGTCGACGGCGATCGCCGTCTGGTCGAGGATCGCGGCGAGCGCCCGCTCCTCGTTGATCTCCAGTGGCTTGTCGGCCTGGACGAAGCCGCAGACGCCAACGACGCCGTGCGGGCTCGTCAGCGGCCGGAAATGGAAAGGGCTGTTCGGCAGGGTTCCCGTGCCGTTGCCGGCTGGCTCGCGTTTGTCCATCGCCCAACGCGCCGCCATGATGTCGGTGACGTCGAGCTCGGTGTCCGGCGGCCAGGCGGCTTTCAGCTGCAGGTCTCCGTCCTCAGGCAGAAGCAGCGCTGAACTGCGTTTCAGCGTCGACTGCATCTGCGTCACCGCCGCCCAGAGCACGTCGTCGGCCTTGGCGGTGCCTGAAAGCTTGCGCGAAAAATCATAGAGCGCCTGAGTCGCGGCGGCGCGCTGGCGGGCGGTCTTTGCCTGCTCCCGTACCCGCGATGCCAGGCTGCCGGCAAGGGCTGCGGCAGCGAGGAAGACGACGAGCGCAAAAACCTCGTGCGGCTCGGCGATGGTGAAGGTGCCGGTCGGTTTGATGAAAAAGAAGTTATAGGCGAGCACCGAAAAAAGTGCTGCCGCGATTGCCGCGATGTGACCGGCATAGGTCGCCGAGGCCAGCACTGCGAGCAGATAAAGCAACGAGATGTTGGGCAGGACGACGAAACGGCCAAGCAGCAGGCCGACGGCGGTCGAGACGACCACCGATCCGGCGGCGATGCCGATTGCGCGCCCACTTCCCGGCGGCAGCGTCCGTTTCATCTTCGTTCGCCGTTTGACGGGCACCGTCTCGCGATCGGTCACAAGGTGAATGCCGATGCCGGACACGCGCTCGGCCAAGGCGTCGGGAAGCGACTGGCGAAACAGCCGCATCGGGAACGGCTGGCGGCGCGCGCCGATGACGATCTGCGTCGCGTGTTCCCGGCGCGCGAGCTTCAGGATTTCCTCGACGAAGTCGTTGCCGATAATACGGCGCGTCTCGGCGCCGAGCTGTTCGGCAAGACGGAAGGTTTCGTCGAGCCGGCGCACGTCTTCGCCGTCGCCGCTCTCGCGGTCGGCGCGCTCGATGAAGACGACGATCCAGGGGGCATTCAATCCTTCGGCGAGCCGGCTTGCCGTGCGCACGACCTTTTCGGACAACGGGTCCGAACCAATGCAGACGAGCAGCCGCTCGCCGCTTGCCCAGATGCCTTCGATGGCGTTCTGCTTGAGATAGTCGACCATCTGGTCGTCGACCCGGTCGGCTGTCCGCCTGAGCGCCAGTTCGCGCAGTGCCGTCAGGTTACCAAGGCGGAAGAAGCGGTCGACGGCGCGCTGTGCGCTGTCGGGCAGATAAACCTTGCCCTCCTTCAGCCGCTCGATCAGCTCGGCCGGCGACAGATCCACAAGTAGTACGTCGTCAGCGCGCTTCAATACGGTATCCGGCACCCGTTCGCGCACGGGTACACCGGTGATCTGGGCGACGATATCCGAGAGGCTTTCGAGATGCTGGATGTTGAGCGCCGTCCAGACATCGATGCCGGCGGCGATCAGTTCCTCAACATCCTGATAGCGCTTGGGGTGCCGGCTTTCGGCCGGATTGCTGTGGGCCAGTTCGTCGACGACGATGATCCGGGGACGCCGCGCGAGGGCCGCATCCAGGTCGAACTCGGAAAGCATTCGGCCGCGATGGTTCACATCGCGGCGCGGCAGTATCTCCAATCCGTCAATGAGCGCAGCGGTCTCGCTGCGCCCGTGTGTCTCGACCAGCCCGACGACGATATCGACACCGTCGTCCTTCAGCCGGCGGGCCCGCGACAACATCGCATAGGTCTTGCCGACGCCGGGAGCGGCGCCGAGGAATACGGTCAGTTTTCCCCGGCGGTCCTGCGCGGCAAGCGCCAGCAGTGCGTCTGGGTCCGGGCGACCTTTGGCGTCGCGTTCACTGTCGGGCATGCATTGTCTCAGGCGTGATCGATTCTAATAGCTTAGAGCGGGATGCGGGCGGAATACCGCAAGCACTTTTCCTCATCCCGCTCTAGGTTCGAGGCGCATCAAGGGCCAGGTTGAGTTCTAGCACATTGACGCGCGGCTCGCCTACGACCCCGAACAGCCGATCCTCCGTCGCCTTGGCGACCAGAGCGGCGACATCCGCTTGGCTCAAGCCCCGCGCCTTGGCGACGCGGGCGACCTGGGCTTCGGCGAAGGCCGGCGTGATATGCGGGTCGAGCCCGGAACCTGACGTGGTTGCCGCGTCCGCAGGAATTTCTCCCGCAAGGCCGGCAGCTTTCAGGCGCTCGACATCGGCTGCGACACGGTCCCTGAGCTTGACCGAGGTGGTACCGAGGTTGGAGCCGCTCGAAGCCCCCGCGTTATAGGCGTCCGGACCGGTCGCGGAGGGCCGCGGCCAGAAGTATTTGTCGGAAGTAAAGTTCTGGCCGATGAGGGCGGAACCGATGAGGGTACCGTCCTTCTCGATGAGGCTGCCATTTGCCTGCGCGGGCATCAGCACCTGCGACGCGCCGGTGATCGCAAAGGGATAGGCAAGGCCGGTGATCGCGGTCAGTAGCACGATCATGACGATGGCGGGGCGAAGTTGGTTCAGCATGGTTACACCAGATTGAGTGCGTTGACGGCGAGGTCGACGAGCTTGATGCCGGCAAAAGGCAGGACAATGCCGCCGAGGCCGTAGACAGCCAAGTTGCGGCGCAGAAGGGCAGCCGCACCGACCGGCCGGTACTTGACGCCCTTCAGCGCCAGCGGGATCAAGGCGACGATGATGAGCGCGTTAAAGATCACCGCCGAGAGGATCGCCGATTGCGGCGAGGCGAGGCCCATGACGTTGAGCGCGGCAAGGGCCGGATAGGTGGTGATGAACAGCGCCGGGATGATGGCGAAGTACTTGGCCACGTCGTTGGCGATCGAAAACGTCGTCAGCGACCCGCGGGTCATCAGCAGCTGCTTGCCGATCTCGACGATCTCGATGAGCTTCGTCGGACTGGAATCGAGGTCCACCATGTTGGCGGCCTCGCGGGCGGCCTGGGTCCCCGTCTGCATGGCGACGCCGACATCGGCCTGGGCGAGTGCCGGCGCGTCGTTGGTGCCGTCGCCGCACATCGCGATCAGGCGGCCGCCCTGCTGCTCCTTGCGGATATAGCCAAGCTTGTCCTCCGGGGTCGCTTCGGCAAGGAAGTCGTCGACGCCGGCTTCGGACGCGATGGCGGCCGCGGTCACCGGGTTGTCGCCGGTGACCATCACCGTGCGGATGCCCATGGCGCGAAGAGCGGCGAAGCGCTCCTTGATGCCGGGCTTCACCACATCCTTCAAATGGATGACGCCGAGCAGGCGCGGACCATCGGCAACGGCGAGCGGCGTGCCGCCGGTGCGGGCCACCTGGTCGACGGCGCGGCGAAACTCGTTCGGCACGTTCTCGTCGCGGATACCGGTGAACTTCAGGATCGAGTCGACGGCGCCCTTGCGCAGCCGGCGGCCGCCGAAGTCCACGCCCGAAAGCCTCGTTTCCGCAGCGAAGGGAATGACCGCGTCGATCCGGGTCGCGCCGGCCCGGCTTGCGCCGCCGCCGACGGCGAGCGCCAGGACCTCGCCCTTGTCGGACGCGGGCAGCGACACATCTGGCGTCTGGCGGCCAAATTCACCGGTGGCAAGCGCCGCGATCGAGCGGCCCTCAGGCGTTTCGTCGGCAAGGCTTGCAAGCAGTGCGGCATCGGCAAGCTCGGCCTCGGTAACGCCGGGCACCGGCATGAAGTCGGCCGCCATGCGGTTGCCGAAGGTGATGGTGCCTGTCTTGTCGAGCAGCAGCGTATCGACGTCGCCAGCAGCCTCGACAGCGCGGCCGGAGGTGGCGATGACATTGAAGCGCACCAGACGGTCCATGCCGGCGATGCCGATGGCTGAAAGCAGGCCACCGATCGTGGTCGGAATCAGGGTGACGAGCAGGGCTGCGAGCACGGTAACCGAGAGCACGGTACCGGAATAGCCGGCGAGCCCCCAGAGCGTGGCGACGGCCACCAGGAAGATCAGCGTCAGGCCCGAAAGCAGGATCGACAGGGCGATCTCGTTCGGGGTCTTCTGGCGCTGCGCGCCCTCGATCAGCGCGATCATGCGGTCGACGAAAGTGTCGCCGGGTGCCACGCCGATGCGGATCTTGATCCAGTCGGACAGCACCTGCGTGCCGCCTGTGACAGCCGAGCGGTCGCCACCGGATTCACGGATGACGGGCGCCGATTCACCGGTGATGGCGCTCTCGTTGACAGAGGCGACACCCTCGACGACTTCGCCATCGCCGGGGATCAGTTCGCCAGCCTCGACGAGCACGAGGTCGCCGACCTTCAGCGATGTCGCCGGGATCGTCTGGGTCTCGCGGCCTTCGTCGGCAACGAGCTTGCGCGCCGTCAGTTCGGACTTGGTGCGGCGCAGGCTGTCGGCCTGGGCCTTGCCGCGGCCTTCGGCGACGGCTTCGGCAAAGGTGGCAAAAAGCACCGTGAACCACAGCCAGGCGGCGATCTGGCCGGAGAACAGCGGGCTGCCTGTGCCGGTGGCGATGTCGCGCACGAAGAGACCGGTGACCACGGCTGCGACCACTTCGGTGACGAAGATCACCGGATTGCGCACGAGCTGGCGCGGGTCGAGCTTGATGAACGCCGCCTTGATCGCCGGCAGCAGGATCGCCGGGTCCAGAAGACTGGGTGCGATAGGTTTGGAAGACATGTGTCGAATTCCTTTAGAAGGTCTGACCGGCAAGCATCGAGAGATGCTCGACGATGGGACCGAGCGCGAGCGCCGGGAAGAATTGCAGCCCGCCGAGAATGAGGATGATGCCGACAAGCAGGCCGACGAAGAGCGGCGTGTCGGTCGGGAAGGTACCCTTGGACGCCGGCACGCGGGTCTTCACCGCGATCGAACCGGCGATCGCCATGACCGGAACCGCGTAGGCGAAGCGGCCGAGCAGCATCGCGAACCCGAGCGTCGTGTTGTACCAGGGTGTGTTGCCGGTGAGCCCGCCGAAAGCCGAGCCGTTGTTGCCGGCCGCCGACGTGAAGGCATAGAGGATTTCGGACAGGCCGTGCGGGCCCGCCGTGCCGATGCTTGCGACGGCAAAAGGCAGCATCGCGGAGACGGCGGCAAAGCCGAGGATCGTCACCGGCAGAATGAGGACGGCGAACATCGCGTATTTCATCTCGCGGGATTCGATCTTCTTGCCGAGCAGTTCCGGCGTGCGGCCGACCATCAGGCCGGCAACGAAGACGGCGAGGATCGCAAAGACCACCATGCCGTAGAGACCGGACCCGACGCCACCCGGCAGGACTTCGCCAAGCTGCATCAGGAACATCGGCACGAGACCGCCGAGGCCCGTCAGCGAGCCGTGCATGCCGTTGACGCCGCCATCCGACAGACCGGTGGTGACAGCCGCATAGAGCGCCGTCATCGCCTGGCCGAAGCGGACTTCCTTGCCTTCCATGTTGCCCTGGGCGGCATCGAGACCAAGGGCGGTCAGGATCGGGTTGCCGTGGGCTTCCGCCCAGTAGACGACCGCAACGCCTGAGATCAGCAGGATCGCGGTGACGGCGATGAAGGCCCAACCCTGGCGGCGGTTACCGACCATCTGGCCAAACGTGTAGACGAGCGCCGCCGAGATCGACAGCATGGCGAAAATGTTGAGATAGTTGGAGAAGGCCGTCGGGTTCTCGAAGGGATGGGCGGCATTGACGTTGAAGAAGCCGCCGCCATTGGTGCCGAGCTGCTTGATCGCTTCCTGACTGGCGACAGGGCCGAGCGAGATCGTCTGCTTGGCGCCTTCGAGCGTGGTTGCCGACAGATCGGCGTGGAAGGTCTGCGGCAAGCCGGTCCAGACCATGGCAAGGGCCATGACGACGGCGATCGGCAACAGCACGTAGAGCGTCGAACGGGTGAGATCGACCCAGAAGTTGCCGACGGTCGAGGCGTTCGAGCGGGCGAAGGCGCGGGTGACGGCAAGCGCCATGGCGATGCCGGTCGCGGCGGAGACGAAGTTATGCACCGTCAGGCCGGCCATCTGGCTGAAATGGCTGAGCGTGGTTTCGCCACCGTAGTTCTGCCAGTTGGTGTTGGTGACGAAGCTGACCGCCGTGTTGAAGGCGAGATCGGACGGCATGCCCGAGAAGCCCTGCGGGTTCATCGGCAGGTAGGCCTGCAGCCGGAGGATCGCATAGAGCGAGACAAAGCCGGCGAGGCTGAAGGCGAGCATCGACATCGTGTAGGCGAGCCAGCCCTGTTCCTTCTTCGGATCGACACCGGCGGCAAGATAAAGGCCGCTTTCGACGGGACCGAGGACGGGTGAAAAAACGTTGCGTTCACCGGAGAAGACCCGCGCCATATAAAGCCCCAGCGGCTTGATGACGATCAGGACGGCGATGAAGAGGAGGCTGATCTGCAGCCACCCGATGATAGACATGAGATTACTCCGCTAAGGGCGGCCGGACGGCGCAAAGGCGCCCGGCTGATGCGAACGGCCAACGGGTTCGATCCCCGTCAACCGGGTCAGAACCGTTCCGGGCGAACGAGGGTGACGACGAGGTAGGCCGCAAGACCGATGGCGACGGCAAGACCGAGCAGGGCTTCGAACATGACGCCCTCCTAAAGCCGGCTCAGCGCGCGCGCATAAAGCGCGAACACGACAAAGCCGCCGATTCCGGCGGCAAGAAAAAGAACATCGGACATGCAAATTCTCCGGACTGTTGAAGTCCGGATCTTGCGCCCGCAGCGGGTCAATTATCGATTGCGATGGTCGGAAGGAGGCATAAGGAAAAGATAAAGACGCCCGCAAAGATCCGTTCGGGAGCGCGGGAGGCGACCTTCATAGGCGCAGGACCAGTCCGGTATCGGCCTATCTGCCACAAGCTGAAGAGATCCCGAGGCCGCCCGTATGCGACCGCCGGTTCGGCAAAAGAGCACCTAGCCCTTGATAATCTCGTTCACGCTCGTTTCGGTGGGCGTGGTGGCTTCGCGCATCCATTCGCGCCAGATCGCAACGAGCAGCGCCATCAGCACCGGACCGACGAAGAGGCCGAGGAAACCCATGGTCTTCACGCCGCCCACGAGGCCGAAGAAGGTCGGCAGGAAGGGAAGCTTGATCGGGCCGCCGACGAGGCGCGGACGCAGCGTCTTGTCGACGATGAAGAGTTCGGTCGTGCCCCAGGTGAACAGCGCCAGGCCGTGAATGGGCGAACCGCTGGCGACGAGATAGACCGAGACCAGCGTGAAGCAGAGCGGCGCGCCACCGGGGATCAGCGCCATCAGGCCGGTGATGATGCCGAGCGTGACCGGCGACGGCACGCCGGCAAGCCAATAGGCGACGCCAAGCACGATGCCTTCGCCGATGGCGATGATGCCCATGCCGGTGACCGTCGAGCTGATCGTCAGCGGCACGACGCGCGACAGCCGTTCCCAGCGCATCGGGAAGATACGCTCGCCGAGCTTGTCGAGTTGGCCGGAGAAGGACTGCCCATCGCGATAGACGAAGAACAGCGTGATCAGCATGAACAGCAGCGTCAGGAAGGCATGGAACGTCGAGGCACCGACGACCAGAACGCCGCGGTAGATATTGCCGATGTTGGAGCCGCTGACGAGCTGGACCAGTTCGCCGAGCGCGCCCGGATGGCCGATATGCTTGACCCATTGCTCGCCAAGCCAGACACCGGCGATCGGAATGCTCGACAGCCATGCGGGCACGACGGCACCGTTGGCATTGGTCTCGACGGCCCAGACGACCCAGTCGCGCACTTCGTCGACCGCATAGACGGCGGCAATCGAGATCGGCACGACGATGAAGGAGATGACGCAGACGATCGCGATGGTGGCGGCAAGCGTCCGGTTGCCGTTCACACCGGCGAGCAGCCGGCGATAGATCGGCCAGCTGGCAAACCCGATGACGACAGCGGCCAGAACCGGAACGACGAAACCATGGAAGAAATAGACGCCGGCGAGCAGAACGAAGACCAGCATCCAGCGGGCAGCGGTCATGGGGCCGACAAGGGCATGGCGCGAAATGGCAGTGTGCCCGAGGAGCCGTGGCTCCACGGCGAAATTCTCTCGTTCGCGATTACCCAATTGCACCAATGATCCTCCGTCTTCCGACGAGCTTACAGCAAACCCGCGGCCTTGCCAGCCACTCTGACACCGCGCGCCGCCCCTTTGCCCCTGCTTTACGGTAGTTTCAGGGCCGTGGCCGACGCTAGCGGCGGGACATGACAGAAAAATTTAGGAGGGTTCAAGAGCCCCCGGCTTTCTTTCGATAAAGCCGGTCATTCCGCCGCAGGTTTTGCAGCCATACGCGCAGGCTGTGCGCGATCGACGAAGACTGAGGCGAGAAAGATACCGAAGCCGGCAACGCCGAGAACGGCACCGACGAGACCGGTGGAGGTCCAGCCATAACCCGCAGCGATCGAAACGCCGCCGAGCCAGGCGCCTAGCGCATTGGCGAGATTGAAGGCGGAGTGGCTAAGGGCAGCAGCCAGCGTCTGGGCCTCGCCGGCGACATCCATCAGCCGGGTCTGCACGCCCGGGACGACGGCAAAGCCACCGCCGATGAAGAGCACGTTGACGATGGCGATCCACGGATTGCCCATGGTGAAATAGAAAAGCACATAGGCAAAGATGTTGAAGACGATGGCGATACCGATCGCCGGCATCAGCGCCCAGTCGGCAAGCCGCGCCCCGACGATGTTGCCGAGGATCATGCCGGCACCGAAGACCGAAAGCATGATCGGCACATTACCAAGCGAAACACCTGCGACTTCGGTCAGCGCCGGTGTGATGTAGCTGAAGACGGCGAACATGCCGCCACAGCCGATGGCGCAGATGCCGAGCATCAGCCAGACCTGCAGCTTGCCGAGCGCACCCAGCTCGCGAAGCGGCGTCGCCTTCGGGTTGCCCTTGTCCCGCGGTACGTGGGCGAAGGTGAGCGCCATGGTCAGGAGGCTGATGGCGCCGACGATGGCAAACGCGGAGCGCCAGCCGAGCGCCTGGCCGAACCAGGCGACGAGCGGCGTGCCGAAGAGAGTGGCGATGGTCAGTCCCATCATCACCCGGCCGACGGCGCGGGCCCGCTGGTTCGGCGCGGCAAGGCCGGCCGCCACCAGGGCAGCCACGCCGAAATAGGCGCCATGCGGCAGACCGGCGAAGAAGCGCGCGGCAATCAGCGTGTAGAAATCCGGAGCGACGGCGCTCGCGAAGTTGCCGACGGCAAAAACCAGCATCAGGACCAAAAGCACCCGGAAGCGCGAGAAGCGGGCGGCAAGCACCGCGATCAGCGGCGCACCGACGACGACGCCGAGCGCATAGGCGCTGATGACCGCACCAGCCTGGGGCACCGATACCGATACGTCTTCGGCGACTTGCGGCAGGAGACCCATGATCGCAAACTCGCCGGTACCGATCCCGAAGCCGCCGACGGCGAGCGCCACTTCGGCGGCAGAAACACGGGCGCGGCGCGGATCGACGGCAGAGGAGAAGGCTTCGTCACACATGGGCTCACTCATGGGCAATGGCCAGTGTCGCCGTGCCTTGCGGCCGGAGAAAAATCTGGGGGATATGTCGGCGGATGTTGGATTGGACCAACAGGGATATGCTGCAATGCAATACAGGCTTTTCCTGCGGCAGGCAAAGCTTTTGCGGTTCTCGTCATACTTTTTCGCAAAGCTCGCAGAAGCCTGTTAACCGTAAGCTCAGTTGACGTTTACGTCAAAGTTATATAATTCCGAATCTCAGCTTGAAGAGGTGTCGCAAAAGCATCATCCTCATCGGCGTGAGAGGATCGGGAGGGATTTTCTCAGGCCGCATCAGGCCAGCCTGTGGCGACCAGAGGGAGAGAGGTCATGGCGGAAGTCAGCGCACAACAGACGGGTATCAGCCCAGGCAAGATCTGGCTGAAATCCTATCCACCCGGAATAGCCGCCGAAATTGGCCCCCTGCCCTACAAGTCGATCGGCGAATTCTTCGACCACGCCGTTGCCCGCTATTCGAGCCGTCCGGCCTTCACCTGCATGGGCAAGACGTTGACCTTTGCCGACCTCAACGCCCAGTCCGCCAGGATCGGCGCCTGGCTGCAATCGATCGGCCTTGCCAAGGGCGACCGCGTCGCGGTGATGATGCCGAACATCCTCCAGAACCCCGTGATCGTCTACGGCATCCTCAGGGCCGGCTTTACCGTCGTCAACGTCAACCCGCTCTACACGCCGCGCGAACTGCAGCACCAGCTCACCGATTCCGGCGCCAAGGCGATCTTCGTTCTGGAAAACTTCGCGCACACCGTGCAGCAGGTGGTCGACAAGACCGCGGTCAAGCACGTCGTTGTCGCGACCATGGGCGACATGCTGGGCCTGAAGGGTGCGATCGTCAATCTGGTGGTCCGCCGCGTCAAGAAGCTCGTTCCCGCCTGGTCGATCCCCGGCCATCTTTCGTTCAAGGACGTTCTTTCCAAGGGCGGGCGAGCCAAGCTGACGAAGCCGAACGTCGCCGCGAGCGACGTCGCCTTCCTGCAATATACCGGCGGGACGACGGGCGTCTCGAAGGGCGCGACGCTCACCCATTCCAACCTCTTGTCGAACATGGCGCAGATGGAAATCTGGTTCCAGACGGCGTTCCGCTCGCGCACCCGGCCGGACAATCTCGTCTTCATGTGCGCGCTGCCGCTCTACCATATCTTCGCGCTGACCGTGAATTCGCTGATGGGCCTTGCCACCGGCGGCAACAACATCCTGATCCCCAATCCCCGCGACATCCCGGGCTTCGTCAAGGAACTCGGCAAGCACAACACCAATATCTTCCCGGGCCTCAATACGCTGTTCAACGCGCTGATGAACAATGCGGAGTTCCAGAAGCTCGATTTCTCGTCGCTGATGTTGACCTTCGGCGGCGGCATGGCGATCCAGCGCCCGGTCGCCGAACGCTGGAAGCAGATGACCGGCTGCTCGATCGCCGAAGGTTACGGCCTGTCGGAGACCTCGCCGGTGGCAACAGCCAACATCCTCGATGCGACCGAGTTCACCGGCACGATCGGCATGCCCATCCCATCCACCGATGTCGAGATCCGCGACGACCAGGGCAATACGCTGGCGATCGGCGAAGTCGGCGAGATCTGCATCCGCGGGCCGCAGGTGATGGCCGGCTACTGGCAGCGGCCGGACGAGACCGCCAAGGCGATCTCGCCGGATGGCTTCTTCCGCTCGGGCGACATCGGTTTCATGAACGCCGACGGCCTCGTCAAGATCGTCGACCGCAAGAAGGACATGATCCTGGTCTCCGGTTTCAACGTTTTCCCGAACGAGATCGAGGAAGTGGCGATGACCCATCCGGGCATCCTCGAATGCGCGGCGATCGGCATTCCGGACGAGCATTCCGGCGAAGCGGTCAAGCTCTTCGTCGTCAAGAGGGATGCAGCACTGACGGAGGAAGAGGTCAAGCGCCACTGCGCCGCCAACCTCACCAACTACAAGCGTCCGCGTTTCGTCGAATTCCGCACCGAACTGCCGAAGACCAATGTGGGCAAGATCCTGCGCAAGGACCTGCGCGGGTAAACTACTCCAAAATTCAAACGATTTAAAAAATCCTGAAAACCGCCACTTCGGCGGTTTTCCAGTCTTGATTTGGTCCACTTAAAGCGAATAGCTACGCAGGCGATTGTCCGACACCCCTGTCCGACCAAGGAGCCCCGCGATGAAAGCGCTTGTCGACCAACTCAAAGCCACCGCCGCTCAAACCAACGCAACCGATATCCGCGCGGCCTTCGCCGCCGACGCAGAACGTTTCGCGCGTTTCAGCACCACGCTCGGCGACCTGCTGCTCGACTATTCGAAATGCGCCGTCAACGACAAGGTGCTGGACGGACTGGAGGCGCTCGCCAAGACCGCCAAGGTCGAGGAGAAGCGGGACGCCATGTTCCGCGGCGACATCATCAACATCACCGAGGAGCGCGCCGTGCTGCACACGGCGCTGCGCAACCGCGGCAACCGCCCGATCCTCGTCGACGGCAAGGACGTGATGCCCGACGTCAACGGTGTGCTTGCCGCCATGGGCGCCTTTGCCGACGGCATCCGCTCGGGCGCGCTGAAAGGTGCGACCGGCAAGAAGATCACCGACGTCGTCAACATCGGCATCGGCGGCTCGGACCTCGGTCCTGTCATGGCGACGTTGGCGCTTGCGCCCTTCCACGACGGCCCGCGCCTGCACTTCGTTTCCAACATCGATAGCGCCCATATCGCCGATACGCTGAAGCTGATCGATCCGGAAACCTCGCTCTTCATCATCGCCTCGAAGACCTTCACCACCATCGAGACGATGACCAACGCGGCGACCGCCCGCGCCTTCATCGCCGGCAAGCTCGGCGAGGCCGCCGTCGGCCATCACTTCGCAGCCGTTTCGACCGCGCTCGACAAGGTCGCCGCCTTCGGCATCGACCAGGCCCGCGTCTTCGGCTTCTGGGATTGGGTCGGCGGGCGTTACTCGATCTGGTCGGCGATCGGCCTGCCGCTGATGATCGCCGTCGGCAAGGAGAATTTCGGCCGCTTCCTCGATGGCGGCCACGCCATAGACGAACACTTCCGCACCGCGCCGATCCGTCAGAACATACCGGTCCTGCTCGGCCTTCTCGGCTTCTACCATCGCAACGTGCTCGGCTACCCGTCGCGGGCGATCCTGCCCTATGACCAGCGCCTGTCGCGCTTCCCCGCCTATCTGCAGCAGCTCGATATGGAATCGAACGGCAAGGCGGTGACGCTTGAGAGCACGCCGGTCGAATACTCGACCGGCCCGGTCGTCTGGGGCGAGCCCGGCACCAACGGCCAGCACGCCTTCTACCAGCTGATCCACCAGGGCACGGACGTCATTCCCGCCGAGTTCATGATCGCCGCCAACGGCCACGAGAAGGACCTGCGTCACCAGCACGAGCTGCTGATCGCCAATTGCCTGGCCCAGTCGGAAGCGCTGATGAAGGGCCGCACGCTCGCGGAAGCCAAGGCGCAGCTGACCGCCAAGGGTATGGCCGATTCCAAGGCCGACAAGATTGCGCCGCACCGCGTCTTCACCGGCAATCGCCCGTCGCTGACGATCGTCTATGACCAGCTCGATCCCTTCGCGCTCGGCCGCCTGATCGCGCTTTACGAGCACCGCGTCTTCGTCGAGGGCGCGCTCTTCAACATCAATTCCTTCGACCAGTGGGGCGTCGAGCTCGGCAAGGAGCTGGCGACCGGCCTGCTTCCCGTCGTCGAAGGTAAGGAAAGCGCCGAAGGTCACGATTCGTCGACGGCGGGTCTGGTGGCAGCCTTGCTGAAAGCCGCCCATTAAACAAATCCGCTCGGTTCTCCCCGGAACCGCACCGCTCCAGACGATAGAGGCCTGAGGCGCTTGTCGCGCCTCGGGCCTCGTGATTTTGCACAACCCGGCAACGTCGTGGCGCCGGGTTTCAGCACCTCCATCAGATCGAGCTTCAACAGCAGCGGAAAATAGTCCGTGTCCGACCCCATCTGCATCCAGGCATTGGCCATGACCTTTTGGCCTGACGGGAAGGCGCCACGCCAGCAACGTCCGGAGAACCGGCCGACAGGCTGCCGCGGTTAGGCTCGCCCCGTTTCGAGCGTGCGATCTTTTCCTGCAACAGCCGCAAACGCGCGGCATCCGCTTCGCCGGGAGCCAGGAGACAGAGTGTTTCTCCCGGCGGCTCGCGAGCGCCGCAGCCGGCACACTGCCCGCGTGGACGTCGAGCGCATAGCTCTGGCTTTCCGCAGGCGCGCTCCCCTCCTGCCAGGAAAGCTCCAGGGTCGCATCCAACATCACAATTGACGGCAATTATTTATTGTTTTACGATAAAAATACAAGTGAAACGATAAGGGACTTTGTATGACGAACTCCGCCGAGAGGCTGCGCAAGCTCAGCCGCTTCATGAAGCTCATGATCATATTGTGCGGAGCGTTGTTCTGTTCGGCGGTCGTCTACACGCATTGGCAGATCTTCTTCGACCGGCAAGGCTTCGAACAGGGCGTTCGCGACATCGTCTTCCCTCGGGTCGAGATCATCACTCTGTCCTATCGAGCCATCGGGACAGTCGCCTTTCTGACTGCGATCAACAACGCGCTCGTCATTGCCGGCCTCGCATTCGCCTGGCAGCTTTTCGACAGCTTCCAGCGCGGCGAGATCCTGTCCGGCCGCAATGGCGTGCTGTTGCGGCGGGTGGGACTGACCGCCCTTTTCGGCTCGCTGTGCATGACCGTCAGCAATGGGATCGGCATCCTCGCTGTCACCTATGACAACCCGGGCACCACGGGACATGCGGTGATGTTCGACATCAATGGCGGCACGATGATCGTGCTTCTAATGGCCGGGCTCGTCGTCGGCCTCGGCCATGTCATGGTCATCGCATCGGGGGTCGAGGCGGAGAACAGGAGCTTCGTCTAGCGCATGCCGATTGTCGTCAATCTCGATGTGATGCTGGCGAAACGCAAGGTTCGTTCACGCGATCTTGCCGAACAAGTGGGGATCACCGAGCAGAACATCTCGCTGCTGAAATCCGGAAAAGTGAAGGGCGTGCGCTTCGACACGCTGGAAAAGATCTGCGCAGCACTCGACTGCCAACCGGGCGATATCCTGGAATACCGCCCGGACCCGGACTAACGATCAAAGACCGATTTCATGCTTCCACGGCGGGTTGGCGCCTGCGCGCGAGACCGTGACGGCCGCCGCCTTGGCGCCGAGCGCCAGCGCGTTGCGAACGGCGGTTTCAGTGAGGCCGGCGACATCGGCCTTGCTCAGGAGACCGGCGAGCTTCAGCGATGCCAGCACGCCGGCATCGAAAGTGTCGCCGGCACCGACCGTATCGACCACGGTCACGCGCTCACCGGCAACCTCGACCTTGTGGCGGGCGGTATAACCGACGGCGCCATCGGCGCCCTTGGTAATCAGCACCAGCTTCGGGCCGCGCCTCAGCCATTCGGCCGCGAGATCGTCGTGACTTCCCTCCATGCCGAACCAGGCGAGATCCTCGTCGGAGAACTTGATGATATCGGACATCGCCGCCATGCGGTTCATGCGGGCGAGATGCGCCTCTCGGTCCTTGATGAAACCGGGGCGGATATTCGGATCGAAAGAAATGACCCGCTTTTCATGCTCGCGCGTCATCAATGCTTCGTAGGTCGAGCCGCAGGGCTCGGGGATCAGGCTGATCGCGCCAAAATGCAGTGCCTCACAGAAATCGCCGAGCGTTGGCAGGTGCTCGCGGGTGATCATGCGGCCGGCAGTGTTTTCATCGAAGAAGGCGTAGCTGGCATGGCCGTTGACCAGCTTGACGAAGGCAAGCGTCGTGTGCAGCGACAGCGTCGCGCAGGGACCGAAATCGACATTCGCTGCCTTCAGCGTGTCGCGCAGGATATCGCCGAACATGTCGTCGGAGAGACCCGTGAAAAAGCCGGTCTGGATGCCGAGGCGGCCAAGGGCGATCGCCGTGTTGAAAATCGCGCCGCCGGCATAGGGCGCAAAGGCACTCTCGCCCGCGGTCGTGTCCCGCGGCAGCATGTCGATCAGCGCTTCTCCGCAGCATACGATCATCGGCTTATCCTCCTCGACAGATTTTCAATCGATTTAAAAATTATGACTGAAGACGCTACGAGGCCCCGGCAGAACCGGGGCCTCGCCAGAGATTACGCCAAGGCGCTGACGCCGCCGTTGCGGCCCGACCAGGCGAGCGGCGCGTTGAGGAAGGCCTCGACCTCACCGAGCGTCTTTTCGTCGAACAGCTTCTGCTCGCGGGCGACCGCAAGCACGTTGCGCCATGTGGCGATCCAGTGCAGGTCGACGCCCTTGCCTTTCATCTCGCCGACCGCTTCCGGGAAGATGTCGTAGTAGAAGAGCGCAATGCCGTGGTCGACGATGCCACCGGCTGCGCGGATCGCGTCGATGAACTTGAACATCGAGCCACCAGCCGTCGTCAGGTCCTCGATGACGAGAACGCGGGCGCCTTCCGGCATATGGCCTTCGATCTGGGCGTTGCGGCCGTGGCCCTTGGGCGCCTTGCGCACATAGATCATCGGCAGACCGAGACGTTCGGCAAGCATGGCGGCGAAGGGAATGCCGGCGGTTTCGCCGCCTGCAACCACGTCGAACTTCTCAAAACCGGCTTCGCGCAGGATCGACGCTGCAGCAAAATCCATCACCGCCGAACGGATGCGCGGATAGGAAATCAGCTTGCGGCAGTCGATATAGACGGGGCTCGCCATGCCGGACGACAGCTTGTAGGGCTTGTCGGCGCTGAAATGCACGGCCTTGATCTCCCAGAGCATCTTGGCGACCAGCTCGGCCATGACGGCCTTGTCGGTGAACGCGTTGGAAAACATCAAACTCTCCTTCAAAACTTCAAGCGATCAAACGACGGCCCAGTGCAGCGGGAACATCGGATCGAAAACGGTGACCGGACCGGCACCGGTCTCGATCTTCTTGGGATAGGTGACAGCCTCTGCCTGTTTCCTGAGCGTGATCGTTTCCTCGTTCACCGGCAGCCCGTACCAGGCGGGACCGTTCAGCGAGGCGAAAGTTTCGAGCTTGTCGAGCGCGCCCTCCTCTTCGAACACATGCGCCAGGCAGCTCATGGTGTTGATCGAGGTGTAGATGCCGGCGCAGCCGCAGGCGCATTCCTTCAGCGGATCGACGTGCGGTGCGGAGTCCGTGCCGAGGAAGAAGCGCTTGTCGCCGGAGACGGCAGCCGCGCGCAATGCCAGGCGGTGGTTCTCGCGCTTGGCGACCGGCAGGCAGTAATAGTGTGGCTTGATCCCACCGACGAGAATGGCGTTGCGGTTGATGATCAGGTGATGGGTGGTGATCGAACCTGCAAGGTTCGCCTTCGACGCCTTGATGTAGTCGATGCCGTCCTTGGTGGTGACGTGCTCCATCGTCACCTTCAGTTCCGGCAGGCGCTTGCGCAAGGGATCGAGCACGGTCTCGATGAACACGGCCTCGCGGTCGAAGATGTCGACATCAGAGCTGGTGACTTCGCCATGCACGCAGAGCGGCAGGCCGATCTTTGCCATGCGCTCCAGCACCGGCATCGCCTCGTCGATGTTGCGCACGCCGCTGTGCGAGTTGGTCGTCGCACCTGCCGGGTAGAGCTTGACCGCCTTGACGAGACCGCTCTTGTGGCCGGCTTCGACGTCGTCGGGATTGGTGCCTGCGGTCAGGTAGAGCGTCATCAGCGGCTCGAACCGGTCCCCGGCCGGAATCGCCGAGACGATACGTTCGCGATAGGCGGAGGCGTCTGCGGTCGTGACGACAGGCGGCACCAGGTTGGGCATGATGATCGCGCGGGCGAAATGGCGGCTGGTATCGGCGATAACGCCCTTCAGCATGTCGCCGTCGCGCAAATGAAGGTGCCAATCATCCGGGCGGCGGATAACGAGGTCTTGCATGGTCAGCGTTCTCCTAGGTCAGAGCAGGCGCAGACGGAAAACCGCAGCCCCGGGCTCGCGCCCGATCCGCGCGCGCAGCTTTGCGAGCCGGCGGGTACGCGGGTGGCGGGCGGTTTCTCATGTGGTGGAACCGCGTCTCGATATCACCAATGCGCCCGCAAACACAATCCGCAATCCGACCATCGCTCAGAAATCCGCAAGTACCAGATCCGCCGCCCGCTGATGGTCGACCACACGATGCGCGTTCGGGATGTCGTTATCGAGAGCCTTGCGCTTCGCCGCCTCCTCGTCATAGCCGTGATCGGACCAGCGCTGCAAAAGCCGCCGCTCCAGTTCTGCCACGCCGGGATTGATGAAGATCGAGAAATCGAAGGCGCCTTCGAGCCTGTCCCACGGCGCCTCGTCGAGCAGCAGGTAGTTGCCCTCGACCAGGATGATGCGGGTCTCGGGCGCAACGATCCTGGCAGAGGCGATCGCGATCTCGCGCGAGCGGTCGAAGACCGGAACCAGCACCTCGCCGTCATTGGCGCGCACCGCGGCGACCGTCGAAAGAAAAGCCCTGACGTCGAACGTCTCCGGCGACCCCTTCCGTGGGAGGAGACCTTTTTCCTCAAGAACGGCATTGTCCATGTGGAAGCCGTCCATCGGCAGAACCGCCGCCCTTTCGCCGCCGGCAACCAGGGTTTCGGCCAGCGCCTCGGCCAGCGTCGACTTCCCGGCACCGGGCGGCCCGGCGATGGCGACGACGAAGCGGGCGGCACCAGCCGCCCGTTTCAGGATTTCGTTTGCAATCGGCTCGACATTCATGCCGCAAGCGCCTCGCGCGGCGGCTCCTTCGCCCCGGTCATGAAGGCAACCGCATCCGACATCGTATGCTCCTTCGGATTGATGACGCAGAGCCGCTTGCCGAGACGGTGAACGTGGATGCGGTCGGCCACCTCGAACACATGCGGCATGTTGTGCGAGATCAAGACGATCGGCAGGCCGCGCGAGCGCACGTCGAGGATCAGCTCCAGCACCCGCCGGCTTTCCTTGACGCCGAGTGCCGCCGTCGGCTCGTCCATGATCACCACCTTGGAGCCGAAGGCCGCGGCCCGCGCCACGGCCACGCCCTGGCGCTGGCCGCCCGAGAGCGTTTCCACCGCCTGGTTGATGTTCTGGATCGTCATCAGCCCGAGCTCGGACAGTTTCGCCCGCGCCCGCTTTTCCATTTCCGCGCGATCGAGGGTGCGGAAGAGCTTGCCCATGATGCCAGGTTTGCGGATTTCGCGGCCGAGGAACATGTTGTCGGCGATCGACAGCGCCGGCGACAGCGCCAGGTTCTGATATACCGTTTCGATGCCGGCCGTTCGCGCTTCCATCGGCGAACGGAAGTTGATCAGTTGGCCCTCAAGCCGGATCTCGCCCTCGTCCGGCGTGATGGCGCCGGAGATCGCCTTGATCATCGAGGACTTGCCGGCACCGTTGTCGCCGATCACGGCGAGGATCTCGCCGGGATAGAGATCGAAATCGGCATGATCGAGGGCGGTGACGCGACCGTAACGCTTGACCAGGCCGCGCGCGGTGAGAATGGGTTCCTGAGCCATCAGCCTGCTACCTTTCTGATCCATTGGTCGATTGCGACGGCGGTGATGATCAAGACGCCGGTGAGGAAGACTTTCCACTGCGGGTCGGCGCCGAGCATGTTGAGCCCCATGGAGACGACGCCGACAATCATCGCGCCGATCAGTGTGCCGAGGATCGAGCCGCGGCCGCCGAAGAGCGAGATGCCGCCGATGACAGCTGCGGTGATGGCCTGCAGATTGTAGTCGGTGACGGCGGCGGACGGCGAGATCGAGCCGTTGCGGCCGATCGAAACCCAGGCGGCAAGCGCCGCGATCAGACCCGCCAGCGTGTAGGCGCTCAAGAGCACGCGGCTGGTGCGGATACCCGAGAGTTTCGCCGCTTCCGGATCGTCGCCGACGGCATAGAGGTGGCGGCCCCAGGCGGTGTGATTGAGCGCGTACCAGAGGCCGACGACCAGCACGACCATCATCACCACGCCGAGCGTGAAGACGGCGGAGCCCACCTTGAAGCTGACGCCGAAGAGGTGGAGCATCTGGGTGACGGCCGTCACGTCGGCCTCGCGGATCGTCGCGTTGGCCGAATAGATGAAGTTCGTCGACATGATGACATACCAGGTGCCGAGCGTGACGATGAACGGCGGAAGCTTGACCCTGGAGACGAGGAAGCCGTTGAGGAAGCCACAGGCGCCGCCGACGACGAAGCCGATGAAGATCGCGATCGGTGCCGGAAGGCCGTAGGTGACGGCGCAATTGCCCATGATCACAGCCGACAGCACCATGATGACACCGATCGAAAGGTCGATGCCGGCGGTCAGGATCACCAGCGTCTGTGCGGCACCAAGAATGCCGACGATGGCGATCTGCTGAAGGATCAGGGTCAGGGTGTAGGACGAGAAGAACTTACCCCCGATGGCGATGCCGAAGATCAGGATCGCTGCAATCAGCACGATGAACGGCACGGCGGCCGGCGTCGAATGCAGGAAATGCTGGATCTTCTGGACCGCTGTCTTGTCATGCGTATCGAACGACGCGACCTGCGTCGAACTGTTGACCAGGACTTTTTCGAATTCCTGGGATGGCTGCGCGGCTGTGTTGGGCTCGCCCATGGACCTTCCTCCCGTGAACCCCACTCCCAAGGGGTTGCGATGGTGTCGTGCACAGCCCGCCCACAATGACGCGGGCAATAGCACTCTTTAAAAGCTGCGCGGTTTTCGTCGCCTTGTCAAAGACATCGGCGCTTACGCGAAGGGCGGCCGGGGCCGCCCTTCCGTTGCCTTTACATGGTGACGGTAGAAGGCGGGCAATCAGCCCCAGCACTTCTCCGTGCCGACCTTGGTATCGATCGATTCGACGCCGGCTGCCGGCTTGTCGGTGACGAGCGAGACGCCGGTATCGAAGAAGTCCTTGCCTTCCGTCGGCTTCGGCTTCTCACCGGTATCGGCGAACTTCTTGATCGCCTCGATGCCGAGAGCCGCCATCATCAGCGGGTACTGCTGCGAGGTTGCGCCGATGACACCTTCGGCGACCGACTTGACGCCCGGGCAACCGCCGTCGACCGAAACGATCAGCACGTCCTTTTCCTTGCCGACGGCCTTCAGCGCCTGATAGGCGCCGACGGCGGCCGGCTCGTTGATGGTGTGGATGACGTTGATATCAGGATCCTTCTGCAGAAGGTTCTCCATCGCCTTGCGGCCGCCTTCCTCGTTGCCGTTGGTGACGTCGTGGCCGACGATGCGCGGATCGTCCTCGTCGCCGATCTTGTTCGGATCCTTCGTGTCGATGCCGAAGCCCATCATGAAGCCCTGGTCGCGCAGAACGTCGACTGTCGGCTGCGACGGCGTCAGGTCGAGGAAGCCGATCTTGGCGGTCTTGGCACCATCACCCATGGTGGCGGCGGCCCATTGGCCGATCAGCTTGCCGGCGAGCAGGTTGTCGGTGGCAAAGGTCGCATCGGCGGCGGTTGCCGGATCGAGCGGCGTGTCGAGCGCGATCACGAGCAGACCGGCTTCCTGCGCCTTCTTGACCTGGTCGACGATCGCCTTGGTGTCGGAGGCGGCGATCAGGATGCCTTTGGCACCGTCTGCAATGCAGGATTCGACCGCAGCCACCTGGCTGTCATGGTCGCCGTCGATCTTGCCGGCATAGGACTTCAGCGTCACGCCGAGTTCCTTGGCCTTGGCAGTCGCGCCCTCCTTCATCTTGACGAAGAAGGGATTGGTGTCGGTCTTGGTAATCAGGCAGGCGCCGACATCGGCGGCTTGCGCGGGCATGGCGAAGACAACGCCAAGCGACAGCGCGCCAAAAGCAGCGGAAAGAACAGTCTTCTTCATGAAATCCTCCCAAGGATTGAAAATCGTGCCGGCGGACCGGCCCTGGCTACACCACCGCAGCATTCTCCTCCGCTGCAACTGGCGCTTCCGAGACAAAAACAAACACTAAATTTCCGGGGTGTCAATAAATAAATCAAATTGAATTATTATTTCGATGTGGCATTGTTGGGATGACAGCGCTCCACCGGAGGATTGGCGCGCCAACCAAATTGACAGAGCCGCGACAAGTGGAAACAAGAGACCTGCGCCAAGCGGGCGGCAGAACGGGATGAGGAACTATGCAGGCGGTTTGCGCCCGCATCCCGCTCACATAATCCAATGCCAACGGGAGGAGACGGTGGCATGTCACTGACAGACGGCCCTGACCGGGGACCGACGCAACCTGAAGTCATCGACCCGAGCGGCGGCGCCAACCAGACGCGCGTGCGCGCCTATAACGAACGGCTGGTCATGTCGCTGGTCCGGCGCCACGGCGGCCTCTCCAAGGCCGACATCGCCCGGCGCTCCGGCCTGTCGGCGCAGACCGTTTCGGTGATCATGCGGGCGCTCGAAAGCGACGGCCTTCTGGTCAAAGGCGATCCCGTCAGAGGCAAGGTCGGCCAGCCCTCGACGCCGATGCGGCTCAATCCGGATGCGGTCTATTCCTTTGGCGTCAAGATCGGCCGGCGCAGCGCCGATCTGGTGCTGATGGATTTCGTCGGCAACATCCGGCTGCATCTGCACCACGTGCATCCCTATCCGTTGCCCGGCGATCTCGTCGATTTCATCATTTCCGGCATGGCGAAGCTCGAACAGCAGCTTGGCCCCGACCAGCGCAAGCGCATCGCCGGCATCGGCATCGCCACCCCTTTCGAGCTCTGGAACTGGGCCGAAGAAGTGGGCGCGCCGCGCGAAGAGATGAACAGGTGGCGCGACGTCGACCTGCAGGCGGCGATCGCTGCCCGTACCACCTATCCGGTGTTTCTGCAGAACGATGGCACCAGCGCCTGCGGTGCCGAGCTCGCCTTCGGCGTCGGCGCCAGCTATCCGGATTTCGTCTATTTCTATATCGGCTCGTTCATCGGCGGCGGTGTTGTGCTGAACTCCGCACTCTTCTCCGGGCGAACAGGAACGGCTGGCGCCGTCGGTCCGCTGCCGGTCTCGGGCAAGGACGGCAAGACCATCCAGCTGCTCAAGATCGCCTCGGTCTTCGTGCTCGAAAACCTCTTGCGCGAGCGCGGCATCGATCCGCGGCCGCTCTGGTACTCGGCCGACGACTGGATCGACTTCGGCGAACCGCTCGACATCTGGATCGACGACTGCGGCGCAGCCCTCGCCCAGGCCGTCGTCTCCGCCGTTTCGATCGTCGACTTCTCGGCCGTCGTCATCGACGGCGGCTTCCCGCCCTGGGTGCGAGCGCGGTTGCTTTCCGCCACGCGCAAGGCGCTCTACGACCTCGACCTTCAGGGTGTAACCATTCCCGAACTGGTGGAAGGCATGGTCGGCAGCCATGCGCGCGCCATCGGCGGCGCGAGCCTGCCGCTCTTTTCCCGCTACCTGCTCGACACCAATGTCCTCTTCAAGGAGCTCGGCTGATGCTGAAAGGCCTAAACCCGATCCTCAGTCCCGAACTGCTCGCAACGCTGCGAGCGATGGGCCACGGCGACGAGATCGCGCTGGTGGATGGCAACTACCCCGGCCAGGAACATGCGCGCCGTCTCATCCGGCTCGACGGGCACCCGCTGATCCCCGTGCTCGACGCTATCTTGAGCGTCTTGCCGATCGACGATTTTGTGCCCGAGGCGATCTTCCGGGCCACTGTCAAACAGGACAAGGACACGCTCGACCCGGTCCACCAAGAGATCGTCGCGTGCTGCGGCAAGCACGAACCGAACCGCCGCGTTGTGCCTCTGCTCGGCGCCGATTTCTATCCGCGCGTCAGGGCCGCCCACACGGTGGTCCAGACGAGCGAGCCACGGCTTTACGGCAACGTCATCCTGCGCAAGGGCGTGATTTATCCCTGAGACTTCGCACACAACGAAAAAAGCCCGCCGGCGAACCGGCGGGCCTTGCATTTCATCAAGTGAAATCCGTGCCTCAGGCGCCGCGCTTGTCGATCGACAGCGCGCCCGGGCCAAAGGCGGCGAGCACGAGGAAGCCACCGGCGACCGAGATGTTCTTCATCATCATCAGGCTGTTGAAGACGCTCAGCAGGCCGTTGGCTTCCGGCGGGAAGGTCGGAATGTTGATCGCACCGCTATGGAAGACGAAGGCGGTCACGAGCGTGAAGGCCGCCAGCAGGTAGGCCGCAATCTTCGTCTGGAAACCGACGAGAACGGCAAGACCGGCAACCAGTTCGAAGGCGCCGGCGAGATAGGCAAGCAGCGTCGGCGCGGGCCAGCCGGCACCGGTGATCATTCCGGCGGTCGCCGACGGATCGGTGAGCTTGCCGAAACCGGCCGTGATAAACATGATCGAAAGCAGGATGCGTCCGACGAGGACGACAACATTCTGAGACATGGAAGACTCCTGTGAGAAACGGTTCGTTGGCAACAGAAGTATCAGTATTTTCAAAATCATCTAGCCGTTGCGCGGGCGACAGATCGTTCACAAAAATGAAACGCCGACGACCCATCGTCAACCTTCTATCGGCCACTTCTCGACGCAGGACTGCAAGGCAATGCGGAACTACAACGACGACGCCTCGTTCTTTTATGTTGCAACGACGGAGCGGCTGGGCGAAGAATTTCGGCGCGGCAGGGGACGCCGCGCGGGGGAATGTCATGAACGAAATCAACAGGAGCCCGGCATTCTGGCGCTCGTTTCCGATCTTTGAAGAATTCGACAAGGACGCTATCGCCGAACTTGCCAATATCGCGACCTATCGGAAATGGCCGGCCGGCACCGTGATCTTCCAGCGCGGCGACGAAGGCAACTACATGATTGTCGTCATCTCCGGGCGCATCAAGCTGTCGCTAATCACGCCGCAGGGCCGCGAACTGATGCTGCGCCAGCACGAAGCCGGCGCGATCTTCGGCGAGATGGCGGTGCTGGACGGTCAGACCCGTTCGGCCGATGCGACCGCCACGACCGCCTCCGAGGGCTATGTAATCGGCAAGAAGGCCTTTCTCGACATCGTCACCAATCGACGGGAGGCGGCCGAAGCGGTCATCCGCTTTCTCTGCGCCCAGCTTCGCGACACGACGGAGCGGCTGGAAACCATCGCGCTTTACGACCTCAACGCCCGGGTGGCGCGCTTCTTCCTCGCGACCCTCCGGCAGATCCACGGCAACGAGTTGCCGGAAAGTGCCAATCTCAGGCTGACCATGAGCCAGACGGACATCGCCGGCGTGCTCGGCGCCAGCCGACCCAAGGTCAACCGCGCCATCCAGTGGCTTGAGGAGAGCGGCGCGATCAAGCGCAACGAAGGCATCATCGCCTGCAAGGTCGGTCGCCTGCAGAGCATCGCTGACCCCGAGGAGGACTAGACCGCATGGTCGTTGAGCCGCGCCGGCGTTTGCGTTTCACGCCGCTCGCCGGCGGTTGCCTCACGAGCCTGCTTGCGGCCATAGCACTCTATCTCTACGCCGGACCGCTGTTCGAAACCCAGCGCGAGTTGTTCTTCGACAGTCTGACGCAATGGGTTCCTGCCCCCCAGTCGCCCGACCTCGTCGTCGTCGACATCGACCGGCAGGCCCACCAGTCGCGCCCTTCGGGTGAATGGGACCGGACAGCGACCGCCGAGCTTCTGTCGCGACTCGCGACCGCGGGCGCCAAGGTGATTGCAGTCGATTTCGTCTTCAGCGCCGATTGCGACCCCAGCTCCGACGGCAACCCGGCGCTTGCCGCAGCACTTTCGAAGACCGCCGTCGTTCTCGGTTTTCTCGTCGCCGATACGGTGCAGGAGCGGCCGCGTCCCGTGCCGCCGCTGGCGCTCAGCCGACCCTTCACCGCACCCGAACTGTGGTTTCTCGACGGCGCGGAAACGTCATGCCGGGCCTTCATGGATCAGGCGGGTGCGGCGGCGGCCTCGTTTCTCGTCGGCGACGAGGATGCGCGCATACGCCGGGTTCAGGCCTATGCCATCCTCGGCAACGACGCCTATCCGACGCTGGCGATCGAAGCGGCCCGGCAGATGCGGGGCGGCGGCACGCCCATCCTCGGCGGCCAGCCGGCCTGGATGCGCATCGACGGGCAAACGATCTTGCTCGACGACACCGGAAGCCTGCGTTTCGTCGCAAGTCCCCAAGAACGGCTCAGCGAACGTACGGTTTCGGCGGCCGACGTCTTGTCCGGCAAGGCTTTGCCCGAGCGCTTCGCCGGCAAACTCGTGCTGATCGGCAGCAGCCTGCCAAGCCTCGGAGGCCTCAGACCGAGCGCCTCGATGCCGCTCGAACCCTCGGTGCAGATCCACGCCGACATCGCCAACGCAATCATGACCGGCTTCCTGCCGCAGCGCGACGGCCGATTGCCGCTTGCCGAAGCCGTGGCCGCACTTGTCGCCGGCCTCGGCATCGCCTTTGCCGCCACCCGCCTGCGGCCGCTGACATCGGCGGCGCTCGGCCTCTGCACCGTCGCCGTCACGGTCGCTGCAGCTGCCGTCGTCTACGATGGCAGTGGCTGGCTCATCGATGCCGTCAGCGTCTCGGTCGCGCTTATTGCCGTCCTCGCGGTGACCAGCGTCCTGCAATTTGCCCAGGTGCGGCGCGCGGAAGCGACGGCCCGGCAGAAGTTTTCGCAATATCTGCCGCAGTCGGTGGTCGCCCGCTACATCGACAATCCCGGACTTGCCCGCATGGCTGGCGAGGAGCGCCAGGTGACCGCGCTCTTTACCGACATCGAGAGCTTTTCCACTCTGTCGCAGAGGCTCAAGCCGCGGGAGCTCATCGCCTTGCTCGACATCTATTTTGCCGAAGTCAACGCGCTGGTAGCCGACCATGGCGGCATGGTCGACAAGGTGGTGGGCGATGCGGTGCACGCGTTCTTCAACGCCCCGGAGGATCTGGCTGATCATGTCGACAGGGCCATCGATTGCGCCAAGGCGATCCATGCGCTGACGGAAGAGATGCGCAGGCGTCCGCAGTTCGCCTCCAACGGTTTCGGCCGTACGCGGATCGGGATCGAGACCGGACCGGCCGTCGTCGGCGAGGTCGGCGCCGGCGGCAAGCTCGACTACACGGCCCACGGCGATGCGATCAATCTGGCGGCACGCCTTCAGGAGGCAAACAAGTTTCTCGGCACGGCGATCTGCGTCGGGCCCGCTGCCGCTCAGGAAAGCAAAAGGCCGCTTCGCCCGCTTGGCAGCCACGAGATCCGCGGGTTCTCGACGATGGAACTGTTCACGGTCGCCGACTGAGGCGGCGCGCCGTCTGCACCCGCCGCTTCGGATAATGTCGGCGTCAGCTCAGCGCGTCAGGCCGACGCTGGCATAGGCCTCCTTGATGCGCGCCTCGCCCCAGTTGGCGGGCTCGCTCGGGGCGTCCCCGCGATGATGAAACTCCACCCCCTGCCCCGCAGCGACGATCTTGGTTACGCCGCCGCGCGCGACCGAAACGCTTCCATGTTCGACGAAGACGGCAAAGGCGGCCCGGCTCGGACCACAGAAGAACTTGGTGCCGCGCACGCCGATCATGCCGAAGGCCGTGCGGACGGCGACATCGACCTTCGGCAGCCCCTCAGGCCGGTCGAAGACCATGCGACCCGTTCCAAGCTCGAGCGTGCCGCCCTGCCCGGCAATGAAGCTATCGACGAGCAGTTCGGTTTCGGCGCCCAGAAGCACGCGCGTATCCGTGCCCAGGTTCAAGGTTGCAAAACTCTCGGCGTTCGTGTGCACGCGGTCGTTCTCGAACAGCTGACCGCCGACGGCGAGTGGCTTATCCTTTTTTGCCTGCCTCAGCCGGACATCGCCGCGGATCTCCGTTGCCTCGCCAAGGGCTGAGCCTGCCCAGGTGGGCGTAGCACCACCGCCGACCGCCGTCAGCAACAGACCGCCGACGACGACGCGCCGGCTCACCAGCATCTTGCGCATCGACGCTGCCAGATCTTCCATCGCTTATCTCCCGTATCGCTGCCGCCTTGCGAGGATAGCCCCGACGCTCCCGGATGCAAGCGGGCGCAGGGCCGGCCCGCAGCAGTCCCTCGCCACTTCGCCCGAGCTTTCGTTGCCGGGCTGTTCCCGCCGGAACAGCCGTCTCTAACGAGCAGGGATAAGTTCACCGTCAAGAGAAGGGAGAGCTTCATGGAAAATCGCAGCGCATCCGGCACCCGCATCATCAACGCCGTGTTCCTGGCTGTCGTCAGCTTGCTGGCGGTTGCTGCGATCGCACTTCCTTCAGCCCGCGCCGCCGAGCTTTCCGCAGCCGACGTCTGCGACCGCGAGGCAGGCAGCATTTTCGACCTGCAACGCAATATGGCCTTCCCGGCCGTTGCCACTGAAGACATCAATATCGGCGTCGCGCTGTCGGCCTGCCGCGAGGCCTATAACCAGAAGAGTGGCGCCCGCACCGAGTTTCAGTTGGCCCGCGTTCTCGACAAGGCCGGCCAGAAGATCCAGTCGCAACGCATTCTCGGCGAAGCCGCCGAACATGGCCACGCGCTGGCCATGACCAACTATGCCGTTCTCGTCGGCGAGGAAGGCGATACCGCCACCGAATTCGCGCTGAACCAGAAGGCGGCCGCCGCCGGCAATATTCTCGCCGCCTACAATCTCGGCGTCTCCTATCGCGACGGCATGGGAACCTCGGTCAACGGCGAACTCGCGATCGCATGGTTCGAGCGGGCATCCCTCGCCGGCGACGACGTCGCCGCCTTCAATCTCGCGGTCATCCTGGACGAAGGAAAGCTGGTCGCTGAGGACAACGCGAAGGCCGCCAAGTTCTACCGGCTGGCCGCCGACAGGGGCAATGTCGATGCTATGGTCAATCTCGGCCTGATGCTCGAGAACGGCGAAGGCATCAACAAGGACATCCCCGCGGCACGGGAAATCTTCCGCAAGGCCGCCAATGAAGGCGATGCGTTTGCCGGCCAGAAGCTCGCCGCACTCAGCGTAAGCGATGGGTTTGAGACAGCCATGCTCCCCAAGGCAAGCCGCATCAAGTAATCGAACACGCCTCCCAAGGGCCACGCGGGTCGGAGATCCCATGATCTTCGGCCCGCGTTTTCGTTTAGAACACCCCCTAAGAACGCGGCCGACTAGCGGATTTCGCCTGCCTGCGGCCCCCAGGTATCGGTGAGCGCGAAGCCATCAGCCAGCGGATCGAACGGGTCGAGCGCCACCTGGTGCAGACCGAAGGTCCAACCGCGACCGGCAATGGTCGGGATGATCGCCTCGCGACCGGCAACAGTCGTGACCCCTTCGAGGCCCACTTCGAATTCCGAACCGATGATCGAGCGGGACTTCAGGACGTCACCGACCTTGACCTTGCCGCGCGCATGCAGCGTCGCAAGGTTGGCGGAGCTGCCCGTGCCGCAAGGCGAGCGGTCGACGCGGCCCGGCCACATCGTGGTGCAGGTGCGGATCGTGCCGTCAGCCTCGACATCGCGGAACATCACATAGGCGACGCCCTTGATCTCCGGGATTTCCGGATGAACGACGGGGATGGTGCGGTTGACGATATCCTTCAGGATCATGCCGGCTTCGACGATCTCGCGGGCGTTCGCCTTGTCGATCGTGGTACCGATCTGGCCGACATCGACCAGGGCGTAGAAGATGCCGCCATAGCAGAGATCGAGCTTGATCTTGCCCCACTTCGGCGTCTCGACCTCGACGTCGAGCTCATGCACGAAGGACGGCACCATCGTCAGCTTCACCTTTTCGCAGCGGCCGTCGCGGCAGGTGGCGGTCGCCTTGACGAGGCCGGAGGCAGTGTCGAGCATGACGACGGTCTCGGGTTCCTTCATCTCTATGATGCCGGATTCCAAGAGCGCGGTCGTGACGCAGATCGAGTTCGAGCCGGACATGGCATGGGCCTGGTCGGCCTGCAGGATGATGAAGCCGGCATCAGCTTCCGGCCGCTTCGGCGGCACCAAAAGGTTGACCGATCCGATCGAGCCGGAGCGCGGCTCCAGGCACAGGAACCGGCGCAGGCTGTCATCGACCGTGTTGATATGGTTGAGCTGCTCGGCGATCGAGTTGCCCGGGATCTTCGGCACGCCGCCGATCGCGACCTTGCCGATTTCACCCTCGCAATGAACGTCCAGCAACTGGATCGTGCGCTTCCACCGCATGCCGTTTCTCCAACGCGTTTGCCATAGCCTTAGCGGCGACCATGGCTGATATATCAGATGCGCCTGCATTACCGCTTTCCGCGGGCGCCCGCAAGAAAAACCGCGGGCCGCAGCTCGTCTGTCGAGCCCAAAGATGCGGCTTGACGCACGCCCGTCGGCGCGACAGCTTGGGCCAATCGGACGCAACCCTCTGGAACTCCATGACAAAGCTGATCATCTTCACCGACCTGCATATGGTGCCCGAGGGTACAACAATCATCGGCCTTGACCCCCATCAGCGGCTGGCCAACGGCATCGCGCATGTCAACCGCTACCATGCGGACGCAGACCGGGTGGTCTTCATGGGCGACCTCACCCACTACGCGGACCGCGCGTCCTACGAGCGCCTGAAGCGGCTCATCGATCAGCTTACGCCGCCGGTCGCCATCACCATCGGCAATCATGACCGGCGCGAGGTGTTCCGCGACGTCTTTGCCGATGCCGAGACCGACGAGAACGGCTTCGTGCAGCAGGCGATCGATTTTGCAGACTGCCGCGTCCTCCTGCTCGATACGCTGTTTGCCCCGCCCTATGATTATCCGACCAGCCATGCCGGCGTACTTTGCGCCAAGCGGCTCGCCTGGCTCGACCGGCAATTGGCCGATGCCGGCGACCGGCCGGTGCTCATCTTCATGCATCACCCGCCGCACAGGACCGGCTTTAGCGGCATGGACATGATCCGGCTCGCCAACGAGGCGGAGTTTTATGATCTCGTCAAACGGCACGGCAATGTCCGGCACATCTTCGCCGGCCATGTGCACCGCACGATCAGTGGTTCTTCCCGCGGCATTCCCTTCTTGGTCTTCAAGAGCCCGGTGCACCAGCAGCCGATGCCCTTCGACGCACCGGACGCGTCGCTGTCGGTCGACGAGCCGGCGGCCTATGGCATCGCTGTCGTGACCGCCGATGGCGTGCTGGTGCATACGGAGGACTACGAGATCGCTCGCCGGGATGCCGCCATCGCGTAAGGCCATTTCGAACGCACGCCCTTCATGCTAGTTTGACGGCATGACCGAACCCGTATCCCTCGACGAAAGCTTCGATTGCCAGAGCTGCGGCGCCTGCTGCGCCTATTCGGCCGACTGGCCGCGTTTCTCGCTGGAGACGGACGAGGACCTCGACCTGATCCCGGCGGAGTATGTGTCCGCCGATCTCGGTGGCATGCGTTGCGAGGACGATCGCTGCTTGGCGCTCAACGGCAAGCTCGGCGACCATGTCGGCTGCAGGATCTACGCGATCCGACCGATCGTCTGTCGCACCTGCATGCCGGGCGATGACGAGTGCCTGATGGCCCGCGAGAAGCATTTCGGCAAGGCCGCATAACACCGGATCATCCGGCGATATTGCGAACATTCCGCATCCTCTGCGGCGCCGTGCGCGTGGGACGGTGAAACATTCCGCTAAAGATCAAATTTGCCGGATGGATGTACGGCGAAAGGAAGCGTATTTTCCGCCCACGATCGAGGGCGCGCCGCGCCTTCAAAACCGCTTCCCGGAGGATAGCGCTCGATGAGCCAGACACCGCTTCACAAGACCACTGCAGAGACCGGCGCGCCTCAGGCTCCCTTTGCCGAGTTCGCCCCGCCAGTCCGACCGCAGAGCACGCTGCGCCAGGCGATCACCGCCGCCTACCGCCGGCCGGAAACGGAAGCGCTGCCGGCGCTGGTCGAAGCCGCAACGCTCGACGCCACCACCCGCGCGGCCGCCGCCAAGACGGCGCGCAAGCTGATCGAAGCGCTACGCGCCAAGCACAAGGGTTCGGGCGTCGAAGGCCTCGTGCAGGAATATTCGCTCTCCAGCCAGGAAGGCGTGGCGCTGATGTGCCTGGCCGAAGCGCTGCTGCGCATTCCGGACACCGCGACGCGTGACGCGCTGATCCGCGACAAGATCGCCGACGGCGACTGGAAGTCGCATATCGGCGGTGGCCGCTCGCTGTTCGTCAACGCCGCCACCTGGGGTCTCGTCGTCACCGGCAAGCTGACCTCAACCGTCAACGACCGCAGCCTTTCCGCCGCGCTCACCCGCCTGATCGCCCGCTGCGGCGAGCCGGTCATCCGCCGCGGCGTCGACATGGCAATGCGCATGATGGGCGAACAGTTCGTCACCGGCGAAACCATCGACGAGGCGCTGCGCCGTTCGCGCGCACTCGAGCAGAAGGGCTTCCGCTATTCCTACGACATGCTCGGCGAAGCGGCGACGACGGCTGCCGACGCGGAGCGTTACTACCGCGACTACGAGCAGGCGATCCATGCCATCGGCAAGGCATCGGCCGGCCGCGGCATTTATGAAGGCCCCGGCATCTCGATCAAGCTTTCGGCGCTGCACCCGCGCTACGCCCGTTCGCAGGCGTCGCGTGTCATGGATGAGCTTCTGCCGAAGGTGAAGGCGCTCGCCGTTATCGCCAAGAAATACGACATCGGCCTCAACATCGACGCCGAGGAAGCCGACCGTCTCGAACTTTCGCTCGACTTGCTCGAAGAACTCTGCCTCGACAAGGATCTCGCCGGCTGGGCCGGCATGGGCTTCGTCGTCCAGGCCTATGGCAAGCGCTGCCCCTACGTGCTCGACTTCATCATCGACCTTGCGCGCCGCGCCGGCCGCCGCGTCATGGTGCGCCTCGTCAAGGGCGCGTACTGGGACGCCGAGATCAAGCGCGCGCAGCTCGACGGTCTCGAAGACTTCCCGGTCTATACCCGCAAGATCTACACCGACGTCTCCTACATCGCCTGCGCCAAGAAGCTGCTGGCTGCAACCGACGTGATCTTCCCGCAGTTCGCGACCCACAACGCCCAGTCGCTGGCGACCATCTACGAAATGGCCGGCAAGGACTTCAAGGTCGGCAAGTACGAGTTCCAGTGCCTGCACGGCATGGGCGAGCCGCTCTATGACGAAGTGGTCGGCAAGGGCAATCTCGACCGTCCCTGCCGGATCTACGCGCCGGTCGGCACCCATGAGACGCTGCTGGCTTACCTCGTTCGCCGCCTGCTCGAAAACGGTGCGAACTCCTCCTTCGTCAACCGCATCGCCGACCCGAAGGTCTCGGTCGACGAACTGATTGCCGATCCGGTCGAGATCGTGCGCGCGATGCCGATCGTCGGCGCACCGCACGACCAGATCGCGCTGCCCGACAACCTCTTCGGCGACACGCGCCGCAACTCCGCCGGTCTCGACCTTTCGAACGAAGCCGGCCTGACCTCGCTGACCGCAGCGCTCCAGGCAAGTGCGACGGTTAACTGGAAGGCCGTTCCGCAGCTGGCAACGGGGCCCGCCTCCGGCGAAACCCGCGCCGTCGTCAACCCCGGCGACCACCGCGACGTGGTCGGCTCGGTCACCGAGGCGTCGGAAGCCGACGCCCGTCAGGCAGCGACGCTTGCCGCCAAGGCCGCCGCGAGCTGGGCCGCCGTCTCGCCCGCCGAGCGCGCCGCCTGCCTTACCCGCGCTGCCGACCTGATGCAGGCGCGCATGCCGACCCTGCTCGGCCTCATCGCCCGCGAAGCCGGCAAGTCGCTGCCGAACGCCATTGCCGAAGTGCGCGAAGCGATCGACTTCCTGCGCTACTACGCCGAACAGACGCGTCGCACGCTCGGCCCGGCTCACAAGGCGCTTGGTCCCATCGTCTGCATCAGCCCATGGAACTTCCCGCTGGCGATCTTCGCCGGCCAGATTGCCGCCGCGCTCGTCGCCGGCAACCCGGTGCTGGCGAAGCCTGCTGAAGAAACCCCGCTGATCGCCGCCGAAGGCGTGCGCATTCTGCACGAGGCCGGCATTCCCGCCGACGCGCTGCAGCTGCTCCCCGGCGACGGCCGCATCGGTGCGGCGCTCGTTGCCGCGCCTGAGATCGCCGGCGTGATGTTCACCGGCTCGACCGAAGTCGCCCGCCTGATCCAGGCGCAGCTTGCCGATCGACTGTCGCCGGCCGGCCGGCCGATCCCGCTGATTGCCGAAACCGGCGGCCAGAACGCCATGATCGTCGACAGCTCGGCACTTGCCGAACAGGTCGTCGGCGACGTCATCGCCTCGGCCTTCGACAGCGCCGGCCAGCGCTGCTCGGCGCTGCGTGTTCTCTGCCTGCAGGAAGACGTTGCCGATCGCACGCTTTCGATGCTGAAGGGTGCTTTGCATGAGCTCAAGATCGGCCGCACCGACCGGCTCTCGGTCGATGTCGGCCCTGTTATCACCGCTGAGGCCAAGGGCATCATCGAGAAGCACATCGATGCCATGCGCGGCCTCGGCCGCAAAGTCGAGCAGATCGGCCTTGCTTCCGGCACCGAACAGGGCACCTTCGTGCCGCCGACGATCATCGAGCTCGACAAGCTCTCGGACCTCAAGCGCGAAGTCTTCGGTCCGGTTCTGCACGTCATCCGCTACCGCCGCGACGATCTCGACCGGTTGATCGACGACATCAACGCCACCGGCTACGGCCTCACCTTCGGTCTGCACACGCGCCTCGACGAGACCATCGCCCACGTCACCTCGCGGGTGAAGGCGGGCAACCTCTACGTCAACCGCAACGTCATCGGCGCCGTCGTCGGCGTTCAGCCCTTCGGCGGACGTGGCCTCTCCGGCACCGGCCCGAAGGCTGGCGGCCCGCTCTATCTCGGCCGCCTCGTCGCCACCGCCCCGGTCCCGCCGCAGCACAGCTCGGTTCACACCGATCCTGTTCTGCTCGACTTTGCCAAGTGGCTCGACGGCAAGGGTAAAAAGGCGGAAGCCGAAGCCGCCCGCACCGCCGGCAGCAACTCGGCCCTCGGGCTCCACTCCGAGCTTCCGGGCCCGGTCGGCGAGCGCAACCTCTATGCGCTGCATCCGCGTGGCCGCGTGCTGCTGGTTCCGACCACCGAAACCGGCCTCTACCACCAGCTGGGTGCCGCCCTTGCGACCGGCAATACCGTCGTCGTCGACGCGGCTTCCGGTCTGCAGGCTTCGCTGAAGGATCTGCCGGCGAGCATCGCCGCACGCCTTTCCTGGTCGAAGGATTGGGCCGCCGACGGTCCGTTCGCAGGCGCGCTCGTCGAAGGTGACGGCGCCCGCGTGCGCGAAGTCAGCAAGACGATCGCCGGCCTTCCCGGCCCGCTCGTTCTCGTCCAGGCGGCTTCGAGCGAAGAGATCGTCAAGAACCCCGACGCCTATTGCCTGAACTGGCTGCTCGAGGAGGTCTCGACCTCGATCAACACGGCAGCGGCCGGCGGCAATGCCAGCCTGATGGCGATCGGCTGATCGGCTCCATATCTTGTGAAGCGCCCTCTCCCCGTCGTGGGAGAGGGCTAAACTGACTGACATTCCACCAATAGGGCGTCCTCGCCCCTGCACTCGTTCCGGGACAATGGCGAAGTGTGTGCGGTCTCCATCGTGACCGCATCTACCAGAGCACAAGCTGCATCCACCGTGGCGCCGCCCCCAACAATCCGTTATCAGCGTCTGAGAAACGGAAGCAGCAATGTTCACCCTCAAGCGCATCGAAACGGCAAACCAGGACGTCAAGAAGAGCCGGTTTCTGGCCTTTGCCGCGCCCATTACCGATGAACAGGCGGCAAAAGACTTCCTCGCCGCCCATTCCGATCCTACCGCCAACCACAATTGCTGGGCTTGGCGCATCGGCCAGGCCTATCGCTTCAGTGACGACGGCGAGCCGAGCGGCACGGCCGGAAAACCGATCCTCGCGGCCATAGACGGCCAGGAGCTCGACCGCGTCGCGGTCGTGGTCACCCGCTGGTTCGGCGGCATCCTGCTCGGGAGCGGCGGCCTGGTGCGCGCCTATGGCGGCACGGCGGCGCTGTGCCTCAGGGCGGCGGAAAAGATCGAGATGATCGAGACCGTGCGCGCCACCGTCGCCCTCGACTTTTCCGACATGGCGCTGATCAAGGCGCGGCTTCTCGCGCGCGATGTGGCGATCATCAAGGAGAGCTTCACCGACAAGGGGCCCGTGCTGACGGTGGAGGTTCGCAAGGACGAGGCGGAGGCGATCCTCGCCATGGTCGTTGACCTCAGCCGCGGCAAGTCCGTGGTTTCGCTGGACGACTAGCCTCTGCCTCTTAGGTCCGAGAAACCCCATGACGCAGCACCGACCGTAACGAGCGGGTCACTGCCGAAAAATGTGCGCGGTATCCTGCGCCACGTCCCGCGCTAATTTACTCGATCCGAACAGTCATATTAGAAGCGCCCCAGCCAGCGTATGATCCGCGACGCACAAACAGGAGACAGCACGATGAAGACGAGAGTTCTTGGCAAGACCGGCGCAACCATATCCGAAATCGGCTTCGGCGCCTGGCAAATTGGCGGCTCCTGGGGCGATGTCAGCGAGGCAGACGGCAAGCGCGCGCTCAATGCCGCGCTCGATGCTGGCGTCACCTTCGTTGACACCGCCGATGTCTATGGCGACGGCCGCTCTGAAAAGATCATTGCAGCGGTGTTGAAGGAGCGCGGGGGCGACAAGCCCTTCGTCGCAACCAAAGCCGGCCGCCGGCTGAGCCCGCATGTGACCGAAGGCTATACCGGCGAAAACATCGAGGCCTTCATTGACCGCAGCCTTTCAAATCTCGGCGTCGAGACGCTCGATCTGGTGCAGCTGCATTGCCCGCCGACCGAGGTCTACTATCGGCCGGAACTGTTCGGCGCGCTCGACCGGCTCGTTGCCAAGGGCAAGATCCGCCACTATGGCGTCTCGGTCGAAAAGGTAGAGGAAGCGCTGAAAGCGATCGAATATCCCGGCGTTGCGACCGTGCAGATCATCTACAACATCTTCCGCCAGCGTCCGCACGAGCTGTTCTTCGCGGAAGCGCAGAAAAAGAATGTTGGCGTCATCGTGCGCGTGCCGCTCGCCTCGGGGCTGCTTTCCGGCAAGATCAGCAAGGATACCGCCTTCGCAGCCGACGACCACCGCAACTTCAACCGCCATGGCGAAGCCTTCGATGTCGGCGAGACTTTTGCCGGTGTGCCGTTCGAGGCGGCGCTGGAAGCCGTCGAGCAGCTTCGCCCGCTGGTGCCCGAGGGGGTGCCGATGGCGCAGTTTGCGCTCCGCTGGATCCTCGAGCAGCAGGCGGTCTCCGTGGTGATCCCGGGCGCCCGTAATGAGGCTCAGGCGCAATCCAACGCCGCTGCCAGCGCGCTTGCCGCCATCGACGACGAGGCCAAGGCGGCGATTGCCGCGGTTTACGAGCGGCTGGTGAAGGTTCATGTTCATCATCGCTGGTAACTGACGCCTCATCGACGGGGCGACCAAGGGGGCAGCGACATGAGCGATCCCTTCGATCTGCAGCGGTTCGTCACCGCACAGGACCGCGTCTATGCCGCGGTCCTCGATGAACTCGCACACGGCCAAAAGCGAACGCACTGGATGTGGTTCGTCTTTCCGCAGCTTGCTGGCCTTGGCCATTCGGCAATGGCAGAGCGCTACGCGATATCCGGGCTTGGCGAAGCGTCGGCCTATCTCGCCCATCCGGTGCTCGGCCCCAGGCTGCGCGAATGCACCGAACGGACCAATGCGGTTACGGGCAGATCGGCCCACGACATTTTCTCCAGCCCCGATGACATGAAGTTCCGGTCATCGATGACCCTGTTTGCCGAGGTCGAGAAAGACGGGGGGACGTTCGGAGCGGCGCTTGCGCGCTATTTCGCGGGAGAGAGGGATCGGCGCACTATGGAAATCCTGGCGCAACGGCATTGATGCCGGCGTTCAAGCGCTCAAGATGCGCGTTTCGGCGACCGTCAGAGGTTGGGCGTCGAATGGATCAGGAAGAACAGGATCGTGAAGGCACAAACCGAAAGGCCAGCAACAATCACCAGCAGTTCTTTCATCATATAGCGATACATCGGCACCTCCTTTCTTCAGCGGCCCCTTCCTCCTTCATATAGGAAGCCGAGGGACCGATTTTCACACTTCGGCGTCAAAAGATCGTGAACCCGCCCGCGCTTTCGTGATCGGATTCTTGATCGTTGCAGCCCGGCCCATTGCCGCCGCGACACCGCGCGCGCGCAGTGTAAATCATTATATACTAACATATATTATTGTCTCCTAATCCTTTCGAGGGTCAGCGTTGCCGGAGCTCCCGCTGACGCGCGCGAAACAAGCGGCACGACAACCATTGACGAATGGCAGATTGCCTTCTAAATCTACACCCAACGTCAGGTTTAGATAGGTGCTGGATTGTCGTCGCTCATGCAAATTGGGGAACTGTCGGAACGGGCCGGCGTCAGCCACCGCACGATCCATTACTACGAGCGGCTGGGCCTGGTGAAGCCGGCCGAGCGCGAAGGGGCCGGCTACCGATACTATGACGAGACCGCCGCGAAACGACTGGAGAAGATCGCGGCGCTGAAACGTCTCGGTCTCAGCCTCGACGAGATCGCCGCTGTCATCGACCTCTATTTCGAGGGTGCAAGCGGCATCCGGGGCAAGGAGCGCGTGCTGGAAATCCTGCAAGCCCAACTCGACAAGACGAACGCCCAACTCGACGAACTCTCTGCATTCAAACGGGACCTCGAAAACAACATCGCCCGCATGCACGGGCTGATCTCCGAGGCGCGGCAAAAGTAAGCGCGGCACCAATTGGATTTGGCATATGCTTAATCTACACTTGACGTCAGGTTACGCTAATAGGTTCACTTGCCCTACTGGCTCGGCCCGCGCCGACTCCGCTTCCGTTGTCGGCAGCGTCAGCTTCTTGAGCGCTCTCCTTGGCGATCCGCGATCGCAGGGCTCGATCTCATGACCACCTTCCGCCCCCCCAAACCAGACAAAAGGAGCTCTGGACATGCCGCATAGATGCCCTCTCGCGGTCCTTGCCGCCCTCGGCCTTGTCGCCGTCACGGCAACCGCAAACATGGCCCTGGCAGAGACTAAGGCAACGCCAGCCGCGACCGGCAGCGCCCACCCCACAGCCGCCACCATCGGCGCCTTCATGCCCGCCGGTTACCGCGAGGCGGGCCGCCGAACCGCCGTCGTCGATGGTGAAGCTGCGGAACTCGTCCGCTACGAGCGCGCCGACGGACGCAACGCCGCCCTCGGCGGCGAGCACTTCAGCACCGTCATCGCCGACGACGGCCGCCTCAAGGGTTTTGCCCGGATCGATCTGGACCTAGTCCGCCACCCGTTGCCGACACGCGAGGAAGCGCAGGCAATCGCCATGGACTTCCTGCGTAAAGCGGCGCCGGACCTTCTGCCGGGAATGAGGATCAGCTGGATCGACCCGCATGACGAGCCGCTACGGGTTGCCCGCAAGGGACGCACCGAGGACCTGACCCTCACGGGCATGAAGGTCAAGATGCGCAACCAGGCCGACGGCCTCTGGATGTGGGTCATCGTCGGCGCGGACCGCAAGGTCATGGTCTTCGAGCGCGACATTCACTGGATCAGCTTTCCCGGACGCCGCGGAACGGAAAAGTGGCTTCACGATGCCTGGCTCGTCGAGAAGGGCTACAGCCTAGGCCAGTCCTGATCGGCCTACCGGATTGAGGGAACGCGAGCCCTCAGGGCCGCTGACTGCTCGATTCGGATCCAGTGAAGGAGCGGCACCGCGATTTACCAGCCGCAAGCCTGGCCCGCGGAACGCTGCAAACGAAGACACTTGAAGGATGTGAGAGGCGCGTCGCGAAACGCAAGGTCGCGACGCGCGACCCAAGTGGCGATCCGGAAGAACCGGATCTAGACATCATCTATGTCTTTGAAAAGAATGGCGCACCCGAAGAGATTCGAACTCCTGACCCCCAGATTCGTAGTCTGGTGCTCTATCCAGCTGAGCTACGGGTGCTTTTGCCTGAAGCGGTCGAACCGCTTGCGTGAGCGGTTCTCTAAAGGGTCCTTTCGGGGATTGCAAGCGCCGTTCTGTAAAAAATTTCATTTTTACGACGGCACGCCCGCTTTGCTGTGGACCGAGGCAACCGCGCCGGCGCTGAACCCGCTGGAAAGCAAGGGGTGCCGCCGCAGGACCTGGCTGCGAAAAATAATTGAAGGGTGCCACCTCCGCCGCCCATGCGCCAGACGAGCCGCGCGCGGTGGTCGGTCAGACCCCGCCCAAATATGGAATCACCAACGGCTCCGGCTCGACACTCAAGAGGGTGAATGTGCGGCGCTAATGGCGGAACTTCGAACGGAAGGCGTCGAGCGGCACCGGCCGGTCGGGCAGCTCGATGCGAAACAGCGTGCCCGGCGTCGGCTTTTCGACGAGCGCGATCGTGCCGCCATGGGCCAACACCAGTTCGCGCGCGATCGCCAGCCCAAGCCCCGTGCCTCCGGAGCGCGCCGAGCCGCGGAAAGCGGCGAACAGGTTTTCCCGCGCCTTGGGCGGCATGCCGGGCCCGGTATCATCCACGGAAATGGTGACGACGCTGCCGATGCGCATGGCGGAAACGGCAACGGTGCGTGGGCGGCCATCCTCCGGCTCGTGATTGGTCAGCGCCTGCACGGCGTTGCGGCAGATGTTGTGCACCACCCGGAAGAGCTGCTCGCTGTCGGCGTCGACCTCGAGGTCGTCCTGCATCTGGATCTGGAAATCGATGCCGGATTGCGGATCGATCGCCAGCAATTCGGCGACATCGGAGACCAGCGGTTTCAGCGCAACGAAGCGCCGATGCGGCTCGGCCTCGGTCGTGCGACCGTAGGACAGGACCTCGCGGGTGTAGCCGACGGCGCGGTCGATGGTGCGCAGCAGGGTCGGCGCGAAGCGCTTGACCACCGGGTCGTCCACGTCGGCCAGGCGGTCGGAAATCAACTGCGCCGAGGACAGGATGTTGCGCATGTCGTGGTTGATCTTCGACACGGCGAGCCCGAGTTCGGCCAGGCTCTTCTGCTGCTTCAGCGTCTTTTGCAGCTCGCGCTGCATGCTGGCGAGATGCTGCCCGGCGACGGCGAGTTCGTCGTGCCCCTGCGGCGGCACGAGCACGCGGGCCGGATCGGCCGGATCGTTGGAAAACTCCTGCATGTTAGCCGTCATGCGCCGGATCGGCGCAATCAGCATGCGGTTGATGGCCAGGAAGATCAGCGCCGCGGTGATCAGCGAAATGATCAGCGACAGGACAAAGACGTTGCGCGAGTAGACGAGCATGGCCTTGCGCAGGCTCGCATCCTTCATCAGGAGCTCGATCGTCGCATCGCTTTCGCCGAGCGGCCCATAGACGCGGATCACGCGGTCGCCGCCGAAGAGCAGCGTATCGAAAGCATCGCGGATGGCTGCGACGGCTGTGGAATTGGCGACGTCGTACTCGCCCTGGATCTCAAGCGGCATGTCGGTGAGCGCGATCATGCGCGAGGCGTCTTTGCGCCGGATGACGATCGCCTTCGTGCCGGTCGCCATCAGCGTGTCCTTCTGGACGCTGCGCGGCAGTTCGACATTCTGCAGACCATCGACGACGACGGCAGCAGCGGCTGCCGTATTCAGCCGATCCTCGAGCCAGCGAATGCGCATGGTGGCAACCGACGGCGCGAAGATCAGCACTTCCGCCAGCATGACGAAGACAATGGTCAAGAGCAGCAGCTTGCCGGATAGGCCGCGGAAAAACCCGGCACTGGTTCTCAATGCCTCGCCTGCCATCGCCGGACGTGTTTCTTCCGCCATGCCTTACAAACTTTCCTGCCCGTCAACCAAAACGCCTGGGACCCCGTATGAACATCCGGGCCATGGGGCATCGCGCCTGGGGCGCATAATAGGAGATGGCCACCGTTTTTCCAATCGCAGACGGACCTTAGAGGGTGCGGCATAGGCGCGGCTGTCTCTTCGTCTCGTGCCGCCGATCATGACAAAGGATCGCGTCCCGCCCATTTTTCTCCCCTTGCATCGCCGAAGCAAATTTCGGCGCGCCGCCGCCTCGGCTCGACCTACCTGCACAGAATTGGCATCGGTGTAAGTCACCCAGGGAACAGTTCGAGTGGCGGTCCTTGCCGACGACAAGGACAGCCGTGCGGCCTGATCGAGGGCAAGCCTGGAAGGCTCACGAAACAGAAAGCCCGCGGCACCTTATGGCACCGCGGGCTCCAATCACTTGGCGAGGCAATTCGCCGATCAGAACTCTTCCCAATCGTCCTTGGCAACCGCCGCAGCGGAGCCGCCGCCGCCAAACGCGCGGGCGACGTTGCCCATCATGCGGCGGGCGGGCGATGCGACCGGCTGGGCCGTCTCCCGAGCCACGGCGATCGGCCGGGCGGCAACATTGTCGACCTTGAAGTAGGCGATCAGGCTCGCGAGATTGTTGGCTTCGCCGGAGAGCTTGTGGGTTGCGGCATTCGCCTCTTCCACCATGGCGGCGTTCTGCTGGGTCACCTGGTCCATCTGGTTGACGGCAGTGCTGACTTCGCTGAGGCCCGTCGACTGTTCGCGCGCGGCCGTCGCGATCGAGTGGATGTGGTCGTTGATTTTCAGGACCCGTTCCTCGATCTCGCCAAGTGCCGAACCGGTCTCCTGTACCAGGCGGACGCCGGTTGCCACTTCGCTGCCCGACTTCGAGATCAGCGACTTGATGTCCTTGGCGGCACTTGCGGCACGCTGGGCGAGCTCACGCACTTCCTGTGCGACGACCGCGAAGCCCTTGCCCGCATCGCCGGCACGGGCTGCCTCGACGCCGGCGTTCAGCGCCAGCAGGTTGGTCTGGAAGGCGATTTCGTCGATCACGTTGGTGATCTGACCGATTTCGCTCGAGGCCTGCTCGATGCGGCCCATGGCGTCGACGGCGTTGCGCACGACGGCCGCCGACTGCGCGGCACTGTGCTTGGCTTCGTTGACCATGACGGTCGCTTCCTGCGCCCGCTCGGTGGAGCTCTTGACCGCAACCGTGATCTGGTCGAGCGCTGCAGACGTTTCCTCAAGGGCTGCGGCCTGCTGCTCCGTCCGCTTTGACAGATCGTCGGCGGCCGAACGCAGCTCGGACGAATTGCCGTTGATCGAGTCGGTGGTCACACGGACCTCGCGCAGCGTCTTTTGCAGCGTGGAAAGGGTTTCGTTGACGTTCTTCTGCAGCTCGGCGAAGGCACCCTGATAATGGCCGTTCATGCTCTGGGTCAGGTCGCCGGCCGCAAGGCTCGCAATCACCCGGCGGGTTTCGGCGATACCGGCATCGACGCTGCCGACCAGCTCGTTGACGCTGCCAGCAAAGCGGTTGAGGTCGTCGTTCTCGTAGTCCTTGCCTATGCGCTTGGTGAAATCACCGGCGGCAGCGGCCGCAACAACGACGCCGATGCTCGACTGCAGGTCGGCGCTCTTTTCACGCAGTACCGCTTCCTGCGCGTTGAGGTCGCGTACGGCCAGGCCGTTCTGCTTGAAGACCTGAACGGCTTCTGCCATTTCGCCGATCTCGTCCTTGCGGCCCACGAAGGGCACTTCCGCGGTGAGATCGCCGCCAGCCAGTTGCTTCATCTTGCCGGTCAACTCGAGGATCGGACGGCTCAAATGGTTCGTGGCGATGTAGAAGGCCGCTCCAATGCCGGCGATGAGGCCAAGGCCGGCGATAGCAAGAATCGTGATGATCACGCTGCGCTCGAAGGTGGCAACGTCAGCCGTCACGACTTCAAGCGTCTTCAGGTTGATGTCGACGACGCCGTCGATCTGCTCCTGGAACGCCTTGCGGTTGGCGCGATTGGCGTCGGTATTGCCCTGCTCGTTGCCAGCCTGCGGTGAAACTTCTTCGCCAAGCCGCGCCGTCTCGACGCGGAAGGTCCTGAATTCCGCGGCGCGGGCGACCAGCGTGTCGAAGGACGCTTTGGTGTCGGCGGGGATCAGCGGGCGCCAATCGGCGAGCAGCGTGTCGATCTTGTCGAGATTCTTGCGAATGCCCTCGGCAAAGGGCTTGGCCTTCTCGATGGTCGGGGCGGCATAGATGCCACGCGATTCCATGACGACCGCGGTCACCAGACGATTGAGGCGTTCCGCGTAGAAGGCGCGCTTCGCCACGTTCTCGTACTGGTGAAACTTTTCGTTGTATTTACTGACAGCAACCAGCGACATGCCGGTCACCGCAACCGCCAGCACGCTCATGATGCCGACGATTAGATTGATCTTACCGCGTATTTTCATCCCGACCTCCACGGAGTGACGAGAGCTTCCGATTATCGGACATGCCGCCGCCCCATATGCACCGGAGAGACCCTAAAATAGGCGTGGTTAATAAAGCTCGTCGCCCTCGACCGGCATTCTGGGGAGATCCAGTTAGGGCTCCATTTACCAATCTCGGCTAGTTGGCTTTCCTTTTCGCGGCCCGACGGATCGCCTTTGGCGTGTTCGCCGGCGGTTTTTGCGGTGCTGTCGCCACTGAATCGCCGCCCGCAATTGACTTTCCGGGAAAATTCCCCTTATAAGCCGCGCACGTCCGGTCAAGCCCTCCTGCCCGAAATGGCGGAGCCATGTCCGATAACGTAAACGCTCCTTGCTACACGCAAACCCAAGAAGGGCCGCACACCGCGGTATTAAATAAATGAAGCGTACCTACCAACCGTCCAAGCTTGTCCGCAAGCGTCGCCACGGCTTCCGTTCGCGTATGGCTACCAAGGGTGGCCAGAAGGTCCTCTCGGCCCGCCGGGCCCGTGGCCGCAAGCGTCTTTCGGCTTAAGCCGAAGTTGCCCGAAACCAGTGTCCGGGCACATGACGTCAGATAAAGACAAAACGACTGTCGGGCGGCTGAAAAGCCGTCCGCAGTTTTTGGCCGTTCGGGCAGGAGAAGGCCGCAGAGGCCCCTTGTTTCTCCTCGAAGTGCTCGACCGCAACGATCCGGAAGGCGAAGCCCGCGTCGGCTTCACCGTCACCAAGAAACACGGCAATGCCGTCGAGCGAAACCGGATGCGCCGACGCCTGAAAGAGGCGGTGCGGCTTTCCGCCGGGTTTGCAATGAAACCCGGACACGACTATGTGATTGTCGCCCGACGCGAACTCCTGAATGCTCCCTTCGACGCCTTGACCCGGGGCCTTCACGAGCGCATCGAAAACAAGCCGAAACAGAAGCGGCCGCCGGCCGGTTCCAGGAAACTATGATGGAAAAAAACCGCAACTATTTCGTGGCGATTGGCCTGTCCGTGCTGATCCTCATTGCCTGGCAGTTCCTTTACGTCAATCCGAAGATGGAAAAGGAACGCATCGCTGCGGAAGCGCTGCAGGCCCAGCAGGCGCAATCGCAGTCGGCAACGCCGACTCAAGCGACGCCGGGCCAGGCTCTGCCGGGCGGCGGCGCGATCCCGGGCGCCGGTGAAAACCGCGACCAGGCGATTGCCAAATCGGCCCGCGTTGCGATCGACACGCCGGCGCTTTCCGGCTCCATCAACCTGACCGGTGCCCGCTTCGACGACCTGAAGCTCAAGGAATACCGCGAGACGGTCGATCCGAAGAGCCCGGTCATCACCCTCTTCAGCCCGGCCGAAACGGTCGACGGCTACTTTGCCGAAATCGGCTATGTCGGCAGCGACGCAACCGGCACCGTGCCCGGCCCGCAGACCGTCTGGACGCTTTCGGGCGGCGACAAGCTGACCGCGGCGACCCCGGTGACGCTGACCTTCACCAACGAGAAGGGCATCACCTTCAACCGCACCATCTCGGTTGACGAACATTACATGTTCCAGGTGGTCGACAGCATCAAGAACGGTGGAGCCGAGCCGCTCAGCCTTTCCTCCTACGGCCGCGTGACCCGCTTCAACAAGCCGACGACGCCGAGCGTCTACGTGCTTCATGAAGGCTTCATCGGCGTGCTCGGCGAGCATGGCCTGCAGGAACTGAAGTACGGCAAGATCGAGGACGAAAAGTCGGTTGAGCCGGGCAAGGCAACCGGCGGCTGGCTCGGCATTACTGACAAGTACTGGGCAGCGGCAATCGTTCCGCCGCAGGCAACCCCCTACGACACGCGCTTCACGCACTTCACCGACGGTCGCGCCCGCTACCAGAGCGACTACAAGAGCGACGCGATCACGGTCGCGCCCGGTCAGTCCTCGGAAATCAAGAACCTCGTCTTTGCCGGCGCCAAGGAAGTTCCTGTCGTCGACAACTATGAAGTGGCCTACTCGATCCCCAACTTCGACAAGCTGATCGACTGGGGCTGGTTCTACTTCATCACCAAGCCGATGTTCAAAATGATGGATTTCTTCTTCCGTCTGTTCGGCAACTTCGGCATCGCGATCCTGATCACCACGATCGTCGTCAAGGGTCTGTTCTTCCCGCTTGCCAACAAGCAGTACGCATCGATGGCGAACATGAAGAAGGTTCAGCCGAAGATGGAGGAACTGAAGAAGAAGTTCGGCGACGACCGCATGGGGCTGCAGCAGGCGATGATGCAGCTCTACAAGGAAGAGAAGATCAACCCGCTGGCCGGCTGCTGGCCGATCCTCATCCAGATCCCGGTGTTCTTCGCGCTCTACAAGGTGATCTACATCACCATCGAGATGCGCCACGCGCCGTTCTTCGGCTGGATCCACGACCTGTCGGCGCCGGATCCGACGACGATCGTCAACCTCTTCGGCCTCCTGCCGTTCGACGGTCCGGCCTTCCTGCACCTCGGCGTCTGGCCGCTGATCATGGGCGTTACCATGTTCGTGCAGATGCGCATGAACCCGACGCCGCCGGATCCGACCCAGGCGATGCTGTTCACCTGGATGCCCGTGGTCTTCACCTTCATGCTGGCCTCCTTCCCGGCCGGTCTCGTGATCTACTGGGCCTGGAACAACACGCTTTCGGTGCTGCAGCAGTCGATCATCATGAAGCGCCAGGGCGTGAAGATCGAGCTCTTCGACAATCTCAAGGGCCTGTTCTCGAAGAAGCCCAAACCGGCGGAATGACGCCAGCCGGTACCACAATCGCAGAGCCCCGGACTTCGGTCCGGGGCTTTTTTTGTTTCCACGCCGCGGCGCGACACGCGGATGGCGTTGACGCGGACGTGCGGTCCGGGCATCTGGCGTTATTGAAATCAGCGCGCCCCTGCTCCAGGACAATTTGTCATGACCGACCCGCCGGCCACCTCCGCCCCGTTCGCCGCCAACGAGAAGCTTGGCGCCCTGCTCGTCTTCGGCTCGGCCTTCTTCTGGAGCTTTGGCGGCGCGATTGCGCGGTTCCTGCACATTTCCGACAGCTGGACGATCGTCTTCTGGCGCTGCCTGTTTGCCGGCCTGTTCCTGCTCGCCTTCATGCTGGTGCGTGACGGACCGCGCGGCACGGTGGCCCTGTTCAAGGGCATGGGTTGGCCGGGCATCGCCGTCGGGCTCTGTTTCACCATCGCCTCGACCTCCTTCATCATTGCGATCTCCTACACGACGATCGCCAATGTCGTTCTGCTCGGCGCCGGGGTGCCGCTGTTTGCGGCGCTGATGAGCTGGGTGCTGTTTCGCGAGCGGGTATCGCGCTTCACCTGGGGCGCGATCACCGCCGTCATTTTCGGCGTCGGGATCATGGTCTCGGAAAGCCTGACGGGAACAATGTCACCGGTCGGCGATGCGCTGGCGCTGCTGATCCCCGTCGTCTTCGCGCTGGCAACCGTCATTACCCGCCGATACCCGCATGTGCGCATGACGCCGGCGACCTGCTTCGGCTGCTTTGCCGCAAGCGGCATTGCCGCCAGTCAGTCCTCGGGCCTGGCAGTGACTGGAGGCGAGCTCGCGCTGCTCTTCGTCTTCGGCGCCTTCAACCTCGGGCTTGGCATGGCGCTCTTCGTGACCGGTGCCCGGCTGGTGCCCTCGGCGCTGGCCGCGCTGCTCGGGACGGCGGAAACCGTGCTGGGGCCGCTCTGGGTCGCGATCATCCATGGCGAGGTGCCGAGCAGCCGGACGATCGTCGGCGGCACCTTCATTCTTCTGGCGCTGCTGGCCTACCTGCTCAACGAATTCCGGCGGACGCAAACCATCCCCACACGGCCGGTCCGCACGCCGACGCCTTGACATCCACGGCCAAAACCTTGAAGCCAAGGACTTTCTCGATGAAGGACCGACCGCCGATGGCCGATACCAGACCCAAAGACGACAAGCCGTTGTTCGGCCGGCCGTGGATTTTCATTCGCGGCGTCCCCGCCATGAAATTCCTGCCGCCGGAAGGACCGGCCGAGATTGCCTTTGCCGGTCGCTCGAACGTCGGCAAGTCGTCGTTGATCAACGCGCTGGTCGGCCACAAGGGTCTGGCAAGAACCTCCAACACCCCCGGCCGCACGCAGGAACTCAACTACTTCGTACCGGATGGATTTTCCGGCGAGGCCGACGACCTGCCGCCGATGGCGCTCGTCGACATGCCCGGCTACGGCTATGCCCAGGCGCCGAAGGAACAGGTCGATGCCTGGACAAACCTGGTCTTCGACTACCTGCGCGGCCGCTCGACTCTGAAGCGCGTCTACGTGCTGATCGACAGCCGCCACGGCATCAAGAAGAACGACGACGAGGTGCTCGACCTGCTCGACAAGGCAGCCGTCTCCTATCAGCTCGTGCTGACCAAGACCGACAAGATCAAGGCCGCCGGCGTGCCGCGGCTGATCGCCGAGACGCTCGAAAAGATCAAGAAGCATCCCGCCGCCTTCCCGGAAGTCCTTGCGACTTCCTCGGAGAAGGGCGAAGGGCTCGACGAGCTGCGGGCGGCAATCGGCATCGCGATCGCGCGCTAAGGGGGGCTTCAGGGCGTCCGGCATCGCGCTGCAAGCACCCGCCCATGCGAAATCGATGTCTTTGATCTCTGTCACTACCCCGACATGCAATCCGCTCTATCTCTGCGTTGCGTCCAGAACGGTGGCGCGGCCAGAGATAGGAGTGAGACATGTCCGATTTGATCGTTGTCGGGTTCGATTCCCCCGAGGAGGCTGACAGGGTTCTGGTCCGGCTCGCCGGGCTGAAGAAGGAATATCTGATCGACCTCGAGGATGCGGTGGTCGTCGTGCGCGACACCGAAGGCAAGGTCCACCTCAAGCAGAGCCTCAACCTGACCGCCGTCGGCGCCACCTCGGGCCTGCTCTCCGGCTCGCTCTGGGGCGGCCTGGTCGGCCTCCTGTTCCTCAATCCGCTGGCAGGCTTTGCAATCGGCGGTGCGCTCGGCGCGGGTGCCGGCGCCCTCTCGGGCTCGCTCAGCGACTACGGTATCGACGACGAATTCATCAAGTCGCTCGGCAACACCATCCCGAACAATTCCTCCGCTCTGTTCATCCTGGTGCGCAAGGTTCAGCCGGAAAAGGTTCTCGCCGAATTCCCCGACCTGCGCGGCCGCGTGCTGAAAACGTCGCTTTCGCCCGAACAGGAGCAGAAGCTGCAGGCAGCGCTCTCCGGCACAACAGCGGCCGCACCGCCCGCCGGCGCCTAATCGTCCGGCTGGCTTATCGAGACAGCACGAAGGCGAGCGCCAGGCCATTGATGCAATGGCGCTTGCCGGTCGGTGGCGGGCCATCGTCGAAGATGTGACCGAGGTGGCCGCCGCAACGGCGGCAATGGCATTCCGTACGGGTCATGAGCAGCGAATTGTCTTCCCGTGTCGCCACGGAATTGGGGAGCGATTGCCAGAAGCTCGGCCAGCCCGTGCCACTGTCGTACTTCGCCTCGGACGAATAGAGCGGCAGTGCACAACCGGCGCATTGGAAGGTGCCCTTGCGCTTCTCGTGGTTAAGCGCGCTTGTAAAGGGACGCTCCGTGTCCTCGTGCCGAAGGATCCGGTACTGGTCGTCGGTGAGGGCTGCCCGCCATTCGGCATCAGATTTGACGACCTCGAAGGGCTCCATTCCCGCTGCCCATGCAAGCGGCGTGAGCCCGCGCAACGCGAATGCTGCGGCCAATCCCGTGCCTGCCATCAGGAAGACGCGCCGGCTGATCATGCTAACCTCCCACTTGGCCTAACGCGCGTCACGATCATTCGCGCGGTGCGCTGTAAGTTGTCGATTTGTCGGATGTCGCGATAGACGATACCGCCCGGACCCACCCGCTGCAAAACAATGCCGTTCAAAGCATCGTGACGCGGTGAAAGGCCATCGGTGATACGACCGATGGCAAGCGCCAGGCCGCCGGCAGCGGCCAGGCGCCGCCGAACTCAGCCTTTCGGCAGGAGCACCTTGTCGACCACATGGATGACGCCGTTCGACTGCTTGACGTCGGCGATTGTTACCGTCGCCGTACCGCCAGTTTCATCGGTCAGCATCAGCTTGCCGCCGCCTTCCCTGGCTTTCAGCACACAGCCGCCGACCGTTTTGACGTCATGCTCGCCGCCATCCTTCTTGATCATCTCGGCAATCGCCGCCGACATCGCGTCGGCGGCAACGACATGGCAGGTCAGGACCTTGGCGAGCTTGTCCTTGTTCTCCGGCTTCAGAAGCGTGTCGACGGTACCGGCCGGCAGTGCGTCAAAGGCGGCATTCGTCGGCGTAAACACCGTGAACGGCCCCTTGCCCTCCAGCGTCTCCACCAGCCCGGCTGCCTTGACCGCGGCGACCAGTGTGGTGTGATCCTTGGAATTAACGGCGTTCTCGACGATGTTTTTCTCCGCATACATCGGCGCGCCGCCGACCATCGGATTTTCGGCATGGGCGACGAAGGCACTTGCTGCGAGGACGGACGCTGTTGCGACCAAGCGGATGGCAGACGTGAACATCTTCTCTTCCTTCCTGTTGAGGGAGGCGGCGCATGGGCCGCCTGCCGAAGCTGCCGTTCCCTGCGGGGGAACAAGACAAGCAACGGAAGGACGAGAGAAAGAGTTTCAGGAATTTTCAAGGAAGTTAGTCGATTGATAAATAAGGATATTTATCGATATCACGCGCTCAGAGGTTTCGCGCCTTGCCGAGCGCGATGATCGGTCCGGTGGCCACGCCGGTCGGCGAACCGCCGAGCGGCTCGACGCTGACGGCAAGAACCGAGCCGGCGGAGATCCGCGAGCGGAAGGTCGACGGCACGGCGATTTCGCCCTCCCCGGTCTGCGGCAGGACACCGAGCGAGATTGCCGGATTGCTGCCGTTGATCAGCCAAAGTTCGAGGGATTTCTGTTCCGCCTGGCTGGCGGCCACCGGCGTTACCTGCAAGCGGCCCGATGCCCGGTCGAAGCGGGCGACGAGATCGATGGCGCTGCCCTTCCCCGAAAGCTCGGCAACAAGCGAGGCACCGGTCGACCGCGTCTCGAACAGGCCGGCCATGGAGGCGCCCATCACCAGCAGCGCGGCGAACGAGGCAAGCGCCAATCCTCGCCAGAGTGCCAGCGAGTGCCAGAGCCCGCGGGACCGTACAGGTTCCGACCGCAACGTATCGAAAAGCTGCCGTTCAATCGCGGAGAACGTCCTGGGTGGGGGCACCACCGGATCATAGGCGTCGTCGAAGGAGGAAAGGTTGCTCTGCCAGCGGTCGACCATGGCGGCAAAGTTGCGATCGGAAGCAAGCCGGGCCTCGACCTTGCGGCGATCGTCGGCAGACAACACGCCGAGCACATACTCGCCCGCGATCACCTCGTCGCGGCGAAAGTCCCGGCCCTCTGGGGTTGGTGTCGTCATCGCTCCATACACTCTCGCAACTTCAGGAGACTGCGCCTCAACCAAGTCCGCATAGTGTTCAGCGGCACCGCGAAGACGTCAGCCAGTTCCTGGTAGCTCAGGCCTTCGACGTAGGCGCGCCGCACCGCTTCCGCGCGGTCTTCTTCAAGCTCCTCCATGCAGGCGTCGATCCGCCTGCCTTCTGCTCTCACGACTGCCAACTTTTCCGGATCGGCAGCAGGATCAGCCAAATCGTAGGCTTCGTCAATCACATTGGCAGCCGGTTTGCGCGCCCGGATGAAGTCGATGGCCTGATTACGTGCTATTGCCGCCAGCCAGGAACCCGCAGCCGCCTGTCCTTGCGAAAACCGGCCAGCCCGCTGCCAAATCTTGACGTAGATTTCCTGCAGCGCTTCTTCCGCCTCGCCCCGATTGCCAAGAATACGCAGGCAGATGCCGAAGAGTTTCGGACTGGTCTGCCGATACAGTTCGGCGAAGGCGTCGCGATCGCCGAGCGAAACGCGGCCAAGCAGGCCGGCTATATCCTCATCGATCATAGAACGCGCCCCGAAGCCTCATCTCTCCAGAGATAGGGCGCAGTTCACTTTGAACCAGCCGTATCGTCATTCGGCCTTTATGTTGCTCTCCGATCATTCCATCCATCCGGAACTTGCGCTAAACAGCAGCCGGTATTTTTCGAGGGTCCGCCATGTCCGCCAATGAAAGTGAAATCCAGGCACGCCTGCTCACCCAGGCCCTGCCCTACATGCAGCGCTACGAGAACAAGACGATCGTCGTCAAATATGGCGGCCACGCCATGGGTAACAGCGAGCTCGGTCGCGCTTTTGCAAGCGACATCGCGCTTTTGAAGCAGTCGGGCGTCAACCCGATCGTCGTGCATGGCGGCGGCCCGCAGATCGGCGCCATGCTGACGAAGATGGGCATCGAATCGAAGTTCGAAGGCGGCCTGCGCGTCACCGACGAAAAGACGGTCGAGATCGTCGAGATGGTGCTCGCCGGCTCGATCAACAAGGAGATCGTCGCGCTCATCAACCAGACGGGTGAATGGGCGATCGGCCTTTGCGGCAAGGACGGTAACATGGTCTTCGCCGAAAAGGCACGCAAGACCGTCAAGGATCCGGATAGCAATATCGAGCGCGTCCTCGATCTCGGTTTCGTCGGCGAAGTGGTCGAAGTCGACCGCACGCTGATCGACCTGCTCGCCCGCTCGGAAATGATCCCGGTGATCGCGCCGGTCGCGCCCGGCCGTGACGGCCACACCTACAACATCAACGCCGACACCTTCGCCGGCGCCATCGCCGGTGCGCTGAACGCCACGCGCCTGCTGTTCCTGACGGACGTTCCCGGCGTGCTCGACAAGCAGGGCAACCTGATCAAGGAACTCTCAGTATCCCAGGCCCGCGCGCTGATCGCCGACGGCACGATTTCCGGCGGGATGATCCCGAAGGTCGAGACCTGCATCGACGCAATCAAGGCGGGCGTTCAGGGCGTCGTCATCCTCAACGGCAAGACGGCCCATTCGGTGCTGCTCGAAATCTTCACCGAGCGCGGCGCCGGCACGCTGATCGTGCCCTGACGCAACCCGATCGGCAATGACATGACGAGGATCCGGAAGCCGTCTCACACAGCTTCCGGATTTTTTATGCGGCCGCGCTGTCCGATGGATGGCGCCTGCGGGGCGGTAACATCGATTCCTCCTCGGCCTCCTGCGGCGCTCCCCAGAACGCCTCAAGCGACGGCCCGGCGGCGAAATGGCGGCGGCGGAAGGCGAATTCGTAGAGCTCGTGAAACCAGACCCTGCGCCCCATGCGGGTGTACCACCGCATCGAATGGCGCTGCTGCGGGTCGCGGTGCAGGAGGACGCGCGCAAGGGCCTTTGGCCGCGCCTGGATCGCGACCTCGATCAATTTCACGCTCAGAAAAAGCACGACCGGGTGAAGGTGCTTCATCTTCAGCACCTGATGCTTGTAATCCCACTTGCGCATGTCCGGCTCGATGACGGTGCGATCCCTGGCGAGGCCAAAGAACGGGGTCCACCGGTGCGGCGTGACGTAGAGCGCCTGGATCTGGTCCGGGTCGTAGGAAAGAAGTTGCCTGAAACCACGCCAAAGATCGCTCAGGCGTTCCTCCTCGAAGCCGACCACCCAGGTGGCCATTGAAAGAATGTCGTGCTGGCGCAGGAGCGCGATTGCCTGCCGGTCGCTCGTGGTCGTCCCGCCCTTTTTGATCAGCTTCAGCGTCGCGTCATCAGTGTTTTCCATTCCGAGCAGCCAACGCACGACACCGGCCTTGCGATAGAGGTGCAATATGTCGGCACCGCGCACGATATCGTCTGCCCGCGTCGAGCCGACGATCTGCACCGGCACGTTCTCGGCGATCATGGCGTTCAGGAAGGCGAGCCAGCCCTTGCGCGACGAGGTCGGGTTTTCGTCGGCGAGATTGATCAGTTCCACGCCCTCTTCACGGTGGAGGCGGGCGATCTCCTTAGCGAACGCGACCGGATCCCGGTGCCGCCATCGCGTCCAGAAACCGCGCTGGCCGCAATAGTTGCACAAATGCGGGCACCCTCTCGAAAACTGCAGCACGACAGCGCGTTTTCCGCCCCAATAACTGTAGTGCCGATGCTCGATCAACTCCCAGCCGATGCGGTAGGCATCGAGATTGGCGATCGCCTCGGTCGGACGGATGGCGAGCGCAACCCCGTCATCATCGCGATAGGCGATGCCCGGAACCTCGCTCAAGGGTTCTAAGGATGACAGGGCGCGCACGAGCCGTCGCACTGTCTCTTCGCCCTCTCCCCTGACGACGTAATCGAAGGCGCCGCTCTCGCTTAGAACCTCGCGCCAATGATAGGTCGGGAACACACCGCCATAGATCACCCGGACGGACGGTGCGGTCATTCTGACATCGCTGGCAATACGCTTGGCCGTCGGGTGGGCCGACGTCGACCCCGAATGACCGATCAGCAGAAGATCCGGGCAGTCGTCGAGCACGCGTGCGACAATCTCTTCGAAGCCCAAAGGGCCGAATTCGCAATCGATGAGCCGCACGGCGTGGCCATCATCGATGAGCGGCCCGCCAACGGCGAGCAGGCCGAGCGGCGGAAGATGATCGTCGGGAATACGGCTGCCGATGGCCGTATGCGGCGGATTGAGCAGAACAATCTTCATACGGTGCCTCGTGGGTCGCAAAGAATTGCCAGAGACACGATAAAGCTGAAGATTGCGGAAATAACAGCTCCAGGCTGCGGCCGAAAACGTACGTTTTCGCGGTGAAATCGCGCCACTTGCGCAGCGCGATTTCATCGAGCCCCGAGCTCAGCGCGGAGCGTAGACCTCGGTCGCCGCCGCCTTCAATTCTTCCATCATCACGCGGTATGGGCCCGGGCCGTAGCTGACGCGTGACACGCCGGCGCGGGCGAGCGTCTTCAGGTCGGGTGCGGCCGGGCGCATCATGATGTTGACGGGCAGGATCGAGGCGGCACAGACCTTGGCGATCAGCGCCTCGTCCACCAGCCACGGTACGAAGAAGCCGCTGGCGCCCGCTTCGGCATAGGCCTTGCCGCGGGCGATCGCCTCGTCGACGAGGCCGGCATGCCGGCTCTCGTCACCCTCCTGCAGGAAGAGATCGGTGCGGGCATTGATGAACAGGGGGATGCCGCGCCGGTCAGCCATCTCGCGGATGGCGCGGATGCGCGCCGCCTGCTTTTCGACCGGGTGCACGCCGCCCTTGCCGACCACCTGGTCCTCGAAGTTGATGCCGATGGCGCCGACGTCGAGGATGCGCGAGACATTGGCGGCACCGGTCGCCGCGTCGTCGGAGTAGGCGCCTTCGAAATCGATGCTGACGGGCAGGTCGGTGCTCGCCACGATCAGGCGTGCGATATCGGCAAGCCAGGCCAGAGGCACCTTCTCGCCGTCGCCGAAGCCGTGGGCGGCCGCCACCGACCAGCTTCCGGTCGCAAGCGCCTTGGCACCGGCCTCTGCCACGGCCTTGGCGCTGCCGGCATCCCAGATGTTGTAGAGCACCACCGGGTCACCCTTCTTATGCAGGGCGGCGAAGGCGAGCGCCTTTTCCTTCTGGTTCATTGTGTTTCCTCCACCAACAGGCTGACTGGTTTCATTTTCGCCTCGTGCCGAAGCAGCCACTGTTTCCGCCAGAGCCCGCCACCGTAACCGGTCAATGAGCCATCCGCGCCGATGCAACGGTGGCACGGAATGACGATGGCGATCCGGTTGGAACCGTTGGCCTTGGCGACCGCACGTGCGGACTGGATCGTAGCGACCTCGCGGGCAATGTCACCATAAGAACGCGTCCCGCCGGCGGGAATCTTCACGAGCTTCGCCCACACGTTGCGCTCGAAGGGCGTTCCCCCGGGCGCAAGCGGAGTTTGAAATCCGCCCGCCTCGCCGGCGAAATAGCTCTTCAACTCGCCTTCGATCTGATCGATCGGCGCCGTCCGGCCGGGGACGATGGCCGAGCGCGTCGCGCGCTTCAGCGCCTCCAGTTCCGTCGGCAGCGCCTTGCGTTCGTGGAACTCCAGCAAATGGAGGTGCGTCGCATCGGCAACCGCGACCATCGGCCCGATCGGCGTTTCGATCCAATCGGACGAGAGCAGCGCCCTCCCCTGGGCTGCCGCCGGCGCATCGCCGAGCAGGCGCTGGAAGGCTGCGCGAAACCCGCTCGGCGACTCGTAGCCGGCCTCGAGCTGGGCGTCGATCACCCGACCACCGTCGGCGAGCTGGCGGGCGGCGAGCCCCAGGCGACGATGGCGCGCGAGATCGAGGAAGGTGATGCCGAGCGCGCGCTTGAAGGCACGCCGGACGGTCGAGGGATCAAGCCTGCGGCGCACGATGTCGTCCTCGCTCCAACGGCGCTCCGGTGCTGCTTCCAGCGCCTGCAGAAGCTCCTGGACGAGCGGATCCTTGGCGCCGAACGTGGCAAGCGGCCGGCAGCGCTGGCAGGGACGGAAACCCGTCTCCAGGCAGGTGCCGATCGAGCCGACGAAGATCGTGTTTTCCCGCTTCGGCTTGCGGGCCGGGCAGGACAGGCGGCAGAAGACGCCTGTTGTCTTGACGCAGACGAAGGCCGAACCTTCGTATTCGCTGCTGCGCGCCATCAAGGCGTCGTAGAGCGTTTCATCGGAGGGAAGATCGAACAACATGCCGCGGTTCTAGCATGACCACAGCTCGGGAGACGCCGGTTTTCGGGCGTCTATTTTTCAGATCAGCACCAGCATGACGACACCGAGCACGATCAGCAGGCAACCCAATAGCTCCAGTCTGTTGATCCATTCGCGGAAGATGAAAAAGGACGAGGCGAAGGTGAAGAGCATTTCCACCTGGGCGACGACCTTGACGACGGCCGCCTGCTGCAGGGTCATCGCCATGAACCAGCCGAAGGAGGCAGACGCGCCGACGAAACCGACGACAAAGGCCGGCTTCCAGGCAGCCGCGATGCGCGGCAGCTCGTCGCGTTCGCGCAGCACGATCCAGATCAGCATGACCACGGTCTGCAAGAGGATGACGAAGCCGAGCGTGAAGCTTGCCTGCATCATGTAGTCGGGTGCCGGCAGGCTCGGCGCCAGTGCCAGCGACGCAGAACGGTAGGCGACGGCCGAAAGGCCGAAGAAGGTGCCGGACAGCAAGCCGATGCCGGCCGTGCGCGAGAATACCGAGGTCACCAGCGTGCGCGCACTCAGGGTCGTGCGCGCCACCGAAATCAGCATCACGCCGACGACCGAGATGGCGATCGCCACCAGCGTGCCCTCGCTCGCCTTTTCGCCGAGGAAAATCAGGCCGAAAAGCGCTGCCTGCGCCGGTTCCGTGCGCGAATAGGCGGTGCCGACGGCGAAGTTGCGGAAGGAGAAGAGATGGACGAGCAGGAAGGTTGCGGCGATCTGCGCCAGCCCCCCGATCACCGCCCAGAGGAAGAAAGTGCCGTTCGGCACCGGAAGCGGACGGCCCACCACCTGCCAGAGCACAACGAGATAGAGGAAGGCGAACGGCAGGCCGAAGCCGAAGCGCACGAAGGTCGCGCCCGTCGTGCCCATGACGCCTTTCAAGTGTTTCTGCATTGCGGAGCGGACGTTCTGAAGGAAGGCCGCGGCGATGGTGATGAGGACCCAGGTTTCCATCGTTTCGAGCTAGCATGCAGGCCGGCTCGTTGCCAAGGACCACCTAACGGACCGGTTGCTAATCCGCCCTTTCCCGCGCCTCTGCGAGCTCCGTGCCCTCGCTGATCGTGATCCGGGGCGCCTCGTCCTCGAAGGTCTTTACCCGCTGATCGTAGTTCGGCGCGAGCGTTCCCAGCACACGGTCCCAGAAGGAGAAATAGTTGGCGTAATTGTACCTGAAGCCCGAATGGTGCTGATCATGGAACGTCGTGCACAGCAGCGGAGACGGGTAGCGCGCGGTGGAGGCGGCAAAATACTCGAAGCCGCAATGGCCGATCATGCCGTTGAAATGTTCGAACAGCCGATGGGCGATGAGCACCAGCGGCGGAAACGGCACGACGAAAACGACGACGGCCGAAAAGCTCTGAAGCAGGAAGTTGTCGAAGACGTCCTCGGAATAGGTGCTCCAGATCGTCGGCGCGACGCTTTTATGATGCAGGGCATGCAGCGGGTAGAGCCACTTGGTGTGCAGCAGCCGGTGCATGAAATAGAACCAGGCATCGTAGAGGATCATGCTGAGCACGAAGAGCGGCAGGGCGTTCCACCAGGTGAGCGTCCAGGGCGCCGGCGCCCAGCCCTTCTGCTGGGCGTAAAGTCCGATCGTCAGCGGCAGGCAGGCGCTGAACATCGATTTGAGGCTCTGGCGGATCTCGGCGCTGCGGCGCTTGTCGGAACCGCGTCCCTTCTGGATCTTTCGCTCGGGATTGCGCTCGTTGAGCCATGTGATGCCATAGCCAAGCGCGAAATAGGTAACGACGGTGAACGTGTAAAATCCGAACAGAAAGAGCAGATAGAATACTTCGTTCGACATTGGCATCCGCATCCCCGAGCCAAAAACCGCGCGAGCCGGAAGATGCCACGCACAACCGCCAATTCAAAGCGCTAATCTATGCGACAGCATTACGCCCGGCCCCGCATCGCCATTTTCCCGTTTGCCGCCACGGTCGGTCGTGTCATAAGGCGGTCATGAAAAAGCTCGCCCGCCTGCCGACCCGCTCCGAGTTCGCCCATGTCACCGACTGGGTCTTCGACCTCGACAACACGCTCTATCCCCACCACGTCAACCTGTTTGCGCAGATCGACCGCAACATGACGGCCTATGTGGCGAAGCTTTTGTCGCTCGATCCGGCCGACGCCAAGAAGCTGCAGAAGGACTATTACCGCGACCATGGCACGACGCTCAAAGGCCTGATGGTCCATCACGGCATCGACCCGAACGAGTTCCTCGAGCAGGCCCATGCGATCGACTATTCGATCGTTCCGGCCGACCCGGCGCTCGGCGAAGCGATCAAGTCGCTTCCCGGCCGCAAGTTCATCTTCACCAATGGCAGCGTTGCCCATGCGCAGATGACGGCCCGGGCGCTCGGGATCCTCGACCATTTCGACGACATCTTCGATATCGTCGCCGCCGACTTCGTGCCGAAGCCCGCGGGCGAGACCTATGACAAGTTCATGAGCCTGCACCGGGTCGATACCCGCAATGCCGTGATGTTCGAGGACCTGCCGCGCAATCTCCTCGTGCCGAAGGCGCTGGGCATGAAGACGGTGCTGCTGGTGCCGCAGAACCTCGAATACACCTTTGCGGAATCGTGGGAAAAGTCGAACGACACCGACGAGCAGATCGACTACGTGACGGAAGACCTCACCGGCTTCCTGCGGAGCCTCCTCACAGATCTCTAGAGTGGCGCTGGCGGACGCCGCAAAGACGGCGTCCCGCCCGCTGCGACACAATTTTGCCGCCGAAAAACCCCTTTTCGGCCAATGACTTAAATTACCAAAGTTTAACTGGCGTCGGCTGCACCCGCGTCTATCCTTGCGATCAGAAACAACCGATCGAAAGGACGCATGATGCCGAACAAGACCCTGATCCTCGGCGTGGCTGCACTCTCCGTCGCCGTCACCGGAATGGCCTCCCCCTCCTTTGCTGCCCGCGAAAAGATGACGCCCGAGCAGCGCGGCCAGCGCATGATAGAGCGCCTCGACACCAACAAGGACCAGAAGGTTTCGCTCACCGAGTTCCAGGCACGGATCTCCGACAACTTCAAAACCTTCGATACCAATGGCGACGGGCAGATCAGCGCCGAAGAAATGAAGGTCAAGCGCGAGGCCTTTCGTGAGGCGCGCAAGACCTGGAAGGAAGCCAAGGCCAAGACAGGCACGGAGCGCGAGACCGCCATTGCCAAGCTGAGGGAAGCCCGCCCGGCCATGCTGCCTGGGCTGCGCCCGAAGGCCTTCAAGCGTGTCGATGCCGACGGCAACGGTTCCTTGAGCGCCAGCGAAGTTTCAAGCGCCGCGGAAGCCATGTTCAAGCGGCGCGACAAGAATGGCGACGGCGTCATAGACGCGGCCGACTTCACCAAAAAGATCTGACGGGAGCTCTTCTCTCTCCCCACCGCCCGGTGGAGAGGCTCCTGCCTAGCCCATAGCCCCTTGCTCCCCCAGCGAGGGGCTATGCGCTTTTTTTTGGACCGCTACGATCAGCGGCGGCCGTTTGCCATCGGAACGGACTTCGGGTCGACCGTTTCATAGAAGCGGGAAATGATATCCCAGGCTTCATCGGCCGTTTCGACGAACTGGACCAGATCGACGTCGTTCGGCGCGATCGTGCCGAATTCGGCAAGCGCCTCGAAATTGACGATCGAGCGCCAGAATTTTTCCCCGAAGAGAATGAGCGGAACCAGCGCAAGACGCCCGGTCTGCATCAGCGTCATCGTCTCGAAGAGCTCGTCCAGCGTACCGAAGCCGCCCGGGAAAACGGTGACGGCCTTGGCGCGCAACAGGAAGTGCATCTTGCGGATGGCGAAATAGTGGAAGTTGAACGACAGTTCGGGCGTCACGTAGCGATTGGGCGCCTGCTCGTGCGGCAGCACGATGTTGAGGCCGATCGACGGCGCGCCGACATCATCGGCGCCGCGATTGCCGGCTTCCATCACGCCCGGCCCACCGCCGGTGACGACGACATATTCCTTGTAGTGCAGCTTGGCCGAATGCTCGGAGCAGAGCCGCGCGAACTTGCGTGCTTCCTCGTAATAGACCGAGGCGGCTTCGAGGTTCTTGCGCTGCGTCTCGTTCTTCGCCGCCCAGGCGTCGCCGCCGGGCTCAGGAATGCGAGCGCCGCCGAACATGACGACGGTGGAGTTGATGCCGCGCTCTTCCAGCATCATTTCGGTCTTCAGGAGTTCGAGCTGCAGCCGGATCGGGCGCAGTTCCTCGCGGCAGAGAAAATCGTCGTCGATATAGGCGAGGCGATAGGAAGGCGAAGCCGATTGCGGCGTGACCGGAACGGTCTGTGCGCGTTGCCGGCTCTGCGAGCTGTCGGCCAGCGGATCCCAGACCCCATCTTTGCGGCGCAGAGCGCGCTTCTTCATGCGTGCCATATTCTCGTCTTTCCCGTCGCGTTCCGGACAATCGGCATCTCGTCCAGACGCGTCCTATCCTCAATCCTCGGTCATGAAGGTCGCAAGCGCATCAGCGCGCTGCGGCGGCCTTTGCGCATCCCGAACGGGTACGCGGCGCTGTAGTGCCGTGTTCGCCTCAGTTTGCCAAGCCCCGGCCACTCCAGGGACCTGAAAAGCCCTTCAACTTTTCAGGATCACGTCGTGCAGCCACCGCCGCTCAGGACGTGTCAAGGTCGCTGCAGCAGCTAGATCTGCTGCATAATTTTGTCCTTAAATCGATTCCGATTTTCGGATTTATGCAGTAGAGCTTTCGCAGGATAACCGCCGAACTTTAAGGAATTCCGATGACGAACCACGACCTCGCCTCCCTGTCGCAGACGATCGAAGCCGCCTTTGAAGACCGCGACTCCGTCAACACCGGAACGCGCGGCGCGGTGCGCGATGCCGTCGAGACGGCGCTGAACCTGCTCGACAGCGGCAAGGTCCGCGTCGCACAGCGCGGCGAAGACGGTAACTGGACGGTCAATCAGTGGCTGAAGAAGGCCGTACTGCTCTCCTTCCGCCTCAACCCGATGGAAATCGTCAAGGGCGGCCCGGGCCAGTCGGTCTGGTGGGACAAGGTGCCCTCGAAGTTCGACGGCTGGAGCGTCAACGAGTTCGAGAAGGCCGGTTTCCGCGCCGTTCCGAACTGCGTCGTGCGCCGTTCGGCCTACATCGCCCCCAACGCCATCCTGATGCCCTCCTTCGTCAATCTCGGCGCCTATGTCGGCGAAGGCACGATGGTCGATACCTGGGCAACGGTCGGCTCCTGCGCCCAGATCGGCAAGAACGTGCACCTTTCGGGCGGCGTCGGCATCGGCGGCGTGCTGGAGCCGATGCAGGCCGGCCCGACGATCATTGAAGACAACTGCTTCATCGGCGCCCGCTCGGAAGTCGTCGAAGGCTGCATCGTGCGCGAAGGCTCCGTCCTCGGCATGGGCGTCTTCATCGGCAAGTCGACCAAGATCGTCGACCGCGCCACCGGCGAAGTGACCTATGGCGAAGTGCCGCCCTACTCGGTCGTCGTCGCAGGTTCGATGCCGTCGGGCTCGACCATGGGCAACGGCCAGCCGGCGCCGAACCTCTACTGCGCCGTCATCGTCAAGCGCGTCGACGAGAAGACCCGCTCGAAGACCGGCATCAACGAACTGCTTCGGGACTGATCGCGATGACACCGGAGGGGCCGCAGCCGAGCATGACCTGGCTGTTCTTCAGCCCCTCCGGTCGCATCGGCCGCCTGCCCTTCTTTCTCTCCTGGTTGTTCTGGTTCCTGATCGGCGGCTTCATGGTCGCCCGGATGGTTGCCAACGAGGGCAATGAGACGGTGCTGGCGCTCTGGACGCTGGCATTCGTCGTCTCGAGCCTCGTCTCGCTGCCCTCCATCGCCATGCTGGCGATCAAGCGCCTGCACGATATCGGCTATCCCGGCCCGCTTTCCCTCACTCTGTTTATCCCGGTCTTGAGCCCGGTCGTCTTCATCGCCCTTTGCCTCTGGCCGGGCGATCAGGGGCCCAACGAGTTCGGCGCGCGCAGCGACGAACCCGGCCCTTGAACCCTTCGCCCCTGTACAAGAACCGCGTGAGCGCGTATGTAGCGCGCCATGACAGGCCCGCGACGTGTTGGCCGCGGCAATTGGCGCCGAGACGATCCGTTCGTCCTGGGCTCTACGACCGATATCCGAAAGACAAGATATGACTGAATTCGAAGGGATCGCGCCTGCGATCGCCGAGGCGTTGGCAAAACGCGGTTACAACGAATTGACGCCGGTTCAACAGGCGATGCGCGATCCGGAACTCGCCGGGCGCGACGCCCTGGTTTCGGCGCAGACCGGTTCCGGCAAGACGGTCGCCTTCGGCTTGGCGCTGGCGCCGACGCTGCTTGGCGACGAACGCCGCTTCGGGCCTGCCGGTGCCCCCCTGGCGCTCGCCATCGCACCGACGCGCGAACTGGCGCTTCAGGTCAAGCGCGAGCTTGAGTGGCTCTACGGTGAGACCGGCGCGACGATCGCCTCGTGTGTCGGCGGCATGGACATGCGCACCGAGAAGCGCACGCTGGAACGCGGCGCCCACATCGTCGTCGGCACGCCCGGTCGCCTTTGTGACCATATTCGCCGCAACTCGCTCGACATTTCTTCGCTGCGCGCCATCGTTCTCGACGAAGCCGACGAAATGCTCGACCTCGGCTTCCGCGAAGACCTCGAATTCATTCTCGAAGAGTCCCCGGACGATCGCCGCACCCTGATGTTCTCGGCGACCGTGCCGAAGTCGATCGCAACGCTTGCCAAGAACTACCAGCGCGACGCCGTACGCATCAGCACCGCTTCCGAACAGAAGCAGCATGTCGATATCGAATACCGCGCGCTCACCGTTGCGCCGAACGATCGCGAAAACGCGATCATCAACGTGCTGCGCTTTTACGAAGCGCGCAACGCCATCGTGTTCTGCTCGACCCGCGCCGCGGTCAACCATCTGACCGCCCGCTTCAACAACCGCGGCTTCTCGGTGGTGGCGCTTTCGGGCGAGCTCAGCCAGAACGAACGCACCCACGCCCTTCAGGCCATGCGCGACGGCCGCGCCCGCGTCTGCATTGCGACCGACGTTGCCGCCCGCGGCATCGACCTACCGGGCCTGGAACTGGTCATTCACGCCGATCTGCCAACCAACTCCGAGACGCTGCTTCACCGCAGCGGCCGCACCGGACGCGCCGGTCAGAAGGGCGTCAGCGCCCTTATCGTGCCGGTCAACCAGCGCCGCAAGGCTGAGCGCCTGCTCGACGGCGGCCGGATTACCGCGACCTGGGCACGCCCGCCGTCGGCCGACGAGGTCAGCCAACGTGACGACGAGCGCCTGCTTGCCGATACGAGCTTTGCCGAGCCGATCCGCGAGGACGAACAGGCGATCGTGGCAGCACTTATCGAGCGCCACGGTGCCGAGCAGATGGCCGCCGCCTTCGTACGCCAGTTCCGTTCCGGACGGTCCGCTCCGGAAGACCTGATCGAAGTCGCTGTCGGCGCCAAGCCGCGCCGCGACGAACGCGCACCGCGCGATGATCGTGCACCGCGCGAGGACTTCGGCGCCGAGCGCGCCGACTTCAGCGACGGCAGCTGGTTCTCGCTGTCCGTCGGCCGCAAGCAGAGTGCGGAGCCGCGTTGGCTTATCCCGATGCTCTGCCGTCACGGCAAGCTGACCAAGCGCGACATCGGCGCGATCCGCATGCAGCAGGAAGAGACCTTCGTCGAGATGACCGCCGAAGGCGCCGAACGCTTCCTGTCGGCGATCGGCAAAGACAAGATGCTGGAGAAGGGCATCCGCGTGAAGCCGCTCGCCGGTGCGCCGGATCTGTCGCAGCAGCGCCAGGAAAAACCGAGTTTCTCGAGGGACAAGCCGAACTTCTCCAAGGATAAGCCGGGCTTTGCCAAGAAGCGCCCCTATTCCGACGACGCCGCTCGCAATGACGACCGCGGCGACTTCAAGCCGAAGCGCAAGTTCGAAAAGAAGGCCGCCTATAGCGATGGGCCCGCCCATACCGAGGACAGGCCGCCGGCGAAGGGCGCCGAAAAGCCCTGGGGCAACAAGAAGAAGGGCAAGACGGACGCTGGCAAGGACGGCGGCTTCAAGCCCAAAACCAAGCCGAAGGGCAACGCCAAGAACCGCCAGGGCTGAGCCCGGCGACGGCAACCCAAAAGCCAATCAACAAGGCGCTGCGATCCGATCGCGGCGCCTTTTTTTGTTATTCCGAGGACCGGGGAGCGAGCGGTCCCGGCACTCCGCCCGGACGCTCAGCGCAACGTGGATCATGCATGGCACCGAGCCAGCGCGCGTGACGGTCAGGCAGCGTCGAGCTGCGACTGGGCGACAATCTTGACCACCCAGTCGGCAAAGACGCGCAGCCGGCTGCTCAGGTGCCGGTTCGGCGGATAGACGAGATAGATCGGCATGGGCTCGACTTCCCAATCCTCCAGCACCGGCCGCATGGCGCCGGTCTCGAGGTCCTCGCGCACCATGAAACGCGGCGCCTGAATGACGCCGAGGCCGGCTCGCGCCGCCGCGAGATAGGTGGTGGCTTCATTCGCCGCCACGGCATAGCGGCCGTTTACCTCGATCTCCTCGTTGCCGCGCTTGAAGTAGAACGGCAACTGCTGCCCGGTCTGCGGCCGGAAGTAGCCGACGACGTAGCAGTTCTTCGAGAGATCCGACGGATGCTGCGGGATCGCGTGGCGCGAGAGGTAATCGGGCGCTGCGCAGGCGACGAAGCTCATCTCGGTGATGCGGCGCGCGATCAGGGACTGGTCGGTGAGCGCACCGACGCGAATGGCGCAATCGACATTCTCGGCCACGTAGTCCACCGTCCTGTCCGAGACCCCGAGGTCTATCTGGATGTCGGGATAACGCTTGTGAAACTCCGGTAGCGCGGGGATCACGATCAGGTTGGCAATCGCGCTTGCCATCTCCACCCTGAGCCGTCCCTTCGGCAAGGTCTGGGCGCTCGAAAGACTGCCGTCGAGTTCGTCGAGGTCGGTCAAAAGGCGTGCCGCGCGTTCGTAATAGAGCGCGCCATCGGGCGTTACCAGCACCCGGCGGGTGGTGCGGTTCAGAAGTTTTGTGCGCAGGTGCGCCTCCAATCCCTGGATGAGATTGGTCAATGTCGCCTTGGGCATATTCAGCGAAGCGGAAGCGCGGGTGAAATTTCCGGTTTCGACGACCCGGAGAAAGGCGCGCATGGCCGTGAGCTGGTCCATTTTCAAGAGCCGTAATTGTTCGAGAATACGAATAGTGTAATCAGATTGAAAAGACTATTCCAGACAGAAGACAATGCTATTCTCCTATCATGGCGTGTTGTCGCCACATGTGGGTTTGGCTCGGGCCGAAGGCAAGAGAGATGGGCGAACAGTTCAAAGTGGAGACGATGCAGACGGGCCAAGGCTCGTGCACCGCACGCGTCTACCGCGGCGAGACCCTGCTCAATCCGCCGCCGATCGTACTGCACCTGCATGGCGGCTCCTTCGTCGGCGGAACGATCGCTGCCGGCGAGCGCGTTGCTGAGGCACTCGCGGCAGCCGGAGCGGTGGTGATATCTCCGGAATATTCCGCGGCCTGCCTCAATCCCTTTCCTGCGGCCCTCGATGTCGCCTATGCCATGCTGTCGTCGATGCGCGCGCGCTGCCCGCAGTTCGCACACAAGAAGTCGTCGCTGTTCGTGGCCGGCGAAGAGGCTGGCGGCAATGTCGCCGCCGGGGCCGCGCTGATGGCGCGAGACCAGTATCTGACCGATCTCAAGGGCCAGATCCTGCTGTCGCCGATGCTGGATCCGTGCCTGGCTACGGCATCGTTCCGTCAATACTGTCCCCAGTCCTCGGCGCAATCGATCGCCGACGGCTGGCAGCGCTATCTCGGCCAGAACGGTGGCTTCACCCACCCTTACGCCGCGCCGGCCCACTGTACGCGGCTCGCCGGCCTCGTGCCTTCGCTGATCGTGACCAGCGAAGAGTGTCCGATGCGCGACGAGGCTGAAGCCTATGCCGAGCGCCTGCGCAAGGCGGGCGTGGCGGTCGAATCCCACGTGCTGCCCGGACGCGCCGGATGGTTGCCGCAGAACGCAGGCACCGGCGAAAGCTGGTCGGCACAGCAGAAGGAAATTACCGGCATCTTCGCCCGCTTCTTCCAGAAGGCGGGGGCAAAGCCGGCGGAAATGACGGTGCGTTAGGCGGGGCCGCTCAGAGACTCATTCCCCGATCTGGCATCGAACGCAAAGCGCCGGCTCCCAACCGGCAAGGAGAGAAAAGATGACATCGACAGTGACCCGCCGGGCCCTCTGGGGCGCCGGCCTGAGTATCCTTTTGTCTGTCGGCGGCGGCGCCGCCGTCATGTTCGGCCTGCCGCAGCATTTCGAGGCCGATGCCGCGACCGATGCGTCCGCCGCTCCTCCGCCGGCCGTGCCGGTCTCGGTGGCGCGGGCGCAGTCCAAGCGCATCACCACCTGGGAGGAATTCTCCGGACGCCTTGAAGCGATCGAGCGTGTCGAGGTGCGCCCGCGCGTCGGCGGCGCCATCCTGAAAGCCCACTTCCGCGAAGGTGCGCTGGTCAAGCAAGGTGACCTCCTGGTGACGATCGATCCCGAGCCCTATGCCGCAGCCGTCGAGCGGGCAAAGGCCCAGGTCGAGGCTGCCGAAGCGCGTGTTTCGCTCGCCAAGATCGAGCTCGAGCGCGGCCGCAAGCTGGTGACCACCAGCGCCGTGCCGCAGAGCAGCGTCGACCAGCGCGCCAGCGCCTATGACGAAGCTCAGGCGGAGGTGCGTTCGGCCAAGGCGGCGCTGCGCACGGCCGAACTCGATCTGCAATACACCGAGGTCCGTGCGCCGATCTCCGGCCGCGTCGGCCGGCTCGACGTCACCGCCGGCAACCTCGTTGCTGCCGGTTCCGCCTCGCCTGTGCTGACAACGCTCGTCTCGGTCGATCCAATCTATGCGAGCTTCAACGCCAGCGAAGAAGTGGTCACCACCGCTCTCGCCCGGCTCGCAGCATCGGCCGGCGGCAACGCGATCGAGCGCCTGCCGGTCCAGGTCGGCACCGCCGCTGACGAGGGCACGCCGATCTTGGGCCATATCCAGCTCATCAACAACGAGGTGGATGCGGCAACCGGCACGATCCGGGTACGCGCGGCGCTTGAAAACGCCGACGGCAGACTGATCCCCGGACAGTTCGTCCGCATCCGCATCGGCGAGCCGGACCCTGAGGAAAAGCTTGTGATCAGCGACCGCGCCATCGGCTCCGACCAGGACAAGAAATTCGTCTTCGTCGTCGGCACCGACAACAAGGTCGAGTATCGCCAGGTGAAGCTGGGGCCGAATTCCGACGGTCTGCGCATCGTCGAAAGCGGCCTGAAGTCCGGCGAGAACATCGTCGTCAACGGCCTGCAGCGGGTTCGCCCCGGCGTCGTCGTGGCGCCGCAGCAGGTCGAGGAAACGACCGCCTCTATCGCCAAGTAATCCCGGCGCCTCTTCGCCCGGTGTGAAGAGGCTCCAGCCAAGGCATCACTCTGCAGACATGGCCGCGCGGCGCGTTTTTTCGCCGCGCCCGCCGGAGGTCTGCCCGAACGCATCCCAAGGGGGATACCATGAACTTCTCACGCTTCTTCGTCGACCGCCCGGTCTTCGCGGGCGTATTGTCGGTCCTGATCTTCGTGGCCGGCCTGATCGGCATGACCGGTCTGCCGATCTCCGAATATCCCGAAGTCGTCCCGCCGCAGATCGTCGTGCGCGCGCAATATCCGGGCGCAAACCCGGCCGTCATCGCCGAAACGGTGGCGACACCGCTTGAAGAACAGATCAACGGCGTCGAAGACATGCTCTACATGCAGAGCCAGGCGACCGCCGATGGCCTCATGACGCTGACCGTCACCTTCGCGCTCGGCACCGATCCGGACCAGGCGCAGCAGCTCGTGCAAAACCGCGTCTCGCAGGCCGAGCCGCGGCTGCCCGAGGAGGTGCGCCGCCTCGGCGTCACCACCGTCAAGAGCTCGCCCGACCTGACCATGGTCGTGCACCTGCTTTCGCCCAACGGCCAGTACGACATCAACTATCTGCGCAACTACGGTGTGCTCAACGTCAAGGACCGGCTGGCCCGCATCGAAGGTGTCGGCCAGGTGCAGATCTTCGGCGGCGGCGACTATTCGATGCGCATCTGGATCGACCCGCAGAAGGCAGCCGAGCGCGGCCTTGCCGCAGGCGATATCGCCAACGCGGTGCGCGGCCAGAACGTCCAGGCGGCGGCCGGCGTCATCGGCGCCTCGCCTTCCGTCCCGGGTCTCGACCTGCAGCTTTCCGTCAACGCGCAGGGCCGTCTGCAGACGCCTGAGGATTTCGAGAACATCGTCGTCAAATCCGGCGCCCAGGGTGAAGTGACTCGGCTCGGCGATGTCGCCCGCGTCGAAATGGGCGCGTCCGAGTACTCGTTGCGCTCGTTGCTCGACAACAAGCCGGCCGTCGGCATGGCGGTCTTCCAGGCACCTGGATCGAACGCGATCCAGATTTCGGACGACGTCCGCAAGGCCATGGCCGAGATGAAGCTCACCATGCCTGAAGGCGTCGACTACGGCATCGTCTACGACACGACACAGTTCGTGCGCGCCTCGATCGAATCCGTGGTCGACACGCTGCTCGAGGCGATCGCGCTGGTCGTGCTCGTCGTCATCATCTTCCTGCAGACCTGGCGCGCCTCGATCATTCCGCTCGTCGCCGTTCCGGTCTCGATCGTCGGCACCTTCGCCGTCATGTATGTCTTCGGCTTCTCGATCAACGCGCTCAGCCTCTTCGGCCTCGTGCTTGCCATCGGCATCGTCGTCGACGACGCGATCGTCGTGGTGGAAAACGTCGAACGCAACATCGAGCAGGGACTGTCGCCCGTCCAGGCGACCTACCGCGCCATGCAGGAAGTCTCGGGTCCGATCATCGCGATCGCGCTGGTGCTCGTCGCGGTGTTCGTGCCGCTCGCCTTCATCACCGGCCTCACCGGCCAGTTCTATCGCCAGTTCGCGCTGACGATCGCCATCTCGACCGTGATCTCGGCGCTCAACTCGCTGACGCTCTCCCCGGCGCTGGCTGCCCTTCTCTTGAAGGACCACCACGCGCCGAAGGACTGGCTGACGCGGGTGATGGACAGGCTTTTCGGCTGGTTCTTCCGCGGCTTCAACCGCTTCTTCGGGGCAAGCTCGGAAGCCTATGGCCGCGGTGTGGGTCGCATCCTGACGCGCAAGTCGCTGATCATGGTGGTCTATGTCGTGCTTCTCGGCGTCACCTTCACGCTGTTTCGCGCGGTCCCCGGCGGCTTCGTGCCGGCGCAGGACAAGCAGTACCTGATCGGCTTTGCCCAGCTTCCGGACGCAGCCACGCTCGACCGCTCGGAAGATGTGATCAAGCGGATGAGCGAAATTGCGCTCAAGCACCCGGGCGTCGAGAACGCCATCGCCTTCCCGGGCCTGTCGATCAACGGCTTCACCAACTCGTCGAACTCCGGCATCGTCTTCGTCGCGCTCAAGCCCTTCGAGGAACGCAAGACGCCTGAACTGTCCGGCGGCGCGATCGCCATGCAGCTCAACCAGGAATTCGGCGTCATCCAGGATGCTTTCATCGCCATGTTCCCGCCGCCGCCCGTCCAGGGTCTCGGAACGACCGGCGGCTTCAAGCTGCAGCTCGAGGACAAGAACGGCCTCGGATACCAGGCGCTCGACGAGGCGACCAAGGCCTTCCTCGCCAAGGCCTACCAGGCACCGGAGCTGGCCGGTCTCTATTCGAGCTACCAGATCAACGTGCCGCAGCTCTACGCCGACCTTGACCGCGTGAAGGCACGCCAGCTCGGCGTGGCCGTCACCGACGTCTTCGAGACGCTGCAGATCTACCTCGGCTCGCTCTACGTCAACGACTTCAACGCCTTCGGCCGCACCTACAGCGTGCGCGTCCAGGCGGATGCGAACTACCGCAGCCATGCCGACGACATCGGCAAGCTGAAGGTGCGTTCGCAATCCGGCGAGATGATCCCGCTGTCGGCGCTTCTCAAGGTCGAGCAGACGGTCGGCGCCGAACGGGCGATCCGCTACAACGGCTTCCTGTCGGCCGACATCAACGGCGGCCCGGCACCGGGTTTCTCGTCCGGCCAGGCGCAGGAAGCCATCGAACGCATCGCCGCTGAAACCCTGCCTCCGGGCATCGGCTACGAATGGACGGACCTGACCTACCAGCAGATCCTGGCTGGCAACTCCGGCATCCTGGTCTTCCCGCTGGCGCTGTTGCTCGTCTATCTCGTGCTTGCGGCCCAGTATGAGAGCCTGACGCTGCCGATCGCCATCATCCTGATCGTGCCGATGGGCATCATGGCGGCACTCGTCGGTGTCTGGCTGACCGGAGGCGACAACAACGTCTTCACCCAGATCGGTCTGATCGTCTTGGTCGGGCTATCGGCGAAGAATGCCATCCTCATCGTCGAGTTCGCCCGCGAACTGGAACTGTCGGGCAGCACGCCGGTCAAGGCGGCGATCGAAGCGAGCCGGCTGCGTCTGCGCCCGATCCTGATGACCTCGATGGCCTTCATCATGGGCGTGGTGCCGCTTGTCATGTCGACCGGCGCCGGTGCGGAAATGCGCTCGGCCATGGGTATCGCGGTCTTTGCCGGCATGATCGGCGTCACCGCCTTCGGCATCTTCATGACGCCGGTGTTCTACGTGCTGATCCGCAAACTCGCTGGCGAGCGGCCTCTGAAGCATGCGGGAGCCCATATCGAAGCGCCGCATCTCGCACCCGGAGAATAAGCCCTTCTCCATTCCCTTCGCGATCTTCAGGCGGGCCGGACCCTTCCGGCCCGTTGAAGCTGCGGCGCTGCGCCTCCGCCCAGGCGCGGCGCCGTTCTGCGTTCGACGTCACAGTTCCCGTCTCGCGTGCCCCATCCTGCGTGACAGTTCGCTGGCGATCGGATAAACCAGCAGCCTCCATTCCCAAGGCCCTTCGTGGCCATGCAGACGGCATAACGTTAGATGACCTCCACCGATCCGATCGCCAATCTCGCCACCCTCATTCGTTGCCCCTCAGTCACCCCGGCCGAAGGCGGCGCGCTTGCAGCCCTTGAAGCCATGCTGAAGCCGCTCGGCTTCGCGGTCGACCGCGTGATGGCCAAGGAGGCTGGCACGCCCGACATCGAGAATCTTTATGCGCGGCTTGGAACCGAAGGCCCGCATCTGATGTTTGCCGGGCATACGGACGTCGTTCCCGTCGGCGACGAGGCCGCCTGGAGCCACGGTCCGTTTTCGGCCGACATTGCCGGCGGCGAGATGTATGGCCGCGGCGCCGTCGACATGAAGGGCGGCATCGCCTGCTTCGTCGCGGCAATCGCCCGCCATGTCGAAAAGCATGGCGCCCCGAAGGGCTCGGTCTCCTTCCTCATCACCGGCGACGAAGAGGGACCGGCGATCAACGGCACCACCAAGCTCTTGCAATGGGCGGCCGACAAGGGCGAGCGCTGGGATGCGTGCCTGGTCGGCGAACCGACCAACCCGGAGAGCCTTGGCGACATGATCAAGATCGGCCGGCGCGGCTCGCTGTCCGGCCGCATCACCGTTCATGGCGTGCAGGGGCACGCGGCCTATCCGCACCTTGCCGACAGCCCTGTGCGCGGCATCCTGCAACTGACGCAGGCGCTGATGGACCCGCCCTTCGACAACGGCACCGAGAGCTTCCAGCCGTCCAATCTCGAAGTGACGACGATCGATGTCGGCAACAGTGCCGTCAACGTCATTCCGGCCAAGGCGACGGCCGCCTTCAACATCCGCTTCAACGACACATGGACGGCGGATAGCCTGATGGCCGAGATCATCGCCCGGCTCGACCGTGCCGCGGCAAGCGGTAGCCTGCGTCCGGACCGCGCCCCCGTTCGCTACGAAATCGTCTGGGCCGAGCGCCCGAGCCACGTGTTTCTCACACGCAACAACGCGCTGATCGATTCGCTCTCCGGCGCGGTCGAAGCCGTCACGGGGCGCCAGCCGAAGCTGTCGACGACCGGCGGAACCTCGGATGCGCGCTTCATCAAGGACTATTGCCCGGTGGTCGAGTTCGGCCTCGTCGGCCAGACGATGCACATGGTCGACGAACGGGTCGCCGTCGCCGACCTCGAGACCCTGACCAATATCTATGAAAACTTCATCGCCCGCTGGTTCGGCCATGCCGCTGCTTGATGAGGTGCTTGCCTATATCCGGGGGCTCTGGCTCCTGGCGCAGGGTAACGAAGAAGGCTTCCGCTGGCTCGATTTCAGCGAGAGTGGCCTCTGGCGCTCGTTCACGTCCATGCTCTGGTGCCTGCCGGCGATCGCCGTCACCTGGGCGTCCTGGCGGCTCTACTACCTCTCGGTCATGCCTGATGGCACCACGATCGGCATCGGCTTCATCTTCAAGCTGCTCGTCGTCGATCTCGTCAGCTGGCTCTTGCCGCTGGTGCTGATCGCCATTCTCTCGCGCCCACTCGGATTTGCCGGAGCGGTGGTACCGATCGTCGTTACCACAAACTGGCTCTCGGTTCCGCTCTCCTACGCCATGGCGGTGCCGGCGGCGATCCGTGTCGTCATTCCCGGGAGCCAGGGGCTGACGAGCTTCATCTGGTTGACGCTGCTCGTCATCAGCGTTGCGGTGCTCTTCCGGCTCTTGCGCATCGTGACCGGCAACCAGACGCTGCTTGCCTCGGCGCTGACGGCGCTGTTCCTGTTGCCGTCGATGATGATCGGCGATCTCTTGCAGCGCTTCTTCGGTCTGATCCCGACAAGCTAGGACTTCGGGATCAGTAGTCCACCTGAAGGAAATAAAGCCCATCGGGCGGCGCCACGGGGCCGCAGGCCTTGCGGTTGCGGGCCTCGAGCGCTGCCTGCAGATCATCCGGCGTCCACTTGCCTTCGCCCACCAGCTTCAGCGAGCCGGCGAAGGAGCGGATCTGGTTGTGCAGGAAGCTCTGCGCCGTTGCGCGGATCTCGATGACGCCGGCGACAAGCGCGACGTCCAGCCGATCGAGCGTGCGCACCGGGCTCGCCGCCTGGCAATGGGCGGAGCGGAAGGTGGTGAAGTCATGATGGCCGACGAGGCGCTGGGCGCCTGCATGCATGGCTTCATGGTCGAGCGGCTTCGGCACCCACCAGGCGCGCCGGGCTTCAAGCGCCAGCGGCGCGGGCCGCGAGATAATGCGGTAGAGATAGTGGCGGCGCAGCGCCGAGAAGCGCGCGTCGAATTCCTCGGACACCTCCTCGGCCTCGAGGATCGCCACCCGCTCGCCCGCAAGCCCCAGATGGGCATTTAGCGCGTTGCGCAGCGTGTAGGGCTTCCACGGACGCGTGAGATCCGCATGCATCACCTGGCCACTGGCGTGCACACCGGAATCAGTGCGGCCGGCGCCGCGGATCGACACGGTCTCCCCGGTCAGAGACAGGATCGCTTTTTCGATCGCGCCTTGCACGGACTCGCCGTTGTCCTGCCGTTGCCAGCCGACATAATCCGAGCCGTCATATTCGACGGTCAGCTTGAACCGCGGCATCAGCCGACCCTCGTGCCGGGCGCAACCGGCGTTCCGCGCAGGAAGTCGGCCGCCCCCAACGCCTTGCCGCCGGCGCGCTGCAGGCGGGTGAGCCGAACGGCGCCCTCGGCGCAGGCAATCGTCAGATTATCGTCGAGCACCGTGGCGGCCTCGCCCTTGCCGGAAGCGGGCTCCGAGTTCAGAACCTTGATGCGTTCCGGCTTACCAGCGATCTCAAGTTCGAACCAGGCGCCCGGGAATGGCGACAGGCCGCGGATATGGTCGTGCACCTCGCGGGCGGGACGGGTGAAATCGATGCGGGTTTCCGTTTTGCTGATCTTCTGGGCGTAGACAACGCCGTCCTCGGCCTGGACCGTCAGCGGCAGATCGTCGGCCTCGAGTTTTGCCATCGCTTCCCGCATCAGACTGGCGCCGACCTGCATCAGGCGATCGTGCAATTCGCCCCCGGTCATCGTCTCGCCGATCTGAACCGTCTTGGTGAGGGCGACCGGGCCGGTATCGAGCCCCTTTTCCATCTTCATCACCATCATGCCGGTCTCGTGGTCGCCGGCCATGATCGCGCGCTGGATGGGCGCTGCACCGCGCCAGCGCGGCAGCAGCGAGGCGTGGCCGTTGTAGCAGCCGAGCTTGGTGCCTGTGAGGATGGCCTCGGGCAGAAGCAGGCCATAGGCGACGACGACGGCGACGTCGGCGTCGAAATCACGGAAGGTCTGGCGGTCCGCCTCGTCCTTGAAGTTGACCGGCGTTAGCACCGGAATACCCAGCAGTTCGGCCGCCTGGTGCACCGGCGATTTCTGCAGATCGAGCCCGCGGCGGCCACCCGGCCGCGGTGGCTGGGTGTAGACGGCGACGATCTGATGACCTGCCTCGGCAAGTGCCGCCAGTGTCGGCACCGAAAATTCCGGTGTGCCCATGAAGATGATGCGAAGCGACAAGGCGGTAACTCCGTCCTTTCAGATCACTTCATGCGGGGAAACGGCGAAATGATCTCATTCTCTAAAAACAGGACAATTCCAGGAAAGCCGTTTCACGCTCTTCCTGGAATATTCAATGGGTTCCCGCCTTCAAAATTTCGCGTGATCTTCCGCGATCGAAGGCTCAGATCGCCTTTGCGCCGCGCGTCTTGGCAGCCTTGGTGAACTTGCGGATCACCATGTCGCGCTTGAGCTTGGAGATGTGGTCGATGAACAAAACGCCGTTCAGGTGGTCGATCTCGTGCTGCAGGCAGGTGGCGAGCAGGCCTTCGGCCTCGATCGTCTGTTCCTTGCCGTCGCGGTCGAGGTGCTTGACGGTGATGACGGCGGGGCGCTCGACCTCGGCGTAGTAGTCCGGAATCGACAGGCAGCCTTCCTCGTAAACCGAATAGGTGTCGGACGAAGCGACGATCTCGGGGTTGATGAAGACAAGCGGCGTCTTCTCGTCGCCCTCTTTCGAAACGTCGAGCACCAGCATGCGCCTGGCGACGCCGACCTGGATCGCGGCAAGGCCGATGCCGGGGGCATCGTACATGGTTTCGAGCATGTCATCGGCCAGACGGCGGACGTCCGCGTCGACGGTTTCGATCGGCGTTGAAACCTGGCGAAGCACAGGATCGGGAAGGATGATAAGCGGCTTGATGGTCATGATGCTCCCATAGCCGATCTTTCCATCGACGCGCAAGGAAATTGCCTTGCCACCTGCGGCACCCGCTCGTCCCTCGTCGGGCGTTAACCGCCGCGCACATATGTTCTTGTTTTGATCTACACTTCGCGAGAGAATCTGTTAGGTTTGGCGCATGGAACCCGCGCCCCTTCCCTTCGCCCAACCGTTGTTTTTCATCGGCACCCTGCCGATTACCCTGGGCCATCTGGCGATTGCCGCCGGCCTTGTGCTGGCTGTTGCCGGCCTGACGGCGCTCTCGCGCCGGCGCAATCCCCGCGACGACGAGCGGCAGGAACAGATGGCAATGCTGCTGGCAGCACAGACGGAGATGCAAGGGCGGGTCGCGGCCATGGCCGAGGTGTTCGGCGCCCGGCAGGCGGAGCTCAACCAGACACTCAGCCAGCGCATCGACGGCATGACCCATCGCATCGGCGCCTCGATCAGCGAGCAGACCAAGGCGACACACGAGAACCTGCGCCGGCTGCAGGAGCGCCTCGCGGTCATCGACACGGCCCAGAACAACATCCAGTCGCTCGCCAAGGACATGGCCGGACTTCAGGCGATTCTATCGAACAAGCAGACGCGCGGCGCCTTCGGCCAGTCGCGCATGGAAGCGATTATCGCCGACGGGCTGCCGATGGGTGCCTTCGAATTCCAGGCGACGCTGTCGAACGGGGTGCGGCCCGACTGCACCATCCGCATGCCGAACGGCCAGCCGCCGCTGGTCATCGACGCCAAATTTCCGCTCGAAGCCTGGAACGCGATGCGGGATGCTCCGACTCCGGAGCGGCGCCTGCAGATCGCCCAACTCTTTCGCCGCGACATGGAAACGCACGTGCGCGACATCGCCGGCAAGTATCTGATCCCAGGTGAAACGCAGGACACCGCCTTCCTCTTCGTACCCTCGGAATCGATCTTTGCGGAGATCCACGAGCATTTCGAAGCGATCGTGCAGAAGGCGCATCGCCAGCGGATCGTCATCGTCTCGCCCTCCCTGCTGCTGCTGTCGATCCAGGTGATCCAGGCAATCCTCAAGGATGCGCGCATGCGCGAACAGGCGCACCTGATCCAGGGCGAAGTCGCGCGGCTGATGGAGGATCTCGGCCGTCTCGACCAGCGCGTGCGCAAGCTGCAGGGCCATTTCGCGATGAGCCAGAAGGATGTCGAGGACATCCTCGTTTCCTCCAGCAAGCTCACCCGCCGCGGGGCCAAGATCGAGGCCCTAGAGCTGCAAGCGGAAGGCGGCACACGGGACGCGGACGAACCACGTGCCGCGGTCGACAATCGGGTCGGGCAATTGCGCCTGCGGGTGGTTGACGAGGACTGAGGCTGTCGGGCACTCTCCGGCCCAATTCGCAAAGCCGACAGGATAGTTTCACATGATTACTGTTTTTGGGTCCATCAACATGGATCTGATCGCCACCACCGCACGCCTTCCGAAGCCCGGCGAAACCGTCGCCGGCACCAGCTTCTCGACCGCCGCCGGCGGCAAGGGCGCAAACCAGGCGCTGGCCGCACGGCGTGCCGGCGCGACGGTGCAGATGGCAGGCGCGGTAGGAAAGGACAGCTTTGCCGACGGCGCGCTCGAACTGTTGAAGGGTGCGGGCGCCGACCTGTCGTTGACCAAGACGGTCAGCGAGCCGACCGGCACCGCCCATATCCTCGTCGGCGGTGACGGCGAAAATGTCATCGTCGTCGTCGCCAGCGCCAATGCGACGGTCGATGAAGCCGATGCGGTGAAGGCCGTCGACGGCATGAAGCCCAGCGATACCTTGATGCTGCAGCTCGAAATTCCGGCCGCTTCGGTCGAGAAGGCGCTCACCGCCGCCAAACAGAAGGGCGTGCGTTCGGTCATCAACATCGCGCCGCTGACACCGGACGCAGCCCGCCTCGGCCGCATGGCCGATATCGTCATTGCCAACGAAACCGAATTCGAGCTGCTGGCCGGCAAGAGCGGTATCGGGAGCACTGAGCGCGAAGAAGCGATGAAGGCGCTGCACGCGGAGACCGGCCAGACGGTCATCGTCACGCTTGGCGCCGAAGGCGTGGTGGCCGTACATGAGGGCGAGATCCAGCGCGCCAAGGGCCTGAAGATCGAGCCGGTCGATACCGTCGGCGCCGGCGACACCTTCTGCGGTTATCTCGCAGCCAGCCTCGATGCCGGCATCGCCTTCCCCGACGCTCTGCGCCGCGCAGCAGTCGCCGGCTCTCTCGCCTGCCTGAAGAGCGGCGCCCAGCCCTCGATCCCGCTCGCTGCGGACGTGGCGTCGCGTCTCTAAATCCTGCGCGAAAAAGCACGCACTTGAGACGGGCGAAGTCGCCCGTCTCATTTTTCCCAGGCCCTGGCCCGCATAGATTTCACCCTCCCGACGGCCGCTTGCGCAATCCGGACAGCCGATGTCGCGGACATAAAACTTTGCGTGCAATTTTATGCAAGCGATGCGTAAAACAGCGTCCGTGTTGGCCCTATCTTAAGAATCTCCAGTCTATTCAGGACCGTGAGAAAACCGGCCAAAGCGCCTGGTCGTCTCCAACATGCCGGTCGGCATCTGACGCTCCATGATGGAGTTCACCCCCATTGCGAAATGCGTCCACCGCAGGTGAAAACCTGCGAACCTCCCAGCACGTGAGGATTTCATGTTCAAGTTCCAAGCCAAATCGCTGGCGACCAAACTGATCGCGGTGACAGGCGGCACGATCGCACTTGTCCTGCTTGCCTCGAATTTCGTTCTCATATCCCAGACCCAGGACCGCGTCGAAACGCTGGTCCTCGAACAGGCAGGCGGCGAAGCCCGCGCGATTGCCTCCGACATTGCCGGCGACATCGGCGAGCTTGCAAGTGCTGCCCGCTCGATGGCGGGCATCCTCGGCCGCGCACATGCCGAAAAGTCGCTGGAGCGCACCGGGGTGATCAACATCCTCAGGGCAAACCTCGAGCAGAACCCGTTTGCCTTCGGCAGCTGGTTCGCGGAAGAACCCAAGGCTTTCGATGGTCGCCAGGAAGACCTCGTCAACAACAAGGAACTGGGCGGTAACGACAAGGGCATCTTCACGCCCTACTGGTCGAAGAGCCGCACCAACGAAATCCAGTACTCCACTTTCGGCGCTGACTATGCGGCCGAGTGGTACAAACTCGCTGCAAAAAGCGGCAAGGGTGCAATCACCCAGCCCTACACCGCGCAGGACACCGACGTTCCGACCGCGATGAGTTCGATCGCCTACCCGGTCATGTCCGGCGGCAAGCTTCTCGGCGTCACCGGCGTCGACATTTCGCTCGCCTCGCTCGGCGATGGCCTCTCGAAGCTGAAGCCCTTCGACACCGGCCGCGTCTACCTGCTGTCGCAGACCGGCAAATGGCTGGTCGCGCCGATCCCGGACCTTCTGCTCAAGGAGTATGACGGCGAAGGCAACGAGGTCGTCAAGAACGCGCTCGCCTCCGGCAAGCCGGGCATCATCTCCAACCTCTCCTATGACGGCAACGAGCCCTTCGACCGTCTCGTCTATCCGTTCACTCTCTCGGGCGTGAACACCAGCTGGGTCGTGCTCGTCGACGTGCCGCGTACCGCGATCAATGCGCCGGTCAAGGATCAGACCTACATGATGATCGTCGGCGGCCTCGTCGTGCTCGGCGCTGTGTTGCTCGGTCTCTATCTCGCGGTTCGTGGTTTCGTGCAGAAGCCGCTGGCAAGCCTCGTCAAGGACGTGAACGACCTCAGCCACGGTGACTACACCAAGGCGATCGCCGGCCAGGATCGTTCCGACGAAACCGGTGAAGTCGCCAAGGCGCTCGAAGGCTTCCGCCATCAGCTTGCCGACACCAAGCGCCTCGAAGGCGAAGCCCGCCATGAGCGCGAACAGGCCGAGCGCGAACGCGGCCGCTCGGAAACCGAGCGTGCAGAATCGAGCGCGCTTCAGCGCGACATCGTCGCCCGCCTCGGCAAGGGTCTCTCGCATCTGTCGTCCGGCGATCTCGCATTCCGCATCACCGACGATTTCCCGGGCGAATACGCGCAGCTCAAGCGTGACTTCAACGCGGCGATGGAAAGCCTCGAAGAGACGATCCGCACCGTCAACCATTCGGTCGTCAACATCGGCAACGGCACCAGCGAAATCAGCAGCGCCGCCAACGACCTGTCGCACCGGACCGAACAGCAGGCTGCAAGCCTGGAAGAGACAGCAGCGGCTCTTGACGAGCTGACCTCGCAGGTCAACGCCAGCGCCGAAAACGCCAAGGTCGCCGCCAAATCGGTGGATGTGGCCAGCAGCGATGCCGGACAGTCGGGCGAAGTGGTGCAGAAGGCGATTGCCGCGATGAAGGGCATCGAGCAGTCCTCGCACGAAGTCAGCCGCATCATCGGCGTCATCGACGAAATCGCCTTCCAGACCAACCTTCTGGCGCTGAACGCCGGTGTCGAAGCAGCGCGTGCAGGTGAGGCCGGCAAGGGTTTTGCCGTCGTCGCCCAGGAAGTGCGCGAACTCGCCCAGCGCTCTGCCAATGCCGCCAAGGAGATCAAGACATTGATCAACACCTCGGCCGGCCAGGTGCGCGAAGGTGTTGATCTCGTCGGCAAGGCCGGTGGCGCGCTCGAAAAGATCGCCGAGCAGGTCGTGCAGATCAACGGCCTCATCCGCCAGATCTCCAGCTCCGCTTCGGAACAGGCCGTCGGCCTGAAGGAGATCAACTCCGCCGTCAACCAGATGGACCAGGTAACCCAGCAGAACGCCGCCATGGTCGAGGAAACGACCGCGGCCGGCATGGCGCTCAACGAAGAAGCCCGAACGCTCAACACGCTCGTGGCCCGCTTCCGGGTCGCGCAGGCGACCGCATCGGCCCAACCGTCCTCGGCGGCTATGCTGCGTGGCACGGCCGAGCGCATGCGCGCGGCCGAACGCCCCGCTCCGGTCCCGGCCCCCGCCCGCGAGGCGCGGCCCGCTCCGGCGGCGAACCCAGCGCGAAGCAACTACTCGGCTTCGACGCAGCGGGTGCTGACCCAGACCTCCGGCGCCAACGCGCTTGCCCAGGACAACTGGGAAGAGTTCTGATCAACGGAACGACAAAAGAAAACGGCGCCTCTCGGGGCGCCGTTTTTGTTTGGACTACGATGATTGAGCCGAGGCTCAGATGCGAGCCAGCCGCTCGGTCAAAAGGTCGAAGAAGCCCTGGTCGTCGACGAAGCGCATGACCTTGGCGTTGTGCGGCCGGCCGGTGACCTGCCACCAGTCGACGACGGTCATGCCGGCCGTCAGCTCCGACTTGGTCTCGATCTCGACGTTGCAATCGCGGCCGGTGAAAAGCTCGGGGCGCAACAGATAGGCAATGACCGTCGGATCGTGCAGCGGGCCGCCATCGGTGCCGTACTTCTCGATATCGAAGCGCTCGAAGAATTCGAGCATCTCGGCCATGGCGATCGCCGGGCGGCTGCCGATGTCGCGGATCTTCTGGACGCGCGCCTTGTGGGTCAGCACCCGGTGGGTGACATCGAGCGGCATCATCACGATCGGAATGCCCGAACGGAAGACGATGTCGGCTGCCTCGGGATCGACGTAGACGTTGAATTCGGCGGCGGGCGTGATGTTGCCGCCTTCGAAGAAGCCGCCACCCATCATCACCAGTTCCTTGACCCGCTGCGCAATGTCAGGCGCCTTCTGCAGGGCCAGCGCGATGTTGGTGAGCGGGCCGAGCGTGCAGAGCGTCACGGTGCCCTCTGGCTCCTTTCGCAACGTCTCGACGATGAAGTCGACCGCATGCTGCTCCTCGAGCTTCATTGTCGGCTCGGTAAGCTCTGGGCCGTCGAGGCCGGTCTTGCCGTGCACGTGCTCGGCGGTCACCAGCGGGCGAGCAATCGGCTTGTCGGCGCCCGAGAACACCCGAACCTTCGGCCGGTCGCAGAGCTCGCACAGGATGCGCGCATTGCGGGCCGTCAGTGCCAGCGGCACGTTGCCGGCGACCGCGGTGATGCCGAGCAGGTCGATCTCTTCCGGACTGCCGAAGGCGAGCATGATGGCGGCGGCATCGTCCTGCCCGGGGTCGGTGTCTATGATTATCTTTCTCGGCACGGGCACTTTCTCGTCCTCCCTGGACCACGTTGTTCGGCGCGATCGATACGTTGCATTGGGCCGGACGGGAGTAAACGCCCTGGCGTTCCTTTGTCCCATTCCCGGATTCTGCGAGAGCGGACTATGATTTGCGTGCACGCCGGAGGCAAGCGGCTTGCACTCATTGCGCACAGCTACCATATTGCGGAAAGGATGCTGCAAGGCAGGTCCGAACAACGGTCGCTTGATCTCGCAAGGACTTGAAGAATGAGCCGTATTACCCCTTTTACGAGCCCGCTTCTGCTGGGTTTCGATACGATGGAAAAGACCCTTGAGCGGATCGCCAAGGGCAACGACGGATACCCGCCCTACAACATAGAACGCGTTCGCGGCGATGCCTCGACCGACGAACCGGAACGGTTGCGCATCACGCTCGCCGTGGCAGGCTTTTCCGAAGAAGACCTCGAAGTCACCACCGAAGAGAACCAGCTCGTCATCCGCGGCCGGCAGATCGACAACGGCGACCGCGATTACCTGCACCGCGGCATTGCGGCACGCCAGTTTCAACGCACTTTCGTGCTCGCCGACGGCATGAAGGTTCTGGGCGCGGAACTGCGCAACGGCCTGCTCTCCGTCGACCTCGTTCGTCCCGAACCGGTTCGTATGGTAAAGAAAATTAACATTTCAGTCCCAGAGTAGGATAACCGGCGGGATTCTCCCCTCACCGGCGACCACGGAGTGTCACCATGGGACTGAAAGACATCAGCTCGTCGCTGTCGAAGAACGACCTCGCACATCTCGGCGAAGGCGAAATCGGCTACATCCGGAAAATGCGCTCGGAAGAAGTCTCGCGCTGCTTCCCGGAAGCGCCGGAGATGGGACCGGGTATCGATCTCTGGGCGCTCTTCGGCGCCGACGGCACGCCGATCCTTCTGACAGACAACCGTTCCAGCACCTTCTTCAAGGCGGCCGAGGACGATCTGAAGACGGTCACCCTGCACTGACAGGCTGCCGTCGGTGGAGACGGCAATCGGACGTTTGAATGGAAGCCGTCGCTCTCGAGAGCGACGCAAGCGCGAGCGGAAAACCGCTTCGCACCTTTCCTGGAATTGATCTGCTAGTCCGCAAGTCCGGACAGAAAACCGCTTCGCACTTTTCCTGGAATTGATCCTCCAGTCCGCAATTCCGGACGGAAAACCGCTTCGCACTTTTCCTGGAATTGCTTTAGACGCGCCGGAAGGTGAGATAGGCGGAGCTTCGCCCTTCCCTGCGTGCCTTGGCCTCGTAGCGCGTGCTCGGCCATCCCTCATAGGGCGTCAGCCAATCGGAAGCCGCCTCTGCCGTCCACTCGAAGGCTGCGTGATCGCGGCAGTGCAACAGCGTCCAGTTGACATAGGTATCGATATCCGAGGCGAAGCAGAACACGCCGCCGGGCTTCAGTACGCGGGCGAAGCGATCGAGATTGACCTTGGAGACGAAACGGCGCTTCCAGTGTTTGCGCTTCGGCCACGGGTCCGGATAGAGCAGGTCGATCTGGTCGATCGACGCGGCCGGCAGCCAATCGAGGACCTGGGTGGCGTCGTCGTCATAGAGCCTGACGTTGCTGGCGCCGCGCTCCTCGATATGACCGACGAGCTTGGCCATGGAATTGACGAAGGGTTCGACGCCGATGAAGCCGGTCGACGGCGCTTCGGCCGCACGGTGGATCAGGTGCTCGCCGCCGCCGAAACCGATTTCGAGGCGCATGCGATCCACGCCCTGCGGATAGAGGGTCTTCAGGTCCGCCGGAGGCGGGCTCGAAAGGTCGAGCTTCAGTGTCGGCAACACGGTTTCCAGATGCGCCGCCTGCCGCTCGCGCAACGGCTTGCCCTTGCGGCGGCCGAAAAAGGCCTCGGTTGCTCTGGCGCGGCGCGGTTCGGTCATGTCGTCTTTCCCTTGGTCATACCGATCTGGATCAGGCCAACCCAAAATCAAAATGAACGAAGCGGGCGCTCCTTGTCGGAGCGCCCGCCTTGATTTTTGCAAACGCCTGATAGCAGGACGTTTCGCTATCTTCAATGCGCGGCGTGACGCCGCGCCCCATCGCCTGTTAGGCGGCAGCGCGGCCGTTGACGGCGCCGCTCTGCTCGATCGCAGCCTTCAGCGGCTTCACGAGGTCGAGCTTCTCCCAGGAGAAGGAACCGTCGCGGCCAGCCTTGCGGCCGAAGTGGCCATAGGCCGACGTCTTGGCATAGATCGGCTTGTTGAGGTCGAGATGACGGCGGATGCCGGTCGGCGACAGGTCCATCGTCTTGCGGATCGCATCCTCGACCTGGTCTTCCGAAACCTTGCCGGTGCCGTGTAGGTCGACATAGATCGACAGCGGCTGGGCGACGCCGATGGCGTAGGACAGCTGGATCGTGCAACGGTCGGACAGGCCGGCGGCAACGACGTTCTTTGCCAGGTAACGGGCAGCATAGGCGGCCGAACGGTCGACCTTGGTCGTGTCCTTGCCCGAGAAGGCGCCGCCGCCGTGCGGTGCGGCACCGCCATAGGTGTCGACGATGATCTTGCGGCCGGTGAGGCCAGCATCGCCATCCGGGCCGCCGATGACGAACTTGCCGGTCGGGTTGATGTACCAGGTGCAGTCGTCGGCGATCTTCAGATCGTCGAGGGCTTCGCGGATATAGGGCTCGACAACCGAGCGAACCTTGACCGAATCCCAGGTGTCATCGAGGTGCTGCGTCGACAGAACGATCGAGGTGACTTCCGCCGGCTTGCCGTCGACGTAGCGTACGGTGACCTGGCTCTTGGCGTCAGGGCCGAGCTTGGCGACTTCGCCCTCGCCCTTCTTGCGGGCAGCGGCGAGTAGGTTGAGGATGCGGTGCGAATAGTAGATCGGCGCCGGCATCAGCTCGGCGGTCTCGCGGCAGGCGTAGCCGAACATGATGCCCTGGTCGCCGGCACCTTCTTCGCCCTGCTTGTCGGCAGCGCTGTCGACGCCCTGAGCGATGTGAGCAGACTGGAAGTGCAGGAGCACGTCGATCTTCGCCGTCTTCCAGTGGAAGCCGTCCTGCTCATAGCCGATCTCGCGGATCGCCTTGCGGGCGGCGGACTTGAACTTCGAGGGGTTGATGACGTCGTTGCCGTCCTTGTCCTTCTTCAGAAGGCTCGGCGGCAGGCGCACTTCGCCGGCAATCACGACACGGTTGGTGGTCGCCAGCGTCTCGCAGGCGATACGCACTCCCCAGGGATCGACACCGGTCTTGGCCGCTTCGCGGTAGACCAGGTCCACGATCTCGTCGGAGATACGGTCACACACCTTGTCCGGATGACCTTCGGCTACGGATTCACTCGTGAACAGGTAGTTTGCACGCATGCGGGAAGTCCCCTCAATGAAGAAAAAGCGCTGGCACGGTGTTAGTGGTTTTGCGACCGAAAAACAAGCACACAACGACATAAATATATCTTTATATCGCCATTGCGGCCAATCACTTTGGTGCACCGGAGGGAAAGGTGCGCAAGAAAAAAGCGGCACAAATGGCCGCTTTGTTTTTCAAGTCCCGACGGGGAACGTTGGAACTATTCGCTTTCTGCTTCCGCAGCGAGTGCCTTGACGAGATCGACGAGCCGACGGCGAACCTTCGGGTCGGTGATCTTGACGAAAGCGCGGTTGAGCTGCAGCCCCTCGGAGGACGACAGGAAATCGACGACGTAGTTCGAGCTGGAAGCTTCTGCCATGCCGGACTGACCGGCAGCGTTATCGCCCGGGGCATCTTCGAAGAAGAAGGAAACCGGAACGTTCAGGATGCCTGAAATGTTCTGCAACCGGCTGGCGCCGACGCGGTTCGTGCCCTTCTCGTACTTCTGGATCTGCTGGAAAGTGATCCCCAGACTTTCGCCGAGCTTCTCTTGGCTCATGCCAAGCATCGTACGGCGAAGACGAATCCGACTTCCGACATGAATGTCGATCGGGTTCGGCTTCTTCTTGTTTTCGATCATATCTGCGTTCCCAAACACGCTGTTTCGTTTATCCATCGCCCAGCATGAGACCTACGCTCACCGAAGCGACCGCCAGGGTGATAAGGACAGAGCCAGCACAACAAGGACGATGGTGCGGACCACTATGCAATTTTAGGGGTTTTAGGTCAATTCTTCCTAATATTAAAACCAACACGCGAAAACACTGCAACCAGAAGGAGGAAGATCGCACCCAGCCAGAAAACGCGGCTTCGCATAGCGTCGTCCAACGGGGTAGGCATCCTTCCCGGCAGAAGTGTGTCGACCACTCCCCTATAATTGTAGGATAATCCTACCATTAAAACCCCACGTGCATCAACAATTGCTGATATACCGCTGTTTGCCGCTCGGACAAGGGGGGTGCCGGTTTCAACGGCCCTTAATTGTGCCTGATGGAAATGCTGGCGCGGGCCTGGCGTATCTCCGAACCAGGCGTCGTTGGTAACATTGAGAAGCACATCGGCCCGGCGCGCGGCCCCATCGATCTCGTCCGGGAAGATCGCCTCGTAGCAAACGAGCGGATACAGCGTGCGGCCGCTGGGCAGCGTCAGCAGCGAACGGTTCTTGGCCGCTGTGAAGCCACCGGGCATCGACGCGGCGACCGAACTCAGGCCCCAGGAAGACAACAGATCCTCGAAGGGAAGATATTCGCCGAAAGGCACCAGATGCACCTTGTCGGCAGCGCCGATGATCTGGCCCCGACCGTCGATCATGTAGATCGAGTTGTAGTAGCGGGGCGGCAGACCGGCGCCGGCATCCTCTACGCGCACCGCGCCGGCAATCAGGATCTGGTCGTCATCAAGCACCTCGGCGATACGCGCCAGTGCGTCCGGATTGTCGGTGAGGATGAAAGGGATCGACGTCTCGGGCCAGACGACGATATCCGGCCGCTTGCCGTCTTTCTCCGGAGCCACGGCGGTCAAAGCCAGATGCTCCTCGAACACCGCGGCACGCTCGCCGTCATCGAGCTTCTTTGCCTGGTCGATCACCGGCTGGACGAGGCGCACGGTCAGCGGCGGCTCGGGCGAGGCCGGCGCCGGCTGCGCCAGGCGGTAGAAGCCGAAGCCCACATGGCCGGCAAAAAGCACGACGGCGACCGTGAGCCCGATCCGGCTCCCCCGGCCCGTCGCGATCAGGGCGGGAGCGGCAAAGACGAAGACGGCGAGCATGTTGACGGTCGCGAGATTGATGACGCTTGCCGACTGCATCATCAGCGGCATCGGCATGGCCGCATAGCCGATCGCATTCCAGGGAAAGCCGGTAAAGAGGAAGCTGCGCAGCCATTCGGCAAGCCCGAAGCCCAGGGCGAGTGCGGCGATGCGCCCGACGCCGTCGGACCAGAAAAGGCGGGCGATCAGCGTCGCCAGCGCATAGAACAGCGCGAGAAAGGCCGGCAGGCCCACGACGGCGAGCGGCAGCGCCCAGGCGAACTCGTCGGCCTCGACGAGCAGCGCATTGCCGAGCCACCAGAGACCACCGAGGAAGTAACCGAAGCCGAACCACCAGCCGACAACCGCAGCCGGCCAGAGCCGGCGGATGAAGCCACCGTCCAGACTTCCGGTCGCACCGTCGAGCAGCCAGACGAGAATCGGGAAAGCGACGAAAGCAAAGGCGAAGATGCCGAAGGGCGGCTGGGCCAGAACCGCGAGCAGCCCCGCGAAGAAAGCAAGCAAAGCCCGGGGGAACCCGGAAAGTAGCATCACCCTGCCAGCCAATCTTGCCATACAGCCTCCAGTCGATCCCGCAGCCTGCCACGGCGAAGGAGCGAAACAACACCCGAATCAATCGGGGCCAGTCTTCCAAAAAACCGGCTGCTTGTCCCCTTTCGGGGCTGGATTAGGGGCGAGACGACGGTTCCGGCCCTTGGTCGGTGTTTACGACACAGCCTCGGGAGACGTCAAAGGTGGGGGGAGGACTTCCCGCGCGCGCAGAAACGCGCGGGAACCGGACAATTACTGTTCGTCGGCCGCTGCCTCGGGGGCGGCTGCACCGTTGGCGCGATTGAGCGCACCGGCCTCCGCAATCGTCTCGCCTTCCGGTCGCAGGACGCGGCGGCGGGCGGGCGGGCGCTTGCGCATGATGCGGACGCGCTTCACGCGGCGCGGGTCGGCGTCGAGGATCTGGAACTCGAAGCCCGGGATCGCCTGAACGACCTCGCCGCGTACGGGAATGCGGCCCAGTGAAGCGAAGATCAGGCCGCCGAGGGTGTCGACGTCTTCGAGCTGTTCGCGCACGTCGAAGTCGGGACCGATCGCCGCGGCGATCTCTTCCAGCTCGACACGAGCGTCGGCGATAAAGACATCGTCCGAAGTGCGCGCGAACATGACTTCGTCATCGTCGTGCTCATCCTCGATGTCGCCGACGACCATCTCGACGATGTCTTCGAGCGAGACGAGGCCATCGGTTCCGCCATATTCGTCGATGACAAGCGCCATCTGGATACGGGCCGCCTGCATGCGCTGCATCAAGTCGGAGGCCAGCATAGAGGGCGGCACGAAGAGAAGCTGGCGGACGATGCCCGCCTCTTCCAACGACTTGCCGAGATCGACACGCGAAAGGTCGAAACTTGCCTTGGGCGAGCGCGGCGTCTTTTCGGACGCAGCCGTCGTCGACGCCTGGGCCTTGCCGTTACGCCGGCGATTGCGGGCCTGTTTGGTGACGTAGGACAGCAGGTCGCGAATGTGGACCATGCCGCGAGGGTCATCGAGCCCGTCGCTATAGACCGGCATGCGCGAGCGGCCGGATTCCTCGAAGATCACCATCAGCTCGCCGATGGTGATGCTCTGATCGACCGCCTCGATGTCGGCGCGCGGGACCATGACGTCCTCGACCCGGACCTCGCGGAAACGCAGGATGTTGTTGAGCATCGCCCGTTCGCCGGGCGAAAAGACCGTGTTGCTGTCGGCATCGGTCTGCAGCGCGTCAGCAAGATCCTCGCGCAGGCTCGATGGACTTGCGCCGCGCAAAAGGCGCGCGGCCCGGCTCCAGAAGGTGGAAGTGGATTTCGTGCCCTCGTGTCGAGTGGCGGTGCTACTACTGCCCGCCTCCGCCTCTCCGGAGGCATCTGCCTCCTCGGTCGCCAGCGCGACAGGCTGTGTTTTATAATCGCTCATCGGTCCAAACTGTTAATCCGGGGTACGATCCCCGTAGGGGTCAGATAAGCCAAGACGCGCCAAAATGCGAGTCTCCAGGCTTTCCATTCTTTCGGCTTCATCATCTTCCATATGATCATAGCCGAAAAGATGCAGGAATCCATGCACGAGAAGATGCGTCAGATGCTGATCGAAGGACTTCTCGAGCTCCACCGCCTCGCGCTCGAGGGTTTCGCGGGCAACGATGATGTCGCCGAGCATCGGTCCGGGCATCGATCCGGGCGTCACGGGAAAGGCCGGGAAGGACAGAACGTTGGTCGGCTTGTCCTGGTTGCGCCACTCGGCGTTGATCGCGCGCATGGAGGCATCGTCGGTGAAGACGAGCGAAAGCTCCGGCGGCATCTTCGGCAACGGCTGCTTTTCTTCGCTTGCGAGAAAGGCTGCCGCCGCTTCGAGCACGGGCGACGAGAAGGCGAGCAACACCTCTTCGTCCGGCCAGTTGCCCTCTTCCACGCTGATCTGGATATCCAAAGCCGTCATGATCGCAGCGACCGCCTGTCAGCGGTCGCCCTGCTCGCTTTCGTCGTGCACGGCCGTATGGGATTCGTAGGCCTTGACGATGCGCGCCACCATCGGATGGCGAACGACATCGACATCCTTGAAGCGGACGACCGAAACGCCCTCGACCCCTCTCAGGATCTGCAGGGCCTCGACCAGGCCCGATTTAACGCCGCGCGGCAGGTCCACCTGGCTCGGATCGCCGGTGACGATCATCCGGCCGTTTTCGCCAAGACGGGTCAGGAACATCTTCATCTGCATCGATGTGGTGTTCTGTGCCTCGTCGAGGATGACGGCAGCATTGGCGAGCGTACGGCCGCGCATGAAGGCGAGCGGCGCGATTTCGATGACCCCGGCGGTGATCGCGCGTTCGACCTTGTCGCCCGGCATCATGTCATAGAGCGCGTCGTAGAGCGGCCGAAGATAGGGATCGACCTTCTCCTTCATGTCGCCCGGCAGGAAGCCCAGGCGCTCGCCCGCCTCGACGGCAGGGCGAGAGAGCACGATACGGTCGACGGCGCCGCGCTCAAGCAGCTGTGCGGCGTGGGCGACGGCAAGATAGGTCTTGCCGGTACCGGCGGGGCCTACGCCGAAGACGAGCTCGGACCGCTCGAGCGCTCGGATATAGGCATCCTGCGTTGGCGTGCGCGCGGCGATCGTCTTCTTGCGCGTCGAAATCTGCGCCATTGTCAATTTGGCTTTACGCTCCATGGTCGGCAATTGTAGCTGATCGTCGGCGGCAACCGCCATACGGATCGCACCCTCGACATCAGACGTATCGATCGACGCGCCGCCCTGCAACCGCCCGTAGAGATAATCGAGAGCACGGCGGGCCTGGTTGGTGGCGACGACGTCACCCGAGATCGCGACGGAATTGCCGCGCGGCCGAGCGTCGATGCGCAGGCGCTCTTCGAGAAGCTTCAAGTTCTGATCGAACTGGCCGAAGAGCTCGCTGGCGAACCGATTGTTCTCGAAGGTCAGCACGAAGTGATTGGCGTCTGTCGCAGTTGTTTTCGACTGGCGCGTGGATGAAGAGATCAATTCGTGTCCGTTCAAGCGGTTCAGGCTCCTTGTTTTCGGTCCTTACCCGATCATCTCCGCAAACAGGCTGTTCGGCCCGGCCTTGATGATTCGCACCTTGATAATGTCACCGATTTGCGATGCTTTTGCATCAACATTCACCGGCTGCAGCCACGGCGAACGCCCGACGAGCTGGCCGGGCATGCGCCCTTCCTTCTCCAAAAGCAGGTCGATTTCGCGGCCGACGCAGGACTCGGCAAAGGCGCGCTGCTGGGAAAACAGCAAAGCCTGCAATTTTTCCAAGCGCTTGGCTTTCACGTCCTCGGGAACCTGGTCGCCGAGCTCGGCGCCCGGCGTGCCGGGACGGGTCGAATATTTGAATGAAAATGCCTGTGCATAACCCACGGCTTCGACGAGGCGCATGGTGTCCTCGAAGTCTTCATCGGTCTCGCCGGGGAAGCCGACGATGAAATCGCCCGACAGTGCGAGGTCCGGCTGGATCGCGCGGATGCGCGCGATCAGCGCCAGATATTCCGCCGCCGTATGCCTGCGGTTCATCGCCTTCAGAATACGGTCGGAGCCGGACTGCACCGGCAAGTGCAGGTAGGGCATCAGCTTTACCATCGAGCGATGCGCCTCGATCAGGCTGTCGTCCATGTCGCGCGGGTGGCTGGTGGTGTAACGCAGCCGGGCAAGACCCTCGATCTCGCCAAGACGCGAAAGCAGGTCGCCAAGGCCCCATTCGCGGCCATCGGGCCCGACGCCGTGCCAGGCGTTGACGTTCTGACCGAGCAGGGTGATCTCGCGCACGCCGCCCTCGACCAGCTTTTCCGCCTCCGAGACGATCTGGGCGACGGGGCGGGAAACCTCGGAGCCGCGCGTGTAGGGCACGACACAGAAGGTGCAGAACTTGTCGCAGCCTTCCTGAACCGTCAGGAACGCGGTGACGCCGCGCATGCGGGTCTTTGCCTTGTCGGGCGCCGGCAGGTGCTCGAACTTGTCTTCGACGGCATACTCCGTCTGCACGACACGCTCGCCGCTGCGGGCGCGCTTCAGCGCCTCAGGCAGCCGGTGATAGGTGGTCGGACCGATCACCAGGTCGACGGCCGGTGCGCGCCGCAGGATCTCGTTGCCTTCGGCTTGCGCGACGCAGCCGGCGACGCCGATCACCATCTCGCGGCCTTCCTTGGCCCTTTCCTTCTTCAGATCGCGCAGGCGGCCGAGTTCGGAATACACCTTCTCTGCCGCCTTCTCGCGAATGTGACAGGTGTTGAGCAGGACGAAGTCTGCGTCTTCCAGCACATCGGTCGAGACGTAGCCGTCGCGCGACAGGGCGTCTGTCATGCGGTCGGAATCGTAGACGTTCATCTGGCAGCCGTAGGTCTTGACGAAGACCTTGCGGGCCGGGGCGCGCTCGTCGCCCGTGGCGGGCGTCGTCGACAGAAGGGCGGTTTCCTGGGTCATGCCGGGTTCTTTAGTGCAAAGCGGTCGGAAGTTGAAGTATTTTCGGCGCAGCGTCCTTGCCCGGGGCGTTTCAAGCCCGCCCGCGCAGACGATCCGACAGCATGCTGCGGATGCGCTGCTCGACCGTACGGCTCACCTCCTTGCGATTGGTATGGCGGTCGTAATCGATGGCCTCACCGAAATCGACGTCCACTTCGATCGCGCCCTCACGCAGGATGCCGAGCAAATGCGGCACCAGTTCGGTGTCGCCCGGCCAGGCGGCGATCGGCCGGTTGAAGCGGCCCATCGGCATGCCGTGGATACCGGTGTAGGAGATCGCGACCGGCTGCACATGCACGAGACCGGTCGGCGAATGCGGCACGGCGGAAGCGGCAGCCCCGAAAAGCGAGGTCTTGATCTCCAGCAGGCGGTTGCCGTCGGAGGTCGTTCCCTCGGGAAAGAGCACGACGATTTCACCGGCAGCCATGCGCTCGCCGATTTCGCTCACCTGCTTGCCGGTCGAGCGCTTCTGCTCGCGCTCGACGAAGATCGACGCCTGCAGCCGGGCAAGCACGCCGAAGACCGGCCAGCCCTTCACCTCGGACTTGGCGACGAAGACGACGTCGGCAACCGAGGAGAGCACCAGAATGTCCTTCCAGGAGGCGTGGTTGGCGCAGATCAAAAGCGGTCGACGGCGATCCGCCATGCCATGAACGCGCACCTTTATGCCGAGAAGGTAACAGGCGAGCCGGTGCCAATATCGCGGCAGACGGCGCCGGGGTTTCAGATCGAGCCAGAGGCAGACGACCTGAATCGGCATCAGCACGAGCGAGACCAGCGCCAGAAGCGCTGCGAAGATCGCGATCCGTAGCCAATTGACCATCCGGGAAGAGTTTTCCTGCGCGAGACCTTGAGAATCGCGATGATCTGGAGCCGAACCGCGGCGCGATCATCGTGACCTGTTCCGATAGGGTAATGCGGGATGCGGGCGGAAGACCGCCTTGGCCTTCTTCATCCTGCTGTTCCCCGTGTCGGGACTAGCGAAGATCGAGCCGCATGACAAGCGCGGCGGTCCGCTGGCCGGCCTTGTCCTGGTAATAGGCGCGGCGTTCGCCGACCTTGTTGAAGCCGAGCTTACGGTAAAGCCCGATTGCGGGCTGGTTGGTCTCGTCGACTTCGAGGAACAGGGCCTCGGAGCCTTTGACCAGCGCCTCGCGCATCGCCGCCTGCATCAACCGCCAGCCGAGACCGGAGCGCGCATAACGCGGCTCGACGCCGATCGTCAGGATTTCCGCCTCGCCGGCAACGGCACGCGACAGGACAAACCCACCGAAGGCCGGGCGAAAGCTGCCATTGGTCTGCCGGGCGACAAAGCCGAACACCGTCTCCTGCACCAGAAGCGCATGGATTTCGCCATCGCTCCACGGGGACGCGAAACGCTGACGGTGCAGCGCCGCCGCGGCAATCAGATCCGCTTCTTCCAAGGGGAAGATGTCGAACTCGGTGCGGCGGGTGAAGTAATCGGTGAAGCTCATCTCGGTCTATGCTCGGGCAATCGCGAAGCCCGCCTGCGGCTTGGCGTCGGGGCCTCGGAGATATAACGGACGCGGCTTGGCCGAGGCTGGATCGGCAGCGGCACCAAGTTTGGCGACGGCGGCGACATCGATGAGTTCTGAAGGCTTGAGCGGTAAATCGGCAGCGACGAGATGCGCTCCGGAGCCGCCGATGACGCCGTCGAAACCGGCAAATCGTTCGCGCGCACTTTCGACGGAGAGTGCTTCGGGCTCGCCCGTGGCGCTACCGGTCGCATCGAAAGCCTGGAGATAGACCTCGTCCCGCTTGGCGTCGATGGCGACAAGGACGGGCTTTCCGGCGGCCGTCCGGCGCAGCCCCTCGGCGACGACCGCAAGTGTCGAAACGCCGACGGCGGGTTTGCCGAGCGCAAGCGCCAAGCCGCGAGCGGCCGCTACGCCGACGCGAATGCCGGTGAAGGATCCCGGGCCGACAGTGACGGCGATGCGGTCGATAGCGTCAAGCGACCGGCCGGACGCAGCCAATGCCTCGTCGACGAATTCCATCAGCCGTTCGGCGTGTCCCTTGCCGAGATCGGCCCCGGAACGCCCGAGCACGGCTTCCGTTTCGCTGTCATAGACGGCAACGGAGCAACCGGAACCGGACGTGTCGAGCGCAAGTACAATCATTTCAACGCAGGATCTTTCAGACGCCACAAGCCGCAAAGCCGATCGGGCTTTGCGGCAAAATCGATACGCGAAACCGGCGCGCCGGACAGGCGCGCGCTATATTAGACGGCCTCGACGGCCTCCACCTCGGGAACGAAGTGACGCAGCAGGTTCTGCACGCCATGCTTCAGCGTCGCGGTGGACGACGGGCAACCGGAGCAGGCGCCCTTCATGTTGAGGAACACAGTCCCATCCTTGAAGCCGCGGAAGGTGATGTCACCGCCATCCTGGGCGACGGCCGGACGCACGCGGGTTTCCAACAGTTCCTTGATCGTGGCGACGATCGTTTCGTCACCCTCGTCGAAGAACTCGTCTTCCTCGTCGGACTGCTCGGCGCGGCCGCTGCCAGCCATGATCGCCTGGCCCGACATGAAGTGCTCCATGATCGAACCGAGGATCGCCGGCTTCAGGTGCTGCCATTCCTGGCCTTCCTTGCTGACGGTAATGAAATCGTAGCCGAAATAGACGCCGGTGACGCCGGGGATCGAAAACAGCCGTGCCGCGAGCGGCGAGCCGGCGCGTGCTTCTTCCTCGTCGCGGAACTCGGCCGTGCCGTTTTCCAGGACGACCTTGCCCGGCAAAAACTTCAGCGTCGCCGGATTCGGCGTGGCTTCGGTCTGAATGAACATGTCTGTCTCCGTTTCGCCGGAGCGGCATCCGCCCAGCTTTTTAGAATAATTCAAAAGAATATAGGAGCATGGCCGCCTAGTCGCAAGAGCACATAGCGACGCAGGTCAGCTGAGCGCGTCGATCTCCTCATCCGTCAGGGCATCCGGGATGACCGTGACGGGGATCGGAAAGGCCGCGGCCTTGCCGGCAATGGACGACACCAGCGGACCGGGGCCTTCTTTCGCCGAGCCGGCCGCGAGAACCAGAATGGCGATGTCGCGATCCTCTTCGATCGCCGCGTGGATCTGCTCCGTGGCCGTGCCCTCGCGGATGACGACCTCGGGCTCGATGCCGATCCGCTCGCGGACCGATTGGGACACCTTGGCGAGCGTCGCCTCGGCCTCCTCGCGTGCTTCCGCACGCATGATTTCCTCGACCCCCAGCCATTGCTGGAAGTCGCCGTCGGCGATCACATAGAGCAGGACGAGGCCACCATTGGAATTCTTGGCGCGCATGCCCGCATAGTGCACGGCGCGCCCGCATTCCGGGGTATCGTCTATCACCGCCATGAATTTGCGGCGGTGTCCTTCAAGTCGAGAGAGTCGGGTCGAGACCATAGGGTGAACAATACATCCCGCGCGAGCCGCCGCAAGGTCTGATTTTTGCGTTTCGGACGAGGGCACGGAAAAGTGCCCGAGGCTTTCCGGTCGAGGTTCACTTCGGCTAGCGAAGTCCGACCATCAAAATGAAACTGGGTCCGGGAGTTCCCCGGACCCAATCAATTTACTGCAGGAAGCCGATGATTTCGCGCACTTCGCGCATCGTCTTTTCTGCCCGCGCCCGCGCCCGCTCGCCGCCATCCCTAAGGATTGCGTCGATATGGGCGGTGTCGCCCATCAGGCGGCGCATCTCGGCCGTGATCGGCGAGAGAACCTCGACCGCAAGGTCGACCAGCGCCGGCTTGAAGACCGAGAACTGCTGCCCACCGAATTCGGCGAGCACCTGCTCCTTGGTCTTGTCCGACAGCGCCGCGTAGATACCGACGAGGTTGTCCGCCTCGGGACGACCCTTCAGACCGTCCACTTCGCTCGGAAGCGCGTCCGGATCGGTCTTGGCCTTGCGGATCTTCTTCGAGATCGTCTCTGCGTCGTCCATCAGGTTGACGCGCGAGAGATCGGAGGGATCCGACTTCGACATCTTCTTGGTGCCGTCACGCAGCGACATGACGCGCGGCGTAGCGCCACCGATCAGCGGCTCGACCGGCGGGAAGTAGGCATGGATCGGCTCTTCGCCGACAACCATGTCGACACCGTAACCAGCGCTGCGAATATGCTCCATGAAGTCGATGTTGAACTTCTGGGCGATATCACGCGTCAGCTCCAGGTGCTGCTTCTGGTCGTCGCCGACGGGAACATGGGTGGCGCGATAGACGAGGATGTCAGCCGCCATCAGACTCGGATAGGCCAGCAGGCCGAGCGACGCATTCTCGCGGTCCTTGCCGGCCTTGTCCTTGAACTGCGTCATGCGGTTCATCCAGCCGATGCGGGCGACGCAATTGAAGATCCAGGCGAGTTCCGCGTGCTGCGGCACGGCCGACTGGTTGAAGACAATATGCTTGTTCGGATCGATGCCCGAAGCGATGAAGGCGGCGGCGATCGAGCGGATCTGCCCCTTCAGGTCCTCATGCACGAGCTGCGCGGTGATCGAGTGCAGGTCGACGACGCAATAGATGCAATCGTTGTTTTCCTGCAGCGCCACGAACTTGCGGATCGCGCCGAGATAATTGCCGAGATGGAGATTGCCCGTCGGCTGAACGCCGGAGAATACGAGCGGCTTGAATTCGTTCATGTCGTCCTCAATAGGCTGGTGGAGGGCCCCAGGGCCGGCTGGCCCATGTTGCTAACGGCATGGCTTATGCACGGGTGGCGGGAGGCAATCAAGAGGTCGAGACCTGTAGGTTCACGCCGCCGGTTGCAAGAGATCCCAATGGTTGCCGAACGGGTCGCTGAAGACCGCCACGGTGCCGTAGGGCTCGTGGCGCGGCGCCTCCAGGAAGACGACGCCTGCGGCCAGCATCGCCGCATGGTCTCGGGCAAAATCGTCGGTGAACAGGAAGAACCCGACCCGGCCGCCGGTCTGGTTGCCGATCGCCGCCTGCTGGCGCTCGCCGTCAGCCTTGGCAAGCAGCAGCGCCGTTTCGACGGCCCCCTTGGGACGGACGACGACCCAGCGCTTGGTGGCGTCGAGAACGGTGTCCTCCAAGAGATCAAAACCGAGCTTGCCGCAATAGAAGGCGATGCCGGCGTCATAATCCGGCACGACCAGGGCAATGCGTGCGATCGTCTGGCGCATCAGTCACCCGCCTCCGGCGTTGCTGCAGGCTCCGCAGGCGCTTTCGCGCCCCGCTTGATGTTGCGGCGGATCATGCCGAGGCTCGCGCCGCCGAGGCCGAAGGCGAGCCCGAAGTAGATCACCATGGCGACTGCGACCAGGCCCGTCAGCGTCGTTGCCCGCGTCAGGAGGGACGCGGCAGAGGAAAGTTCGAAAGCGAACCAGCCGACAGCGTAATACAGCGCCGCCGCCATACCCGCCGCCGCGAGGACGAGACGCGGGATACGGGTCAGAAGCGGGATGTCCCTGCCCCAATGGCCGCGCCAGACAAGCGTTGCGAAAAGCAGCACGGCATTCACCCAGCCGGCAACGATCTCGGCGGTGGCGATGCCGCTCGCGCCAAGCCGTGGAAACAGGGTGAGCGCCAGGGACACGTTCACGACGACGGAAATCGCGGCGAAGATCATCGGCGTGCGCGTGTCTTCGCGTGCGAAAAAGCCGGGAATGAAGGCCTTGATCAGCACGAAAGCCGGCAGGCCGAGGCCGTAAATTGCCAGGATATGACCGACGATGATGGTCGATTCCGGCGAGAACTTGCCGCGCTCGAACAGCAACCGGACGATCGGCTCGGACATGACGAGCAAAGCGGCGGCGGCCGGCAGCGTCAGGAACAGCGTGAACTCGACCGAGCGGTTCTGCAGGTTCGAGGCCTCGTTGACATTGCCCGAACGCAGCGCGCGGGCGAGTTCCGGCAGAAGCACGGTTGCGACCGCGATGCCGACGACGCCGAGCGGAAGCTGATAGATGCGGTCGGCATAGACGAGCGACGACACCGCACCTTCCCGGGCAGACGCAATGTTGGTGTTGATCAGCAGGTTGATCTGGGTGATGCCGCCGGTGATCGCCGCCGGCAGCGCCAGTACGAGCAGGCGCTTCACGTTGGCGGTCATCTTCGGGCGACGAAGGCCGATCTTGATGCCGGCATCGCGCACGGCGATCCAGACGATTGCGAGCTGGACGAGGCCGGCGGCCATGACGCCCCAGGAAAGGCCGTAGCCGACCGCGATCGGATCCTGGCCCGCATACCAGGCATAGCCGAGCACGCCGATGAGGATGAAATTGAGGAAGACCGGCGCGATCGCCGCCGCGAAATAGCGGTGCAGCGAATTCAGCATGCCCGCCATCATCGCCGCCAGCGACATACAGGCGAGATAAGGGAACATGATCGCCGCAAAGACGATGGTGCTTCCGAGTTTTTCCGGGTCGTCGGCAAAGCCGGGCGCGATCAGGTTGCTGACGATGAAGGGCATCGTCAGTTCCATCGCGATCGTCAGGAACAGCAGCACGGTGAAGAGGACGCCAAAGACCTCCTCGGAGAAACGCCGCGCCCCATCCATGCCGTTCGCCTCGATTTCCCGGGCAAAGAGCGGCACGAAAGCGGAATTGAAGGCGCCCTCGGCAAACAGCCGGCGGAAGGTGTTGGGCAGACGGAAGGCGGTGTTGAAGGCGTCGGCAACCGGGCCGGTGCCAAGCGCTGCCGCCATGAAGGTTTCGCGGATGAAGCCGAACAGGCGGCTTCCGAGTGTCGCGCCGCCGACGGTTGCAAATTTCTTGACCAGACTCATGTTTCGGCTTTTGTCGTTCTTTGAGCGGAGGAAACGCCCGGGGGCGGCGCGATGATGCCCGAGGGCATGCGGTCGCGCGCCTCGTCCCCCTCCCCGGCCATGACGGCCTTGAGGCGGGCGGCAATGTTCATCTGACGGTTTTCACTCGTCACCTTCTGGCCGACGAGATCGGTGACGTAGAAGGTGTCGATCACCTTTTCACCGAAGGTGGTGATGTGGGCCGAGGCGATGTCGAGCGAAAGATCGGATAGCACCGCGGTGATCTCGGACAAGAGGCCTGGACGGTCGAGGCCTTCGACTTCGATCACGGTGAACTTGTTCGACAGCGTGTTGCTGATCGTCACTTCCGGCGTGACGGTAAACGCCTTGGTGCGCTTCTTCACCTTGGTGCGGCTGGCAATGACTTCCGGCAGCCGCTTGCGGCCCGAAAGCACGTCCTCGATCAGCTTGCCGATGCTCGCTGCCCGGCGCATCTCGTCCTCGTCGACGGCGAACTCGCGGTTGACGAGGATGGTATCGAGCGCACGGCCGTCCGAGGTCGTGAAGATCTGCGCGTCGACGATGTTTGCGCCGGCGGCCGCACAGGCACCGGCAATCACGGTCAAAAGCCGCGGATGGTCGGGCGAAAGCACGGTGATTTCGGTGATCGCGTGGAACTGGTGGGTACGCACCATCGTCGCCAGCGCCTTGCCGGCGGCATCCGCCTCGCGGATGAAGCGCGCATGCCGGATCTGGTCTTCCAGCGCCACCGTCAGGAGATAGGGCTGGTAGTGCAGGCGCACGTAATCCTCGCGCTCCTTCTCGGACCAGTCCGTCAAGGCCTCGCCGAGCATGACGGCGGCATGGGCCGCACGCTCCTTGCGCGACAGCTCGGAGAAGCCGCCCGACAGCAACAGCTCGGTCTCATAATAGAGCGTGCGCAGCAGCTGCCCTTTCCAGCCGTTCCACACACCCGGGCCGACCGCACGAATGTCGCAGACGGTGAGGACCAAAAGCATCTTCAACCGGTCGAGTGACTGTACCCGCTCGGCAAAGTCGACGATCGTCTTGCGGTCGTTGAGGTCGCGCGTCTGGGCGACCATCGACATCAGCAGATGCTCCTCGATCAGCCAGGCGACCAGCTCCGTCTGCTTCGGCGACAGCCCGAAGCGCGGGCAGAGTTTGCGTGCCACCTTGGCGCCGGCGGTCGAGTGATCCTCCGGCCGGCCCTTGGCGATGTCGTGCAGCAGCACGGCGACATAGAGCGCCTCGCGCTCCTCGATCCCCGGCATCAGCTTGGCGACGAGCGGATGGGCCTCCTCCTCGATGCCGCCTTCGATGCGCGACAGCACGTCGACGGTGCGCAGCAGATGCTCGTCGACCGTATAGTGATGATACATGTTGAACTGCATCATCGAGACGATCTTGCCGAAATCCGGAATGAAGCGGCCGAGCACGCCGGCTTCGTTCATGCGCCGGAGGATCAGCTCCGGCTTGCGGCGGGACGTGAGGATCGACAGGAAGAGGCGGTTCGCCTCCTCGTTTTCGCGCAGCGCCGGCTTGATCAGGCTCAGCGACCGCGTGACCTGGCGCAGTGCCGCCGGGTGGAATTCCAGCCCGTTGATATCGGCGATGTGGAAGAAGCGCAGCAGATTGACCGGATCGCGCTTAAAGACGTCGGGGCTTGCAAGCGCGATGCGACCGCCGTCGTCGACGAAATCGAGCGTTCCGGCAATCTTGCGGCTACGATGGGTGAAGCGGCCGATGAGCCCGGAAATGCCGGGCGCGTCCTTGGCCTGCTGATCTTCGAGTGCTGCGCAGAAGATACGGGTGAGATCGCCGACGTCCTTTGCCACCAGGAAGAAGTGCTTCATGAAGCGTTCGACGGCCGAAAGGCCCGGATGGTCGTGATAGCCGAGTGCCTCGGCGATCTCGCGCTGGATGTCGAAAGAGAGCCGTTCCTCGGATTTTCCGGTGAGGAAATGCATGTGGCAGCGCACCGCCCAGAGGAAGTCCTCGGCCTTCTGGAAAAGCTGGTACTCCTGCCGCGAAAGCACGCCGAGCTTGACGAGGTCGGCGGTGTCCTTCAGCCGGTAGAAGTACTTGGCGATCCAGAACAGCGTGTGCAGGTCGCGAAGCCCGCCCTTGCCTTCCTTGACGTTGGGCTCGACGAGGTAGCGCGTGTCGCCGGCCTTGCGGTGGCGCTCGTCGCGTTCGGCAAGCTTGGCGGCGATGAAATCCGGGCCGGTGTTGCGCACGATCTCATGATCGAAGCGCGTTTCAAGCTCGGCGCACAATGTCTCGGAGCCACAGATATAGCGCGTCTCGAGGATGGCCGTGCGGATCGTCATGTCGGCGCGCGATAGCCGGATGCACTCGTCGATGGTGCGGGTGGCGTGGCCGACCTTGAAGCCCAGATCCCAGAGGATATAGAGCATGAACTCGATCGCCGGCTCGGCCCAGACCGCCTTCTTGACCGGCAGCAGGAAAAGAAGATCGATGTCTGAACCCGGCGCCAGCGTGCCGCGGCCATAGCCGCCGACCGCCGTCACGGCGATCCGGGACGCGGGCGGTGCATTGGCTGCGTCGAAGATCTCGTTCAGCACGAAATCATGCAGCACTGTGATCAGTTGATCCTGCAGCCAGGAAATACGTTCGGCGCAGAGAATGCCGGCACCATCGGCGTTGAACAGCTCGCGGGCCTTCGCCCGGCCGGCGACATTTGCCTGCTTGAAAGCCGCCAGCAACGCCTGACGCATCGGGTCGCGCTGTTCGGCGTGGGCCGAGGCGATGAAGTCGCATTTTGCCCGGAGCGCTGCGACGTCGAGGATTTCGGGAAAGAAGGTTTCGTGTCTGCCCATGAAGTGCCGAGGGGCGTCCTGTCCGACTGGTTGCGTGGTCGTTCGCTGTCAAGCGCTCCTGCATGATCCTTGCGACCGAGGCCGAATAAAGACCACACAACAATTCGAGCGCCGCGCCCGCAAAAGCGTGCGGCGCTGTATAGCCTTTTTACAGACGGCTTGCACAGGAAAAAGGCGCAGCGCCGCTTAGGCAACGGTTGGCGGGATGCGGGCGGAAAACCGCACGCATTTTCTTCATCCCGCCTTGGCGGCGCTCAGTTCCTTCTTCAGCGCATAGAGCGCATCGAGCGCCTCGCGCGGCGTCATGTCGTCGGGGTTCAGCGCCTTCAGCGCCTCGTCGATCTTGGAGTTTCCGGCGGGCTTCACCTCTTCACGACGGATCGCCACCTGGAACAGCGGCAGATCGTCGATCAGTTGGCTCGCCGGGTTCTTGCGATCGGCGTCCTCGAGCTTGGCGAGCACGTCCTTGGCGCGAGCCACGACCGAGGCCGGCAGGCCAGCGAGACGCGCGACCTGAATGCCATAGGAGCGGTCGGCGGCGCCCGGACCGACCTCATGCAGGAAGATCACATCGCCGTGCCATTCCTTGACGCGCATCGTCGCGTTCGAGAGACGGCCGAGTTTTTCCGAGAGCACGGTCAGTTCATGGAAGTGGGTGGCAAAGAGGCCGCGGCAGCGGTTCGCCTCATGCAGGTGCTCGACTGCCGCCCAGGCGATTGACAGGCCGTCGAAGGTGGCGGTGCCACGACCGATCTCGTCGAGGATCACCAGCGAGCGGTCGGTCGCCTGGTTGAGGATCGCCGCGGTCTCGACCATCTCGACCATGAAGGTCGAGCGACCGCGCGCCAGGTCGTCGGAGGCGCCGACGCGAGAGAAGAGCCGGTCGACGATGCCGATATGGGCGCTCGCGGCAGGCACGAAGGTGCCCATCTGCGCCATGATCGCGATCAGCGCGTTCTGGCGCAGGAAGGTCGACTTACCGCCCATGTTGGGACCGGTGAGCAGCCAGATCGCACCGCCCTCCTCGCCCTCAGGCGGAGAGAGATCGCAGCCATTGGCGACGAAGGCATTCGATGCCTGGCGCTTCAGCGCCTGCTCGACCACCGGATGGCGGCCGCCGTCGATGGCAAACATGCGCGAGCGGTCAACGGTGGGGCGGGCATAGGCCTGCTCCTCGGCAAGGACCGCAAGCCCGACCGAGACGTCGAGGGTCGCAAGCGCCAGTGCCGCCGCCTTCAACGTCTCGGCAGCAGCGACGACTTCTGCCGTCATCTGGTCGAAGGCTGCGAGCTCGATCGACAGCGCCCGGTCGGCGGCATTGGCGATCTTGCTTTCCAGCTCGGCAAGGGCCGTGGTGGTGAAGCGCATCGCGTTCGCCATCGTTTGGCGATGGATGAAACGGGCGCGGCCCTCGTCCGTGTCGGTCATCGAGCCGGCATTGCCGGCCGTCACCTCGATGAAGTAGCCAAGCACGTTGTTGTGCTTGATCTTCAGCGACTTGATGCCGGTCTCTTCGGAATATTGCAGTTGCAGCCCGGCGATCACCCGGCGCGACTGGTCGCGCAGGCCCCGGACCTCATCGAGCTCGGCATTGGCGCCTTCGCAGACGAAACCGCCGTCGCGCTTCAGAAGCGGCAGCTCGTCGCCAAGCGTCGCATCGAGCAGGCCGAGCAGGCCTGCGGGAAGCGCATCGATTGCGGCGCGCGCCTCCTTCAGTTCGTCCGAGAGCGTTCCCGCGGCCATCAGCCGTGAAATGGACGCGGATGCATGCAAGCCGGCCTGAATTGCGCCGAGATCGCGAGGGCCACCACGGCCGAGCGCCAGCCGCGACAGGGCGCGCGGCATATCCGGCGCGCGACGTAGCGCATCGCGCAGGTCGCCGGCAAAGGACGGCTGGTCCGCCAAAATCTCGATCGAGTCGAGCCTCTGGTTGATACGGTCCGGATCGGTCAGCGGCGACATCAGCCGCTCGGCAAGTAGGCGGGCGCCGCCGCTTGTCACCGTGCGGTCGAGCGCCTTCAGCAGCGTGCCCTCGCGCGCGCCGGACAGCGTCTTCACCAGTTCGAGATTGCCGCGGGTCGCCGGATCGATGAACAAGGTTGAGGCGGCACTTTCGCGCTCCGGCGTGCCGAGTGCCGGGCGTTCGGCAAGCTGGGTCTTCTCGACATAGGAGATCGCCGCGGAAGCGGCTGCGAGTTCCGCACGGGAAAACGTGCCGAAGCCATCAAGCGTCTTGACGCCGAAGTAGCGGCTGATGCGCCCTTCCGCCGTGGCGCTGTCGAACAAGACCGCCGGCTGCGGCACGGCAACGCGGCCGAGCACGTCGAAGACGGGTCTTAGTTCCGGGTCGTGAAACACGGTGTCTGCAAGGATCATTTCGCGCGGCTCGATACGCAGGATGTCCGCAAGCAGCCGGCTCTCGGCTGTCTCGGCGAGGCGGAAGATGCCGGTCGAAATGTCGATCCAGGCGAGCGCGTAGGCAGGCTCGGACCCGCTCTTTATGCGCGCCAGCGCCATCAGATAGTTGGTCTCGGACGGCGAAAGCAGTTTCTCTTCGGTGATCGTGCCCGGAGTGACCAAGCGCACGACGTCGCGGCGCACCACCGACTTGCTGCCGCGCTTCTTCGCTTCCGCCGGGTCTTCCACCTGCTCGCAGACAGCGACGCGGAAGCCGAGACCGATCAGCTTCTGCAGGTAATCGTCGGCCGCATGTACCGGCACGCCGCACATCGGGATTTCCTGACCCATGTGCTGGCCGCGCTTGGTGAGCGTGATGCCGAGCGCGCGCGAGGCTTCGACCGCGTCCTGGAAGAACAGCTCATAGAAGTCGCCCATGCGGTAGAACAGCAGCGAATCCGGGTTGTTCGCCTTGATCTCGATGAACTGTTCCATCATCGGCGTCGCCGTGGAACGGCTTTCCTCGCTCGCCAATTCGGCTGCGGATAAAACCTCCCCCGCGCGGGTCGAATAGTCTGTCACGAAATTCATGATTGTCCCGAAAAAAGAGATGGCACACTATCGCAAAGGAATTATAGACGACAACCATAAAGAGGCGCGCCGCAAGGCTCGCCCACAGGAGGATTGAGGAAACATGCCGGCCACCGACAAGACCGATCGCACCATGACGAGCGTCACCGCGCAGGAAGCGCTCGATTTTCACTCGCAGGGTCGTCCCGGAAAGCTGGAGATTTCTCCCACCAAGGCGATGGCCACCCAGCGCGACCTGTCGCTTGCCTATTCTCCGGGCGTCGCAGTCCCCGTGAAGGCGATCGCCGAGGACCCTAACACCGCCTATGACTACACGACGCGCGGCAACATGGTGGCCGTGATCTCGAACGGCACGGCCATTCTCGGCCTCGGCAATCTCGGCGCGCTTGCGTCAAAGCCTGTCATGGAAGGCAAGGCCGTGCTGTTCAAGCGCTTTGCCGACGTCGATTCCATCGACCTTGAAGTCGATACCGAAAACGTCGACGAGTTCATCAACTGCGTGCGTTTCCTCGGGCCCTCTTTCGGCGGCATCAATCTTGAAGACATCAAGGCGCCGGACTGTTTCATCATCGAGCAGAAGCTTCGCGAGGTCATGGACATCCCGGTGTTCCACGACGACCAGCACGGCACGGCGATCATCGCCGCAGCAGGCCTCATCAACGCGCTGGCCTTGACCGGCCGCGACTTCAAGACGACGAAGCTCGTCTGCAACGGTGCGGGTGCGGCGGCCATCGCCTGCATCGAGCTCATCAAGTCGATGGGTTTTGCCTCTGACAACATCATCCTCTGCGACACCAAGGGCGTGATCTTCGAGGGCCGCACCGAGGGCATGAACCAGTGGAAGTCGGCGCATGCGGTCAAGACCGACCGCCGCACGCTCGCCGAAGCGCTCGACGGCGCCGACGTGGTCTTCGGCCTCTCGGCAAAGGGCGCCCTTTCGGAAGACATGGTGCGCTCGATGGCGCCGCGGCCGATCATCTTCGCCATGGCCAACCCGGATCCGGAAATCACGCCGGAAGAAGTCGCCCGCATCCGCGACGACGCGATCGTCGCCACCGGCCGTTCTGACTATCCGAACCAGGTCAACAACGTGCTCGGCTTCCCCTATATCTTCCGTGGCGCACTCGACGTGCGCGCGACGACCATCAACGACGAGATGAAGATCGCAGCGGCTGAAGCGCTGGCGAGCCTTGCCAAGGAAGACGTTCCCGACGATGTCGCCGCAGCCTACCAGGGCAACCGTCCGCGTTTCGGTCCGCAATACATCATCCCGGTCCCCTTCGATCCGCGGCTGATTTCGGCGATCCCGATGGCGGTCGCGAAGGCGGCAATGGAAAGCGGCGTCGCCCGCAAACCGATCACCGACCTCGAAGCCTATGGCCGCCAGCTTTCCGCCCGCCGCGACCCGATCGCCTCGACGCTGCAGCGCATCTACGAGCGCGTCCGGCGCCAGCCGAAGCGCATCGTCTTTGCAGAGGGCGAAGAGGTGCAGGTCATGCGTTCTGCAATCGCCTATGCCAACCAGCAGCTTGGCACCGCCATCCTGCTCGGCCGCGAGGAGCGCATGCGCGAGACGGCAGAGCGCGAGGGCATCGACCTCGACCGCCCCGGCATCCAGATCGTCAATGCGCGGCTTTCCAAGCGCGTCGGCGCCTATACGGACTATCTCTATGCCCGCCTGCAGCGGAAGGGCTTCCTCTTCCGCGACGCTCAGCGCCTGATCAACAACGACCGCAACCACTTCGCCGCCTGCATGGTGGCGCTCGGTGATGCCGACGGCATGGTGACGGGCCTGACCCGCAACTATTCGACGGCACTCGAAGACGTGCGTCGCTGCATCGACCCGAAGCCCGGCCACCGCGTCATCGGCGTCTCGATCGCGCTCTGCCGCGGCCGCACGGTGCTCGTCGCCGACACGGCGGTTCACGACATGCCCTCTTCGGAGGAGCTTGCCGATATCGCCGAGGAAGCAGCCGGCCTCGCCAAGCGGCTTGGCTACGTGCCGCGCGTGGCAATGCTTGCCTATTCCACCTTCGGCCATCCCCAGGGCGAACGCTCTGAGCGGGTGCGCGAAGCGGTCAATATCCTCGACAAGCGCCGCGTCGATTTCGAATATGACGGCGAGATGGCCGCCGACGTGGCGCTCAATGCTCGCGTCATGGAGCAATACCCGTTCTGCCGCCTCTCGGGCACGGCGAACGTGCTCGTGATGCCGGCGTTCCACTCGGCATCGATTTCGACCAAGATGCTGCAGGAACTCGGCGGCTCGACGGTGATCGGCCCGCTGCTCGTCGGCTTTGACAAGTCGATCCAGATCGTCTCGATGTCGGCCAAGGATTCCGACATCGTCAACATGGCGGCGATCGCGGCCTACAACGCCGGCATGTAGGACCGGCATTGCCGGTCCGGCGGCTGCTTCATTTTGGTGCAGCCGCCTTCATTCGGGTCAACGCGCGACCCCGATTGGTAGCAATTCGATACAACTATAAAGAAGAAAAGCCCGCTTTCCGAAAAGGAGGCGGGCTTAATAACAGGCAATGCATTTATGTTTAAGGTAATGAAAGACGGAGTCTTGGGAACCCTATACCTGTCGACCCCCGGAAGATCGGCAGTTTCTCCATTTATTTTCTCTATTCGTTCGTCATGAAATTAGAGAAGAACATGACAATACATGTCTCTCTTTCGACCTTGAAAGTCAAATCCATCATTAATAATTGGTTAACCTCACCGGGACCCGGTCAGGAGGCGGCGCCACCGAAACGTCCGGCATCTGCGCCGTAGTAGTTGAGGTAGCGGCCCGAGATATTGCTGATCGGCAAAACGATCAGAACGTCGGTGGTGCGGAACGCATGATCGACCACGGCGCCATCGCCGACCATCGCGCCGAGGCGCATATAGCCCTTGATCAACGGCGGCAGAGCGGCGAGCGCCTTCTTGGCATTGATCGCCTCGGCCGGCATCAAATCCATCGTCCGGTGCAGCTCGGGCCGTGCGCTGACGGCCCAGTCGTCGCGGGCGCGGATGTTGTGGTGCAGGAAGGACAGCGCCAGCGCATGCTCGGCCGGAACGACACCCGGGAACGAACCGCAGCCGAACATCGCGTCCATGCCGTATTTGAGCGCATAGGCCCAATTGCCCTGCCACAGGAGTTCGACCGTGCGCTTGGTCCGGTAGTCCGGCAGGACGCAGGAGCGGCCGAGCTCCATGAAGCGCTTGGTCGGATGACGGGCGAGAAGCGCGTCGATCGCGAATTCGGAAGACGAGTAAAAGCCGCCGGAGCGCTCAGCCACATCCTGGCGCAGCAACCGGTATGTCCCGACGATCTGATCTTCGGCGTCGCCTTCGATCGAGGTGTCGAGAACCAGCAGGTGGTCGCAGATCGCGTCCCAGCTGTCGACGTCGCGCTTGCGCCGATCGGCCTCGGGGCCGACCTGCGCCTTCATCTCCTCGACGAAAACCTTGTAGCGCACGGCCTGGGCAGCATCGATTTCCGATGCCGTGCGGGCAAGGCGCGTCTCAAGATTGGCGATCCGGCCAAGCACGTCGGTCGTCGGGACGGCAGCTTTCGTGCCGATGCAAGCCTGAGAAGTGTCAACCACGTTCGCTGAATCCAGTAGCTCGATGGCCATCCGCGTTATCCCGAATCAAATCTGTCTGCGGGGGCTTAGACCACGTTTCTGCAACAACATAGTGACATGAAAGTTGCGTACAACCCCCGCCGCCCGATCAATACCGTAACCATCGCAAGAGTTACCGTTTGCGCAGCAGACGCGCGATCTCCGAGGTCAGCACCTGAGGGTCGGCCGGCTTCGCCAACACCACATCGGCGCCGGCGGCAAGCAGGCGGTCGCGCATATCCTCGCGGATATCGGAAGTCAGCACGATGACCGGCAACCTTGGCAAGGAGCGTATTGCCTCGTCATTACGGATGTGCCGCATCATGGAAAGCCCGTCGCCACCCGGCATATTGAGGTCGGTGACGAGAAGCTCCGGCAAGGCGTTTCCGGCAGGGGCTCGCAGCGTCTCGGCGACCCCCGCGAAGTCGCTGACAAGCTGCACCGCGTGTCCCGAACGCTGCAACAGCGTGCGGATGATCAACGCATTGATCGGATCGTCCTCGGCCAGCAGGATGCCGTGTCCCGGTCGGCGGACGGGTTCAACGACGGGCTCCTCGCGCAGGACCGGCCTGTTGTCGTTGATCGCGTCGCGTTTTTCGATGCCCTTCAGGCGTCCGAGCAGCACTTCAATCAGCGACTTTTCGCGCAAGGGCCGGATCAGCCAGGCCTCGTAGCCATCCATCTGGTTGACGGGGTGGCTGTTGCGCTCCTCCGGATTGATCAGATAGGTGCGGCGAACCTCCAGCCGGCCGATGGCCGGCTGGAGTGCGAGGAGCTGCTCGTACTGCTGCGCATGCCGGTGGTCGACGATCACGTCGGTGAGTGGCGCGCCACCTGCCTGCACATCGGCAAGAACATGCTGAGCTGCGGCAAGCGTCGTTGCGCGATGACAGCGCCCGCCAAGCGTCGCGATGGTTGCCGCCAGCGCCGCCGAGGCCGGTCCATCGGGAGCCATGACCAGCACATGCGACCCGGCGAGGGTGGAGCGGCGCTCCGACGCAATCGCCTCGACTTCGGCAAGCGGCAGGCGGATTTCAAAGCGGCTGCCGCGGCCGGGCGCGCTTGCGGCCGTAAGACTGCCGCCGCAGGCCTGCATGATGCGCCTGGAGATCGCGAGGCCGAGCCCTGTGCCCTTGGCGCGTTGCTCGTCGTTGCCGGCCTGCTCGAATTCCTCGAAGATGCGCTTCAGGTCGTCGGGCGACATGCCCGGCCCCGTATCGTCGATACGGATCCGCACGCAGTCCTCGATCGTGTCGGCGCTGACGAAGACGCCACCGACTTCCGTGAATTTGACCGCGTTGCCGATGACGTTGAAAAGCACCTGGCGCAGGCGCGCCGCGTCGAAAGCCATCAGCGCGGGCACGTCGACGGAAACGGTGGCGCCGATCTCGATGCCCTTCTCGTGGGCGCGATTGGAGAGCATTTCCACGACGCTCTCGATCACGCCGCGCGGATCCTGGCGGCTGGGGCGAAACTGGAAGCGGCCGGCTGAAAGCGACGAGAAGTCGATCAGGTCTTCGACGAGCTGGACCAGCGCGTGGCCGGATTGCTGCATGCCGGCGAGATAGTTCTGCTGCTCGCTCGACAGGCGGGTCTGGCCGAGCAGATGGCTCATGCCGAGAATGCCCGAAAGCGGCGTGCGGATCTCGTGGCTGACGGTGGCGAGCAGCCGCGACTTTGCCTGGCTCGCCTCCTCGGCCCGCCGGCGCGCCGCCTCACGCTCGCGCGCGGCGCGCGCTTCCTCGGTGACATCGCGCGCAATGCTGTGGCGCATGAGTTTGCCGCTCGCCGGATCGCGGGCGATCACGTCATGCCAATCGAAAAGGCGGATGCCTTCGGCCGCGGCGATGCGCACGAGGTAATGATTGGGCGCAGCCTTCGGCTCGAAGCTCAGCCCAAGGGCGCCGCAGGCCATGCCCCGGACATCCGATCGGCCGCAGACCTGATGGAAGACAGCATTGGCGTGGACGATCTTTCCGTCCATGCCGCGCATGATCGCAAGGTCACCCAGCGCATCGTGAATGGTCGAAAGCAGCGCCGAGGTTTCGGAGCGGTGCCAATCCTGGTCCCGCTCCACCTCATCGGAAACCGGCACGCTATCAAACGCGCGGATGGCTTCGACGGCGAGCAAAAGCGCACCGACCACGCCGGCCGCGGCAATCGCCGCGGCGAACAGGTGGAAGCCGGCAGTCATGCCGACGACGAGGACAAGGCCGGAAGCGACCAGGCCGAGCAGCGCCAGGGATACGTAACTAAGCGCAGAGCGCGCGCCGGAAGCCGGCTGCGCCGACACCTGACGGGACGCCGGCCCATCGAGCGGAAGCGCCGAAACCGACGCAGCCTTACCCGCCCGGGCGTCTCTCCCGAAGCCGGTTTCGATCCGCTCTAGCAGTCGTGACGGTTCGCTCATGCGTTCCGGCTAACACGACAGGCGTTCCGAATGGCTTCAAGGCTTCGATAAAATCTTAGCGATCCGCTTTTTTCGCGTGCAGTAGTTCGTCAAGAATGATCGCGCCGGCGCCGATGGTGATGAAGGTATCGGCCAGATTGAAGACGGCGAAAGACCACGTCTCCGTATAGAACAGGATGTAGTCGATGACGTAGCCGAAGAGCAGCCGGTCGACGAGGTTTCCGAGCGCGCCGGCGATGATCAGCGCATAGCCGAAATGGGCGAAGAACCGATCCTTCGGCGTGCGCTTCCACAGCCAGAGCACAAAGGCGCAGACGGTGAGCCGCATGCCGACGATGAACCAGCCCTCCATGCCTGACAGCATCGAGAAGGCGACGCCGTAGTTGTAGGTGCGGTAGAGCGCCAGCATCGGCACGACATGGACCGCCTGATTGAAGGGCAGGTAAAGCTCGACCAGATACTTGATCACTTGGTCGGCGATGAGCGCGAAGACGATGAAGACCGCGATCGGCAGCGGCCGCGAAAACAGCACCTGCTTCTCGCTCATGCGCGGGCATCCAGGGTCAGAAGGTGGCGACGCGCCTCGAACAGCATGATGCCGGTGGCAATCGCCAGATTGAGCGAGTCGGCGCGGCCGGCCTGCGGGATGCGGGCAAGCGCACCGGCTTCTCGAGCGAGTTCCTCCGGCAGACCCGACTGCTCGTTGCCCATCAGAAGCACGACCGGCTTGGTCTTGTAGTCAATGGTGCGATAGTCGACAGCGCCGGCGAGATGGGTCGCGACGACCTTCACGCCGGCGGATTTCTGCCAGCGGATGAAGTCCTCGACGCTGGCGCGCGCCACCGGCATGGCAAAGACCGAGCCCATGGTCGCACGCACGGTTTCGAGCGAAAACGGATCGGTGGTCTCGCCGACGAGAATGACGCCGGAAGCGCCGGCGGCATCGGCGGTGCGGATGACGGTGCCGAGGTTGCCGGGATCGCGGACGCGGTCGAGCGCCACATAGGTTTCGCCCAGTTGCGGCTTCAGGTCCTTCAGCGACTGGTAACGCTGCTCGAAGATGCCGACGACCATCTGCGGATTGTCGCGCCGGGTGATCGTCGACAGCACTTTCTCGCTGACCTCCAGCACCAGGCCGCCCTTGGCGAAGGTCTTTGCCGCCACCTGCTCCACGTGCGGCTTGCCCTTGGCCGCCTTGGCATAGATCAGCGTCTTGATCTTCCAGCCAAGGTCGAGCGCGTCGATCACCAGCTTCAGGCCCTCGGCCATGAAGGAGCGCGTCTCGTCGCGGTGCTTCTTCTGCGTCAGCGCGCGGATGTCCTTGATGATCGGGTTGGTGAGGCTCGTGACCTCCTTCACCTGACCGACACGACCGGTGCCGTGTTCGCTTCTGTCGTTCGTCATTGCGGTACCCAGCGGCTGAAGAGTGAGGTCGAAAGCGCCCTGCCCGGCTCGCGGCCGTCAAGCCCGCCCTCGCGGATGATGAGCTCGCCCGACTCCACCCGGCCGCCGTGGCCGCGCATCGTCTCGCGCATCAGTTCATGGATCGAGTAGAAGCTCGCCCGGATCGAATAGGCCGTCAGCACCAGGCCGCGTGCCTCCGGCGACAGGATCTCGCGGCAGATGTCGAGCATCGCCGCCAGATGGTCGAAAAGCTGCCAGACCTCGCCGTTCGGCCCGCGGCCGAACTTCGGCGGGTCGGTCAGGATGATGTCGTAGCGGCTGCCGCGGCGTTCCTCGCGTTGGATGAACTTCATCGCATCGTCGCAGATCCAGCGGATCGGCAGGTTTTCGGCCCGCGCCAGCTGCTGGTTTTCGCGCGCCCAGCCGATTGCCTTCTTGGAGGCGTCGACATGGGTGACCTCGGCTCCGGCCCTGGCGGCGATCAGCGAGGCGACGCCGGTGTAGCCGAAGAGGTTCAGTACCTTCAGCGGCCGCCCTGCCCTTTCCACCTGATCCTTCACCCAGCTCCAGTGCGCGAGCTGTTCCGGGAAGACACCGACATGGCGGAACGAGGTGAAGCGTCCGTGGAAATCGGTGCCGAGAAGCTGCATCGGCCAGGTCTCGCCGAGCACGGCGCCAGGAAAGCGCCAGCGCCCCATGCCGTCTTCGTCGGTGTCGCCGGTGAAGATCGCGTCGGCTTTTTCCCAGACGCTATCGGGCAGGCTGCGCGGCCAGAGCGCCTGCGCCTCGGGGCGCACGATGCGGTAGGGACCGTATTGCTCAAGTTTTTCGCCGGCGCCGCTATCGATCAGGTGATAGCCGGATGCGTCCGACGTTTCGAGAATGAGCGGTATGCGCTCGGCCGGCTTTTCGCCCGTTCGCCGCGCGATCACCCGCGCCGGCGTTTCCTGTGCAGGCGCATACTTTGCTGGCTTCTCGCGCGTCTCCGCCGTCTGTGCTGCCGCCGGTCGCGCCGGCCGTTCCTTGAAGCCGCCGCCCTTCGGCGGTGCCGGACGCTTCTGATCGTGGCGGCCACCGCCACGCGCTTCGGCACCGCGGCCCTTGGCCGTCGTCACGGAGGCATTCTTCGACCGCCGGTCCTTTTCCTTCACGCTGAAATCCCTGGGCTTTGTTAGTGCATGGGCCGCCTGCCTGCGCAGTATCCGGGACGGGCCGGCGGACGCCATGAGGTTTGTCGCCGCAGCCTGAAGCCGCGGCATCTCTTGAAGCTGCAAATAGCATCGCTGATGCTCTTGGCAAAGCCGTTTCCGTTTTGCGAAGATAACGCGCAAGAACCCGCTGCGAATTTTCTTGGGCTGGAACCGGCTTCGCGACAAAATTCCGCGGCAGGTCTAGTGTGTCGAAGCGACATTTGCGCGTCGATATCGGGCGCGCGGCGCCGCATGGGGGAGGAAAACGCATGGACATGACCGGCGAAGAGCGGATTGCGGCTGGGCGCGACGCGGTGTGGCGCGGCCTCAACGACCCGGAAATCCTCAAGCGATGCATTCCCGGGTGCCAGTCGCTGGAGATGACGTCGCCAACCGAGCTTGCGGCCGTGGTGAAGATCAAGATCGGCCCGGTCTCGGCCTCCTTCACCGGCAATGTCGTGCTCTCCAATCTCAATCCGCCGCAGAGCTATACGATCTCGGGCGAAGGAAAGGGCGGCATCGCCGGCTTTGCCAAGGGCGGCGCCGACGTCGCCTTAACAGCGGACGGGGACGAAACGGTGCTGCGTTACGACGTCAAGGCGGAGATCGGCGGCAAGCTCGCGCAACTCGGCTCGCGCCTGATCGACTCAACCGCCAAGAAACTGGCGCAGCAATTCTTCGCCGATTTTAGCGCCGCCGTCGGCGGTACGGCGGAAGCTGCGAGCTAAAGAGGCGACGCGGACCGAACGGGCGCCCGTCTCGGTCTTCGCAGGCTTGTGAACTTCTAATCAGTTCTGCGGCGCTGCGAGCGTCGCCTGGGTTGCGAGCTTTTCCGCCTGGCTGCGGTGTTTCTCCGCCTCGCGGTGCCACTTCACTGCTTCGTTCGCCTCGTTGCGCGCGCGCCGCCGGTACTTGCCCTGGCTGAACCAGGTCGCGGCGGCACCGAGGATGACGCCGACGATGACCGCAAGGAACAGGAAGACGAAGAACGGCGCGCTCACGGAAAGCACGCTGTCTTCCGGCCGGAAGGGGTTCAGCGCCAGCGTTACGCTCTGGCGGTTGGCCACGCTCAGCACAATCAGGATGATAGCGACCGGCACGAGAACAACGATGTTGATCAGTTTCTTGAACATTCAATCGCTCCATCTCGCCGACGCCCGTGCGCTTTGCCGGACGCTTGCCGGCAACGGGCCTCGTATAAAAGGGGTCGTTAGGGGTCTCTGGCGACCGCCAAGGATGATCAATCCTCGTCTTCGCCGTTCATGCCCGGGTTGAGCCGCTCGCGCAGTTCCTTGCCGGTCTTGAAAAACGGTACCCATTTTTCCTCGACAAAAACGGAATCGCCGGTGCGCGGGTTGCGCCCCGACCGCGACGGCCGGTTCTTGACCGAGAAGGCGCCGAAGCCACGCAGTTCGACCCGGTTGCCTGCAGCGAGCGCGTCGGTGATCTCATCGAGGACCGCGTTGACGATATTTTCGACGTCGCGGTGGTAGAGATGCGGATTGCGAGCCGCAACAATCTGCACCAGTTCTGACTTGATCACTGTCGCCCCCTCAAATTCTTGTTTGTTTTGCTTTTTCGGTCTGCATTGTGATTTCCGCAAGGCGGTGCGCGGCATTTGCAAAATCACCGACATCGCTCGACGGCTCAGGCTGGGTATATGTCGCCTTGCTCATTGGCCATCAACCTGCCAAACCGAAACAAGACCGTCAAGAAACAACTTGTCGCCTGCAATTTTTTCGAGCCCGCTCATTGCCGGAAAAGCGTCATATCCCAACATCTTGATCCAGTTGCCGACCAGCGCGCCGAGGCCAAAAGGCAGGGTCTTGCGGGGGGCTTCCCAATCGACGATCGGCAGGTCCTTCGACACCTTTTTCTCCGTGAGGAAGGCGCGAATTTCGTCCTCGCCGCCGAGCTTGTCGACGAGCTTGGCCTTTAGCGCCTGGCGGCCGGTGAAAATGCGTCCGTCGGCGAGCAGCAACGCATCCGGACGCGGCAACTTGCGGCGGTCGGCAACCAGGTCGACGAACCAGGCGTAGCTGTCGTCAATCATCGACTGGATCATGGCCTTCGCCTCGTCGCTCGCCGGATGGAAGGGCGAAGGTTCCGCCTTCAGCGGCCGCGACTTGATCGATTCCAGGGAGACGCCGAGCTTGTCCATCAACTCCTTGACCTGCGGATACTGGAAGATGACGCCGATGGAGCCGGTGATCGAACTCTCACCGGCAACGATCGTATCGCCGCCGAGCGCGATCATGTAGCCCGCCGAGGCGGCAAGCGTGCGCACGTCGGAAACGACCGGCTTCTTGGCCGCCACCTTGCGGATCGCCTTATAGATAACCTCGCCGCCATAGGTGGTGCCGCCCGGCGATGAAATGGTCACGACCAGCGCCTTGACGCTATCGTTGTCGGCAATCTTCTGCAGGCGCTCGAGCAGTTCGCGGTCATCCTGGATCAGGCCGGTGATGGCAACGCGCGCCACATGCTGCCTGTTGTGGCCGACGTCGTCGGCAGCCCCGGACCAGGCAAAGATCGCGAGCGCGACGAGGAGAAGCAGGCCCGCGACCACAAAGCGCCAGAAGCTCAACTTCCGGCGCAGGCTGCGGCGATCGGCGATGGCGAGTTCGTCCATGTGGGTTTCTCCCGATTTGTTGGCGCTGCTTCTGTCAGTTTCCGCGGGAACGTGCTATCTGCGCGCGAAGAGGCATATTCCATAGACGCGCTTGACCACGGTTGAAAGCCGCGGCTGGCGTTTTTGCGCTTCACCCGAGTTTTTTTGCGGCGCCATTGTGCGTCAGCAAAAAATATCCATATTTGCGACGACTTACACCAATGTATGTAAATGACCCCCACGTTGGGTCAGCGACAAAAGCAGTAGAACCGACAGGCCCTTCCATGTTGAACCACGCGCCAGCCCCGGGCATCTTTGCCGATACGGGTGCGAGCTCCGCCGACGCCTATGCGCTCGCCGCACGGCATTCCGCGCGCGTGCGCCGCCTGAAGATCATCCTGCCGATCATCGCCGGCGTCATCGCCGTCATTTTTGCCGCCGTGTCCTTCGTGCGCGCTTTCATGCCCGTCGACCTGCAGATCGAGACCGCGACGATCGAGGACGGCAAGATCGTCATGAAGAATCCGGCGATCTCCGGTCGCAACAAGCAGGGCATCAGCTACTCGATGAAGGCCCAGCGGGCGCTTCAGGATATCGCCAACCCCGACATCATTACGCTGCAGACGATCCACGCAGAAATGCCGATGAAGGATTCGATGATAGCGACCGTCGACGCCACCAACGGCATCTATGATCGCGGCGCCAATACGCTCGACATGAACGCCCCGTTCACCATTTCCGTCAATAATGGCATCAACGCCGACTTCCAGTCGGCCTATCTGGACATCAATGCCGGCGAGATGGAAACGAAGCAGCCCGTTGCGATCAGCATGAAGGGTGGTTCGATCATTGCGCAGACGCTGCGAATGACGGATAAGGGACGTATTGTAATTTTCGAGGGTATGGTGAGGGTGAACGTCGAGCCCGCCGCCATCCGCAAAAACGCGAAATAGGACCCGGTGCACTCCATGTCGGTCACAACCGCATCATTTTTCAAGATTTCCGCCAGTCTGGCCATTGCCGGAGCGGGCGCTTTGATTATTGCCTCCGGCGCTTTTGCGCAGGCCACGTCGAGCAAGATGAAGGGCCTTGAGCTGTCCAACGACAAGCCGATCCAGATCGAGAGCGACAAGCTCGAAATCAAGGACCCGGAAAGCAAGGCGATTTTTACCGGCAACGTCAAGGTCGTGCAGGGCACGACGACGCTGCAGGCCGGCAATATGGTCGTCTTCTACAAGTCCGGCGGCGGCTCGGTTTCGAGCGGCGACGCCGACATCGACCGTATTGAGGTCAGCGAAAAGGTGTTCCTGAGCTCCGGCACGCAGCAGGCGACGGCCGATACCGGCTCGTTCGACATGACCAAGCAGGTCTTCGTTCTCAAGGGCGACAAGGTCGTTCTCTCCGAAGGCAAGAACGTCTTCGTCGGCTGCCAGCTTAACGTCCAGATGGAAACCGGTGAGGCCCAGCTCGAAGCCTGCGGCGGCCGCGTGCAGATCCAGCTCGACCCGAAGTCCCGCAAGACGAACTGACGTAGACCGCTCGTGCAACTTCCCTTCCTCCACAAGCGCAAACGGGTCCGCAAGCCGTCGGCGACCACTGCGGTCGCTTCCGGCCATGCGGTCGACAAGGCGCGCTATGACGGCACCCTGATTGCCCGCGGACTGACCAAGGCCTATCGCGAGCGTCGGGTCGTCAACGGCGTGTCGCTGGTGGTGCGGCGCGGCGAGGCCGTGGGCCTGCTCGGGCCGAACGGCGCCGGCAAGACCACCTGCTTCTACATGATCACCGGCCTCGTCCCCGTCGACGAGGGCTCGATCGAGATCAACGGCAATGACGTGACAACCATGCCGATGTACCGGCGTGCACGCCTCGGCGTCGGCTACCTGCCGCAGGAAGCGTCAATCTTCCGCGGGCTGACGGTCGAGGAGAACATCCGCGCCGTGCTCGAGGTTCACGACAAGAACCTGGAGCGGCGCGAAAGCAAGCTCAACGACCTGCTCGGCGAGTTCAACATCACGCATCTGCGCAAGTCGCCGGCGATCGCGCTTTCCGGTGGCGAACGCCGCCGTCTGGAAATCGCCCGTGCGCTTGCGACCGACCCGACCTTCATGCTGCTCGACGAGCCCTTTGCCGGCGTCGACCCGATCTCGGTCGCCGACATCCAGGCGCTTGTCCGGCACCTGACCTCGCGCGGCATCGGCGTGCTGATCACCGACCACAATGTCCGCGAGACGCTCGGCCTCATCGATCGCGCCTACATTATCCATGCTGGCGAAGTGCTGACGCATGGTCGCGCCAACGACATTGTCACCAATCCTGACGTGCGTCGGCTCTATCTCGGCGACAATTTCAGCCTCTGAAACCGCCTCGCGGGCGATTCCGCCCGCGAACGCGCTTGACCAAACCTTTTCGATAAGCAATTTTTGGGCCAATTAAGAAAAGGGCCCGACCGGCGACCGGAGAAGCACCGCGGCCCCTGGAGATTTCTCGGGAGTTTCGCGTCAGCATGGCCCTGTCCGCCAGCCTTCATCTGCGCCAGTCCCAGTCCCTGGTGATGACGCCACAGCTCATGCAGTCGATCCAGCTGCTGCAGATGACGCATCTTGAGCTCAACCAGTTCATCGCCCAGGAAGTCGAAAAGAACCCGCTGCTCGAATTTCAGGCAAATGACGATCAGGTCGCCCCGGAGCAGGGCGAGATGGCCGGCGGAGACGAGAGAGGCGGAAGCGACGACGGCGGCGGCCAGGCGGATCTCTATGACAGCGCCACATCGCAAAGCGGCGAGCGGCTCGACGACCAGCTCGATGCCAATTTCGCCAATGTCTTCCAGGACGACACCACGCCGCAACGCGCCGATGCGCCGGAACTGCTTGGCCAGTGGAAATCGATGCCCGGCAGCGGCGAGGGCGAAGATTACGACCTCGACGATTTCGTCGCCGGCCGCAAGAGCCTGCGCGAAACGCTCCTGGAGCAATTGCCCTTCGCGCTGCCGGCTCCTTCCGATCGACTGATCGCGCAGCATCTCATCGACCAACTCGACGACGCCGGCTACCTGCAGGCGGACCTCGGCGAGGTTGGCGAACGGCTGGGTGCCGCCCATGCCGATGTCCTCAGGGTGCTGCTGACGCTGCAGCAGTTCGATCCGCCCGGTGTATTTGCCCGCTCGCTCGGCGAGTGTCTCGCCATCCAGCTGCGCGCCCGCGACCGGCTCGATCCGGCAATGGAGGCGCTGCTTGCCAATCTCGAACTCCTGGCGCGGCGTGATTTCGCGACGCTGAAGAAGATCTGCGGCGTCGACGAGGAAGACCTGATCGACATGCTGGCGGAAATCCGCAAGCTCGACCCGAAGCCCGGCACCAGCTTCGAGACCAGCGTCAGCGAGGCGATCGTGCCCGATATCGTCGTGCGGGCAGCGCCCGACGGCTCATGGATGGTCGAACTCAATCCGGATGCGCTGCCGCGCGTTCTGGTCAATCAGGACTACTTCGCTTCGGTGTCACGCGGCACGCAGAAAAACAGCGCCGACCAGGCCTTCCTCAACGAATGCCTGCAAAATGCCAACTGGCTGACGCGCAGCCTCGACCAGCGCGCCCGCACGATCATGAAGGTCGCCACCGAGATCGTGCGCCAGCAGGACGCATTCCTCGTCAACGGCATCGGGCACCTCAGGCCGCTGAACCTCAAGACCGTCGCCGACGCCATCAAGATGCATGAATCGACCGTCAGCCGCGTCACCTCGAACAAGTACATGCTGACGCCGCGCGGGCTGTTTGAGCTCAAGTATTTCTTCACCGTCTCGATCGGCTCGGCCGAGGGTGGCGACAGCCATTCGGCGGAATCCGTGCGCCACAAGATCCGCACGCTGATCCACGAGGAGAGCACCGAGGCGGTGCTTTCTGACGACGACATCGTCGACGTCCTCAAGAAGGCCGGCATCGATATCGCGCGGCGCACGGTCGCCAAATACCGGGAAGCGATGAACATCCCCTCCTCCGTGCAGCGCCGGCGGGAGAAGCGCGCGCTCGCCAAGGCCGCCGGTTTCTGAGCACCGGAAGTTAAGGCGCATTAACTTTTTTGCGACCTTCGATTGACTCTCTCCGACACAGACGATATGAGCCCGCCGCAATTGCCGGGGACTGCTCACCCCGGAGGCCTCCGGTGCGACCGGTGGCTGCGACAGAGGCGCGCTCGCAAGTCTGAAAGGCTTGGATGACGGGACCGCTTGGAATAGACTGGCTGCGCAAATCACGAACGAGAGAGGAAACTCCATGAGTGTGCGTGTATCCGGTAAACAGATGGAAATCGGCGATTCGTTCCGCGCCCGCATTGGCGAGCAGATCGAGCAGGCCGTTACCAAATATTTCGACGGAGGATATTCAAGCCAGGTCACTGTGGAAAAATCCGGGCCGCGCTTCAGCGCCGACTGCAAGCTTCATCTCGATACGGGCGTGGTAATGCAGGCGAACGGCCAGGCGAACGATCCACAGGCTGCGTTTGACGCGGCGTCGGATCGCATCGAAAAGCGTCTGCGTCGCTACAAGCGCAAGCTGAAGGATCACCACAACGGCAACGGACAGAACGCTGCCGAGGTGGCTTACACAGTGATGGATTCGGTGCCGTTCGAGGACGACGAAGTTCCCGAGGATTATGCGCCGACCATCGTGGCTGAGAGCTCGAAACAATTAAGGACGATGTCTGTCGCAAGCGCCGTGATGGCGCTCGACATGACGGACGAACCCGTCCTGATGTTCCGCACTCCCGGCAAGGCCGAACTGAATATCGTCTACAGGCGCAACGATGGAAATATTGGCTGGATCGATGCTGCCAATATCAAAGCATGAGCGAAAAAAGAGGGATGCCGGCGTGCCGGCGTCCCTCTCCCGCAACTCAGCGGCCAGGCCGGAAATGTGACTTTTCTGTGCATGGGATCCGCCATGACAAAGATGGTTAGAGCCATTGCGACGCATTTGTGATGATGTTGTCCGGCTCTAACCGGCGAACGAGGACAAAAGAATGGCATTGGCAGGTCTACTGCATCAAAATGCGATCATCCCGGCCATGAGGGCCAACTCGAAAAAACAGCTCCTTCAGGAATTGGCGGCAAAAGCTTCTAAGATCACCGGGGTTCCCGAGCGTGAAATCTTCGACGTGATCCTGCAGCGCGAGCGCCTTGGTTCCACCGGCGTCGGCAACGGCATCGCCATTCCGCACGGCAAGCTCAACAATCTCCCCTCGATCATCGGCATTTTCGCGCGTCTCGACACGCCCGTCGATTTCGAGGCGCTCGACGACCAGCCGGTCGATCTCGTATTCCTGCTGCTCGCTCCGGAAGGCGCCGGCGCGGACCACCTCAAAGCCCTGTCGCGCATCGCCCGCGTGCTTCGCGACCAGGACATGGTCGCCAAGATCCGCTCGAGCGATTCCGCCAGCGCGATCTACACGCTGCTCGACGACGACGCGACCTCGCACGCGGCCTGAGCTTGAACAACGGGGCGCATCCTGCAGGATGCGCACAGTCGCCCGAAGCCTGCATCAGTAGAGCTGACGCCCGTTCAAATGATCAATGAAAATCCGGAACAGGGCACCCTGGCTCGAAATGCCGAGCCGGCGATAGATGTTCTTGCGGTGGATGCGAACCGTGCCCTCGGCGATGTTTATCACCTTGCCGATCGACAGGTTGCTGTGGCCCCTAAGGATGAGGCGCACGATGTTGCGCTGCTGCTTGGTCAGCCGATCTGAACACAGGCTTTCGAACGCCGCCTCCATCGCATCGTCGCCCTCCTCGGAGGGCGACGGCGCAATCGCCTGGCCCTGCTGGCGCCAGTTCGACCTGATGGCCTCGCGCACGATCGGCTCGTAGACGCGCAGCCTGGCCAGCTCCGTCTCGCTGAAAGGCTCGCCGCCGCGGCCGCGCATCAACGAGTAGGTCGCCTGCAGGCCGCCATCGAGCGGGATGACGAAGCCCACCTCCTCGACGAGAACGCCGGATTCCATCGACACGCAGGGATGCACTTCCGCCGACGACGAGAAGTCGGACAGGAAGAACTGGTCCGGCGCTAGCTCGCGCATTCGCCAGAGCCCTGCCGGCTGGCCGGCACAACAGGCGACGTAAAAGGGATCGAGCAGGTAGGCGCCGCCGAGATAGGCGGAAAGCGCACTTGCCGACACCTTGGCCGTATAGCCGTCATGCAGGACGATCGGCCTTGCATCGTAAGGATAGGCAAACGCGACCGAGAGATCGAAGCCGGTGACCGATCGGAGCATCCGATCGAGCGCTCGGCCGAAATCCTCCGTGCCGATCAGGCCAATCATCGCCGAGATATCGGCGGACTCGCTTGCGAGCATTCCCTTGTCATCCCCCAACCCTACGTATCCTCCATGGGATATCGACAGCCCCTCACTCGTCAACAATAATTCCAGGGGAGTGAGAAACCGGATCCGTCGCGGGTCGTCATCGGCGACCGCTGCGAAGGATGCGCCAAGGGGAGGATTAAGATGGCAGGCAGGCTTTCAGGCAAGGTGGCGCTGATCAGCGGTGGCGCGGGAGGCTGCGGTCTTGCCGCATCCGAACTGTTCGCGCGCGAAGGCGCCAAGGTCGGCATCGTCGATCTGCCGCGCAGCAAAGGCGAAGAGGTGGCCGCCTCGATCCGCGCCAACGGCGGCGAGGCGATTTTTGCCCCGGCCGACGTCTCGGTGTCGGCCGAGGTGACGTCCGCCGTCAAGGCGGTTGAAGCGGCCTTCGGCGCCATCACCGTGCTCTTCAACCACGCCGGCATCCTCGCCGTCGGTCCCTTCCTCGAAACGGAGGAGGACGAGTGGGACCGGCTGATGGCGGTCAATGTGCGCAGCATGTTCCTGATGACCAAAGCGGTACTGCCAGGCATGCTTGCGGCCGGCGGCGGCAGCATTGTCTGCACCTCGTCGATTTCGGCCGTGGCCGCAACGCCGATGGAGGTGCTCTATGACACCACCAAGGGCGCCTGCCACATGTTCGCCCGCGCCATCGCCGTGGAATTCCGCGACCGCGGAATCCGCTGCAACGCCGTCTGCCCGGGCTTCATCGCCACCGACCACGGCAAGCGCGAGCTCGTCGGGCTCAGCAAATACGGCGTCGACGTTTCGGAAGCGGCGATCGCCGCGCAACAGGGCCGCATGTGCGATCCGAAGGAAGTGGCGAACGCGGCATTGTTTCTGGCGAGTGACGAGGCGAGCTTCATCAACGGCACGCATCTGTTCGTCGACAATTGCTTCACCGCGGTTTGAGGGAGGGGAAAATGCTTCAGGCAGGTGGCCACTGGCGCAACTGGGTCGGAAACCAATCATGCATCGTGCGCCATCGCGGCGCGCCGGAGAGTGAGGCGGCACTTGCCGAAATGGTGCGCGATGCAACCGCGCAAGGGCTGAACGTTCGCTGCGCCGGTTCCGGACATTCCTTCACGCCAGTGGCGCTTACCAGCGGGCTACAGCTGACACTCTCGAGCATGCAGGGCGTCGTCAACATCGACAGCACCCGCAAGCGCGTGGCGGTCAAGGCCGGCACCACCATCAACCAGCTCGGCAAGGTGCTGAAGGAGAACGGCCTGTCGCTGATCAACCAGGGCGATATCGACAGCCAGTCGCTAGCCGGCGCGCTGACGACCGGCACACATGGCACCGGCGCCAGGCTCGGCAACATGGCCTCGCAGATCGTCGGCATGCGGCTGGTGCAGCCCGACGGCAGCATCCTCGTGGTCGACGAGACCACGCCGGATCTGCTGGAGGCGGCGCGCGTCTCGGTCGGCATGCTCGGCGTGATCTCGGAGATCACATTACAGGCGATGGAAAGCTACAATCTCCATGAAAAGCTCTGGCGCTGCACCTTCGACGAAATGATCGAACAGCACGACGATCTTGCCGCCAAGCACCGCCATTTCGGTTTCTTCTGGTGCCCGGTTCCGGAGAGCCGCCACTGCTACTGCCTGCCGGACACGGCCTCGGTGTCGACCACGGACAGGACCTCCGACGTCTGCGAGATGAAGGTGATCGACATCACCGCGGAAGCGCCGATGGAGCGCGGGTTCGAGAAGATCGCCTATTCCTCGGAGATCTACCCGATCGAATACGTGCCGAACTTCCACGAGCTCGAATATGCGGTGCCTGTCGCCCACGGCAAGGAAGCGGTAAAGGCGGTGCGTAAGCTGATGCTGGAAAAGCACCCGACCTGCATCTACCCGATCGAGTATCGCTTCACCGCCGGCGATACGGGCTGGATCAGCCCCTTCTTCGAGCAGGATTCGATCACGCTTTCGGTCTCGGGCGAACCGGGCACCGACTATTGGGAATATCTGAAGGACGTGGACACGATCCTCAGGCAGTACGGTTCGCGGCCGCACTGGGGCAAGCTGCATTTCCTCGGCGCCGAGGATGTGACGGCGCTCTACCCCCGAGCGGGCGATTTCCGGGCACTGAGGGCAAAGGTCGATCCCGAGGGACGTTTCCTCAACGATCACCTGCAGCAACTGTTCGGATAGCGCCGGCGAACGAACGCACACCGCTACGCTCAGCCCAAACAAGAACGCCGCGCGAAGTTCGCGCGGCGTTCTTGTTGAATTCTGATCGGCAGGATCAGGCGGTCGGCGCGTCGCCGTTTTCGCCAGCGACGACCTTGGGGCCGCCCTTGGAAACGCCGACCATGGCCGGGCGCAGGACGCGGTCGCCGATGGTGTAGCCGGCCTGGACGACCTGCAGCACCGTGTTGTTCGGCACATCCGCATTCGGGATTTCGAACATCGCCTGGTGGAAGTTCGGGTCGAACTTCTGGCCTTCCGGCTCCAGCTTCTTGACGCCGTGGCGCTCAAGCGCCGAGAGCATCGAGCGCTCGGTCATCTCCACGCCTTCGATCAGCGTGTTGAGACCGGCCTCACCGGCTTCCTTGGCTTCCGCCGGAATGGCATCGAGCGCGCGGCGCAGGTTGTCGGATACCGCCAGCATGTCGCGGGCAAAGCCAGCAACGGAATAGGACTTGGCATCCTTGACGTCGCGTTCGGTGCGACGGCGCAGGTTGTCCATTTCGGCGGCAAGCCGAAGGTACTTGTCGCGCAGCTCGGCGCTTTCGGCCCGGGCGAGTTCCAACGGATCGGGCTCGGCAACGGCTGCTGCCTCGGCAGCGTCCGGTGCGGCGTCGAATACCTCGTCGGTGGCCTCGGGTCCGTGCTTGTTCGTATCGTCGGTCATGACGTTCTCCGCAGTGTCGTCTCTATTGTCCTTCGCATTTCCACGCCGCAAGCGCGAGCCTGCGTTTCAGCAAAAATGCTTAGGGACTGGATTTGAAGCCGATATCGAGGTTTGGGGCCGAAAAATCAAGGGTTCAATCGCGCTCCTACAGCGCCGCGCGTCTTATCAGACGCGCAAAGGTCGCTGTAGCACTTTGATTTGCTGCATGTCCTTGTCCTTCATCGAGATCGATCAATGAGACATGCAGCAACGAAAAGCGCCCTTAGCGCGAAAGCCGCGACATCAGCTGCGCGGTATAATCGACCATCGGAACGATGCGCGAGTAGTTGAGCCGCGTCGGCCCGATGACGCCGACGGCGCCGACGATGCGGTCCTCGCCATCGCGATAGGGCGCGACGATCAACGACGAGCCGGAAAGCGAAAACAGCTTGTTTTCCGAGCCTATGAATATCCGCACACCAGGGCCGCTTTCGGCGAGATCGAGCAGCTCGATCATGCTGTCCTTCTTTTCGAGATCGTCGAACAGCATTCTGAGCCGGTCGATGTCCTCGGCACCCTCGAGGCCTTCGAGCAGGTTGGCGCGGCCGCGCACGATCAGGCGCGCCGGCTTCTCGTCGCCCTCGTTGCCCGACCAGATGGCGAGACCGCGCTCGACAAGATCCTGCGACAGCGCGTCGAGCTCGCCGCGCACCGTCAATTTCACCTTTTCGAGCTGCGCCCGCACCTCGGCGATCGTCTGTCCGGCGAGATGGGCGTTGAGGAAGTTCGCCGCTTCCGTGAGCTGCGAACTGGTGACGCCGGCCGGGAGCTCGATGATGCGGTTTTCCACCTGGTCATGTTCGCCGACGAGCACGGCCAACGCCTTGGTCGGCGCCAGGCGGATGAACTCGACATGCTTCAGCACCGGATCGGCCTTGGCGGTGATGACGAGACCCGCGCCGCGCGACATGCCCGACAGCATCTGGCTCGCTTCGGTCAAAAGCGTATCGACCGGCTGGGTATGGTCGTCGCGCCGGACATGGCGGTCGATCGAGGCGCGATCTTCGGGCGATAGATTTCCGACTTGCATGAAGGCGTCGACGAAGAAGCGCAGGCCCGTCTGGGTCGGCAGGCGACCGGCGCTGACATGCGGCGAATAGATGAGGCCGAGATCTTCGAGATCGCTCATCACGTTGCGCACGGAGGCAGGCGACAGCGCCATTGGCAAAAGCCGCGACAGGTTGCGCGAGCCAAGCGGCTCGCCGCTCGTCAGATAGGTCTCCACGATGCGACGGAAGATTTCGCCCGAGCGCTCGTCGAGCGCCGCGGCGATTTCCTTTGCTCCGGGATTGCGCAGTACCATGTCACTCCACATATGCAGGCACATCCTGCCGTGGCCGGAATATAGTGTCCCTGCGGTCCGTTGGCAAAAGGGAAAAAACGGTCGAATGTCCGGCTTTCCACCGGATCCCTTTACCTCTGCCATGCTCTGCAGCGCCGCGCATCCTTGGACGCGCTAAAGGTCGCTGCAGCACCTTAAACTGCTGCATAATTTTGTCCCTAAATCGATTTCGATTTAGGGAATTATGCAGTAGAAGGCTCACGAGATACGATAGGAGTTGACGATGCGGCCATCCGGCAGAAAAACCGATCAAATGCGCAAGGTTTCTTTCGAGCGCAATTTTTCCAAGCATGCGGAAGGCTCCTGTCTGGTGCGGTTCGGCGACACGCATGTGCTGTGCACCGCAAGCCTTGAGGAAAAGGTTCCGGCCTGGCTGCGCAATGGCGGCAAGGGCTGGGTGACGGCGGAATACGGCATGCTGCCGCGCGCCACCGGCGAGCGCATGCGGCGCGAGGCAGCCAGCGGCAAGCAGAGCGGTCGCACCCAGGAAATCCAGCGGCTGATCGGCCGGTCGCTGCGCGCCGTGGTCGATCTGCCGGCGCTCGGCGAACGCCAGATCTCGATCGACTGCGACGTCATCCAGGCCGATGGCGGCACGCGCACTGCCTCGATCACCGGCGCCTGGATCGCGCTCCACGACTGCCTGAAGTGGATGGAAGCCCGCAACATGGTCAAGGTCGAGAAGGTCCTGAAGGATCATGTCGCGGCCATTTCCTGCGGCATCTTCGCCAACCAATCGGTGATCGATCTCGATTACCTCGAAGATTCCGCTGCCGAGACCGACGCCAACTTCGTTATGACCGGCTCCGGCGGCATCGTCGAGATCCAGGGCACGGCCGAAGGCAAGCCGTTCTCGGAAGAGGAATTCGCGAGCCTGATGGGCCTTGCCAAGACGGGCATTGCCGAACTGGTCGCGCTGCAGAAGCAGGCGATCGCCGGCTGAGGAAGGAACGTCAAGATGGCCCCGGCGCTGGAAGGCATTCTCGAGACCGCCCTTTACGTGGGTGATCTCGATGCCGCCGAGGCCTTCTACGGTGGCATTCTCGGGCTCGCAAAGATCACGCGTGCCGGCAACCGCCACGTCTTCTATCGCTGCGGACCGGGCGTGCTTTTGATTTTCAATCCGGCCGAAACGCTGAAGCCGCCGATCCCGCACGGCACGAGCGGCCAGGGCCACATGTGCTTCCGGGTTTCCGCCGCAGCGCTGGACGCCTGGAAGGCGAAACTGGAAGCGGCGGGCATCGCGATCGAAGCGGACACCCGCTGGCCGAACGGGGCGCGGTCCTTCTATTTCCGCGACCCGGCCGGCAACAGCCTTGAATGTGCGGAACCGGGCCTCTGGTCCATCGAATGAACACGAAACGAGACACCATGCGCAAACTGGACAACAAGACGCTGATCGTCGCCAGCCACAACGCCGGCAAGATCCGCGAAATCCGCGATCTCATCGGCCCGCTCGGCTTCGAGGCGAAGTCGGCCGCAGACCTCAACTTCATCGAGCCCGACGAGACCGGCACCACTTTCGAGGAGAACGCCGCGATCAAGGCGCTCGCCTCGGCCAAGGCCTCCGGCCTGCCGGCACTTTCGGACGATTCTGGTCTCGCAATCGACGCGCTCGATGGAGCGCCCGGCGTCTATACGGCCAACTGGGCCGAGCGCGAAGATGGCAGCCGCGACTTCGCCATGGCCATGCAGAAGGTCGAAGATGCGCTGCAGGAGAAAGGCGCCAAAACGCCTTCCGAGCGCACCGCCCGTTTCGTCTCGGTTCTTTGCCTTGCCTGGCCGGACGGTCATGTCGAGCTCTTCCGCGGCGAGGTCGAAGGTTTCGTCGTCTGGCCGCCGCGTGGCGGCCAGGGCTTCGGCTATGATCCGGTGTTCCAGCCCAAGGGCTACGAGACCACCTTCGGCGAGATGAGCGCCGACGAGAAACACGGCTGGAAACCGGGTGACGAAGAGGCTCTGTCGCACCGCGCCCGCGCCTTCAAGATCTTTGCCGAGACCTGCCTCGGAGCCTGATCTGAGCGGGATGAGGAAAAGTGCGTGCGGTTTTCCGCCCGCATCCCGCTCTCTACTGAAAGTGACCATGAGAGACGCAATAATGCAAACTGCCACGCTATCGGCGATCGGTGACGGCATGGACCCCGGTTTCGGGGTCTACGTGCATTGGCCGTTCTGCGCGGCCAAGTGCCCCTATTGCGACTTCAACAGCCATGTGCGCCACCAGCCGGTGGACCAGCCGCGTTTCGTTGCAGCTTTCCTTAAGGAAATGGAAGAGGTGCGCGAACTCTCCGGCCCGCGCACGGTCACCAGCGTCTTCATGGGCGGCGGCACGCCGTCCTTGATGGAGCCGTCGACGGTCGATGCCATCCTCCAAGGCATCGCTCGCCATTGGCATGTGCCAGACGGCATCGAAATCACCATGGAGGCGAACCCGTCGAGCGTCGAAGCGACGCGTTTCCACGGCTACCGCGCTGCCGGTGTCAATCGCGTCTCGCTCGGCGTCCAGGCGCTGAACGACCGCGATCTGAAGTTCCTCGGACGGCTGCACAATGTCGAGGACGCGCTGAAGGCGATCCGGCTGGCGCGCGAGATCTTCCCGCGCATGTCCTTCGACCTGATCTATGCCCGTCCGAACCAGACGGTCGAAGAATGGGAGCGTGAGCTGAAGGAAGCCGTCTCCTATGCGGTCGACCATCTGTCGCTCTACCAGCTGACGATCGAGGAAGGCACGCCCTTTTACGGCCTGCACAAGGCCGGCAAGCTGATCGTGCCTGATGGCGAGCAGTCGGCAGTGCTTTACGAGGCGACGCAGGACATTACCGCCGCCATCGGCATGCCGGCCTACGAAGTTTCAAACCACGCCCGCCCGGGTGCCGAGAGCCGGCACAACCTCACCTATTGGCGCTACGGCGACTATGCCGGCATCGGCCCGGGCGCCCACGGGCGCCTGGGCATCGGCAATGGCAAGATCGCTACCTCTACGGAGCGCAAGCCGGAGGAATGGCTGCGGCTCGTCGAGACCCATGGTCACGGCATGATCGAGCGGGAATCCCTCGATCTCGAAGCACAGTCCGACGAGTTGTTGCTGATGGGTCTGCGCCTCAAGGAAGGCGTCGACTTGGCGCGATGGCAGACGCTGTCCGGCCGCGACCCGGACCCGGAGCGCGAGCAGTTCCTGATCGATCACGGCTTCATCGAGCGGCTGGGCAATTCGCGCCTGCGCTGCACGCCGGCCGGCATGCTGATCCTCGACGCCGTGGTCGCGGATCTCGCCTGCCCCTGAGGGCAGGCGGTCTTCGCCGGCTACAGACTCAATCGAACGTTTCACCTGACAGCGGCGTGGCCTGCATCGACGGCCGGCCTTCGAATGCATCGAACCAGCGGGTCAGCCTCGGACGGTTGCGAAACGACGGCAGGTTGCGAAACGCCATCCAGGACAGTGCCGTCGCCAGCGCGATCTGCCCGATATCCACGTCTTCCTCGGGCGATAACGTCTGCTCCAGCCAATCGTAGGTCGCCTCGATCTTTTCTTCGTAGCCCTTGGCGAGTTCCGGATAGCGCAGATGTTCGGGGCGCCTCTCCCACTCCCAGCGCAAGCCGATCCCGGTCTGGGCAAGAACCTGCGCCACCGACTGCATGCGCAGCGCCCGCCATCGAGGTTCGCCGACCTCGGGGATCCGCTTGCGTCCCTCGTGCAGCGTATCGAGATAGGCGCAGATGACATCGCTGTCGAAGATCGGCTCTTCGCCCTCACGCAACAGCACCGGAACCTTGCCGAGCGGGTTTTCGGCATAGACCTCGTCGTTGCGCCGCGTTGGGCTCGTCTCGTGGTGGATGACTTTCAGCCGGTCGGCAAGGCCGATCTCGTGAGCAAAGACAAGCGCCTTGCGGGCGAAGGGAGAGTGGGTTTGATAGTAGAGGATCATGGCTGCCTCGCGGGATCTGGCGTGAATTCCTGTTCCCGTGAAGAGATATTGCATCGCAGCCGATAAAGGCGCTCTGTTTCTTCGGCCACGATGCAAGTTTGTTTCGTCTAGGCGGCTTTCATCGGATCGCCCTTCAGCCGGTTGAGCTCGATGCCCCTAGCCACCAGCCGGGCGACCTGAGCGTCGTCCACGTCATCGGTGGTGCGCAGGCGAATATAGGCCATGTCGCCCTTGCCGCCGCCCTTCTCCAGGCGTGCGTCGAGATCAAGCATCTCGGCGCCGCGCCAGAAACCGAAGGTCACGTAATCCTTTGCCCCCTTGAGCAGACAGACCGCGCCGCCGGCCTCATAGATGGGATGGCCCCATTTGACGGCGTCATTGAGCGCGCCTGTGGCCAGGAGGGCACCATGCAGGCGCTTCGCCACGTCGGCCGGGACACCGGAGAGGCCGGCAATGTAGTCGTTGACTGTTTTGGTCAGGGTCGTCTTTCGAGCGCTCCGTTTCTGTCAGTTGCTGAAGGGAATGAGGGCGCGCAGCCGCGGATCCCGAAGCCAGAGGCCGCCCCAGGCGATCACGCCGAGATAGAAGCCGAAAAGCAGATGGGTGAAGAGCGGGCTGCCGGCCCGCAGATGCGTCGCCATCGCCCCGCCGAGATAGCCGGTGAGCAGAATGGCGCCGAGGATCGAGGTGCGCGGGATCACATAGAGCACCGTGCACAACAATGTGAGAATGCCGAGCAGCCGCGCCAGACCCTGGTCGGCGGAATAGCCGAGCGCGACCATGGTTTCGGTGACGACAGCAAGCGGCACAAGCTTGATGACGGCATCGAAAATCAGGAAGGCGACTAGCACGCCGCTGAGGAAGCGGCCGAGGATGATCGACTTTGCCGTTGGGGCGGGCATAACGAGGCTGGTGGTCACTGATTTCTCTCCTTGGATTTCGTTCTCGGTCCAAGGACGAAAGCGCATGAGGGATCCCGACAGGCACCGTCAGATTTTTCTTTCGGAGATCTCGATACCAGGCGTTTCATCGAGCTTGTCGAGCTGCATGCGGATGTAAGCGCATTCGGCCGCGTTGGTCGCAAGCGCAATCGCATGGTCGAAGGCCACACGCGCCTCGCGGACCTTGCCGAGCTGCTTCAGGAGATGGCCGCTCAAGCCATGGAAATAGAAATAGCCGGAGAGCTTTTCCGCCAAGGGCGCGATCATCGCCAGCGCGACTTCCGGCCCCTGACGCTTCGAAACCGCCACTGCGCGATTGAGCGTGATCACCGGAGAGGGCTGCAGCCGCTCGAGCGCCTGGTAGAGCAGGTCGATCTGCGCCCAGTCGGTCTCATCCGCACGCTCGGCGCGGGCATGCAGCGCCGCGATCGCCGCCTGGATCTGGTAGGCGCCCGGTTGGCGGTACTGCATCGCCCTGTCGATCAGCGCCAAGGCCTCGTCGATCAGCGAGCGGTCCCACAGGCTGCGGTCCTGGTCATCAAGCAGGATGACGGCGCCATCGGCGTCGAAGCGGGCGCGCGCCCGCGAATGCTGGATCATCATGAGCGCCGTCAGCCCCTTGATCTCCGGCTCGGCCGGGAAAAGCTGAAGCAGCAGGCGTCCGAGCCGGATCGCCTCCTGGCACAGGTCGGCCGAGACGCTTTCCGGGCCGTTCATCGCCGAATAGCCCTCGTTGAAGACGAGGTAGATCATCGTGGCGACGGCGGCGAGCCGATCTGACCGGTCGGCCGCATCCGGGGTCTCGAAGGCAAGGCCGGCGGCCGCGACACGCGACTTGGCCCGCGTGATCCGCTGTTCCATCGCCGCCTCGCTGACGAGGAAGGCGCGGGCGATCTGCTTGACCGAAAGGCCCGAGACGATGCGCAGCGCCAGCGCGATCTGCTGCGTTGCCGGCAGCGCCGGATTGCTGCAGACGAACAGCAGGCGAAGAATGTCGTCGCGATAGTGGGAGCCGTCGAGCTGGTCGGCGAGCGCGCCCTCCTGATCCTCGAGGTCGGAAAGAATTTCCTCCGGCGGCAGCGCCGTCTCGCGGGACTGGCGGCGCACCTTGTCGATGCCGCTGTTGCGGCCGACGAAGATCAGCCAGGCGGCGGGGTCGCGCGGCGGGCCGCTCTTCGGCCAGGTCTTCAAAGCCCGGATACAGGCCTCCTGAAACGCTTCTTCGGCAGTGTCGAGGTTGCGGAAATAGCGCAACAGCGCGCCCACGGCCTGCGGCCGGGCCGAAACGAGAGCGAGGTCTATCCAGGCTGTGTCTGTCATGAAGCAAGCTCACTGGGTTTGTAGATGGCAAGAGGACGGATTTCATAGGAGCCGGCGGCCGGATTGGCAGAACTCAGATCACGGGCGAACTCGAGCGCATCATCGAGAGACGCACAGTCGATGACATAGAAACCGAGCAGTTGCTCTTTCGTCTCGGCAAACGGGCCATCGATTACGATCGTCTCGCTGTGACTGTGCCGGAGCGTCGTCGCCGCCGTCGTCGGCATCAAGCGCGCCACCGGCCCAAGCCGGCCTGCCTCCGCATATTTGCTCTGTACGGCCAACAGATCATGCATGACTTTTTCGTCCTGCTCCTTGGTCCAGGCGTTCGTGACATCTTCTTGATTGTAGCAAAACACGGCGTAAAGCATCGGAACTCCAGCTCCTGAAACAAAGACGGTGGCGGCAAGCAATAGCCGACAACCCGGATGAAAAAAACAGGGCCGGTGGTGCTTTCGCCCACCGGCCCGCAATGCGTGCAAATCAGAAATGCTCAAGCGTTGTCGCGGCACTCTAACTTGGTGTCGATGGCCGGCCGGGAAAAGAGGCGCAGAAGCCGCCCGTCGATCGCCGCCAGACCGGCCGCGATCAAGGTCATGCCCAGGAAGTGCTTGAGTTCCAGCGTTTCGCCGAGGAACAAAGCGCCAAGCAGGATGGCGCTGACCGGGATCAGGAAGGTCACCAGCATCAGGTTTGTGACACCGGCCGTTTCCAGGATGCGGAAGAACAGGACGTAAGCGAGCGCCGTGGAAATCAGCGCGATGCCGACGATCGCCGCCCAGACGTCGAAGCCGGGTATGGGAAGCGTCCAGGGATGATCGATCAGCAGCGACAGCGGGACCAGCATGATGCTTGCGGCCGAGACCTGACCGGTCGCCGTCACGATCGGCACCACGCCCATGCGCTTGAAGCGGCGGGCAAAGACACCGGCGAGCGCATAGGAGAGCGCTGCGCCGAGCACGGCGACCTGGGCAAGCAGGTTCGAACCGAGCCCACCGAGCGCTGCCGGGCCAATCATCATCGCGACCCCGAGGAAGCCGACGACGACGCCTGCAAACCGGTTGGCTGTCAGCTTCTCGTCATCGGTCAGGAGATGCGCGACGATCACGCCGAACAGCGGCGTGGTGGCGTTGAGGATCGAGGCAAGGCCGCTTGCGATATGCGTCTGCCCCCAGACGATCAGCGAGAAAGGGATGAGATTGTTGAGCAGCCCCATCCCGAAGAAGGCGAGCCAAACGCGCGGGTCGCGCGGCATCGACAGTCCCATCAACCGAACGAAGGCGAGCAGCGCGAGCGCCGCGAGACTGACGCGGAGCGCCACGATCGTGACCGGAGGCAACGCCTTGACGGCGACGCCGATGAAGAAGAAGGAACCGCCCCACAGAATGGAGAGCAGGATCAACATGCCCCATTCCCGGGAGCCCATGACCTTGGCCTGCGTTGCTTGTGTCATTGCCTTAACCCTCGTTTGTTTGTCAGGCTAAACCGTGATGGCATCGACCATCTTGACTTTGTGCCATTATTCTCAGGATATTGGGCTTCGAACAAACGATCATTTCTCGCCGCATGATTGAGTTTGTCTAAACCATGTCGACATACCTTCCTTCGCTTGCCTCGCTTCGCGCCTTCGAGGCCACCGCGCGACATCTAAGCGTTACCAAGGCCGCGCAAGAACTGAACGTGACGCCTGGCGCCGTCAGCCTGCAGGTGCGCGAACTGGAGCAGGCGTTAGCAGTGACGCTGTTTGAGCGCCGGCCGAGACAGTTGGCGCTGACGGAGGACGGTAGCACCTATTTCGCAACGCTCAGACGCGCGTTCCGAATGATGCGCGAGGCGACCGAGGAACTGACGGCGCGCAAGCGTGCGCCGGTGCTGACGGTCAGCTGCACGCCCACCTTTGCCGCGCAATGGCTGGTGCCGCGCATCGGCGCCTTCGAGTTACAGGTGCCCGGCATCGACGTGCGCATCAGCACCACCAATCGGCTGACCGACTTCAACAGCGATGGGGTCGACATCGCCATCCGTCATGGGCTTGGCCGCTATGACGGTCTTGTGAGCGAACGATTGATCGATGACGACCCGGTGCCGGTCCTTCACCCGGCCCTACGGGCCAGGAACCCACTCGACATGCCGGGTGACCTTGCCGCGCATGTGCTCTTGCACGACGTCCATCGTCAGGATTGGAGGCTGTGGCTGGATGCGGCGCGCGCCGACGGGGTGGACGCCGGGCGAGGGCCGGTCTTCGTCAACAGCAACGGCGCGATCGAGGCGGCCAAGGCCGGCGACGGCGTTGCATTGGTGCGCCTGTCGCTGGTCACGCGCGAGCTTGCGGAGGGTGTGCTGGAAGCCCCCTTCCCTGAGGGCGTGATGACCGGGCTTGCCTACCATCTCGTCTACCCGCCGGCCGCACTCGACCGCCCGCCGGTCACGGCCTTTCGCGCCTGGATCATCGAACAGGCACGAGCCGAGCAGGGTGTGGGGAATGCGGCGACCAAGCGTCCGCCGCGGCCGGCACTGAAAGCGGTCCGGTAACATAAAAGAGCCCGGGCGAACCCGGGCTTTTTTTGCGGCAATGCGCCTCGACTATTCGTTGATCAGGCGCTTCAGCAGCTCGATCTCATGGCTGAGCTTGGTGTCGCCCGAAATCAGCTCCTCGATCTTGCGCACGGCGTGCAGCACGGTCGTGTGGTCGCGTCCGCCGAAGCGACGGCCGATCTCCGGGAAGGAGCGCGGCGTCAGCGTCTTCGACAGATACATCGCGATCTGGCGCGGCTTGACGATGACACGGGTGCGGCGGTTGGAGACGAGCTCCTGGCGCGAGACGTTGTAGTGCTTGGCGACGACGCGCTGGATGTCCTCGATGCGCACGCGGCGGGGTTCGCCGGCGTTGACGAGGTGGCCGAGCAATTCATCGACGCGCTCGAGCGAGAGCTGCGGCTCGAAGGAGCGGCGGAACAGGAGCTGGTTGAAGGCACCTTCCAGTTCGCGGCCGCTGGCGGTCACGTTGCGTGCCACATGGCTCAGGATTTCGCCGGGAATGTCGAGCGAACCGTCGTCCTGACGGGCCGTGTCCAGACGGCGCTTCAGCATTTCCAGGCGCATGTCGTAGTCCGGGCCGTCCATCTCGATGGCGACGCCGCCCTGGAGACGCGAACGAACGCGGCTGTCGAGCGATTCCAGTTCCCACGGTGCGCGGTCGGCTGCGACGACGACCTGCTTGGCGGAATCGAGCAGCATATTCAGCAGGTGGCAAAACTCATGCTGGATCGACTTGCCCTGCAGGAACTGCATGTCGTCGATGATCAGGAGATCGATGTTGCGCAGCGACTCCTTCAAGGACAGCGCGTCGTTGTCGCGGATCGCGGTGGCGAAACGCCACATGAAGTATTCGGCCGTCAGGTAGACGACGCGCGGCGCACGCGCGCTCTGCAGCGCCTGGATGGCAATCGCCTGCAGAAGGTGCGTCTTGCCGAGACCGACGCTCGAATGGATGAAGAGCGGGTTGAACCGCACCGCACCGGCGCCGGCTTCCGCAATCGTCCGGGCGGCGGCAAGCGCCACGCGGTTCGAGGAACCCTCGACGAAGTTTTCGAAATTGTAGCGCTGGTCGAGCGGCGAGCCGAAGAGCGGCGCCTGGGTCGGCCTCTGCATGCTTGCGACAGTCGCCGCGGCAACGGTTGCCACCGGCTGGGCTGCGGCCGGACGGCGCGCGGGCTGAGCCGGAGCTGCTTCTGCCGCCTGCGGCAGCGCTTCTTCCTGGGTGGTCGGACGGGCGCCACGGGTTGCCGTGCGCACCAGGATCTCGATCTTCATGATCTCGCCGTCTTCCTGCTGGAAGATCGAGGTGATGAGGTCAAGATAACGGTTGTTGATCCAGGACTTCAGGAACGTGGTCGGCACCGAAAGGCGCACAACGCTCTTGGATACGGAATGGAGCTTCAGACGCCCAAACCAGCTTGCAAAGACATCCGGACCGACTTGAGCTTTGAGACGCGCACTTACCCGCTCGAACAGTGCGTCGTGCCTCATGTCGGTTTTTTCCCCCGCCGCCTGAGATAGATTGCTTCCGGCTTGAAATGCGTCTCCTTCTTTCTGAAGTGCGCCCGCCGTCACCAAATTCATCTGCATTTTGCCGCCTTCCAATTCATGTTCAGATGCCGTCATCGCTGCCGGCCTCATCTCTTATGTCCGTCGACCGCGGCGCCCGTATGGGCCATGCCGCTTTCGCCGAACGTCACAGTCGCAGACGACGCCGGGCTCCTCATCTCCCGCCTCGCTGCGCGCTACGCGCACCCACCTGCCCTGCTGGGCCGGAGGATGTCCCCTCGCGCCTCTCGTCAACAATCCCTTCGACGCGCTCCCGCGCCGTACCGGATCCTCCTCCTCGTCAACAGCTCGTCGCACCCTCGTACGAAGCGATGAGCCGCGCGTTGGACCTTGGCCTCGCGTCGGGCGCCGCTTGCACCCTCCATCGAGGCCTCCTGCATCTCTCCTTTGTCGTAGCCGATCAAAGGGCAAGACAGGCAGCCGTCAAAGCGCCGCAGCGACCTCTAGGCGTCCGACCGGACGCAGGTGCTGCAGATGGCCGCCTCACAATCACAGGACGAAAGTTTCCCGTCCGGAGTGGTATGAACCATCCGGTTTTTTCACCTTCGACTTGTCTGATTGAACGACGCGGAGCCGCCCTGATACAAAGGACAGAAACATCGAAACCATTTCTTCGAAATGGCCTCTTTTGCTTCTTTTTACAGATGTGGTCCGTGTCCCCTGTGGAGGGCATTTAGGCAGGATCGATGGGCAAGATCAATCGCGATTTTTACGCAACCTTAAGCGCTGGCCGTTGACTCTCCGGCCGCCATTTGCTTGCCGCATTCCGAGTCCGAGAAGAATCCCTGTTGAATCAAGGGTTTTGATTTTTCGCTCTTTGCTTAGCTGGCGAAAAAGAAAAAAAATAAAAATTCGCTTGACTCAGAATGGGCCGAACGGAGCCCCAGTCAGAGACATCCTTTTGATAAGGACCTCTCACAAGCCATTGAAATAATTATATAAATCTTGTCATCGCACTGACATAAGCCCAAGCCGCCAGATTAACCATCGCGATGACAGAAGTATGAATCCGAAAAGCCCGGCGCAAGGGCCGGGCTCTCGATTAACAGATTTTTCTTAGCCGGATTAGGCCGAAAGCGACTTTACGCGCTGTGCAAGACGCGAAACCTTGCGCGATGCAGTGTTGGCGTGCAGGACGCCCTTGGTGGCTGCGCGCATCAGCTCGGGCTGAGCTGCCTTGAGCGCTGCGGCTGCAACTGCCTGGTCGCCGGTTGCAATCGCTTCTTCGACCTTGCGGATGAAGTTGCGAACGCGCGAACGACGGGCCTTGTTCACTGCGGTGCGGCGTGCGATCTTGCGGGTCGCCTTTTTCGCCGAAGTTGTATTGGCCATTTGTGCCTCTCTTCGAAAACTGACATGAACTCCGCCCCTCGCCGTGCCGGGTCACTGCGACCTGTCATCAAAGCAATTCGGGAGTATTTCCGGAAAGCCCAGAATGGCGTTCCAAACTGAGGGCGGCGTATAGCGGGAAACCGCCGCCCCGTCAACGCGCAATTTCCAGAATCTGCGCGCCGTGCTCTGGGCTAGCGATGTTTGAACTCCGGTTTGCGCTTGGCGACGAAGGCGGCCATGCCTTCCTTCTGGTCTTCGGTCGCAAACAGCGAGTGGAAGAGCCGACGCTCGAAACGCAGGCCTTCGGCAAGCGTCAGCTCCAGCGAGCGGCTTACGGCCTCCTTGGCCATCATCACCGCGGGCAGCGAGAAGGAGGCGATCTTCTCGGCAGCGGTGAGCACTTCCTCCATCAATTTCTCCGGCGCCACCACACGCGAAACGAGTCCCGCGCGTTCGGCCTCGGCCGCATCCATCATCCGGCCGGTCAGCACCAGGTCCATGGCCTTCGCCTTGCCGACGGCGCGCGTCAGGCGCTGGGAGCCGCCCATGCCGGGAATGACGCCGAGGGTGATTTCCGGCTGGCCGAACTTCGCGGTCTCGGACGCAATGATGAAGTCGCACATCATCGCCAGCTCGCAGCCGCCGCCAAGCGCGTAGCCGGAAACGGCAGCGATCAAAGGCTTGCGAGCTGCCGCCACCTGGTCCCAGCCGCCGATGAAGTCGCCGAGATAGCTGTCGACGAAATCGAGCGCCTGCATCTCCTTGATGTCGGCGCCGGCGGCAAACGCCTTCTCCGAGCCGGCGAGGACCACGGCGCCGATCTCCTTGTCGGCGTCGAAGGCCTTCAGCGCCGCGGCAAGCTCGCGCATCACGGTCGAGTTCAGCGCATTCAGCGCCTGCGGACGATTGAGCGTCACCAGGCCGACGCGGCCGCGTGTTTCGACCAGCAGCGTTTCGTAGGTCATTTCTGTTTCCTCCGGTTCATGCACCAGACCGCTCACGGACTGGCGTTCATTTCTGGCAGTGCGGGCAATAGAAGGTTGAGCGTCCCGCCTGCACGATGCGGGCGACCGTACCGTCGCAGCCGGGCGTGCGGCAAGCCTGTCCTTCGCGGTCATAGACGGAGAAGGAGTGCTGGAAGTAACCGAGCGAGCCGTCGGCCTGGATATGGTCCTTCAGCGACGATCCTCCGGCGGCTATGGCATCGGCGATGACCTCGCGGATCGCATCCGTCAGGCGCACGAGCCCTTCCTTCGGCTTGCCGCGCTTGTCGACGAGCGCGCCGGCCGGTTTCAGCGGCGACAGGTGCGAGCGCCAGAGCGCCTCGCAGACATAGATATTGCCGAGACCGGCGATGTTCTTCTGGTCAAGCAACGCCGCCTTCAGCGGTTGCGCCTTGCCGGAAAAGCGTGCGGCGAGATAGGCGGCATCGAGCACGTTTCCGGTCGGCTCCTCGCCGAGCGCGCGGAAATAGGCGTGGCTCGCCACCGTGTCGCGGCGAGCAAGGTCCATGAAGCCGAAGCGGCGCGGGTCGTTGTAGATCACCCGCACCGGGCCTTGCGCACCGTCGAGATGGAAGATGACGTGATCGTGCTTTTCATCCTTGCCGCGCGGATGGTGGAATTCGCCGGGCGTTGTTGCCGCCGGCCCCGCCTCGATGCGGAAGGAACCGGACATGCCCAGATGGGCGATGATCACGTCGCCGGCTTCCAGATCGATCATCAGATACTTGGCGCGGCGCGACAGCGAGACGATGCGCTGGCCGGCAACGGTCGAGGAGAAATTCTCCGGGAACGGAAACCTGAGATCCGGACGGCGCAATTCCGCATTCACGAGCAGCGCGCCTTCCATGGTCGGCGCCAGGCCGCGCTTGACGGTTTCGACCTCGGGCAACTCCGGCATGAATGCACTCCTTCGATCTCAGCCACCGGATGCGGTGGTTGGCATTTCCTTGGCGGCCTTCTTATCCTATAGGGGTGCGCTATGCCGCAGCCGCAGTCCCGCCCACGAGATAGCGTGTGACGGGCCTTTTCGCTATGGTGCCGGAAAAATTGGTTCAGGTGGAGTTCTTCGTATGACGGATCAGCGCGTATCGGCCGATGGCGGCATGGAAACATCTTTCGGTTTCCGCAACGTCGGCACGGGCGAGAAGCAGCCGCTTGTCAACGACGTCTTCCACAAGGTGGCCAAGCGTTACGACATCATGAACGACGTGATGTCGGCCGGCCTGCACCGCGCCTGGAAGGATGCGATGATCGCGGCCCTCAACCCGCCACGCCGCGAGGGCTACAGGACGCTCGACGTTGCCGGCGGCACCGGCGATATCGCCTTCCGCATCATCGAAGCCTCCGACCGCAAGGCGCATTCGACGGTGCTCGACATCAACGGCTCGATGCTGGCCGTCGGCGCCGAGCGCGCCGAGAAGAAGAAGCTCTCCGCCAATCTCGATTTCGTCGAAGCCAATGCCGAGGACCTGCCTTTCGAGGCCAATACCTTCGACGCCTATACGATTGCCTTCGGCATCCGCAACGTGCCGCGCATCGACGTGGCGCTGAGGGAGGCATACCGGGTGCTGAAGCGCGGCGGCCGGTTGCTGGTGCTGGAGTTCTCCGAAGTGGAAATGCCGCTGCTCGACCGCTTCTATGATGCCTGGTCGTTCAACGCGATCCCGAAGTTCGGCAAGCTGATCACCGGCGATGAAGCGCCCTACCAGTATCTGGTGGAATCGATCCGCAAGTTTCCGAACCAGAAGGACTTCGCGACGATGATCAAGGAAGCGGGCTTCTCGCGCGTCTCCTTCACCAATTACACCGGCGGCATCGCAGCGCTGCATTCCGGCTGGAAAATCTGATCCCGATGAGCACGCCTGGAGCATATATCCGCCTCGCGCGGATCGGCTGGGTTCTCGTGCGCGAAGGCGTCGTCTCGGCCGTCCCGACGGAGCACCTGCCACCCTTTGCCCGTTTCGCCCAGAAGGCGGCCGGACTTTTGGCGCGGCGCAGAGTACCGGGAGAGGAGCGTAGCGACCGGCTGTCGCGCGCCGTCGCCCGGCTCGGCCCCTCCTATGTGAAGATCGGCCAGTTCCTCGCAACCCGCCCCGACGTCGTTGGCGCGGAGTTTGCCGCAGACCTGTCGCTGTTGCAGGACCGCATGGCGACCTTCCCGCAGAACGAGGCGAAGGCCGCGATCGAGGGATCACTCGGCCGGACGGTCGATGATCTCTATGCCGAGTTTTCCGAGCCGATGGCCGCGGCCTCGATCGCTCAGGTGCACCCGGCGATCGTGATGCGCGACAGCGGCCCTGAGAAGGTCGCGGTCAAGGTCATCCGTCCCGGCGTGCGGCAGCGCTTCGCCTCCGACATCGAGGCGATGTATCTCGTCAGCCACATGCAGGAGCGTTTCCTGCCCTACACCCGCCGGCTGAAGCCGGTCGAGGTGACCAAGACGCTGGAACAGACGACGAAGATCGAGATGGATCTTCGTCTGGAGGCGGCCGCCCTTTCCGAGCTTGGCGAGAACACCAAGGACGATTCCGGCTTCCGCGTGCCGAAGGTCGACTGGGAGCGGACCGGGCGCGACGTCGTCACCATGGAGTGGATCGACGGCGTCAAGATGTCGGACATCGAGGGCTTGAAGGCCGCAGGCCACGACCTCAACCTTCTAGCCGAAGTGCTGATCCAGTCCTTCCTGCGCCACACCCTGCGCGACGGCTTCTTTCATGCCGACATGCATCAGGGCAATCTCTTCGTCGACGATGCCGGCCATATCGTCGCCGTCGACATGGGCATCGTCGGCCGCCTCGGCAAGAAGGAACGCCGGTTCCTGGCCGAGATCCTCTTCGGCTTCATCACCCGCGACTACCAGCGCGTGGCCGACGTGCATTTCGAGGCGGGCTATGTGCCTTCGCACCACGATGCTGCGAGTTTCGCCCAGGCGATCCGCGCGATCGGCGAGCCGATCCACGGCCAGCCGGCCGAAACCATTTCGATGGCGAAGCTGCTGACGTTGCTCTTCGAGGTCACTGAGCTCTTCGACATGCAGACGCGCCCCGAGCTCGTCATGCTGCAGAAGACCATGGTGGTCGTCGAAGGGGTCGCACGCACGCTCAATCCGCGCTTCAACATGTGGAAGGCCTCCGAGCCGGTCGTCGGAAAATGGATCCGCGACAATCTCGGACCGAAGCGCATCGTCACCGATTTGCGCGACGGCCTGCATGCCGCACTCAGGCTGGCTGAAGCCGCGCCCGAAATCGCCGCCCGCACGGAGAAGTTTTCGAGCGAGATCATGGCGATGAGCGAAAACGGTCTGCGCTTCGACGCCGAGACCGCGCATGCGATCGGCAAGGCGGAAGCGAAACACACGCGCTCCGGCCGCATCGCGCTGTGGCTCATCGCCGCCACGCTCGCCTATATCGCCTGGCAGGTGACCTGATCCCGCCCGCGCCCGAACCGGCGCGGCGGGCTTGTCTTTCTACCCACGCTTGCTATCCTTCCCGCATGGATAATCGCTCTATTCTCACCATGGTGCTTTGCACGCATACCCCAGGGGTGTGCGGGAGACCTGTTGCGCTGACTTAAGCGAAATGTCCCCCACCAACCCTGCCGAGCCGAGCAGGGTTGGGACCTGTTTCCTCGGAACCAAAGAGAGGAAACAATGACTGACGCAACCGACCCTTCAGATATCAACATCCGCGCGGCCCGCGTCGTCGATTTCGAAGCGATCGCGGCGCTGATGAGCCAGCCGGGCATCCGCTCGGGCACGCTGCGCCAGCCGTTCGCCACCCCGGAACAGACACGCAAGTGGTTGGAGAGCCTCTCGGACGACAGCGTCGTCATCGTCGCCGAGCGCGCCGACCGGATCCTCGGCATGGCCGGACTGCATCGCAGCAAGGGGCGCCGGCATCATTCCGCGGCCCTTGGGATCAGCGTCGACGACGACCATCGCGGCGAGGGCATCGGTAAGGCGCTGCTGACCGCTCTGATCGACGCCGCCGATAACTGGCTCGGCATCAGCCGCATCGAGCTTACGGTCTTTATCGACAACGAGCCCGCGATCGCACTCTACCGCAAGGCCGGCTTCGAGATGGAGGGTACGCACCGGGCCTATGCGCTGAGGAACGGTGTGCTGGCCGACGTGTTCGCGATGGCCCGCATTCGTGAACCTGCGGCGCCGAAGGCCGCTTGAAGGCCGCAACGGCCGGCAACCGGCACGGACTGTGGCCGGCCGATCGCGGTTCAGCGCAACCGCCGGCAGCATCCTGTTCCATCCGGAACTGCGAATATCTCGGCTTCATGCGACTTTCGTCTCATGGATGACGAAGGCTCATCCCAACCCATCCGGAGGAGAGATCATCATGCGCAAGTTCATCGTCGCAGCCGCTGTCGCCATTACCGCTGCCATCTCCTTTGCAGCACCGTCGCAGGCCGGTGGTATTTCGATCGGCTTCGGCAACGGCTACTACGGTCATGGCTGGAGCGGCCGTGTCGGCTACGTCGGCAGCTATTATGGCGGACCCTACTACTACGAGGACGAACCCTATTGCTTCCTGAAGACGGTGAAGCGCTACGACAGCTACGGCAACCGCTACTACAAGAAAATCCGCATCTGCCGCTAAGCGACAGAATGAGGGAGGGCGCTTGAGAGCCCGGCCGCGGTGCGGCCGGGCTTTTGCATTCCGACATCCACTGACGTCAAAACGATTCCGCTGCGAGAAAATCTGGTGTAGCTCGGATGCCAAGCCATTCTGAATTCCGCAATCGAGGAGGGTCGGTCATGGATCTTGGTATCGCTGGAAAACGCGCGCTGGTGCTCGGCGGCAGCAAGGGGCTGGGGCGTGGCATTGCCGAGGCTCTCGCCGGCGAAGGCGTCATCGTGGCGCTGACCGGCCGCGACGCGACATCGGCGGCCAAGGTGGCAGGCGACATCAGCCCTTCGGCGCGCGGCTACGCCCTCGACCTCTCGAAGCCCGAAAGCCTCGATGGCCTGCTGGACCAGCTCGAAGCCGATTTCGGCGCGATCGACATTCTGGTGCTGAATGGCGGCGGGCCGCCGCCCTCACCTGCCTCGGTCATCGAACCGGACTTCTGGCGGGCGCAATTCGAGACCATGGTGCTGGCCGGCATGCGCATCGCCGGCCGGCTGCTGCCCGGCATGCGGGAACGCCAGTTCGGGCGCATCATCGCCGTCGCCTCCACCAGTATCCGCGAACCGATCGTCGGGCTCACCGCGTCGAATGCGCTCAGAAGTGCGGTTGCCGGCTGGCTGAAGACGCTCGCCGGCGAGGTCGCTGCCGACGGCGTGACCGTGAACCTGCTTCTGCCCGGAAGGCTTGCCACAGACCGCACGCTCAGCTTCGACCGGATGGACGCCGAAAGCGAAGGGCTCGATATCGAGACGGTCGCAGCCCGCAGCCAACGCGACATCCCGATCGGCCGCTACGGCACGCCGGCGGAATTCGGGGCGGCCGCAGCCTTCCTCGCGGGCCGTCAGGCAAGCTACATCACCGGCGTGGCGCTGCCCATCGATGGCGGCCTCAGCCGCTCGATGCTCTGATACCGTTCTGGACATTTCCGCCGACGGATTGGGGTGAGCTACGAAGGCGAGGTCATACCTCGTCCCGACTGTCATCGCCGATGAGCGCCGAGAGGTCTTCGGCAAGCTGCGTGACCAGCGCGCCGGCCTCGGGCCGGTAATAGAGGGCGATCTCCATCGTCTCGATCATCGGCAGTCCTTGCTGCGGCCCCACCGTCCGGTGCCGGTCGTGGACGACGCGGGCCGGCAGCAGGCTGATGCCCAGCCCATCGGCGACCGCCGACTGAATGCTGGCGAGGCTGGAACTGGTATAACTCACGCGCCAGCGTCGCCCTGAGGCATCCAGTGCCGCCACCATGTCGTCGCGATAGAGGCCGCGCGGCGGAAAGACGACGAGCGGCAGAGGATCGAGCGCCAGAACAGGATGGGCGGCGCTGTCGATCCAGCACAGGCTTTCCTGCCACTGTTTCACGGCATCGCCCGTGCCGCGGCGCTGCTTGACGACGACGATATCGAGCTCGCCGCGATCATAGAGCGACCGCAGCTCGCGGCTGAGCCCGCTCGTCACTTCGAGTCTGACGTTCTCGTGGCGGCGGGCAAAGGCCGCGAGTGTGCTGGTCGTGCGGCCGGCGGCAAAGTCTTCGGGCAGGCCGAGGCGCAGCGTCGCGGCAACCGATGCGCCCGAGAGAAGCTGCCGCACTTCCGCGTCCAGCGCCAGCATGCGCCGCGCGTAGCCGATCAACTGCTCGCCCGCTTCCGTCAGGCGGACCTGGCGATGGCTGCGCTCGAGCAGCCGATGGCCGGCCTGCTCTTCCAGCCGCAGGACTTTCTGGCTGACGGTCGACTGGGTGGAATTGAGCCGGCCGGCCGCAGCGGTGAAACCGCCGCAATCGGCCACCGCCGCGAAGGCTTTCAGCAGATCCAGATCGAAAGGTTGAGCATTCATATTTCCACTTGATAGCATTCATACATTTAATTTCCAAATGAATGCGGCACTGCCTATGGTCGCACACGGGAGGGCCACGCCGGGCGCGGGAGAGGTTCGGCGACGACGCGTGTCTTGCGCCCTTGAAAAGGTCACGGATCGGCTCAAGTAAGCACGAGATTGCGATGAGCAAGAGCGGCACGGATGGAGCCCTTTCGAGGTTTCCTCGTCCGCTCTTAACCGGAACCATTGCGATCGACCGACCCATTCGGCCGGCCCGCATGATCGGAAAGAACAAATGCGACCAAGACTTTTCGGCTCGCTGATCGGCGCATCCATTGCCGCCTTCAGCCTTGCACCTCAAACCGTGGGGGCCTCGATGCTTGAAAACCAGCTGATCTCCGCCGCCGAGACCGGCGATCCAGACAAGGTCAAGGCGCTGCTCAAGGAAGGCGCGAGCATCGAAGCGCGCGACGCCAGCGGTGCGACGGCGCTGCTCGCCGCCACCCATGAAAATCGCGTCGATGCGGCGCGTGCCCTGATCGAGGCCGGCGCCGACGTCAACGCCAAGGACAAGATCCAGGACAGCCCCTATCTCTATGCCGGCGCGCGTGGGCATCTCGACATCCTGAAGTTGACGCTTGCCAATGGCGCCGACCTTAAGAGCACCAACCGCTATGGCGGAACGGCGCTGATCCCGGCCGCCGAGCGCGGCCATGTCGAGACCGTCAAGACCTTGATCGAAGCCGGCATCGACGTCGATCACGTCAACCGCCTCGGCTGGACCGCGCTGCTCGAAGCCATCATCCTCGGCAGTGGCGGTGAAAAGCACACCGAGATCGTACGCCTGCTGATCAAGGCCGGCGCCGACGTGAACCTTGCCGATGGCGAGGGTGTCAGCCCGCTGACCCATGCCCGCCAGCGCGGCTATGGCAAGATCGAGAGGCTGCTGGCCGACGCCGGCGCACGCTAGAAAGAACTCTCATGACCCAGGAACAGACCTATCTGGCCGAGGCAGTAACGCTTGCCCGCCGCAACATCGAGAAAGGCGGACGCCCCTTCGGCGCCGTCGTCGTCAAGGATGGCGAGATCGTCGGTCGCGGCGTCAACGAGATGCTGTCATCCGGCGACCCCACCTCGCATGCGGAACTGAACGCGTTGCGTTCCGCCGCCCAAAACCTTCGTTCCCCGCGGCTCGAAGGCGCCGCCGTCTATGCCAGCGGCCAGCCCTGCCCGATGTGCCTGGCGGCCATGCGCATGGCCGGGATCACCGAGATCGCCTATGCGAACTCGAATGCCGACGCCGAACCCTTTGGCCTCTCGACCGCAGCGATCTATGCGGAACTGGCAAAACCGCTCGCCGAGCAGGCGATGCGCTTCCGCCATGTGCCGATCGACGATGCCGAAACGACACCGCTTTACGCCGCCTGGCAAGAGCGCCAGGCCAAGGCTTGAGTCGTCGGGCCAACGCCCGGCCATCACGTTGCGAATAGCCCCGAGGCGGCCGACGGCCGCCTCGGGGCTATTCTGTTCATGCCGGGCCCCATTGGGAATCGACGCCCCCTTGCCGAACACACGTGCCGGCTGTAATCGCATAGGCGTTTCTTCCTTTTGCGCCGCCCCATCCCTTAAGGAGACCGGGCGGTTTCCAGCCAGCAGGTGCCTGTGATGACTGCCTATTCCGAAAAAGCCGGCCGCTTCGTCGCGCTGCTTCTCATCGCGGGCTCCGGTGTGGTGACGATCGCCAAGGGCATGAGCCTGACCTTCCTTGCAATCCGCCTCCAGCGTGACTTCGGCCTCAACCCTGCCAGCATCGGCGCGTTGATCGGCGTGGGGCCGCTGCTCGGCGCGATCGTCAGCCCCTTCGCCGGCACGCTCTCCGATCGGATTGGCCGAAAAGGCGTGTTGACCGTCGCACTCTTCATGGCCGGACTGGCGCTGGCCGGGCTCGGACTGGCACAATCGATCGCCGCCTTCGCGCTGGCCCACATCGTTTCCGCCGTTGCCGCCGCCGTTTTTGAACCGGTCGCGCGCGCCTTGATGAGCGATGCGGCGCCTGAACATCTGCGCCTCAAGGTTTTCTCCTGGCGTTATCTCGCCATCAATGCCGGCTGGGCGATCGGGCCATTGATCGGCGTATGGGTCGGCGCTGCCTATGTGACGCTTTTCGTCATCGCGGGCGTCATCCACGCAGCCTTCGGTCTCGTACTCTTGCTCACGGTACCGGAGGCCAGCAGCAGGCAGGCTATCGAAACCGAACGAACGTCAGGGAGTGCCGGTGGCTGGCGCGGACTTGTCGCCGCCTTGCGTGACCGGCGCCTGGTCTTCTTCGTCGTCGGCGGCACGCTGCTTCTCGCCGTTCACGGTCAGTGGTCCGTGACCCTGTCGCAGTATCTCAATACCGGCTTTGAGGACGGCGTCACGCTTTTTGCGCTGCTGGTTTCGACCAACGCGGTAACGGTGCTGGTCGCCAGCACGCCGGCCCGCTTCGTCATCGAACGGATCGGCGCCCTGCACGCGCTGTCGCTTGGCAGCCTGCTGTTCCTGATCGGCGAAATCGGCTTTGCCGCCTCGTCCGGAATGGAAATGCTCGTCGCCTCGATGATCCTTTTCACCATAGGCGAGGTGCTGGTCGTGCCGTCGGAATATGTGCTGGTCGACGGAATTTCGAACGCCGGCAACCGCGGCACCTATTTCGGTGCCCATTCGCTCTCGACGTTTGGAAACTTCCTCGGGCCGCTCACCGGCGGCCTTGCGCTTGGCGCCGTCGGCGGCGCCGGCATGTTCCTGCTGTTCGGGGCATTTGCGGCGGCAGGTGCGCTTCTGTTTGCGATCGGCCATTCCATGCCGCCGCCGCGTCCTGAGGCTGCGCGCACCACAGCGCTCGACGATGGCGCCGCCACGGGAGACCTGCTGCGGCTGGGGCAGTTCGCTTGAGACCGGTTATCCGCCGGTCGCGGGCGACGCGTTGATCTGCTCCTGTACCCGTTCGAGTGGCCCCGGCGCCAGTGCTGCCGGCGGCTGATACGGATTGGAGAAGGCGTAGATCAGGAACAGGATGATGCCGGTATAGGCGCCGAAGAGGCAGAGCAGCAGCAGGTTCCGTCGCCTCGGCGGATAGGCATAGTAGGCGAGCGCGATGAAGATCACGCCGGAGAGTGCCGCGAACCAGAAGATGCTGTCGATCGAGTCCGCGACGTTGCTTTCCCGCTTGGTTCGGCTCTGCGAAACGTCGTGCAGCCGCTCCAGCATCTGGCTGCGCAGGCTCTCCTGACGCTTGTCGGCCGGCACGAGGTTCAGCACATGCTGGTAGGCCTTGTCCCAGAACGCCCAGGCCTCATTTGAAAGACGGCCCTTGTCGGCCAATGATTGCCACTCGCCGTCGATCACCTGGGACACGTAGGCGGAGATCGCCTGCTGGATCGGTGCCTTGAAGCCTTCGCCGTAGCGTGCGGCATCATAGTAGATGTCGGCGATAGCGCCGGCTTCGGTCGCCATTTCGTATTTGAGCTGCTGGTACTCGACCATCTCCTGCGCGAACACGAGCGCAAGGATCAGGCCATGCAGTGCCGAGATCCGGAAGATGACCGAACTGGCCAGCTCCTTTTCATGGCCCTCGGCCTCGCCGCCCATGATCAGCCGCATCAGGAAGTACGCAGCAAGCGTCAGGGCGACCGTGCCGCACACGAAGAGAGCACCGAGCAGCATCTCGACGATCATGTCCCCTCCATAGCCCATTCTCCTGCCGCGGGCTTTCGTCAATTCTGAGCCCACGACCGGCGAAAGACAACTGCACGCCCCGGACCAGGCCCTGGGCGGCTGTCTTGCGGCTGGCCGAAACGCTATGCTTGCAGCGCCATCCGCCCGTCTTGCCACCATTTCGACACTGCCAACGCCTACGCACCCCACCAAAACCGGAGTAATAACAAGATCATGAGTGCGCCAACCGAACAGACAGTCCTCAAACAATCGATCGCGGCCACCGTGGTCGTCGGGGTGACGGGCGTTATCTTCGGTCTGCTATCGGGCTCGGTTTCCATCGTGTTCGACGGCGTCTTCTCGGCCGTCGACGCCTCTATGACCCTGCTTGCGCTTGGCGTGACGCAACTGATCCCGAAACCGAGCAAGCGCTTCCAGATGGGCTTCTGGCACATCGAACCGATGGTGCTGCTCTTCAATGCCGGCCTTCTGACCCTGCTTTCCTTCTACGCGATGGTGAACGCCGTCGGCTCCATTCTGTCGGGCGGCAATCACCTCGCCTTCGACTGGGCGATCGCCTATGCCGCCGTCGTCGTGGTGATCTGCGCCTTCATGTTCTTCTATGTACGCCGGGCGAACCGGCCGATCGGCTCGGAGTTCCTGGTGCTCGACGTGCGCGCCTGGGCGATGTCCGGCGCGATTACCTCCGCCCTGCTCGTCGCCTTTGCGATCGCCGCCGCCTTGAAGGGAACGGCCTACGAGTACGTCACGCCCTATGTCGACCCGGCGATCCTGATCGTGCTGACGCTCTGCCTGATCCCGCTGCCGATCCGCACGGTCTTCCAGGCGCTTAAGGAGATCTTCCTCGTCGCACCCGCCGAGCTTGACGAGCGCGTGCGGCAGGCGGCGGCGAACGCCGTCACACGCCACGGCTTTGCCGATTACCGCACCTATGTCGCCAAGGTCGGGCGCTCCAAGACGATCGAGGTCTATATGATCGGAACGCCCGAAACCAAGGTCGGCACGCTCGCCGAACTCGACCGGATCCGCGCCGAGATCGGCGAGGAGATCGGTGATCCCGGCCATGACCGTTGGCTGACGATCGCCTTTACCGGCGACGCGCGCTGGGCGGAATAGTCCCGTCAGGAAAGTTCGATCCGCCTGGTGATGCCGATCGCCTCCAGGAAGGCCCGGTCGTGGCTGACGACGAGCAGCGCGCCGTCATAAGCCCTGAGCCCCGCCTCGACCGCCTCGATGGAATCGATATCCAGATGGTTGGTCGGCTCGTCGAGGATCAGGAGCTGCGGCGGATTGCGACCACCGAGCACGCAGGCCAGACCGGCGCGCAGTATCTGTCCCCCGCTGAGGCTCGAGACCATCTGAAGCGTAGCGTCGGCCCGGAACATGAAACGCGCGAGCGCTGCCCGGCAATCGTTCTCGCTGGCATCAGCGTTGAGGGCCCGAAAATTGTCGCGGATAGAGAGCGCGGGATCGAGCAGGCTTACCTTTTGGTCGAGCATGGCGTGATCGACGAGCAGGCGCACGCTGCCGGACCATGGCTGCAGATCACCCGTCAGCAGCGACAGCAGGGTCGTCTTGCCCGAACCGTTGCGGCCGGTAAGCGCAACGCGCTCCGGCCCGACGATCGAGAGCGACAGCCGGTCGACGACCGGCTTCCTCCGCTCATAGCCAACGCCGACGTTATCGACCTGCAGGACGCTGCGACCGGCAGGCAGTCCGGTCGGCGGCAGGCGAACAGTCAGCGGCTGCAGGATTTCGATGCGCTCGCGCGCTTCGACGAGATCGCCGACCGCCTGGTCCCGTCGCCGGTCCGCAAGGCGGGCATTGTCGCCGCCGGTCTTTTCGCTCCGCTCCTTCCTGGCGTCGAGCAAGAGCAACGGTTCGTCGCCCTTCGCGCGCTTGCGGCGGCCGGCGGCATCCTTGCGCGCCTTGCGTTCGGCCGTCTCCTGGGTCTTGCGCTCGACCTCAGCCAGACGCCGCTCGGCATCGGCGAGATCGTGGCGAGCAGACGCCAGCTCGATCGCCTTGCGTTCACGATAGTGGCTCCAATTGCCGCCGTAGGTGGTGGCGCCGAGCGTTGTCAGTTCGACGATTGCGTCCATCTCTTCCAGGAGTTCGCGATCATGGCTGACGACGATGGCGCCGCCGCGCCAGCCCGCCATCAGCGCAGCGACGGCCGCCCGCCCCTCGCGGTCGAGATTGTTGGTGGGTTCGTCGAGCAGGATGAAGTCCGGCTCCTTGAAGACGAGCGCGGCAAGCTTCACGCGGGTCATCTGCCCGCCGGACAAGGCGGCAAGGCGCGTTTCCGCCGAAGCGTCCAGACCGACGCGCGCCAGCGCTTCCTCCATGCGGGCCTCCAACGTCCAGTCGGCGGAAGCCAGCTCGTCCATGGTGGCGCCCCCCTCTTCTGCTTTCTGCAGAACCGCAAGCGCGTCGGTGACGCCGAAGAGATTGGCGACGGTCTCGTCGGCCGCGACCTGAACGGTCTGGCTGAGCACGCCGAGGCTACCGACGACGCTGACCTTGCCGGCCTGCGGCGCCAGCGTTCCCTCGACCAGTCGCAGCAGGGTGGATTTTCCCACGCCATTGCGACCGACAAGGCCGGTGCGAACAGGACCAAAGCTCAGGTCGAGATCGGAAAGGAGGCTTCGGCCCTCAGGCGTGGACCACGAAATACGGGAGAGTGAAATCGAAGCAGGCATGGATACGGTTTTCCCTGATGGCAAGACGGTTCGGCTTGGCGGTCAGGGTGAAATCCATCGATGCGTGTATCCTGTTCAAATTTCTATCGCGGCCATAGATAGCATCGAATGCGCCCGTTTCAAGGCAGGCCCTTCGATACAGACCTGCGGGGGCCAGGGGATCAGGCGAGGCTGCGCTGCACTTCGTCGTCGCCGAAGACGAGCCCGGAGGCCCGCACGCTCCGGTTTCGGCCGTGGTTCTTGGAGTCGAGAAGAGCGGCATCGGCCCGGGTCAGGAGCGTGGCTACAGGCCCATCGTCCGGCGCCGAGGCAACGCCGACCGAGACCGAAACCGTGCCCAGAATCCGGCCGCGATGCGACAGCGGCGTCGTGCCGATCCGCGTCCTCAGCCGCTCGGCAAGCTCGAAGCCCGCGGCTTCGCCGGCGTCGGGCATGAGCACGGTGAACTCCTCGCCGCCGAAACGGTAGGCACTGCCGGCATCGCCGACCGTGTCGACGATGATCTGCGCGACATACTGCATGACGACGTCGCCGGCATCGTGGCCGAACTCATCGTTGAAGCGCTTGAAGTGGTCGATGTCGATCATGAGGCAGCTGAGCGGCTTGCCGGCCTGCCCGCGCGGCTGCCGGTTCAGCGCCTCATCGAGGCAGCGCCGGTTGAGCAGGCCCGTCAACGCATCGCGGACGGCGAGATTGGTAAGCTTCTCGCGCAGCTGAAGATTGGCGACGGCGAGCCCGATATTTTCGGCGATCAGTTCGAGATAGAGGCGCGACGCCTCGACCGCGAACTCCTCCTCAGACCGTTCCTCGAAGTAGAGGAGCCCGATCGTGTCGCCCTGGGCCGTCAGCGGCACGCAGAGGCCGATCACGCCTTCATCGTCGAGGTGCTGGCAGGCGATGTCGCTGTGGCCACGGTTGCTGACATGCGGCCGGCCGCGGCGGAGCCCCCAGCAGGCGCTGGACGGAAACGTCGGCGCCGAGTGCTGCGGATCGAGCCAGGTACCGACGCGCGACAGGAGCGTCCGGCTGTCGTTCAGCACATAGAGGTGGCCGGCGAGGTTGGGAAAGACCTGCGGCGCGAAACGGGCGACGACCTCGGCCAGTTCGTCCTGGCTCTGGCAGGCCTGCAGCCGGTGCATCATCTGCAGGATGAGATCCTTGGTCTGCTGGTCCAGCCGCCGCTCCGCGTCCAGACGGTCCCGCTCCAGGCCGTTTTCGCGGAAGATATGGATCGCCTTGTTCATCTCGCCGATCTCGTCGCTGCGGCGATCGAGCGGGACTTCCACGGCGTAATCCTGCTCGGCAAGTCTTGTGACGATGCCGCTCATGCGGGTGAGCGGCATGGCGACGCGACGCTTGAGGATGAAATAGAGCACGCTCAGGAACAGGGCGGCGGTGATGCCGAGCATCGTCTTGGCGGCGGCCGCATACCAATCGCTGCGCTCCTGCGCCTCGTTGAGGGCCGCGCCGGTGCGGACGTTGGTCAGGTCCCTGAACCGCGCCACCGTCTCAAGAAGGGCGGTCTGCAGACGCTCGTGCTCGGGCCCAAAGAGCTTTTCCTGCGCGCCGGCGCGGTCACCCTTCTGGTAGGCCTCGATGGCGGTAACCTCGACCTTGTCGAGCGCTTCCGCCTCGCGAACGATATCCTGCAAGGCGGCGATCTCCGCCGGCGTTGCGCCAAGATTGGTCGCGGTCTTGGTCGCCTCCTCGCGCCGGCGTTCTTCTTCCTCGGCGCGGTGGAAGGCTTCGAGATGGCGCTCGTCGCCGCGCATCACATAAAGACGTGCCTCGTCACTTCGCGTTTCAGCCCCGAGCGCAAGCTCTTCGCCGAGCGTGTCAAGCACCAGATGTTGCTCAACCGCCTGGCGTTCCTTGATCGCGCTGTCGGTCGACAGGATGAAGGCGGCACCGGAAAGCCCCGTCAGAAGGACGGTCACGCCATAGGCCCAGTTTGTGATCGCATTTATTCGCATGGAAGAAGCTTAGCCCCCGCGGATTGAGAGCGGATTAACCGCATTATCAGGCTTCGGCAACAGCCCATGCCCCGGTTGACGCAAGCGGCGCGGCTTTTGTTCCGCCCCCTTGACCTGCCGGCCCCTCCGGACACGTTGCGCCCGGCAGATCGCTCAAGTAGGTTCGACATCAAAGGCGTCGGTGAGGCCGGTCGCCTGGACTATTCTGATATCGCGTAGGCTCGGCAGCCCATGCCGGGCGAGAGGACGGCCGAAGGGCCGGGTGCAAATGACACTGTCGGGCAAGCGTATTCTCCTCATCATCTCCGGCGGCATCGCGGCCTATAAGAGCCTCGATCTCATCCGGCGCCTCAGGGAGCGCGGCGCAAGCGTGCGGCCGGTCATGACGGCGGGCGCACAGCAGTTCGTGACGCCGCTTGCCGTCGGCGCGCTTTCGGCCTCGCATGTCTATCTCGACCTGTTCTCGCGCGAGGACGAGCAGGACGTCGGCCATATTCGGCTGGCGCGCGAATGCGATCTGATCGTCGTGGCACCCGCGACCGCCGACCTGATGGCGAAGATGGCGAACGGCCATGCGGACGATCTCGCCTCGACCATTCTGTTGGCAACGGACCGCCCTGTCCTGGTTGCGCCGGCGATGAACCCGAAAATGTGGGCGCATCCGGCGACGCGCCGCAACCGGGCGACGCTTGCCAGGGACGGCCTCCGCTTCATCGGCCCGGAAGCGGGCGAAATGGCCGAAAGCGGCGAGGCCGGCGAAGGCCGCATGAGTGAGCCGCTGGCGATCGTCGCGGCCGTTGAAGACCTGCTCTTAGGCGCGCCAAAACCGCTTGCCGGGCGCAGCGTCGTCGTCACCTCAGGGCCGACGCATGAGCCGATCGACCCGGTGCGCTACATTGCCAATCGCTCCTCCGGCAAGCAGGGCCATGCGATCGCCGCGGCGCTAGCAAAGCTCGGCGCCGACGTCACGCTGGTCTCCGGCCCGGTGACGATCCCGGATCCGGTTGGTGTGAAAGTCGTGCATGTGGAGCGGGCCGAAGAGATGCGCGATGCGGTGCTTGCCGCCCTTCCCGCCGATGTCGCCGTCATGGTCGCCGCCGTTGCCGACTGGCGGGTGGCGACGGCCGCCGGCAACAAGATCAAGAAGAAGCCGGGCGAGGCGCCGCCGCCGCTGCAGCTTGCTGAAAACCCCGATATCCTGAAGACGGTCGGCCACCATGCGAAGCGGCCAAAGCTCGTCATCGGCTTTGCCGCCGAGACCGAAAACGTCGCCGACAACGGCCGCGCCAAGCTCGAGCGAAAGGGCGCCGACTTCATCCTCGCCAACGACGTCTCGCCGGCAACCGGCATCATGGGCGGCGACCGCAATAAGGTGAAGCTGATCTCACATGCCGGCAATGACGACTGGCCAGAGATGGACAAGGACGCGGTGGCGGAAAAGCTGGCGGCGATGATTGCCGAGCAGCTGGCGCGCTAAACAATCGATCTCATGGCAAATGCCCCTCACCCGAGCCCTCTCCCCGCAAGCGGGGCGAGGGGACGCGGCACACGCGATATCGCGTCCCGTTGGCTGCGGGCTTAGCCTCTCCCGTCTAACCTCGAGAACGATGATAATCGGTCGCTTTCTCAAAGAGCCAGTCGTGGACGAGCGAGCGCCACGCGTCCCTTCTCCCTGCCTGCGGGGAGGAGGTGGCGGCAGCCGGATGAGGGGCGCGGCGTCCTCGTCGAAGTCGAAAGCGCCGCCCGCTCAGGCCATCTGGCGAGATCTGACCGGCGTGCCCTTGGTCGAAAACAGCCGAACATCGACTCCGTTTTCGCCGACGATGACCGCGGTGCCGTCGGGGATTTCGACCCAGGCACTGTCGTCGTCGTTGAGCGGCTCGGAGACAAGGCAATAGCCACCGCTCGGGCCCATCGGTGCGGCATAGAGCGTCGGCGCCTTCCAGTCGGAGGCGTAGCGCACGGCGTAGAGATCCTGGCCGTCGGAAAAAGCTGCGGTGAAGCGCACCAGCACCTGGCGCTCCAGATGCTCGGCAAGCTGTTCGATAAAGGCGAGCGCCTCGGCGATGGCGCCGAGCGGATCGCGGTCGAGCCCGAACTGCATGGCGAGAAGAAACAGGAGCTCCGAATCCGTCGTGCCGGTGCGCGCCGAATAGAGGTCATTGTCGAGCATGCTCTCCATCGGACGGCGCAGATGCTCGAAGTCGCCGATCTGGCCGTTGTGCATGAAGGACCAGCGGCCGAAGACGAAGGGATGACAGTTGTCGCGCCTGGTTCCACCGCCGGTCGCGGCGCGCACATGGGCGAGGAAGAGCGGCGAGCGGATCTGCCGTGCGATGCTCTTCAAGTTGCAGTCGGACCAGGCCGGCAGGATATCGCGGTAGCGCCCCGGCTCGGGATGGTCGCCGTACCAGGCGATGCCGAAGCCGTCGCCGTTGGTGGCGGTCTTGGCCCGTGTCGCGCAATGGGACTGTTCGATCAGCGAGTGCGCCGGAGAGGTCACCAGTTCCTCGAGATACAGCGGCTCCCCGCGATAGGCTGCCCAGCGGCACATGCTGATTTCACTCCAGCTCCGCTCCGTTCACTGCGGAGCGATTCGTTAACCATGACGAAACGCGATGTTCCAACGGAACATGGTAAAAATGCGTTAACACATTCCCCCTTCGTCAAGGTGAAGCTAACCGGAACGCACAGTTTTGGCTGTTTCAAACGGCACAACGTCGGTATCGCCATCCTATTTCGAACAAAAATTCCATATTGACAAAACTTGCAAAATTCATTTCATCTCAGACCAACACGGCAGCGCCGCCAGGGAGGAATTCAGCATGGGCAGCAAGCGCAAACTCGGCATCGGCCTGATCGGCACGGGCTTCATGGGCAAGGCCCATGCGCTCGGCTTCACCATTGCCGCGCGGGTCTTCGACCTGCCCTTCGAGCTCGATCTGGTTTCGGTCGCCGACGTGACCGTCGAGAGTGCCGAACGCGCCCGCGGTCAACTGGGTTTCCGCAAGGCGACCGCCGACTGGCGCGAGCTCTTGACCGATCCGGATATCGACATCATCGACATCACCACGCCGAACCTTTTGCACAAGGAGATGGCGCTTGCGGCGATCGCCCATGGCAAGCACGTCTATTGTGAAAAGCCGCTGGCGCCGACCGTTGCGGAATGCCGCGAGATGGTTGAGGCGGCCGAGAAGGCGGGCGTCGTGACCCAGGTCGGCTTCAACTATCTGAAGAACCCACTGATCTTCCTTGCCAAGGACATCATCGAAAGCGGCGAGATCGGCGAGATCCGCTCGATGCGCGGCATCCATGCGGAAGACTTCATGGCCGACGCGCAGGTTCCGTGGGGCTGGCGCCTGAACCCGGCCAGCGGCGGGGGTGCGCTTGCCGACATCGGCAGCCACATTATCGCCTCCATGCGCCACCTCGTCGGCCCGATCAAACAGGTGCTTGCCGAAACCATTATCCAGATCCCGGAACGCCCGGTTTCCGCCGGCTCCAGCGAAACCCGCGCCGTCGAGGTCGACGACGTCGCCCGCGCCTTCGTGCGCTTCGAAAACGGCGCCACCGGCAGCTTCGAGGCAAGCTGGATCGCGACCGGTCGCAAGATGCAGCACGATTTCGAGATCTACGGTTCGAAGGGCAGCATCGTCTTCACCCAGGAGCGGCTGAACGAAATCCGCCTCTACAAGACGGGCGATGATATCCGCACCCGCGGCTTCCGCACCATCTGGGCCGGACCGGAACATCCGCCCTATGGCGCGTTCTGCGTAGCGCCGGGCCACCAGATCGGCTTCAACGACCTGAAGGCCATCGAGGTGAAGGAGTTCCTCGACGCCATCGCCGGCGGCAAGTCTCCCTCGACCGATTTCCGCGAAGGCTACGAGGTGCAGAAGGTGCTTTCGGCGACCTATCAATCGGCCAAGACAAACGAATGGGTGCGGATCTAGGCGGCTTCGACGGCCGGCGTGTTGTAGGAAAGCCATCTATTTTTGCACGCACGTCGGGACGCTAAACCGCTACGCACTTTTCCTGGAAATGCCGCCCGTCTTGCTGCGCATTTCCGGACGCAAAACCGCTACGCACTTTTCCTGGACATGCTCTCTGTTTTGGTGCGCATTCCGGACGGAAATCCGCTTCGCACTTTTCCTGGACATGCTCCGAGAAAAATAGAATGCCTGTTCTATCCCGTTCCCGACTAATCGATTAGGGTGAGGCCGAAAGCCAGACTGACATCGAGGGAGACGAGCGAGACATGGCCATGCCGGAAACGACGACAGAGGTGCCGCAGGATTTCGAGGCGCTGAAGGCCGCCATTCTGGAACGCAAGGCGGAGCTGCCGAAACGGCTGCGCCAGGTTGCCGCCTATTCGCTCGACAATCCCGATGAAATCGCCTTCGGCACGGCAGCGAGCATCGCGACTTCCGCCGAAGTGCAGCCGTCGACGCTGGTGCGCTTCGCCCAGCATTTCGGCTTCGAGGGCTTTTCCAGCCTGCAGCAGATCTTTCGCGCCCGGCTGCGTGAGCGCACGCCCGGCTATGAGGACCGGCTGAAGGCGCTCAGCGCCAACGACCACAGCAAGCTCGAAAGTGGTTCGATCTTCAACGGCTTCGTCGCTGCCGCCCACCGCTCGCTCGACAACATCGCCTCCTCGGTGGATCCTGAAGCCTTCGAACGCGCCGTCGATATCCTCGCCAAGGCCGACACCGTCTACCTGATCGCCAAGCGCCGCTCCTATCCGATCTCCAGCTACATGGCCTATGCCTTCGGCAAGCTGAAGGTGAAATACCAACTCGTCGGCACTGCCGCCGGTATCGACGAGGACATGCTGGCGATGGCGACGAAAAACGATGCCGCCTTTGCCGTCAGCTTCTCGCCCTACGCCTCCGAAAGTGCGGCCCAGGCGCGGCTTCTCGCCGAACGCAAGGTGCCCGTCGTGTCGCTGACGGACTCGGCCTTCTCGCCCTTGGCAGAATCCTCGAAGGTCTGGTTCGAACTGGTCGAGGCCGACCATGCCGGTTTCCGTTCTCTTTCCGCCAGCATGGCGTTTGCCATGGCGCTGACGGTCGCTATCGCCGAGAAGCGCCAGCGCCTCGCCGAGGGCGGCTAGGCAAAACGGAACAGATAGAATGAAAATTCCATATTGACGAAACGTCGGAATTTATGTTTCATACGGCCATCACCCACAGTACGGAAATGGTCGGGCCCGCCAAGGTGTCCGCGGGGAGGAAGCAGTGAGCCAGAACGTTTCGGCACAGGGAGCAAAGCCGCTCGACCTGATCACCATCGGCCGGGCCTCGGTCGATCTCTATGGCCAGCAGATCGGCACGCGGCTTGAAGATGTTTCGAGCTTTGCGAAGTCAGTGGGCGGCTGCCCCTGCAACATCTCTGTCGGCACCGCCCGCCTGGGCCTGAAGTCAGCGCTTCTCACCCGCGTCGGCGACGAACAGATGGGCCGCTTCATCCGCGAGCAGCTCACTCGCGAAGGCGTCGAGACCCGCGGCATAGTCACCGATCCGGAGCGGCTGACGGCGCTCGCGATCCTCGCGGTCGAAAACGACAAGACCTTCCCGCTGCTCTTCTATCGCGACAACTGCGCCGACAACGCGCTTTGCGAAGATGACGTTTCCGAGGAGTTCATCCGTTCCGCCCGCGCAGTGCTCGTCTCGGGCACGCATTTCTCCAAGCCGAACACCGACGCCGCCCAGCGCAAGGCGATCCGCATTGCCAAGGAAAACGGCGCGAAGGTCGTCTTCGACATCGACTACCGTCCGAACCTCTGGGGCCTTGCCGGCCATGACGCCGGCGAAAGCCGTTATATCGCGTCGGATCGCGTTTCGGCGCACCTGAAAACGGTCCTTGCCGATTGCGACCTGATCGTCGGCACGGAAGAGGAAGTGCTGATCGCCTCGGGCGAAAGTGACCTGCTCCAGGCGCTGAAGACGATCCGCTCGCTCTCCAAGGCGACGATTGTGCTCAAGCGCGGGCCGATGGGCTGCATCGTCTATGACGGTCCGATCACCGACGACCTCGAAGACGGCATCGTCGGCAAGGGCTTTCCGATCGAGGTCTATAACGTGCTCGGCGCCGGCGACGCCTTCATGTCCGGCTTCCTACGCGGCTGGCTCAAAAACGAGCCGCACGCGACGTCGGCCACCTGGGCCAATGCCTGCGGCGCCTTCGCTGTCTCGCGCCTGCTCTGTGCGCCTGAAATCCCGACTTGGACGGAACTGCAGTTCTTCCTGGAAAAGGGCAGCAAAGAACGGGCCCTGCGCAAGGACGAGGCGATCAACCACGTTCACTGGGCAACCACACGTCGCCGCGATATTCCGCTTCTGATGGCGCTGGCGATCGATCATCGCAGCCAGCTCGAAGACATGGCCGCCGGCGACCAGGCTCTGCTTGACCGCATTCCCGCCTTCAAGGTGCTGGCGGTGAAGGCCGCCGCACAGGTCGCGGCCGGCCGCTCCGGCTTCGGCATGCTGATCGACGACAAGTACGGCCGCGACGCGCTTTACGCTGCCGGCGCCCACCGCGATTTCTGGATCGGCAAACCGATCGAGCTTCCGGGCTCGCGGCCGCTGCAGTTCGAATTCAGCCAGGATCTCGGCAGCCGCCTGATCGACTGGCCGGTCGACCACTGCATCAAGGTGCTCTCCTTCTACCACCCGGACGATCCGGCGGACTTGAAAGCCCAGCAGGTGGCAAAGCTCCGCTCCGCCTTCGAAGCGGCGCGCAAGGTTGGCCGTGAGATCCTGATCGAGATCATTGCCGGCAAGCACGGCAAGCTCGACGACCAGACCATTCCGCGGGCACTGACCGAACTCTACGATGCCGGGCTCAAGCCGGACTGGTGGAAGCTCGAGCCGCAGGCGAGCCGCGGCGCCTGGGCAGCGATCGATGCCGTCATCGAGGCACGCGACCCGCTCTGCCGCGGCGTGGTGCTCTTGGGCCTCGAAGCACCCTATGAGCAGCTGAAGGACGGCTTTGCAGCCGCTCGCACTTCGAAGAAGGTTCGCGGCTTTGCCGTCGGCCGAACGATTTTCGCCGATGCCGGCCGGGCCTGGCTCGGCGGCACGATGAGCGACGACCAGGCGATCGCCGACATGGCCGGAAAATTCAAGGCCCTGGTCGATCTCTGGCTGCAACTGGGTGAAACAAAGGCGGCATAGGATCGACAGATATCAGTCGATAATGCCGGACAGGGCGGAACGGGACGATTCCGCCACGAGGAGGAAACAGATTATGAGCCAGAAGACCGTGCGCCTGACCATGGCCCAGGCCGTGGCGCGGTTCCTGACCCGCCAGATGACCGTCATCGAAGGCAAGAAGGTGCCGATCTTCGGCGGCGTCTTCGCCATCTTCGGCCATGGCAACGTCGCCGGCGTCGGCGAAGCGCTGCACGCGATCAAGGACACGCTGCCGACCTACCGCGCCCAGAACGAACAGGGCATGGCGAATGCGGCGATCGCCTTTGCCAAGGCGAGCTTCCGCCGCCGCTTCATGGCCTGCACCACCTCGATCGGCCCCGGCGCGCTCAACATGGTGACCTCGGCAGCACTCGCCCATGTCAACCGCCTGCCGGTCCTCTTCCTGCCCGGCGATGTGTTCGCCAACCGCCGCCCCGATCCGGTGCTGCAGCAGGTGGAAAGCTTCGGCGACGGCACGATCTCGGCGAACGACTGCTTCCGCCCGGTCTCGCGCTACTTCGACCGCATCAGCCGGCCCGAACAGATCATCCCGGCGCTGCGCCGCGCCATGCAGGTGCTGACGGATCCGGCCGATTGCGGCCCGGTAACGCTGTCGCTCTGCCAGGATGTCCAGGCGGAAGCCTACGACTACCCCGAAAACTTCTTCGACGAGAAGGTCTGGGTGCCGCGCCGCGTCGAGCCGGATCTCGACGAACTGGCGACGGCGATCGCGGCGCTGAAGGAAGCAAAGAAGCCGATCATCATCGCCGGCGGCGGCGTGCTCTATTCGGAAGCGAGCAAGGAGCTCGGCGATTTCGCCGAACGCCACGGCTTTCCCGTGGTCGAGACGCAGGCCGGCAAGTCGGCGCTGCCGCATTCGCATTCGCTCAACATGGGCTCGGTCGGCGTGACCGGCACCACCGCCTCCAACGCGCTTGCCGAGGATGCCGACGTGGTTCTCGCCGTCGGCTCGCGCCTGCAGGACTTCACAACCGGCTCCTGGGCGCTCTTCAAGAACGAGGGCCTGAAGATCATCGGCCTCAACGTTCAGCCTTTCGACGCCGGCAAACACAACGGCCTGCCGCTGATCGCAGACGCCCGCGCCGGTCTCAACCGCATCTCCGGCGGTCTTGGCGGCCACAAGGCCGATCCGAGCTGGACCGCGAAGGCCAGGGCCGGCAAGGCGGAATGGCTGGCGGCGGCCGACAAGGCAACGGCCACGACCAATGCGGCCCTTCCCTCCGACGCCCAGGTGATCGGCGCCGTGCAGCGCGCCCGCGGCGGCAAGAACACGACGCTCGTCTGCGCCGCCGGCGGTCTACCCGGTGAGTTGCACAAGCTCTGGCAGGCGGAAGAGCCTGGCGGCTACCACATGGAATACGGCTTCTCGACCATGGGTTACGAAGTAGCCGGCGGTCTCGGCGTCAAGCTCGCCAAGCCCGAGAGCGACGTGATCGTCATGGTCGGTGACGGCAGCTACATGATGCTGAATTCGGAGATCGCCTCTTCGATCATGCTTGGCGCCAAGTTCACGATCGTGCTGCTCGACAATGCCGGCTACGGCTGCATCAACCGGCTGCAGATGGGTACCGGTGGCGCCAACTTCAACAATCTCTTGAAGGACACCCATCACGTCGAACTGCCGCAGATCGACTTCGCGGCGCATGCCGGCGCGATGGGCGCCGTCACCCGCAAGGTCGGCTCGATCTCCGAGCTCGAAGCAGCGCTCAAGGAGACCGCGAGCGAGACGCGCACGACCGTGATCGTCATCGACACCGATCCGCTGATCACGACCGAGGCCGGCGGCCACTGGTGGGATGTCGCAGTGCCCGAGGTCTCGGGCCGCGCTCAGGTCAACGCGGCGCGCGAGGGTTATGAGAAGGCGCTCGCCGCACAGCGCTTCGGCTAAGATTGCCCTTTCGGCGCCCGCGTTTTCGCGCGGGCGCTTTTCCCGTTTATGCTCACAAAATATCCGCCTTCCGCGGATGGCATCAGAAAGTGAAAGACATGATCCGCTACGGAACTAACCCGATCGCCTGGAGCAACGACGACGATCATTCGATCGGCGCGCATTTGACGCTCGAGGACTGCCTGTCCGATTGCCAGAAGATCGGCTTCGACGGCATCGAGAAGGGCCACAAGATGCCGTCCGATCCGGAAGCACTGAAGCAGAAGCTCGGCTCCTACGATCTCGTCTTCGTCTCCGGCTGGCACTCGACCAACCTGCTCACCCATGACGTCGAGGCCGAGAAGAAGGCGATCCAGCCGCATCTCGACCTCCTGAAGCACAATGGCTGCAAGGTGGCAATCGTCTGCGAAACCTCGAACGCCATCCATGGCGACGACGGAAAGTCGGTCGCCAACGACAAGCCGGTGCTGCCGGCCGACCAGTGGAAGAAGTTCGGCGCCGACCTCGAAGCGATCGCGCAATATTGTGCCGACCAGGGCATCGACCTCGTCTACCATCACCACATGGGCACGATCGTCCAGACCGGTGAGGAAATCGATCTCCTGATGCAGAACACCGGCCCGGCGACCAAGTTGCTGCTCGACACCGGGCACGCCTGGTTCGGTGGTTCCGATCCGGCCGAGGTCGCGAAGAAATACATGCACCGCGTGCGCCACATCCATTGCAAGAACGTGCGTCCCGCTGTCCGCAAGGTCGTCGAGGGCGAAGGCCTCTCCTTCCTCGAAGGCGTGCGCCGTGGCGTCTTCACGGTTCCCGGCGACAGCGATGGCGGCGTCGACTTCCTGCCCGTACTGAAGATCGCCGCCGAGCACGATTATTCCGGCTGGCTGGTGATCGAGGCGGAACAGGATTCGGCCGTGCGCAACCCTTTCGAATACCAGTCACTTGGGTTGAAGTCGCTGAAGGCCTTCGCCAAGGACGCCGGGCTCGACAAGTAAGCCGTCACTTTCGGTCGCCGGACTTCACGGGGCGTGCCCCTCATCCGCGCGGTGAGGGAGGCCCTCATCCGGCTGCCGCCACCTTCTCCCCGCCGGCGGGGTGAAGGGATAGGCCGCGCCCTCCGGTCCCTCGCGACGTAGAGGTGGGGAGCGCGACGCAAACTCCGAAAATCCCCTCTCCCCGTAAGCGGGGAGAGGGCTAGGGTGAGGGGCAGGCCAACCATTCGGCGCGGCTCCAGAAAAAGTATCAGGGAGATCGACATGTCCAAGCTGCTCGTCAAACCGAAGGCCAAATCGGGCCTCATGCAAAACGTGACGCCGGAGAGCGCCGGCTGGACCTATGTCGGCTTCGCGCTGGAACGGCTGAAAGCGGGCGAGACGACCGAGGGCGAGACCGGCGACAAGGAAATCTGCCTGGTGCTCGTGTCCGGCAAGGCGAAGGTCGCCGTCGACGGCGAAAGCCTCGGCGAGCTCGGCGAGCGCATGACCCCCTTCGAGGGCCAGCCCTATGCCGTCTACGTGCCGAAGGGCAGCCGCTGGCAAGCAACGGCCACCTCCGACCTCGACCTTGCCATCTGCTCGGCCCCGGGCGGCGACGGCTTCAAGGCGAAGGTGATCGCACCGGGCACCCATCCGCAGATGACCCGCGGCAAGGGTACCAACACCCGCTACGTCACCAACATCATGCCGGAAGATGACGGCTCGGCGCAGTCGCTGCTCGTCGTCGAGGTGATCACTCCCGGTGGCCATACTTCCTCCTACCCCCCGCACAAGCACGACCAGGACGACCTGCCGGCCGAGAGCTATCTGGAAGAGACCTATTACCACCGGCTGAACCCGCCCCAGGGCTTTGCGATGCAACGCGTCTATACCGACGATCGCTCGCTCGACGAGACCATGGCAGTCGAGGACGGCGACGTGACGCTGGTGCCGAGGGGCTATCATCCGGTCGCTGCCGTGCACGGCTACGACGTCTATTATCTCAACGTCATGGCCGGACCGAAGCGCATCTGGAAGTTCCACAACGCCCGCGAACACGAGTGGCTGTTTACCGGCGTGTAAGCGGCGGCGAACCAAACGGTGGCGCTCCACCGCTCTCCGTCCATGCCGAACGGCGGGGCGAGACGCTGCGATCCTTGAGCCCGATCGCCCAATGAGGCTTCGGGCGGATGAGAGCGGCATAGCCTTTCGCCCGGACCGCCCTAGCTTTCCCGCTTTCAGGGAGGGCTCCATGCATATCGACGGGCAATGCCACTGCGGCTTCGTCACCTACGAGGCGGAGATCGACCCGGCCGATGTCGGGATCTGCCATTGCACCGATTGCCAGCAACTGACGGGATCGGCCTACCGCGTCACCGCCGGCACGGAACGGGAGAACTTTCGGCTGACCGGCGGCGAACCGAAGCTCTATGTGAAGATCGGCGCAAACGGGCGGCAGCGGCTGCAGTTCTTCTGCCCGAACTGCGGCTCGCCGATCTACACGACCGGCACCGACGAGGACGCGCTGGAGGTTGGCATCCGGGTGGGAACGATCAACCAGCGCCGGCAGCTCAGACCGCGGTCGCAGATCTGGTGTTCCTCGGCGTTGCCCTGGATCGGCGACGTCAGGAAGCTGCCGGGCCGCGATCGCGACGAGGCGCCTCACGCTTAGCCATCTCGGCCTGAACCATCATGCGGCGACGAGCAGGCGATCCTTGAGCGGCGCCCATGCTTCGCCGATCACGACCGATGCCGGCGTCGCCGTCATCTGCGATGGGCGCGCCTGCGGATTGACAGCAAGATAAGTCTTCACCAGATGATAGCCGATCGTGTAGCCGGCCCAGCGCGGCAGAGACCGATCGGTGCCAAAGAACCAGCCTGCGTGATCATAGGTCTCGGCCCAAAGCTCTCGTTCGGCGCGCTCCAACAAGCTTTCCCAATCCGCGGCGTTGAGCGCATGATTCCACACATGGCCGTCGCCGCCGTTGATCTCGGCATCGAAAGCATCGGCCAGCCCCTCGCTGACCAGCGCTTCGCCGAGCTTGGAACCATAGCCGCAGGTCGCGTGGCGAAAGGAATGATGCAGTTCGTGCGTCAGCAATTTGCGCACTTCTCCCGCACTAAGGCTCGCCTCGAAATTCTCGTTGCCGGGATCGACCGTGAAGAAGACCAGCGCCCTGCGGTAGCAGGCGCCCGCAACACCGAGTTCAGGGATCGTCTCGCCCGCACGATACTCGACGAGGACATCGATGGGGGCGGCGCTGTCCGAGGCAGAAACCGCCGCGCCGACACGCTCGGCGGTTTCCCGCACGGCCTCCCGTATTCGTTCGTGCCACGGCGCCAGAGACCCGTCCGCTTCGAGAAAGTGAACACGAAGATCCAGCATTTCGACCATCTCCTATTGTCTCAGCCGCCTGGAACCGCAACGTAAGGATGCGGCCGGTGATTGCAACGCCGGAAAGATGAAAGTTTCTGCGACCCACCGATGTCAGCCGGAGCAGGAGGCGTCATGAGGCGTCATTGCGATGGCCGGATGCGGCGCCTCGGTGTACAAGACAAAGCTGGAGAACGGAGCAGGCGCGCGGGATGGCGAAGGGCAAGATCAGGATGCTGCGCAGTGCCGCCGCGGGCATAGACGCTGTCGAGGCCGAAACGCGCCAGTCCTTCGCCCGCCACACGCACGATCAGTTTGGCATCGGTCTCATCTATGAGGGCGCGCAGAAGTCGCTCAGCGGCCGCGGCATGGTCGAAGCCGGCGCCGGCGACATGATCACCGTCAACCCCGGCGAGGTGCATGACGGAACGCCGATCGGTGATGCCGGCCGCGCCTGGCGCATGCTCTACTTCGATCCCTCGGTCATCGCGACTGCCGCCGAGGATATCAGCCAGGGCCGCGCGCATTCCGGCGAGTTCACTGCCCCCGCCTTCCACGACCGGGAGGTCGCAGATCACTTTCGGGCACTGTTTGCGGCCATCACCGATCCGACGGCCATGGGCGACGCCATCCGGCACGAGGAGCAGCTCCTGCTGCTGCTTGCAGGCGTTCTTGCCACCGGCAGGCGACACCAGCGTGAACGGCCGGCAACAATCGCGGCGGCCAAGACGATGATCGACGACGATCCGACGGCCGCGATCACGCTCGCCGATCTCGCCGCCGAAGCCGGGCTCAGCCGCTTTCAACTGGTGCGCAATTTCGCAAGCGCGGTCGGCCTGACGCCGCATGCCTATATCGTCCAGCGCCGCATCGATCTCGCCCGCCGCCTGATCGGCGGGGGCATGCCGCTGGCGGAGGCCGCGTTCGCGGCCGGCTTCGCCGACCAGAGCCACATGACCCGCGTCTTCGTCAGCAAATATGGCCTCTCGCCGGGCATCTATGCCGAGGCCAAAAAGTAGCGCCCGCAATTCCGTTCAAGACCCGAGCCCTCCCCCGGAGCATTGCTGCATCGGCTGCGCAGCGACAAGCGCGGCGGAGCAACGGAGAACGGACATGTCGGGAAAATTTCAAGGCTATCTCTATCTGTCGCTGGCGATGATCCTCGTCGGTAGTACGGTGATCGCCAGCAAGATCATCGCGACGGGCCTGCCACCGTTCACGGCCACCGCGCTGCGCTTCGCCGTCGCCTTCCCGCTCTTCCTGCTGTTGATGTGGCTCACCAGGACGTCATGGCCGAAACTTAAGGGCCGCGACTGGCTTCTCCTCATCGCCCAAGCCGGCGCTGGCAGCGTCGGCTATACGACGCTTTTGATCGCCGGCCTCAGCCTGACCTCGGCAACCGATGCCGGCGTGGTGATCGGTACGCTGCCGGTGGTTTCCGCCGCCATCGCCATCCTTCTTCTCGGCGAGCGCCCGGACCGCAAAGTGCTTGCGGCGATCGCACTTGCCGCAGCCGGCGTGCTGACCATCGTCTTCAAGCCCGGCGAAGGCGGCACCCATTCGCCGCTCGGCATCGCCCTCATCTTTGGCGCCGTCATATGCGAAGGCCTGTTCATCCTTCTCAACAAGCGCGTGAAGACGGAGATCTCGCCGCTGGCTCTTTCGACGCTGATGGCCGGCCTCGGCTTCGCGGTCGCCATCATCCCTGCGCTCTTCGAGACGCATGCGACGGCCGAGATCGACAGGGGCGCAATCGTTGCGGTTCTCTACTACGCCCTCATCCCGACCGTTGCCGGCTTCCTGCTCTGGTATGCGGGATCGGCGAAAGTAAGCGGCACCGAGGCCTCCGTCTTCACGGCGCTGGCGCCCGTTTCAGCCGTCGCCTTCGCCTTTCTCCTACTCGACGAGCCGGTCGGCACCCCTCAATTGCTTGGGATCGGCTGCGTGCTCGCCGCCGTCCTCGGCCTGACCCTACCCCAGATCCTCGCCGGCCGAAGGACGGCACGCGCCTTTCCGGTCGCGGAGGTTTGAACCAGAATGAACGCATCCAATTCGAGGACTTCCATGCACTTCCAGCACGCAGACGACATCTGGCGCGATTTCCCGGAGCTGAGCGCCGGCGCGCTTTTCATCGATGGCATAAATGGCGGCGTCTCGGTCGAGGACCATGTTCGCCAGTTCCAGGCGAGCGCAAATGATCGTCTCGGCGCGGGTTCGGAAAGCGACCTGCCCGAGATCCAGGCGTGGCGCCGGACCTTTGCCAAGATGGGATTGAAGCCGACACAATACCGCTCGGCAGCTGAAGCCTTGCTCCGCCGCTTCCGCAAGGAAGGCGACCTGCCCTCGATCCATCCGCTGATCGATCTTTGCAACGCCGCTTCGCTCGCCTTCGCCATTCCGATCGCCGTCTTCGACCTCTCCCACGTCAGCGGTTTTCTGCACGTCCGCCGGGCGGCCGGCAGCGAACGCTATCTGACGTTCTCAGGAGAAACGGAGAGCCCCGAACCAGGCGAAGTGATCTTCGCCGATGCCGAGGGGCGGGCGCATGCCCGGCGCTGGACCAACCGGCAGAGCGGTCTTTCGGCCATCCGGCCGCAGACGACGCATGCGCTGATCGTGGCGGAAGCGCTGCACAAGACGGCATGCGAGGACACCGAACGCCTGCTCACGGCACTTTCGCAGGCAATCGAACAGACCTGGGGCGCTCGCCCGAGCATGGCCATGCTCGATCGTTCGTCGCCGCGTTTCGATTTTTCGGTTTAGGGATTTCGTTCGGAAAACGGCGCTTGAGCGCCGCGAGACCGGCCGATGCCTAGGCACCGGCCGGACACAGGACAATCAGGCCGCCTTGGCGACGTGATATTCCTTGATCGCGACCATCTTGATCGCCGGATAGCGCTCGGCTTCGTAGCGCAGCGAGAAGCTGTCCTGCGCCAGGAACACCGGGTCGCCATCGAGATCGCGGGCGATGTCGCCACGACGGGCCGTGACAAACTTGTCGAGTTCGGCCGGCTGGTCGGACGAAATCCAGCGGCAGACAGAGAAGCGCGACATTTCGAAGGAAACCGGCAGGCCGTATTCGGCACTGAGGCGCTCCTTCAGCACGTCGAGCTGCAGCGCACCGACGACGCCGACGATCGCCGGCGAACCGTCTTCCGGCGAGAAGAGCTGCACGACGCCTTCTTCCGCCATCTGCTGCAACGCCTCTTTCAGCTTCTTCGCCTTCATCGCATCCTCGAGCCGCACGCGGCGCAGGATTTCCGGCGAGAAGTTCGGCACGCCCTGGAACACCAGCGGCTCGCCCTCCGTCAGCGTGTCGCCGATACGGAGCGTGCCGTGGTTCGGGATGCCGACGACGTCGCCGGCGTAAGCCGTGTCGGCGAGTTGGCGCTGCGAGGCGAAGAAGAACTGCGGGGCGCTGAGGCCAAGCTGCTTGCCGGTGCGCGACAGGCGCGCCTTCATGCCGCGCTCGAGCTTGCCGGAGCAGACGCGCGCAAAGGCGATGCGGTCGCGATGGTTCGGGTCCATGTTGGCCTGGATCTTGAAGACGAAGGCCGTCATCTTGTCGTCGGTCGCATGCACCGTGCGGATATCCGCTACCTGGTCGCGCGGTGGCGGGGCGATGTCGCCAAGCGCATTGATGAGATCGCGCACACCGAAGTTGCGCAGCGCCGAGCCGAAAAAGACCGGGGTCAGATGGCCTTCGAGGAAGGCCTTCTTGTCGAAGGGCTTGCAGGCCTCGATCGCCAGCATCAGCTCTTCGGTAAAGGCGTCGCGCTCGTTTTCCGGCAGGCGATGGGAGGCCATTTCCGGGCCGTTGACCTTGGTCGGGATTTCCTGCGTGTCCGAACCGCGCACGGTGTTGTCGGCGAGGTTGTAGGACCCGCAGAAAGTCTTCGAGCGGCCGATCGGCCAGGTCACCGGCGCGCAGTCGAGCGCCAGCTTCTCCTCGACCTCATCCAGGATCTCGAAGGGATCGCGGCTTTCGCGGTCCATCTTGTTGACGAAGGTGATGATCGGGATGTCGCGCATGCGGCAGACTTCGAAGAGCTTTAGAGTGCGCGGTTCGATACCCTTGGCGGCGTCGATGACCATGACGGCCGCATCCACCGCCGTCAGCGTGCGATAGGTGTCATCGGCGAAGTCTTCGTGACCGGGCGTATCGAGAATGTTGAAGACGTTGCCGCCATACTCGAAGGTCATCACCGAGGTGACGACCGAGATGCCGCGCTCGCGCTCGATCTTCATCCAGTCCGAACGGGTCTGGATGCGGTCCTTCTTGGCCTTGACCTCACCGGCGAGCTGGATGGCACCGCCGAACAGCAGCAACTTTTCCGTGAGCGTGGTCTTACCGGCGTCCGGGTGGGCGATAATCGCAAATGTGCGGCGGCGGGAGACCGCCTCGGCGAGAGTTTCAGCCATGTCGTAAAATCCTGTGAGTTGCCGCGTCCTTTACAGGCTCGGCCCCGATTATGCAATTGACCGAGGCGCCCGTGGCCCGGCTTATGCGGGCATGAGCACGCACACTTCCCTATCCCGCCCGACCCTCAACCTCGTTCGTCTGCCGCACGGCGAAGGCCTGGAGCTTGCGGCCTACGAGACCGCAGGCGCCGCCGGCATGGATTTGCGCGCGGGCGTCCCCGCCGATCGCCCGCTGATGCTCACCCCCGGCAAGCGCGCCCTCGTTCCGACCGGCTTCATTTTCGAAGTGCCCGCCGGCTACGAGGCGCAGATCCGCCCGCGCTCTGGCCTCGCCTTCAAGCACGGCATCACCTGCCTCAACACGCCCGGTACGATCGACAGCGACTATCGCGGTGAAGTGAAGGTGCTGCTCGTCAATCTCGGCGACGAGGAGTTCATCATCGAGCGCGGCATGCGCATCGCCCAGATGGTGATCGCACCGGTCACGCAGGTCACGGTTCGCGAGGCCGACGGCGCAAGCGAGACGGCACGCGGCGCCGGCGGCTTCGGCTCGACCGGCGTCTGATCGACCGACGGCGACCCCTTCGCACTTTTCCTGGGATTGCTTTTAAACCAAAGGCGGCAGGCGGCGCTTGACCGGTGTCGACTTGACAATCGAGGTGTTGGTCTGCGCCTTCTCGGCGATCCGGTCGAGGATCATGTCGAGCTGCGCCATGTCACGCACGTAGAGCTTGGCGATGAAGCAGTCGTCGCCTGTGACCTTGTCACATTCGACGAATTCCGGCGTCTCCTGGATCAGCCGCTCGACGATGTGCAGCATGCCCGGCATCGGTCGCACGCGGATTACCGCCTGCAGCGGGTAGCCGACCTTGGCGGGGTTGAGGGCGATTGTGAAACCGTCGAGGACGCCGCGCTCTTCCAGCTTGCGGAGCCGATCCGCAGCGCTCGGCGACGAGAGCCCGGCCTCCTGCGCCAGCTCCTTCAGCGACACCCGAGCATTGGCGGCCAGTATGTCGAGGATTCGTCGGTCAATCTCGTCCAGCATCACGACACCATAAGTCACAACAACAAACAGAACTTCGATAATTAGGCAACCTAGCACAATTGCCTTCGTTCATCTATGGGAAAGGCCATGAGCACCGGCTATTCTGCGATCACCAATAGGAGCAGAAATCATGAATACCGAGCTCAAACGCGGCAGCATCGAGATGACGGCAGCGATGCTGATATCCGGCACCATCGGCTGGTTCGTGCTGATGTCGGGACAGCCGGTGACGAGCGTGGTGTTCTGGCGCTGCGTCTTCGGGACCATAACGCTCGTTGCCATTGCTTGGGCGCTCGGACTTCTCGACCGTCGCCACTTCAGCCGACGGATGCTGCTGCTTTCGGTCATCGGCGGCATCGCGATCGTGGTCAACTGGCTGCTGCTGTTCGCCGCCTATTCCCACGCATCGATCTCGATCGCGACGATGGTCTACAACACCCAGCCCTTCATGCTCTTGGGCCTCGGCGCCGTGTTCCTCGGCGAAAAGATCACCGTCACCAAGATCTTCTGGCTCCTGGTGTCGTTTGCCGGCATGCTTGCGATCATTTCGGCCAAGCCTGGCCAAGGCTTCGCGCCTGAAGATTATCTGATCGGCGTGGCCCTTTCGATCGGTGCTGCCTTCTTCTACGCGATCGCGGCGATTGCGACCAAGCTGCTCAAGGGCACGCCGCCGCATCTGATTGCGCTGATCCAGGTGATCACCGGCACCGTGATGCTGGCACCGATGGCGCTTGCCGCACCCGCCCCGTCAGGTGCAACGCAATGGTCGATCGTCCTGACCCTCGGCGTCATCCACACCGGGCTGATGTATGTGCTGCTCTACGGCGCGATCCAGCGGCTGCCGACACATATGACCGGGGCGCTTTCCTTCATCTATCCGATTGCCGCCATTGTGGTGGACCGCCTCGCCTTCGGGCACCAGTTGCAGCCGATCCAGATCGCCGGCTCCGTCGCGATCCTCGTTGCCGCCGCCGGAATGACTCTCGGCTGGAAACTTCGCCTTCCCTCTTCTATCAGGAAGCGGGAACGCGAAGGGAGAACCGCATGATCACCTGCTACCTGAAATACATTATCGACCCTTACAAGGCGGCCGAGTTCGAACATTACGCCAAGCTCTGGATCCCGCTCGTCAATCGGCTGGGCGGCACGCATCACGGCTACTTCCTGCCGCATGAAGGGGCGAACAACATCGCCCTGGCGCTCTTCAGCTTTCCGACCCTTGCCGACTATGAAAACTACCGCCGGGAAATGGCCGCGGATCCGGAATGCCAGGACGCCTTCGCCTATGCCGAGAAGACGCGCTGCATCCTCAGCTACGAGCGCAGCTTCATGCGGCCGGTTTTCGAGTAAGCCAGCTCCGGAGTTGAGGGCGGCATCGGCAAGCGCGCGTTAGCGCCGCGCTTCCGAGGCCATGCTCAGCGCAAAGCCGAAGAGCGCCGTCCCCATCGCCCAGCGCTGCACCACCATGAACAACGGCCGCCCGGCAAGAAAAGCGGCGATGCCGCTGGCGGCGAGCGCGATCATGGCGTTGACGGTGACGCTGGTCGCGATCTGGATCGAGCCGAAGACCAGCGACTGGCCGAGCACGTTGCCGAGCTCCGGCCGGATGAACTGCGGCAGCAACGAGAGATAGAGCACCGCTACCTTGGGATTGAGCAGGCTGGTCAGGAAGCCCATGACGAACAGCTTCTTCGGCCCATCCTTCGGCAGGTTCTTGACCTGAAAGGGCGAGCGTCCACCGGGCCTGACCGCCTGCCAGGCGAGATAGAGAAGGTAGGCTGCACCGGCGATGCGAAGCGCATCATAGGCGAGGGGCACGGCCAGAAGCAGCGCTGTGATACCGAATGCCGCCGAGACCATATAGACGACGAAGCCGAGCGCCACGCCGCCGAGCGAAATCAAGCCGGCGCCCGGCCCCTGGCTGATCGAGCGCGAGATCAGGTAGATCATGTTCGGGCCTGGCGTCAGCACCATGCCAAGGGCCAGGAGGGCAAAGCCGATCATATCCTTCAACTCGGGCATGGAGAGGCGCCTTTCGCTCGTTTTCGCCAAGCTCTACGCATTTCGCACCAGCGGACAACGCCAGACTTGTCACCCGGTCAATTTCTTCAGCGGACGCCCGCCGGTCGCAGTTCGGTGATTTCCTTTTTCAGTCGCTTGAGGTAGAAATCGGCATCATCTTCGGAAGGACATTCCATGACGCTCGCGGCCCTCATCGCCTATAGCGGCGCGCTGTTCATCGCTGCGGCCATTCCAGGCCCCGGCGTGACGGCGCTGGTTGCGCGCGCGCTCGGCTCCGGTTTCCGCGAGACCTTCTTCATGGGCCTCGGCATCGCGCTCGGCGACATGATCTATCTAACCGCGGTCATCCTCGGGCTGGCGCTGATTGCCCAGACCTTCACCACAGCCTTCCTGGTGGTGAAGTTTGCCGGCGTCCTCTACCTCGGCTACATCGCGTGGAAGCTGTGGAGCGCAGGGCTGCTGCCGGAGGACATCAAGGCGAAGCCGTCGACGAGTGCGGCCATGTCCTTTCTGTCCGGCCTGCTGATCACGCTCGGCAATCCGAAGACGATGCTGTTTTACGTGGCGCTCGTGCCGACGCTGATCGACATTCGGGCGATCGGACCCGGCGACTACGGCCTGCTCCTGACCGCCACCTTTCTGGTGCTCTTGAGCGTTCTCGTGCCCTATATGCTGCTCGCCTCGCGTGCGCGTCTGCTGCTCAAGCAACCGAAGGCCCTGAAAGCGCTGAACCGGGTTGCGGCCAGCGTGCTTGCCGGCACGGCGGCCTATATCGCCGTTCGCGCCAGCTGAAAAAACTTTTCCCGAACAACGACTTCGCCAGTGGTTTTTCCTTCGGCGGATCGCTGCGCGGTGTTTGTCGTTCTGGAATTGCGCGATCATTGTTCCTATTCTCGTAGCTCGACAATTTACGCCAAGGGAGAAACCCATGTCCGACACACGCAAGCCCGGCCGCGGCCGCGTCTACTCCTCGATCACGGAAACGATCGGCGACACGCCCATCGTGCGGCTGGACAAGCTTGCCAAGGAAAAGGGCGTCAAGGCGAACCTGCTCGCCAAGCTCGAATTCTTCAACCCGATCGCCTCGGTCAAGGACCGTATCGGTGTGGCGATGATCGAGAGCCTGGAAGCGCAGGGCAAGATTACGCCCGGCCGCACGACGCTGGTGGAGCCGACCTCCGGCAATACCGGCATCGCGCTCGCCTTCGTCGCGGCCGCCAAGGGCTACAAGCTGATCCTGACGATGCCGGAGACCATGTCGGTCGAGCGGCGCAAGATGCTGGCGCTGCTCGGCGCCGAGCTGGTGCTGACCGAGGGCGCCAAGGGCATGAAGGGCGCGATCGCCAAGGCGCAGGAACTGGTCGAGACACTGCCGGACGCCATCATCCCACAGCAGTTCGAAAACCCGGCCAACCCGGAAATTCACCGCAAGACGACGGCCGAAGAAATCTGGAACGACACGGACGGCGCTGTCGACATTTTCGTCTCCGGCATCGGCACCGGCGGCACGATTACCGGCGCCGGCCAGGTGCTGAAGGCGCGCAAGCCTTCGATCAAGGTAATCGCCGTCGAGCCGGAGGAATCTCCGGTTCTGTCCGGTGGCAATCCCGGGCCGCACAAGATCCAGGGCATCGGCGCAGGCTTTGCGCCGGCGATCCTCGACACCACGGTCTATGACGAGATCGTCACGGTCAACAGCGCGGAAGCGATCGAGGCCGCCCGCCTTGTCGCCAAGCTCGAAGGCGTGCCGGTCGGCATCTCCGCCGGTGCAGCTCTAACCGCGGCAATCGAGGTCGGCCAGCGCGAGGAAAATGCCGGCAAGACCATCGTCGTCATCATCCCGTCCTTTGCCGAACGCTACCTCTCGACGGTGCTGTTCGATGGCCTGGGCGGCTGATCAGGCCGACTTCAGTTCCAATCGGAAAGGGCGCCCGTGGCGCCCTTTTTTTTTCAAGGCACGCCGCTATGCGGCGACGGGCAAGCGTTCCCCGGCGATCCGATAGGAAATCGCCTCGGCGAGATGGATGCGACCGACGGTTACTGCGCCATCGAGATCGGCAAGCGTGCGGGCGACCTTCAGCACACGATGGTAGCCGCGGGCGGAAAATTTCATCTTTTCGGCGGCGTCCCGGAGAAGCTGCAGGCCGGCCGCATCGGGTGCTGCGATCTTCTCGATCATCGAGGTTGACGCGCGGGCATTGCTTGTCAGCTCTGGATGTCCGAGGGCGGCGAAACGATCGATCTGCAGCGCCCGGGCACGGGCGACGCGACGAGCAACGACCTCGCTGCTTTCGGCTGCGGCCGGCTTCAGGAGATCGGCGGCGCTGACGGCCGGCACGTCGATGCGGATATCGATGCGGTCCATCAGCGGACCGGAGATGCGTGCCTGATAGTCGGACATGCAGCGCGGTCCACGGGCGCAGCTGCGGCCGGGTTCGCCGGCCATGCCGCAGCGACAGGGGTTCATGGCCGCGACAAGCTGGATCGCGGCGGGATAGCTGACGCGGTGGTTGGCGCGGGCGATGATGCATTCGGCGGTTTCAAGCGGCTGGCGCAGCGCGTCGAGCACCTGCGGCGAGAATTCCGGAAACTCGTCGAGAAACAGTACGCCGTTGTGCGCAAGCGACGCCTCGCCGGGCTTGGCACGCAAGCCGCCACCAACCATGGCGGCCATCGTCGCGGAATGATGCGGCGTGCGGAACGGCCGCCGGTCCGAGAGCTTGCCGCCCGGAAGCTGCCCGGCGATCGAATGGATCATCGACACTTCGAGGAGCTCGGCCGGGTTGAGCGGCGGCAGGATCGACGGCAGGCGGGCAGCGAGCATCGACTTGCCCGAGCCGGGCGGGCCGACCATCAGCAGATTGTGGTTGCCGGCGGCCGCCACTTCGAGCGCCCGCTTGGCGCTTTCCTGACCCTTGATATCGGCGAGATCGGGCAGGTTAGATGCGCCTGAGCGGATCGCGGCCTCGGGTCGCGAAAGCACCTGCGTACCGCGGAAATGGTTGGCGATTGCGATCAGGCTGCGGGGCGCCAGAATGTCGATCTCGGCCCCGGCCCACGCCGCCTCGGGTCCGCTTTCGGCCGGGCAGATCAGCCCCTTGCCGAGCGCATTGGCACCGATCGCGGCGGGAAGCGCGCCGGCAACGGCAGCAATGGTGCCATCGAGATTGAGCTCACCGATCACCACATAAGGCGCCAACGCATCGCCGGGAATGGCGCCGAGGGCTGCCATCAGGCCGAGTGCGATCGCCAGGTCGAAATGGCTGCCTTCCTTGGGAAGGTCAGCGGGCGCAAGATTGACGGTCACGCGCTTGGCCGGCAGCGCCAGACCTGAAGCATGAAGGGCGGCCTGCACCCGCTCGCGGCTTTCGGCGACGGCCTTGTCCGGCAGGCCGACGATCTGCATGCCGACCTTGCCCGGCGCGACCATCACCTGCACATCGACAGGCAGGCCCTCGATTCCCTGAAATGCGACCGTGCTGACGCGCGCGACCATGCTTGCCCCCTCGCCCAGGCAGCCCAGTTATCGGGCGCCACAACCGCCCAGGGTTGCAGGCAGAAGCCTTGCACGGATCGCGCACAAAAACAAGAACAATAACGGAACATTTGAGGAGGCGCGGGCCTGTACCCGGGACGTTTCGGCAAACGGCCGCGGGCGTAGGCCCGCGGCAAGCGCCATCGACCCGAGATGGCTCCTAGGCCGAGATCTTGATCAGGCGCGCTTGCGCTCGATCGCATCCCAGAGCAGGCTCGCGACATCGGCGCCGCCGAACTTTTTCACTTCGCGGATGCCGGTCGGCGACGTCACGTTGATCTCGGTCATGTAGTCGCCGATAACGTCGATGCCGACGAAGAGGAAGCCGCGCTCCTTCAGCGCAGGCGCGATGCGGGTGCAGATTTCCTTCTCACGCGCCGTCAGTTCGGTCGGCTCAGGCCGGCCGCCAGCATGCATGTTGGAGCGGGCGTCGTGGTCTGCCGGAACGCGGTTGATGGCGCCGACCGGCTCGCCGTCGACGAGCAGGATGCGCTTGTCGCCCTTGCGCACCGCCGGCAGGTATTCCTGGGCGATGAAGGGCTCGCGGAACATCTGGCCGAACATTTCGAGCAGAGAGGACATGTTGCGGTCGTCGCGGGTCGAGTGGAACACGCCGGCGCCGCCGTTGCCGTAGAGCGGCTTCAGGATGATGTCGCCCATTTCCTGGCGGAAGCTGGAGATCTCAGCGGGGTCGCGGGTGATCAGCGTCTTCGGCATCAGGTCGGCGAATTCGGTGACGAAGATCTTCTCCGGCGAATTGCGCACCCAGGCGGGATCATTGACGACCAGCGTCTTCGGATGCAGGCGTTCCAAAAGGTGCGTCGAGGTAATGTAGGCCATGTCGAAGGGCGGGTCCTGGCGCAGCAGGATGACGTCCATGGTCGAAAGATCCACGCGCTCGGCTTCGCCAAGCGTGAAGTGGTCGCCCTTGACGTCGCGCAGCGTCATCGGCTGCACGCTCGCATAGACCTTGCCGTCGCGCAGCGACAGCTTTTCCGGCGTATAGTGGAAGAGGCGATAGCCGCGCGACTGTGCCTCGAGGCTCATGGCGAAGGTGGAGTCACCCGCAATGTTGATGCCCGACACATGGTCCATCTGGACCCCGACATTGACGATTTTCGCCATCTACCCATTCCCTCATGGATCACGCTTAGCGTGATCGATTTCAAACCGCCGGAGCGAATGAGGACGGGAAAACCGCTGCCCTCTGCCGCACTGGCAAAGCCCTCGACATGTAGAATGCGGGCGGGCCTTAGGCAAGGAGAGGCGAGCCTATTCGAAGCCTTCGATCACGCAGGTGATGAGATCGTGATCCGAAAGCGGCCGGCCGGTTTCGTCAAGCGAAGGAATGATCGTGGTCTCGCCGATCTTCAGCCCGCGCGACAGGAACCAGTCGAGCTTCATCGCCCGCTCTGGCCAGCGGGTGATCAGGCTCGGCCGCGTGGTCATCACGTCGAGCGGCCCACCATGGCGGGTAAAGCCTCTGATGGCGCTCATGGCAAACAGCCCTTCGGCCTCGAAATCGCCGCCGGCATGGTTGCCGGTATTGAGATCGCCACCGATCATCACCGGCAGGCCGGGGAAAGTCTCGTCGAGTGCATCGATCAATTCCTTGACCTGGCGCTCTCGGTAGACGGCAGTCGTCGCACTCTCGAGATGGGTGGAGACGGCGACGAAGGGTCCGGCTTCCGTCTCGATGACGGCGCCGATCGCACAGCGCTCGCCAAGGCGCGGCTGCTCGCCATCGGTGAACCAGAGGCGTTCGCCCCATAGGCGCAACATGAAGGGCCGGGAGAACGGCACCGCAGCCATCAGCGCATTGCCATGGAACCCCTTGGCGTTGAATTCGTCCTCACAGAACTCACGCTCCGTATCGGAGCCGAGACCCATCTAGATGAACTCGATGCCATACGCATAGTGCATGCCGAGTGTTTCGGCGACTTCGGCGGTCGGGTGACGCTGGCCGGTGCGGGCCATGCCGTTGTCCATCTCTGAAAGAAGGACGACCGGCGCGTTCGTCGCGGCGAGATGGGCGGCGCTTTCGGCCGGAAACAGGCAGCGCTCCAGGTTCCAGGCAGCAACGGTGAACGGGAAGGCGAGCGGCGTATCGGAGGCCGGTGTGCCGCCGACCTCCACGCTGTTCATCTCCGGCCGTGCGGCCATGGCTGCGTCATGGGCGGCAATGGTGCGCACGATCTCGGCAAAGCTGGCGCGGGTTTCAAGCGAAGGAACGGCAAGCTGCTCGACGGTCTTGGAGATCACGATGCGGTCTCCAGGCGTGGCGCTGCAACCGGCGCTTCATTGGCAAACGACGTGCCGCGCTCCAGCCGCTTGCCGGTCTCGGTCGAGAAGAAGTGCAGACGGTCGACGGCGATCGTCACTGCAAGATCACCCGAAAGTGGCGTCTCCGGAGACAGCGCGATGGTGAGCGCCTGGCTCTCGATGGTGCCGTGCACGAGCCGCTGCGCGCCCAGTTCCTCGACATAGTCGACCTGGAACAGCATGGCGTCCTCGCCGACGCCGGCGAGCTTGAGATCTTCGGCGCGAAGCCCAACCGTGACCGGGCCTTCGACCGGCGCACGGTCGCCAAGCGCGATCCTGTAGAGACCGATCTGCAGGTTGCCGCCTTCGATCTCACCCTTGATCAGGTTCATCGCCGGCGAGCCGATGAAGCTGGCGACGAAGGTTGAGGCCGGGCGGTGATAGACGTCGAGCGGACGGCCGATCTGTTCGATGCGACCGCCATTCAGCACCACCAGACGGTCGGCAAGGGTCATCGCCTCGAGCTGGTCGTGGGTGACGTAGAGCGAGGTCGTGCCGAGGCGCTTCTGCAGGCGTTTGATCTCGCCGCGCATGGAGACGCGCAGCTTGGCGTCGAGATTGGAGAGCGGCTCGTCGAAGAGGAAGGCCGCCGGCTTGCGCACGATGGCGCGGCCCATGGCGACGCGCTGGCGTTGGCCGCCCGAGAGCGCACGGGGCTTGCGGGTAAGATAGGGCTCGATCTCCAGCATGCGAGCGGCTTCGGCGACGCGGGCGTCGATCTCGGCCTTCGGCGTCTTGCGGTTCTTCAGGCCGTAAGCGAGGTTTTCGTAGACGGTCATGTGCGGATAGAGCGCGTAGTTCTGGAAGACCATGGCGATGTCGCGCTCGGCCGGATCGACCTCGTTGATCACGCGTGAGCCGATCGTCACCGTGCCCTTCGAAATCGTCTCCAGCCCCGCGACCATGCGCAGAAGCGTGGACTTGCCGCAGCCGGACGGGCCGACCAGCACGATGAATTCGCCGTCCTCGATATCGATCGAGACGGATTTCACCGCCTCGACATTGCCGTGATAGATCTTCGAGACCTCGGCGATGGTAATGGCCGCCATGGCTGCCTCCGTAAGATTGATGTCGTCTCAGGAGCGGGCGGGACTTTTGTCCCGCCACGACCCCGTTTACTTGTCGCTTTCCGTCAGGCCCTTGATGAACCAGCGCTGGAAGATCACGACGATCATGACCGGCGGCAGCATGGCGAGAATCGCCAGCGCAAAGGCCTCGTTGTAGTCGGGGATGTTCGAGCCGACCCAGACGAGCAGGATCTGCTTGATGCCGCGCACCAGGGTGAAGAAGCCTTCGTCGGTGGTCATGAGGGTGGGCCAGAGATACTGGTTCCAGCCGTAGACGAACATGATGATGAAGATCGCCGCCATCATCGTGCGCGAGAGCGGCACCAGTACGTCGATGAAGAACTTGAAGGGTCCGGCGCCGTCGATGCGCGCGGCCTCCAGCAACTCGTCCGGCACCGACTTGAAGAACTGCCGGAAGTAGAAGGTGCCCGTCGCCGAGGCGAGAAGCGGCACGATCAGGCCGGTATAGGTGTTGGTCAGCTTCAGCGTGTTCATCACTTCATAGGAAGGAAGGATGCGCACTTCGAGTGGCAGAAGCAGGGTGGTGAAGATCACCCAGAAGAAGAAGGTCGCGAGCGGAAAGCGGAAATAGACGAGCGCATAGGCCGCCAGCATCGACAGCACGATCTTGCCGACGGCGAAACCCAGGCCGAGGATCATCGAGTTCAGCATCATGTTGAAGCCGGTGATCTTGCCGGTGAAGCCGCCCTCGCGCGTCAGTGCCGTCTGGTAGGTCTCGACGAAATGGCCGCCCCAGCTGAGGCTGAGACCGTTGCGGTGAATGTCGGCCGCCTCGTGCGTCGAGGTCATGAAGGCGACGACGACGGGCGCCACCATGATGAAGACGCCGAAGAGCAGGATGATGTGGTCGAAAATCTTGGTGCGATACATCGGCCCCACCTCAGTTGTAATGCACGCGCCGCTCGATGAAGCGGAACTGGAAGATGGTGAGCACGAAGACGATCAGCATCAGGATCACTGACTGGGCCGAGGAGCCGCCGAGATCGTTGCCACGGAAACCGTCCATGTAGACCTTGTAGACAAGGGTGATCGGGTTGTTGGCGGCCTTGTCCTTCACCATCACGTCGATGACGCCGAAAGTGTCGAACAGCGCATAGGTGACGTTGATGATCAGAAGGAAGAAGGCGGTCGGCGCGAGCAGCGGCAGGATCACCGTCCAGAAACGGCGGAAGCCCGAGCGGCAGTCGATCGCCGCAGCTTCCCGCACCGAGACCGGAATGCCCTGGAGCCCTGAGAGGAAGAAGATGAAATTGTAGGGGATCTGTTTCCAGACCGAGACGACCACCATGGAAAAGGCGGTGTCGAAGTAGTTCAGACCAACCTTGATGTCCCAGCCGAACCAGCGCGCAAGCTCGACGATCGGGCCGATATGCTGGTCGAAGAACATCATGCCGATGAGGCCTGCGACCGGCGGGGCAATGGCATAGACCCAGATCAGCAGCGTCTTATAGGCGGCGTTGCCGCGGATGACGCCATCGGCCTTGACGGCGAGCAGCAGCCCGATCGACAGCGCAAAGAAGGTGACCAACGCCGTGAAAACGGCGGTGAAACGGGCAATGCCGAGATATTCGCCTGATTTCAGCACGTCGGTATAATTGGTCATCCCGACGAAGGTCGAGCCGAAACCGAAGGGGTCTTCAAGATAGAACGACGACTGGATCGCCTGAACCGACGGCCAGTAGAAGAAGATGAAGATGATCGCGAGCTGCGGCGCGAGGAAGAGGTATGGCAGGAACGGCGAGGAGAACTGCACGCGCTTTGCAGCGCTTTCGCCTCCGCTATTCGACTGGCCACCGAAAATCCGGAAGGCGCCGAAGCGACGCCCCCCGGTCTTTGTTCCGGTCCCTCCCCGCGCTGCGGGGAGGAGATCTGTCGCGGTCGACATCGAGATCAGCCGGCCGTCTTGGCGAAACGGGCGAGCAGCTCGTTGCCTTCCTTCTCGATCGTGTCGAACGCGTCCTTGACGGTTGTTTCGCCCGAGAAGATGCGGCCGTATTCGCGTTCCATGATTTCGCGGATCTGCGGGTAGAAGCCGAGGCGGTAGCCCTTCGACCAGTCGCCGGCCGGCAGCATCAGCTGCTTGATGCCGACTTCGGCAACCGGCTTTTCCTTGTAGTAACCATCCTTCTGGGCAAGCTCGTAGGCTGCCTTGGTGATGGCCACATAGCCGGTGGCCTTGTGGTAGAAGTACTGGATCTCAGGCGAGGTCAGGAACTGGAAGAAGTCGGCAACGCACTTGTTTTCTTCATCCGTCTTGCCGGACATGGCAAAGAGTGCCGCGCCGCCGATGAAGGAGTTGGTGCCGGCGCCCTTGATCGAGCCCCAATAGGGCAGGAAGGTTGCCGAGAACGGCATCTGCGCCGTCTTCTGCAGGCCGCCGAACGAACCCGACGAACCGATCCAGAACGCAGCCTCGCCTTCTTCGAAGACCTTCTGGTTGTCGTTCCAACCGGCGCCGTAGAAGGCGAAGTAGCCTTCATCCTTCCAGGCCTTCAGCTTGTCGAACATCATGACGAGGTTCGGGTCGGTGACCTTCAGCTCAGTGTCGACGACGGCGTCGTAACCGTTGTTGTTGGTGGCGAACTGGATGTTGTTGCGGGAGAAGAAGTTCTCCGTGAACTGCCAGGTGAGCTGCGACTGGACGAGCGGGATGTAACCGGCTTCCTTCAGCTTCGGGGCGACGGCCTCGAACTCTTCCCAGGTCTTCGGCGCTTCGACGCCGGCCTTCTTCAGGGCCTCGTCGTTGATGTACATGATCGGCGCGGAGGAATTGAACGGCATGCCGACGAACTTGCCTTCGCTGTCGGCGTAGAAGTAGCGCACGCCATCGATGAAGGCGTTGCGGTCGAAGTTGTGACCAGCCTTGATGATCAGGTCTTCGGCCGGGATGACCGCGCCCTTGGCGTTGATGATCGTGGCGGCACCGGCGTCGAAGACCTGCAGGATGTTCGGCTGTTCACCCGAGCGGAAAGCGGCGATACCGGAAGCGAGCGCTTCCTCGTAGGTGCCCTTGGAAACCGGGGTCAGCGCGCAGGCGCTCTGGGCTTCATTGAACTTCTTGGAAACTTCATTGATGACTTCGCCGTTGCGGCCGGCCATGCCGTGCCACCAGGTAATGTTGGTCGCGGCAAGCGACGAGGTCGCGGAAAATGCAAGGGTAAGGGCTGCGAGCGTAAACTTCTTGAACATGACTAATCCTCTCCACCGGGTTGCGGATGGCAGTGGACTAGTGACCTTCAATGACAGGCCCGTAACGCTTTTATGTCGGAACGATTACAAATTCGAGAATATGTTCCAATGAGGGGCACCCGCGGAACAACGCAATCATTTCCCTTCATTATGCGCCGATTCAGAACGCATCCGGCAGGTGCCGCGGCCAGCCCCAAGGGGTCACGGTGACGATGTCGTAGCGCACGGAAAGCCTGCTGAAATCCGGCTGTTTCGCCAGCCAAAGATCGCTCGCGGCACGGATACGCCTCTGCGCTGTCGCCGTCACGGCGAAGACGCCGTCTTCGGCCGAGCGACGGGCCTTGACCTCGACGCAGGCGATGAGATCGCCGCGCCTTGCGATGATGTCGATCTCGCCAAGCTTGGTGCGATGGCGCATGGCGACGATGCGGTAGCCCTTGAGCAGAAGGCAAAGCGCGGCACGGTATTCGGCGAGATGCCCTCGCTTCAGCGCCTTCAGCTTCCGCTTGTCGCCACCATCAGTCGTCATGGCGCTCCTTCAGTTGAAGCAGCCGGTCATAGAGTTCCTTGCGCGGCAGGCCCGTCTGGCGGGCGGCTTCGGTTGCCGCCTTGCCGGTCGGCATGTCGGCGACCAGGCTTTGCAGCAGCGCGTCGACGTCGGCCGCTTCCGGTTCGGGCGCGGCATCGGGAGGGCCTATGACGAGCACGATCTCGCCCTTGACCGGCCCCGCCTGTTCATAATGAGCCGCAAGCTCGCCGAGTGTGCCGCGGCGAAATTCCTCGAAGGTCTTGGTCAATTCGCGGCAGACGGACGCCCGCCTGCCCTCCCCCAAAACGTCGGCCGCCGCCGCAACCGTCGCAGCGATCCGGTGCGGCGATTCGAAGAACAGGATGGTTGCCGGCACGGCGGCGAGTTCCCTGAGGCGATCGCGTTTGGCCTTGTCCTTGGTCGGCAGGAAACCGGCAAAGAGGAAAGCATCGTTCGGCAGACCGGACCCGACGAGGGCTGCAAGCGGCGCCGAGGCGCCGGGAATCGGCACGACGCGATGTCCGGCCTCGATCGCAAGCTGCCCCAGGCGGTAGCCGGGGTCGGAGACCAGTGGCGTGCCGGCATCAGAGACGAGTGCCACCGAACGCCCTTCGGCGAGCGCTGCCAGCAGCCGCGGACCGGCCTCGTCGGCATTGTGCTCGTGGTAGGCGTAGGGCCGATTGGTGATGCCGTAGCGATCAAGCAGAACACGGGTGACCCGCGTGTCCTCACAGGCAAGCACATCGGCGCCGGCCAATGTTTCCAGCGCGCGCAGCGTGATATCGCCGAGATTGCCGATCGGGGTTGCCACCAGATAGAGCGCGGCATCAAGGGGGCGGGCCGGAACGCTCACATTGTGCAGCCGGTAGCTGCGCTCCCTCTGTCCGCCGGCCGGTTCCGCTGTCTTTTGCTTTTCCACCTGTAACGTCCTGATCGTGCTTACCGATGTGTCTGTCCGGTCTTTATGAGTGAGCCACCATGGCAGAGCAAGGGCAAGACGACGGGCCCACGTGCCGCATCTGGGGACAGAAGCCCTCAAACCCCTTGCTTTCCGGGCGCTCTTTCTGCCATTTTGCCGGTCCACATCTATCCGGTCGGTCGGCCGGGGCACTCGCAGTTGACGCTCAGGCGGACGTTTCGCCCGCCGGGCAATGGTTGAAAGCGGCATCCCATGCGCATTACTCTCGAGCGATCCAACCTCCTGAAATCGCTGAACCACGTGCACCGCGTGGTGGAGCGGCGAAACACGATCCCGATCCTCTCGAACGTGCTCCTGCGTTCCGACGGCGCCAGCCTCGAAATGAAGGCGACCGACCTCGACCTCGAAATCACCGAGGCGACCCCGGCCCAGGTGGAGCAGGCGGGCGCGACCACCGTGCCAGCGCACCTGCTCTACGACATCGTGCGCAAGCTGCCCGACGGTTCGGAAGTGCTGCTCGCCACCAACGCCGAGGGCACGGCGATGACCGTCGCCTCGGGCCGTTCCAAGTTCTCGCTGCAGTGCCTGCCGCAATCCGACTTCCCGGATCTGACCGCCGGCAGCTTCTCGCATTCGTTCCGCCTCAAGGCGACCGACCTCAAGATGTTGATCGATCGCACCCAGTTTGCGATCTCGACCGAGGAAACCCGCTACTATCTCAACGGCATCTTCGTACACACGGTCGAAAGCAAGGGTGAGCTGAAACTGCGCGCCGTCGCAACCGACGGCCATCGCCTGGCGCGCGCCGACGTCGAGGCGCCATCCGGCTCCGAAGGCATGCCGGGCATCATCATCCCGCGCAAGACCGTCAGCGAATTGCAGAAGCTGCTCGACAACCCGGAACTCGTCGTCACCGTCGAAGTCTCGGACGCCAAGATCCGCTTGACGATCGGCTCGATCGTCATGACCTCGAAGCTGATCGACGGCACTTTCCCCGACTACCAGCGCGTCATCCCAGCCAACAACGACAAGGAACTGCGCGTCGATTGCCAGTCCTTCGCCCAGGCGGTCGATCGCGTATCGACGATCTCGTCGGAGCGCGGCCGCGCCGTCAAGTTGGCGCTGAACGAAGGTCAGATGACGCTGACGGTCAACAATCCCGATTCCGGCAGTGCTACGGAAGAACTGCCCGTCGGCTACGACCACGATCCGCTCGAAATCGGCTTCAACGCCAAGTACCTGCTCGACATTACTTCGCAGCTGACCGGCACCGATGCGATCTTCATGCTGGCAGACCCGGGCTCGCCGACGCTCGTCCGTGATCTGGCCGCTGAAGATGCGCTCTATGTGCTCATGCCGATGCGCGTGTAGCCGGGCCTGACGCGGCGCGAAATGCCAACCCGTCACGCCCGCGCGTGACGGGTTTTTTGTTGGCCGCGGCATCTGCGGACTGTTGATAAGCGAACGCTTTCAGGCGCAGACAGACTTGTTTTTGCCGCAGATGGGGACACATTATGATCACCGCCGCCGCGGCCGGCCCGAATCACCGGGCGAGGAATTTTGAGCGGACGGCCTGTGCGAGGAGAGGACAGCGGTTTTGAGGGGTTCAATGAATTTGCGCGTGAAGGTGAAGGAACGGCTCGGACGGAAGTTCGACGAAGAGATTCGCTTTTTCAAGGGATGGATGAGCAATGCCAAGGCCGTCGGCGCGATCCTGCCGACCTCCTCCGTCACAGCGCGCCGAATGGCGAGCGTCATCAATCCGGCCTCAGGCCTTCCGGTTCTTGAGCTCGGCCCCGGCACCGGCGTCATCACCAAGGCGATCCTGGAACGTGGCCTTGAGCCGTCCAATCTCGTGTCGATCGAGTATTCGACCGATTTCTACAATCAGCTCAAGACCAACTTCAACGGCGTCAACTTCATCAACGGCGACGCCTTCGATCTGGAACACACGCTCGGCGAACTCAACGGCCAGACCTTCGACAGCGTCGTCTCTGCCGTGCCGCTTCTGAACTTCCCGATGTATCGCCGCGTCGAACTGATCGACGATCTGCTGTCGCGCGTTCCGGTCGGCCGGCCGGTCGTGCAGATTTCCTATGGGCCTTTGTCGCCCGTCGTTGCCATGCCGGACCGCTACAGCATCCAGCATCTCGACTTCGTCGTGCGCAACATTCCGCCGGCGCAGCTCTGGGTCTATCGCCGGGCGCACTGACGGGATGTTCGGCGTCTACGTCACCCATCCGCAGGTCCAGATCGATCCGGACGTGCCCGTCCCGCAATGGGGACTTTCCACTGTTGGCCGCGAACGCGCGGTCATCACCGCCCGATTGCCCTGGGTGCGTTCGCTCGGACGGATCGTTTCGAGCGACGAAACCAAGGCGATCGAGACGGCACAACTTTTGGCCGATGCGGCCGGCGTGACGATCGAGGTCCACCACGACATGGGCGAGAACGATCGCTCGGCCACCGGCTTCCTGCCGCCGCCGGAATTCGAGAAGGCGGCCGACTGGTTCTTCGCCAATCCCACCGAAAGCTTCGAGGGCTGGGAGCGCGCGATCGATGCCCAGAGCCGCATCTCGAACGCGGTCTTTCGGATCCTCGGCGATCACGATCCGAAAATCCCGATTGCCTTCGTCGGCCATGGCGGCGTCGGCACACTTCTGAAATGCCGCCTTACCGGCGCGCCAATCTCGCGCGCAGCCGACCAGAAGGGTGGTGGCGGCGGCAATGTCTTCGCTTTCCGCCTTGCGGATCGGACTGTTGCATGCGACTGGACCCCGATGGAACACTGGCAGGGGATTTAGACGATGACCGAAACCGCGCGCGACAGACTGATCGTAGGCCTCGACCTTCCGACGATTGCGGATGCCGAGAAGATCGTGTCGACGCTCGGCAACGATGTCTCCTTCTACAAGATCGGCTACCAGTTGGTCTTTGCCGGCGGCCTGGAATTCGCGCGCGACCTGGCCAAAAGCGGCAAGAACGTCTTCCTCGACATGAAGCTGCTCGACATCGACAACACGGTGGCCAAGGGCGTCGAGAACATCGCCAAGATGGGCATGTCGATGCTGACCCTGCACGCCTATCCGAAGGCGATGAAGGCGGCTGTCGAGGCTGCGAAAGGCTCCGACCTCTGCCTGCTCGGCGTCACCGTGCTCACCTCGATGGACGAGCAGGACGTGATCGATGCCGGCTATGAATACGATCCGCACACGCTGGTGCTGCGCCGGGCCGAACAGGCGCGCGCCGCCGGCATGGGCGGCATCGTCTGCTCAGCGGAAGAATCGGCGGCAGTGCGCAAGATCATCGGGCCGGACATGGCACTCGTCACCCCGGGCATTCGCCCGGCCGGCGCGGACAAGGGCGACCAGAAGCGGGTGATGACGCCCTCCGAGGCGCTCAAGGCCGGATCCAGCCATCTCGTCGTCGCGCGCCCAATCGTCGCAGCCGCCGAGCCGCTTGCGGCTGCCCGCGCCATCCTTGCCGAAATGAACGGTGCGCTCGCCCGCTGATGCCGGGCGACACCCGTCGGACCAACGCGCCCGGTCGATCCGCTTGACCTTGGCCCAAATTTGCCGGAAGTAACACTCCCGTCAGCCTTTCGTGCTGCAAGACGAGGAGCTCAATATGGCCAAGGGATACTGGATCGCACGGGTCGATGTCCGCGACCCCGAGCGCTACAAGGACTATGTAGCGGCCGCAAAGCCCGCCTTCGAGAAATACGGCGCCAATTTTCTGGCACGCGGCGGGCTGCATCATCGGTTGGAGGGTGGCGTTCGCGCCCGCAACGTCGTCATCGAATTTCCATCGCTGCAGGCGGCGATCGACTGTTATAACTCTCCCGAGTACCAGATTGCCGCCGCGATCCGCCAGGAAGTCGCCGACGCCGAGATGGTGGTCGTCGAAGGCGTCTGATCCCACCGCCCCCAACCTTCAGCAGGCTCTGCACGCAGGCGTCGATTGGCCTTCACCTCTCGCGGCTGTTGGGCTATGTAGCAATCAATTCTTTCCGATCCGATCAGGAGTGCACATCCCATGACCTTGTCCAACCTTCCGCCGCTGGTGACGATTTTCGGCGGATCCGGGTTCGTCGGCCGTCATGTGGTGCGCGCGCTCGCCAAACGCGGCTATCGCATCCGCGTCGCCGTTCGCCGGCCGGACCTTGCCGGTCATCTCCAGCCGCTCGGCAATGTCGGCCAGATCTCCTTCGTTCAGGCGAACCTGCGCTACCGTAAATCGGTCGACCGCGCCGTTGAAGGCTCCGATCACGTCATCAACTGCGTCGGCGTGCTGTTCGAGAGCGGCCGCAACACCTTCGATGCGGTCCAGGATTTCGGCGCCCGTGCCGTGGCTGAAGCGGCCCGCGGCGTCGGCGCGACGCTGACCCATATCTCCGCCATCGGCGCCGACGCCTCCTCTGCATCGAACTACGCCCGCAGCAAGGGCCGCGCCGAGGCCGCTATCCTTGAGACCAAGCCTGACGCGATCATCCTGCGTCCATCGGTCGTCTTCGGTCCAGAGGACGGCTTCTTCAACAAGTTCGCCAACATGGCCCGCTTCTCGCCGGTCCTGCCGCTGATCGGCGGCGGCGAGACGAAATTCCAGCCCGTCTACGTGACCGACGTCGCCGAAGCCGTGGCCCGCGCCGTCGACGGCACGATCGCCAAGGGCAAGATCTACGAACTCGGCGGCCCTGACGTCTTGAGCTTCCGCGACTGTCTCGAGATCATGCTCAACACGATCGACCGCAAGCGCACGCTCGTCTCGCTGCCCTTCGGCGTCGCGTCTCTGATCGGCAGCGTTTCGTCGCTGATCCCCTTCGTCACGCCGCCGCTTACCGCCGACCAGGTGGTGTTGCTGAAATCCGACAATGTCGTCTCCACAAAGGCCGTATCGGAAGGCCGCACACTTTCCGGCATCGGCATCGACCCGACGATGCTGGAATCGATCCTGCCGACCTATCTGGTGCGCTACCGCCCGCAGGGCCAGTACACCCGTAGCGGCCGCGCCGCCTGATCGGCAGCAGCCCAACGATTTTTTTGAACGGCCGCCGGAACCACCGGCGGCCGTTTTCTGTTGTATTGCGGTAACAGCGTTGCAGTTCTGCCGCAGTCGGAAAAGCGATTGGCATTTACCGCAAATTCAACATGTCCTGATATTGATCATGTCATATCCACCAACTAAACACCGCCTCGCGCGCCCGATCCCAAGGCATGACGGCGGGCGGCGGCATCAATCTCGAAAGGCATAGCGTCCATGGGCAAGTCGATCGCAATCTTTTTTGCGTGTGCGGCACTGATCATTCTGGCTGGCTCGTTCATGGCGCCGAACACGGTCGCCAGCAGCGGCAAGGATTGCGCACCGGCCTATGGCGTCGATCCGTGCACCACGGCATCGATCGACCTTTCCGGCCACTAAGGGCCGGCGCCTCGACGAGGCATCAAAAGTTATTGGCGGGGGCCAGTAGCCGCGTGCGTTTCACCATGAGACGCACGCGGCTTTGTTTTTAGGGCCTGACAACAGGTCAAAGAAAAAGGCGCGTCCGGGACGCGCCTTTTGTCATTCTAAGATCGTCGGTTCTGCTCAGCCAAGCAGCCACAGACCGATCAGGCCGGCGATCCCGACGATGATGCGCCAGATGGCGAAAGGCGTGAAACCGCGCCGCGAGACGAAGTCGAGCAATGAGCGCACGACGAAGATGCCGGCGACGAAGGCCGCAATGAAACCGACTGCAATCAGGGTAAAATCGTCAAAGGAGAGCGCATCGCGGTTCTTGTAGAGGTCCAGCGTAAAGGCGCCGACCATGGTCGGCATCGCCAGGAAGAACGAGAACTCGGCGGCCGAACGCTTGTCGGTGCCCATCAGCAGGGCGCCGGCGATCGTCGCGCCGGAACGGGACGTTCCGGGGATCATAGCCAGGCACTGGAACAGGCCGATCTTCAGCGCCAGCGACGGCGGGTAGTCCATCACGTCGGTATAGCGCGGCTTCAGCGGCAGATGGTCTATCGCATAAAGGATGACGCCGCCGACGATCAGTACGACGCAGATCAGGACAGGCGTCTCGAACAGCACCGTCTTGATAAAATCATGGGCAATGGCACCGATGACCGCCGCCGGCAGGAAGGCGAGCAGCACTGACACGACGAAGCGGCGCGCCTTGATGCTTGTCGGCAACGCCAGCGCGATCGACAGAAGCTTCTGGAAATAGACGAGCAGGATCGCCAGAATGGCGCCGAGCTGGATGAGGACGGCGAAGGTGTTGCCCGGCGACTTGAAGCCGAGGAAGTGGCCGGCGAGAAGGACGTGCGCCGTTGACGAGACGGGGATGAACTCCGTCAGGCCCTCGATCAGACCGAGGACAAGCGCACTGATGATCGATTGATCCGCCATATATGAGAATTTCCTGACAAGTTTTGGAGTGGGAGGAAAAGGCTGATTCGCTTGTGTTTGCCACCACAAATTTCTATAGCTCTAACACATGAGCCGTGGCCAGACGCTTGCGCCGCCACGCTGACGCCCCCAAGCCAAAGCCCTGAGAAGCCAGATCATCGATGCCGACACTGTATCATCACCCCATGTCCGCCGCTTCACGCTTCGTTCGCCTGATCCTTTCGGAATACGGCTACCAGACGGAATTGACGGACGAGCAGCCCTGGGAGAACCGGCGCGACTTCCTGGCTTTGAACCCGGCCGGAACGCTACCGGTCTATGTTGACGACAGTATGAGGGCGCTCTGTGGGGCGACGATCATCTCGGAATATCTCGACGAGACGAATGGCATCATGAAGCGGGATCGCCGCCTTCTGGCCGAGGATCCGTTCCAGCGCGCGGAAATCCGCCGGCTGGTCGAATGGTTCCTGCAGAAGATGGAAGCCGATGTGACGCGGCCGCTGGTGCGCGAGCGGATCTTCAAGCTGCAGATGACGCCGGACCAGGGCGGCGGCGCACCCGACAGCAAGGTCCTGCGGACCTCGCGCGCCAACATCCGCCAGCATATGAAGTATCTCTCCTGGCTCGCGGGCACGCGCACCTGGCTTGCCGGCGACCGGATTTCCTATGCCGATCTTGCCGCCGCCGCGACGGTGTCCGTGCTCGATTATCTCGGCGAAATCGACTGGTCGGACGCCCCGAGCGCCAAGGAGTGGTACCAGCGGCTGAAGTCCCGCCCCTCCTTCCGGCCGCTGCTTGCCGAGCGCGTGCGCGGCGTCACCCCCGTTCCGCACTATGCGGATCTCGACTTCTGAGGCGAATACCGTGCCCGGCATCGATGCCAAGGCAGACAGTGAGGAACGGCGCCGGCTGAAGCTGACGGCGTTCCTGAAGGCAGAGGCGGCAGACAAGGGCTTCGATCTCTGTCGCATCACCCTGCCGGATGCCATTCCGCAAGCACCGGCCCGGCTTCGAGACTTTCTCGACGAGAGCTTTCACGGCACGATGGACTGGCTCGAAGAGACAGCCGAGCGCCGTTCCGATCCGCGCACGCTCTGGAGCGAGGTGCGCTCCGTCGTCATGTTCGCGATGAACTACGGCCCGGAACACGATCCGCGTGGCATTCTTGAGCGGACCGATCGCGGTGCGATCTCGGTCTATGCCCAGAACCGCGACTACCACGACATCATCAAGGGCAAGCTCAAGGAAGTCGCGACCCGCTTTGCCGCGCGCGCTGGCGAGGACGTCAAGGTCTTCGTCGATACCGCCCCGGTGATGGAAAAGCCGCTGGCGGAGCAGTCCGGCCTCGGCTGGCAGGGCAAGCACACCAATCTGGTCAGCCGCGAATTCGGCTCCTGGCTTTTTCTCGGCAGCCTGTTCACGACGGCGGACCTCGCCTTCGACGAAGCCGAGCGCGACCATTGCGGCTCCTGCCGCGCCTGCCTCGATGCCTGTCCGACAGACGCTTTCCCGGCGCCCTACCGGATCGACGCGCGACGTTGCATCTCTTACCTCACGATCGAGCACAAGGGGCCGATCGATCCCGAATTCCGGCCGCTGATCGGCAACCGCATCTATGGCTGCGACGACTGTCTTGCCGCCTGCCCCTGGAACAAGTTCGCGCAGGCAGCCTCGGAAATGAAGCTCCGAGCACGCGACGATCTGAAGGCGCCGTCGCTCGAAACCCTGCTTGACCTCGATGATCCGAGCTTTCGCAGCCTGTTCTCAGGCTCACCGGTCAAGCGCATCGGTCGCGACCGGTTCGTGCGGAACGTGCTGATCGCCGCCGGCAATTCCGGCAGCCAGGCGCTGGTGCCCGCAGTCAAGGCCCGCGTCAACGACACCTCAGCCGTGGTGCGGGCGATGGCGGTCTGGGCGCTGTCACGATTGGTCGCGCCTGCGGCGCTTGCGGAATTTGCCGAACAATGCGAGCCAGAGACCGACGAAGACGTCCTCAACGAATGGCAGATCGCGGGAGTGAGCCGATGCATGTCTTGATCCTTGGCGCCGGTTACTCCGGTATGGCAATCGCAAAAGCGATGGTCCCAACGGCCACAAGCGTTATCGGCACCACCAGGAGCGAGGAGAAAGCGGCAAAGCTCGAAAGGGCCGGCATCCGCCCGGTCCTCTTCGACGGCAAGACGATCTCCGACGACCTTGCCGCCGCCCTCGGCAAGGCAACTCATCTGATCCAGTCGATCGCGCCCGGTCGCGATGGCGATCCCATGTTCCGCACCACGAGCCCGGACCTCACGCAGATCGCGCCGAACCTCAAATGGATCGGCTATCTCTCAACGGTCGGCGTCTATGGCGACCATGGTGGCGAATGGGTCACCGAGGACATGCTGCGCAAGCCGGTCTCGGCCCGCTCTGTCGAGCGCGTGGAAGCGGAGGACGCCTGGATCGCCTTCGGCAAGAACCAGGATATTCCGGTCGCAGTGCTCAGGCTCTCCGGCATCTACGGACCCGGACGCAACGCCTTCTGCAATCTCGAAAACGGCACGGCACGGCGGCTGGTCAAGCCCGGCCAGGTGTTCAATCGAATCCGCGTCGAGGATATCGGCGCCGCAGCGCTGTTCCTCGCCAACAATGGCACCAGCGGCGTCTTCAACATCACCGACAACGAGCCGGCGCCGCCGCAGGACGTGGTCGCGGAAGCCGCCCGGCTGATGGGCGTCGAGCCGCCGCCGGAAACGCCTTTCGAGCAAGCCGAGTTGTCACCGATGGCCCGCACTTTCTATGGAGAAAACAAGCGGGTTTCGAACGCCCGCATGCGTGCAACCGGTTTTGAATTTGCCTTTCCGGATTATCGCGTCTCGCTTGCACAGCTTTGGCAGTCGGGCGCGTGGCGCGGACAGTGAAATGCAATACGGCACCCGCCAGATAGCATAACCCGTAATGCTTATAGAACGTCGATAGTCAGTCCGTCAGTAATGGCCAGGGCTGGGCCACCGCAATTGTGACATTCTTTGGATATTCGTTCGATACTTGGCTAATTTCATACAACCTGCGCGCTAGTAACGAATTTTCGACCATCCGGATTCCGGAAAATTGGTCCAATTCGAAATTTTTAATGAAATTTTTCGTTTACGGGCGGGTTCGGCTCGCGTGCGGAGGCTGGCGAGCGCTCAACCCCTGATTCCAAAGAACTCCTGTCTGCGTTTAAACTATTTCAAACAATCTTCGTTTTTGAATTTTCGTCATTTTTTAATAAATCCTAATAGATCGTAAATGGTTGAAGCACGTTTTTGCCATTTTTCGCCCCAATTAGCGGTTCTCAGAAGTTTTTAACCAAGTGTTTTGACCGAGGGGATCGCCAGTTTGACGCCAGCGAAGATAAAGACGGCTGCCGCTGCAGCGCTATTCACGGCCACTATCGGTCTCGTCTCCGTTTCCGATAGCCATGCAGCCGGCGCCGGCTGCGGCGGCGCATCTTGGTATGCGCTGAGCTCCAAGACCGCCTCCGGCGAGCGCATGAATGCCGCTCACCTGACGGCCGCCCATCGCAGCCTGAAATTCGGCACCAAGGTGCAGGTCACCAACAAGCGCAACGGCAAGAGCGTTATCGTTCGCATCAACGATCGTGGCCCGTTTATCCGCGGTCGCGTCATGGATCTTTCCAAGGCCGCAGCATCGCAGATCGGCATGGTCCGCTCCGGCACTGCCAGCGTCTGCTATCGCGTCGTCAATTCCTGATCTTGAAATACTTCTACCCGGCCTGCGGGCGGGTGGATCTACTTCGCTAAAGACCGTTCTCGGCGGTTAATCTTCTCGGCCGTCTTGCTCTTCGATGCCATCGCCGTTACCACGGCGAAAAAGGAGTTGATCGAAGATGCGTTTGGGCGGCAGGCTCGCTGGAGCCATTGAGGTTCTTGAGGATATCGAAAAGCGGAAGCGCCCGGTCGCCGACGCGCTCAAGGATTGGGGCCTTGGCCACCGTTTCGCCGGATCCGGCGATCGCTCGGCGATCGGCAACATCGTCTACGACGCCCTTCGCATGAAGCTCTCCCACGCCTACCTGATGGATAGTGACAGCGCCTCGGCCCTCGGCCACGCGGTGATGTACCGCCAGTGGGGCTTTTCGCCCGAGGCGCTGGCCGCCGAGCTCGATGGCGACAAGTTCGCGCCGGAGGCACCGGCCGAACAGCTTCAAGCCTTCAGGTCGCGCCGGATCGAGGACGCCCCGGCCCATGTGCAGGGCGACATCCCCGAATGGGTCCAGGCCTCCTTTGAAGAGAACTTTTCCGACGACTGGCTGGAAGAAGCCAAGGCGCTCGCCGGCCGGCCGACGCTGGACCTGCGCGCAAACACGCTGAAGGCGTCGCGCGCCAAGGTCCTGAAGGCACTGGAGCGCAGCGGTGCCGAGGCCGCAACGATCGCCCGCAACGGCATCCGCATTCCCGCCGGCGAAGGCGCCTCGCGCTTGCCGAACGTGACCGCCGAGCTTTCCTTCCAGAAGGGCTGGTTCGAGGTCCAGGACGAGGGCTCGCAGATCGTCGCCGATCTCGCCTATCCACAGGAAGGCGAACAGGTGCTCGACTATTGCGCCGGCGGCGGCGGCAAGACGCTCGCCATGTCGGCGGCGATGAACAACAAGGGCCAGGTGCACGCCTACGACACCGACCGCAAGCGGCTTGCCCCGATCATCGAGCGGCTGAAGCGCGCCGGCACCCGCAATGTCCAGGTGCATGAATCCACCGACAGCCTCGCGCCGCTTGCCGGCCGTTTCGACCGCGTGCTGGTCGATGCGCCCTGCACCGGCACCGGTACCTGGCGCCGTCGCCCCGACACCAAGTGGCGGCTGAACCAGAAGAACCTCGAAGAGCGCATCTCCCAGCAGGAAGAAGCGCTGGCAAGCGCTGCCCAGTTCGTCCGTCCCGGCGGCCACCTGATCTACGTCACCTGCTCGGTACTGCCTGAGGAAAACGAGGCGCAGGTCTACGGCTTCTGCGAAGACAATCCGGAATTCGAGATCCTGTCGGCCGCCGATATCTGGGCGACGCTGTTCGGCACCGACAAGCCGCAGCCCTGGTCGGCAGACATGAAGACGGTGACGCTGACACCCGCTTCCACCGGCACGGACGGCTTCTTCTTCTGCCTGATGCAACGCAAGGGTTAACGCCGTTTGACGATCGGCAAAAGACGCGCATCAGATTGAAAGCGTTCTAAACTATACACTTTGACACAAGTTTGCTTTTGGTTCATGAGAAGCGGGCTCGGCGGGGCCTTTTCTGATGGCTCGACGGCTGAACGACGCCATGTTTTGCGGCTCGTTCGACGGCGCCGGGGGACGCAACAGGAGAGGGTCATGACCAAGAAATTTTTCCGGGGCGCCGCGCTGGCGCTGATGACGGCGACCTCGGCGATGGCCCTGCAGCCGGCCCATGCCGCAACCGATGCCGCCGCCGTGGTGAAGCACTACACCGCCGTCGCCCACGCCAAGTTCGAAGACGCGCTGACGACCGCAGAAGCGCTCGACAAGGCCGTTGACGCGCTGATCGCGACGCCGAGCGAAGAAACGCTGAAGGCCGCGCGCGACGCCTGGAAGAAGGCCCGCAACCCCTACCAGGAAACCGAAGTCTACCGTTTCGGCAACGCGATCGTTGACGAGTGGGAAGGCAAGGTCAACGCCTGGCCGCTCGACGAGGGCCTGATCGACTATGTCGACCCGAGCTATGGCACCGAGAGCGACGAGAACGCGCTGTTCACCGCCAATGTCATCGCCAACAAGACGATCAAGATCGACGGCAAGGACGTCGACGCTTCCAACATCACGCCGGAATTCCTGGCGGGCACGCTGCAGGAAGCCGGCGGCATCGAAGCAAACGTCGCGACCGGCTACCACGCGATCGAGTTCCTGCTCTGGGGCCAGGACCTGAACGGGACCAAGGCCGGCGCCGGCAACCGCCCCTTCACCGACTACGACACCAAGGCCTGCACCGGCGGAAATTGCGACCGCCGCGCCGCCTACCTGAAGGCTGCGACCGAGCTGCTCGTTTCCGACCTCAAGGAGATGGTTGCCAACTGGACGCCGGATGGTGCCGCCACCAAGGCGGTCGAGGCCGATCCGAAGGCTGGTCTCGTCGCCATCCTCACCGGCATGGGCTCGCTCTCCTATGGCGAACTGGCGGGCGAACGCATGAAGCTCGGCCTGCTGCTGCACGATCCGGAAGAAGAGCATGACTGCTTCTCCGACAACACGCACAACTCGCACCTGCACGATGCGATCGGCATCCAGTCGGCCTATACCGGCGAATATACCCGCGTCGACGGCACGAAGATGACCGGCCCGTCGCTGTCCGAACTCGTCTCCGCCAAGAATGCAGCGCTCGACAAGGAAATGGCCGGCAACCTTTCGACCACGGTCGAGAAGATGCAGGCGATGGCCAAGCGCGCGGAAACGACCGAGGCCTACGACCAGATGATCGGCGAAGGCAATGCCGAGGGCAACGCCACCGTTCAGGCGGCGATCGACGGCCTGATCGCCCAGGCAAAGACCGTACAGCGCGTCATTGCGTCGCTGGATCTCGGCACCGTCGAGCTTGAAGGTTCCGACAGCCTGGATAATCCTAACGCCGTCTTCCAATAAGCTGAAAAGGCGGGCCGCATCGACAAAGACGCGGCCCGATCCTCCTGAGATGAAATCTGGCGCTTTCCGCCTTTGCGCGCTGGTTCTCGTTCAAGCGCTTTTCACGGCCCTGCCCGCCTTCGCCGGCGACGGCCTTTTGACCGAACGCTCCGACCTCAACGACAAGGACCGCCAGCGCGTCCAGGCGGTGACGCGGCCTGCGACCGATTTCTCCAAGGCAGAAACCTTCGAAGCAATGTCCGGCGGTGCCGCGACCTCGATCGCGCCCGTCAATGCCGACAGTTTTTCGCAATTCTCGGCCAATCTCACCTTCCAGGAGGAAGAGGGCTTCAAGCTCGGCAACGCGCTCTTTCGCAAGCTTTGGGTTTCCTCCCCCTCCTCCACACAGGCCTCCGACGGGCTCGGCCCACTCTACAACGCCCGAGCCTGCCAGAGCTGTCACCTGAAGGACGGGCGCGGCCGGCCGCCGGAAGGTGCCGTCGATACAACCTCGATGTTCTTCCGCCTGGCGCGGCCGCCCCGCGACGACGAGGAGCGCCGGATGATTGCGGCGCACGAGGTGGTGAACTTCGGCGACGCTGTTTATGGCGCCCAGCTTCAGGATAGCGCCGTGCCCGGCCTTGCCGCCGAAGGCCATCTGAAGATCAGCTACACCGAGGAGCCCTTCACTTTCCCCGACGGCGAAACGGCCTCTCTGCGCCGACCAGGCTATTCGGTGGCCGATCTCGCCTATGGCCCGCTCGATCCGGAAACCACGCTCTCGCCGCGTGTGGCGCAGCCGATGATCGGCCTTGGCCTGATCGAGGCGATCCACGAGGCGGATATCCTCGCCCTTGCCGACCCCGACGATAGGGATGGCGACGGCATCAGCGGACGGCCGGCGCTGACGCGCGACGCCAGGACCGGCAAGCTCATGCTCGGGCGCTTCGGCTGGAAGGCGCAGAACGCCACCGTGCGGCAACAGAGCGCCGATGCCTTCGCCACCGACATCGGCATCTCTTCACCCGACGCCGACCGCCCGCATGGCGACTGCACCGCGGCCCAGGCAAAATGCCTGACCATGCCGACCGGCGAGCAGGCACGCCTTGGCCCCACAGAAGCGCCCGACCCGGTGCTCAACCTCGTGACCTTCTATTCGGAGAACCTGGCCGTGCCGGCGCGGCGCAAGGCGAGCTTTGCGGAGACACTGCGTGGCAAGAAGGTCTTCTACGAACTCGGCTGCACCAGTTGCCACACACCGAAATTCGTCACCCGCCGGGACGCGGCCAACAAGGCGCAGTCGTTCCAGCTGATCTGGCCCTATTCCGATTTCCTGCTGCACGACATGGGCGAGGGTCTTGCCGACGGACAGCAGGTGGGTGTGGCCACCGGCCGCGAGTGGCGCACGCCGCCGCTTTGGGGCATCGGCTTGACGAAGACCGTCAGTGGGCACACTTTCCTGCTCCACGACGGACGCGCCCGCAATTTCACCGAAGCGATCCTCTGGCACGGCGGCGAAGGGCAGAAGGCCCGTGACGCCTTTGCCGCCCTTGCCGCAAGCGATCGCCGCGATCTCCTTGCCTTCCTGGAGTCACTCTGATGCCCCTTACGCATACGCTTACTCTCGCTTTTGCCCTGACCTTGACGGCCGGTTTCCCGACGATGGCCCAGGAAGGAAGCGCGCTCTCGCCGCGCGTCGTCAACGAGGCGGCCGTGCCCGCGGTCATGGCCAAAGCCGTCGACGACTTCATCATCCCCGGCTATCGCAACCTCACGGAAAAGACCGCTGCCGCCACGCAGGCCACGGCCAAGCTCTGCGCGGCGCCGTCGCAGGCGACGGTCGATGGCGCTCGCGTTGCCTTTTCCGAGATGGTTGGCGCCTGGTCGGCGATCGAGGTGGTGAGGCTTGGTCCGGCACTTGAGCAGAACCGCTTCGAGCGGTTCCTGTTCTACCCCGACCGCAAGAGCACGGGCCTGAAGCAGGTGCAGGCGATCGTTTCGAAGCACGATGAAAGCGCAACGGACGAAGCCAAACTCAAGGGCAAGAGCGTCGCCGCACAAGGGCTCGGCGCGCTCGAATACGTGCTCTATGGCACGGGCGCCGAGTCGCTTCTGAACAAGGACGGTGATTTCCGCTGCCGCTACGGCCTGGCGATCACCAAGAACCTCGACACGATCGCCAACGAGTTCCTGGCCGCATGGCAGAAGCCCGATGGCATTCAGGCGGCCTGGAAACATCCGGGCCCTGACAATCCCGAGTTCCGCGACAACCGCGAAGCGGCAACCGAACTGCTCGGCATTCTCGTCCATGGCGTCGAGACGGTGAAGGACCAGCGGCTGAAGCCGTTCTACGAGGGCAGGGACGACAAGGGACATCCGAAGCTCGCGATCTACTGGCGCTCCGGCAACACCATGGCGTCGATCGCCGCCAACGTGCGGGGCCTGAAGACACTGTTCGACGTTGCCGACATGCAGAGCCTTTTGCCGGAAGACAGCCGCTCGGTCGCGGGTTCCGCCGACTTCGTCTTCAAGTCGGTGATCGGCATGGCCGGCAACATCGACGGACCGATCGATCAGGCGCTCGAGGACAAGGACAAACGGGCCAAGCTCGCCTTCCTGTCGCTCAATACCAATGACCTTCTCGATCGGCTGAACAAGGATTTCGGCGGCGCGATCGGGCTTGGCGCGGGCTTCTCCTTTGCCGACGGCGACTAGGGCGGGATGAGGAATCGTGGGCGCGGTTTTCCGCCCGCATCCCGCTTAAGCGCCCAGTGTTGACAATCAAGGCTTTTGGGCGCAAAGCGCTTCCCGTGTCCGCTCTCGCGGGCACGTTTCACCACAAGGACCAACTCCCAATGAACCCCGACAGTCGAAGTCGAGCCTTCACGCTCACGGCCGTCCGGTCCTGATTGATCAGGGCTTCAGGCGGTCGGATGACTCGCCCTATGGAGCCCAATATGCTGCGCATCTACAAAAGCCAGAACAGCCACCTCGTGCTTGTCGACATGATCGACGGCATCGCCCTGCCGACGCCGGCAATCTGGTACGACCTCTACAATCCATCGACCGAGGAAACGCGGCTCGTCGAAGGCCAGCTCGGCATCGAGATCCCGACCCGCGACGAGATGCAGGAGATCGAGCTTTCCGACCGCCTCTACCAGGAGGCCGGCGCCGAATTCATGACGATGACGGCCGCCGCCAAGCTCGACAGCGATTATCCGGTCAAGGTGCCGGTGACCTTCATTCTCAAGGGCACGACGCTGGTTACCGTGCGCCACGCGGACCCGAAGCCGTTCCAGAATTTTTCCAATCGCATCCAGAAGGCAAACGGCCAGATCTGCGAAAGCGGCGAACTCGTGATGCTCGGGCTGCTTGAGGCGATCATCGACCGCACGGCGGATGCCCTGGAGCGCGCCGGCAGCGAGGTCGACGGAATTTCGCGGGATGTGTTCCGCAAGACCAATGCCAGCGCCACCAAGAAGACGCGCGACCTGCAGTCGCTGATCGAGCAGATCGGCCAGAAGGGCGACCTTTTGACGGTCATCCGCGAAAGCCTGGTCAGCATCGGCCGGCTCGTCGCCTATCATGTGGCGCTCGAAGGCATGGGGCCGCGCAAGGCAGGCAAGGAAAGCCGGCAGCGGATCAAGCTGATCCAGCGGGACGCGACGTCGCTTGGTGATCACGCGCTGTTCCTGTCGAACAAGATCAATTTCCTGCTCGACGCGACGCTTGGCCTCATCAACCTCGAGCAGAACCAAATCATCAAGATCTTCTCGGTTGCCGCCGTCGTCTTCCTGCCGCCGACGCTGGTCGCCTCGATCTACGGCATGAACTTCGGGGTGATGCCGGAACTGCAGTGGGAATTCGGCTACCCTGCGGCACTGATGCTGATGGTGATCTCGGCGATCGTGCCCTATTTCTACTTCAAGCGCCGGGGCTGGCTCTGAGCGCGCAACCTGCTGCATCGCAGCCCTGAGCGGGCACTCCGCCCAGGGCTTGCAGATTTCCATGATGAGCGAGGATGGCATGACAGCCGCCACGGGCCTGATCGACCGGCGCAGTTTCCTGAGGATGGCGGGCGCGGCCTGGGTGGCGAGCCTCGCGCCTGAGCGAGCCTTCGCCCTGACCAGGGCCGACGCCGTCTTTGCCTCGGCCTTCATGGCGCCGGACGGCAGCTATGGCGTCGCGACGCTGACGGAAGCGGGCGAGATCATCGACCGCACGGCGCTGCCGGCCCGTGCACACGGCATGGCCTATTCGCCCGTCAGCCGCCGCACCGTCGCCTTTGCCCGCAGGCCCGGCACCTATGCGATGATCCTTGCAACCGACGGCACGGCCGAGCCGATCGTGATCACCGCTGCCGACGGCCGGCATTTCTACGGCCATGGCTGCTTCTCGGCAGACGGCAAGCTGCTCTACGCCACCGAGAACGACTTTGCCGCCAATCGCGGCATGGTCGGCATCTATGACGGCAGCGACCACTTCACCCGCATCGGCGAATTCCCGACCTATGGCATCGGCCCACACGACATGACGCTGAGCGCCGACGGGAAACTGCTGGCGATTGCAAATGGCGGCATCGAGACCCATCCGGATTTTGGCCGCACCAAGCTCAATCTCGACCATATGGAGCCGAGCCTGACGCTGGTCGGTACGCGAACCGGCGCGCTCGTACAGAAGCACGGTCTGCCGGATGATCTCAGCCGCCTGTCGACCCGGCATGTCGATATCGGTCCGAAGGGCGAGATCTGGTTCGCCTGCCAGTATGAGGGTGCGCGCAGCGACCTGCCGCCGCTCGTCGGCTCGTTTTCCCAGGGCGAAGACCTGAAGTTCCTGTCTCTGCCCGAGCGCACGACGGAAGCGCTGGCGAACTATGTCGGCGCCATCGCCGTCAACCGGAACGAGGGGCTGATCGGACTGACTTCGCCGAAGGGCGGCGTGGCGGTGATGCTCGATGCACGAACCGGTACCGTGTTGAAGGAAGAGCGCGTCGCCGATGCGGCGGGGGTCGCCAGTGCCGACCACGGCTTTGCCGTTTCCTCCTATGACGGCCACTTCAAGGCTAACAAGAGCCGAGTGGCCTGGGACCAGCACATCGTACGGTTGGCTTAGGCCTAAGACGATCTCAGGCCGAAAAACGGCCGTCGCCGGAGAGTTTTGCCAGATCGCTCCAACGATAGGCGGTCTGGTCGTGGTTTTCGCCGCCGAGGCTCACCTGGCCCTGGCCAACGGCAATGGCGCCGAGATGCTCGTAGAAGCCCCGATTCGGGTTGCTGGAAAGCACCCAGGCAAAGAGCGACTTGCCGCCAAGCTCCCGGCAGTGACCGGCGACGCTGCGCACCAGTGCCGAGCCGATGCCCGCGCCCTGGAACTCTTTCAGGATGTAAAGCGCATAGAGCTCGCGGTCGAACCGCGGCGGCATCGAGCGCGCCTTGCCGTAATTGGCAAAGCCGATCACCTTGTTCGTGCTCACGTCAACCGCAACCAGATGGAAGACGTCGGCGATGCGCATGCGTCTTGCGTGGCGCAACGCCTGTTCCTCGATGCTCATGGCGTCGAGAAAGGCATCGGAAATCAGCCCGCGGAAGGTCGATCGCCAGGTTTCGACGATAACGGAGGCGATCATCATGATGTCATCCGGGCCGGCCGGCCGGATGTCGATACGTCGGAAGGTCTTCATGGCAGCTGATATAGGTGGTGCATGATGGCTTCAAAACGGCGGCCCCGCTGGAAAGACGGAAAGTCTGTTCTATCTGGCGAGATCATGAACAGAACCATCGTATACGTAGTCTTCATCGCCGCCGTTCTCGGCCTCGGCCTTCTCATCGGCACCAACAACATCCCCGGCGAATGGTACCGGTCGCTGGCAAAGCCAGCCTTCAATCCACCGGACTGGATCTTCGCGCCGGTCTGGTCGATCCTCTACGTGATGATCGGCGTTGTCGGCGCCCGCATGTTTCTCGATCATCGGCGCAGCGCCGCCATGCGCCTGTGGCTGGCGCAGATGATCCTCAACTTCCTCTGGTCGCCACTGTTCTTCGGCATGCAGGATATAGCGTCGGCGCTGATCGTGATCATCGCGCTCGTGATCGCGGTTGCCGGCTTCGTCGTCGCAAGTTGGCAACGGGATCGCATTTCAGCCCTGCTGTTCCTTCCCTATCTCGCCTGGGTTGCGTTTGCGACGGCGCTCAACAGCGCGATTTTGCTCATGAATTGAACTTGTCCGACCTTCACGACCGTGCCACTGTCCCGCGGGCATAATGATGCCGCCCGACACAAAGGCCCATGGACTGATGGACGACCGTGATCCCCCCGATTTCCGAAAGCGCATTCGCGAGAGCTTCGCGCGGCAGGCGGCGATGCGCACGATCGGAGCCGAACTGACACTTGTCGAGCAAGGCACGGTCGAAATCGAGCTGCCCTTCGACGACAAGCTGACGCAGCAGCACGGCTTCCTGCATGCCGGCGTGATCTCCGCGGCGCTGGATTCAGCCGGCACCTATGCGGCCTATTCGGTGATCGACCCGGATGCCTCGATCCTGACGATCGAGTTCAAGGTCAACCTGCTTTCGCCGGGGCGCGGCGAACGCTTCCTCTTCCGCGGCGAGGTGACAAAGCCCGGATCGACGATCATCGTTTCCGACGGTCGCGGCTATGCGATCCGCTCCGACGGACCGGCAAAGCTGATCGCCTCGATGACGGGAACGATGATGGTGGTGCGCGGACGCGAAGGGATCGAAGGATGAGTTTTGCCGTCAAGGACGTTACCGGACGCAAGGTGCTCTACGTCATGGCCGTGGATGCCGAGTACGGTCCGCACCTGAAAGGCCGGATCAAGCCGATGATGACCGGCGTCGGGCCGGTCGAGGCGGCCGTCGTATTGACGCGCACGCTTGCCGAACTCGCCGCCGAGCGGGCCCTGCCCGATCTCGTCGTTTCGCTCGGCTCGGCGGGTGCCGCCACGCTCGAACAGACCGAAGTTTACCAGGCGGTTTCCGTCGGCTACCGCGACATGGATGCCTCGCCGCTCGGCTTCGAGAAGGGCGCAACGCCGTTTCTCGACCTTCCGGCCGTGGTGCCGCTGCCGCTGCGCATCCCCGGCGTTCCGGAAGCGCGGCTTTCGACCGGCGCCAACATCGTCTCGGGCGCTGCCTATGAGACGATCGACGCCGACATGGTCGAGATGGAGACCTTCGCGGTGCTGCGCGCCTGCCAGTCCTTCGGCATTCCTTTGATTGCGCTTCGCGGCATTTCCGACGGCAAGGCCGAACTGAAGCACGTCAACGACTGGACGGAGTATCTTCACGTCATCGACGAGAAGCTTGCAAGCGTGATCGACCGGTTGGAGAATGCGGTTTCGAGCGGCGTGATCCCGCTCTAGACCCCGATGGCTTCGGGTCTGGTCGACCCAAGGCCCTAAACGTGATCGATGCTCACAAGTCAGAGCGGGATGCGGGCGGAAAACCGCACGCACTTTTCCTCATCCCGCTCCAAAACCCCGGAATTGTCCGGGTGCAATTGAATCGTTGCGTCGATGGCGGGCTTTCATTAAAGGCTCGCCATGATCAAGCTTGTTTGAAGGCACCCAATGACCCAGACAGCCCATCCCGACACCGTTCTCATCGTCGACTTCGGCAGCCAGGTGACGCAGCTCATCGCCCGGCGCGTGCGCGAATCCGGTGTCTATTGCGAAATCGTGCCGTTCCAGTCGGCCGAAGAAGGCTTTCAGCGGCTGAAGCCGAAGGCCGTCATCCTTTCCGGCAGCCCGGCCTCGACGCTCGATATCGGCTCGCCGCGTGCGCCCTCGGTGATCTTCGATTCCGGCCTGCCGGTGTTCGGCATCTGCTATGGCCAGCAAACCATTTGCGCCCAGCTCGGCGGCAAGGTTGAGAGCGGCCATCACCGTGAATTCGGCCGCGCCTTCCTGGAAGTCGAAAAGGAATGCGCTCTGTTCGACGGTCTCTGGTCCCTCGGCTCGCGCCACCAGGTCTGGATGTCGCACGGTGACCGCGTCACCGCGATCCCCGAAGGCTTCGAGGTCGTCGCGACCTCCGCCAACGCCCCCTTCGCCTTCATCGCCGACGAGAAGCGCAAGTACTACGCCGTGCAGTTCCATCCGGAAGTCGTGCACACGCCCGATGGCGCCAAGCTGATTTCCAACTTCGTGCACAAGATCGCCGGCATCAAGGGCGACTGGTCGATGTCGGCCTATCGCGCCAAGGCGGTCGAGGCGATCCGCCGCCAAGTCGGTGACAAGAAGGTGATCTGCGCGCTCTCGGGCGGCGTCGACAGCTCGGTTGCGGCACTGCTGATCCACGAAGCCGTTGGCGACCAGCTCACCTGCATCCTCGTCGACCACGGCCTGATGCGCAAGGACGAGGCGAAGAACGTCGTTGCGATGTTCGAGGAGCACTACAACCTGCACCTCCTGCACGTCGACGCGTCCGACCGGTTCATCGGCGAGCTGGAAGGCCAGAGCGATCCGGAAACCAAGCGCAAGATCATCGGCCGCCTGTTCATCGAGGTGTTCGAGGAAGAGGCAAAGAAGCTCGGCGGTGCGGACTTCCTCGCCCAAGGGACGCTCTATCCCGACGTGATCGAAAGCGTCTCGTTTACCGGCGGCCCGTCGGTGACCATCAAGTCGCACCACAATGTCGGCGGCCTGCCGGAGCGCATGAACATGCAGCTCGTCGAGCCGCTGCGCGAACTCTTCAAGGACGAAGTGCGCGTGCTCGGCCGCGAACTCGGCTTGCCCGACAGCTTCATCGGCCGCCACCCCTTCCCGGGTCCGGGCCTTGCCATCCGTTGCCCGGGCGGCATCACCCGCGAGAAGCTCGAGATCCTGCGCGAAGCGGATGCGATCTATCTCGACGAAATCCGCAAGGCCGGCCTCTACGACGCCATCTGGCAGGCTTTCGCTGTGCTTCTGCCGGTGCAGACCGTCGGCGTCATGGGCGATGGCCGCACCTACGAGTTCGTCTGTGCACTTCGCGCCGTCACCTCGGTCGACGGCATGACGGCGGACTTCTACCACTACGACATGGAATTCCTCGGCCGCGCGGCGACGCGCATCATCAACGAGGTCCGCGGCATCAACCGCGTCGTCTACGACGTCACCTCGAAGCCGCCGGGCACGATCGAGTGGGAATAAACGCGCGGACGCATCTGCTGCGTCGGTGATAAAAAATGTTAAAGGGCGTGCTTCGGCGCGCCCTTTTTGCTTCCCGGCACAGTCGCGGCCCGGGTGCAGCGCTACTTCACCGCGTCGCGCATGCCATCGCGGAGTTTCCGCACCCGCTCGTTCAAATCGATCATTTCCGGCACCGTGAAGCCGGAGTTTTCCAGAAGCGCATCGGTCAGGCAGCCGGTCTTCACGTGGAGGCCGCGCCCTTTCGCGGTGAGGTGGACCTCGACCTGCCGCTCGTCGCTGACGCTGCGATGCCGACCCAGGAAGCCGGCAGCTTCGAGCCGCTTCACAGCCGGCGTGATCGTGCTCGATTCCAGACCCAGCCGATCGGCAATCGCCGAGATCGTCAACCCATCCCTCTCCCAAAGCGTGCTCAGGACGAGATACTGCGTGTAGGTCACACCGAGCGCATCGAGCATCGGCTTGTAGACGCGGTTGATGGCGATCGACGCCGAGTAGATCGAAAAACAGAGCTGGCTGTCGAGCGGCAGCGTTGTCGGTTCTTCAGGCATTCCAACCTCCTTGCGGCGCTTTGCGGCTTCTTCCGCGAAAATAGATATCGCGATAATTAATATCTTTACAAGAAACCGGAGTCGCCGTATACGATGCTTATCGCGATAATTAATTTCGCGCAAAACAACTCAACGAAGGAGACCCGAAATGCTCAAGTCCCTCATCACCGCCGCCGCTTTCGCCCTCTCCGCAAGCGCGCTGACGCCGGCCCAGGCCGCCCCCGCCACCAAGAATGTCGTGCTCGTTCACGGCGCCTTTGCCGACGGCTCCGGCTGGCAGGGCGTCTACAACATCCTGAAGAAGGACGGCTATAACGTCACCATCGTGCAGAACCCGACCCTGACGCTTGCCGGCGATGTCGCGGCCACCAAGCGTGCGATCGCCGCTCAAGACGGCCCGATCGTGCTCGTCGGCCACTCCTATGGCGGCGTGGTCGTTTCGGAAGCCGGCACCGATGAGAAGGTGAAGTCTGTCGTCTACATCGCCGCCTTCGCGCCGGATAAGGGCGAGTCCGTTTCCTCGCTCATCGCCAACCCGCCGGCCGGCGCGCCCGTTCCGCCGATCCTGCCGCCGGTCGATGGTTTCCTCTCGCTCGACAAGGAAAAGTTCGCCGCCGCCTTCGCGGCCGATGTCGATCCTGAGATTGCCGCCTTCATGGCCGACTCCCAGGTCCCGTGGGGGGTCGAAGCGGCAGCCGGCGCCGTCACCGCTCCGGCCTGGAAGGAGAAGCCGAGCTTCTATCTGGTCGCGACCGACGACCACATGATCCCGCCGGCCGCCCAGCGCCAGATGGCAAAACGCGCCGGCTCCACCGTGGTCGAAACATCCGGCAGCCACGCCATCTACGTCTCGAAGCCGGAAGCGGTCGCCAAGCTGATCGAGCAGGCAGCGCAGGCGAGCGAATAAGCGATATCAACCGGCAACGAAGGCAAAAGGGCGAAGCGCGACGCGTCGCCCTTTTGCTTGTCCCGAAGACAATCCGGAAGATCCTGGTGGACGCCATTGCCGGCCCTGTTGCCGCCAGATCTTTGGTTAGAATTTCTGACCGCCCCATGCTCGATCGGCACCTCGATCGAACGGATCGCCCTTTCTATCTTCTGTCTCACCGGCGCTCAGGCCCAACGCCCGAGCCGGACTCAAACAGAAACGCACCTTTCGAAAGGGCATATCCATGGAAAATGTTCACGGAAAAGTCGTGGCCGTGACCGGCGCAAGCAGCGGCATCGGCGAAGCCGCTGCGAAGCTGCTGGCGGCTGCCGGAGCCAAGGTCGTGATTGGCGCACGCCGGTCCGACCGGCTGGAACGCATCGCCGGCGAAATCGCCGGCGCCGGCGGCGAGGTCCGCTTTCGCGTGCTCGACGTTACCGACCGCGGCGACGTCGCCGCCTTCGCCCGCTTTGCCCAGGCCGAATTCGGCCGCCTCGATGTCATCGTCAACAATGCCGGCGTGATGCCGCTGTCGCCGCTGGCAGCGCTCAAGGTCGACGAGTGGGACCGCATGGTCGACGTGAACATCAAGGGTGTGCTCTACGGTATCGCCGCGGCCCTGCCGATCATGAGCGCGCAAGGGGACGGGCAGATCATCAACATCTCCTCGATCGGCGGCCATTCCGTGTCACCGACGGCCGCCGTCTATTGCGCCACCAAGTTCGCCGTCCGGGCGATCTCGGACGGCCTGAGGCAGGAGACCGACCGCATCCGCGTTACCGTCATCTCGCCCGGAACGACGACCTCCGAACTCGCCGATACGATCAGCGATTTGACCGCACGAGAAACCATGAAGGAATGGCGGGCCGTCTGCATCAGTCCTGACGCCATCGCGTCGTCGATCGCCTACGCCATCGGACAGCCCGACGATGTCGACGTCAGCGAGATTATCGTGCGCCCGACGGCGAGCCCGCATTGAGGCTATGTCCTCGGGGGATCAAAGCGACTGAAGGCACGCCTCGAGCGTGCCTTTTCGTTCTGCAGCAGCATTCAAATCAATAGCATTGACTAATCAATTAGTATCCGCTATTTATTTATCCATGATGATCGAAGCCGCTCCCATCACCGCCGTCATGCGCGCCCTTGCCGATCCGACCAGGCGCGCCGTGTTCGAGCGCATCGCCAATGCCGACGAGATCACCGTCGTTGAACTGACGCGCGGCAGCGGCGTGACGCAGGGCGCGATTTCGCAGCACCTCAAGTCGCTGAAACAGGCGGGTCTCGTCGCCGAGCGTCCGGAGGGCCGCAACGTCTATTACCGCGCCGAGCCCGAGGGCCTGGCGCCGCTCGTCGACTGGATGAGCCACTACGGTACCTTCTGGCGTGACCGCTTCGCCAATCTGCGCACCCTTCTCAAGGAGATCGATCCATGACCGACGCAGCAGCCTTGAAACTCGAGACCCAGGATATCGTCGTCGACGAGGTCTTTCCGCATACGCCCGAGACGATCTGGAGGACGCTGACCAACGGCGAAATGATGGGCCGATGGATCATGCCGCCGACCGGCTTCCAACCGGTGGAAGGCACCCATTTCACCTTCCGGACGACGCCCGCCGGCGCATGGGACGGGACCATCCGTTGCCAGGTGCTGGAGGTGCGCCCGCATGAGCGTTTCGTCTACTCCTGGAAAGGTGGCGACGAAGGCAACAGCGGCTATGGCTCGCGTCTCGATACGGTCGTCACCTGGACGCTGACGAAGGTCGACAACGGCACCCGCCTCCGGCTCGTTCATTCGGGCTTCGTCACGCCGAAGAACGACAGCGCCTATGCCAACATGAGCAATGGCTGGCCGAAGGTCCTGTCGCGGCTCGGCACCGTTACCGACGAACAGCATTGAAGCCCAGGCCGGATCGCCATAGCGATCCGGCTCCCCCCCGAAACAGGCAAAGTGATTGGTCGGCGTCGCCCTCGCAGCCACGCGAAAGGCTTTGCCGTGCCCGAGACTGGAGCGAATGTATGCGCAAGTCCTATATCGGCGGATGCGCCTGCGGTGCGATCCGCTACGAGATCTCAGGAGAACCGGTCTTCTCCAACGACTGCCAGTGCCGTGATTGCCAGCACGAAAGCGGGACCGGGCACGGATCGCATATGACGTTCCGCCGCGAGGGCGTGAAGCTCGAAGGTCAGGCCTCGCATTGGGACATGGTCGCCGACAGCGGCCATGTGAAGACGCGCGGCTTCTGTCCCAGCTGCGGCTCTCCGGTCTACATGACCTTCTCAGCCATGCCGGAGTTCTTCAGCGTTCGCGCTGCAAGCCTCGACGATCCCAGCCGTTACAGACCGCAAGCGGTGACCTACGCCGTGCGCGGCCTTGCCTGGGACCGTCTCGATCCGAATTTGCAGAAATTTGGCCGGATGCCGACGGAGTAGCGAAGCAACAGCCTCGGCCAACGGTGAGGTCTTCCATTCTTCGCCGGATGTCCTTGGCATTGTCAGCCGGCATCCCCATCTCCGGTCGAGACCACATGTCGTGGCGCGCGACCCGGGCGGCGGAGGGTACCATGTCGTCGAACCAATTCGCATTCGATCTCGGCTGTCCCCAGCCAGCGCCGGCAATCGACATCCTCTACTTCGCGCTACTTCCGGACGAGCCGGCTGCCACGAAGGCACTGGCGATTGCCGAAAGGGATTTCGCCGACCAGATGGCGGATGGCTTCATCTATCAGCCCGATCGCCTGCACGTCTCTGTCGACAAGCGCTGGCAGGGCCGCGGCTTGCCCGACTTCGCGGTTGCGGATGCGCTGCGGCAGGGTGACCGCGTCGACGTGCCAGCGGTCGAGATCCGCCTCGACAGGTTGGTCAGCAACGGCAATGGCCGCGACCGACGCGCGACGCCGCGCCGGGCTTCAGCGCGCTGGTCCGGCAGATCGAGGCGCTCAAACGCCCGCTCATGGCAATCCCCCATATGACGCTCTACCGGAACGATCGGGTCGCGCCGGATCTCCGCGTTTCCGAACCGGTCTCCTGGGTGGCGCGCGAACTCGTTCTGATCCATGCCCGCAAGGGGGCGGGCTCTACGAAGATCCTCGCCCGCTGGCCGCTATTGCCGTCGCGCTGAAGTCCAGGCGGAAGGTAGCCGTACACCTTGGTGATGTGCCAGCCCGGCTCCGACGGGGAGCCACCCCCTTACGCGGGCGGAATGAAGGGCTGGCTGATCGTCTGGAACACCGGAAGCGCTTCAAGCATGTCCGCATGCGCCTGCAGACGCGGATAGCGCCCCATCGCGACCAGATCGGGATGCACCTCCTTGAGGAAGTGCAACACGGCCGCAACGGCGATATCCACATGGCCGATGCGCTCGCCGAACCAGTAGGCGCCCGTGCTTTGCGCGCGGCTCGTTTCGAGCACTTGAAGCGTCTCTTCGATCTGGCGGCGGCAGCGGTCGACCCAGAGTGCCGAGACCGCCCCGTGCAACCGCTTCTCGTAGAACAGGCTGACGGCCTTTTCGCCGAGGCCCGTGGCGAGCGTCGCGATTCTCAACGCCCCGTGGCGCGCCGGTTCCGTTCGCGGGAACAGGACCCGTTCGTCGGAAACGAGACTGTCTAGATAATCGAGAATGATATGGCTGTCGGTAAGCACCGTCCCATCGTCCAGAACCAGCGTCGGCACGCGCGTCAGCGGATTGTAGGCCCGAAGCTCGTCGGCATTGCCGAAGGACGACCAGGGACGGTGTTCGAACGGGATGTCGTAAAGGCTGAGCGCGATGCCCACGCGTCGCACGAAGGGGGAGTCATATTGGCCGATCAGGATCATCTTGCTGTCTCCCACCTGTGCTGGATGCTTCACGGAACAATAGGCCTGCCGATCATGTCAAAGCCAGAGCGACGTCGGCGCAACCCGAAACCGCACCCTAGTTCTTAGCGACTTGCGGAGCGCCTTGGGAATGCCGATAAGCGCGACCAACGAACGATACGGGAGGAGCCCATGGACGTTTCCGAAATCATCATCGCCGGCGATACGCCCGGTATCGAATGGCGCCTGCCGGTTTTCCGTTTCAAGGGCAGAACGGCCGCTGCACCGAAGACCTACATCCAGGCGGCGCTGCACGCCAACGAACTGCCGGGCACCGCACTTGCCCATTTCCTGCTGCAGCGGCTGCAGCAGGCGGAGAAGGACGGCGCCATCCTCGGCGACATCACCGTCGTGCCCCAGGCAAACCCGATCGGCACCGCACAGTCGCATTTCGGCGAGTTGCAGGGCCGCTTTGACCTCGGCTCACGCACGAACTTCAACCGTGATTTTCCGCTGATCACGCTTGGCGACCGTGACCGGCTGATCGACGATCTCGACCGCTACTCGGCGACGGATCGGCTGAAACGGCAGCTGCTGCATATGGCGCTCGGCGCCGACCTGATGCTCGATCTTCATTGCGACGACGAGGCGCTGCAATACGCCTATATCGACGACGCCTTCTGGCCGGAAGCGGGCGACCTCGCCTCGGCGCTCGATATGGAGGCGGTCTTCCTTTCGGACGGCGAAAGCTCCGCCTTCGAGGAGGCTGTCGCCTATGCCTGGAAATACGAAACCGGGCAGAAGAAGACACGCCTGCCGGGACGCCTCTCGGTGACGGTCGAGCTTCGCGGCACGCGCGACGTCTATCCGGAGCTTGCTCGCAAGGATGCCGAAGGGGTCTTCCGCTTCCTCGTCGCCCGCGGCGTCATTACCGGTGACGAAGAAACGATTGCACCCTTCGCTGGCATCATCGCACCGCTCGACAACATCGAGATGATCCGGGCCCCTGAGGCCGGCGCCATCCTGTTCCACCGGGATATCGGCGAGAGCGTGAAGGCGGGCGATCTGCTCGCAACGATCCTTACGCGCCCCGGCCAGGCGGACGGCGCCCTCGAGGTGCGCGCGCCGCAGGACGGGCTGATTGTCACCCGCGTCTCGACCCGCCTTGCACGCCGGCGCTCGGACTTGATGAAGATCGCCTGCGCTGCGCCGTCGAGCGCCGGGCGCAAACCCGGGTCGCTTGAAGCCTAGGGCCTGGGATTGAATGTTCAAGCGGCCGTCACGCCCCCGTGGCGGCCGTCATCTTTGGGCTGTCGAGCAGAATGGTCGAGCGCAACGTCTTGATCTCGGCGATCTGCTCGAATTCGCTCCAGAGCAGGCGTTTGTAATCCGCGACGTCGCGCACCGCGATCTTCAGAAGAAAATCGAAATCGCCGGCGACCGTGTGGCATTCCACCACCTCCGGCATGCGCGACACCAGCTCGATGAAGCGCTGGCCGACCTTGCTTGCGGTGCGCTCCAGCGTCACCTCGACGAAGGCCTGGAAGCCGATGCCGGCTGCCTTCGGATCGACGACCACCGTCTGGCGGATGACGCCGGCCGCATAGAGCCGGGCAAGGCGGCGCGACAGCGGCGCCGGCGAGAGCCCGACTCTCGCCGCAAGCGCGTTGTTGCTGAGCGATGCATCCTCCACCAGAAGGCGGATGATCCGCCGGTCGATCTGATCCAGTTCCACCGCCATCTTCTCAACCATCATCGCCCCCAACGCTTCGATTTCGGCTTCAGGAAGTATGCCGCAGCACGCAAATCAGCAAATGAATTGCAGAATTTTGCGCAAATAGCACGCTGTCGATATTGTCTCCGTGGCAAATATCGCATCGATTTTGCGCTTGCACTGACTTAAGAAGAAAGCCGCAGGGCAGCCGGAGGAACGGCGGCCGGCAGGCTTTCTCGACCGATAACGCATCGCTGCCACTCAAGGGGGAATTTCCGGCATGTTCGACGCTCTGACCCGCCAACCCGATGATCCGTTGCTGGCCCTGATCGGGCTTTACCGCAAGGACGAGCGCCCCGGAAAGGTCGATCTCGGCGTCGGCGTCTACCGCGACGAAACCGGCCACACCCCGATCTTTCGCGCCGTCAAGGCAGCGGAGAAGCGCCTGCTCGAAACGCAGGACAGCAAGTCCTATGTCGGCCCCGAGGGCGATCTCGTCTTTATCGATCATCTCTGGACGCTGGTCGGTGGCGATACCATCGATCGCAGCCATATCGCCGGCGTGCAGACGCCGGGCGGTTCCGGCGCTCTCCGGCTCGCGGCCGACCTCATCCACCAGATGGGCGGCAAGCGCATCTGGATCGGGCTGCCGAGCTGGCCAAACCATGCCAGCATCTTCAAGACCGCTGGCCTTGAGCCCGCCGGTTACCCGTTCTTCGACGTGCCGACGCAGAGCGTGCTCTTCGACAACATGATAACGGCGCTCCAGAGCGCTGCTGCCGGCGACGCCGTGCTGCTGCATGCGAGCTGCCACAACCCGACGGGCGGCGTCATCACGCAAGCGCAGTGGATGGAGCTTGCCGCCGTCATCGCCGAGCGCGGCCTGCTGCCGCTCGTCGACCTTGCCTACCAGGGCTTCGGCCGCGGTCTCGACGAGGATGTCGCCGGTCTCCGCCACCTGATCGGCGTCGTTCCGGAAGCGCTGGTTGCCGTTTCCTGCTCCAAGTCCTTCGGGCTCTATCGCGAGCGCGCCGGCGCGATCTTCGCGGTGACGGCCTCCTCGTCTTCGGCCGATACGGTCCGCTCCAACCTCGCCGGCCTTGCCCGCACCAGCTACTCGATGCCGCCGGATCACGGTGCTGCAATCGTGCGGATGATCCTTTCCGACGCCGAGCTCAAGCGTGACTGGCAAGCAGAACTCGAAACCATGCGGCTGCGCATCACCAACATCCGCCGCGCGCTCGCCGAAGGCTTGCGCGATCGCTGGCAGGCGCTCGGCGCCGTCGCCGGCCAGGAAGGCATGTTCTCGCTGCTTCCGCTTGCCGAGGCCGACGTCATGCGGCTTCGGAACGAGCACGGCATCTACATGCCCGGTTCCGGCCGCATCAACATTGCCGGCCTGAAGACGGCGGAAGTCGACGGCGTCATCGCCAACTTCAAGAACCTCTGAGGACCATGATGGCCGAGCACAGCATCGACGCGACAGAAACCCCGACTGAACGCCATCGCCTCTACGAGGATGCGCTGGCGATCCTGACGGGCACGCTGATCATGTCGCTCGGCATCATCATCTACAGCAAGGCGATGCTGCTCACGGGCAGCACGTCGGGCCTGGCACTGCTTCTGCAATATGCGACCGGCGCCGAGTTCTGGCTGGTCTTTTCGCTCGTCAACCTGCCCTTCTACGTCCTGGCGGTCAAACGGCTCGGCTGGATGTTTGCGCTGCGCACCTTCATCGCCGTCAGCCTCGTCTCGCTGTTTTCTCGGCTGACGGCCGGCTGGGTGGAGATCGCCCGGCTTGACCCGATCTATGCGGCGGTTGTCGGCGGCGGGCTGATGGGCATGGGCCTGTTGATCCTCTTTCGCCATCGCACCGGGCTTGGCGGCATCAACATCGTCGCGATCTATCTCCAGGAAAGGTTCGGCGTCCGTGCCGGCTATTTCCAGCTGGCGGTCGATCTCACCATTCTGGCTGCCGCCTTCTTCGTGTTGCCGCCATCGAACCTGGTGCTCTCGGTGATCGGGGCCGCTGTCGTCAACATGACGCTGGCGATCAATCACAAGCCGGGACGCTACGCCGGCGTGACCTGACGCAAGGTCTCGGTCTTCCCTCCCGCGCATCGGGCGGCTATCACTCCTGCCACGCTTTGAAATTGCGCGATTCCCAGAGGCGCGGCCGTTCGGGAATTGCTCGCTGCGGCTGGAGCATGGGAATGACGGTTACGATTTACGGCATCAAGAACTGCGACACGATGAAGAAGGCCCGCACCTGGCTCGACGGCCGGGGCATCGCCTATCGCTTCCACGACTATAAGGCCGAGGCCATCGACCGCCCGCATCTCGAGCGCTGGTGCAAGGAGGCCGGATGGGAAACGGTGCTGAACCGCGCCGGCACGACTTTCCGCAAGCTCGACGAGGCCGACAGGCAGGGCCTCGACGAACAGAAGGCGATTGCGCTGATGCTCGCCCAGCCCTCGATGATCAAGCGTCCGGTGCTCGAAGCGGACGGCAATCTGCTGATCGGCTTCAAGCCGGACCTCTACGAGGCCGTACTCGCCAAAGCCTGACCCCCATTTGGAGCGACGACGATGTCGAAGACCACGCGCGCCACGCAGATGCTTTCGAAGGCCGGTGTCACCTTCAGCGTGCATGCCTATGACTATGATCCCAATGCGGAGCGCGTCGGCCTGCAGGCAGCCGAGGCGCTCGGCGAGGATCCGAGCCGGGTGCTGAAGACGCTGATGGCTGAAGTCGACGGCAAGCCGGTCTGCTGCGTCGTTCCCTCGGATCGTGAGGTCAGCATGAAGAAGCTCGCCGCCGCCTTCGGCGGCAAGTCGGCGGCGATGATGAAGCCGGCGGATGCCGAGCGGCTGACCGGTTACCATGTCGGCGGCATCAGCCCGTTCGGCCAGAAAAAACACGTGCCGACGGCAATCGAGGAGGCCGCACTTGCCGAAGTGCAGGTCTACATCAATGGCGGACAGCGCGGTCTGCAGGTGCGGCTTGCACCCCGCGACGCCCAGGCCGCGCTAAAGGCGATCGCCGCACCACTCATCGCCTGAGGCGCTGCCATCAAAATATCACAGATGCCTTATACGAGCCGCTGATGCGGGGACGAAATGTGCAATTTTTGCATGCACGCCCGCCTTCGAACGGCGTCGGGTCTCTCACATGGCATTTTCAAAATTTCCCAGCGCGAAGCGTCTTTTGAAGCGCCTCGCCGTCGGCACGGCTGCGCTCGTCGCGGCCCTGGTCATCTACCTCGTCGGTCTTCAGTGGACCGGCAATTTCCATACGCTCGTGGCCGGTGAGGTCTACCGTTCGGCACAGCCGACGCCGGAGGCGATCGCCGCCTATTCCAAGGCCTACGGCATCCGCACCATTCTCAACCTGCGCGGCGAAAAGCCGGACGAGCGCTGGTATCGCGAAGAGGTTGCCGCCGCCGAGCGCAACGGTATCCGGCTCATCAACTTCCCCATGTCCGCTTCGGCCGAGATCGACCGCAAGGAAACCGACGCGCTGATGGCGATCCTCAGGGACGCGCCAAAGCCGCTTCTGATCCACTGCAAGGCCGGCGCCGACCGCACCGGCCTCGTCTCGACGATCTACCTGCAGCAGATCGCAGGGGTCGACGAGGAAACGGCCGAGTGGCAGCTTTCGCCGCTCTATGGACACGTGGCCATTCCCTATCTCTCCGGCACCTTCGCCATGGACGAGACCTGGGAAGCGCTGGAGAAGTCGTTCGGGCTGAGCAGCTAGACGACGACGGCGTCCTAGATTGACGCTCGCTCCGTCGAGGCCCCTCATCCGGCCTGCCGGCCACCTTCTCCCCGCAAGCGGGGCGAAGGAGACGCATGGTCCCGTTCGTCTCAGCAACGACGACCTCCCTCTCCTGTGACGGCTCCGGTCGGCGGCGCTACGAACAGCACGCCAGCACGCCCCCTCTCCCCACCTGCAGGAAGAGCGCTGAGGTGAGGGGTAACTTGCCTGGAAGGCGCTACCCGATCGTTCGCCGGTACCCTGTTTGAGAACTGACGTGGTCTACCTGAGCTTCGCCAGCAGCCCCGTGAGCTGCCGCGCCTCCGCTTCTGTCAGCCGGGCGCCGACATGGGCCTCTATCGAAGGCCCATAAGTCTGCCACATGCGCGCGCGCAGCGCCCTTCCGGCCTCGGTGACGACAACCCATTGGCCGCGACCGTCGGCGTCGAAGGCTTCGCGACGGACCAACCCCTCTTTGACCAGGCGATCGATCAGGCGCGACAAGTTATACTGCGCGAGCAAGGTGCGCGCCTCGATCTCGAAGGGCCGCAGCCGGCCGTCTTCGGCCTGAACCAGTTCCCACAACACGTCGTACCAGCCAAGCGGTGGCAGGCTGGCCCCCTTGAAATCGGCCTCGATCCGAGCAAGCACGCATTCCCGTGCGCGCATCAGGCAGATCCAGGCCGCGGTCGTTTCGGGGCCAGGGCCCTTCTCGTCGATTTTCGTCTCTTTGCTCATAGATGCAATTACATCCATCTTGAAAGTCGAAGCAAGCCCACATATATGCATATGCATCTACTTTACCTCAACCGGGAGATTGCCATGCTTACCCTCGTCAGCCACCATCTCTGCCCCTATGTGCAGCGTGCCTCGATCGCGCTCGACGAAAAAGGCGTTCGCTTCGAGCGGACCTATATCGACCTCAAGGCCAAGCCCGACTGGTTCCTGAAAATCTCGCCGCTCGGCAAGGTGCCGCTGTTGCAGGTGCCGCAGCAGAGCGGCGAAAAGGTACTGTTTGAAAGCTCCGTCATCGCCGAATATGTCGAGGAAAGCCAAGCCGGCCCGAAGCTTCACCCCGAAGACGCGCTGGAGCGCGCCCGTCATCGCGGCTGGATGGAATTCGGCTCGTCGATCCTTTCGGATCTCTGGGGCTTCGAGACTGCGAAGGACCGGGAAACCTACGAACAGAAACGCCAGGCGGTGGCCGGCAAACTTGTGACCATGGAAGCGGCACTTGGCGAAGGTCCCTACTTTGCCGGTACACAATTTTCGCTCGTCGATGCGGTCTTCGCACCGATCTTCCGTTACTTCGATCTCTTCGACACGCTTGCAGATCACGGCATTTTCGACGGACTCGATCGTGTCGGCGCCTGGCGCAAGGCGCTCGCCGAGCGGCCGAGCGTCAAGGCGGCCGTGACGCCGGATTACGGTGAGCGGCTGATGACCTTCCTCAGGGAGCACGACGCCTATCTGCTGCGCGCCGGACAGGCATAGCGAAGAGCGCGTGATCACGCCGTCCTTCAGTTTGGCGCGCGCCTGCTCTATGACAGGGCGCAAGCCATGCTGGAGGAGCGCCTTGTGACCGACATGATCTCGACCCTTACGGTTCTTGAGCCCTATCCCGGCGTCTATGCCTACTATGATGGGCGTGTTGCCGGAATGCGGCTCTATTCGCAGGCGGCGAACTGGCTCGATGACGGCGCCTACGAACTCGGCGTCGCCTCCTATGCCATCGTCGACGGCGCGCAAGCGCTGGTCTACGACACGCATATCTCGCTCGATCACGCCCGGGCGATCCGCAACCATCTCGAAAGCCTTGGCGTCACCGCGATCCGCGTCGTGCTCAGCCATTGGCATAAGGACCATGTGGCCGGAAATGCGGTCTTTGCCGATTGCGAGATCATCGCCCTCAAGCTGACGGCAGCGAAACTTGAAGAAAACCGCGAGAAGATCGAAACGGCGACGCCGCCGATCCAGCCCCTCGTGATGCCGAACCGCCTGTTCGACGAGACGCTTGCACTGACCGTCGGCGCACGCCGGGTCGAACTGCATCACTTCGCCATCCATAGCGCCGATGGCAACGTGATCTGGCTGCCCGAGGAGAAGTTGCTGCTGGCGGGCGATACGCTTGAGGATACGACGACCTTCATCAGCGAGGCTGAGCAGACGGCGACGCACATCGCGGAACTCAAGCGCCTGCGGCAATGGCAGATTGCTCGGATTCTACCCGCCCATGGCGATCGCGAACGCATCGCCAGCGGCGGCTACGGACCGAAACTGATCGATGCCAATCGCGGCTATCTCGAGCGGCTGACCCGCGCGATCGCGACCGGTTCTGCCATCGGCACACTCAAGGAATTCGCCGCCGAGGATATCGCCTCCGGCGCGATCCTCTATTTCGCGCCTTATGAGGCTGTGCACAGGAGCAATGTCGAGCGGGTGCGTGCGGCCCTCGGCGCGCGCTGATTGCACGAAACCTCCCGGGCTCAGCCTTCATTTTCGCCGCAAAGCGCTCTAAGTCTTCTTCTTCCGATTTCAGAAAGACAGGTAGATCATGACCTTTCCCGCCAATACGCCCGATCCGATCGACCCGGTGAAACTCGACAAGCTCGCGGAAGTCGCGATCCAGGTCGGCCTGCAGCTTCAGCGCGGTCAGGACCTTGTCATGACTGCGCCGGTCGCGGCGATGCCGCTTGTTCGCCTGATCACCAAGCACGCCTACAAGGCCGGTGCCGGCCTCGTGACGACGCTCTATTCGGACGAGGACACGACGCTTTCGCGTTATGCCTATGCACCGGACGAGAGCTTCGACCGGGCAAGCGACTGGCTGTTCAAGGGCATGGCCGAAGCTTTCGCCGGTGGTGCAGCGCGGCTTGCGATCTCCGGCGACAACCCGATGATGCTTTCGGCGCAGGATCCGGCCAAGGTGGCGCGGGCCAACAAGGCAAATTCCATTGCCTATAAGCCGGCGCTCGAAAAGATCTCGAACTTCGACATCAACTGGAACATCGTTTCCTACCCGAACCCGTCCTGGGCGAAGCTCGTCTTCCCGAACGACCCGGAAGAGGTTGCCGTCGAGAAGCTCGCCAACGCCATCTTCGCCGCCTCGCGCGTCGATGTCGCCGATCCGGTGGCCGCCTGGAAGGAGCACAACGCCAACCTCGCCCGGCGCTCGGCCTGGCTGAACGGCGAGCGCTTTGCCGCGTTGCACTTTACCGGCCCGGGCACCGATCTGACCGTCGGGCTTGCCGATGGCCATCTCTGGTGCGGCGGCGCATCGGAGGCCAAGAACGGCGTCACCTGCAACCCGAACATCCCGACCGAGGAAGTGTTCACGACGCCGCATGCGCTGCGCGTCGAAGGCCATGTCTCCTCGACCAAGCCGCTGTCGCACCAGGGCACGCTGATCGACAACATCCAGGTGCGTTTCGAGGGCGGCCGGATCGTCGAAGCCAAGGCATCGCGCGGCGAGGAAGTACTGAACAAGGTGCTAGACACCGACGAGGGCGCGCGCCGGCTCGGCGAAGTGGCTCTGGTGCCGCATTCCTCGCCGATCTCGGCAAGCGGCATCCTGTTCTACAACACGCTGTTTGATGAAAACGCCTCGTGCCACATCGCGCTCGGCCAGTGCTATTCCGGCTGTTTCGTCGACGACACCAAGCTGACGCCGGAACAGATCCGCGCCCAGGGCGGCAATTCCAGCCTGATCCACATCGACTGGATGATCGGTTCGGGCCAGGTCGACATCGACGGCGTGCGCGCCGATGGTAGCCGCGTCCCGGTCATGCGAAAGGGTGAATGGGCCTGATCACGGCCCCTCCCCGGTCTCGTCCGACCTGAAAGGCTTGTGGCCGCCGCAACACATGCGGCGGCCTTTTCTATTGGGGAAACGCCCCTTCAGCCGTTGGCAGCCCGCTTCAGACGCGGCATCTCCGCCGATTGGTAAAGGGACAGCACGTGGCCATCGGGATCGGCGAATTCTGCCGACCAGCCGCCGGGCGCATGGCTCACCGGCGTGACGATGGTGGTTCCCTTTTCAGCGAGGCCCGCGACCACATCGTCGATGCCGCCTTCGGCGAGATCGAACACAACGATCGGTGTGTTGCCCGGCTTGCTCTCCACGACGAAGAAGATCAACTCGACCTCGTCTTCTATCTTCGCCATCAGCCAGGAACCGGCTTCGTCGTCCTCCATGCGCTGGACGTTGAGACCCAGAACATCACGGTAGAAGGCTTCCGTGCGGGTGAGATCCGAGACGAAGTAGCAGATGGCCCCGATACGTGGTTTCGACAACATTGGTTGCTTCCCTTGTGTTTGTTACGCCGGCTTGTTGCCGCCGGTTGCCGTTTCGTGAGACGCGCGCGGCGAAAAATTGATCGCGAAGAGATGGCCGTCCGGATCGTGGCTGGCAAAGGCGGCGCGGCCGCCGCGGGTGACCGGCAGGAGGGCCTGACGAATACGGCCGCTTTCGAGCGGATAGCGAAGTCCGGTCAGTTCCAGATTGATCTCGACATGGCCGGCATCGCGCCAGGCCCGGCGCAGCATCAGGATGCGCTGGCGCAACGCTTCATCGGAAATGCCGAGGAGATGACGGATTTCGAGGCGATTGTGGCCGCCGATCGCCAGCAGCATCACGATCCTGAGGCTCGGGGAAAGCGTGACGGCGAACGCCAGCGGATCGCCAGAGCGCCGCTCTTCCACTTCGGGAACGTCCGCTTGCAGCTCGCGGCGCAAACGGCGAGCAGCGGTGCGCGCCTGCATCGCTGCGAGCTTGCGGAGAACACCGCAGAACCAGGCGCGATCGCCGCCGGTTGGAAAACGCCCTGCCTTGAGCGCGACGATCAGCGCCTCATGCAGCAAATCCTCCGCTTCGGCCGCACGGCGGCTTTGCCGCCTCGCGAAACGGAGGAGATCGGAATAGTGCGCTGGCGTCAGATGCTCGGTCATCAGGGCGTGCGCTTCTTTGAGGATTGACGTTGCCGGCAATGTGAAGCGCATGCGCTGTGGTTGCAAGCCCTGCTTTCAGGCGCGCGCCGCTCGCACCTTGGGGGCGAGTTGCGCGCGCTGGCTGAGCCAGACGCTGATGAAGACGACGAGGATGCCGAGCGCCTGCACCGGCGTCAGTTGCTCGCCGAGCACGCCCCAGCCGAGCAGGATGGCAACGACCGGGCTCAGGAAACCGAGCGGCGAGACGGCAGAAGGTTCGAGGCGCGACAGGCCGCGGAACCAGAGCAGATAGGTGAAGGCGGCGCCGATCAAGCCGAGATAGGCGAGACCGAGGACGTTGGCGGTGGTCAGCGGCGGCAGCGACGGCTCGAAGAACAGCGCCACCGGCACGAGCATGAGGCCACCGGCCGCCAATTGCCAGGCAGTGAAGGTGAGCGGCGGAACCGGCGGCGCCCAGTGGCGGCTCAGCACCGTGCCGAAGGCCATGGAGACGGCTCCGGCGAGACCAGCGAGCACCCCGAGCGGATCGAGCGCGGCGCCCGGCGTCAGCACCAGCAGGGCGACGCCGGCAATGCCCGCAAGGCCGGCAACCACGCTGAGCAGGCGGATCGGCGAGCCCAGGAAGACGCGCGACAAAAGGATGACGATCAGCGGCTGAACGGCACCGACGGTTGCGGCGACGCCGCCTGGCAGCCTGTAAGCGGAAACGAACAGCATGGCCCAGAAGAAGGAGAAGTTGAGCGCGCCGAGCACGAAGGTCCGCGGCCACCAGATACCGTCCGGCAGGCGCCGCACAATCAGGAGCAGGAGCAACCCCGCCGGCAGGGCCCGCAGCATGGCAACCGTCAACGGATAGCCAGACGGCAGGAACTCTGTGGTGACGAGATAGGTGCTGCCCCAGATGGCCGGTGCCAGCGCGGTCAAGGCAAGGTCGACGGTGCGGTTCGAAGTCATATCTTTACCTCAAGAATCTCTATATCAAGATAAAATGACGATAACGCGGTTTATCTCTAAGTCAAGATACTCTATGCTGAGATAAATGCATGGAGGTTTTGATGGATCGCGTCGACAGGATTTTGGCCCAATGGCACCGGGAGCGGCCGGACCTCGATGTTTCGGCCATGGGCCTGCTTGGCCGGCTCTCACGGGTTTCGACACATATCGCCCGGGAAATCGAGAAGTCGTTTTCCGAGCGCGGATTGAATGCGTCGAGCTTCGACGTGCTCGCGACGCTTCGTCGGTCCGGACCGCCCTATCGGCTTTCGCCCGGAGACCTTCTGGATACGACCATGGTCAGCTCCGGCACCATGACCAACCGCATCGATCAGCTTGAAAAGGCCGGGCTCGTCGAACGGATCGCCAATCCCGAGGACAGGCGGGGGGTGATCATCGCCTTGACGGACGAGGGCTTGCGCCGTGTCGACGAGGCCGCGACCGCGCATGTGGCCAACCAGCATCGCGTCGTTTCCGCGCTGTCGCCCGAGGAACGCGTAGTCCTCAACGCACTGCTGCGCAAATATCTTGCGACGTTCGAGTAGCCGCGATCACAGACTGGAGGCAAGCCGACGGACACGCTGCAGATGCGCCTTGCGCTTGGCGTCGGTCGCCCGGTCCATGTCGTGCAGCGCGAGCATGCGGAAGTTCAGTCCCTTGGCGCAGAAGGCGGCGATGCCGCGCTTCAAAAGCCGCTTCACCGGATTGCCCATGTAGAGATGCACCACCCACCAGGGCGAGCCGGTCGTCGTCAGCGCCCAGAAGAGCTTGATATTGTGGAGCCGCGGGATGATGCGGCCGCCGGCCGGGTCGTTGTCGAAGGCGATGCCCGGCGCAAAGACGCGATCGAAGAAGCCCTTCAGGATCGCCGGAAAATTGAACCACCATTGCGGGAAGACGAGCACCAGCCCATCGGCCGCCTGCAGCCGGCCGATCCAATCTGCCGCGCCTGACCGATCATAGGTGTCGGAGAAGTAACTGCCGCGCTCAGCGACGCTGAGGCGCGGATCGAAATCCTCGCGATAGAGATCGAGCAAGTCGACCGAATGTCCCCTCGCCTCCAAGGCGGCGCGCGCTTCACGCGCCACGTTCGCGGCAAAACTGTCTTCGAGCGGGTGGGCAAGCACGAGCAGGATGCGCATGCGGTGTTCCTAACATATCGATCTGGAATCAAGATCCGTCGCCGGGAAAATGAGCTTAAAAATCAACCGAATACAATGCCGTTTTTCGCGACCGTCAGGCCGCGCCGAGGAGGCAGTCATGCGAGCCGACACGCTCGCTCCCTGGACCGCCAGCAGCCGCCTTCTTCAGAACGGGGATTTGCCCGATCCTGCCCGGGCTTCCAGCGCCAGTGTGTCGAAGACGGAGGGCGAGCGGCGCACTGACCAGGCGGAAATCAATTGCGCGGCGGCGTCATCGGCGGCCTGTCCCGGACCAAGCTCCAGATCGTAACACTGTCCGACGTGAATGCGGTGAAAATCATCTGCGGCGCTGCCGATCGGCCGGTCGGCGCGAAGCCGTTCGCGCCGGATGAGTTCGTCGCGTTCACAATGAAGCGCGACAAAAAACACATCGAACGGCTGAAGCATCACCGCGAGCTCAGACGCCCAGCCGGGCTCTTCGAGAATGTGCTCCAGCAGGAGATTGTTGCCGGCTGACGCATAGGCGACCAGCGAGCGGTGAAAACCGTCGAAGAAACGCGCCCGGTGTTCCTTCCAACGAAAATCGCCGCGGCGGAACCTTTCCATTGGCACCGTCCCCGAATCGCGAAGATGGTCGATCGAAACATGCCAGAACGGCGCGCCGATCTGCGCCTGGACCGCCCGCGCCAGCGTCGATTTCCCGCTGCTGGAGGCGCCGTGGATGAAGATAATCTTGGCTCGCTCGACCATGCCGGGCTCCGTCACTCTCTTGCGAACGCTGGCGTTACGTCGTCGGCATGACAGCGGGATGACGCGCTAGAACAGGTTGCCCTGTTTCGGCGGGTCTCCCGCCGGGTCTGCGGGCTTCGGCTGCTTCTTGCGGGGCGCCGTCGGCGGAGAACCTGGCTCGCCCTCCCCGTCGCCGGCAATCGCCGACACGCGACCGTCGGCAAATTCCAGGCTGAGCGTCATGCCGACCGAGACGGACGCAGCCTGGCGCACCGGCCCGCCTTCGGCATCGCGCACCAGCGCAAAACCGCGCTGCAGGACGTTGCGATAGGAAAGCGACTGCAGGATGCGATCCTGGGCGACGATGACGCTGCGCAGGCGTCGCACGTCGGCGCGCACGGCCGCATCGGACCGGGCAGCAAGCCCGGCGACGCGATCGGATGCCCGATGGATCTGGCCGATGAGGCGCGAGGGTAAGGCGCGCAGCGCAGCGTCGGCCGCAGAAACCCGCGCCTCGCCGCGATGTACCTGCCGCTCGACGATGCGGTCGGCCTTGTTCATGGCATCGACCAGGCGCTGGCGACGCTCGGAAAGCTTGCCCTTGAGAAGGTCGGCACGCAGCTCGGTAGACACGCGTTCGAACTGACGACGCTTGTTCGCCGTGTTCATCGTGAGCCCGCGCCCGAGCCCGAGTGCAGCCTCGTCGAAACGGCGGCGCGGCAGCGCCAGCAACTGGTCGAGCGACGGCAGCGCCCGCGCCAGAGACCGCACCGCCTGGCGGCGATTGTCCATCTGGCGTCCGACAGCCGACTTGAGGCGTGCCGACAGGCCGGAGAGACCGGCTTCGAGATCGGCCCTGACCGGCACCGCCATTTCCGCTGCACCCGTCGGCGTCGGCGCGCGCTGGTCGGCGGCATAGTCGATCAGCGTCCAGTCGGTCTCGTGGCCGACGGCCGAAATCAGCGGGATCCCGGAGGCGGCGGCGGCGCGCACGACGGCCTCGTCGTTGAAGCCCCAGAGGTCTTCAAGGCTGCCGCCGCCACGCGCGACGATCAGGACATCCGGCCGCGCAATCGGCCCGCCGGGCTCGATCGCGTTGAAGCCGCGGATCGCCGCTGCCACCTCGTCACCCGAGCCATCGCCCTGCACGCGAACCGGCCAGACGACGACATGGACGGGAAAGCGGTCGGCGATGCGGTGCAGGATGTCGCGGATGACGGCACCGGTCGGCGACGTCACGACACCGATCACCTTGGGCATATAGGGCAGCTGCCGCTTGCGATTGGCGTCGAAGAGCCCTTCGGCGGCGAGCTTGCGCTTGCGCTCTTCGAGCAGCGCCATCAGTGCGCCGGCGCCGGCCGGTTCCATCGTCTCGATGACGATCTGATACTTCGACGAGCCCGGGAAGGTCGTGACCTTGCCGGTCGCGATCACCTCCATGCCCTCTTCCGGACGGAAGCGCAGGCGCGAGAAGGTACCCTTCCAGATGACTGCATCGATGCGCGCCCGATCGTCTTTGAGCGCGAAATAGGCGTGGCCCGACGAATGAGGGCCGCGATAGCCGGAGATTTCGCCGCGCACGCGCACCTGGTCGAAGGCCTGTTCGACCGTTCGCTTGATCGAGCCCGAAAGCTCGGACACCGAATATTCGGTGAGGTTGCTCGGAGAATCGCTGTCGAAGAAAGAGGCCATTGCCTCTTTTACCGCACCCTTCGCCGAAGGCCAGCACATCCCTCACGCTTTCCACGCGCCAGGGGCGTGGCGCTCAAGGCGCAAGCGTATAGAGCCGGATGGGCGAGCCTTTCGAAACAGGCAGGGGCGACAGGAATGCCGGCACGCGCCCGGCGGCGAGATCCGCATAGAGACCACGCGGAGCGCGGGCAGCTATGACCTGCGTTTGAGCGTCAACGGCGCAGAAGGCGAGCACCGGCTGCCCGAGCTGGTGCAACAGGACGGCGGCGGCTCCAGGCTCGGCCAGGCCGATCTTCAGCTCGCGGAGCATGCCGCCGGCATTGCGATGATAGGGCGCGCTGAGCACGCGGTGTTCGGTGCGGCGAAGCAGCGTCGCGCCGATATCCGACGGTCCGACGACCAGCGACGGCGCCAGCCGCCCAATATCGGCAAGGGCGGCGTCGGTCAGGCACGCCTCGCCGTTCGTGACCGCTGCTTCCGCGGCAGCAAACCCGCTGATCCCCTTTTCCGCAAGCGTTCCGGCAACGGCCCACATCGCCGGAACGGAAACGAGCAGCGCTCCGACATAGAGAAGGGAGGCGCGGGCGCCAGCCGTTCCGCCGCTCGACCGCGCACGCAGGTCGGCAAGCAGCAGGGCCATCGGCACGATGGCGAGCAGGTTGGAAAATGCCATACCGCGGACCTGGACGAGGGCGATCGCCAGGCTCGAAAGCACCAAGGCAAGGAGCACCAGATGGAGATCGATCCGGTCGCGATGCAAGATGCGCCAGAGGCAGATGGCCGAGGCAAAGGCGCCGGTGAAATAGTAGGCGCCGATATTGGTCGGCTCCTGCGCAGCGATCAGCGTGACGGAACGGGCTTCGGAGATATGGTCGAGCCAGAGCTCGATGAGCAGCGGATCGAGACCGGCCAGTGGATTACCGAGGCATTGCGGCGCCACCGACAGGGCGACCGCGGCAACGACGAGACCGCAGAGAGCGAGCGCGCCGAAGCGCAGCGCTGGCGCGCGGTGGCTGACAGTGGCGGCGGCGAGCGCGAGGAGAACGCCTCCCGTCAGCGCCAGCGAATAGAAGGCGATCGAGAGATTGTCGCAGGTCGCGACGAAATAGAGGCGCGGCGGCACGGTCGAAAAGAAGATGACGCTGAGGCCGGCTGCCAGCGACAGGCCGAAGGCGACGGTCGAACGCGCGGCCGTCTGGCCGGCCCAGAGCCACTGGCAGGCAACGATTGCGCAGACGACCGCCACGAGTGGCGTGGTTTCGGCACCTACGGCGATCGCGAGTGCGGCCGCCGCTCCCGCAAGCGCATAGTTTAGGGCACGATACCGTCGATCGACGAGCATCGCCGCCATGACCGCGGCCAGCACCAGTTGCACATTGTGGTGATCGATGGCCCCCCCGAGGAAACGGTTCGAGGTGGCGATGAAGATCGCGGTCAGCCCCAGGCAGAAATGCATGGCGACCGTGCCGCCGGCACGGCGTCCGGCGAGCCCCATCGCCGCAAGCAGCCCGACCGCGAGCGCCATCGGCCAGATCGCAAGCGCCAGGACTTCTGCCTGCTCCACGCCGACAAAAGGCCGAAAAATCGACATGAGCCCGGCGATCGGCAGATCGATCAGGCGCGACCAGTGCATCAGCGTTCCGCCCTCAAGCCCCAGGCGGGGCTGGGTGAGGTCGAACCAGCTCTGTCCGGCGAGGAGGTCGCGCACCTCGACCAGGCGCATGGCATCGTCATTGTCGCGGCCGAGATAATCCGGCGCCCGCATGAACTGGGTGACGAGGAAAAGAACCGTGGGCACGCCATAGGCGAGCACCATCCCAAGGAGGCTCGACGAGAGCCGCCGCTGCCTGGGCGTAGCCGCCATTTCCGGTAGTGCCGCCATTCCGCTCGACATAGGTTCCCGCCCTCTAGATCGCGTGGATCTTACGTCCCTGCGATCAAGAAAGCGTAAAGCGCGCGGCGGCGAGGCCGGTCGCATCGACCGGCCCGCGCGGCGCACCTTGGCGTCTTGTTAACACCCTGATCCTATGATGGCGCGATCCAACAGCAACCGAGCCACCTTGATGTTCGACCGCTTCAACATCGCCGTTCTCCTGCCTTGCTACAACGAAGCATCGACCATCGGACAGGTGGTCGAGGGTTTCCAGACGGCACTGCCGACGGCGCGAATTTACGTCTACGACAACAACTCGACCGACGGCACGGCGTTGAAGGCGATGCTTGCCGGCGCGACCGTCGTACGTGAACGCCGGCAGGGCAAGGGGCACGTGGTGCGCCGCATGCTCGCCGATATCGACGCCGACATCTATGTCATGGCCGACGGCGACAGCACCTATTGCCCGACCGATGCGGAAGACCTGATCCGCACCTTGATCACCGAGCGCGCCGACATGGTCGTCGGCACGCGGCGCGGCGTTCACGACGATGCCGGCAGGCAGGGTCACGCCTTCGGCAACAGGCTTTTCAACATTCTGTACCGGGAAATTTTCGGTACCGATTTCAACGACATCTTCTCCGGTTACCGCGTACTCTCGCGCCGCTTCGCCAAGAGCTTCCCGGCGATTTCCAACGGCTTTGAAATCGAAACGGAGATGTCCGTCCATGCCTCGCGTCTCAAACTGCCGGTCGCGGAGCTTGAACTGGACTATGGCCGGCGCCCGGAAGGTTCCCATTCCAAGCTGTCGACGTACAAGGATGGCGCCAAGATCCTCTGGACCTTCGCCATGCTCATGAAAGAAACGCGGCCCTTCACGTTCTTCGGCGTGATCGCCATGGCGTTCTTTGCGACGAGCATCGGCTTCATGATGCCTGTCTTGCTCGAATATTTCGCCACAGGCCTCGTGCCGCGCATGCCGACCTGGGTCCTCGCGCTGGCCATGCTGATGATGTCGATCATCATGTTCACCGCAGGCCTGATCCTCGATTCGGTCTCGCGCGCCCGCACCGAGCAGCTCCGGCTGCACTACATCGCGACACCGGTACGGGCTGCGCCGCTGGAGAAGGTCGATAGCGGCGTCGCTCTGCCCCGGGGCGAGGACCAGGAAGCCGGCTTGCAGTCGGCACCACGCATTGTGCGGGAGCGCCGCGGATGAACCGGGAAACGACCAACCGCATACGCTTCCTGATCGAAGACGTCATGCCGCCGATCCTCAGGGATTCGCGCCTGTTCAAGGGTATGGCGAGCCTCGCCTGGGGCAAGCACATCGCCCATCTCGCCGACTTTCGCGCACGGGCGCCGTTCCTGTCGGCGAACGAGTACGAGGACCTCTACCGGCAGCACCCAAGAGTGCACGAGGGAACGGACAATTCCGAAGCCTGCGTGCGCAAGATCGCGGCAAGCGTCGTCGGCGACAGCGTCTGCGACGTCGGTTGCGGCACCGGCGTTCTGTTGAAGCGTATCCGGGAAGCCAAGCCCGACCTTAAACGCCTCGCCGGTGTCGACTTCGCCATCGACGATGCGGCCCGGATCGAAGGCATCGAATATCACGCCGCGATGATCGAGGACCTGCCCTTTGCGGACGGCGAATTCGACACGGTCGTTTGCACGCATGTGATCGAGCACATTCTCGACTACCGCAAGGCGATCGCCGAGCTTCGCCGGGTCACTCGCCGGCGCCTGATCATCGTCGTGCCGCGCGAGCGCGAGTACCGCTACACCTTCAATCCGCACTTCAATTTCTTTCCCTATACCCACTCCTTCCTGCGGGCGATGCATCCCGTTCCGGCCGAGCACACATGCGTCGATATCGGCCGCGATATCTTCTATTGCGAAGACAGAACTGCCGCGGCGGAGTGAGGCATGGCGATGAACCTCAATCTCACGCCCACCGTCTGGTTCGGGCTGTTCTTCACGCCGGTGCTGATCTCGGCCGGGCAGATCCTCTTCAAGCTGACAAGCGCGAAGACCGGGAATGCCAGTGCCCAGGGGCTCCTGGCTCTGGCCCTCAGCCCCACCCTGCTGATTGCGCTCGCCGTCTACGGCATCGGCACGATCATCTGGATCTTCACGATCAAGTCGGTGCCACTGACGATCGCCTATTCCTTCATGGCGCTTACCTTCTGCATCGTGCCGCTGCTTGCCGCCGTCTTTCTCGGCGAGGCGGTGACGCTGCGCTACGCCTTCGGCGCCGCGCTGATCATCAGCGGCATGATCATCATCAACTCCTAAGGGGATAAGCGGGCCTCATGATCGTCACCGCATCCTTCGTCCTCGGCATTGCCGTATGCGGCCTCAAATCCGCCCGCGCCTGCCTGTTTGCCGGCACGGGGCTGCTGGCGCTTGCCGGCGCAAACGGCGACTGGATCCAGGCGGCGGCAGCGATCGGCGCTTACAACATGGGCGTCGCGCTGATGATTTGCGGCGCGATTGCCATCGGCCTGGAGCGCGACCGATAGCCGATCATCCCTTGCGTTCGAAAAACGCCCTGGTCTCCTCGTCGGCCGGAAAGAAGGATTCGATCAGCACCCCCTCGACCAGCGCATCCTGGGTCGAGCCGAAGGTCTGAAGCGTGGTGATGAAGCTTAAGCGCAAGCCGCCGATGTCGAGCTCGATCGGCAGCACCGGCAACCGGTCAGTGTCCGGATGGTTTTCGGTCGCACGCGCCACGGCCGGATTGGACGCCGCTTTTTCCAGGCGCTTGCCGAGGCGGCTGCGGGGACCCTGCAGCCAGGCTTCGGTTCTGACCCGCTGCACCAGATCGGCGGCCGCGGCCTCCCAGTTGACGACCAGCTTGCGCACATTGTCGTCACCGAGAAACGTGTCGAGAAAGTTCTCGCCGGGCTGGAACGGAATGTCGGCGGCAACCGCCAGGCTCGCCAGCGCCGGATTAACGACCAGCAGCGTATACTCGTGATCGAGCACCAGCCCCGGATAGGGATCGTGGCGCGCCAGGATCAGCCTGATGGCATTGGCAACGACCGGCGGCATGGCGTCCAGCCCGGCGGCGGGCCGCGTCGCCATGCGCGGTCGATAGCCGGCTGCCGAAAACAGCGTGCCCTGGTCGCGAGCGGGGACTTCCAGCACGGAGGCCAGCCGCAGGATCATGCCCTCCGACGGTTTCGAGCGGCCGGTTTCGAGAAAGGACAGGTGGCGCGCCGAGATGCCGGCGGCAACCGCAAGATCAAGCTGGCTCATGCGGCGGTGCCCGCGCCATTCCTTCAGATGTTCACCAAACTGCATGGGTCGTGATTCTCCGTTCTGCCGGAGAGTGGCGCGCGCCGGTCGTAAAATCCATTACCTCGGAGGTAATTGGTTTGATGACACCGAACCGGCAATCTCCGGTCATCGACAAACCGATGGAGCCGACGATGAACCTCTCGAACCGCAGCCTGCTCAACAAGACCTTCCTTGCCGACGGCGTCTACTCTCTTGCCGTCGGCGCCGTGCTGATCCTTTTTGCCGCCCCGCTTGCTTCGCTCTTCAGCCCCGCCGCGACAGCGCCGATGATGAAGATCCTCGGCGTCGGGTTGGTATTTTGGGGGATCTTCCACCTTGCCGCGGCGCGCAACGGCGGGCCGGTCGCAGCAGCGGCGCGCGTCAGCATCGCTGGCGACATCCTTTGGCAGGTGGCAAGCGTAGCACTGCTGGTCGCGGCTTACCCGTTCCTCACTGTCGCGGGTATCGGCTTCATCGTCATCGGCCTGATCACGGTCGCCGACTTTCTGATCTTCAAGCTGCGCGGCCTTGCGCGGGAACAGGCAGCGATTGCCTGACGGGATGATCGCTGGAGATGAAGAGGAAAGGGCCTGCCGGCAAAACCAGCGGGCCCTTTCCGTTGATCAGATGGTCTCCCAACCGTCCTTGGCGCTGGCGCGGTAGATCGCGTCGATGAATTTCTGATTGAGGCGGGAGTTTTCCAGCGTCACCACTTCCTCGTCCTCGCCCTTGGCCGCGCGGGCGAAAGCCTCCGCCTGGAGCTTGTACTGGCGCGCGTCCTGGAAGCGGAAAAGCTGGGATTGGGCGTGGTTCTGGTTCGTCAACTCCACTTCCTCGCGGCCATAGCGGTCAGCGTTGAAGGGCGACTTCACCTCGATGAAGCCCTTGTCGCCGTGGAAGACCATGACCTGGCGGGCCGCCAACTGGGTGGAGATGTAGAAGCTCAGCTCGAAGTCGCCGAAATCGGCGCGCACGCTCGAATAGATATCCGTGCCGAATTCCGGATCGCGATCGGTGTTTGCCTGGACGCGCACCGGCTCCTTGGCCGTGACGAAGCGGGTGGTGATCGTCGGGTATACGCCGATATCCGGCAGGCCGCCGCCACCGAGCGCCGGGATGTTGCGCATGTTGTTGGGGTCGCGGTTGAAATAGGTGAAGGCGCCCTGGACGTGGCGCAGCCGGCCGATCGCGCCTTCGGCGATCAGGGAGCGGACCTTTCGCCAGACCGGGCTATAGGTGACCATGAAGGCTTCGGCGATTACGACGCCGTTGCGGTCACGTGCGGCGATGAGCTGGTCGATCTCAGAGGCGCGCAGTGCAATCGGCTTTTCGCAAAGCACATGCTTGCCGGCATTGGCGGCCTTGACCGACCATTCCACATGTTGCGCCGTCGGCAGCGGAATGTAGACCGCATCGATGACATCGGAAGCGAGCATCTCTTCGTAGGAACCGAAGGCGTGCGGCGCGGAGAAGCGATCGGCCATTGCCCGGGCCTTGGCGAAGTCGCGGCTGGCGACAGCCGAGACGACGGCGTTTTCCGCATCCTGAATGGCCGGCACGACGAGGTCGCGGCCGATCCTGGCCGTGGACAGAATTCCGAAACGTAACATGACAAGGCTCCCTGATTTGGTGGCAGAGACTAGCGCCGAGGTACGTACCTAGCAAGCGGCAGTGAGCGGTTTGGCGAAGAAGTACGACGTGCAGAAAATTGCCGAAAGGCGGGTGACAATGTCAGCTTTTCTGCCCTATCTTTCCTTCGCAATCCTCCCGATCGCAACATGCCCTCATCCAGTCCAATGGAGCGAAACCATGGAAAAACTGAGACTTGGCCGCACCGACCTGACAATCGCGCCCCTCGTCTTCGGCGGCAATGTCTTCGGCTGGACCGCCGACGAGAAGACCTCTTTCGCGCTGCTCGACGCCTTTTTCGATGCCGGCTTCAATGCCATCGACACCGCCGATGTCTATTCCTCCTGGGCGCCCGGCAATCAGGGCGGCGAGTCCGAAACGATCATCGGCAAGTGGCTGAAACAGTCGGGCCGGTCGCGCGACAAGGCCGTCATCGTCACCAAGGTCGGCTCGGAGCTCGGCCCCGACCGCAAGGGGCTTTCGCGCCGCTGGATCCTGCAGGCGGTCGAAGATTCGCTGAAGCGGCTACAGACCGACCATATCGATCTTTATCTCTCGCACTGGCCAGACCCCGACACGCCTTACCAGGAGACGCTTGCAGCCTACGACCAGCTGCTGTCCGAAGGCAAGGTGCGGGCGATCGGCGCCTCAAACCTGAACTCGCTGCAACTGCGCGAGGCGCTCGACGTGTCCGCCAACCAGGGCCTGCCCCGCTATCAGGTGCTGCAGCCGGAATATAATCTCTACGACCGCGACGCATTCGAAGGACCGCTGCGCGACCTCTGCATCGCCGAGGAGATCGGCGTCATCAGCTATTTCGGGCTGGCGCGGGGCTTCCTTTCGGGGAAATACCGCACCCACAAGGACCTCGAAGGCTCCGTGCGCGGCAGCGGAGTCGAGAAATATCTCGACGGACGCGGCATGCGCATCCTTGGCGTTCTCGACGACATCGCGGCCGACATGGGCGCGACCCAGGCGGAAATCGCGCTCGCCTGGATCCGGACACGCAAGGGCGTCACCGCGCCGATCGCCAGCGCCACCAGCCTTGAGCAATTGCAAAGCCTCATTCGCTCCGCGGAACTCACTTTGTCGGACGAGGCGGTGCAAAAACTCAACGACGTCGGTGAGTGACGGGAGCAAAAACCACACAATGGCATTGACGATACGCGCCGCGACTGGCGGCGACGAGGCGGACTGGCGCCGCCTCTGGGCTGGTTATGTCGCCTTTTCCGGCACCGATCTCGCCGAAGACATCATCGACCTCACCTGGAAGAGGCTTATGGATCCCGCCGCACCGCTCTTTGCGCGGCTGGCGATGCTCGACGGGCAGGTGGTCAGCTTTGCGATCTGCCAGGAGCAGCTCGCCACCTTCTTTCGCCGGCCGATCTGCTACATCGAGGATCTCTATGTCGATCCTGCAGCGCGCGGCCAGGGCGTGGCGCGGGCGATGATCGACGATCTCATTGCGCATTGCCAGGAGAAGGGCTGGGACCGGCTCTACTGGTACACCGAGGCCGACAATGCGACGGCGCGGCGGCTCTATGACCGCTACTCCGGCACGGACGAGCATGTGCGCTACAAGGTGAATATCGGCGCGGCCCTCAAATCCGGAAACCCGGCATAGGCCCCGGCGTGGCGGCCGGCCTGGTTCGCCATGCCGGCCTTGGTCAGGACACCGCGCGGCTCGACGAAGCTCATGATCCGGCGCGCCGGCCGCTCGTGCCACTGGATGTTGAAAGCCCATAGCTTTGGGAAAAAGCAGAGCGAGGCGTAGGGCAGATGGTCGTGGATCCACCAGGCGATCGACTGCCAGCCGCCGATCTCGCCGCGTCGATCCCAGACCCAGGGAATGACGATGCAGGCGGTGGCGCCGATGCACCCGTCGGCATCGCGCATGTCCCAGATGTGGTCGGCGGCAGAGGCCGCATTGGTCGAGCAGTTGAGCCCATTGGCATTGCCGAAGCCGTTGACGGCGCGGTTGCGGTAGCCCGAGCGGATGACGAGGCGGCCGAAGGTCGCTTCCAGCGGTTCCAGCAGTTCCTCGCAGAGACGGCGCCCGGCCTCGATCGCCAGATCCGGATCATCGGGAATGTTCGGGATACGGTAGAAGTCGGCGATTTCCGAATGCAGGAAATCGCGAAAGAAGAAGTTTCGAGAAAGCCGCACCCGGCCGAGATCTTCAAGACCCTTCATCGAACCGGGCTTTTTCATAGGCCTTCCTCTCATCAAGACACGAAACCAATGGCATTCCAGATCCGGGCCCGTCCCGCCACCCGATTTTGCGCCGGCTGCTATCCGCTGTGCCGGAAGAAGTCGATGAAAGCGCGCAGTGCCGGCCGCATCTGCCGGCGGCTCGGATAGTAGAGATAGGGGCCGGCATAGGGCGCGCACCAGTCCTCCATGACGCGCACCAGCTTCCCTTCGGCAATCGCGGTCTCGACCCGTGAGAGGAAGAGATAGGCGAGACCGGCGCCGCCCATTGTCGCCTTGATGATCGGCCGGTCCTCGCCAAGGATCAGCGGTCCCTCGACCGATACCGTCAATTCCTCGCCATGCTTCTCGAATTCCCAGCGATAGAGGGTGCCGTTGGAGAAGCGCCGGCGGATGCAGCGATGCTGCGCGAGGTCGCGCGGGTGCTGCGGCCGGCCATAGCGTTGGAAATATTCGGGAGACGCGACGACGGCGCTTTCCAGCTCCGGGCCGACCTTCACCGCGATCATGTCGGCCTCCAGGCTCTCGCCGAGCCGGATGCCGGCGTCGAAACCTTCTTCGACGATATCGGTGAAGCCGTCCTCGTTGGCGATTTCGAGCACGATCTCGGGATACCGATCCAGGAAGGCGCCCAGGCGCGGCGCCAGGATCAGATCGGCAGCGAACCGCGGTGCGGTGATGCGCAGATTGCCGGCCGGGCGCTCGCGGGCGTCGGCGGCTGCCTCCAGTGCATGGGCGATCTCGTCGAGCGCCGGCGCCAACCGTTCGAGCAGCCGGCGCCCCTCCTCCGTCGGGGCGACGCTGCGGGTGGTGCGGGCAAGCAGACGAATGCCGAGGCTCGCCTCGAGGCTGCCGACGGCGTGGCTGACGGCCGAAGGTGCGACGCCCAGTTCGCGCGCGGCACCACGAAAGCTGCCGTGGGCGGCGACGGCGGCCAATACCGCGAGTTGGGAGAGCTGTGTTCTGTTCATTGATCGAAATAATAGAACAGCCCGTGAGAATTGACAGTGATTTTCAGCCGCCCCATCGAGCCCTATTCTTCACATGTCGCCAGCGTCAGGACGAAGCGAGGAGCTGTCTGGCGATGAGGCAGAGGAACCCGTCGCGCCGCCACAAAAGGGCGTGGGCGGCGGTGCCACCCACCATTTCATGCCTCGGAAGATAGACGTGCGCTCCCAACGCGCTAGCTCCGACGCATGGCAGCCATAAAGGACACGACATGAAGACCCGCAAACTCGGAAGTGAGCTTACCGTCTCCACCATCGGCCTTGGATGCATGGGCATGAGTTTCGCCTATGGCGCTGCGGACGAAGCGGAATCGATCCGCACGCTGCAGCGCGCCGTCGATCTCGGCGTCACCTTCTTCGACACGGCCGAAGTCTATGGTCCCTTCGAGAACGAAAAGCTCGTCGGCAAGGCGCTCGGCCCGGTGCGTGACAAGGTGGTCATCGCCACCAAGTTCGGCTTCCGCATCGAGACCGGCGTGCCGAGCGTCCAGGCGATCAGGGGCGTCGACGGCCGGCCGGAGCATGCGAAGGCGGTAGCGGAAGCCTCGCTCAAGCGGCTCGGCACCGATGTCATCGATCTCTACTACCAGCACCGCGTCGACCCTGACGTACCGATCGAGGACACCGTCGGCGCCATGGCCGAGCTGGTGCGCGAGGGCAAGGTGCGCGCGCTCGGCCTTTCGGAAGCGAGTGCCGCCACCATCCGCCGCGCCCACAAGGTTCATCCGATCGCCGCGGTGCAGAGCGAGTATTCGCTGTGGACGCGCGATCCGGAAGAAGACGTGCTTGCCACTTGCCGCGAACTCGGCATCGGTTTCGTGCCATACAGCCCGCTTGGACGCGGCATGCTGACCGGCGCGATCCGCAAAGCCGAGGATCTGGAAGCCGACGATTTTCGCCGCTCGCTGCCGCGGTTCCAGGCGGAGAACTTCGACGCCAACGTCCGACTGGTCGAGACGCTGCAGGCGCTGGCCGAGGAGAAGGGCGTGACCGCCGCCCAGCTGGCGCTCGCCTGGGTCATCAACCAAGGCGATTTCATCGTGCCGATCCCGGGTGCCCGCAAGCTCGACCATCTGGAGCAGAACGCCGCCGCTGCGGAAATCCGGCTCACGGTCGAAGAAACCACCCGGCTGTCCGACGCACTCTCGCCGAACCTGGTCGCAGGAAAACGCTACACCGACGCCTCGCTGGCACTCACCAATCGTTGAGCCAAAATTTCTCTCCGCTCCCGCAGCGGAGAGAATGCCCATCGAAATTCCCGCTGAACGCACTACCTCTGAGCAACAAGCAACTGGGGAGGAGCGGGATGTCCGACGAGCAGGCGATCAGTGCAGTGGTGCACCTCTATGTGGACGGCATGGCATTTGCCAACGAAGGGGCGCTGCGCAAGGCGTTCCATCCCGATGCGGCGATCATCGGCAACTACCAGGGTGCGCTCGAATGGATGACGCGTGACGGCTTCATCAAGGCGATCCTCGATACCGGTGCGGCACCACCCGGAACACAGCCGGAAATGGACGTGCAGATGATCGACATCACCGGCGACGCCGCCACGGTGAAGGTCATCGACAGCTTCGCCGGAGAGCGCTTCTCCGATTACCTGTCGCTGGTGAAGATCGACGGCCGTTGGCTGATCGTCAACAAGATCTATCACCTGCACGCGCAATGACGGACGGCGGACCCGAGTCCACATCGACCGGCCGGCTGCTCGCCATCGACCATGTGCAGCTTGCGATACCGGACGGCGGCGAAGACTTGGCGCGCGGCTTCTATGGCGGGTTGCTCGGGCTGACGGAGGTCGTCAAGCCCGCCAATCTGCTTGGCCGTGGCGGCTGCTGGTTCGAGCGGGGCAGCATCCGCCTGCACCTCGGCATCGACGAGGATTTCGTGCCCGCGCGCAAGGCCCATCCGGCCTTTTTGGTCGACGATCTCGAGCGGATGATCCTCAGGCTCGAAGCCGGCGGCGTGACGATCGCCGAGGACGAGCCGCTTGCCGGCTACCGCAGATGTTATGTCAACGACCCGTTCGGCAACCGCATCGAGCTGATGCAGCGCGCGCAATAGGCCGCAACGAAAAGGGCCGTTGCGGTGCAGCGGCCCTTCGGTATCCGTTTTGTCGATCGGATCAGGCGCGCAGTACGCCGCCGGTCGTCTTCGTCACATTGGCGACGATCTTGGCGGTGAGCGCCTCGAAATCCTCGTCGGTGAGCGTACGCTCGACCGGCTGGATGGTCACCTCGATGGCGATCGACTTCTTGCCTTCGCCGAGCGACGAACCCTCGAAGACGTCGAAGACGCTGACGCCGGTCACCAGCTTGCGGTCGGCACCCGAAGCGGCGCGCAGGATTGCGCCGGCTTCCACGGCCTTGTCGACAACGAAGGCGAAGTCGCGCTTGACCGCCTGGAACGGCGAGAGATCGAGCGCCGGCTTGGTGCGGGTCGCCTTCTTCTTCGGCTCCGGCATGGCATCGACATAGATCTCGAAGCCGCAGAGTGCGCCGGAGACGTCGAGCGCTTCCAGCGTCTTCGGATGGAACTCGCCGAAGGTGCCGAGAACGATCTTCGGGCCGAGCTTGATCGTGCCGGAGCGGCCCGGATGATACCAAGCGGGACCGCCCGGCTCGAACTGGACGTTGCCCATCGGCACGCCGCAGGCTTCGAGCACGGCAATCGCGTCGGCCTTGGCGTCGAACACGTCGACCGGCTTGCCGCCGCCCTTGGCGGCGTTCGACCAGAGACGACCTGCACCGTTCAAGGAAGCCGTGCCGCGACGAATGCCGCCGGCTACGCGGCGCTGCGCGTCCGCCGTATCGCCTTCATAGGTGCCGGAGACTTCGAAGATCGCGACGTCGCCGAAACCCTTGTCGGCATTGCGCTGGGCAGCCGTCAAAAGGCCCGGCAGCAGCGACGGGCGCATGTCCGACATGTCGGAGGCAATCGGGTTCGCAAGCTTCAGTGCCGGTGCGCCGCCGCCAAAGAGCTTTGCCTGCTCTTCGGAGATGAACGACCAGGTAACGGCTTCGAGCATGCCGCGGCTGGCAAGCGCGCGCTTGGCAAGGCGCGTGCGGATCTGCAGCGTCGTCAGGATCTTGCCGTTGACGGTACCATGGCTCGGCAGCGGGGCAGCAACGATGTTGTCGACGCCGTGGATGCGCATGACCTCTTCGACGAGATCGGCCTTGCCGTCGACATCGGGACGCCAGGAAGGAACCGACACCTTGAAGCGGTCGCCAGAACCTTCCACGCCGAAGCCGAGCTTTTTCAGGATCGAGACGCTTTCCTCGGAGGAAACCTCAAGGCCCGTCAGGCGCTTCACTTCGGAAACCGGGAAGTCGACGATCTTCGGCTCATGGCCGGCATAACCGACCACTTCCGCCTTGGCGGCGGTGCCACCGCAAAGCTCGAGCACCAGTTCGGTGGTGCGCTCGAGACCGGGCACCATATATTCCGGGTCGACGCCACGCTCGAAGCGGTAGCGCGCATCGGTGATGATGCCGAGCGTGCGGCCGGTCTTGGCGATGTTCATCGGGTCCCAGAGAGCCGATTCGATCAGGACGTCGGTGGTGTTCTCGTCGCAGCCGGAATGTTCGCCGCCCATGACGCCGCCGATCGACTCGATCGCCTTTTCGTCGGCGATGACCACGTTGTTGGGACCGAGCTTATATTCGCGCTGGTCAAGCGCCAGCACCGTCTCGCCGTCCTTGGCGCGGCGGACCGTCAGGTTGCCCTCGACCTTGGCGGCGTCGAAGACGTGCATCGGCCGGCCCTGGTCGAAGGTCATGTAGTTGGTGATGTCGACCAGCGCATTGATTGGGCGGAGGCCAATTGCCAGCAGGCGCTGCTGCATCCACTTCGGCGACGGGCCGTTCTTGACGCCGCGCACCAGGCGCAGCGAGAAGCCCGGGCAGAGATGCCTGTCTTCGCCGAGATCGAGCGTCAGCTTGGTGGGCGTGTCGCCTTCCACCTTGAAGGCCGGCGCCTTGCGCGCCTTCAAGGTGCCGAGGCCGGAAGCGGCGAGGTCACGGGCAATGCCGTAGACGCTGGTGCAATCCGGCCGGTTCGGCGTCAGGTTGATCTCGATCATCGGATCGTCGAGGCCGGCATAGGTCGCATAGCTCGTGCCAACGGGTGCGTCGGCCGGAAGGTCGATGATGCCGTTGTGGTCCTCGGAGATCTGCAGTTCCTTTTCCGAGCACATCATGCCGCGGCTTTCGACGCCACGGATGGTGCCGACGGCGAGCGTCACGTCGATGCCGGGAACATAGGTACCGGGGGCTGCAAAGGCGCCGACCAAGCCGGCGCGCGCATTCGGTGCGCCGCAGACGACCTGGATCGGAGCGCCGGCGCCGGTGTCGACCATCAGTACCCGCAGCTTGTCGGCGTTCGGATGCTGCTCGGCCGAAACGACCTTGGCGATGACGAAGGGCTTGAAGGCGGCCTTGTCGTCGACGTCTTCCACTTCGAGCCCGATCATCGTCAGGCGCGCGCAGATGTCTTCCAGCGAAGCGTCGGTTTCAAGGTGGTCCTTGAGCCAGGAAAGCGTGAATTTCATGATTTCACCTGTGTCCTAAATATCTACGCGCGATCAGGCCGAGAGACCGCCGAACAGCGTCGGCATGTCCAGCGGGCGGAAGCCGTAATGGGTCATCCAGCGAACGTCGGCGTTGAAGAAGTCGCGCAGGTCCGGCATGCCGTATTTCAGCATGGCGATGCGATCGAGGCCCATGCCCCAGGCAAAGCCCTGGTACTCGTCCGGATCGAGCCCGCCGGAGCGCAGCACGTTCGGGTGCACCATGCCGCAGCCGAGGATCTCCATCCAGTCGGTGCCTTCGCCGAACTTCACGATCGGGCCGGAGCGGTCGCACTGGATGTCGACCTCGAAGGACGGCTCGGTGAAGGGGAAGAAGGACGGGCGGAAGCGCATCGTCACCTGGTCCACCTCGAAGAAGGCCTTGCAGAATTCTTCCAGCACCCAGCGCATATTGGCGACGTTGGCCGCCTTGTCGATGACCAGGCCTTCGACCTGATGGAACATCGGCGAGTGGGTCGCGTCCGAATCCTGGCGGTAGGTCTTGCCGGGGATGATGATGCGGATCGGCGGCTTCTGCGCTTCCATCGTGCGGATCTGCACCGGCGAGGTGTGCGTGCGCAGCACCTTGCGATCGCCGTTCTCATCCGGGTTGAAGAAGAACGTATCGTGCATCTCGCGGGCCGGATGACCTTCGGGGAAGTTCAGCGCCGTGAAGTTGTAGTAATCGGTCTCGATGTCCGGACCTTCGGCGATCGAGAAGCCCATGTCGCCGAAGATCGCGGTGATCTCGTCGACGATCTGGCTGATCGGGTGGATGCGGCCGCGCTCGGCCGGCGAGGAGCGGACCGGCAGGCTGATATCGACAGTCTCGCGCGCCAGGCGCTCGGCGATCGCCTGGTCCTTCAGCGCCGACTTGCGGGCGGCGATCGCTTCGGCGACCGTGTTCTTCAGCGCGTTGATCTGCGCGCCGCGGGTCTGGCGCTCTTCCGGCGTCATGGTGCCGAGCGTCTTCAGGAGCTCGGAGATCGAGCCCTTCTTGCCGAGCGCGTTGACGCGCACCGCCTCGATCGATCCTTCGTCGCCGGCGGCGTCGATGTCCGCCAGGAGTGTCCGTTCCAGTGTTTCCAGTTCGCTCATTCTGTCCTGCCTCGATGCGGGAATGGGTTCGGTTCTATATCGGTTCTTGTCTTCAGGAATGTGATCGCGTTGCACCCGCCAGATGGTCCGTCGCAGCGATGAAACGGATGATATCGTTGCCCTTGCGGAAGCGCAGGACGAAGCGCGCCAGCGGCAGGAAGCGGATGAAGAGCGGCATGATTTCGGTGAGCGCCCGGCTGGCTTCCGCCGGCGCTACGCGCCTCCAGGCGGCAAAGGCCGCGGCCGGGGTTTCCGGCTGCACGGCCCGGCTCGCCACCTGCAGGAACAGGAGCCAGAGGTCGCGCGCCTGGGCGGTCGCCAGCGGCATGACGCTCGCAGGCACCTCCTCGAAATCGAGGAAGCCGAATTCGCCGTTGTCGATGATGAAATCGCGCGGATGCGGACGTCCGTGGCAGAGACCTGCGCGGTGCAGGCGCCCGAGTTCCGCAGCGCAGCGCACCAGCAGCTGATCGTGCGCGGCGGCGTCGCTGTTGCGCAGCGGCCCCATATGCTTGCTGACCGGCAGACCAAGATGGGAGAGAACCAGCACCTTCGGCCCACGGTAGACGACCTCGGGCGTCATGAAACCGGCCGCGGAGAAGGTCGCGATCTGGCGAACTTCGCGCTCGATCATGCCCTCGATGTCGAGAAGCCGGGACGGCAACAGCACCGGAAGGCCACAAATCCGCGCGACAAAGGCTTGCGTGCGCAGCCAAAGACGAGGGCCCTGACGACGATAGCGCTTGATCCAGACCATACGATCCTTGAGCTCGCAGCGCTCAACGCGCTCCCGGCCGGCTGCAAGCGCTGCCAGCAGAGACGTCATATCGTCGTCATCAAGCTCCGGGACCGCGCATGGTCCCCTTCGATCGTGGTACACTTTCGTCCCGTAAAACAAGAAAAACCCGCGCCAGCCCTGCCAGCGCGGGTTTCCCAACTAATTTCAAAAACGATTTTGGGAAAACGCTGGCTTAACGAACAGCGCTTTCAAACTCGTTTGCCGTGCCGGCTTCCTTGAGATAGGCGAGCGCCTTCTTGGAAGCTTCGACGAGGGCGCCGAATGCTGCCGGCTCATGGATAGCCATGTCGGACAGAACCTTGCGGTCAACTTCGATGCCAGCCTTGTTCAGGCCGTCGATGAAGCGGCCGTAGGTCAGGCCGAATTCGCGGACGGCAGCGTTGATACGCTGGATCCAGAGAGCGCGGAAGTTGCGCTTGTTGACCTTGCGGTCGCGGTAAGCGAACTGCTTCGAACGGTCAACCGCTGCCTTGGCGGCGCGGATAGTGTTCTTGCGACGGCCATAGAAGCCCTTGGCTGCCTTGAGCGTCTTCTTGTGCTTGGCGTGAGCGGTTACGCCGCGTTTTACACGTGCCATGTCATGATCTCCTTAACGTGTCCAATATGCCTGAAAGTCTTAGAGACCGTTGGGCAGGTAGTTCTTGATGACCTTCTTGCCATCAGGCTCCGCGAGAACCATGGTTCCACGTGCGTCGCGGATGAACTTGTTGGAACGCTTGATCATGCCGTGGCGCTTGCCAGCAGCTGCTGCACGAACCTTGCCGGTCGCGGTGATCTTGAACCGCTTCTTGGCAGACGATTTCGTCTTCATCTTGGGCATTTTGCTACTCCATTGTTCTTAAGAATCGAAACGGACAGACGAGGTCCATTTCCAGCGTTAAGAACGGCCACGGCATGCCCTGCCGGACCGTTCGGACGGGGGCTTATAACCGCACATCCCGAAAAGCGCAACTGGGGAATCGAAAGAGCGGGCTGCAAGCGGCGATCCAGTGCCTTCGCCGCCTGCGCATGCCGCCTTTTTTTTGCGACGACGCATTGCGCCTCAGGTCGGATCGCGCGGACGCCGGCTGCCGCCGCCGACGTCGAAGATCAGCGCGACCTCGAGACCGCCCAGGGCCGACTGCCCGAGCGACATGGTCGCGCCATAGGCCTCCGCTATATCGGCGCTGATCGCCAGCCCCAGGCCATTGCCGGAGGCGTGGCCCGGCGCTGCATTGGCACTATGCCCCCCGCGGCGCATCGCCTGCTCGCGGTCGCCCTCGGCAACCCCCGGCCCATCGTCACCGACCGTGATCCGCACGCGCCCGTCGACCACCTCGGCCGATAGCCGGATCCGCGCCCGCGCCCATTTGGCGGCATTGTCGAGCAGATTGCCGAGACATTCAGCAAGGTCGGCCGGGTCGACGTCGAGTGAAATCGACGGATCGATGTCGACCTCCCAGACGACGTCGCGCTCCGCGGTCACGGGACGCAGGACGCTGACCAGCTTGTTGCCGAGATCGGCGAGTAAGGTCGTTGCCATGCGCTCGACGCCCATGCGGGCCGCCTGAAGCTGGCGGTCGGCGCGCTGGCGTACGAGGTCGACCTGTTCGAGCGCGATGTCGCGCTGGTGTTTCGGCAGGCCTTCGGCGAGTTGCGCCAGCACCGTCAGCGGCGTCTTCAGCCCGTGGGCGAGGTCGCTGGCGCGCGCCCGGGCCTGCGCCAGCGCCGTCGCGCGCTCCGCAAGCAGAAGATTGATTTCGCTGACGAGCGGCTGCACCTCACTTGGCCCGGCCAGGCCAAAATCCTTCTCCTCGCCGGACCGGACGCGGGCGGCTCGCTCCCGCAGCCGCACCAGTGGCAGAAGGCCGAGGGCACCCTGCAGGAATGCGGCGCCGGCAAGCACGACGGCCGTCGCCAGCAGCATCAGCCGGATACGGCCGTGAAAGGCGGAAAGAGCGTCATCGAGTTCGCTGCGCGCAAAGCCGGCAGTAACCGCGAACTGCCTGGCATCCGCGCCTTCGCCAAGCGTCAGGGCCTGGCGGTAGACAAGGATCGGCGCGCCATCCGGCCCCTCCGCTTCGAGGAAGCCCAGGTGGTGCGGCGCCGACGGGCGATCGGCATCGATTACCGTGTCCCACAGGGAGCGCGAACGCAGAGGAGTGCCGCCGTCGCGGTCGAGCTGCCAGTAGCGGCCGCCGGCCGGCAGGCTCAGGCGCGGATCGGCCGGCGCGCGCGGCAGCACCAATTCACCGTTGCGCACCCGCACCTGGGCGGCAACCGTATCGACGAGCGTTGCCATTTCGGCGCGGTAGCGCCCGGCAACGTAGTCGGTAAAAAGCCGGCTCAAGGAGAGCCAGACCACCAGCAGAACCAGGCAGATGGCGACCGATGCGCCGATTGCCAGCCTCAGCCGCAACGAGCGGATCATGCGCCACCGTCCGGCAGGACATAGCCAAATCCGCGCCGCGTTTCGATCGCACCGCTCTCCGTCTTTTTGCGCAGACGGGCAATCATCGCTTCCACCGCATTCTTGGCGGCATCGTCGTCGCGGCCCTGAACGTGGCTTGCCAGCTCGAGCGGCGTGACAACCTGCCCCTTGCGCTCCACGAACAGTGCAAGCATGCGGTATTCGAGCGGGCTGAGGTCGAGCGGCAGCCCGTCGAAGGTCACCCGGCGCCCCGCCTCGTCGAGGGTGAAGCGTCCGGCAGCACGCACCGACCCAACACGCGGACCGGCGCGCCGCAGAAGGGCGCGCAGCCGCGCCAGAAGCTCCTCGGCCCGAAAGGGTTTCGGCAGATAGTCGTCCGCCCCGGCATCGAAACCGTCGACGCGCTCCATCCAGGAGCCGCGCGCCGTCAGAACCAGAACCGGCGTCTCCAGCCCCGCCTGCCGCCAACGCTTCAGGATCGACAGCCCGTCCATGCCCGGCAGGCCGAGATCGAGGATGACCAGGGCGTAGTTACCGCTCTCCCCTTGCTCCCAGACATCCGGGCCATGGGTGAGCGTATCGACGCCGTAGCCTTCCGCCTCCAGCCGGCTTGCCACATGGGCCGCGATGTTGGGATCGTCCTCCGCCAGAAGAATCCGCATGTCGTTCCTCTAGAACCCGAAAATGTTCACGAACTTGCCGGTTCGAGCATTGATGCGCAGGTTGCGGATCGTGCCCTGCTCGTCGCGGGTGCGGAGCCGGTAAATCTCGCTGCCACCCGATCGCTTGAGATCGACCGCAATGACCTGGCCGTATCTGTCTTCGTCGACCAGCCGGAGAACCTCCTTCAGCGGCAGGATGTCGCCCTTTTCGACGCCGTCGCGCGCCCGCTCCTGATCGCTTCGACGGATACCGCCGGCACCATCCGGCCCTAGGTCTTCGTCGTCATCATCATCATCATCGTCTTCGTCTTCGTCATCATCGTCGTCATCGTCGTTGCCGTGCCCGCCGCCGCCATGCGAGCCACCGTCATCATCGTCGTCGTCATCCTTGGCGAGAGCCGCCATGCCGCCGGGCTGCGGCGCGAGCGAAAGCAGGAGCGAGCAGCAGAAGAGCGCGATCAGGTCTCGTCGTGTCATCGCCATGGCTTCATCCTGTCGCAACTGCTCCTCAGCGTCGGGTCCTTCCAAATGCGTTTGCGCAAGCATCCGCCAGGTGCTTCGTCTGCGGCGACGCCGCGGGCATCGTTCGGGGCGAGCCTATGCCAGCCTTGGCGAGAACGCCAGCGACGCGCATGCCCCCGGCGCCGTTTCGGGCACAGGGGGCATGCGCTTGCCGGGTCGGGCCGCCGGGCGGGCTGGTGACGGCCGACCATCGCTCCGGCGCATGGTGTGGGGCGAATGCGCCGGGCAAATTGTGACTTGATCAGAATGCCGGCCGGATGGAGACGCTGCCGACCGGTCCCGGATTGCGCCGGATATCGCTGTCGTGCGGCTCGACCGTCACGACGCGAACGCCATGTTCGTATTCCACCTCGACCTCGAGCACACGGCCGAGATTGTCGACGGCAACCAGCGAACCATTGCGCAGGCCCCGGAGATTTTCGTCGGTCACCCGCAGTTCAATCTCATGATCATCTCGGGCATCATCGAAGTCGTCGTCGATGTCGTCGAAGCGGTCATCATCATCGTCGTCGCGATGACCGGGGCCACGATCATCGTCATCGTCTCGATCGTTGTGACGACCGTCGTCGCGGTCGTCATTGCCGCCACCACGACCGCCGTTATCGTCGCCGTCATCGTCATCGTCGGCGAGCGCCGTGGTCGAGAAGGGATTCGACGCTCCGGTGGCAACGAGGGAAGCGCCAATCGGCGCCGAAACGAGGCCGCAGACGGCGACCGTAGAAACGAGCAAGGCCTTGCGCAGTACTGAAGTCATGATCTCGGCTCCTTCTCCCGATGCGATGCGGAGAGAATGGCACGGGACGCCTGACAGCTCGCTGAGGGCGATTGTCAGCATTCTGTCAGCAAAGCCCGAAGGATCCCGCAAACGAAAAAAGCCGCCCGGAGGCGGCTTTCGTCATCTCGACGGATGGGCGGCACGCGCTTAGCGCGGCGCGAGAACCATCATCATCTGGCGGCCTTCGAGCTTCGGCTCGGCTTCCACCTTGGCAATCGCCTGGGTGTCGTCCTTGACCTGCAGCAGAAGCTTCATGCCGAGTTCCTGGTGGGCCATTTCGCGACCGCGGAACTTCAGCGTGACCTTGACCTTGTCGCCGTCCTCGAAGAACCGGTTCATCGCCCGCATCTTCACGTCATAATCGTGCGTGTCGATGTTGGGACGCATCTTGATTTCTTTGATTTCGACGATCTTCTGCTTCTTGCGCGCTTCGGCCGCCTTCTTCTGGTTGGCGAACTTCAGCTTGCCAAGATCGAGGATCTTGCACACCGGCGGTTCGGAGTTCGGCGCGATTTCCACCAGATCAAGACCGGCTTCCTCCGCCATACGGAGCGCCTGGTCGATCGGGACGGCGCCGATGTTCTGGCCTTCGGCGTCGATAAGCTGAACCCGGGGCACCCGGATTTCCTTGTTTGAGCGCGGCCCCTCCTTGACGGGGGCGTCCGCTTTGAACGGTCTGCGAATGGTCGTACTCTCCTCGAGCTATTTCGAAAAATGTTGTTTAATTCGTTCGCCGGCGCGATCCCAAACGAAGCGCCTGAATCTGTCACCGACGGCAATGTGTGAATTGCGACGGGAGAGTCAATAGCACGGCTTGCAAGGAAAATCACCACCTGTCGATAGCAAGACGAATCTGTTTTAGAAAGAAAATCGCCAGCGAAACGGGCCTTTGGAGAGAATTTGCATGCAGGATACGCCAGCCGAGACGGAAATCAGCTTCATCGAGGTCGGCGCAGCGGAGGCCGCGCGCAAGATCGCGATGCGCGTGCGGCACGCCGACAAGCCGACGGATGGACAGCCGACGCTGGTCTGGCTCGGCGGCTACCGCTCGGACATGACCGGCACCAAGGCGGTCGAAGTCGAGCGCTATGCCATGGAACGGGGGGCTAGCTGCGTGCGCTTCGATTATTCCGGCCATGGCTCCTCCGGCGGCGCCTTCACCGACGGCACGATCTCGCGCTGGCTGGAAGAAAGCCTCGCCGTCATCGATCAGGCGGCACCGGGGCGCGTGGTGCTGATCGGTTCGTCGATGGGCGGCTGGATTGCCTTGCGGGTCATCCAGGAGCTCAGGCGCCGGGGCGACGGAAACCGGCTCGCCGGTCTCGTCCTGATCGCGCCGGCACCCGACTTTACCGCCGAACTGATCGAGCCCAACCTGACGGAGGCCGAGCGGGCCTCGCTTTCAGAACGCGGCTATTTCGAGGAGCCTTCCGAATACAGCCCCGAGCCGAACATCTTTACCCGCGCGCTCATCGAGGACGGCCGGGCCAACCGGGTGCTCGACGGCACGATCTCCACCGGCTGCCCGGTGCACATCCTGCAGGGCATGCGCGACCCCGATGTCCCCTACTCCCACGCCCTGCGGCTGATGGAGCACCTGCCCGCCGACGACGTCGTCATGACGCTCATTCGCGATGGCGACCATCGCCTCTCGCGTGAAGAAGACATTGCTAAAATGAAACAGGCGATCGGCACGATGCTCGCCTGAGCCCATGCCGGAATAGCCCTCCCTTTTCGACCGAACCCCAAGGACAAAACCCGTCCCGTGCCGCAGATCCCCTGCGGCACAACGGTTCGCGTGCGCCTGGCTCCGGTTTTAACCATAAAGTCCGATGCCCCGATTCCGGAGATTGACTCCGCAGCCCCGACGTTATTAACTCTTTATTAACGATTAGAGCAGCGGCGGGGACGAACCTAAACAAGCTGCCTTCAACTCAGGATTGCGCGAATGCGTCCGGACAAAGAGCGTCCGGCATACCGCGCCGCAGGGGACTTGTATGGCGTCTTGGACTGGGGTTAAGGGAAGTATCGCGGCGTTCTGCGCACTTTTCATTTCAGCAAACACGGCAATCCCCGCACAGGCGGGATCGCCTCCCTGGATGCAGACCGGCTCCGCGACCTCGCAGCCGATCGGCCACTACGAATTCTGCCAGAAGTACAAGAGCGAGTGCAACGTACGCTCCAAGGGAACCGTCGCTGCGCGCGTGACCGAACGAGGCTGGGCAACGATCCGGCAGGTGAACGCGGCGGTCAACCGCGAGATCACGCCGATGACCGACCTGGAACTGCACGGCCGGGACGAAGTCTGGTCCTATCCGGACGGCGCCGGCGACTGCGAAGACTTCGTGCTCGAAAAGCGCAAGCGCCTGATGAGCAGGGGCTTCTCGGCAAGCGACCTGTTGATCACCGTGGTGCGCAAGCCTGACGGCGAAGGCCATGCGGTTCTGACCGTTCGTACCTCGCAGGGCGACTTCATCCTCGATAACCTCGAAAACGGCGTCAAGCTCTGGACCAACACGCCCTACCGCTACCTGAAGCGCCAGGCGTCGAACCACAGCGGCCGCTGGGTCACCATCCAGAACGGCGCGGAAGTCCTCGTCGGCTCGGTCGGCAACTGACCTCAAGGCGACAGAAGAGTTTCAAAAAAGGGTCGGTCGAACCGGCCCTTTTTCGTATCTCCCGCTCGCCCGTCAGGCGTTGCCGATCAGGATGCCGGCCGCGAGCACCAGACCGCCGCCGAGCACCACCTGGAAAGCGGCCCTGAGGAACGGCGTTTCCATGTAGCGGTTCTGGATGAAGGCGATCGCCCAAAGCTCGACGAAGACGATTACCGCTGCAGTCGCGGTCGCCGTCCAGAAATGCGGGATCAGATAGGGCAGCGCATGGCCGAGACCGCCGAGCGCGGTCATGATACCGGAGGCAAGGCCGCGCTTGATCGGTGAGCCGCGACCGGAAAGCTTGCCGTCATCATGGGCGGCTTCGGTGAAGCCCATGGAGATGCCAGCGCCGACGGAGGCCGAGAGACCGACAAGGAAGGTCTGCCAGGTATCCTGGGTGGCAAACGCAGCGGCGAAGATCGGGGCCAGCGTCGAGACCGAGCCGTCCATCAGGCCGGCGAGACCGGGCTGAACGTAAGTGAGGATGAACTGGCGGCGCGCGGTCTGGTCCTCCTCGGCGCGCACGTCCTCAGGCGTGTGCTCTTCGCCAAGCCGACGGGCGAGCGATTCATGCGACTTTTCGGCGATCGCGAGATCGCCGAGCAGTTTGCGGGTGGCGGCATCCTGGGTTCTGGTGGCGGCCTCGACATAGAAGCGGTGCGCTGCTTCCTCCATCGCTTCGGCCTCCTCGCGCGCCTTTTCGATCGGCATTTCGGCAATCAGCCAGTCAGGCTTGCGCTCGGGGAAGTCGCGCACATGTTCGCGCCGGATCAGCGGGATGCGGTTGCCGAAGCGTTGGACGTGCAGATCGATCAACCATTGTCTGTGGTGGCTTTCCTCCTCCGCCATCTCCTCGAACACTTTTGCCGAGTGGGGATACTGCGCCCGAAGCGCATCCGCATAGGCGAGATAGATGCGCCCGTCGTCCTCCTCGGAGGAGATGGCGAGCGCCAGGATTTCCTGTTCGCTGAGAGACAAAAACGGGCGTTTGGAACGGGAGAAGAGACGGGAAAACATTGGGAGAAAACCTTCTTTAGAATAGTTCTAAAATAGAAACGCGGGATCGCACCGTCAAGCCCAAAGCTATGCAATCATGTAACAATCGCTCGACAGAGTGTCGCGGCTCGGCCACCATGCCCGCCAGTTTCGAATCCCCATCCCCTCCCCGGAGCGATCGCCTCGATGAGGACCATCTATCCACTTTCCGAAAGCAAGGACACGCTGCTCGATCGTCTCGGCGCCAGGCTCGCCGCACGCCTGCAGGCGCAGACGTCGGGCTACGAGCCCTACACGCCATCCGATCAGGAAACGCTGGCGCGCACGCTGCGCCCGGGCGACATTCTCCTGATCGAAGGCAACCAGAAGGTTTCGGCAGCGATCAAGTATCTGACGCAATCGACCTGGTCGCATGCCGCCTTCTTTGCCGGTGACCAGATGCCGCTGACGCTCGATCAGGCGACACTACCCGTCATCGAGCGGCCGCAACTGATCGAGGTAAACATCGGCGAGGGCTGCGTTGCCGTGCCGTTGAAGAAATACGCCTCGTTCAACACCCGCATCTGCCGGCCTATCGCGCTGACGCCGGATGATCGCACAGCACTCGTCGGCTTCATGATCTCGAGGCTCGGGATGAAATACGACCTGAAGAACATTTTGGACATGCTGCGCTATTTCATGCCGACGCCGCCGGTTCCGGTGCGCTGGCGGCGGCGCCTGCTTGCCTTCGGTTCCGGCGACCCGACGCGCGCGATCTGCTCGACGCTGATTGCGGCCGCCTTCGAGCAGATCCGCTATCCGATCCTGCCCGAGGTTACCCGCGCGCCCGGACGGGCGTCCGCGACCTCGACCTATTCACGCGAGGAGATCCTGCATATCCGCCATCATTCGCTCTACACGCCCAGGGATTTCGACCTCTCGCCGTTCTTCGCGATCGTCAAGCCGACGCTGGAGTTCGGCTTCGACTACAAGCGATTACGCTGGCAAGGTGACGGAGAACACCCGTTCAAAGGTTGAGAGCGAGCGCCTGTTCGCGGGCCATGTAATCGCGCTGGCGGTCGGTGATGTAGTCGCGAACGATCGGCGCCGCATCACGCGAGCGCGACAGCTGCATGTGGAAGACAAGCTGGCTGCCGGTGCGGAACATCATCTCGGCACTGATCAGATAGAACTCCCACATGCGGGCAAAGCGCTCGTCGTATAGCGCGATCACATTGTCGCGGTTCGCGTCGAAGCGCGCGCCCCAATGGGCAAGCGTCGTCGCGTAGTGCACCCGCAGGAATTCGAGATCGCTGACCCAGAGGCTGTTGCGCTCGACGACCTCGAAGACCTCCGACAGTGCCGGCGAATAGGCGCCCGGGAAGATGTACTTGCGAAGCCACGAGCTCGCCATGCCGGGCGGGCTCATGTGGCCGATCGAATGCAGCACCGCCAGGCCGTCGTCCGGCATCAGCGCGTTCAGCTTCTTGAAGAACTCGTCATAGTGATGGACGCCGACATGTTCGAACATCCCGACCGAGACGATGCGGTCGAACGGCCCCTGCACATCGCGATAGTCCTTGAGCTCGAAGCGCACCCGGTCCGACAGGCCCGCCTTGCGCGCCCGTTCGGTGGCAAGCGCCTGCTGCTCCTTGGAAAGCGTGACGCCGAGCACCTGAACATCCGCCAGCTGCGCCAAGTACATCGCGAGATCGCCCCAGCCGCAGCCAATATCCAGCACCTTCATGCCGGGCTCCAGGCAAAGCTTGGAGGCAAGCAACCTCAGCTTGTTGCGCTGCGCCGTCTCGAGCGTCTCGTTGGGCTCGCGGAAGTAGGCGCAGGAGTAGAGCATGTTCTCGTCGAGGAACAGCTTGTAGAACTCGTTGCCGAGATCGTAGTGATGCGCGACGTTCTGCTGGGCCTTGCCCTTGGGGTTGGCCTGCTGACGCTTGCGGAAGCGCATTTTTACCGCGCGCAGCAACTTCTGGATCGGGTAGGAGCCGAGCGACAGGCGGTTGACCGAAAATAGCGTCAGGAAATCGCGGAGGGTGGAGCCCTCCTCGAAGCGCATGGTGCCGTCCATATAGGCTTCGCCGGCGGCCAGTTCGGCATTGAAGACGAGGCTGCGATAAAGCTTCTTGTCGGTGAGACGCATCGTCACTTCCGGTCCTGGCGTCCCGGAATAAACGTGCCTCTTGCCATCGGCATCGATCACCGTCAGGCGACCCTTGCGAATGAACGACTTCATCATATGCGACAATGGGAACATGCAGGCCCTCTCGTGACACGTCGTATCGGCGCCGCATCCTAGCACCCGTTTTTCGAAATGCGCCCCTTAAATTTCTGGTTGCTCATGCGGCCTGCCCGAAACGAAAACGGGGACGGCAACCTTCGCTGCCGTCCCCGTCCAAATTGACCTGGTCGATGCCTCAGTCCTTGGCGCGCTCGACGTAGGAGCCGTCTTCCGTCGCGATGATGACGCGGGTGCCGGCCTGGATATGTGGCGGAACCAGCGTGCGGACGCCGTTCGACAGAATGGCCGGCTTGTAGGACGACGAAGCCGTCTGGCCCTTGACGACCGGCTCGGTCTCGGTGATTTCGAGCGTCACGTGGCGCGGCAGGTCGATGGCGATCGCCAGGCCTTCGTGGATCGAAAGAATGACGGCCATGCCTTCCTGCAGGTAGGCCTTGAGATCGCCGATGTCCTCGGTGGTCATGACCAGCTGGTCATAGCTTTCCGGGTTCATGAAGTGGAAGCCTTCGGCGTCTTCATAAAGGAAGGTGTGCTCGCGGTCTTCGACGAAGGCGCGCTCGACCTGTTCGGTCGTGCGGTAGCGTTCGGAGACCTTCACGCCGTCGGAAATGCGGCGCATGTCGACCTGGGTGACCGGCGTGCCCTTGCCCGGGTGGAAGTTCTGGGCGGTAAGCACGACATAGAGCTTGCCGTCGACGTCGAGAACGTTGCCCTTACGGACAGATGAAGCGATGACCTTGACCATTAGTCTTCCTTGTAACAGAGGTATGCGCGACACCGCGGGCCGGAAACACGGGCCCTGAAGGACGCGGAAAGAAGGATTTCGCGCCGCCACTACCCTAATTTCGCGCAAATAGCCAGCCTGAGCCGGTATCTGCACGAAGAAAGCCTGGACTGAACCGATCATGTCGCATGCCTCACCCTGGTGGACACCCGATGTCCATGCCGACCGGCGCCCGTTTCTTCTCGGCCGCAACCGGATCCAATCGGTATTGCGCCGGTTCTTCGAGACACGCGACTTCATCGAGGTCGACACCGCGACCCTGCAGGTCTCGCCCGGCAACGAGGCGCACCTGCATGCCTTCGCGACCGAGGCGCTCAACCACGACGGAACCGGCCATCCGCTCTATCTGCACACCTCGCCGGAATTTGCCTGCAAGAAGCTGCTGGCCGCCGGCGAAGAGCGCATCGCCTGCTTTGCCCATGTCTACCGCAATCGCGAGCGCGGGCCGCTTCATCACCCCGAGTTCACCATGCTCGAATGGTACCGCGCCGGCGAAAGCTACGAGGCGTTGATGCGCGACTGCGCCGAGATCCTGGCGCTTGCGGCGGAAACCACCGGCACCAAGCAGTTCATTTTCCAGGGGCAGGACTGCGATCCCTTCGCCGCTCCGGAGCGCCTCAGCGTGGCGGACGCCTTCGAGCGCTTTGCCGGCATCGACCTGCTGGCATCGATCGCCGCCAATGGCGAGACCGACCGCGACCATCTGGCTGCCACGATGGCCGCAGCCGGCCTTCGGGTCGCCCATGACGACACCTGGGCCGATCTTTTCAGCCGCGTGCTTGTCGAAAAGGTCGAGCCGCACCTCGGCTTCGGCCGCGCAACGATCCTCGACGAATATCCAACCGCCGAGGCGGCACTGGCGCGTCCTGCCGCACGCGACCCTCGCGTTGCCGAACGCTTCGAGCTCTATGCCTGCGGCGTTGAGCTTGCCAATGCCTTCGGCGAGCTGACGGATGCGCCGGAACAACGGCGTCGCTTCGAGATGGAGATGGCGGAGAAGGCCCGCGTCTATGGCGAGACCTATCCGCTCGACGAGGATTTTCTTGCAGCACTTGCCTTCATGCCCGAGGCAAGCGGCATCGCGCTCGGCTTCGACCGGCTGGTGATGCTCGCAACCGGAGCCTCACGCATCGACCAGGTGCTCTGGGCGCCAGTGGCGGAGACACGAGCGTGAACGCGCACCGCCCGATCAAGACCGCACGCGAACTGGTCGAAACAGGCCTCATCGACAGCGCCAAGGAGGCGGCGGTTGCCGCCGTTGCCGAGCGTTATGCCGTTGCGATCAGCCCCGTCATCGCCGGTCTCATCGATCCCAACGACCCCAATGACCCGATTGCCCGGCAGTTCGTGCCGGATGCCGCCGAGTTGACCCTGCTGCCCGAAGAGCGCGAGGACCCGATCGGCGACAAGCCGCACAGTCCCGTGACCGGCATCGTCCACCGTTATCCCGACCGGGTGCTCCTGAAGGCCGTGCATGTCTGCCCGGTCTATTGCCGCTTCTGCTTCCGCCGCGAAATGGTCGGGCCCCAGGGGCTCGGCACGCTGACGCCAGCCGAACTCGATGCCGCGATCGCCTACATCGCCGAACACAAGGAAATCTGGGAGGTGATCCTCACCGGCGGCGATCCGCTGGTACTGTCCCCGCGGCGGCTCGCCGAACTCATGGAACGGCTGAAGCCGATCCCGCATGTGAAGATCGTCCGCTTCCACACCCGCGTGCCCGTGGTCGAGCCGGCACGCATCGACGCCGACCTGATCGCTGCACTCAAAGCCAGCGGCAAGGCGACCTATGTGGCGCTGCATGCCAACCACCCGCGCGAGCTGACGGACGAGGCACGTGCCGCCTCTGCCCGACTGATCGATGCCGGCATCGTCATGATCAGCCAATCGGTGCTCTTGAGGGGCGTCAACGACGATGCCGAGGTGCTTGCCAGCCTGATGCGCGCCTTCGTCGAAACGCGGATCAAGCCCTACTACCTGCACCACCCGGATCTCGCCCCCGGCACCAGCCATTTTCGCCTGACGATCGAGGAAGGCCAGGCGCTGGTTGCCGCCCTGCGCGGCCGCGTCTCCGGCCTCTGCCAGCCGACCTACATCCTCGACATTCCTGGCGGGCACGGCAAGGCGGTGATCAGCGCTGCCTCGATCGCGGACGAGGGCGGCGGCTGCTACACCGTCACGGATTTTCGCGGTGGCGAGCACAGCTACCCACCGAAAACCTGATGCACGGCGAGAAATCGCGACTCTCCAAATTATTGAAACTTCTTCAAAATAATCAGCTCGTGCATTTTTCTTCGCGTCCTGCGAGAAAAATCATCGTGCCCGCGTCACAGCTGTCCGGCGTCGATCGTCAATTGGTCATAAGCAACACGACAACGATGGAGTTGAGACCATGACCGATACCAAGGCCGTCCGCTACGAACAGGAAATCTCCGATGTGCTCGGCGCGCTCGCCGACGTGCACAAGACCATGGACCTGCACGGGCTCGACCGCACGATCCACAATCTCGTGCAGCTGCGCGCCTCGCAGATCAACCGCTGCGGCTTCTGCGTGAAGATGCACACCAAGGAATCCCGCACCGAGGGCGAGAGCAACGAGCGGCTCGACCGCATCATCGTCTGGGACCAGGTCAATGATTTCACGTCGCGCGAGAAGGCAGCGCTTGCCTGGACCGAAGCTCTGACCGAACTCGAGCCGCGCACCGACTTTGCGCCGCTTCGCGCCGAGCTGCGCCAGCATTTCAGCGAAAAGGAGATCAGCGTCATCACCGCGACGGTGGCGATGATCAACCTTTGGAACCGCATCCAGATCTCGAGGCACTGACATGAACGACCGGCAGCACATGCAGATCTTCGAGGAGGCGCGCCCGCGCCTTCTCGGCCTTGCCTACCGCATCCTCGGCTCGCGTGCCGATGCGGAAGATGCGGTGCAGGACACGTTCCTGAAATGGCAGGAGGTCGACCGGACAACGATCGAAACGCCGGCGGCGTGGCTGACGACCGCCTGCACGCGGCGCTGCCTCGACCTCCTGAAGGCGGCGCACCGCAAGCGCATCGATTATGTCGGCGCATGGCTACCGGAGCCGATCCATACGGCGAGCGATGACAATGCCGAGGAGAAGCTTGCGCTGACATCCTCACTGACGACGGCCTTCCTGCTGATGCTCGAACGGCTCACACCGAAGGAGCGCGCCGCCTATCTGCTGCACGAGATCTTCGGCCAGCCCTATGAGGAAGTGGCCGAAACGCTCGACATGCAGGAAACCGCCGCCCGCAAGCTGGTGTCGCGCGCCAAGACCAATATCGGGCTCGAAAAAGCCCGGCACCAGACGCCGCGTGAGCGACAGGACGAACTGCTTTCGGCCTTCCACCAGGCAATCCACGGCGGCAATGTCGCTAGCCTCTCGGCCCTGCTTTCGGCCGATGTGAAGCTGACAGCCGACGGCGGCGGCAAGGTGGCGACCGTGCTCGGAGTGCTCTCGGGCAAGGAGACGGTGCTCGCCTTTATCATCGATCGGCTTACCGAATACTGGTCGCATTACGTCTGGGAAATCGGCGACATCAACGGCGGCCGCGGCATCGTGCTTCGAGACGAAGCGAAAAACGAGATCGCGGCAACCGTCGCCTTCGGCTATGACGGCGACGGAAACGTCAACGACATCTTCATCATGCGCAACCCGGACAAGCTCACGCATTTCGGCGAGGCTGCGCTCCACTGATAATGGCGGCATCGCCCTTGAAAACGTGATCCTCCCCACCGGCCAGGCCGGCCGCACGTTTTCGGCAATACCGCTGCATGAGGTACTGACATGCTCGAAAAAACATCCGCAGCCCACCAGGAAACCGGCTGGCGCGCGCTTTTGACCGGCGGAAACGCCGTGCATTCGCTGGTGCTCAGCGGCGGCGTCGCGCTGCACGCGCTCAACATCTACGTCGTAACGACGATCATGCCTTCGATCGTGCGCGAGATCGGCGGGCTCGAATATTACGCCTGGAGCACGACCGTCTTCGTCGCCGCCTCGATCCTCGGCGCGGCCCTGTCGGCCCGGCTGCTTGGTGCCGTCGGCGCCGGCGGCGCTTATGCGATCGGTGCGCTGGTCTTCGGGCTGGGCACACTCCTCTGCGCTGCGGCCCCCTCGATGGCGATGCTGCTCGCCGGCCGCGCGATCCAGGGTTTCGGCGGCGGGCTGCTCTATGCGCTTGCCTATGGCGTGATCCGTGAGGTCTTCCGGCCAGAGCTCTGGACCCGCGCCATCGGCCTGATTTCGGCCACCTGGGGTACGGCGACGCTGGTCGGCCCGGCGATCGGCGGTATGTTCGCGGAGTTTTCCACCTGGCGCGTCGCCTTCTGGTCGCTCTTGCCGCTGACGGCGCTGCTGGCGACCCTCGCCTTCTCGACCTTGCCGCGCAAGGCTGCCGGCGAAGGCGCACGCACGCCGCTTCCCTTGGTGCAACTGGCGCTGCTCGTCGCCATCGTGCTTGCGCTTTCCATCGCCAGCACGCTGACCACGGCGGTGGAGCAGGTAGGCTGCGTCGGCGCGGCGATCCTCATGTTCCTGGCACTGCTCGTCGTCGAGAAACGGGCGACAGGCAAGCTGCTCCCCTCCGGCAGTTTCACCCCGACCTCCCCGCTGGCAGCCCTTTATGCTACGATCACCCTGCTGATGGTCGGCCTGCAGCCGGAAATCTATGTGCCGTACCTCCTGCAGGAGCTGCACGGATTGTCGCCGCTGGTAGCCGGCTACATTGCGGCGCTGATGTCGATCGGCTGGACCGCCGGGTCGATGACAAGCGCCCACTGGCATGGGGAAAGGGCAAAGCAGACGATCTTTGCCGGCCCGGCCTTCGGCTTTGTCGGCCTGGCACTGATTGCGCTGTTCATGCCGATGGCAGGATCGGAATTCATGGTGATCGCCGCGCCGCTCAGCGTCGGCATCATGGCGGTCGGCTTCGGCATGGGCTTTGCCTGGCCGCACATCGTGACGGCCGTCTATGAATTTGCGCCGGAAGGCGAAGCGGAGAAGGCGTCGAGCTCGATTACCACGGTCCAGCTCTTCGCCGCAGCACTCGGCGCGGCGCTGGCCGGGCTTACCGCCAATCTCGCCGGCATCGAAACGCCGTCGACGGAAGGCGTGGCGATGGCGACACGCTGGCTCTTCTGGCTGTTTGCGCTGATGCCGGCGCTGGCCGTTCTGACAGCCGGACGCGTCTGGCGGGCGCGCCGAACGGCGAAATAGGCGCCTTTGCGGGCCTTCCCCGGGGTGGAGGGCCTGCAAAATGCAAGCTGTGCGACGGGGTGCATCACGCCCTTGGGAGGGGAGGATGGAAGCCGAGGAGATCGGCCTTCACGGCGTACGGGAGACCTTGCTGGTCACGCTCCAGGCCAAAGCCGCAGAGAGCGCGTTCCCGGATTCCCTGCTCAACGATCACTTTGCCGCCGATCTCATGCGGCAGCTCGCCGGCAGGCCGAAACCGCCCGATGCCGGCCACGACATGACCATCGGCATTGCCGTGCGCGCCCATATGCTCGACCGCTGGGCGCGCGCCTTTATCGGGCGCCACCCGGACGCAATCGTGCTCAACCTCGGCTGCGGTCTCGACACACGTATATTGCGGCTCGATCCGCAGGCGTCCATCGGCTGGTTCGATGTCGACTTTCCCGATGTGATCGCCTTGCGGCGACAGCTTTTCCCGGCGCGCGCCGGCTGCACGACGATCGCCTCCTCGATAACAGAGCGTGAGTGGATCGACCTCGTTCCGGCGGACCGCCCGGCGATCGTCGTCGCCGAGGGCGTGTTTCCCTATCTCTCAGAACACGAGGTCCGCGACGTCTTGCGACGGCTGACCTCCTGTCTTGCCGGCGGGGAAATCGTCTTCGACGCCTACAGCCATCTCGGTATCGAGCTTTTGCGGCTGAGCCCATCGCTGCGGGCAACGGGGGCGGAGCTTCGCTGGGGGCTGGAAAACGCGCAAACGCTGGAACGCGACGTGCCCGGGCTGACGTTGCTCGACGAGGTCAGCGAGTATGATTCAGGCCAGGTCGCACGCCTGTCGCCGGTGGCGCGGATAGCGGCGCATGTCGTCAGCGCCCTGCCGATGCTGCGCCGGATGGGCCGCCTGTTGCGCTACCGTTTCTAGCCCGGCAAGGCATGAAAAGGGCCGCGCCTTGCGGCGCAGCCCCTTCGATTGCAAGCGGTCGCTTTCGGCCGATCAGGCCTTGATCGGCGCGATCGAGATTTCGACGCGGCGGTTCTGCGCGCGGCCGGCTTCGCTTCCGTTGGACGCGATCGGACGCTCCTTGCCGTAGCCCATGGCCGACATGCGGCGCTGGTCGACGCCCTGGCCCGCCAGGTAGTTGGCGACCGAAGCGGCGCGGCGCTCGGAGAGGCCCTGGTTGTAGGAGGCGCTGCCGGTCGCGTCCGTGTGGCCATCGACGTCGATCATCGTCTTGTTGAACTTGCGCAGCACGATCGCCACCGAGTTCAGCGTGTCGTAGAAGGCCGGGATCACCTGGTCGCGGTCGGTCGCGAACGTGATGTTGGACGGCATGTTGAGGATGATGCGGTCGCCGGCGCGCGTGACCGATACGCCGGTGCCCTGCAGCTGGGCGCGCAGTTCGGCTTCCTGGTTGTCCATGTAGTTGCCGATCAGGCCGCCGCCGAGACCGCCGATTGCGGCGCCGACGAGTGCGGAGTCACGCCGTCCTGCGGCACTGCCGCCAACCAGCAGACCGGTCGCCGCGCCGAGGCCTGCGCCGATCAGCGCGCCACCGGCCGTGTTCGACATCTTCTGCTCGCCCGTATAGGGATCGGTGGTGGTGCATCCCGAAAGATAGATGGCCGCGACAGCCAGAATGGCGCATTTCTTGATCATGGAATCAGTTGTCCCCATTGGTGCTCGAAGTTGCTTCATACTAGCGATTGCGGCAGGAAGATGAAGAGGCGTCCCATTCACGCCAAGGTTTACCGGCAAATCCAGCTTCGCCAGCGGCTGGCGTGGCCATCAGGGCACACAATAACCGATCCTTCACACGCTCTTGATAGGACGGGCACCAAAGAAAAGAGAGGCAAGCTCCAATGGCAATCGAGTTCGGCGACACGCAACGCAGTCTCAGCGACACGCTCAACGGCATGATTGCCTCGATCCGCGGCGAGACGATCACGCTACGCGAGCTGATGACGGAAATCGGCGAACAGGGCTTCCTGCTGCTGTGTGCCCTGCTGACACTGCCGTTTCTGCTGCCGGTGTCGATCCCCGGCGTCAGCACCGTCTTCGGCGCAGCGATCATCCTGATTTCCGTATCGGTCACGCTCAATCGCCTGCCGTGGATGCCGCAGCGCATTCTCGATCGCCGGATCGAGACCGAGAAGCTGGTGCCGACGCTGCAGAAAGGCGCGAATCTCGTTTCCAAGCTGGATCGTTACGTCCGTCCGCGTCTCGGCTTCCTGACGAAGGGCGCGCTGATGAACCGCTTCAACGGCCTGATGATCATGGCCGGCGGCATTCTCCTGATGTTCCCGCTCGGCCTGATCCCGCTGTCGAACACGCTGCCGGGGATCGCGATCCTCTTACTCTCGCTCGGTATCATTCAGCGCGACGGACTGATGGTGGCCGGGGGCTATCTCTTCCTGATCGCGACCACGGTCTACTTCACCGTGCTTGCCTATATGGCCTTTGCCGCCGGTCAGGGCCTGTCGTCGTTCTTCGTCTCCTGACACCTCATCAGGCGTGTGGATCGGCCCGGCCAACTGCCGGGCCTTTTCGTTCTGACCATCTGTGGCACGCAATTCCGGACCGAAACCGCTGTACACGTTTCCTGGAATTGCTCTAGGCAGCCAGACCGCCGAAAGCCCGGTAGCTGGCAAAGTCGGTGCGGATGCCGAGCATCTTCATCAGCGCCTCGCGATCGAGGCCGAGCTGGCGGTCGAACTCGACAAGCGCGGCTGCGACCTTCGGCGCGACGTCAGCATTGGCGAATTCGATCATGGTGATGAAGTCAAACTGGCCAGGACCGGCGTGCTGCTCCAGGAACAGGTCCTTCACATATCCGTCCTGCTTGCGGATGACGGCCAGCGTCTTGTCGACCAGCTCGACGAACTGCGGCCGCGCTTCCGCCGGCACGGTGTATTTGTTGATGCGGTAAAGCGGCGCCACGCTATTTGATTGACTGCTCATAGCTCTTTTCCTCTCATCTCTTTTTGAACGAGAGCAGTCGTACGACCTCAAGTATAGTTGAGGTCAATAGCGGCAAAACGCTTTTCCGATGACGGAATCCTAGCCGGAAATACCTCTCAGCACGTTGGCGACGTTGAGGCCGATTTCCGGCACGCCGTAGCCCCCCTCCATGCAGACGACGACCGGCAGGCCGGTGCGCCGCAACGCCTCGCCCATGCGCAGATAGTCTTCGGACTTCAGCTGGAAGAACGAGATCGGGTCGCGCTCGAAGGTATCGACGCCGAGCGAGACGACCAGGGCTTCGGCACCGAAGGCCTCGATGCGCGAGAGCGCGTCGGCCATGGCGCCCGACCAGGCATCAAACAGGGTGCCGCGCGGCAGCGGATAGTTTTTCGTCGTGCCGAGCCCGGCACCGGCACCCTCCTCGTCGGCAAAGCCGAGGAAATGCGGGAAGGCCTCGACCGGGTCGCCATGCAGCGAGGCGAAGTAAACGTCGCCGCGTTCGTAGAAAATATCCTGAGTGCCGTTGCCGTGGTGGAAATCGACATCGAGCACGGCGACCTTCTGGGCACCATGATCCCGCAAGCGCTGCGCGGCACAGGCGGCATTGTTGATGAAGGAATAGCCGCCATAGAGATCGATCGCCGCATGATGGCCGGGCGGGCGGCAGAGCGCGAAGGCGGCACGGCTCCCGGTGTGGATGTGGTCGGCCGCCGAGATGGCGCAATCCATCGCCGCGCGGGCGGCGGCGTAGGTACCCTCAGTGATCGCCGTTTCCGCGGCGAAGGAATAGTAACCGAGCGCGCCGTCGATGTCCCTCGGCGGATGCTGGCGCATGCGCCGCGCCGGGAAGCAGGCCGGGATCGCCTCCCCCCTGTAGCCATCGGCAACCCAGCGCGACCAGGCGGTTTCGAGGAAGTCGAGATAATCGGGCGCGTGCAGCTTGAGAGCGACATCGAGACCGTGACGCTCGGGTGCCACGACATCAAGGAAACCCGCTTCCTTCACCGCCGCCAGGATCCATTCGGCGCGGAACGGCGCCTCGAAAGGCGGCACGAGTTCGCCGCCGAAAAGCTCGGTCTTGGCGTCGCGGAGCTTATGGTCTTCGGAGTAGTAGATACGCATGGGGGTATCCTGAAGGGGCAACAGATGGGTGCCGGTACCCTACCCGCGGTTTCAGGCTTGGCAAGTTGCCCCTCATCCGGCCTGCCGGCCACCTTCTCCCCGCAAGCGGGGCGACGGAGACGCGCGGCACCCGCTCGCCTCGACAACAGCACCTCTGAAGGTCCAAAGCTCCGCTCGGCAGCGTCGCTAAGGGGACGCCCCTCTCCGCGCCTGCGGGGAGAGGGTTAGGGTGAGGGGCGATTGCGCCGATCGAAGACCATTCGCTAGGCCGCAATCCGCTTGTAGAAGAATGTCGTGGCGCAGAGGCCGCCTTCCGGCCACATCGCATAGTCGGGGATGACGCCGACGCGCTCCCAGCCCAGGCGCGGATAGATCGCCTCGGCATCGCTGCCGGTCGCGGTGTCGAGCACCAGCAGCGTCTTGCCGCGGGCTGCCGCCTCGCGCTCGACCGCGTCCATCAGCCGGCGCGCCAGCCCTTTGCCGCGGGCGTCGCGATGCACCAGCAGCTTCTTCAGGTCGCCGCGGTGCGGCTGGTTCGGCATCTGCGCGACACCGACCTGCACGGTGCCGAGGATGCGGCCTGCAACCTCGGCCACCATCAGCAACGTCTCGCCGCCAGCAACCGCCTCGGCGACGCCGCGCCAGTAGGCAAGCGCGCTCTCGGGCGGATAGGGCTGCATGAAGCCGACCGAGGCGCCACCCTCGACGCAATCGGACAGCACCTCGGCGAGCGCAGGGATGGCGGCCAGCGCTTCATTCGCAGACAGCAGGCGGATCTGAATATCGGACATGGTCAAACCTTGGTGCGGCAGAGGATGACGGCGTAGTGAGCCGGCTCATCGTGGGGGTTGTGAAAGATGTGTCCCGCCTCCAGCCCCATGAACAGGCAATCGCCTGGCTCGAGCGAATGGAAGCCGGATTCGGTCGTCATTTCGAGCCGCCCGGAAAAGAGCCAGAGGTGCTGGGTAATGCCGCGATCGGAGGGTTGCCTCTCGAAGACGACACGGGCACCGGGCGGAAACTCGACCTCGACGATATCGATCGGCGAGCCAAGACCATCTGGCGAGACGGAGCGGCGCAGATAGCCGGATTCCGGATCGCGCCAGAGCCGCTGGTCGGCGCGCCTGGCAAGCGGTGACGCCTCCTCGGCATCAAAGGCAAAGAGTGCTGAAAGCGTGGTTGAGAGCGCGCTGCAGAGCTTGGCAAGAAGCTGGGCGGTCGGGCTCGCCTCGCCGCGCTCGATGCGCGAGATCATCGCCCGGCTGACACCGGAACTTGCGGCAAGCTCGTCGAGCGTCAGGTTCTGTTGCGTCCGCAGCGTGCGAATGCGCTCGCCGATGGCATGTTCGAGGGGATCGGTGACGTTTTCCATTATTTGAGATTGCATTTCTCATATAGTGGAGTCAAGACTGCGAAAGACCGAAAATACAGGCATGCGATGCCGCTTTGGCGACAGCGCAACAAGGGTATTTCGGCTAAGGTGGCAGCTTCGGACGCAGAAACGAGAAAAGCTTTCACTTCAATACTTTAGACAGCCCTCATCCATCACGCCAGCGCACCCGCACGGGCGGCCTCATCGACAGGTTGGACATGACAAAGCAGCCCTCCTCGCTGACCTCGATCGCCAGTATCGTCGCCTCGATGACGGCGGTGGCGATCGGCAACGGCATGATGCTCGCCTATGTGCCCTTCGCGCTGACGCGCTCGGACGCGCCGGACTGGGTGCCGGGTGCTGCGGTCACGATGATCGCCTTCGGCGGGCTGATCGGCTGCGTCATCGCCGGACCGATGATCCGTCGTGTCGGCCATGCGCGCGCCTTCTCCTGCTCGATGGCGCTCGTCATCCTCTCGGCGCTGACGATCGCGCTCGGCATGCATCCGCTCTTGTGGGTACTGGCCCGCGGGCTTTATGGCGCGTCCGGCAACACCAATTTCATCATCGCCCAAAGCTGGCTCAACCATGCGAGCGAAAACCACTGGCGCGGCAAGGCGATGGCGCTGTTCTACATGGCCTATGTCATCGGGCTCGGCACCGGCGCCTGGCTGTTCGGACAGATCCCGGCCGACGGCAACCTGCCGCCGCTCGTCACCATCTTCTTCACAGCGCTCGCGCTCTTGCCGATCGGGCTGACGCGGCTGCCGACGCCACCGCCGCCGGCCAAAGTGAGCATCGACATCCCGATGGTCTGGCGCAATTCCCCCGTCGCCTTCATCGGCGTGCTTGCCGCCGGCGGCCTTTCGATGGTGGTGCAGGGCTTCACGCCGATCTATGCGGCCGCCAACAATGTCAGTCAGAGCGACGTCGCCAATCTGATGTTCGTCATGCAATTCGGCCTCATCGCCATCCAGTATCCTATGGGAACATTGTCGGACCGGATCGACCGGCGCCTGGTGTTGATCGGCACGTGCCTGTTGATCCTTGCTGCCGGCTTCTTCGCGCTTTCGGCGTCGTTCAGCAATCTGCTCCTTCTGATGCTGGTCTTCGCGCTCTTTGCCGGCGCGGTCGAGACCGTCTATTCGATCGCCAATGCGCATGCCAACGACCGCACGGATCCCGCCGATTTCGTGCCGCTTGCCAGCACCATGCTGGTCGCCTGGTCGATTGCTGCGACCGTCGTGCCGATGCTGGTGACGCTGCTGACACCGGTGTTCGGGCAGCGCACGTTCATCTATGCGGCGATGGCCGTTGCCGCGCTTTATGCCTTCTTCGTGCTGCTCAGGTTGCGCAAACGTGATGAGGTGCCGGCGGCCGAGCGCGAGAGCTTCGAGATCAGGAGCGCGCAGGTGCCCAATGCCGGCGCGCTCGTCGATGCGGAAGCGGGGGCCGAATAGGCCGATTTATAGTGAACGAAGCCTTCATTTCCCGCTTTGCGGCGGTTGAAGGCACTGCTATATGCGGCCCATGAGCACAACATCTTCGAAGACGCCCCTTTCGCATATCCGCAACTTCTCGATCGTGGCCCACATCGACCACGGCAAGTCGACGCTTGCTGACCGGCTGATCCAGTCCACCGGTGGCCTCGCCGAGCGCGAGATGTCCGAGCAGGTGCTCGACAGCATGGATATCGAGCGTGAGCGCGGCATCACCATCAAGGCCCAGACGGTGCGCCTGCACTACAAGGCCAATGATGGCGAAACCTATGTGCTGAACCTGATCGACACCCCCGGCCACGTCGACTTCGCCTACGAAGTCTCGCGCTCGCTGTCGGCCTGCGAAGGCTCGCTGCTTGTCGTCGACGCGTCGCAGGGCGTGGAAGCCCAGACGCTCGCCAACGTCTACCAGGCGATCGACAACAACCACGAACTCGTCACCGTGCTCAACAAGATCGACCTGCCGGCGGCCGAACCGGACCGCATCAAGGAGCAGATCGAGGAAGTGATCGGCATCGACGCTTCGGACGCGGTGCTGATCTCGGCGAAGACCGGCCTCGGTATTCCCGACGTGCTCGAAGCCATCGTCACCAAGCTGCCGGCGCCGAAGAGCGACGGCGGCGATGCGGCGCCCTTGAAGGCGCTGCTCGTCGACAGCTGGTACGACACCTATCTCGGCGTCATGGTTCTCGTGCGTATCATCGACGGCACGCTCAAGAAGGGCATGACCATCCGCATGATGGGCACCGACGCCAAGTACACGATCGAACGTGTCGGCGTGCTGACCCCGAAGATGGTGGCGATGGATGCGCTCGGCCCCGGCGAGATCGGTTTCATCACCGCCTCGATCAAGGAAGTGGCCGACACCCGCGTCGGCGATACCATCACCGAGGACAAGCGCCCGACCGCAACCGCGCTGCCGGGCTTCAAGCCGGCACAGCCGGTGGTCTTCTGCGGCCTGTTCCCGGTCGATGCTGCCGACTTCGAGGACCTGCGCTCGGCGATGGGCAAGCTGCGCCTCAACGACGCCTCGTTCTCGTTCGAAATGGAATCCTCGGCAGCACTCGGCTTCGGCTTCCGTTGCGGCTTCCTCGGTCTGCTGCACCTCGAAATCATCCAGGAGCGTCTCGAGCGCGAGTTCGACCTCGACCTGATCGCGACGGCCCCGTCGGTCGTCTACAAGCTGTTCATGACGGACGGCTCGGAACGCGAGTTGCACAACCCGGCCGACATGCCCGACGTCGTCAAGATCGCAGAAATCCACGAGCCGTGGATCCGCGCGACGATCCTGACGCCCGACGACTATCTCGGCGGCATCCTCAAACTCTGCCAGGACCGCCGCGGCATCCAGATCGAGCTGACCTATGTCGGCACCCGCGCGATGCTGACCTACGACCTGCCGCTCAACGAAGTCGTGTTCGATTTCTACGACCGCCTGAAGTCGATCTCCAAGGGTTATGCCTCGTTCGACTACCAGATCACCGAGCACAAGGAAGGCAACCTTGTGAAGATGTCGATCCTCGTCAACGGCGAGCCGGTCGATGCGCTGTCGATGATGGTGCACCGGATGGCAGCCGAAAAGCGCGGCCGCGAAATGTGCGAAAAGCTCAAGGAGCTGATCCCGAAGCACATGTTCAAGATCCCGATCCAGGCGGCGATCGGCGGCAACGTCATTGCCCGCGAAACCATCTCGGCGCTGCGCAAGGACGTGACCGCCAAGTGCTACGGCGGCGACGCCACCCGCAAGCGCAAGCTGCTCGAAAAGCAGAAGGCCGGCAAGAAGCGCATGCGCCAGTTCGGCAAGGTCGAGATCCCGCAGGAAGCCTTCATCGCCGCCCTCAAGATGGGCGACGAGTAAGCGGCAGCGCTGCATGTTTCAACGTTTGTAAAGGGCGGCCCTCGGGTCGCCCTTTTTGGTTTGTGAAGGTGAGGCGATGCTGGAGCAGCAGGATTGGTCGCACGCAGGCGTGGTTTCCCGGACTAGCTACTCCGTTATTCTGGGCCACGGCGTCTCACAGTGACCTCTCACGACGGTTACTCCGGCAGCTTCTTCGGCAACCAGAGCCAGGCGATGATGCCCAATGCGAGCAGCGACAGTGCGCCGACGCCGGCCGCGATGTGAAGACCGGTGAGGAAGGCGTCCTTGGCCTGCAGCACCGTTTCAGAAGCAAGGCCCGGCTGATCAAGGGTTTCGTTCAGCGTGCCGGCCACGCCGGGGCCGAGCAGCCGGAAGCTGAGTGCCGCCAGTCAACCCAAAAGCGTGATACCGAGTGCATTTCCGAGTTCGTTGCTGGTCTCGGCGATCGAGCCCGCGGCACCGGCGCGTTCCGCAGGCACGGCCGACACGGCGATCTCGGCGACGAGGCTGAAGGAGAGGCCGTAGCCGATGCCCGCAACCACAGTCGAGGCGATGAGGGCTGCCACGCCCGCCTCGGTGCTCGTGAGGAGCAGCAGAAAGAGGCCGGCTGCGATCAGGAGATGCGTCGCAACAAGCGCCGTCTTGCGGCCGACCGCATCGACGATGCGCGCTGTCCCGATGCAGGTCGCCATCAGCACGACGGCGCCGGGCAAGGTCAAAAGTGCTGCGGTAAAAACATCGAAGCCCAGAACCGATTGCAAATAAATGCCCGAGAGGTAACCGACGGCTGACCAGACGACCAGCGGCAGGAGGCCGGTGAGAATGGCGATGGAAAAGATGCGGTCCCGGAACAGACCGAGGTCGAGCAGCGGATAGGCGATCCGCGTTTGCCTGCGAAGAAACAACGCGATGGCGAGGACGCCGACGATCCCGGCAAGCGTCTGCAGCGGCGTGAAGCCGTAGGCGGCCGCGGTCTTCAGCGAATAGGTGGTGAGCAGGATACCGGCAAAGGACAGGACAAGGCTTGGCAGGTCAATGCGGCCATAGGTCGTGGAGCGCACCTCGCGAAGCAGAATGGGTGCGGCGACCAGGAAGCCGAGCACGACGGGAACGTTGATCAGGAACACCACGCCCCACTCGAGCCGCTGCAACACGATGCCGCCGATAACCGGACCGATGGCGAAGCCGGCTGCAAAGGTGGCGGCGAAGATGCCGATCGCCTGCGCCCGCAGTCGCGGATCCGGAAACAGCGCGCTGACGATTGCCAGCCCCGAGGGCAGCAATGTCGCGCCGCCGAGCCCCATCAGTGCCCGGGAAGCAATCAACGCCATGGGCGACTGCGCATAGGCCGCACCGAGCGATCCTGCACCGAAGATCACCGCGCCGATCATGATCAGCTTCAACCGCCCGTAGCGATCGCCGATATTGCCGAAGGCAATCAGCAGCGAACCGACGACGAAACCGTAGATATCGAGGATCCAGAGCGCCTGGTCCGCGGTGGGCAAGAGAGCCGACGTCACGCGCGGCACGGCGAGATAGAGGATGGAGCCGTCCATGGCCACGATGAGGACCAGCGGCAGCACGGCGATGAGGCCGAGCCATGCGCTTCGGCCTTGGGAGTGAGGGAGTGAGACGTCAGTCATTGGGTACGAATCCTTTGCAAACGGCATGCGTCGGCATGCCGCTTCGCCGCCGCCCGTCAGGCAGGCAGGCGGATGGTTGCGGTTAGGAGATATCTTCTATATACTTAAGGTAAGTTACTTTTGGTATATAGTGATGTCAAGCACCATGGAAACAGACACGGTCACCGCCAAACGCGTTCGCCTCACCCGCGAGCAGCGGCTACGCCAGCTGCTGGACGTCGCCTGGAGGCTCGTTCGCGAGGAAGGGACCGATGTGCTGACGCTGCCGCGCCTGGCCGAGGAAGCGGCCGTCGCCAAGCCGGTCGTCTATGATCATTTCGGAACACGCAACGGACTGCTCGCCGCGCTCTACCAGGATTTTGATGTGCGCCAGACGGTGGTGATGGACGCTGCCATTGCCGCGAGCGACCCAACGCTGGAAGCGACAGTCAGGACGATTGCCGCCTCCTATGTCGACTGCGTGCTCACGCAGGGTCGCGAGATGCCCGGCGTGCTGGCGGCCCTCGCCGGCTCGCCCGAGCTTGCGGCCGTCAAACGGGACTATCAGCTGGTCTATATCGAAAAGTGCCGAAAGGTGCTGGGCCCGTTCATCGGGCAGAGGGGCATCGCACAGGCCGGTTTCTGGGCAATGCTCGGTGCAGCCGATGGCTTGTCCCACGCTGCAGCGACGGGCGAAATCACCGCCGACGAGGCTCAGGACGAGCTTTACGAGACGATCATTGCCATGGTGAACAGAAGCAGCCGTTAGAGCGGCACGCTTTCAAGAGGTGCCCTTTGCGAGCGTCGGCGCTCTTTTATCGCCGACGCCTCTCGCCAAGGCGTGGGGCCGATCTCCTCAAGACCGATCCACCCTATGATGTCAGCTGCCTCCCCGGACTGAACTTCAGGCCCGGGGATGAAGACCGGGAGGGTGGCGCTGCCAGAGCGGCAGTGCTCGCCTCATCCGTCCTCAAGCACGTACCGCTTCGAAATGCGATCCACCAACTGCCCGTCCTTCAGCGGCACCGCCTTGTCGACCTTGTAGTCGACGAAACCCATCTTGCCGTAATAGCTGAGCCCGCTGACATTGTCCGCACGGATGGTGGCGTTGAGGGCTTTCAGGCCGATCGAGCGGGCGAAGTCGCAAGTGGCATTAAAGAGCGCCGTGCCGGCGCCGGGCACCTTGTTGTCGGGGCGCGAGAACGTGCCGATGTCGGCCCAATCCTTGGGTATTCCGTCCCAGCGGTCCAGCGCCTGGAAGGCGCAAGGCTCACCCGCATCGTCCTCGGCGACGAAGCAGCTGACGAAGCCCGGGCCGGCGAGATAGTGCGCCACGAAGCTCTCAGGCGTGAACGGCGTCTGATGGGCCGTGGTGCCACCGATTGCGATGATCTCGTTGAGGAAAGCGCACAACGCAGGCGCATCTTCTGGCCGCGCCGGGCGCACGTGGATCGTCTTCATCTCAATCGTCATCAAAAATCGTCCTTCTCCAATCGTCTTACGTCGACGCGCGGCGGAGCGGCCGCGCCGGGTTGCCGGCGACCACGGCGCCGGCCGCCACGTCCTTCGTCACCACCGAGCCCGCACCGACGATCGCGCCATCCCCGATCGTGACACCGCCGAGAATGATCGCGCCGCCGCCGATCCAGACATCGGCACCAATCGTCACCGGCTTGGCGACTTCGAGGCCTTGGCCGCGAAGCACGGCATCCCTGTGGTGCTCGGCGCAATAGATCTGCACGTTCGGCCCCAGCATCGTCCCCGCCCCGATCGCCACGCGGCCGCTGTCGAGGATCGTGCAGCTGGCATTGAGATAGACGCGGGCGCCAAGGTGGATGTTGATGCCGTAGGAGCAATGGAACGGCGCCTCGATGAAGACGTCGTCAGCGACCGCACCGAACAGCACCCGCAGCGCCGACGCCATGTTTCCACGCTCGATCGGCGCCATGGTGTTGTGCTGATGGACAGCAACGCGTGCCGTCATCCGAAGTGCCTCGAGTTCGTCGACGAGGCAGGAGTACCATTCTCCGGCTGCCATCTTGTCGCGTTCGCTGGCTGTCACGCTTTTGCTTTCGCTTCCGCGGCTTCGCGCCGTGCCAGGCTTTCCGGCGGCCACATCGTCTTCATGTCGTAATAAATCTCGAAAGCCGGTGCGCCGCCCTCGAGCGACAGCCAAGAAACCTTGGAGCGGGTGAAGATATGCGCATCCGGCGGGAAGTCCGACGGGCGGTCAAGGCTTGCGATCCGGATGAAGGAAAGCCAGCCGCGCCGGCCGTAGTCGCTCCAGAGGGCGGTCTGGCATTCGGCACAGCGGTAGACATCATGCGGACGGCCGCTATCCGTCGGAAGCGTCACGACGACCGGCTCGCCCTCAATGAGTTCGATATTGTCGCGCTCGATCACGCCGTTGACGACGAAGGCGCTACCGACCTGGCGCTGGCAATCGCTGCAATGGCAGCAGTTGACGAACATCGGCGCCGCCTTCAGCCGATAGCGGATCCGGCCGCAGAAGCAGCCGCCGTTTAGTGCCTCGCTCATCCGGTAACCTCCTCCAACGCCGGTTCCTCATTCACCGCGCCGCCCTGATGGCGAACGATCGTCGCGACCCAGGCGCGAGCAAGAGACAGGCCCGCGGCATCCGCCTGGCGGCCGTGGCGCGCGGCGTGTTCGCGATAGCGCGCAAGCCAGGTCGGATCGAGCCGCTTGATGGTGTCCGGGAAAGCCCGGTTCCAGTCTTCGACCAGGTGTGTGTCGGCCTCGAAGTGGAATTGGGTGCCGTAGGCGGCGCGGCCGACGCGGAACGCCTGATGTCGGGTGACGGCGTTTTCGGCGAGATGGACAGCCCCCTCGGGCAGCGTGAAAGTATCTCCGTGCCACTGGAAGATCGGGAAGCTCTCACCGACGCTGGAAAGGACCGGGTCCTCGGCGCCTTCGCCGCGCACCTGCACCTCGCACCAACCGAACTCCTTGGCCTCGCCCAGCAGGTTCCGGCCCCCATAGGCGCGGGCGAGAAGCTGGCTGCCGAGGCAGATGCCGAGCACGGAACGGCCGCTGTCACCGAAGCGGCGCATCAGCGCGGCAAGATCAGGCAGATAGGGATAGGCGGCATCGTCGAGCGCGCTCTGCTCGCCGCCAAGCACCACCAGTGCGTCGTATCCTTCCGGTGTTTCAGGAACGGCCTCGCCGAGATAGGCGCGGCGGATCTCGATCTCGGCCTTTGCCTCGCGAAGCGCCGTGCCGACCTGGCCGAGCTCGGTCTTCGCCATGTTTTCAACCACCAGCACCCGCATCATCGCATTCCCTTCGCATCGACCGTGGAGATTGACCACGAGCGCGGCCACTGTTCAAGAGGTCACATAGCGATGCGATGATGCGGACGGGTTCATGCGGGCCTTGACTTCGTGAGCGAACTTTCCGACCCTTGGGGCATGATGATGCCGACGATTTCTTCTCATTGCTGCTTCCGGGTGTGCCCGATCGCAGGAACCTGACCCCAGCCCGGACGCTTGCGCTCTCCGGGTCAGGGGAGCCTTTCGCGTCGGCAGAAGAAATTTCCGAGCGCGGCTGAACGAGCGCCTAATCTCCAGAAAACCTATTCGATTGCGCCCTGTCGTGCGCTTCGATTGAACGTGTCAGGTCCCATCATGGCGGCAACCCACAAGAAACTTCCCCCGATCATCATCAATGCCGAAGACCACAAGCGGCTGACGGCGCTCGCCTCCTCCGCGCTCGAGCGCGTGCCTGATGTGGCCGAGGCACTGCTCTTTGAACTCGACCGCGCCCGGGTCGGCGCGCCCGACGCGCTACCCGCCGACAGCGTGCAGATGGGCTCCACCGTCGCCTTCGAGGCGGACAATGGTTTTGCCAAGCAGGTGACGCTCGTCTATCCCGGCGAGGCCGATATCGAGGCCGGCCGCATCTCTGTGCTGACCCCTGTCGGCGCGGCGCTGATCGGGCTCTCCGTCGGCCAGTCGATCGACTGGCACGACCGGACGGGCAAGGTCCACCGGATGACCATTCGCAGCGTGACGGCGAAGGAAAGCGCCTGAGAGATCGCGACGGCGAAAGCCTCACCAGCTGCAAGACGAAAACGGGGAGGCCGGTTTTCACCGCCTCCCCGTTTTTCTAAGCGTCGTTCGTTCAATCAGAACTGCTTGCCGAGCTTGGCGTCGACAGACTGGCTGTTGGCGCCGCGGATGGCGAAGAAGAACAGGATCGCTGCCCAGAGGATCGACTTCTCTGCGCCGAAGAGGCCCTCACCCTGCACGATGCCATGGAAGTAGACGGTGACGAGCAGAACGATCATGCCGGCAAAGGCGGCCGGGCGCGTCAACAAACCGATCGCGATCAAAATGCCGCCGAAGAATTCGGTCGCGGCGAGCAGCGGCGACCAGAAGACGCCGGGATAGAAGCCGAGGCCCTCGACCATGCCAATCGCGCCGAAGGGATTGGTGATCTTGCCAAAACCGTGAACCGCAAGCAGAGCGCCGGCGAGCACACGCAACAGCGTTTCGGCGGATGTATTGAGCGGCAGATAGATCTTTTCCAGCGCCGGCAGGATGGCGCGCGGGCGGGAACTGGAAACGGTGACGTCGGTCATTAAGGGGCCTCTCCGGCGGTTGGGTGCGACAATTTGTGCAATGCCGCATTGTCTCGCCGCGACGACCGCGCAAAGCAAGCTATCCGCCGATAAAAACATGACTAAATTGGTTGACAATCGTGTGAGCGCAGCGTGAGCATGAGCCCCGGAACGCAGTTGTTTCCAACTGAGGCGACCGCTATGGTCGCCGCCCGAAGCACATCCGAGACACCCGATGGACCAGAAGCCGCGCATCACCATCCTTTACTGCACCCAGTGCAACTGGCTGCTTCGCGCCGGCTGGATGGCGCAGGAACTGCTGCAGACGTTCGGGCAGTCGCTCGGCGAAGTGGCGCTCATTCCCGGCACCGGCGGCAATTTCGAGATCCGCGTCGATGACGCGCTCATCTGGGAGCGCAAGCGGGACGGCGGTTTCCCCGGGCCGAAGGAACTGAAGCAGCGCATCCGCGACATCATCGAGCCGGAGCGCGATCTCGGTCATACGGACAGGAGCTGATCCTGGATTTCGGAATTCTTGCCGGCGTCTTTTCCGCGGCCTTCCTGTCGGCGACGTTGCTTTTCGGCATGTCGGAAGCTGCGATCGTGGCCGCCGCCCTGCACGGCGAAACGAGCCGCCCTGCCCTCTTCATCGCCGCGACATCAGGCAACGTGCTCGGCGCCGTCGTCAATTTTGCGCTCGGGCGTTTTCTGATCCGCTTCGAGGGGCGCCGGTGGTTTCCGGTTTCGCCCACCAATCGGCAAAAGGCAGAGGCGCTCTTTGCCCGCTACGGCCAGCCGGTGCTGCTTCTTTCCTGGCTGCCGGTCATCGGCGACCCACTGACGCTGGTCGCCGGATTGCTGCGCATGAAGCTGCCGCTGTTCCTGCTGTTCGTCACCATCGGCAAGGCCGCACGTTATGCGGTCGTCCTTTACCTGACGCCATAACAGCCCCGCGCAACTCAGCTGTGCGCGAAGATATCCGTCTCGTCCCAGCCAAGCAGGTCAAGCTTGGAGCGCGTCGGCAGGAAGGCGAAGCAGGCTCCGGCATGCTCGATGCGACCATCGCGGATGAGGCGCGCCGTCAGCTTGTCGCGCAGCGCATGCAGGTGCAGCACGTCGGAGGCGGCATATTCGAGCTGCGCCTGCGACAGGGTCTCTGCTGCCCAGTCGGACGACTGCTGCTGCTTGGAAATGTCGACGTCGAGCATTTCCTTGAGGTTGTCCTTGAGGCCGTGGCGATCGGTGTAAGTGCGGGTCAGCCGCGAGGCGATCTTGGTGCAGAAGACCGGCGTCGTCGTCACCCCGAAGGTATGGAAGAGGACGGCGATATCGAAGCGGCCGAAATGGAAGATCTTCTGGCGGGCCGGATCGGCAAGCATGGCGACGAGGTTCGGCGCTTGCTTCTGGCCGGCTGCGATGCGGATCACGTCGGCCGTACCGTCGCCCGGAGACAGCTGCACCACGCAAAGGCGATCACGGCGGGGGATGAGGCCGAGCGTTTCCGTGTCGATCGCGATTGCGCCTCGATAACGATCGGCGTCGGCTGCGGAGATATCGCCTTCATGGAACCGTATTGCATTCGCCATCGAAAATCCCCAGATCAAACGAAGTGGTGTGGCCTATAGCGCAAGTTTGGCGTCGGCGATACCGTTGTCACGTTCCGCCCGCCGGCTGCCCTTTGAAAGTCCTGACGATGACGTCTTTTCAACCCGCCCTCGCTCTCTCCACGCTCGCGCTGGCGATCGGGCTGACGGCCATGCCGGCACCGGCGCAGACCTATCGGGACCTGCCGGGCGTGCGCCAGATGGATCCGTTGAACGGTGGTGGCGACCAAACCGTATGCGAGCAGACCTTTGTCGACCGAAACTATCCGTTCGAATCGTCGGCCCGCGGCGGTCCCATCTACGACACGATCTACAACTGCCGCCGTGGCGACGGGCCGGTCTTCCAGGGCAGCGACCTGCCGCCTTCGCTCTATCGGCAGAAGCGTGGTCTCGGCTACTAAGCAAAAACACGACAAGCAATCCTCGTGCGAAGACAGCATCGGGACCGCCACGCCGCTTGGCAAGCGGCGGAACTGTTCCTAGCCCACGGCCAGAGCATGGGCATCCTCCGTCTCAGCGCCGCGCAAAGGTCACGGTAGCGCTTTGAAGTGCTGCATGTTTTTATCCTTCGATCGACCCGATCAAAGGAAACCTGCAGTGGGAGGAACCATGCCCGACAACCGGCCGCTTGCCATCAGTGCACCCGCACCACGCACGCTCGATCTCATCTTCACACCGGAAACCCTCAAGGACCTGCATCGCCGCTACCGCATCGTCGAAGCGGACCCGGAGGATATCGCCGGCCTTGGCGACGACGTGCTCGGCAACGCCCACTACATCATCGGCCAGCCCCCGCTCGACCACGCCACCCTCAGGCGCATGAGCCAGCTGAAAGCGATCCTCAACGTCGAAAGCAACCTGATCAACAACATGCCCTATGAGGTGCTGTTCGAGCGCGGCATTCATGTGGTGACCACCGGGCAGGTCTTTGCCGAGCCAGTGGCGGAACTCGGCCTCGCCATGGCGCTCAACATTGCCCGCGGCGTCGTCGACGCCGACCTTGCCTTCCGTGAAGGCCGCGAACTCTGGGGTGGCGACGGCAACCGTTCGGCGCGCCTGCTTTCCGGCTCCGAGATAGGCATCATCGGCTTCGGCGATCTCGGCAAGGCCCTGAACCGCGTGCTCTCCGGTTTCCGGGCGAAAATCCGCGTCTTCGACCCCTGGATGCCGGCCTCGATCCTGCGGGACAATGGCGTTGAACCGGCATCGCTCGAGACCGTGCTGGGCGAAAGCGACTTCGTCTTCGTGGTTGCTTCCGTTACCAGCGAGAACGAAGGCTTCCTTGGCGAGAAGGCGTTTGCCCGCATGCGTCCGGGTGCCGCCTTCATTCTCCTCAGTCGCGCCGGCGTCGTCGATTTCGAGGCGCTGATGGCCGCGGTCGCAAGCGGCCATATCGTGGCGGCGAGCGACGTCTTTCCGGAGGAGCCCCCGCCGCTCGACCATCCCGTTCGCCGCCTGCCGGGCTTCCTGCGTTCGGCGCACCGCGCCGGCGCGCTCGACAGCGCCTTCAAGAAAATGGGCGATATGGTGCTTGAAGACATGGACCTGATGGATCGCGGCTTGCCACCGATGCGTTGCAAGCGTGCCGAGCGCGAAACCGTCGCGCGCATGCGCTCGAAGCCGGTAACGGTGAACTGAGACATTTTTCGCTGCGGATCTCGGCGGGATCGTGCATCCCGCCGATTAACGTGTTTTATGGGATTCGCATTTAACTTTTCTTGCACATGCGATCAACCTTGCACGTTAAGGTCGTCGCAGAGGCATCGTTACGGAATCAGAGAAACGCGATGGTAGACACGGCGCCCGGCGCTCGACAAGGCAAAGCACGCGATGGCTGGAACAGTTCGCTGCGATCGCTGTTCAGCCTCGTCATGGTCGCCATGCTGATCGTCGTTTCCGCGACGCTTGTCGGGCTCGACTACCATCGCTCGCGCAACGCCGCGATCGCTGATGCCGAGGCCAACATGCGCGGCTTCATGAACCGCCTTGTCGACCGGCTGGGCGTGCTCTCGGGCGACACTTCCGCCCTCGTCAATCTCGTCTCCTCCGTCGCCAATTCCTTCCTCGTGCCCCCGCCTGAGCGCATGAATGACAAGGTGGCGGTGCTTCGTGAAGGCATCACCCGCTCGCCGCACATCGATGGGGTCTATGTCGGCTACCCCAACGGCGCCTTCTTTCAGGTCGTCGACCTCAAGCAGGTTGCCTGGCGCATGGCGCTCGACGCGCCCCGTGGCGCCGCCATTGCGGTGCGCTCGATGGAAAGGGACTCAAACGGCAAGCCGCTCCAGCGCGTTCTCTTCGTCGACAAGGACGGCACGCAATTCTCCGAACGGCGGCTACCGCCATCGAGCTTCGACCCGCGCACGCGACCCTGGTATCGCGCGGCCGTCAACGGCAAGGCCGCGGTCTCGACCGGACCCTATGAAAGCGCCACCACCGAAACATTGGGCATGACCATCTCGCAGGCGCATCGCGGCAATCCGCAGATCGTCATCGGCGCCGATGTCGTGCTCGATACGATCACCGACTTCCTCGCCCGCGAACGGCTGACTGCTGGTTCGGTGTCCTTCATCCTCGATGCCGTCGGCCGGCCGATCATCCATTCCGACCGGGTGATGATGCGACGCATCATGGCGGCCAAGGATAAGGACGCCCCGATCGTGCAGGCCGACAGCGACCCGCTGATCCAGAGCATCCGCCAACATCCGCCAGCGCCCGGGAAGGCCGACTTCGTCCAGGTCGGGGACCGCACCTATCTCGTCATGGTAACGCCGCTCGAATCCGCGCTGCTTCTCTCCGGCAACCGCGCCGTGGTGGCCGCACCGCTCGACGAATTGATGGCGGACGCCAACAAGACGCTCGTTCAGGGGCTGGCGATTTCCGGGGCAGTGGTAGCCTTGGCGGTACTCGCCTCGCTGGTGCTGGCACATCTGATTACCAAGGGGCTCAACCAGCTGACCGCCAGCGCCAACCGGCTGCAGGACCTCGACTTCACCACCCCGATCGATGTTTCCTCGCATGTCAGCGAAATCTCGACCCTCGGCGGCGCCATGAACCGGGCCCGCGATGCAATCTTCACCTTTGCGCTCTATGTGCCGAAGGAACTGGTGCGCAAGGGCATCGAATCCGGCCATTTCAGCGGCCGCTCCGCCTGGCGTCAGGAAGTCACCGCGCTCTTCACCGACATCTACGATTTCACCACGCTCAGCGAACGGCATTCGCCCGAGGAGGTGGTGGCGATGCTGTCGGAGTATTTCGATATCTTCAGCGAGACGGTCGGCGAGCACGACGGCACGATCATCCAGTTCCTCGGCGATTCGGTCTTTGCGATGTGGAACGCCCCGGCACCGGACGACAAACACGCCGAGAATGCCTGTCGGTGCGCGCTCGCGGTCCAGCAGCGCCTCAGCATCTTCAACGAAGCACAGCGCAAGAAAGGACTGCCGGAGTTCCGCACACGCTTCGGCATTCACACCGGCACCGCCGTCGTCGGCAATGTCGGCGCCAAGGAGCGGCTGCAATACACCGCCATGGGCGACACGGTGAACGTCGCCTCGCGCCTCGAGGGCATGAACAAGAACTACGGCACGATGATCATGGCGAGCGGCGCGGTCGTTGCCCATACGGGTGGCACGATCCACTTCCGGCCGCTCGGCACAGCGCAGGCCAAGGGCCGGGCCTCGGCCCTGGAGATTTACGAAGTGCTGGGCGCGGAGCCGAAAGAGCCGGAAGCCCTCGATGACGGCCCGAAGACACACGACAACTTGTCGGCCGGCTCCGAAAGCCGCGAATAGACGTCAGGAGCCGAGGCGGCGGCTCTGCCGGGTGACCCAGCGAATGCCGCCGACCACGGCGAAGGCGAGCAGTGGCCAGACGGCCCAGAAGACGCCGCGCCAGGTCAAGAGATTGATGGTGAGAAGCACCAATCCCGAGAGCACCAGTCTGCCGATGCTGCGGTCCACCCACGGGTTGGTCTTGATCCAGGCAAGGCCGGCAAGGATGGCGAGGCCAAGCAGCGGCCAGACGGACCAGAAGGTTCCGTTCCAGGTCAACAGGTTGAGAGCGACCAAGCCAGCGGCAACGATGCAGAGAACCGGGAGCGATCCGCTCCTGATTGCCGCAATCACGCCCACCGGCTCCGGACGCGGCTTGGCCGCCTCGGCAGCGGCTGCTTCAGCACGGCGGCCGAAGGTCTCTGCGGCAAAGGTCGGACGGGGATCGTCCGCGCCGATGCGCACGGCATAGCTCGGCACACCGCCATCGATGTTCTTGACCTCAAGAGGCCCCAGAAAATCGAAACCGACGGCGACCTTGTTGCGCACCTGGTCGTACACGGTATTGGAGATGACGATGCCGCCAGCCGGCGCGGACGCCTGCAGCCTGGCTGCAACATTGACGCCGTCGCCGTAGAGATCGTCGCCCTCGGCGATCACGTCGCCGAGATTGATGCCGATGCGAAACAGCATCTGCTCGTCGGCCGCGCATTTCTCGTTGCAGCCGGCGAGTTCGTTCTGCACGTCGATCGCGGTGCGCAGCGCTTCCACGACGCTCGGAAACTCGGCGATCAGTCCATCACCCCAGGTGTTGACGACACGGCCCTCATGCGCCTCGATGAGCCTTCCCATGGCATCGCGATGGCGCTTCAACGTGGCGAGCGTGCCCTCCTCGTCGGCGCGCATCAGCCGCGTGTAGTCCTGGACGTCCGCGGAGAATATGGTCGTCAGCTTGCGACGTGTCTCAGACATCGCTTCGTCCTTCTCAAAGCCGCCGCCCCGGCGGACGATAACATGGGGACGGCCCTCACGCGGAAAGCCTGCCCTTCATAGCCGATAGAATATCAATGCTGCCGGCCCAAGCTTCAAGGCGCACCACGCGAAAATATCCTGGGCATGCAACCATCCTGGTCGAAGAGCGAGGCTCGGAAGGCAGGAAATCGCCACGGAATCCGGCCAAACGCCAGAAACGAAAAAACCCCGGCGAACCGGGGTTTTTCAGAACCAAATCAAAGATTTGGTTTGGGAATTTGGTGCCCAGAAGAGGACTCGAACCTCCACACCCTTTCGAGTACCAGCACCTGAAGCTGGCGCGTCTACCAATTCCGCCATCTGGGCGACGAGCGGGTGTGTAAAAGGCTCGAGTCGAAGTGTCAACAGGCTTTTTGAAGTTTTCGTGTCGGAGGACAAAAAACTCAGTTCGAGGCGGTTTTTGCCCAATGCCGGATTGTGGATAGACCGCTCGACAGCAGTCCCTCGGCCGCCTCGGCCGTGTCCGCTTCGACATAGCAACGCATCTCCGGTGCATTTCCGGAGGGGCGGAAGTGAATGATGCGACCGTCGTCAAGCGTCACCCGCAGCCCGTCGATATCGCTGACGGCGACCGGCCGGCCGATCGGCGCCAGGAATGCCGCGAGATTTTCGTCGCCGCCGCGCAAATAGGCCATCAGCCGGGCGCTGGTTTCGACCGGGAAGTTTTCGAGCCGGTCGCTGAGCGCCACGGGAAGCCGATAGGAGGCGGCCAGCACCGACAGCGAGAGTTTGGCCTCTGCCGCCGCAGCCAGTGCGGCGACGATCGGCAGGACGCAATCGCGAGTGGGCAGCGGCTGGAGGGTTGCGCCGTTGACGACGAAGGGGCTGGCCGTCAGCGTGCCGCCATTGGCCTCGAAGCCGGCGACCTTGGTCGACCCCTCGTCCAGGGCCTGCTGCATTCCGGCGATCACGAAGGGCGACCCGACGCGGGTGCGCAGCACGGAGAGCCCTTCCCTGCGCTCCAGGCCCGAATTCGAGGTGACCGGCGTGACGACAAGCGTCGCACCGAGGAAGCCGCAGGCAATCAGCCCGAGGAGATCGCCGCGTAGCGGCAAGCCGTTCTCGTCCGCGACCAGCGGCCGGTCGCCGTCGCCGTCCGCCGATACGATCGCATCGAGCCGGTGTTCGCGGGCCCATTCCTGAAGGCGTTCGATCGTGTCGGTCGACACCGCTTCGGTATCGACGGGGATAAAGTGTTCCGAACGTCCAAGGGCGACGACCTCGGCGCCAAAGAAGGCGATCAGATCGGCGAGAAGATCCCGCGCGACGGTGCTGTGCTGGTAGACGCCGACCTTGAGGCCGGCGAGCGCGCCGGCGGGCAACAACTGCCGGTTTCGCTCGATGAAGAGCGAGGATGCGCGGGACGCATGGTCCTCACCAATGCCCTGATTGGCGACCGGCTCGATCTGCCCGGCGATTTCATCGGCAATCCGGCTGATGGCGACTTCATCTTCCTTGTCGATTTCGCCATCCGGCCGATAAAACTTGATGCCGTTCCGATCAGCCGGGATATGGGAGCCGGTGATCATCAGACCGGCCGCTCCGCATTCGCGGCCATAAAGCGCAAGCGCCGGCGTCGGCACCGTGCCGCAATCGAAGACGCGCAGTCCTTCGCGCGCGAGTGCCGAGGCACAGACTGCGGCGATTTCCGGGCTCGAATCGCGAAAGTCGCGGGCGATCACGATCGGGTCACCCGGCTGGCTGCGCCCGGACGTCAGAAGATAGCGCGCAAACGCGGTCGCGTAGCGGGCCGAAGGCTCACCCTTCAGTTCCTCTGAAAGGCCACGCAGGCCGCTGGTACCAAACTTCAACTGCATCGCATTCTCCGCTGCCCGCTGCCGGGCGAAAAAGGGACAAAAACAAAACGGCGCGCACGCGGGACAAGCGCTTTCCGGGCAAGTTGGCCAAAGGCCGGAGCTCCGAGGCTCCCTTCTGCACGCTCCCTGCCCATTGCCATGAATAAACCAAGAAATGCAAACGTAATACAGGCAGGGACACAACCGGAAGGCAGTGCTTTCCGAAAGCGAGGACAAAATGACGGGATTTCGCAATTTCGTTATCGGCTGCAGCTTGGCCGCCGCCTCCCTGATCACCCCCGTCGGACCTGTGCAGGCGATGCCGCTTCAGGCGCCCGACCTTCAGATCAAGGCACAAGGCGACGTCCAGAATGTGCAGTTTTACCACCGCCGTTACGGCGGATATGGCGGATACGGCTGGCGAGGCGGTTGGGGAGGCCCCTATTACAGACGCGGATGGGGTAGCCCCTACTATGGCGGCTCCGGCCTGACCCTCTACTTCGGCTCGGGCGGATACTACGGCGGCGGTTACTATGGCGGCGGATACTACCCCCGCTACGGCTACTATCCCCGCTACGGCTACAATCGCGGCTATTATCCCCGCCGTTACTACGGCGGCAACTACTACTATCGCGATCGGTATGTCGGTGGCGGCAACGCCCATGTCAGCTGGTGCCTGTCGCGCTACCGTTCCTACAATCCGGCAACCAACCGGTTCTTGAGCTACGGCGGCGCTTACAAGGTCTGCTATTCGCCCTATCGCTAGAGCGCGGCGCGTCCGCATGAACGCACGAGAAACGCTCTAGCGCCCTAATTGGGGCGCGGCCCGGCCGTACCGCCTGCGCACCTTCTCTCCGCCCCGCATTAGCGGGAGTTGGAAGTTTTGCGCGCCATCACCGGCGCTTGCGTGCCCCAACATCTCGGCAGCGCCAGTTAAACCGGCATTAACTGCAAGAGCCTACCGTTTCAAAACGATCCACCGTGCTGCCAGGATGAATCATGCTGCTTCCGACCCAGCAATCTGCCGCCACCGCGACGACCAATCTGGTCGGCTCGATCCTCAAGGACATCGAAAAGCGGCAGACGGAGGAAGAAGAAAAGGCCAAGAGCACAAAGGACGACCGGCTCCTTAGGGCGCAGGTCGAGCCCGATGGCGCTCAAAAGGCCGCCAACGAGAAGATCAACGGCTACTTCTTCGATCATGCTCGCAACGACGCCAACAACAACCGCGCCGTGCTCATCCGTGAGGTCGGAAAATTTTTCGACATCGAGCGCGAAACGTTCAAGTCCGATTCCGCCTTTGCAAGGGAAATCGAGAACCAGCTGAAGCAGCTGGAATCGCCCGCCATTGCGAAAATCGAGGAAGAACTGGGGCTCGACAAGCTCGGACTATCGCTTACGGAGGTGGTCGAGGCGCTCAAGAACCCCGGCGGCCCGGAAAACGACGCACTGAAGGTTGCGCTCGGCGAAACGAGCGACAAGGGACCTCAAAGCGTTGCACAAGCCGCAAATGCCGTCGACCGCCTGAAGAGCGCGACGGAGCCTGCGTCGACTGAGGAAGCCCAGCTCAACAGCCTGCGCGGTGACCCGACGCGCAGAACCGACAAGCTGTCGCTCGACGAAGAGGAGCAGCATCTGCGGGCGCTCCACCTCAAGGACGAGATGGAAGATATCGCGGACCAACGCACGGCAGCCGGCCCCTTTCTGCGCTTCGACGACAACGGCCTCTATAGGCTCGCTGCGCTAAGCCCCTGACGGCTTTCGGCGCACGATGCCGAGCCGCGCCATGACCTCCTTGGGTATGCCATAGCGGCGAACCACATCGCGGCTGTCACGCAGGCCGCAAATCTCCCGCTGAATGAGGAAGGCCCATACGGCATCGGCCGCCTCGTCGAGCACCCGCTCGCGTAGATCCCTCGCCACATCTCCCTTCAATGCCGCAAGCGCTGCAAGCGCCTTTTCGACCTTGAGGCCATGCCGGCCAAGCGCATCGGCGCGCTCGGACATCAGTTCGTATTCGAGCACGTTGAAGGCGCCGGCCGTCGAGAAGTTCGGGCCTAGGGCTTTTGGGGGACGGACTGTCATCCGAAACTCCTGGCACAGACACCATTCGAGCCTGCAGAGCGGCTCCCTTAAAGATAGGCTCCGCCGACCCGTCCGCAAGCTGGGTCGCGACATGCCGGAAGCCGAAACATGGTTAAGAATTCATAAACCTCTTTGCCCTAACCTCAAACCATCATGCCGATTCTCCTATCCGCGGCCGAGCCGCGGCTGTCTGGCCATTCGCCACGACGCGCATGAGGCGCCACCCCGCAAGTGATGAACAGAAAGTCGCGCGCAAGCCGAAAAATCGGACCGCGCCCGAGGGCGTTTCGTCATTCAACGACGAATGGTCAAACCGAGGTCAAGCGAGATGGAGACCAGAATGCTGATACCCATCCAGGCGGCTCGAACCGCGGGCCCCACGGAAGAGACGAGCGCAAGGACGCTGCAGCCTGCAGCACCATTGACCGCCAGCCAGCGTGGCGAAGCCATACAGAAGATCCTCGATGCGCTGACGCGGCATCTTTCCGGTCGTGAGATCCTTTCGAAGGACGCGCTGGTGCGGCTGATGGAGGATCTCGCGCGCATCCTGAAGTTCCCGCCACTCCCGCAGGAGGGGGGGCGCGATTTCGTCCGGCGGTTGGTGGCCTTCCTCGAATCGATGCCGACGTCCGACCGGCTGCTTCTGGAGCGTCAGCTTGGCGGGCGCAATCTTTCAATCCGCGTCGGCCTGCTAGCGGACCTGCCGGCGATCCGCAACGGCACGAGCGCGCCGGGCGGCACCGCGACACCCATGCCGGCACAGGCGCGCGACCTCATCCTGCGCAACCCCTCGCTCCAGCCTGCGCTGCCGTTCAGCCAGACCGCGGCACGCACGCCGCTCGGTGGTGAAGTCGCACTTCTACAGGCTGTGCTGCGCAAGACCTTTGGCGTCGGCAACGATGTGACCGAGCCGCAGGGCGAGGATCTGGACGCGGCCGGAACCGAAGCGCCATCAAAGATCGGAAGCGAAAAGCCCACGGAGCGGGGTGAGGCGCGCGCGAACGCCGCGAAGAGCGCGTCATCGGGCGACACGCCGATCGGGAGCGCTGTCTCGCTGCTTGCGGGCGAAGGCGAGATCGCGGAAGCGGCATCGCTGTCTGGCCCCATCGCCGAGGCCGAGCAGGACCTGCAATCCGGCGAAGTCGGACACGGCGAGACGGAAGCGCCCGCCGGAGAAAGTGCCGCAACACCGCTTGAAGCGCATGGCACCGATGAAATGGAGGCTGCCGACACGATCGAAGGCGAGGATCCCGACGGCACCTACGGCCCGCTGCCCGATGCCGACGAAGAAGATGGCCACAGGACCACCGCTGCCGGTCGCAACGATCCGGAGGTGCGCTCGGCACGCGTGCTCTCCGAGGCCATGAAGACGCTCATCCGCGACAGCGTGGCCTTGCCTGCCGGCGCGGCCGATGGCGATCCGGGATCGGCGACGCAGCAGACGGACGAGCCGGCTACGCAGCCCCAGCCCGCCGCCAAGGAAGCTGGCATGCGCGTCGCTGATGCCGCCGCCCGCCAGCGCGCCGTAACGGACGCCGGCACGACCTTGCCGTCGCTGCTCGACGATCGCTCCGATGAGACCGCTGCACCACCGCGCGGACCCACGGACATTCGCCCGCAACGCGCCACGGACGAGCAGACGGTGCAGCAGATGATCGCCAGGCTGGTGGAAAACGGCCTGCCACGCGAGGCCATCCCCTTCGCGATGATCCCCTATCCAGTGACCGCCGGCGAGGTGGAAGGCGAAGACCATTCGCGCGGCATGCCCGGAGGCGCGGGCGAAGATGCAGCGGGTGAGGAAGAAACGGCACAAGAGGGAGGCGACGGAAATCCGGACGATGGAGAGCCGACCGGCGAAGCCATGCCGGAGGGCGAGGCACCGGAAACGCCCGACGCCTACGATCTTTACCGCAGGCTCGGCGGTCTCGGCTAAGACGCCGGTTCAGCCTTAAGCTCGGGCTAGCCCCATCCAGGGCTGGGGGCCGATTTCACAATTCGGACTTGGTTGGAAAGAAAAACCCGCGGAGATCGCTCTCCGCGGGTTTTCCAATTCAAACGTCAGGCAACGATTACTCGTTGTTCTGGCGGTTCTTCAGAGCAGCGCCGAGGATGTCGCCGAGCGAAGCGCCCGAGTCGGACGAACCGAACTGAGCAACGGCTTCCTTCTCTTCAGCGATTTCCAGAGCCTTGATCGACAGCTGGATCTTGCGGTCCTTCTTGGAGAAGTTGGTGACGCGAGCGTCGACAACCTGACCAACCGAGAAACGCTCCGGACGCTGTTCGTCACGATCACGCGACAGGTCAGCGCGGCGGATGAACGAGGTGATGTCTTCGTGGTTGACGAGCTTCACTTCGATGCCGCCATCGTTGATCGCGATGATCTCGGCCGAAACAACGGCGTTCTTGCGCAGTTCGCCCGAAGCAGCGGCGTCGCCGACTGCATCCTTGCCGAGCTGCTTGATGCCGAGCGAGATGCGCTCCTTCTCGACGTCGACGTCGAGAACAACAGCGCGAACGACGTCGCCCTTGTTGAACTCTTCGATGACCTGCTCGCCCGGACGGTTCCAGTCGAGGTCGGAAAGGTGAACCATGCCGTCAACGTCGCCGTCGAGGCCGATGAACAGGCCGAATTCGGTCTTGTTCTTGACTTCGCCTTCGACTTCGGTGCCAGCCGGATGGCTATGCGCGAATGCCTGCCACGGGTTCTCGAGCGTCTGCTTGAGGCCGAGCGAGATACGACGCTTGGTCGGATCGACTTCGAGAACGACAACGTCGACTTCCTGGCTCGTGGACAGGATCTTGCCGGGGTGTACGTTCTTCTTGGTCCAGGACATTTCGGAGATGTGGATCAGGCCTTCGATGCCCGGCTCCAGCTCGACGAACGCACCGTAGTCGGTGATGTTCGTGACGGTACCGGAGATCTTCTTGCCGACCGGGTACTTCGCACCGATGCCATCCCACGGATCCGACTCGAGCTGCTTCATGCCGAGCGAGATGCGGTGGGTTTCCTGGTTGATGCGGATGATCTGAACCTTGACCTGCTGGCCGATGTTCAGGATCTCCGACGGATGGTTCACGCGGCGCCATGCCATGTCGGTGACATGGAGCAGACCGTCGATGCCGCCGAGGTCGACGAACGCACCGTAGTCGGTGATGTTCTTGACGACGCCTTCGACAACCTGGCCTTCTTCAAGGTTCTGAACGATTTCAGAACGCTGCTCGGCGCGGGACTCTTCGAGAACCGTACGACGCGATACGACGATGTTGCCGCGGCGCTTGTCCATCTTGAGGATTTCGAAGGGCTGCGGGTTGTGCATCAGCGGGGTGACGTCGCGGATCGGACGGATGTCGACCTGCGAGCGCGGAAGGAAGGCAACGGCGCCGTCGAGATCGACGGTGAAGCCACCCTTGACCTGGTTGAAGATGATGCCTTCGACGCGTTCGCCGGCTTCGAACTTCACTTCCAGGCGCATCCAGCTTTCTTCGCGGCGAGCCTTTTCGCGCGACAGAACAGCTTCGCCGAGCGCGTTTTCGATGCGCTCAACGTAGACTTCGACTTCGTCGCCGACCTTGAGCGAGCCGTCCTTCGCCTTCGCGCCGAATTCCTTCAGAGCGATGCGGCCTTCGACCTTCAGACCGACGTCGACAACGGCGACGTCCTTTTCGATGGCCGTGACAATGCCCTTGGCAACATAGCCTTCGGCGAGATCGGTCTTCGCGAAGGATTCTTCGAGAAGCGCTGCGAAATCGTCACGGGTTGGGTTGGTAGCAGACATGGAATCTCCTGCATGCATCTCACGGGGGAGACGCATATGCGCCGGGGGCTGGTGTTGAACAGGCCTGAACCCAGTCCGCCCCATCGAAGGGACAATCCGGCGCGTGGACGGAATTTCAGGCTTATGCAAGAAGAGCGATCCTGACAGTGTCGGGGATGGGCTCTTCTTCAGATCTTCTTGATCAGGGCCGCATCGATCAAAGACTTCGCGGCCTGAAACGCCGCCTCTATACTCATTTCAGACGTATCAAGCAAGTGCGCGTCGTCGGCCGGGCGCAAAGGACTGTCGGCGCGGCCCATATCACGCTCGTCGCGCTTCTTCACATCCTCGAAAATCGTCTGGTAGTCGGCCGGCTGACCATTGCCGGTGATCTCGTCGTAGCGGCGCTGCGCCCGCACTTCCGGCGATGCTGTGACATAGAGCTTCACCGGCGCATCCGGGCAGACGACCGTGCCGATGTCGCGGCCGTCGAGCACCGTGCCGGGCTCGCGCAGCGAAAAAGCCCGCTGCGCCTCGACCAGCGCACGGCGCACGGCCGGCATGACCGCGATCTTCGAGGCGGCCTCGCCGATCGCGTGGGCAGAAAGCACCGAGCGATTGAGCCCGGCCAGTTCAACCTCGCGCGCCACCTTCTCGGCGACCGCCTCGTCGTCGAGCGGCAAGCCGCCATCGAGCAGCGCCTTGGCGGTGGCGCGGTAGGTGAGGCCGGTATCGAGATGATGGAAGCCGTATTCCTCGGCGATGCGGCGCGAGAGCGTGCCCTTGCCGGCTGCGGCCGGTCCGTCGATAGCGATGGTGAACGTCATTTTCCAACCTGCATATGTATATGGTCGTCGTGCCTGGCGGCCCGGCAACCCTGAAACCGAATGGACTCCGCTTCGACGCCAAGTCTCTGCGCCAGATGCGGCTCCACGAAAATCTTCTCGATGCCGAAACCGCCCCCCTCGGCCGAGAGCCAGCGGAGCGCCTCTGCGGTCCGGCCTTCTTCCAGCGGCAAGGGCCGCCACAGCGATTGCAAGAAGTCCAAGTCCCAGCGCAAGGTCAAGAGGTCTTCGCGATCCCGGCATGGGAGAATGCTGTCCGGTCCCGGCTGCTCGAAGGCAAAATAGCCGATTGGCGAGCGGGTCGCCTGATCCTCATAATCGCCCTCGGCATCCTGATAGAAGAACGCGACATCGAGCTTCCGACCGTCCGAATGGGACAAATGCGGGAAGAGCGGAAAACCGTCGAAGAACGGAAAGTTGGCGTCGAGCGCCAAGGTGGTCGTTCCGGGGAATACCTGATCCACATGGCGTGACAGGGCAGCGGCCGCTTCCTTCAGTTCCGGAACGACATATTGGCGGTTCAGGACACAGAAGAGCGGCGACTGCATTTTCAGCCGCGACGTGCCGTCGTCGAAACAGGGTAGAGGAACGCGGCCGAAGATCGGCGCAATGGCATAGCTGAGCGCGGTCCCTGCCGCATAGAGGCCGAGAAAGAGCGCCAGAAATACGGCAACGCCGGCTCTCCTTCGACGCAGGAGCCCAAGAGTGACGATCCAGACGGCGCCACCGATCTGCGTCAGCAACGTCAGAAGAACCACGACCGCGAGTGTCAGCAGCCATCTCATTGTTACCGCCGGAATCGTGGGTCTCACGCGATCCTCGCGCCGAGGCTGGTCATGAGGTCCGTGAATTCAGGAAAGCTTGTCGCGACCATCGACACGTCGTCGACGGTGACCGGATGTTCGGATGCAAGCCCGAAAATAAGGAAGCTCATGGCGATGCGGTGATCGAGATGGGTGTTTACGGTCGCGCCGGCAGCGCTTCCGAGCCCCTTACCGTCGCGACGGCCGCGCACGACCAGCGACGAGGCGCCCTCCTCGCAATCGACGCCATTGCGCTTCAGGCCCGCGGCGATGGCGGCGAGGCGATCGGACTCCTTCACACGCAGTTCGTCGAGCCCGGCCATGACGGTATTCCCCTCGGCGAAGGCGGCGGCGATGGCGAGAGCCGGGTACTCGTCGATCATCGAGGCGGCGCGCTCTTCGGGAACGGTGACACCGCTGAGTTCCGATTGCCGTACGCGCAGATCCGCCACGTCCTCCCCGCCAACCTGCCTGCTGCCGATCACCTCGATATCCCCTCCCATCTCCTTAAGCGTCAGGATCAGGCCCGTGCGCGTCGGGTTCATCAGCACGTTGGTGATCGTGATGTCCGAGCCTGGGACGATCAGGGCTGCGACCAGCGGAAAAGCCGCGGACGAGGGATCGCCGGGCACGTCGATCTCCTGGCCGGTAAGCTTGCCGCGACCATCAAGGCGGATCGTACGGACGCCGCTGACGTCGGTCTCGACAGAGAGTGCGGCGCCAAATGCCTCCAGCATCCGTTCCGTATGATCGCGCGTCATGACCGGTTCGATGACAGTGGTGATGCCGGGCGCGTTGAGACCGGCAAGCAGCAACGCCGACTTCACCTGTGCCGAGGCGACGGGCACGCGATAGGTGATCGGGGCAGGCGTCTTCGGTCCGCGTAGGGTCACCGGCAGGCGATCGCCTGCGGCGGCCCTCACCTGCGTGCCCATTTCACGCAAGGGCTCGAGAACCCGCGCCATCGGCCGGCGGCCGAGCGAAGCATCGCCAAGGAATGTCGTTTCGAAGTCGTAGACGCCCGCCAACCCCATCGCCAGACGGCAGCCTGTGCCAGCATTGCCGAAATCGAGCGGCGCTTCCGGCGCAAGCAGTGCACCGTTGCCGACACCATCGACGATAAAGGTATCGGCCTCCTTACGAATGCGGGCCCCCATCGCCTGCATCGCGCGGCCGGTGGCCAGCACGTCCGCGCCTTGTAGCAGGCCGGTAATGCGCGTCTCGCCGCTAGCAAGCCCGCCCAGCATCAGCGCCCGGTGCGAGATCGACTTGTCGCCGGGGATGCGGATCGAGCCGCGCAGATCGGCGGACTTTCGGGCAGTGGCGGGTCTCGGGCCCGATCCATGAGACATGCGGCATCCTCTGGCCCGAAAGGGCGTTCTCACCGAAGGGCACAACCGCGCCCGCACCGCGGCACTCCTATCACACCCTCGCTGCGTGTTTCCATAAATTGCGGCCGCTCGAGGAGCGCCACAAGGGGCGGGCAAGAGCCGGAAAGCCAGCAACGCCGGGGCTTTGGCGATTTGTCTTTGACAGATGCGGCCAAGACGATTATGGGGACCGGCTAATCATCATAAGCTTGATACCCTTTCCACCCGCCGGCTTTCCGGCAAGCGCCGGCTCGGCCGGCCATTCAAGAGGCTTTGACTGTGGCAAAACCGGAACTTGGAACAAAGCGCATCGACCCGGAAACGGGGCGCAAATTCTACGATCTGAACAGTGATCCGATCGTTTCGCCTTACACCGGCAAGTCCTATCCGCTGTCCTTCTTCGAAGAAACCTCGGTCGCCAAGGTGCTCGAGAAGGAAGAAGAAGAAGAGGTAACGGAAGTCGACGCAGAGAACACCGAAGTCGAACTCGTTTCGCTCGAGGATGCCGATGATGAGGCAGCGGGCGGCGACGACCTGCCGGATCTCGGCGACGACGACGTCGAAATCGACGGCGACGACGATGACGACACCTTCCTGCAGACCGACGACGAAGACGATGACGACGACATGAGCGACCTCATCGGCGTGTCGGACGACGAAGAAGACGTCTAAGCGCTTCAAATGACAAAGAAATGCTCCCGTCCTCGGCCAAAGTGGCCCGGACGGGAGAAAAACGGCCCGGACAAAAAATAAATCCACGGGCCACGCATTTTTCGGCTTGCCATCCTCAAAAAGGGGAAGTAATAAGCCGCCACTCGCCGAGCACAACAGCTCGACGAACTTCCCGGACCGGCCTAGCCGGAACCCGATATGGGGCTATAGCTCAGCTGGGAGAGCGCTTGCATGGCATGCAAGAGGTCAGCGGTTCGATCCCGCTTAGCTCCACCAAAACCTTCCTTCGATTGATCAGTGCCCGGTCCTCAGGGACCTTCGTTCGCGGCCATTTCGTCCAGCGAATCCAGGATCATCGTCAGCAACCGGATGATGTCGGCGGATTCGAGCAGAGCATTGCGGATTTCGCGCTCGGACCGTTTGGGTATGGAACCGGCAATGTCCAGCAGGATGTTGGTCACGTCCGGCGCTTCGGTGTTCGGTTCCATGCCCGTCTGCTCGCGCATGCAGCGGATCAGCGCCACTGCGCCTTCAAGCAAACGCTGTGCCTGCACCGGGGTGAGGTCATGGACCTCGTTGGCGGCACGAAACAGCTGCGATCGGAAGCCGGCTATCGTGGTCATCTCGCGGATGATACTCCTTTCGGCTTCAAATGAAAGTGGTGGCCGGGGCCGCCCACGCAACGTTCGGATGAACATGATGCATGCGTTACCTTGCGCGAACGCGAACAGCCGTTTCGCGCGCAACATCCGGCCGCGCGCCATGCATTCATGATTTGTTAAGCAGCGGAACGCAGAAGCTGATGTCATGTTTCTGATCTCGAAAATCTTCTGGCTCATTGTGCAGCCGCTGTCGTTCTCGCTGCTCGCCGTCATCGCCGGGCTGCTTGCGACGGCCATCGGCTGGCGCCGCATCGGCGCCGTTCTCGGCAGCCTGGGCGCGCTGGTTCTTTTCGTCGGCCTGTTCACCACCGCTGGCCCCTATGCCCTGCAAGCGCTTGAGGATCGATTTTTGCGCCCGACGCCGCCGACAGCGCTTTCCTGCATCATTGTGCTCGGCGGCGCCTTCGAAAACGAAGTCATGGCAAGCCGCGGCGGCACGGAGCTCAACCAGGCAGCAGACCGCTTCATCGAGACAGCGAGCCTCGCCAAGCGCTATCCCGAAGCACGAATCCTCGTCTCCGGCGGCGATGGCTCGATCAGCGGCGCCTACGAGGGCGATGCGCTGGCCTCGAAGGCGTTCTTCGACATCTTCGGCATTGCGGCCGATCGGGTGATCCGCGAGGAAGATTCGCGCACCACCTTCGAGAACGCGCGCTACACCAAGGATCTTCTGGCGGCAAACGGGCTGACGCAATGTGCGCTCGTCACCTCGGCGTATCACATGCCGCGCTCCGTCGGGCTGTTCCGCGCCAACGACATCGACGTCCAGCCCTGGCCGACCGACTACCGCACCAGCGGCAAGGTGCGGCTTGGCTTCGATTTCACCCAGCCCTCGCTGAACGCGCAGCTGACAACGACGGCCGCCAAGGAATGGACCGGGCTCGTCGCCTATTACCTGCTCGGCCGCACTCAGACGGTGCTGCCGCGCTAGACGACCATGACACGCCCCAGTGCAGCAAATGGCAGCGCGCCTCCTGACTTCATCCCGACGGTGCGCTAATGATCTGCGGGAGCCAATCGGGCTGAAACGGAGCGCCCATGCCGATCCTCGAAATCCTCGACTATGCCGGTGTGGCCGTGTTTGCCGCAACCGGGGCGCTGTCGGCCTCGCGCAAGCAACTCGACATCATCGGCTATCTGTTCCTGGCCTCGGTCACCGGCATCGGCGGCGGCACGATGCGTGACGTCGTGCTCGGCGCAACGCCCGTCTTCTGGGTCACCAATCCGACCTATCTTCTGGTCTGCGCGACGGTCGCCGTTCTCCTGTTCTTCACCGCCCATCTCTTCGATTCCCGCTACCGGGTCCTCGTCTGGCTCGATGCGATCGGGCTGTCGGCCTATTGCGTGATGGGTGCGGCGAAAGGCTATGCAGCGACGGGGTCGCCGAGCGTCGCGCTCGTTACCGGCATGCTGACGGCGACGTTCGGCGGCGTGCTTCGCGATCTGCTGGCCGGAGAACCCTCGGTGCTGCTGCGGCCGGAAGTCTATGTGACGGCAGCGCTGATCGGTGCCAGTGCCTACGTGCTGGCGACGATGGCGGGACTACCACTTGTGGCCGCCTCAACGCTCGGCGTGGCCTCGGCCTTTGCCGTGCGTGCCGGTGCGCTCAAGTTCGGATGGACGCTGCCGACCGGCAAGGCGCTGCCGGGCCGCGATCCGGACGACGTGATGTGAGCCTTTCGCACGTGCGTGCCTATGACAGGCGGCGGACAGCGCCGGTATCGTAGTTGATGCGGTGTCGGCCGCCACCCGGGCGGCTTCAGCGAAAGGGATACAGCATGCGTTTCTTCAGCAACAAGCTTGCCGCACTCGCCCTTCTTTGCATGGCCTCGCCGGCATTTGCCGCCACGACCGTCAAGGTCGTCGAAGGTGGTGAAGCGGGCGGCCCGATGACACTGACACTCGACCAGTCGACGATAAAGGCCGGCGAGACTGTCTTCCTGGTGCACAACGACGCCATGACGGAAGAGCACGAGATGGTGCTGGTGAAGCTGAAATCAGCCGACCAGAAGATCAATCTCATCGCGGCCAAGCATCGGGTCGACGAAAAGCAGCTCAAGAGCCTCGGCGAGGTTTCCGAGCTGAAGCCCGGAGCCGACGGCCAGCTGAAAGCCAAGCTCGCGCCGGGCAGCTACGTGCTCCTTTGCAACATCAAGGGACACTACGAGGCCGGCATGCGCGCCAATCTGACGGTGACGGAATAGCGGCGATCGATCGCCATCGCGGCCACCATGACGGTGGCCGCCGGATCAGCGGTCGTTTTTACGGCGCAGACGAATGACCACGTCGACATGGGCGATCTCCATGCCCTCGGGCGGTTCCGGCAGATTGTCGATGTGGATGTTGCTGACCGGAATATCGAGAACCTCGTTCTGGCCCTCGACGAAGAAGTGATGATGGTCCGACACGTTGGTGTCGAAATAGGTCTTGGCGCTTTCCACCGCCAGCACGCGGATCATGCCGGCTTCGGTAAACTGGTGCAGCGTGTTGTAGACGGTCGCCAGCGACACCGGCACGCCGGCCATGACGGCCTCTTCGTGCAGTTCTTCGACGGTCAGGTGGCGATCACCCTTGGCAAAGATCAGATCGGCGAGGGCAACGCGTTGACGGGTCGGACGCAGGCCTGAGTGGCGTAGCCTTTCTTCCGAACTCACTTCTGTTGCTTTCGTCATCAAGGGTCGTTCCATGTATCCCGGCGAAATTCACAATACTTCCTCCGCGATATAACTTTTACGTCCTCGCCTTTCAATAGATTCCAGCCCTGACAGGCGTTGCAAAGCCCGAAAAACCGGTCAAACTCGGGGAATGCTGGCAATTAACTCTGGTCGCGCCCACATTGATCCTGTAAGCGACGGCGGAGTGAAATCGCCATCAGAAGCGATGGAGACCGGACGGAAAACCGCAAGATCCGGGTCGCCACGCTTCATTTCAAGCCGAACTTGCTCTAAAGCAGGTCGGACAACACAATTTGTTACGCGGGGAAACATCTATTCATGACGACCAGACAATCCAGCTTCAGCTATGAGGAAATCCTGGCCTGCGGCCGTGGTGAGTTGTTTGGCCCCGGCAATGCCCAGCTGCCGCTGCCGCCGATGCTGATGGTCCACCGCATCACCGAAATCTCCGAAACCGGCGGCGCCTTCGACAAGGGTTACCTGCGCGCCGAGTACGACGTGCGGCCGGACGACTGGTATTTTCCCTGCCACTTCCAGGGCAACCCGATCATGCCCGGCTGCCTCGGCCTCGATGGCATGTGGCAGCTGACCGGTTTTTACCTCGGCTGGCTTGGCGAGCCCGGCCGCGGCATGGCGCTTTCCACCGGCGAAGTGAAGTTCAAGGGCATGGTGCGTCCCCATACCAAGCTTCTCGAGTACGGCATCGACTTCAAGCGCGTCATGCGCGGCCGGCTCGTGCTCGGCACGGCCGACGGCTGGTTGAAAGCCGATGGCGAGACTATCTATCAGGCAACCGACCTCCGCGTCGGCCTGTCGAAGGATAAGGCCGAGTAAAATCCAGGCCTTTCCGCAGCCAACGAAATAAAGAAAAGGTCAGTACCATGAGACGGGTTGTTGTCACGGGCCTCGGCATCGTTTCCTCGATCGGGAACAATGCAGACGAAGTTACGGCGTCGTTGCGCGATGCCAAGTCGGGCATCACGTTTTCTCCCGATTTCGCCGAGAATGGCTTCAAGTGCCAGGTCTGGGGCGCGCCGTCGCTCGATCCGACCGAACTCGTCGATCGCCGTGCCATGCGCTTCCTGTCTCAGGGCGGCGCCTGGAACCACGTGGCGATGAAGCAGGCGATCGCCGACTCCGGTCTGGAAGAAGCCGTCATCGCCCGCAACGAGCGTACCGGCATCATCATGGGCTCGGGCGGACCGTCCACCCGCACCATCGTTGAAGCGGCCGACATCACCCGCAAGAACGTCAGCCCGAAGCGCATCGGCCCGTTCGCCGTTCCCAAGGCGATGTCTTCGACGGCGTCGGCGACGCTTGCCACCTGGTTCCAGATCCACGGCGTCAACTATTCGATCTCGTCGGCCTGCTCGACCTCGGCCCATTGCATCGGCAACGCCGCCGAGATGATCCAGTGGGGCAAACAGGACGTGATGTTTGCCGGGGGTCACGAAGACCTCGACTGGACAATGTCCAACCTGTTCGACGCCATGGGCGCCATGTCGTCGAAGTATAACGAAACGCCGGCGACGGCTTCGCGCGCCTATGACGCCAACCGCGACGGCTTCGTCATTGCCGGTGGCGCAGGCGTTCTCGTTCTCGAAGAACTGGAGCACGCCAAGGCCCGCGGCGCGAAGATCTACGCCGAAATCGTCGGCTACGGCGCCACCTCCGACGGCTACGACATGGTGGCTCCGTCGGGCGAAGGCGCCATCCGCTGCATGCGTCAGGCGCTCTCGACCGTGAAGGGCGAGGTCGACTACATCAACACCCACGGCACCTCCACCCCGGTTGGCGACAGCAAGGAAATCGGCGCGATCCGCGAAGTGTTCGGCAGCAAGATGCCGCACATCCAGTCGACCAAGTCGCTCACGGGTCACTCGCTCGGTGCGGCCGGCGTGCAGGAATCGATCTACGGCCTGTTGATGATGCAGGCGGGCTTCATCGGCGAAAGCGCGCATATCAGCGAACTCGACCCGGAATTCGATGGCGTTCCGATCGTTCGTAAGCGCATCGACAATGCCAAGATCGATACGGTTCTTTCGAACTCCTTCGGCTTCGGCGGCACCAACGCAACGCTCGTCTTCCAGCGCTACAACGGATAACACCATGACGGGACTGATGACTGGAAAGCGTGGCCTCATCATGGGTGTGGCCAACAACCATTCTATTGCCTGGGGCATCTCCAAGGCGCTTGCAGCGCAAGGCGCGGAACTGGCCTTCACCTTTCAGGGCGAGGCGCTGGGTAAGCGCGTCAAGCCGCTGGCGGCCGAGCTCGGTTCCGACTTCCTGCTTCCTTGCGATGTCGAAGACATTGCGTCTGTCGATGCGGTCATCGATGCGATCAAGGAACGCTGGGGCAAGCTCGACTTCATCGTTCATGCCATCGGCTTTTCGGACAAGAACGAGCTGAAGGGCCTCTACGCCGACACCTCGCGCGACAACTTCAGCCGCACGATGGTGATCTCCTGCTTCTCCTTCACCGAGATCGCCAAGCGGGCTGCCGAACTGATGGATGAGGGCGGCTCGATGCTGACGCTCACCTATGGCGGCTCGATGCGCGTCATGCCGAACTACAACGTCATGGGTGTCGCCAAGGCAGCGCTCGAGGCGTCGGTGCGCTATCTCGCCGCCGACTATGGCGTTCGCGGCATTCGCGTCAACGCGATCTCGGCGGGCCCGATCCGCACGCTTGCCGGCGCCGGCATTTCCGACGCCCGGGCGATGCTGTCCTGGCAGCAGAAGAACTCGCCGCTGCGCCGCACTGTCACGATCGACGATGTCGGCAGCTCGGCCCTCTACCTTCTTTCGGATCTTTCGCGCGGCGTGACCGGCGAAATCCACTACGTCGATTCCGGCTACAACATTACGTCGATGCCGGCACTCGATGCGCTCAGGACCGCCGACGCAGAGTGACGGCAGCGGCAAAGCCGCTGACTGACGACCCAGCTTCTCTAGAAAACCCCGGCGAGACACCTCGCCGGGGTTTCTTTTTTGAGGTCGACAGGGCCCGACGGCCCGAGACAACATCAGTCCGGAAGGCCGGCCTTGTGGAATCCGTCCACGAAGTGCGCGAGCGTCGCTGCGTCACGAAACGGCTCGGTCGTCGCCCAGAAACCGGTCGTGAAATGCGGGTTGGCGACGAGGAACAGGTCGACCTCGGCGCGTGCCTCGTCGAACCGCCCCAATTGCGCGAGGCTCGCCGCCAGGAAGCGACGCGAGCTGGTGCGGTAGGTCTCGTCCTTGCGCAGCGTCTCGACCGCGGCTTCGTAGTCTCCGGCCGCATACTGCGCCTGGCCGAGTGTCAGATAGTACCAGCTTGCCGGATAGGGGTTCAGCCGGAACGCCTTGCGAATGTGCTCGAGCCCTTCCTCGACCCGGCCTGCCAGGATCGTGATGTCGGACAATGTCGCCCAGGTGTCGGCTTCGTTCGGGTCAAGCTCGATGGCCCTGGCAAATTCCGCGTCGGCCTCGGCGAAGTTGCGCTCATAGGCAAGCAGATTGGCCAGCACCCAGCGGCAACCGGCGTCGTTGGGATCGATCGCGACGGCTTTGCGCGCCAATTCCAGGGCGATGCCGCGGGTCGGTACGATCGGCTCGCCCCAGTGCACCCACCCCATCCAGTGGTTCATGGCGAGCCAGCGATAGGCCTCGGCATAATCAGGGTCGAGCGAAACGGCGCGAGTGAGCATCAGATGCGCTTCCCGGGCGGTCTGCGGCGAATCGTCGATCAGCTTGCGCGCCCGCACGCAGAGATCATAGGCCTCGAGGCTCCTGGGGCGATTGCGTGACGGCGGGGTACGCAGCCGACCGAGCAACGCCTCGACGATCTTGGCCGTCACCTCGTCCTGAACGGCAAAGATGTCTTCCAGGTTGCGGTCGAAGCGTTCGGCCCAGAGGTGCTCTCCGCTCAGCGCATCGACCAGCTGGGCGTTGATGCGCACGCGTCCGGAGGCGCGCCTTGCGCTTCCTTCCAGGAGGTAGCGCACGCCGAGGTCTTCGGCGATCGCGCGCACATCCATCGCCCTGCCCTTGTAGGCAAAGGTGGAATTGCGGGCGATGACGAACAGACCACCGCTCCGGGAGAGATCGGTGATCAGATCCTCCGTCAGCCCGTCCGCGAAGGAATCCTGATCGGGATCGTTGCTGAGATTGACGAAGGGCAGCACCGCGATCGAAGGCCGGCCCGGCAACGGCAGCGGCTTTCGCCCGCCTGCCAGCCGCTCGATACTGCCCATGAAACGGTAGCCGATGCGCGGAACCGTTGAAATCCACTCGCCGCCGTCGGCAGCCCGGCCGAGCAGCTTCCTGAGCTGTGCGATCTGTACGGTGAGATTGCCTTCCTCGACGGCCGTACCCGGCCAGGCCGCGTCCATCAGCTCGGTCTTGGCGAGGATTTCGCCCGGCCTTTCCACGAGCGCCGCAAGCAGCTTCACGCCGCGATGCCCGACCGCAACCGGATCATCGTTCCGCAGGAGCGTTCCCGCACCCGGATCAAGCACGAACGGACCAAAGGCAAAACGTGTATCCTGCATGCGGCGATCTATAGCCCGTTTGGAAGTTTTTGAGAACTTTTTGGAAGGGCTTAAGTACGGCGCCGATCCTATTCCGCAGAATCCAACCTCCTTCAGATCGAGGGTCCCCCCGACCCTCAAAGCCGATAGCGAGGTTGTCATGAACAACGCCCCCTTTTCTCCCATTGCATCGCCTCAGGCCGCGGCGCCTGAGACGCCGAGGAGCCCGACGCGTTCGCATTCCCCTGTCGAGACGCTGAAACGGATGGTCGCCGCCTGGCGTGAACGGAACCAATTTCACCTAGAGCTCGATCGAAAGCTCAAGGGCGATCCGCATCTGATCGACGATATCGGCCTGACGCGACGTCAAGTCGAGGAGGAGCTCGCCAGGCCCTTCTGGCAAGTGCTTTGAGGTGAGCCGCGCAATGACATCGGACCAGCGACCGCCACCGGCGCCGACCCTTGGCGAGGTGATCACGACGTTCCGCGAGGATCAAGCCCCCTGGGCGGCGATGGCGGGTATCATCGCCACCGTTACCGTCTTTGCGGTGGCGCAAGGGCTCACCTATCCGCTGCTCAGCTTCATCCTGGAGCGGCAGCGAACCGCACCCGCCCTGATCGGCCTGTCGGCGGCCATGACGCCGCTGGGGTTCATCCTGTCGGCGCCTCTGATCCCGATGCTTTCGCGGCGGCTGGGCGGTGCCCGGCTCGCGATCCTCTGTTCGGTGCTGGCCGCCAGCACGCTTGCCGCCATTGCGTGGACTGACGACGTCTGGGCCTGGATGCCGCTTCGCTTTCTGCTGGGCGTCTTCGCCAATCCGCTATCCGTGATCAGCGAGACCTGGCTGGTGGCCATTACGCCCGCGTCCCGCCGGGGCCGCATCATGGGTCTCTATTCCTCGGTCGTTTCAGCCGGTTTCGCCATAGGGCCGCTGTCGCTCGGGATGGTCGGAACGGCGGGCTGGTCGCCGTTCCTGATCGGCATCGTGGCCTTTGTCGCCTGCGGCCTGATCTTGCTTGCCCTGGTGTCGCGCCTGCCGGAGATGCCGCAGGATGGGGAAGCAACGTCCGTCGCCGGGTTTTTCGCGCTGGCGCCTTTGCTGCTGTTTGCGGTCGCAACGGCTGCGGCCTTCGAGCAGACCCTGCTTTCGCTGCTTGCGGTCTATGGCGCAGCGCTTGGCAGCAATGAGGAGCGCGTCGCGCCGCTCATCACCTGCTTCATTGCCGGCAACGCGTCGTTGCAGATCCTGCTCGGGCGCCTCTCCGAACGCAGGGGATCGACGCAGACGATGCTGTTCTGCGTGCTTTCCTCCCTGGTCGGCTGCCTGCTGCTGCCATGGCTGTTCGAAAGCTGGCTCATCTGGCCGCTTGTTTTCGTCTGGGGCGGGGTGACGTTCGGGATCTATACCCTGTCGCTGATCCAGCTCGGCGAGCGGTTCAGCGGCCTGACCCTGATCGCCGGCAACGCCGCCTTTGCCTTCGCCTGGGGCCTCGGCGGCATGGTTGGCTCGCCAGCAACGGGACTTGTCATGCAAGTGACGGGACACCACGGGTTGCCGTTGTCACTCGGCCTGCTCTGCGCCGCCCTTGCGGGGCTATTGGTCGTCGCGAGAAGGCGCGGCTGAGGCGCGCGCCGGTCCGCCTGCCTTTTGCCGGCAAGCTCAAATCAGGACGAACAGCACGAGCAGAGCCACGATGACCGCCAGCACGACGAAGCCCGTATGGGTCCGGCGCGCCGGGTCAAGCGGCGAGCGATAGAGGCTCTGCAAGAACGACATGGGCACCTCGGAGGTCGCGCCATGTCCCTCGCCCTGCTTGATGTCCTTGGCAATAGCTTCGGCCGCATCCTCGCTCAAGGGCGGCCTGTTCACTCCCGACGTCATGGAACTCATCCTCCGGCAGTAAAACCGGGCACATGGTGAGCCGGATCTGCGACGAAGGCAACGGGCTAAGTCTGACTTGCAGCCAGATGCAAAAAAGCCGGGTCATCTGCCCGGCTTTTTCCATTCTCGGATGGCGCAAAATGCGTCCTGCGGCGGCTCAGCGCTTGGCCCAGAGCACCTTGAATCGGGCGTTGCGGCAGGTCTCGCCATATTCCTTGGAATTTTCCGCCAGCACCTGCTCGTAGGGAAGGCCACGATTGGCGACCATCATCAGCTTGCCACCCTGCTTCAGCGCCTTCAGCGCCGTCTTGATGATGGCGACGCCGAGCGACGGCTCAGCCGCGTGGCCTTCATGGAAGGGCGGATTCATGACGATGAGGTCGTACTTGTCGCGCGGCTCTTCGCTCGTCAGGTCGAACCAGTAGAAACGGGCCGGCATGCGCGGCGCGTTCGCCATCATGTTGACGCGGGCCGCCTCGAGCGCCTCGTGATCGGCCTCGAAGAGATCGACCCCCTTGGTACCCGGTGACGCTTCAGCAAGCTTGGCTGCGAGATAACCCCAGCCAGCGCCGAAATCGGCGGCGTGGCCATGGAAATCATTCGGAAGACGCGACGCCAGCAGCTCTGAGCCCGCATCGATGCGGTCGTGCGAGAACATGCCGGGCGAGGCCTCGAACAGGCCGTCGACGCGCACCGGCACCTTGGCAAGCTTTTGTACGGCGTCGGTGACATCTTCCGGGCGAGTGAACCAGAAGGCGACGCCGTGATACTTCGGCAGATGGTCGCCGTCCCATTCGAACTTGGCGATGCGCTTCTTCAGCGACTGGATGCCGTCTTCCTTGCCGCCGGCAACGACGATCAGACCGCCCTCGCGCGTGCGCTTCAGCGCCTCGGCGATCCGGTCTTCGTTCTCGCCCTTGTGCTTGCCGCAGAGGATCAGCGTGACGTCGTAGTCCTCGCCGGTGATTTCAGGCGCCACGTCGGCGCGGGCGGCTTCCAGGGCGCGATAGAGCGGCCGCAGCGGCTGCACCGCCGAGATCGACGCCTCGAAGCCCTGCGGCAGCCTGTAGCCCGCCTCGGCGCCGAGGAACAGCACGCGCTCGCCCTCGCCCGGCGGGTCGATCACGCCGCTGTCGAACGGGTAAAACAGGGTCTTCAACGAATCTCGGCTCATCGGTCTATCCGTCATCTTGCTATAAGAAAGGGGCGCGGAGCGATCCGCCCCGCGCCCCGAATGCATTCGGGTGAAGCGCGCTTATTCAGCGGCTTCGCCGTCGCCCTTCTTTTCAGACTTTTCGGCAACGATTTCCTTGCCGGTGGCCTGGTCGACGACCTTCATCGACAGGCGAACCTTGCCGCGCTCGTCGAAGCCCATGAGCTTGACCCAGACCTTGTCGCCTTCCTTGACGACGTCGGTCGTCTTGGCGACGCGCTCGGAGGCGAGCTGCGAGATGTGGACGAGACCGTCACGGGCGCCGAAGAAGTTGACGAAGGCGCCGAAGTCGGCGGTCTTCACAACGGTACCTTCGTAGACCTGGCCGACTTCCGGCTCGGCGACGATCGAGTGGATCCACTTGCGGGCCGCTTCGATTTCCTTGCCGGACGAGGAGGCGATCTTCACGGTGCCGTCGTCTTCGATGTTGATCTTGGCGCCGGTCTTTTCGACGATTTCGCGGATGACCTTGCCACCCGAACCGATGACTTCGCGGATCTTGTCGACCGGAATGTTCATGACTTCGATGCGCGGGGCGAACTCGCCGAGCTGGCCACGGCTTTCGGAAATGGCCTTGGCCATTTCGCCGAGGATGTGGAGACGGCCGCCCTTGGCCTGGTTGAGCGCGATGCCCATGATCTCTTCGGTGATGCCCTCGATCTTGATGTCCATCTGGAGCGAGGTGATGCCGGCGTCGGTACCGGCAACCTTGAAGTCCATGTCGCCGAGGTGGTCTTCGTCGCCGAGAATGTCGGAGAGAACGGCGAAGCGCTCATCTTCCTTGATCAGGCCCATGGCGATACCGGCAACCGGCTTTGCGAGCGGAACGCCGGCGTCCATGAGAGCGAGCGAGGTGCCGCAGACGGTGGCCATCGAGGACGAGCCGTTGGACTCGGTGATCTCGGAAACGACGCGCAGCGTGTAGGGGAACTGCTCGGCTTCCGGGAGCATCGGGCGGATAGCGCGCCAGGCGAGCTTGCCGTGACCGATTTCGCGGCGGCCCGGGGAGCCCATGCGGCCGGTTTCGCCGACCGAGAAGGGCGGGAAGTTGTAGTGCAGCATGAAGCGTTCTTTGTACATGCCGGTCAGGCTGTCGACGTACTGTTCGTCTTCGCCGGTGCCGAGCGTGGCAACGACGATCGCCTGCGTTTCGCCGCGGGTGAACAGCGCCGAACCGTGGGTGCGCGGCAGAACGCCGACTTCCGACACGATCGGGCGAACGGTTTCCAGATCGCGGCCGTCGATGCGGCTCTTGGTGTCGAGGATGTTCCAGCGAACGATCTTGGCCTGCAGGTGCTTGAAGACGGCGCCGATTTCTTCGGCCGAATGGGCCGGGTTCTCGATGCCCTCAGGCAGGAAGTGTGCCTTCACCTTGGCCTTGACTGCGTCGACGGCAGCGTAACGGGCAGCCTTCTCGGTGATCTTGTAGGCGTTGCGCAGCTCGTCTTCGGCAAGCGAGAGCATGGCGTTTTCGAGAGCGGAATGATCTTCGGCTTCGAATTCGCGCGGCTCCTTGGCAGCGACTTCAGCGAGCTTGATGATGGCGTCGATGACCGGCTGGAAGCCCTTCTGACCGAAGACGACGGCGCCGAGCATGACGTCTTCCGGCAGTTCCTTGGCTTCGGATTCGACCATCAGCACCGCTTCCTGGGTGCCGGCGACGACGAGGTCGAGGGTCGATTCGTCCATCTCGTCGAGATGCGGGTTCAGAACGTACTGGCCGTTGATGTAGCCGACGCGCGCGCCACCGATCGGGCCCATGAAGGGGATGCCCGACAGCGTCAGCGCTGCAGAAGCGGCGACCATCGACAGGACGTCGGGGTTGTTTTCGAGGTCATGCTGCATGACCGTGACGATGACCTGGGTGTCGTTCTTGTAGCCATCGGGGAAGAGCGGACGGATCGGACGGTCGATCAGGCGCGAGACGAGCGTTTCGTTTTCGCTCGGACGACCTTCGCGCTTGAAGTAGCCACCCGGGATCTTGCCGGCGGCGTAGGTCTTTTCCTGGTAGTTGACGGTCAGCGGGAAGAAGTCCTGGCCCGGCTTCGGCGACTTGGCCGAAACGACGGTGGCGAGAACGACGGTTTCGCCGTAGGTGGCGAGAACGGCGCCGTCAGCCTGACGGGCGATCTTGCCGGTTTCGAGCTTGAGCGGACGCCCAGCCCATTCGATTTCAACCTTGTGGGTATCGAACATGTTCTGTCCTTCGTGTGCGGCGGACCTCTCCGCGGCTGTTACAGCGCGGGCGGTCGAAGGGCCGCATGAAATGGCGCATCACGGGCAAGACAACGGGAGGCTTCACGCTTCAATCGGCTGTTTTCCGCTTTGCCCGACCATCCGCTTTCAGCGGCGTTTCCGGCAAGCAGGGGCCGAAGCATCCTGCAATCCTGCCCCATGACGGGCCATCGGTTGATCCGCGATACCGGCCCATCCGGCTCGCTGGATTCTCTCGTTTAGCCACGTTTCCTATGCGGCTGGAGAGTTTAATCGTCGAGCGTTCAACGCTCCATAAAAAAGCCGGCGGGCCGCAAAGACCCGCCGGATAAGTCGCTTAGCGACGGATGCCCAGGGCACCGATCAGCTTGGTGTAGCGCGCTTCGTCTTTCTTCTTCAGATAGTCGAGGAGCGAACGACGGCTGGAAACCATCGCGAGCAGACCACGGCGGGAATGGTTATCCTTCTTGTGGCCCTTGAAGTGTTCGGTCAGGTTGTTGATCCGTTCCGTCAGGATAGCAACCTGGACTTCCGGAGAACCGGTGTCGCCTTCAACGGTTGCAAATTCCTTGATGAGCTGAGCCTTACGCTCTGCAGCAATCGACATCGGATGATCCTTTCGATTTCGAGGATTTCGGGACGCCGTCAGCCGGGATGTCGTCCAGCTGCGGCCGTGAATGCAACGGGCATGCGCCTTTTGCTGGCGTGCCTATAAACGAATTGGATGAAAAAGGAAAGGGTCATGGACCGGCGCCCGGGAGGGCCGGAGGAAGACCTCAATTGCCGGTCGGGAACGGGTGCACCGGCGGCGATTTCATTCGGCCGCGATCGGCAGGAGTGCGGCCCCGATCGAGGGAGAAAAAGTGACGGCGGCAGGTCATGGCGCGTCATCCCCTTCGGCCGGTCGCGGCACGGTGATCCGCCACTCGATGCCGTCGGCATGCATCATCCGCTCGAGCCCCGCATTCAGGGCCATGCCGAGCATGCGTTCGAGCACGAGCGTGCCAAACCCCTTGCGGATCGGATCTGAGGGCTTGCCCGCGAGATCGGCCCCCTCCTCCCGCCAGCGTATGGCAATGCCCTCATCCTCCAGCGACCAGCTCAGCTTGACGACGCCTGAGGTGTTGGCGAGCGCGCCATATTTGGTCGCATTGGTCGCGAGCTCGTGCAGCGCCATGCCGAGCGTCTGGGCGATCTGGGTCTCGAGCCGCAAAGGCGGGCCGGACAGGATCACCCGCCTCGGATCGTCAGGCGTGAATGGCTGAAGCTGGTTCTGGGCCAGTTCCCGGAAATCGACCCCTTGGGCGGCGTTGGCGATCATAAGGTCGGTGGAGCGGGCGAGCCCGGCGATGCGCTTGCGGAAACTGTCGGCGAAATCAGCGGCACTCTCGGCCGAATAGACCGACTGGTTCAGCATGGACTGGATCACTGTCAACTGGTTCTTCGAGCGGTGCGCCACCTCGCGCATCAAGAAACGGATTTCGCTCTCCGCCTTGGTGCGCGCGGCCGCCGCACGGGCCAGAGCTGCCGAGACCTGTTCGACCTCGGCGATCATATGCGGGCGCGGCTCGATCCGCTCGCCGGCGCCAAGGCGGCGGGCATCCTGCGCCACGAGCTTTACGCCCTGCGACAACAGCCGCGCGATTGCCAGCGAACCGGCGATCGCGATGCCGGCAAAGATGATGCCGCCGAGCGAAAGCCACAGGAACGACCAGACGGCCGGAGCATCGACGATCGCCCGCGGTGCCCAGGCGATGATCCGCCAGCCGGTGATCACCGAGAATTCGGTCGCCACCCGGTACTCCGTGCCGTTCTCCTTGATGTTGCGAACGCCGATGCTGATCGCCGGAACCTTGTCGAGGAAGAACGGCTCCCCGGCCTTGACCGCCGCGTCCGAGGAGATGATGACCTTTCCCGCGCCGTCGACGAGGGCCGCGTTCCAACCAGGCGACAGCGTATCGCGGTTGACGGCCTTGGCCATGTTCTCGGCGTTTTGCGTCAACGCCAGCAGATACTCCTCACCGGTCGAGAGTTTTGCCGGCAGATAAACGTTGAACACCCATTTTCCGGCGGTCTTGCCGAAGAAGACGTTGGAGACGAGCGGCGCGCCGCTATTGGTGAAGGCGCGCTCGATGGAGTCCGCATCCGACCCCTTGCCAAGCTCAGTGCCGAAGGGGACGCGGGTGTTAAGCCGCTGCTCGTGCTTGCGATCCATGACGATCAGGTAGGAATCCGTCTGCGCGAGCGCCGTCGAGGCTCTCTCGTAGAAGGCTTGCAAATTGTCGTCCTCAATCGCCCGCGAGGTCGACAGCACCTTCAGCGTCGTCAACATGCCCTCGATATCGCGCTCGACGATGCGCGTCACCGATCCGGTCGAGGCCTGCAGCAGCGAGGTGATGACCTGTTCCTGCGCGTCGACGCTGCGCTTCAGCACGACCAGCGAGAAGATGAAGGCCGGAACGATGGCGACCAGCAGCAGCGACGTCAGATAGAAACTGAACGGGCGGGTCAGCCGATGACGGGCGCGATCAACCATCGCCGCCAGGCCATCGCTTGCCCTGCGCTTTCCTTCCTCCGTCACACCGGTCACCTGCAACGTCCCTTGCGGTTCCCTGTCGGCGGCATCAACGCCTTCGGCGCACGCCGCCGCAAGCGGCGCAACCGCCAAACGGCAACGAAACGCGATACGGAAACGGAATCACCTCGGATGGACTGGGAACCCATGCCGGGATCATGCGTCAAGGATAAAGCAAAGGCAAATGGTTCCGGGTGCTTAGCTTCCGGCGAAGACGCGCTTGGGGCGGAATTCGCCCTCGGCGATCTCACCGATCGCGACCAGCTTGCCGCGCGCCGTGGCATAGGCCTCGGGCGTCGCCAGCGGTGCGTCGCGGCCGCGCAGGATAATGGGATTGCCCATCCTCAGACGGTGCGCCTGGTCGTCATTGACAGGCACGTGCGGCAGGCTGGAAAGCGCCTCGCCGGTCTCGATCAGATAGGCATCGAGTGCCGCCAGACGTTCCTGGTCGTCCTCGATCTTTTCCAACGCCACCAGGTCGGCAAGCGGCACCATGTCCTCTTCGCCGAAGGGCGCGACGAAGGTGCGGCGCAGCGACGCGATGTGGCCGAAACAGCCGAGGTCGCGGCCCATGTCGCGGGCGAGTGAGCGCACATAAGTGCCCTTGCCACATTCGATTTCGAAGTGGGCCAGGTTGGGTGCGGCACCCAGCAGAGTCAGCCGGTGGACCTCGACCTCGCGGGCCGGGATTTCGACCGTCTCGCCGTCGCGGGCGAGATCATAGGCGCGCTCGCCATCGATCTTGATCGCCGAGAACTGCGGCGGCACCTGGCTGATGACGCCGGTGTATTTCGGCAGAAGCGCGCGGATTGCCTCTTCGTTCGGCCGTTCGGCCGAGGAATGGGTTACTTCGCCTTCGAGATCGTCGGTGGAGCGTTCCTCGCCCCAGGCGACGGTGAATTCGTAGATCTTGCGGCCGTCCATGACGTAAGGAACGGTCTTCGTCGCATCGCCAAGCGCGATCGGCAACATGCCGGAGGCCAGCGGATCGAGCGTGCCGGCATGGCCGGCCTTCTGGGCCTTGAACAGCCACTTGATCTTCGAGACAGCTTCGGTGGAGCCGAAGTCGAGCGGCTTGTCGAGGATCAGCCAGCCCGAGATCGGGCGGCCCTTGGGCTTACGCGGTTTGGACATGAAATCTACTATTCTTCGTCTTCGCTGGTCTGGTCGAGATCGCGGCTAACTTCCGGCGAACGCAAGAGCTCGTCGATCTTCTTGTAATTGTCGAAGCTCGTATCGTCGCGGAAACGAACGTCGGGCATGTATTTCATCTGTCGCAGCTGCGGGCCGAGGCGGCCGCGAATGTACTTGGCATTGCGGTTGAGCGCGTCGATGACCTCGGCATGGTTGGGCACGCCAAGCGGCGTGACATAGGCCGTGGCGATCTTCAGATCCGGTGACATGCGCACTTCCGAAATCGCGATGACGGTCTTCTCGATCACCGGATCGCGGACCTCGCCGCGTTGCAGAACCTGGGTGATGGCAGCGCGCACCTGTTCGCCGACGCGCAGCATGCGCTGTGAGGGGGCAGAGGATGTGGCTTTGCTCATGGTCGTTGCTTTCCAAGGTATTGCGCCCGCTCGGGGCGGCAAACCGTTTTACTCTTCAGCGTAATATACCTTCCGTGCCTCAGGCACGGGTAGCTCTGATTGCCTGCGCCCGCTTTCTTCGACGCAGTCCCAGAAAGACGCCCGTAGCCGTCAACACGAGCGCGGACAGCAGTTGGATCAGTTCGAACTGCGGATGTGCGCAACCCTCATTGATGGCCGACTGCCATACCTGGTGCTCGGCATCTCCCCAGGACATGATGGCCACCAGGAGGAGGAGGCCGCCGAGAAGGCTCCCGACCCAAAGCAGCGCCCGAAGGCGCAAAACCGCTGAACCGGTAACCAGACAGAAAAGCGCCGCCAGGCCGACCCAATTGGTCAGAAAAGCGGCCACCTCGTTGAGAACCGAGAATTTCTGACCATCCCATTCGGGATAGATCTTGTCGCAGACTTCCGCGAAGACCGGCGTCCACCAAAACGACACAACAGCGGCCAAGGCCGCCGTTGTGCAGATTTGCCGGGCTTTCAGGCCCATTAGAGCGTCCGGGTGATATGCTCGACGCGGAAGCACTCGATCGTATCGCCGGCGCGGATGTCTTCGTAGTTCTCGAAGGCCATGCCGCATTCCTGACCGACATTGACTTCCGAGACTTCGTCCTTGAAGCGCTTGAGGGTCTTGAGCTTGCCTTCGTGGATAACGACGTTGTCGCGAACCAGACGGACGCCGACGCCACGCTCGACCTTGCCTTCGGTGACGCGGCAACCCGCGACCTTGCCGACCTTGGTGATGTTGAACACCTCCAGGATCTCGGCGTTGCCGAGGAAGGTTTCGCGACGCTCTGGCGAGAGCAGGCCCGACATCGCCGCCTTCACGTCATCTACCAGATCGTAGATGATGTTGTAGTAGCGGATTTCGATGCCGGCACGCTCGGCGGCCGAACGGGCCTGCGAGTTGGCGCGGACGTTGAAGCCGATGATCGCGGCGTTCGATGCCTCGGCGAGCGAGATATCGGACTCGGTGATACCGCCGGCACCCGAATGCACGATGCGCGCACGCACTTCGTCGGTTCCGAGCTTGTCGAGAGCACCGGCGATCGCTTCGATCGAACCCTGCACGTCACCCTTGATGACCAGCGGGAACTCCTTGAGACCGGAGGTCTGGAGCTGGGTCATCATCTGCTCGAGCGAACCGCGCGAGCCGGACTGACGGGCAACCTGCTTCTCACGGGCGAGACGCTGGCGGTACTCGGAGATCTCGCGAGCACGGCTTTCGTTCTCCACGACGGCGAACTTGTCGCCGGCTGCCGGCGTACCGGACAGGCCGAGAACCTCGACCGGCATGGACGGACCGGCTTCCTTGACGTGTTCGCCCTTGTCGTTGACGAGCGCGCGCACACGGCCCCACTGGTCACCGGCGACGATGATCTGGCCCGGACGCAACGTGCCCTTCTGTACGAGGACGGTGGCAACCGCACCGCGACCGCGGTCAAGCTCGGCTTCCACGACCGTACCTTCGGCCGTCCGGTTCGGATTGGCGCGCAGGTCGAGGATTTCCGCCTGAAGCAGGATCGCTTCGAGCAGCTTGTCGAGGTTGGTGCCGTTCTTGGCGGACACTTCCACGTCGAGGACTTCACCGCCCATGGATTCGACGAAGACTTCGTGCTGCAGCAGTTCGGTGCGAACCTTCTGCGGATTTGCCGACGGCTTGTCGACCTTGTTGATCGCCACGATGATCGGAACACCGGCCGCCTTGGCGTGGTTGATCGATTCGATCGTCTGCGGCATCACGCTGTCGTCAGCCGCAACCACCAGGATCGCGATGTCGGTCGCCTGGGCACCGCGAGCACGCATGGCGGTGAACGCCGCGTGGCCGGGGGTGTCGATGAAGGTGATCTTGTTGCCGTTCTGCTCGACCTGGTAGGCACCGATGTGCTGGGTGATGCCACCGGCTTCGCCGGCCACCACGTTGGCGTGGCGGATCGCATCGAGCAGCGACGTCTTACCGTGGTCGACGTGACCCATGATCGTGACGATCGGCGGACGCGGTTCCATTTCTTCGTCCGTGTCCGAAACGTTGAAGATGCCCTCTTCGACGTCGGATTCCGAAACGCGCTTGACCGTGTGGCCGAATTCGCCGGCGATGAGTTCGGCCAGGTCGGCATCGATCAGATCTCCGGGCTTCATCATCTGACCTTCCTTCATCAGGAACTTGATGACGTCAACGGCGCGCTCAGACATGCGCTGCGACAGCTCCTGAATGGTGATGGTCTCGGGCAGGATGACTTCGCGCGAAATCTTCTCGCGGGTTTCCTGCATCTGGCTGCGCTTGAACTTCTCCTGGCGGCGACGCATGGCCGACAGCGAACGGGCGCGCTGGCCGCTATCCTCGTCGGCAGCGGTGGTCAGTGTCAGCTTGCCCTGGCGGCGGCCGTCGTCGCCCTTCGGGCGGGCCGGAACCTTGGCAGGCTCGGGACGCACGACCTTGCCGCGCGCCGGACCTGCGCCGGGACGCGGACCACGATCGTCATCCTTTTCGTTGTCGACCTTACGGCCGCGCAGTGCGCCGGCCGGAGCCGGGGTCGGAAGTCCACCTGCCTGGTCGGCGGGCCGTCCGGCCTGCGGGCGGCTGTCAACGCGACGCTCGGTGGAAGCCGGTGCGCGAGCAGCCACGGGGCGCTCTTCAACAACCTCTGCGGCCTTAACTTCGGCTTTGGCTTCGGGCTCGGCCGCCGCGCGGGCTGCTTCCTCGGCAGCGCGGCGTGCGGCTTCTTCCTTCTCCTGCTGGAGACGGGCTTCTTCCTCACGCTTGCGGCGTGCTTCGTTCTCAGCGCGGATGACCGCTTCTTCGGCGTCCCGGATCTGGGCTTCGGCCAGAGCACGGCGGCGCGCATCGATCTCACCGGCGGATAGCTGGTTCAGAACGACACCGACGCGCGGACGATTGGCCTGGTTGGCTTCCTGACGCGTCGAATGCTGCTGCGGCTGCGGTGCCGGGCGACCCGAAGGCTGCGGCTGAGCCGGGCGCTGATCGGCCGGGCGCGCAGCGGGAGCTGCAGCAACCGGTGTGATCGGACGCTCGTCCTTGGGGCGGTGGAAGGGGCGTTTCTTGGTTTCGACCACGACCGCCTTGGTGCGGCCACGGCCCATGTCCTGACGCACGGTCCCCTGCGAAACCCCGTGGGGCTTCAGGGTCAGCGTCTTCTTGCCCGCTGCGCTGCCTGTCTTGTCGTCGTTGTTGTCGGTCATTCCGTTCCGTTCCTAGCGATCAGGGCCGGATGCGTATCACCTGACCCTGTCTTCCAAATTGTCTCAAACAATGTACGCGATGCCAGACTGTGCCGGTGACGCGGGTCATTGCTGTGGCTTGCCAGCGCCGCCGTCGGCCCGGACCGGGACGGATCCTCGGTACTTTTCGAGCATGATTGCGCGCTTCACTACACCTTCACCCGCCTGCCCTGCAAGCGCTGCGGCATGGATAAAAGCATTACTTCCTAAAAGGCCCTCCATTTCCGCCCCGGTGAAGGGACGGAACGAAGGTATTTCCATTTCATCGTCGGCCACAAAGCTCATCGCCTTGCGGGCCTGGTCTATCTTGCGCACGCCGTCGGCCGCAGCGTCGGACGCGTGAAACACGGCGAGTGCCGCCAGTCCCCTGACGGCCTGCTCCGTCTTCGTTGCGCCGGAGATGAACTGGGCCGCCTTGCGCGCCATGTTCATCATTCCGGCCAGCTGCTCGGCGAGCAGCCGGTCGACATCGTCGGCGAGCGTCGCGTCGGCCTTGACGTCCGCCTTCAGGGCGCGGGCGAAGAACTTCTTCGCCACCGCCTTCTCAATCAGCGTCCGCTCGGCCTTGACCCAGCAGCCGCGCCCCGGAAGCTGACGCTTCAGATCGGGAACGACGCGACCGTCTGGCCCAGCCACGAAGCGGATCAACTCGTCTGGCGAACCGCTTTCACGAGTGACGATGCAGGTCCGCGTGCCGCCGCTGCGATCCTTCGGCCCCCCATCCGTGGGCAGGGCGTCCGAAGGCAGGCTGTCGGCATGATCAGAGGCGATCATCGTCCTTAAGCGTCCTGCTCGGCGCCTTCGGCAACGTCGATCGGCTCTTCACCTTCGACCTCTTCGCTTGCCAGGTCCTCTTGCGTGATCCAGCCGGCTGCCAGGCGGGCCTGAACGATCATGGCTTCGGCTTCGGCGCGCGAGACGTCGAACTTCGAGAAAGTGCCTTCGAAACGCTTGGTCTCGCCGTCCTTGCGTTCGCTCCAGCCGACGAGATCGTCAGCGGCGCAACCAGCAAAGTCCTCGACCGTCTTGATGCCTTCTTCGCCCAGCGCAACGAGCATCTGGCTCGTCAGGCCGTCGATTGAGCGCAGTTCGTCGGCAACGCCGAGTTCGCGGCGCTTGGCATCCATTTCCGCCTCGATCCGGTCCAGGTACTCGCGAGCGCGGGTCTGGATTTCGTTGGCGGTCTCGTCGTCGAAACCGTCGATCGACGCAATTTCGTCGAGATCGACATAGGCAAGCTCCTCAACGGCGGCAAAGCCTTCCGAAGCCAGCACCTGACCGACCATTTCGTCGACGTCGAGCGCATCCATGAAGAGGTTGGTGCGCTCGGTGAATTCCTTCTGGCGGCGCTCGCTCTCTTCCTGCTCGGTCAGGATGTCGATATCCCAGCCGGTCAGCTGCGAAGCGAGGCGAACGTTCTGGCCGCGTCGGCCGATGGCGAGCGACAGCTGCTCGTCGGGAACGACCACTTCGATGCGCTCGGCGTCTTCGTCGAGAACGACCTTGGCGACTTCCGCCGGCTGCAGCGCGTTGACGATGAACGACGCCGGATCCTGCGACCACGGAATGATGTCGATCTTTTCGCCCTGCAACTCGCCGACGACGGCCTGAACGCGCGAACCGCGCATACCGACGCAGGCGCCGACCGGATCGATCGAGCTATCGTTGGAGACGACCGCGATCTTGGCGCGCGAACCCGGGTCGCGGGCAACCGACTTGATCTGGATGATGCCGTCGTAAATTTCAGGCACTTCCATGGTGAAGAGCTTCACCATGAACTGCGGATGGGTACGCGACAGGAAGATCTGCGGGCCGCGCTGTTCGCGGCGAACGTCGTAGACGAAGGAGCGGACGCGATCACCGTAGCGCATGTTTTCGCGCGGGATCATCTCGTCGCGACGGATGATGCCTTCGCCACGGCCGAGGTCGACGATGACGTTGCCGTATTCGACGCGCTTGACCGTGCCGTTGACGATTTCGCCGACGCGATCCTTGAACTCGTCGAACTGACGGTCGCGCTCGGCCTCACGCACCTTCTGCACGATGACCTGCTTGGCCGACTGGGCGGCGATGCGGCCAAAATCCATCGGCGGCAGCGGGTCGGCGATGAAGTCACCGAGCTTGGCGTCCGGATTGCGATCGCGAGCAAGCTCGAGCGGGATCTGCGTGGAGTAGTCGTCAGCCTTCTCGACCACTTCCAGAAGACGCTGCAGGCGGATTTCGCCAGTCTTGGAGTTGATGTCGGCGCGGATGTTCGATTCCGACCCATAGCGCGAGCGGGCGGCCTTCTGGATCGCGTCGGCCATCGCGGCCAGAACGATCTCGCGGTCGATCACCTTTTCACGCGCGACAGCATCCGCGATCTGCAGAAGCTCGAGCCGGTTAGCACTGACTGCCATGTCTTGTCTCCGTTGGGTTGCAGGGGGCTTTCAAGCTCCGCCCGACTTATTCCTCAATAGGTGAATCTTCGTCTTCGAAATTCTCGTTCGCGGCACGCGCAGCCTTGGCCTTCTTGTCGGCCGTCAGCGCATCGCGGATCAGATCGTCGGTCAGGATCAGCCGCGCTTCGGAAAGCGTGGTGAACGGGATCACGACGACGGGCTCCTCGCCATAGGCCACCTGGTCGCGCTCAAGCCGGAAACCGTCGTCATCGACAGAAACGATCTTGCCGCGGAACCGCTTGCGGCCATCGACCAGAACCGACGTCTCGCATTTCAGCAGGTGACCCTGCCAGCGGAAGAAGTCGGACTTGCGCACCATCGGGCGGTCGATGCCCGGCGACGACACTTCGAGATGATACGCCTTGTCGATCGGATCTTCCACATCGAGCACCGGCGAAATGGCCTTGGAGATCTCTTCGCAGTCCTCGACGGTCATGGTGCCGTCGGTGCGCTCTGCCATGATCTGCAGCGTCATGCCGTTCTGGCCCGACATGCGCACGCGCACGAGCTGGTAGCCCATCGGCACGATCACCGGCTCGATGATGTCGGCGACGCGCTGGTCGAGACCGGTTTCGGTGATCAGGCGGGGTTCATTTGCATTTTCAGCCGTTGTCGTATCGGACAAACGATCATCTCCTCATCGGACCGGCTAATAAAAAAGAGCGGGTCCTGACGGGCCCACTCTTCATCTACCGATCAAGAATTTGAGGCTCATATACGCCCCATCGCCACAAATTGCAAGGCATTGGGCCGTCCGACGCAAATGGCCGGACGAACCGCCGGCGAGCATCTTCGCCAACAAGGTCAGTTTCAGCGGGTGGCACTTCGCGTTGTCGGGCCTATAACAGGAGACGAACCGCTTCGAGACGACAATCAAGAAACGAAGAGAGAAGACGAGGTGCCAACCCGTATTTCGCCGCTTGCCCCCTTCAAGCACGATATCTTCCGCACGATATGGATCGCGAGCCTCGCCTCCAATTTCGGCGGCCTCATTCAATCGGTCGGGGCCGCCTGGCTGATGACCTCCATTTCCTCGTCGGCGAACATGGTGGCGCTGGTGCAGGCTTCGACCTCGCTGCCGATCATGCTTTTCTCGCTTGTCTCTGGCGCGCTTGCCGACAATTTCGACCGGCGGCGGATCATGCTGGTGGCGCAGTGTTTCATGCTCTTCGTCTCGGCGCTCTTGACGATCTGTGCCTATGTCGGGCTGATCACGCCCTGGCTGCTCCTGCTCTTCACCTTCCTCATCGGCTGCGGCACGGCGCTCAACAACCCGTCCTGGCAGGCGTCGGTCGGCGACATGGTTCCGCGCGAAGACCTGCCGGCAGCGGTCGCGCTCAACAGCATGGGCTTCAACATCACCCGAAGCGTCGGCCCGGCGATCGGCGGCGCCATCGTCGCGGCGCTCGGTGCGGCGGCTGCCTTCTTCGCCAATACGCTCAGCTATTTCGCCATCCTTTTTGCGCTGGTGCGCTGGCGTCGCGAGGTGCCGACGAGCACGTTGCCGCGCGAGACGCTGGGGCGCGCCATTTCGGCTGGCCTGCGCTACGTCGCGATGTCGCCGAACATCGGCAAGGTTCTCTTGCGCGGCTTCCTCTTCGGCCTTTCGGCAAGCGCCATCCTTGCTCTTCTGCCGCTCGTCGCCCGCGACCTCGTTCAGGGCGGGCCGCTCACCTACGGTCTGATGCTCGGCGCCTTCGGCCTTGGCGCGATCGGCGGGGCGCTGCTCTCCGCCCGCCTGCGCGAGAAGCTTTCGAGCGAGGCGATCGTGCGCATCGCCTTCACCGGCTTTGCCGCCAGCGCCGCGATCACGGCCTGGAGCACCTATGCCTGGCTGAGCTGTCTCGTGCTGCTCATCTCCGGCGCCTGTTGGGTGCTGGCGCTGTCGCTGTTCAACACCACGGTGCAGCTTTCGACGCCGCGCTGGGTGGTTGGCCGGGCCCTTTCGCTCTACCAGACCATGACCTTCGGCGGCATTGCCGGCGGCAGCTGGCTCTGGGGTACGGCCGCCGAGCAATATGGCGCGGCCAACGCGTTGATGGGCTCCTGTCTGCTGATGTTCGCCGGCGTCGTGGTCGGCTTTCGCCTGCCCTTGCCGGAATTCACCTCGCTCAACCTCGATCCGCTGAACCGCTTCAACGAGCCGCCGCTCGAACTGGACCTGAAACCGCGCAGCGGCCCGATCGTCATCAGGATCGACTACGAAATCGCCGACGACGACATCCCGGAGTTCCTGACAACCATGGCGGAACGGCGGCGTATCCGCATCCGTGACGGCGCCGGACACTGGGCCCTGATGCGCGACCTTGAAAACCCGACCACCTGGACGGAGACCTACCACGTGCCGACCTGGGTCGAATATGTGCGTCACAACCAGCGGCGCACCCAGGCGGACGCGGCCGTCGGCGACAGGCTGACGGCGCTGCATAGCGGCAAAGCACCACCGCGCGTGCACCGGATGATCGAGCGCCAGACGATCGTGCCGACCCATTACGAGCGCTACAAGCGCCAGGTGAATGTGGACATGCACTAGCTTGTGCCGGCCCTCGCGCCGATCTCGACCATGCAACGAAAAAGGCCCCGGTGACGGGGCCTTTTCTTTTCGGCAGTCGGCGCACCAGCGCCTCCGGCTGCGATTGGCTCTATCGCAGCTTCGCCTTCAGCGAAGCATCGGGGAAGCAGGTGGCGGCAAGGCCGCTCTTTGCCTGCCAGTCGCCGAGCGAACGGCGCGTCTTGTAGCCGGGGAGACCATCGACCTTGCCGACGTCGTAGCCCTTGGCAACCAGCGCCTTCTGCATCTTCAGAACGTCCGAGCGCAGCATGTTGCCGACGTCGCCCCACGTGCCGCGGAACGCGCCGCCGCCCGTCGCAATGCGGTCGGCGAGGTTGCCGATGAAGAGCGCGTAGAGGTCGGAGTTGTTGTATTCCTTGAGCACGTAGAAATTCGGCGTGACGATAAACTCCGGCCCATGGCGACCAGCGGGCACCAGCATCATCGAAGATGCGGACAATTCGTGCGACGGAAAGGCCTTGCCGGAAATCCTGACGATCCCCTTGTTCGCCCAACTCGACAGGGGCTGGGCGAGGTCCGGCCCTTCCTGCGCACAGGAGACGGCTTCGGGAATCGATACTTCGAAGCCCCAGTCACGCTCGCGCTGCCAGCCCTTCTTGACCAGATAGTTGGCGATCGACGCCAGGCTGTCTGGCACCGAATTCCAGATGTCGCGGCGGCCGTCGCCATCGAAATCGACGGCATATTGCAGGAAGCTCGACGGCATGAACTGCGGCTGACCCATCGCGCCGGCCCAAGAGCCGCGCATCGCCGCCTCGTCGACATCGCCGCTGTCGAGGATGTGCAGTGCCGCGATCAGCTCGCGGCGAAACAGGTCTGGCCGCGTCGACATAAACGCCTTGGTCGCGAGCACATCGACCACCGGATAAGGGATCTTGGCGCGGCCGAAGCCGGATTCGCGGCCCCAGATGGCAACGATCACCGAGCCCGGCACGCCATAGGTGCGCTCGATCTTCTTCAAGGTCGACGCATGGGTGGAAGCCAGGCTGCGGCCGGTGGCGGCGAGCCCCTGCAGACGCTTTTCCGAGAAGTAGTTTCCGGGCGAGGAAAACTCCGCCTGGCTCTGCTTCTGTTCCTTCGGCTTCGGGAAGCCGGGCGGCGCCAGATCCGGCAGGTCCCAGTTGAGCTTCACGTCGGAAAAGGCCGCCTTGAAGGATCCGGCGGAAATGCCGGCCTTCTTCGCCTCCGGCCACAGATCATTCTGCAGCCAGGTACGAAACTGCGCCTCGACGTCGGCTTTGGTCGCGGCTTGCGCGAGCCCCAGCCAGCCACAGAGCAGCAAGGTCGTCAGTGAAAGAAGTCTCAGCATAAGGCTTCCCCATCGGTTGGATTGCAGCGTCCGAAATGACGCTCAGATCGACGTGCGGGCGCGAAGGGCAGCCGCCAAGGTGCCTTCGTCGAGATAGTCGAGCTCGCCGCCGACCGGCACGCCGTGGGCAAGCCGGGTGATCTTCACCTCCATGCCTTCGAGCTGGTCGGTGATGTAGTGCGCCGTCGTCTGGCCCTCGACGGTGGCATTGACGGCGATGATCAGCTCGCGGACGCCGCCATTGGCGACGCGCTGGACGAGACCCTTGATGTTGAGATCGTCGGGGCCGACGCCGTCGAGCGGCGAGAGCGTGCCGCCGAGCACATGATAGGCGGCGTTCATAGCGCCGGCGCGTTCCAGTGCCCAGAGATCGGACACGTCCTCGACAACGATGAGCACGGAGTGGTCGCGACGCTCGTCCGAACAAACGGTGCAGGGATCGATCGTATCGACATTGCCGCAGCAGGAACAGATGCGGACCTTGCGGTGCGCTTCGCCCATCGCGTCGGCGAGCGGACCCAGCAACTGGTCCTTCTTCTTGACGAGATGCAGGGCGGCGCGGCGCGCCGAACGCGGTCCGAGCCCCGGCACTTTCGCCAGGAGCTGGATGAGTTTTTCGATTTCGGGGCCGGTGACTCGTTTTGCCATGCGGCGCTTTTAGCCCATATCGCGCCGAAACGGAATCGTCTTCGAAACGCCGGCACGCGAAGCGGCGGGTATCGACGCGGTACCCGGCGGCTACCACCACCGGCGCGCAAATGCTGCGGGCGGCAGACCGCCCTGCTTCCCGAACCTACTGCCTGGAGACGATCAGAAGGGCAGTTTCATGCCGGGCGGAATCGGCAGGCCGGCGGTCAGTTCGCGGGTCTTTTCCGCCTGCACGGCTTCGGCCTTGTCCTTGGCGTCCTTGTGGGCGGCGACGATCAGGTCTTCGAGGATCTCGACGTCGTCTTCCTTGAACAGCGAGGGATCGATCTTCAGGCTCTTGAGGGTGCCCTTGCCGTCGAGGCGAACGGTGACGAGGCCACCGCCGGAGGTGCCGTCGACTTCGAGCGCGGCGATTTCCGCCTGCATCTTTTCCATCTTGGCCTGCATTTCCTTGACCTTGCCCATCATCCCCATGATGTCGCGCATCGTCGTCTCCTGTCTTTCTGTTTCTGCTCGCAGACGGGACTATTCGATGTCGTCGCCAGGGACGATATCGCCGTCGGCGGATTCGGCTGTGGCCGGAGCCTGGCTCTCGACCTCTTCTTCAACGGCGCGAATGCGCACGTCGGTGATCTTGGCGCCCGGGAACCGGGCGAGAATGGCGGCGACATCGGGGTCCTGGCGCGCGTCGTTGACGCGCTGCTCCTGCGCCCGCTGTTCCGCCTCGATCAGCGTCGGCTCACCGGCCTCGCGGCTGTAGCTGACGATCCAGTGGATGCCGGTCCATTCCTTTAGCTTGACGGCCACTTCGCCAAGCAGCGTCTTCGGCGCGTCGTCCGAGACGTTGACGTCGAGACGTCCGGGCTCGATCCGCACGAGCCGCAGAAAGCCGCGCACCAGCGTCTTCAGCTTGATGTCGCGGTTCTTGGCGCAGAGATCGGCGATGTCGGCGATCGAATTGACCGGCACCGACGGCTGCGGCTTGGCCGCAGGCGCCGCCACCGGGCGTTCTTCGATGCGGCCAACGGCAACCGCCTGGGGCGCCACGTCCGGGACGGCGCGCAGCATGGTCGCACCATTGCTCGTCGGGCGCTGCACCGGCATCGGCTGCGATGCCTGCGCCGACACGGACACGGAAGCCTGGGCCTGTGCGCCGCCGCCGTTACCACCTGAAGGGCCAGGGCGAGCGCCGCCGCCTTCATTGCCGGAAAGTTCCAGCAAGCGCCGCGCGGCCTCTTCAGGCGCCGGCAGATGTGCCGCATGCGCCAGGCGGATCAGCACCATTTCGGCGGCACCCGCCGGGCGCGACGAGCTTTCGGCTTCCGGAATGCCCTTCAAGAGCATCTGCCAGATGCGCGAGAGCGCCGTAACCGCCACGCTCTCGGCAAAGACGGCGCCGCGGGTGCGCTCGATCTCGCTCAAGGACTGGTCGTTGACCGCCTCCGGCACGTATTTCATCCGGGTGACGAGATGGGTGAAATCGGCAAGGTCGGTCAATACGACCGTCGGATTGGCGCCGGCCTCGTATTGTGCGGTGAATTCCTTGAGGGCCGCGGCGACATCGCCTTTGACGACGTGCTCGAAGAGGTCGACGATGCGGGCGCGGTCGGCAAGGCCGAGCATCGAACGCACGGTTTCGACTTCCACAGCGCCGCCGCCATGGGCAATCGCCTGGTCGAGCAGCGACAGACCGTCGCGCGCCGAGCCTTCGGCAGCGCGGGCCACCATCGCAAGCGCTTCCGGATCGAAGGATACGCCTTCCTTGCCGAGGATCGTCGAAAACAGGCCGACGAGATCGGACGCGCTGATGCGGCGCAGGTCGAAGCGCTGGCAGCGCGACAGAACCGTGATCGGCACTTTGCGGATTTCGGTGGTCGCGAAGATGAATTTCACATGCTCTGGCGGCTCTTCGAGCGTCTTCAGCAGGCCGTTGAAGGCCTGGGTCGAGAGCATGTGCACTTCGTCGATGATGTAGACTTTGTAGCGGGCCGAAACCGGGCGGTAGCGCACCTGCTCGATGATCTCGCGGATATCGTCGATGCCGGTGTGTGACGCCGCGTCCATTTCGATGACGTCGACGTGACGCCCATCCATGATCGCCTGGCAATGTTCGCCGGGAACGCGCAGGTCGATGGTCGGCCGATCGATATCCGGTGTCTTATAGTTCAGCGCGCGGGCGAGAATGCGGGCGGTGGTGGTCTTGCCGACCCCGCGCACCCCGGTCAGCATGTAGGCTTGGGCGATGCGGCCGGTTTCGAACGCGTTGGTGAGCGTGCGCACCATCGGTTCCTGGCCGACCATCAGGTCGGAGAAATCCTTGGGGCGATACTTGCGCGCCAGAACACGGTAGGCGGCTGGTTTCTCAACGGATGAAATGGACGTATCGTCGCTCATCGACCCTGCCGCTGTTCGAACTCTTGTCCCGACAGGACGGAGAAGGTGGGAGGCTGGCACGATGACCCGTGCCGGAGCTCGTTGGGGCTGCTTCCTTCCGGACCTGACCCGGTTGGCGAGTGGCTCGTCCACCACCAACCTCCCGGCTTCCATATCGGCAATATCGAAAGCAAATGCAAGCCAAGCCGTCAAAAAACTGATATCGATATGCAAAACAAGGCGAATCCGCCATTCTCAATAGCCGAGGAGACCCAGTTGACGACCTTCACCCTCGACGAGCGGCTCGAGCGCGACGGCATTCCGATCGCCTCGATCGGGCTTTGCCAGATGCGGCTGATGAACGACCGCCGCTGGCCCTGGCTCGTGCTCATTCCTCAGCGTGAAGGCATTTCTGAGATCTTCGACCTCACCCCGCTCGACCAGACGATGCTGACCTTCGAGACGACCATGGCAGCGACGGCGCTGAAGAAGGTCACGGGCGCCCAGAAGATCAATATCGGCGCATTGGGTAACATCGTCCGGCAGCTTCACGTGCATATCATCGCCCGCAGCGACGGCGACCCGAACTGGCCGGGGCCGGTCTGGGGCTTCGGCAAGGCGGAGCCGTGGGACGAAAAAGAACATCAGGCCTTAGCAGCCCGCATTCTGGAAAACCTCTGAACATGACGAAATCGATCTTTGACCTTCGCAGCCCGCATCCAGAGCCAAGCACCCTCGTCGCCTTCTCGGAGAATCATCTGGATCGCCAGTCGGAGCACCGGGCCGACGATTGCGTCCAGGTGGCACTGAAGCACCCGGGTGCGCATTTCCTGGCCTTCTCCGGACCGAAGCTGATCGTCAAGCATGACGAGAAGATCATCGACCCACTGTTTGCGCCTTATGAGCTCGAAGGTCTCGAACCCGTTCTCGACGAGACGATCCTGCTCGGCTACCTCGCCAACGGCGAGCCCCGGCTGGCCGTGCCGACGGGCCTGACGGACGAGACGATCACCGAGCCCTTCAAGATCGCCGACGGCCGCACCCTCTATCGCCAGCAGATGCTGCCGGAGGAACTGCTCGGCCAGTTCGCGCAAGGCTCGAGCTTGATTACCTGGAATGCCAACAACCGCTTCTGCGGTCGCTGCGCCGGCCCGATGGAAGGCAAGGCCGGCGGCTATCGCCGGGTCTGCACCGCCTGCGGCCATATGGTCTTCCCGCGCACCGACCCTGTCGTCATCATGATGACGATCGACCTTGAGCGCGATCTTTGCCTGCTCGGCCGCAGCCCGCATTTCGCGCCGGGCATGTATTCCTGCCTTGCCGGCTTCGTCGAGCCGGGCGAGACGATCGAAAACGCCGTTCGGCGGGAAACGCTCGAGGAGTCCGGCATCCATATCGGCCGGGTGCGCTACCATGCCTCGCAGCCCTGGCCGATGCCGCACACGCTGATGATCGGCTGCTATGCGGAGGCGAAATCAACCGTCATCAAGCGCGACGAGCACGAGCTGGAAGACGTGCGCTGGTTCACGCGCGATGAAACGATCGCGATGCTCGAAAGGTCGACCGGGGTCGCCAACACCGGCGACGCGCATATTCCGCCGCCGAAGGGCGCGATCGCGCACCAGCTGATGCGTGACTGGCTCGCCTGGGGCGAGCGGACATAAGGCGACGGATACAGGGAGATCGACCGTGTCCCGCTCCGAACGGCTGCTCGACCTTCTGCAGGTGCTCCGGCGCTACCGCCAGCCGGTGAGCGGCCAGCGACTGGCGGAAGAAACCGGCGTCAGCCTCAGAACGCTCTACCGCGATATCGCCAGCCTCCAGGCGCAGGGCGCTGATATCGAGGGCGAACCGGGGCTCGGCTATGTGCTCAAGCCCGGCTTCATGCTGCCACCGATGATGTTTTCCGCCGAGGAGATCGAAGCCTTGGTGCTCGGCTCGCGCTGGGTCTCCAAGCGCACCGACGACGATCTCGCCGGCGCTGCCGCCAATGCGCTCGCCAAGATTGCCGCGGTGCTGCCGGCCGAACTTCGCGAGGAGCTCGACAGTTCGACCCTGCTCGTCGGGCCGAGCCCGCCGGCCACCAACGGCATCGACATCGCCGCGCTTAGGCGCGCAATCCGCAACGAGCGCAAGGTGGAACTCGACTACGTCGACAATGACGGCAGCGCGACGCAGCGCACCGTCTGGCCCTTTGCCCTCGGCTTCTTTGAGAACGTGCGCATGGTCATGGCCTGGTGCGAGCTGCGCCTGGACTTCCGGCACTTTCGCGCCGACCGCATGCAGAAGATGACGGTGACCGAGGCGCGCTATCCCCGCCGCCGGCAGGTGCTGATGAAGGATTGGCGCGCGAGCCAGAACATGGCGGCGTCGAAGCGAGAGACGGTCGGCTCCTGACGGGTGTTGGTGCGCCGATGCTGACAGAAACTGGCAGCGGCCAGCCCTAGCCTGCACCTCCCGCAACAAGGAGGAAGAGCATGGCCAAGGCAAATCTCATCGTTCTCTACGTCAAGGACCCGCTCGCAAGCGTGACCTTCTACCGCGCGCTTCTCGCGCAGGAACCAAGCGTCACCTACCAGACCTTCTCGTCCTTCGAGCTGCCGGGTGGCTTCACGCTCGGGCTCTGGGCCGAACATACGGTCGCGCCGGAGCCGGCGGCATCGGGCAGCCGGTCGGAACTGGCGTTCATGGTGGAGGACGAGGGCGCGGTGCGCGCACATTACGAGGATTGGAAGGGGAAAGGCCTGTCGATTGCGCAGGAATTGACCGAAATGGACTTCGGTCCGACTTTCGTCGCGCTCGATCCGGATGGTCACCGGCTGCGCGTCTGCCTCTACGATACGTGAGCCAGAGGGTATGCAGCGCGCATCCCACCAGCCTGAAGCGGCGGGATGCGCGAATGGTACGGAATTAGCGGCCGTAAACGGCGGCCTGGATCTGCGAACGGGACAGACCGATGTCGCTCAGTGCGTGATCGTCGAGAGCATTCAGCTCGCGGATCGCACGGCGGGTCTTCGCATATTCCATGATCTTCTGACGGATCTTCATCTTTAACACTCCTTACTTGACGAGCGTCAAATAGGCATTTGCCTAAAATTTGTGTAGCGCCACGATTGCAAACTAGGCATGCGCCAGACGCGTAGCCGGTTAACGAATTTTTGCCACTTTCACCCCCGTAGGGCGTGGCGAAACCAATGATTCTCTCGGAAAATCACCGCGAACGGTACGCTCAGGACTTAAACGTGATGCTCTGAAAACCTTAGCCAGATGGCAGGATCAGATATGTGCGGCGCGAGAAGACCACAACCGCAGGCTTCATTTTGGTCAGAAATCAGGCGCATTCGCGGCCTTCAGGCGGAGCTGAGGGGCCAAGCAGCGTGCTAGCGATAGCGACCGCCTCACCGCTTTGGGAGGCGGTCGAGGCCTGCCTACGCAGGCCTTTCTCAACAACTTGGCGCCGGAGCGGCCTGTTCAGAGAACGCCGCGCATCGGGTGCGCGTTATAGGTTCCGAGGATGCGGACCTTTTCGGAGAAGAAGCGAAGCTCGTCCATGGCATGGCGCACGCCGACGTCATCCGGGTGGCCTTCGATATCCGCATAGAACTGCGTCGCCACGAACCGGCCACCAAGCTGGTAGCTCTCGAGCTTGGTCATGTTGATGCCGTTGGTGGCGAAACCGCCCATGGCCTTGTAGAGCGCTGCCGGGATGTTGCGGACATTGAAGACGAAGGTGGTGATGATCAGCTCTTCGTCGCTGGTGCGGGCGATGCGCTGCTCTTCCCTGGACAGCACGACGAAGCGGGTGACGTTGCTCTCGGTATCCTCGACGTTCTCGGCGATGATTTCGAGGCCATAGAGATCGGCGGCAAGCCGCGGCGCGAGCGCTGCCATCGAGCGATCGCCCTTTTCGGAGACGAGCTTTGCCGCGCCCGCCGTGTCGCCGGCGACGACCGGCTTCCAGCCGTTGGAGCGCACGATCTTGCGGCACTGGCCGAGCGCATGGATGTGGCTGTGCACGGTGCGGATCTCGTCACGCGTGACACCCGGAAGCACCATCAGCTGAAAACGGATCGGCATGAAATATTCGCCGACGATGTGCAGCCGCGATTCCGGCAGGAGGTGATGGATGTCGGCGACCCGGCCGGCGATCGTGTTCTCGATCGGGATCATCGCCAGATCGGCGTCGCCGTTCTCGACCGCGACGAAGGCATCCTCGAAGGTCTGGCAGGGCAGCGGCTCCATCGACGGGAACATGTCGCGGCAGGCCATGTCGGAATTGGCGCCATAGTCGCCCTGGAAGGAAATCCTGTTGGTCTTGGCGGTCACGGTAGCGTCCTTCTCAGGTTCTGATATCAGTGGGTACGGGCAGACAGGATGCGGCGGGCCTTTTCCAGCTCCACCGGCGTGTCCACACCAAGCGGGACCGAATCGACGATCTCGACATCAATGCGCATGCCGGCTTCGAGCGCACGCAGCTGCTCCAGCGATTCGCGGCGTTCGAGCACGGAGGGCTGAAGCGAGACGAAGCGTTCCAGCGCCTGCCGTCGATAGGCATAGAGCCCGATGTGATGATAGAGCGGGCCTTCGCCATGAGGCGCGGTCGCGCGGGTAAAATAGAGCGCACGCAGGCGCGTGTCGGAAAGCGGCGAACCGACGACCTTGACGATGTTCGGGTTGGTCTTCTCGCTCTCCTCGGTGATCGCCACCGTCAGCGTGGCGATATCGGTGGCAGCATTTTCGAGCGGGTTCAGCGCCGCGCGGATCGATGCCGGCTCGACCGTCGGAAGGTCACCCTGGACGTTGATGACGATCTCGGCTTCGCCGTTCGGATCGGCCTTCCGCAGCGCTTCGTAGATCCGGTCCGAGCCGGACTGGTGGTCGATGCGGGTCATTATCGCTTCGAAGCCGGCCTCGCGCACGACGTCGAAGACCTGCTGGTCGTCAACGGCAACGACGACGCGGCCGACGTCCGCTTCCTGCGCTCGGGTCGCGACCTGGACGATCATCGGCAGGCCGCAAATATCGGCGAGCGGCTTTCCGGGTAGGCGTGTCGAGGCCATGCGCGCCGGAATGAGCACGATGACTTTACCTGAATTTTCGCGATTCATGATCTGGCCTTCAAAAACCCCGCCGAAAGTGTCAATAAGTCTCAGTTAGGGGCCGATAATCACTGTTGCAACGCAGAGCCAAAAGACATAGGTTCCGCGCGATTTCAAGATAGGCCGGGTTTTTGTTTGCGCCGGTGGCAAAGGGAGCGTTTGCAGATGAATTCATATGTGAACATGGGCGTGGGCGCCTTTCTGGGAACGGTCTTCGTTCTGATGTCCGTGTCCATTGCATCGGAAGGCATTTTCCATTCCGAAGCTCCCGAGAAGGAAGGCTTTACGATCGTTGCGGAAGAAGGCACGTCTGAAGCAGGTGCCGGTGGTGCCGCGGAAGTCGAAGTCGACATCAAGCCGCTGCTGCTCAAGGCCGACGCTTCTGCCGGTGAAGCCGTGTTCAAGAAATGCGCAAGCTGTCACACCGCCGACAAGGGCGGCGCAAACAAAGTCGGTCCGAACCTCTGGGGCCTCGTCAACCGTCCGATCGCTTCGCATGAGGGCTTCAGCTACTCGGCCGGCATGAAGACGTTTGCCGAAGGCGGCAAGGTCGTCTGGGACTACGACCACCTCAGCTACTTCATCGAAGCACCGAAGAAGCACGTTCCGGGCACCGCCATGGGCTTTGCCGGCGTCAAGAAGCCCGACGAGCGCGCCAACCTGATCGCCTGGCTGCGCGAGCAGTCCGACGCTCCGGCAGCACTGCCGGACGCATCTGCCGGTTCTGCCGAAGCCGCACCGGCTGCTGGCGCCGAAGGTGCAAAGCCGGCCGAAGCGCCGGCAACCGAAGCCAAGCCTGCCGAAGGCCAGCCGGCACCGGCTCAATAAGTTCAGCGGTCGGAAACGATCCCATGCAAAAGGCCCGGCTCGCGCCGGGCCTTTTCGTATTCGGGGATAGGCAGAGATGTTGCGCACGGAACGTTCAGGCGGATCCAAGCCTCTGCGGCGAAACAGTTTGCCGGAGAGAGCGGTAATCACATCAGCAGATAGGCCCAGACCGAAACGCTGATGACGCCGAGCGCGGTCGTCAGCGTGATCGTCGAGGACGCCAGCCCATGGCCGACATTGAAATGGTTGGCGATCAGCCAGGCATTAACACCCGTCGGCACGGCCGACGTCAGCACCAGCGCCGTCGTCCAGTTGTCGTTGAGGCCGAGCAGGTGGCAGCTCGCATAGACGACCGCCGGCATGACGGCGAGCTTCAAGACGCTCGTCACCGAAGCGAGCCCGAGATTGCCGGCAAGACCGTATTTATCCAGCGCCATGCCGATCGAGATCAGCGCCGCGGGTGCTGCCATCGACCCCAGTTGATCGACGACGGTCTTGACCGGACCGCCAAGCGGCTGGCCGATAAGGTGGAAGGCGGCGCCGCAGGCAAGGCCGATCACCAGCGGGTTGCGCACCAGATTGCGGGCGACACCGGCCAAGAGCTGCAGCGGGCTTTGCCCCGGCTTGCCGCCGGCGCGCCGCTCTGCACGCTCCATCAAGAGCGTGCCCGCTATCATCATGACGGGCAGATGCACCGAAAGCAGGATCGAGATCGCAACGATGCCCTCCTCGCCGACGATTCGCGACACCAGCGGCAGGCCGATGAAGACCGTGTTGGCGAAGGCGGAGGAGACGCCAGCGAGAACGCCCATGCGCGCATCCCGCCCGAAGACGAGCGTCGCCGCCACGTGTCCCAACGTCCAGGTCACCGCGACGCCCGAGAAATAGGCGACCCAGAGCGGCCAGGGCGAACCGTCCTTGAAATCCGCTTCCGCAATCGTGCGAAACAGCAGGATGGGCACGGCGACGCGAAAGACAAAATCGCCCAAGGCTTCGCCGACGGCCGGTTTCAGGTAACCCAGGCGCACCAGCAACCAGCCGGCAAGGATCAGGATGAAGATGGGCAGGACGTTCTGGAAGATGTCGGACATGCGCGGGCCCTGGATCACGATGACCTTGGAGCGGATCGATCCAAGATCTTCGGGGTCTGTTCTCATGAGGTAGAGCGGGAGACGGACGGAAGACCGCAGATGCTTTCCTCTTTCCGCTCCTGGAATGGTCCTGCCAGCAATAACGTTGTTCGCACCCGCGCCGCAAGCGCGCGAGCAGCGGGCACAGGGAGGGGAACATTCCCCGGCCGCAGGCGTTCCGAAACAGCATGAGGAACGAGCCATGCCGACAGAGAAGCCCATTTACGCGCACAAAGACGACGATCCGCATCTCATCGACGATGCGCTCGCCGACAAGGTGCTACGCTACATCCAGTATGCGGCGATGATCGATACGCGCGAGATCTCGGTGATGGCGCTCGGTGGGATCGTGGTGCTTTCCGGTCATGTGGCGCAGGCATCCGACATCGCCTGCGCCGGCGATGCCGCAGCATCGGTGATCGGCGTCACCAGCGTCGAGAACCGGCTGGCGGTGATGCCGGGCGCGGCCGAGGCTGATAGCTGAGCCAGGAGTTGCCGTCCGGAAATCCCGATGATAGGACATGCCGGCATGAGATTTCGGCTGGCTTGGCGTTATCGCTGGAGAGCCGCCATAGGAGCCGCAGATGAGGACCGACCCGTCAGCAACCAGGTAAGCCGCAACAACGGTTGAATAAGTTGTTGCGGCGTCTGTCGGCTCACATTCAGAAGATTTGATGAAGTGGCAGATCGCCGCCGAATGTTTTTCATTTGCGCGGATGTTTCATCATGCCCGATCGTAATTCCCTCACCTGGTCCTATTCGCTGCCGGCAGCCCTTTTGCTGATGGCGCCCTTCGATATCCTGGCGTCGCTCGCCATGGACATTTATCTGCCCGTCGTGCCCGACATGCCGGCGATCCTCGGCACGTCGCCCGCAGTCGTCCAGCTCACGCTCAGCCTCTACATGCTGCTTTTGGGGCTGGGTCAGCTGCTGTTCGGCCCGCTGTCCGACCGCTTCGGCCGCCGTCCCGTTCTTCTCGGTGGCGCGACGCTGTTTGCGCTGGCCTCGCTGGGACTGGCCGCAACCAACTCGGCACCGGTCTTCGTCGCCTTGCGGCTTGTCCAGGCGGCCGGCGCATCGGCCGCACTGGTCGCGACCTTCGCGACCGTGCGCGACGTTTATGGCGCACGTCCGGAGGGTGTGACCATCTATGGCCTCTTCAGCGCCATGCTCTCCTTCGTGCCGGCGCTCGGGCCGATCGCCGGCGCGCTGATATCAGGCGCTTTCGGATGGCGGGCGATCTTCCTGACGCTTGCCATGCTTGGCCTTGCAGCACTCGGCCAGGCCTTGCCGCGGTGGTCGGAAACCCGGCCTGACGCCGCGGCACCGATGAGGCCGAGCTTCAGGCCCATGCTCGCAAGTGGCGCCTTCTGGACCTATACGCTTGGCTTCAGCACGGCGATGGGCGCGTTTTTCGTGTTCTTCTCCACGGCGCCACGCCTGCTTATCGATCGCGCCGGCTATTCGCAGCTGGGCTTTAGCCTGGCATTCGCCACCGCCGCCGTCGTGATGATCATCGCCACGCGCTTCGCCAGGGGCTTCGTCACCCGCTACGGGACCTCCGGTTGCCTGACCCGCGGCATGGCCTTGATCATCCTCGGCGGGCTGCTGCTTGGCGCGGGCGAAGCCTCGGCTGTGCCGTCGTTCCAGAGCTTCGTGCTGCCAATGTGGGTGATCGCCTTCGGCATCGTCATGAGCGCCTCGGTCACCGCCAACGGAGCGCTCAAGGCCTTCGATGCCATCGCCGGGACGGCGGTCGCGCTCTACTTCTCGATCCAGAGCCTGATCGTCAGCCTCATTGGCACCGGCGCCGTTCTCCTGCTTGGCGGTGATACGGCCTGGCCGCTCGTCGGCTATTGCCTCGGCATGGCGACGATCACGCTGCTGGCGCTGGCGTCTCTCAACCGGCTCGAAAATCGATAGCCTTGCCCCTCCCGGAGCGGTCGCCTGCTCCGGGAGGTCTTCAACAGGAAAGCCGGCAACATGCCCCTTGACCTCGCCCCTGGGGCTGGCCCCAGACTACCTTCATGACCGATTCCTACTTCCTCGCAGGCCGCTTCGGCGCCGCCACACGATTGTCGCCGAAAGCACTCAGGCTCTATGCCGAGCAGGGCCTGCTGGTGCCTGCCCATGTCGATCCCGCGACCGGTTACCGCTATTACGCCGCCACGCAGGCAAGCCGCGCCAGGCTGATTGCCCGGCTACGGCAGCTAGGCCTGCCGATCGCCCGGATCGCACGGCTGATCGATCTTCAGCCCGACGTTCGCCTCACGGAGCTGCGCGCCTGGCTGGAGGTGCAGAGCAATCGACTCGAGGATCAGCGCGAGCTGGTGGAGGCAATCATCCGGCAATCGAGCGGCGGCGACGATCCGCTGGTCAGGGCCGTTGCCGTGCGCGACGTCGCGCCTTCGAAAATCGTCTATCGCCAGCACCATGTGACGGTGGATGCGCTCGAGGCCTTCACCGAAAGCGCCGAAGCGGAGATCCGCGGCTATCTTGCGCAATCGGGCAAGAGCGACGACGGACCGATGACGCTGCATTTCCACGAGCCGGTCAATCACGACGGCAAGGGTCTCGTCGAGGTGGCGATTGGCTATGACGGCAGCCTCGAACCCACTGGTGATCTGCGCATCCGCCTTCAGCCGGCGGGACGCGAAGCGTTCCTGGCCGTGGCCGAACCGTTCGAAACCTTTCCGGCCGTGCTCCGCGTCTATGACGCGATCGAAGCCTGGTTCGAGCAAAGCGACGATCTCAGCTGCTTCGGCAGCCCTTACGAAATCTATCCCGGCAGCGGCGGTACCCGCTTCGATGTCGCCTACCCCATCGTGCGTTAACCCAATCCCCGCACGCTCCAATCACTCAAGGACCAACCGATGCAGCACTTTTCCTATGTGGGCTCCGGCCCCTATTGCTACGCCAACTCATTTGCAATGATGTTCGGCGAAGCCGCGCCCTCGACCTCGACCATTGAGCTTGCCACCGGTAGCCCCTTCGGCATGCAGATCGTCGGCGGTACCCTGCCGTTCTTCGACCCCTACGGCTGGGATCCGGAGGCCGGGTTCGACGGCGCGCTGAAGGCGCTCGGCTGGACGTCGCAGGTCAGCAGCGGCGGCGAGCCCGAGGACGCGCTTTCCCGCCTGCGCTCGGCGCTGAAGGATGGTCCCGTCTGGGTCGGCCCGGTGGAGATGGGGCATCTGAGGCACCAGCCCGGCATGACGGGACCGATCGAGGCCGATCACTACGTCGTGGTCCTCGCGATCGACGAGACGCGCGTGCTGATGCACGACCCGCAAGGATATCCCTACGCCTCCCTGCCGCTCCACGATTTCATGACGGCCTGGGGCGCCGAGACGCTGAGCTACGGCGACCCCTACACCATGCGATGGGGATTCTCTCGTGTCGCCGACGTGAGCGAGGTCGAGGCAATCCGCGCCTCGGTGCCGGCCGCGATCCACTGGCTCTCGATGACCACGGACCGGCTGGTGCCGACGGGCAGCCTTGTGCCGACGCAGCCGAAGCGCTCGCCGCTCTGATCGAAGACCATTGCGACAAGAACCTGCGGGCTCACCTCGTGCACTTCGCCGTTCGTGTCGGTGCCCGCCGCGCCGGCGATGCGGCGTCCTGCCTGGCGCGGGCAGGCCTTGCCAAATCCGCCGCCATCGCCGGCGAACAGGCACGGCTGATCGGCGCGCTGCAGTATCCGCTGGTCCTGCGCAGGGATGCCGAGGCGGCCGCAAGCCTACGCCTTCTGGCGCCGACCTACGACCGGCTGTTCACCACCCTGCAAGCCGGGGAGTGATCCCAAAAGCCGCGCAATTCCGGACGGAAAACCGCTTCGCACTTTTCCTGGAATTGCTCTTAGGCAATGAGCTCCGAGAAGCTTTTCGGTCGCGCCGACTTTGCGTCGCGTACCGTCGCGTAGTGGAGCCCAACGACGCCGTTGTCGTAGTGCTCGCTGCCGATCAGCTGCAGCTCGTTCTTGTCGCGAAGCCGGGCGAACCATGGTTCGCCCGGCGATACGACCGGGTAGACGAAGAAGTGGTAGCGATCGACGAGGCCGAGGCCGATCACCGTCTGCGCCAGGCTCGCGCCGCCGGACAGATGGATATCCCGGCCGGGCTCAGCCTTCAGGTCGGTCAGGTAGCGCGAGAGCGCATCATCAGGAACCACCGCCCGCTCGGCATTGTGCCAGCGGCTGATCGCCTGCTCTTCGGTGCGGGAGAACACGATCTTGCGATAGTCGTGCATACGCCCTGCCATCACCCGATTGGTCTCGCCGCCCGCCTCGTCCTTCAGCGCGCCCGGCCAGTAGCCGACCATCTCCTCATAGGTGGTGCGGCCGACCAGAACCGTGTCGTAGCCGGCGTAGAGACGGTCGATCGCCCGGTATTGTTCGTCGACCACCGTCCCCATCCAGGCAAGCGGATCGTCGAGGCGGCCATTCAGTGTCGTCATCATCTGCAGCACGATATTGCGCATGGGATCGTCTCCTCAGTGAGTTTGCTCGACGAACCGGGCCAGTTGCCCGGCAACCGTTCCCCAGCCGTCGTGAAAACCCATCTCCTCGTGCATCTTCCGGTCCGCGCCGCTCCGATGCATTACATGGGCAGCGTATTCGGTGCCGGCTGGATGATCGCTGAGGGTGATGATCGCCGTCATGAAGGCGTTTTCCGCCGGCCGCCAACCGGCAACGAGCGTGTCGGTGAAGACGATGCGCGAGAGTTCGTCGACCGCGAGAAAACAGGCGTCGATATGCGGCACGAATGCGCCGCCGCCTTCGCTGATCCGCGTCACGAAACTGCCGCCGGGCCTGAGATCCATGTCGATCACCTTGCATCTTGCCGGCTCAGGAACCCACCATTGCTCAAGCCGAGTGGGATCGCTCCAGGCGCGCCAGACCGTCGCGCGCGGCGCCTTGATGATGCGCGCCATCGTCAGGTCGAGTTCAGGATCGGGAGAGCGGATCATGGTCATTCCTCCTCGTGTTCAGTGACGAATTTTTCCAGCCGGTCGGCGCGGCCTTCCCAGAGCGCGCGCTGCGCCGAAAGCCAGCTCTCTACCGCGGCGAACTGCGCCTTCTCGATGGCGCAGGTGCGCACCCTGCCCTCCTTGTGCGTGCGGATGAGCCCGCTGCCTTCAAGGTAGTGGATGTGCTTTATGAAGGACGGCAGGGCCATGTCGAAGGGTCTGGCGAGATCGCTGATGCTCGCCGGACCGCCGCCGAGCCGCGCAAGCACCGCACGGCGGGTGGGATCGGCGAGCGCCTGAAAGATCACGTCCAATCGGTCTGAATACTGTTCCATAAGGCTAAGTATCACGCGTCAATACTTAGCGCAATAGCTAACTATTAGTCGACCGACCGCCGCCAGCGCCAGCCAATTTGTCACATGGCCGTTTTCTTGACCTCAAGCCTGGTTGAGCTTCTACAAACCCCGTCGGTTCAATCGGAAATGGGGGCCGACGTGGCATTGGAAAGCCAGATAAGGACTGACAATCCCGGGACTGGAACGGCATCTGCGGGCATCGCCGAGCCCGGCGGCGCCGGAGCATCGAGCGCCGCCTGCTGGCTCGCTGGCCTGGTCGCCATCGCACAGACACCGGCGATCGCGAGCGCGCGCAGGGTCGCCTTTCTCACAGCAAGGCGGGGATGATCCATGTCAGGCCCTATCGCAAGCATTCTCGATTCGCGCGTCTTCGGCATTCTCGCCCGCGTGCTGCTAACGCTCGTCTTCTGGTCGAGCGGCCCTGTCAAGCTCTTCGACTTCAACGCCAACGTCGCGATCATGGAAGGCTTCGGCCTGACGCCGGGATGGCTGTTCAATTCGATGACGTTGATCCTGCAGATCGGCGCCTCTCTGCTGATCATCCTCAACCGTTGGGTCTGGCTTGCCGCCGGGGCGCTCGCCGTCTTCACGGTGCTGACGATCCCGATCGCCCATCCTTTCTGGCTGAAGGAAGGCGAAGAGGCCTTCCGCGACATGACCGTGGCGCTGGAGCACGTCTCGGTGATCGGCGGCCTGGCGCTGGTATCGATCCTGTCGCGCAGGCGTTGAACGTCGACAACCGGCGGCTCGGCAGGACCACTCAGCCCTCGCGGCAGCGCGTGTCTGGAACGCGTCGAGACCAGGGCAGCGCGGCTGCTCTGGTCTAACACCTCAGCGCTTCCGGGCGACGATGTAGGGGCGGTTGTCGTTGCTCGCCGATGCGTGATTTTCCGCCGACAGAAGCTCGAAGCCGGCGGCGACGATGTGCCGGCTGAGTTCTGCTGCGCTGAAAGTTCCCGCATAGGGCGCCAGTCCGACGGCCCGCATCGCCGGCAACAGCAGGAGCCGGACGAGCGGGTTCATGTCGCCGACGCAGGGCGTCTTGGAGATGAACACTCCCCTGGAGGCAAGCAGGGTATGGATGTTGTCGAGCGTGGCGGGCAGATCGCGCACGAGATGCAGGTAGTTGAAGCCCAGCACCGCATCGAACTGCCCACGTTCGGCCGCAAGCGTTTCGGCCGTCGCGCTGCGAAAGGCGAGGTTCGGAACCAGGTCGACGGCGTACCTCTCCCGGGCAATGGCGATCATCTCGGTCGAAAAATCGGTTGCAAGGTAATCGCGCACATCGCCCGCCAGCCGAAACGCCGTCGTTCCCGTGCCGCAACCGAGTTCGAGCACGCGGTCATCGGGCAGAAGCAAGGCGCGGGTGCGGTCGAGCGTGTGTTCATAGGCGGCCGGGTCCGCGATCGTTCCCTTGGCGTATCGCCGCGACGTCCGGTCCCAGAAGCGCGCGTCGCTCGCCAAACTCATGCTGCCTCTCCCCAGAACGCAACCGGTCCCCCGCGATGCTCGGAGCCGGTGCCACACCGGCCAAGGAAACCTGCCGAAACCCAACGGCTGCCGATACCAGCGAAAGTCCAAGAATAGCGCGGAACCGTCAACATTTGACGGAGAACGGACCCTCAATTGGCAAAGAGCCGCTCTCTCGCAGTTCAAGCCAGGCGAACCCAATCAACGGTTTCAAGCACATAGGGGGCGAAGAGAAAATCGCGGATCGCGGCGATCTCGTCTCCACGCCAATCGAGAACGACGAAATGCGCCGGTTTTTTCATGGGGCCGGCACTGTCGAAAACCAGCATGGCCGGCCGCCCTTCGATTGCGCCGAGCGCGAAACGCCACTTTGTCTCCTGCGCATAGCGGGTGAAATAGCGGCTGATGCCCTCGCGACCCTCCAGCTTCAGCCTGTTGACCAGCTCAAGTTTTACATCGTCGGCCAGCATGGCGCGGATGGCATCGAAGTCGCCGCCCTGAAAGAAGCGCACGAAACTTGCCAGTTTGTGCCGGTTCGCGTCGGACATCAGCGGCAGCCGCATATCCTCCGGGCGTTCGGTCAGGTGCCTGAGCGCCACCCTGGCGCGCTGCAGCGCCGATTTGGCCGCCGCCGGCGTACACTCGGCGATAGCGGCGATTTCCTCGATCGAATGACCAAGCACATCCTTCAGGATCACCGCACAGCGCTGAAGTTCCGGCAGTTGCAGGAAGGTTTGAAAGCCGATCGCGACGATGTCCGCCTCGGGCAGCGGGGCGTCTTCCATGTCATCGAGCAGCGGGACGATCTTGTGCCTGGACCGCCGGCGCACAAAATCCAGACTGGTGTTGTGGGCGATGCGCAGCAGCCAGCCTTCGAGATTGTTCACCACCACGCCATCCGCCCGCGCCTGCACGGCCTTGATCAGCGTGTCCTGCAGCACGTCCTCACCATCCACGGCCGAGCCGGTCATGCGCGCGCAATAGCGGTGCAGCCGCGGCCGGAGATCCCTCAAGCGATCCTCGAAGTCTTCCGTATTCATGATATCGAGTTCCATCGGGATATCTCCAGGGGCCGGTTCGGACGATAGCGTGGACTGAAGAAAATGTCCGCTGCCTGACCGATCGAAACCGGCTCCGGCAACGCACAGCCGTTCGACATCAGCTGTGATCGCTGAGGACCACCTCACCGATGACCGATTCGAGGCTCGCCAATTCGAGGATCTGTGGGAAATAGGCCTTCATCCTGACATCGGCGCGCATCGCCTCGACGGCCGCGGGCGTCTCCCATTCCGAATAGATGATGACGCTGGTGCCATCCCTGGCAGCAATCAGCCGGCTCGTCCGCCAGCCGCCGAGCGTGCGGATGACGGTGTCGATATTGCGCTTCAACAGCGCGATCAACTGCTCCTGCTTGCCGGGTTCGACCTTCAGAACGTTGACGAGAGTGACGGGTGCAGTGGTCATGGTGCTTCTCCTTCGTTGCGGATGCACGAAAGACGAAGCGGAGAGGCGAAACGGATCGCGCGGGCGACGATTTATTTCGCCCGGCTACGCCGCAACCATCTTGGCGAAGGCAATGTCTGCGGACTCAACTCAGTTGCGGGATCCGGTGCAAGAAGACGCCCGATGCATCAAATTTCCCCATACCACTTTTAGGCGAATTCCGACCAAAGTCGCATTGCGCTAGGGTCAACTTTTGAGCGAACGGGAGGCTGATGCATGTTCCTGAGCGAGAATACCTTCCGGGAAGATGCGCTTGAGATCATCCAAATCGAGGGCGAAGGGGAATACCTATACAACCGTGATCTGTTGATTACCCAGGATGACGGCTACGTCGTTATCCTGATCGAGAAGCTGCGCGGCGTCGTGTATACACGCGACAATCCCGGAAATCTGGCGGGAGACCAGCTTAAAGACAGGGTGGAGCTTTATATTCTCCAGCCAGGTTCCGCGATCGATAGCTTCAAACTGTCGATCAAGTCTCACGCCGGAGCAGCATTTCGAGCCACGGTCGGCTTCTTCAAGAGAACAATGCAGAAGGCCTATGAAGAGCTCCCCTGCAAACTTTGCAAAGCCTTGTGCAAGCTGGTAGTTTCGGCACTCCTGGCCCAGCTGGGCATTCCATACTTTGATCCGGCGAGCGCCACTGCCGCTATCGATATCACCCAGCATCACGACGTGATCGCAACGGTCCTGGCAGACCCCAGCCAAGCACGCCATGAGCTCCTGGCGGAAGTACTAGGGCGGATCGACTGGTCGCTTTTGAACGCCGTGCGGGTGGCACTCGACGGAGCCAATTGGTTGCTTGACGCGACGGATAGGCTCTATGGGCGCGCCTGCGCCATGGTTGGATGCTGCCCGACGGAATAGCAGACGCTATCTGGAGCAGATCCCGCTCTCGGCTGAGAGATGCTCGTCCGTGTTTTGAATGAGCGATGCTATTCGTATCTCCGAGCCGACAAGGCACGCTCCTCGGCGCAGACATCGCTCCCGTAGCAGAGTGAACGCCTTCGGTAGATGGTGCAGCGGAACGTGCTCATTGGCGGATAGCCGTCTATCGGGAACCTCGCTGTCAGAGAGCAAAGCCACCGGCAGCCGCCGGCTCGCCGTCGTCGCGAACCTTCAGGATGGTGTCGATCAGGCCCCATTCCAATGCTTCTTCTGCGGTCATGAAACGGTCCCGGTCCATGGCGCGTTCGAACTCCTCGTAGGTCCGTCCGCAATGTTCCGCATAGAGGCGCGTCATGCGCTGCTTGGTGCGAAGGATCTCCTCGGCATGGATCTGCATGTCGGACGCCTGGCCCTGAAAACCGCCCGATGGCTGGTGCACGAGGATGCTGGCATTGGGCAAGGCGGCCCGTTGGCCCGGCGTGCCGGCCATCAGCAGAAACGAACCCATCGACCGTGCGGTCCCCATGCACAGTGTATGCACCGGTGCCCGGATGTAGCGCATAGTGTCGTACATGGCGAAACCGCTGGTCACCACGCCGCCCGGCGAATTGATATAGAGATGGATGGGCTTCTTCGGGTTTTCCGCTTCGAGAAGAAGCATCTGGGCGCAGACCAGCGCAGAGACCGTGTCGTTCACCTCACCGTTGAGAAAGATGATTCGCTCGCGCAGCAGGCGGGAATAGATGTCGAACGACCGCTCTCCACCGTTCGACTGCTCGACGACCATAGGGACGAGTTGCATCGCTTCGCGCATCGGCGAACTCCATTTATCCAGAGATTGAGGGGAAGCTCGCCGGTCTAGGCGGCGAGCATGAGAGAATCGTTGCTGTTCGCGGCCGTCCTGGTCACGCGACCGCCGCGAACATTCGGCAGTTCGTGGACGATCCGCAGCCGGGTGCCGCCCGAACCAATCGGGGCGATCCGGAATGTGACCGTACTTTCGAGAAACGGAGCTTCGGTTTCGCGCAGCCTGTAGCGGACCTCTTCTCCAGGCACGACGACGGCGCCATCGGGGTCGGCCAATGCCTCTTTCGGTAGCCAGTTTTCGCGAAACGCCGGGATGCTGATTGCGCGCCAGACCTTCTGCGGCGCCTCGTCGAGTTCGTATTCCAGCTCAAGGCTGTTATCGTCCGGGGCGCTGATTTCGCGGTTCATTGGTCCATATCCTTCAGCAAGATCTTCAGAGCTTCGATGCGTGCCGGCCAGTAGGCACGGTATTTCGCGAGCCACTGCGCAATTTGCGCCAGCCCGTCCGGGTCGACTTCGTAGTTTACGAACCGACCTTGCCGCTGCTCCTTCACCAACCCGGCACTCCGCAACACGGAAATGTGCTGGGACATGGCCGGCTGGCTTATGTCCATACCTTCCCGCAAAGCGCTGGCATTCATGCTTCCGTCAGCAAGCTTCTCGAAGATGGCGCGGCGCGTGGGGTCAGCCAGGGCTCGGAATATCTCGTTCTCGATCATGCCAAACACATAAGCACGGACTTATCTCAATAACAAGTGCGCTGTTCAGCAGGAGGAGAAAAGAAAGGACGCGACTTTGCGCACCAAACGACGTTGTCACGGCGCCTCAGATCAATACCCGCCAGTAGATGGGACAAGGGTAGCGCTTAATGCGCATTGGCAATGGAAGCAGAACAAGGGGGAAATGGCGGACAGAGAGGGATTCGAACCCTCGATACGCTTTCACGTATACACGCGTTCCAGGCGTGCGCCTTCAACCACTCGGCCACCTGTCCATCCGTCAGCAGCCGATGGTCAATCCGGCTGGATGGGAAGGGCGGGGCCCTTCGGCGTCAGCCGGCTGAGAACCGGCGGACGCGCGTCTATATACCGATGATTTGCCCGGGATCAACTGCTTTCTGACAGATTATTGACATCTTGTGACGCTGGCGGGTTCCCGGTTCCCATTGTGCACTCCGGGCAAGGGGCTTATCTCTTGCGTCAGGGCGTGTCCGATGCGTCCGGCCCGTCTCGGCCACATCCTCCGGCATGCCAGATTGCCGCATATTTTCATTGTCGGGCCTTGTCCGAGGCACGGGCGATCGGAGAAGATGCGGCAGGGCGACGCGCCGAGCCGATGACCGGCGCCAGCCAGCGAATTGAAGGGAATGCAGTCCGATGCGATTTCTATTGAGGCTGGCGAGCGCCGTCGTGTTGTTTGCCGCCGTGCTTGCCGGTGCCGTCGACGCGATCCAGTCGGTCGCAGCATCGGAACTGGTCATGACATCGCTCGGCGACGACCTGGAGGCGCTTGGCGCCGACACGGCAAGCTGGGTCCAGTTTGCGCAACGTTCCGATACCGCACCGACGATCTGGCACGGGATGCTGCATTGGCTGCTGCAACAGCCGGCCTTTGCGGTGCTGGCGCTGATCGCCCTCGTGCTATGGATGGTCGGATACAAGAAGCGGCCGGCGGCCGGACGATTCGCCGCCTGACGCATTGCAGGCGGCCTTCGCATCGAAAGGAGTGTGCTGATGTTCCTGATCGACATGTTCAACAAGAAAACGATCATGCCGGACGCGCAGACGGCGCTGCCGGGCCGTGACGCCGCGATCCCGACGGCCGAGACACATTTCGTTTCCGGCCGGCCGTTGAAAGGCCCCTACCCCGACGGCACCAAGAGCATCCTTCTGGGCATGGGCTGCTTCTGGGGCGCCGAACGATTGCTGTGGAACATCCCCGGCGTCTACGTGACGGCGGTCGGCTATGCCGGCGGGCTGACGCCGAACCCAACCTACCAGGAAACGACGACAGGGCTTACCGGCCATGCCGAAGTGGTCCTGGTCGTCTATGATACGGAAAAGGTGAAGCTCGCGAGCCTGCTCAGGACCTTCTTCGAGGGACACGACCCGACGCAGGGCATGCGCCAGGGCAACGATATCGGCACCACCTACCGCTCGGCGATCTATGCCTATGACGACGAGCAGTTGGCGCACGCCAAGGCCGCGCGCACCACTTTCCAGACGGCGCTGAAGCACGCCAATCACGGCGGCAGGGTGACGACCGAGATCGGCATGGCGGGACCGTTCTATTTCGCCGAGGACTACCACCAGCAATATCTGGCGAAGAACCCCAGCGGCTATTGCGGCCTGCGCGGCACCGGCGTCAGCTGCCCGATCGGCCACTAGACGCATACCCCGCGGATGGCATCCCGCGCGCGGTCGCGATACCCACAACCCTGAGGCCGCGCCGGACCGACCGGGACACCTTGTCATGATCTCAAAAAATGCAACAGAACCGGTGCCTTACGGGTGTCGATATTCGTGGCTTCAATTTTTACCATCTGAAAAATTTTGAGTGTTTTTTTGCCGTGACCGTGCAAGGATGCGCCACCCTAGCCCCAAGGAGAAGGGGGTGGGTTCCGCAGACAGGCTTCCGTCAGGGAGCCGGCGGGAGGACCCAATAAGATCAATAGCGACAACAGGGCTGCACGATGAAAAAAACAATTCTCGGTCTTTTTGCCTTTTCGATGATGTCCGCCACGGCACTGGCCGCCGACATCAAGCCGGCGATCATCTACGATCTCGGCGGCAAGTTCGACAAATCCTTCAACGAGGCTGCCTTTAACGGCGCCGAGAAGTTCAAGACGGAATCGGGCGTCGAATACCGCGAGTTCGAAATCGCCAACGATGCCCAGCGCGAACAGGCGCTGCGCCGCTTCGCCAGCGACGGCAACAGCCCGATCGTCATGGCCGGCTTCAACTGGGCGGCTTCGCTCGAGAAGATCGCGCCGGAATATCCGGATATCAAGTTCGCGATCATCGACATGGTCGTCGAGAAGCCGAACGTCAAGTCGGTCGTCTTCAAGGAACAGGAAGGCTCCTACCTCGTCGGCGTTCTCGCCGGTCTCGCTTCCAAGTCGAAGACCGTCAGCTTCGTCGGCGGCATGGACGTTCCGCTGATCCACAAGTTCGCCTGTGGCTACGTTGGCGGCGCCAAGTCGACCGGCGCTGACGTCAAGGTTCTGGAAGCCTACACCGGCACGACGCCGGACGCCTGGAACGACCCGGTCAAGGGCGGCGAAATCGCCAAGTCCCAGATCGACCAGGGCTCGGATGTCGTCTACCACGCAGCCGGTGGCACCGGTGTCGGCGTTCTGCAGGCAGCCGCAGATGCGGGCAAGCTCGGCATCGGCGTCGATAGCAACCAGAACGCCCTGCAGCCGGGCAAGGTCCTGACCTCGATGCTGAAGCGCGTCGACGTCGCCGTCTACGAAGCCTTCACGGCAGCCAAGAACGACAAGTTCGAATTCGGCATTTCCAACCTCGGCCTCAAGGAAGACGGCGTCGGCTACGCGCTCGACGACAACAACAAGGCGCTGATCACGCCCGAGATGCTCGACGCGGTGGAAAAGGTGAAAGCCGAAATCATTGCCGGCAAGGTCCAGGTCCACGACTACATGAGCGACGAGTCCTGCCCTTACTAAGAGCAGCGCTTGCGTCATGAAAAAGGCCGCCGGTTCATTGGACCGGCGGCCATTTTTTGCTTGTCCTGACGTGAGCGCGGCGATCAGTAATGCGGCGGCTTCGTGATTGCCGGCGCGTCGAGAGACTGCTCTTCGAGCGTCAGGAACCTTTCTGTCAGCCGGTCGAGCTTGGCGCGCGCCTGCTCGACCACCTTCCATTGCTCGGCAAGCTGATCGGAAAGCTCCTCGATGGTCTTGGCCTGATGGGCCACGGTCTCCTCGAGGCGGGTGATCCGTTCGTCGGTGTTGCTCATTCTTGCAAACTCCATGGGCGCGCGGCGCCGTTTGCCGGCAGATTGGCCACAGCCGGCCTTATGTCAAGCAAGGCCTTATGCCTTCGCCGCCACACGCAGCGAGAACCCGGGATCCCTAGCCGAAAGACGCTTGTGCAGGTGCACCATCAGGCCGGCGGCAAAGAGCGGCGTCAAAAGGTTGACGAAGGGCACAGCCAGGAAGCCCGAGAGCAGCAGACCGGCGAGAAAGACGGTCGAGCGGTGCTTTTCCCGGAAGAGCCGCGCTTCCGCCGGCGCGCGATAGCGCATCGCCGCAAACTCGAAGAATTCGCGGCCGAGCAGATAACCGTTGACCAGGAAGAAGGCGACGAGATTGACGCCCGGAACGAGCAGCAGCACCAGCGCCAGGAGGTTGCCGAGGATCACGACGCCCAGGAACTTCAGCGAGCCGGCAACCGCCTCGCCGAGCGGTAGCGGCCGTCCCGGGGGCTCGTTCGGATAGTCACGCTTCTCGATGACGTCGGCGACGTCGTCGAGGAAGAAGCCGGCGATCAGTGCGGTGACGGGCGCAAGAAGCAGGGCGAGCGCCAGGGCCAAGCCAAGGCTTGCGAAGATGCCGAGCACGAAGGTCAGCCAGCCGGCCCAGACGGGCGTGCCCGGCATCAGCGTGTCGAACCAGGGCAAGGCGAGCCAGATGAACACCTCGCGCACCGCAAACCACAGGGCGACAAGCGCAAGAATCGTCAGCCCCAGCACCTTCCAGAAGACCGATCGGGTCTCGGGTGCAAACAGATTGGCAAGCGACAGTCGCGCCGCGTCCAGGATCATCATCGCTCTCCAGCATGGGCCAAGGTTCGATGGTGCATGTAGGCAGAGGCGCTACCGGCGACAAGATAGTCCCGGCAGGCACCCGTCTTTATGCAAGATTCATGCGCCTCGTCTAAGGGAAGCATGGAAAACGCCGGGAGCGGCGATATTGTAGACATACGGGATGCCGGCAGCAGCGCTCCGCGGAGGATGACATGACAGAACAAAAGACACTCGCCAGCCTTTCGGTGCTGGTGCAGAGCGGCAAGCTGGATCCGGTGGAGCTCGCCAAGGAAACCTATGCGGCGATCGACGCACACGGCGATTACGCCATCTTTGTCGAGCTGACGCCGGAGCGCGCGACGCGGGATGCGGAGGCTGCCTCGAAGCGTCTCAGGGCCGGTCGGTCGCTCGGTCTGCTCGACGGCCTGCCGGTCGCCTGGAAGGACCTGTTCGACACCGCCGGCAACGTTACGACCGCCGGCTCGGCCGTGCTTCGGACGAACGCGCCGGCAACGAGCGACGCGCCTGTGGTCGCCGCCGTTTCCGCCGCCGGCATGGTCAGTGTCGGTCGCACCAACCTTAGTGAATTCGCCTTCTCCGGACTTGGCCTCAACCCGCACTACGGCACGCCGCGCAACCCCGCGGCCACCGACGTCGAGCGCATTCCCGGCGGCTCGTCGTCGGGCTCGGCGGTCGCGGTTGCGGCCGGACTGGTGCCGGCGGCCATCGGTACCGACACCGGTGGATCTGTCCGCATTCCCGCAGCCTTCACCGGCATCGTCGGCTACAAGGCGACGCGCGGCCGCTATGCGATGAAGGGCATCTTTCCGCTGGCTGAAAGCCTCGATTCGCTCGGGCCACTCTGCCACACGGTACAGGATGCCGTCTGGGTGGACGCCGCCATGCACGGGCTGACGGCGCCGACCGTGCGCCGCGCCGACCTCTCGAGCATCGCGCTGGTGATCCCGGAAACAGTGGTGTTCGACGATGCGGAGCCGGAAGTCGTCGAGGCCTTCGAGGACGCGATCAAGCGGCTCGAGAAGGCGGGCGTTGCCGTCAGCCGCCGCGCTTTTCCATCCTTCTCGGCCGTGTTCGGGCTGATGGCCCGCCACGGCGCCCTGGTGACGGCGGAGGCCTATGCGCTGCACCGCGAGCGTCTGGCCGGGCCGGAGGCCAACGCGATGGATCCACGCGTCGTCGCCCGCACGCGGCTCGGCGAGAAGATCTCCATGCCCGACTACATCGCTCTCCTCGACGCGCGCGACCAGCTGATCCACGAGACGGTCGAAAGTCTGAAGCCGAACGAACTCATCGCCCACCCGACGCTGCCCCATGTCGCCCCGCCGATCGCGCCGCTTCTCGAAGACGACGAACTGTTCTTCAAGATCAACGGCAAGACGCTGCGCAACACCTCGATCGGCAACTTCCTGGATTTCTGCGGCATCTCCATTCCTTGCGGGCTCGGGGCGGCGGAAATGCCGGTCGGCTTCCAGCTTGCGGCCCCGCATCACCAGGACGACCGGCTGCTTTCGGTGGCGCTTTCGGTCGAGGCGATCATCCGGGGTGAGGCATGATCGTCTGTTTCGATATCGGCGGCTCTGCAATCAAAGGCGCGATCGTGCATTCGCGCGACCGGATCTTTCCGCTGCCGCGCCGAACCACGCCGCTTACCAATTTCCGCCAGTTCGTGCAGGCGCTCGAATCGGTTCTGGACGAAGCGGGCGGACACCCGGACTGCGTGGCGATCTCGATCACCGGCGTGATCGATCCCGAGACGCGGCGCATCAAATGCGCCAACATTCCCTGCATCGACGGGCTCGAACTGGTTGCTGAACTCGAGGCGGCGTTGCATCTGCCGGTGAAGATCGCCAATGACGCCGACTGTTTTGCGCTGGCCGAGGCCGGAGCGGGTGCAGGGCGCGGTCATCGCATCGTCTTTGGTGCCATCCTCGGCACCGGGGTCGGCGGCGGCCTTGTCATCGACGGCCGGCTGATCAATGCCGATGGCGGATTCGCCGGCGAATGGGGCCATGGCCCGGCAATCGCGTCGGAGGCCGGGGATCCACCAATGGCGATTCCCGCCTACGCCTGCGGCTGCGGCCAGAAGCGCTGCGTCGATACCGTCGGCGGCGCCCGCGGGCTGGAACGGCTGCACCAGACCGCTCACGGCAAGACGCTTTCGAGCCAAGAGATCATCGAGGCCTGGAAGGTTGGCGACACCGAGGCGAAACGCACGGTCGACCTGCTCGTCGATCTCGTCAGCTCGCCGCTAGCGCTCGTCATCAATATCACGGGTGCGACGATCGTGCCCGTCGGCGGCGGCCTTTCCAATGCCGAGGAACTGCTCGCCGAGATCGACAAGGCGGTGCGTAGCCGGATTCTGCGGCGGTTCGACCGGCCGTTGGTTGTGCGCGGCGAATGCCGGATCGAGCCCGGCCTCATCGGCGCGGCGCTGCTCGGGCTTTCAGGAGACAAGGCATGAGCGACATCAAACTCGAAGTCTGCGTCGACGATGCCGACGGGCTTTACGCGGCCATCGAAGGCGGCGCCGACCGGATCGAGCTTTGCGCCGCCCTTTCCGTCGGTGGCCTCACGCCCAATCCCGGCCTTATGGCGCTGGCTGGCCCGCCACGAGTGCCCGTCTACGCGATGATCCGACCGCGGCCCGGCGACTTCATTTTCTCAACCGCTGACCTCGACGCGATGCGCCGCGATATCGACGCGGTGCGGGATGCCGGTCTGGCCGGCGTCGTGCTCGGCGCATCGCTTGCCGATGGCCGGCTCGACACGTCGATGCTCACCAAGCTCAGCGGCCATGCGGCCGGACTCGGCATGACGCTGCACCGGGCCTTCGACCTCGTCCCGGATTTCGCCGAGGCGATGGAAATCGCAGTCGACCTTGGCTTCGAGCGCATTCTCACCTCAGGCGGGGCCAGGAGCGCGCCGCAGGCGATCGACCGCCTTAGCGAAATCATCGGCCTTGCCAAGGCCAGGCTGTCGATCATGCCGGGATCCGGCGTCACGCTGAAGACGGTCGACGCTCTGCTCGATCACCTCACGGTCAACGAGGTGCACTCCTCCTGCTCGATTAGTGAGCCGGCTCAGGATCCACGCTTGGTCGATATGGGGTTCGTTTCTTCCGATCGGCGCCGCACCGATCCGGAGACGGTGCGGGCGATGAAGGTGAAGCTTGCGGCCCGCAGCCCGCGCTGATCGGCGCCTTTCCTTCCCTCATAGGAAAGACCCGGAGAGCGGAGCGCTTTCCGGGTCTTCTTGTCAAATCTTCTCGTAAGCGGCAATCAGGCTGCGTAGACCTGGTCGCCGCCAATCCAGGTGGAGCCCATGCCGAGTTCAGGCGTGAGCAACACGAAATCGGCGTCCGCTCCGGGCTTCAGCCGTCCCTTGTGAGTGGCAAGCCCCATGGCATCGGCCGGATAGGCGGACGCCATGCGAAGGGCTTCCTCGACCGGGAGGCCAAGCTTCTCGTGCACGAAGCGCACCGAAGACAGCATGTCGATGTCGGCGCCGGCAAGCGTGCCGTCGGCAAGCGTCAAGCGGCCACCTTCGCGCAGGATTTCGCGGCCATTGAGCTGGAAGCTCTTCATGTCGGTGCCGATCGGCGACATCGCGTCCGTGACGAGAAAGATCTGGCCCGGCCCCACCTTGGCGCGCAGCGCCACGCCCATCGACGCCGGCTCGACGTGATAGCCGTCGGCAATCAGGCCCGCATGCAGCGTGCCGGTGGCAAGCGCAGCACCGACCACGCCCGGCTCGCGATGGCCGAGACCGCTCATGGCATTGAAGAGGTGAGTGACGGTACGTGCACCCGCCTTGGCGTAGGCGACCGCAGTTTCATAGCCGACATCCGTGTGGCCGAGGCTGACGACGGCACCGGCATCGGCGAGCGCCTTTACCTGCTCCCTGGTGGCGTTTTCCGGCGCCACAGTCACCATCAGGACACCGAGCGCCTTGGCGCAATCGAGCATTTCGGCGAGATCGGCATCGTCCATCGACCGGATCAGTTTCGGATCATGAGCACCCTTGCGCGCGACCGAAAGATGCGGGCCTTCGAGATGCAGCCCGAGGAAACCGGGCACACCGGCCGCCTTTGCCTCAAGGCCGGCCTTGATGGTGGCGCTTCGGATTTCGCGCGTATCGGTGATCAGCGTCGGCAGAAGCGCCGTGGTGCCGAACTTGGCATGGGCCGAGCAGATCTGCCGGATGCCTTCGACGGTCGGCTCCTCGTTCAGAAGCGCACCACCGCCGCCGTTGACCTGCAGGTCGATGAAACCCGGCACCAGCAGCATGCCGTGGGCATCGATCCGTTCGGCGCCGGCGGGAATGTCGGCCGACGCCACGATCGCCTTGACGCGACCAGCTTCGATGACGAGGGCGCAGCCGTCGTGCCATTCGACGCCGTCGAACAGGCGGGCGCCGGTGATTGCCTTCCTCTCGCTCATCTCGTCTCCGTTACCTTCTTGAGGCTTGCCGGCGCATCGGGATTGAGACCGCGCGAACGCGACCAGGCCTCGACGAAACCGTAGAACGGCAGGATCAGCGTCAGCGCGTCGGTGATCGGGTGACCGGTCTCGACGAACGGCAGGCGCTTGGCCTTGGCGGCGAGGTTCGAGGTAGCATGAACCACCGCGCCCTTTTCCGCCATACCGTCGGCAATGCCGGCAACCGACGTCTCGGCCGCATCACGGGCTGCAAGCGTCAGCACCGGGAACTTGGCGCCGACGAGCGCCACCGGTCCGTGCAGCACTTCGGCCGCCGAATAGGCTTCCGCATGCATGCCGGAGGTTTCCTTGAACTTCAGCGCCGCTTCGCTGGCGATGGCGAGCGCCGGGCCGCGGCCAAGCACATAGAGCGATTCGGCTTCGCCGAGATCGTCGGCAAAGGCCTGCCAGTCGAGCTTCACGGCCTTGGCAAACTGGTTCGGCAGGTCGGCGACCGCGCGCTGAAGTGCAGCGTCGCCGGTCCATTCGCCGAGCACGGCAAGGCCGGCGACGATCGAATTGACGTATGACTTCGTGGCGGCAACGGCGATTTCCGGACCGGCCAAGATGTCGAGCGGGTTGGTGCAGGCCTCTGAAATCGGCGACGGCAGCGTGTTGGTGAGCGCGATCGAGACCGCGCCGGCATCGGTCGCAGCCTTTGCCATGGCGACGATATCCGGGCTCTTGCCCGACTGCGAAATCGCGATCGCCGCGGCACCGCCGAGCTTCAGCTTGGCACCGTAGATCGAGGCGAGCGACGGGCCGAGCGAAGCGACGGGCACGCCGGCTTGCAGCTCGATCGCATATTTGAGGAACAGCGCCGCATGGTCGGAGGAGCCGCGGGCGATAGTGACGAGGAAGGCCGGATCCTTGGCGCGCAGTGCGGCGCCGGCAGCCTTCAGCTGGTCGGCGGAGCGTTCCAGCAGACGCTGGGCGGCTTCGGGGATCTCGTCGATTTCTCGGCGCATATTGGTCTGCATGGTCAATTCCCTTTCTTGGCGGAGCCGTCGCTTTTAGGATTCCGACAGCGTCAGTTCCGCGACAAAGTCATAGGCATCGCCCCGGTAGAGCGAGCGGGTGAATTCGACGACGCGTCCCGATGCGAGATAGGAGACACGTTCGATGGAAAGGCCGGCCGAACCGACGGCGACGCCGAGCATCGAGGCATCCGGATCCTTGATGTTGCAGGCGGAGATGCGCTGCACGGCGCGAACCGGTCGCGAGCGGGTCTTGTCGAGCGCAGTATAGAGAGACGAGGTGACGGCCTGCGGGTCCGGCAGGAACTCCGCCGAAATGCTGGCGCGCTCGATGGCAAGCGGCATGTCGTCGGCGATGCGCAGGCGCCCGAGCCGGGCAACCAGCGCGTCGGCCGGAAGGCCGAGCGCCATCATCTCATCCGGAGAGGGGTGAAACAGGCCGCGCTCAAGCCAGCGGGCATGGGTGTTCAGGCCGCGGCGCGCCATGTCTTCCGTGAACGAGGTCAGCCGCGAGAGCGACTGCTGCACCTTGGAGACCGGCTTGACGACGAAGGTGCCGGAGCCGTGGCGGCGAACCAGCAGGCCGTCGCGCACGAGATCGTCCACCGCCTTGCGCACGGTGACGCGGCTGATGTTGGCGTAGTCGGCAAGATCACGCTCGGGCGGCAGAGCGTCGCCGTGGTTCAACTTGCCCGACTGGATCGCGTCTTCGAGCGATTGCCGAAGCTTGAGATAGAGCGGCCCCGACCCTCCGGACTGCAGACCCTCGAGCGGCAGAATGGAAGCGAGCTGGTGCGTCATGCGCCTGCCCTCGCCTGGGTGCCGAAACGCTGGGCGGCAACGGCGACCGATCCGGTCAGCGCGTCGGCTTCCGCCTCGACGAGCAGGGCCTGATGCCGATCGGCAAGCCAGGGGCGATAGAGCGGCGCCAATCCGCCGAGAAGGCACAATCTTTCGCAGCCTCTTACGACGACGACGTCAAGCGCCTCGTCCACTGTGAGGGCAGCGGCTTTCAGGATGCGCTCGGCAACCGGGTCGCCGGATGCGGCGCCTTCGAAAACACGCGGCGCATAGCGGCCGAATTCCCCGGGCTTGGCGAGGCGGGCGAAATCGACGACGTCGCGCGCCTCGTTGTTGAATTCGGCAAGGACGCTGTCGGTGACCGCCGAGGCTTCATGAATATTGTCGAAGGCAAGCAGGCTTTCCTGCAGAAGCGCATGGCCGATGCGTGCACCGCTGCCATGGTCGCCGATGGTGAAGCCCCAGCCGCCGACATAGCTGACGGTTTCGCCCTGGCGAAGGATATAGATGCTACCGGTACCGAGAATGGCGACCGCACCGTCACGATTGCCGAGCGCGCCCTGAAGGGCAATCAAGCCATCGGATTCGATATCGGCTGCGGCGAACGGCAGGCGGCGCTTAACATAATGCACGGCGTCGCCGACATTGTGCCCGGCGACACCGACGATCGCCTTGGCAGCGGTTATGCCCTGGGGATCAAGGCCCGCTTCTATAAAGGCGGCGCGTGCGGCCTCACCGATATTGGCAAGCGCGGTTTCCGGGTCTGTCAGGATATTGGCCGCACCCGCCTTGCCGCGCCCGAGAATGCGCCCGTCCGCCGATGCCACGGCAGCCCGGCAGCTCGTTCCGCCGCCATCGATTCCGATCAGGTAATTTGTCATGAGTACCTCCGCCCACTGAGGATACCAAAAAAATACCAATAACCAAGCCTGAATCCGTCTGCAGTTTCGTTTTCGTTGCAATACGTTGAAATTCAAGGGCTAATTTAGCTGTTTAGTTTTTTAAGACGTCAAAACTTAAATTCTGCTGGACAATTGGTATTTTTTTGGCATTAATTTGACCAAGAGGAGATACAACCCATGCCGTCAGCCAAGACCGAAGAGCGCCACGACAACGCCAAGGGCCTGGATCTTATGCATCCGGCGCTGGCGCTCCGGCTGCTCGCGTCCGGCCAGCAGGCGGCCGCCAAGGCCGTCGACGCGGCGATCGAGTCGATTGCGGCTGCCGCATCGCTCGCGGCCGAATCCCTCGCATCCGGCCGGCGTCTCGCCTATGCGGGCGCTGGCAGTTCCGGCCTGATGGCCATGGCCGATGCGCTCGAACTGCCCGGCACCTACGGCATTCCCCAGGACCAGATCGTCGTTCTGCTTGCCGGCGGTACCGCCAGCCTGAGCGACCTTGCGGGCGGCTATGAAGACGACATGGACCTTGCCCGCAATGACGTCCGCAAAGCCGGTATCGGCGCGGGCGACTGCCTTGTTTCCGTTTCCGCCAGCGGCTCCACCCCTTACGCGCTCGCCGCGGCCGACGAGGCCCGCAAGCTCGGCGCCAAGGTGATCGCTGTCGCCAACAATCCTGGTGCGGCGCTGTTCAAGGACGCCGACGTTTCGATCGTTCTGCAGACGCCGCCGGAAGTGGTTTCCGGTTCGACGCGCATGGGCGCCGGTACCGCGCAGAAGATCGCCTTCAACATGTTCTCGACGCTGGTCGGCATTCAACTCGGGCACGTCCTCGACGGCCACATGGTCAACCTGCGCGCCGACAATATCAAGCTGCACGGCCGCGCAATCCGCATCGTTACCGACATTACCGGCATCGGCGCTGGCGAGGCCGGCCGGCTGATCAACATGGCCTCCGGCTCGGTCAAGGTCGCAATCCTTCTCGCCTCTGGCGCGAAGGACGTTGCGGTCGCGGAGGCGGCACTGAAAGAGGCCAGACAGAACCTGCGCCGGGCGATCGATATCGTCACGGCCTGACATAAGCCTGGAATTCAAACCGCGCCAAAACGGCGCAACATAAGAGGGAGAAGCTGAATGACCCGTACGACTATCAAGGGCCTGCTGCTTGCGTCGAGCATTCTCGGCACGGCCGGGCTGGTGCACGCCGAGGACGTGACGCTGACCATCGAAAGCTGGCGCAACGACGACCTGGCGATCTGGCAGGAAAAGCTGATCCCGGCCTTCGAAGCCAAGAACCCGGGCATCAAGGTCAAGTTCGCCCCGATGGCGCCGACCGAATACAATGCCGCGCTCAACGCCAAGCTCGACGCCGGCTCCGCAGGCGACCTCGTCACCTGCCGTCCGTTCGACGTCTCGCTCGAACTTTACAACAAGAAGCACCTCGCCGACCTGACGAGCCTGCCGGGCATGGAAAACTTCTCGCCGGTCGCCAAGTCCGCCTGGACCACCGACGACGGCAAGGCCACCTTCTGCGTGCCTATGGCATCGGTCATCCACGGCTTCATCTACAACAAGGACGCCTTCGACCAGCTCGGCATCCAGATCCCGACGACGGAAGCGGAATTCTTCGCTGCCCTCGACAAGATCAAGGCCGACGGCAACTACATCCCGATGGCGATGGGCACCAAGGATCTCTGGGAAGCCGCAACCATGGGTTACCAGAACATCGGCCCGAACTACTGGAAGGGTGAGGAAGGCCGCGCCGCGCTGATCAAGGGCGAGCAGAAGCTGACCGATGAGCCGTGGGTCGAGCCCTACCGCGTTCTTGCCAAGTGGAAGGATTATCTCGGCGACGGCTTCGAAGCCCAGACCTACCCGGACAGCCAGAACCTCTTCACGCTCGGCCGCGCCGCGATCTATCCGGCCGGCTCGTGGGAGATCGGCCTGTTCAACACCCAGGCTCAGTTCAAGATGGGCGCCTTCCCGCCGCCGGTCAAAAACGCTGGCGACACCTGCTACATTTCGGACCACAACGACATCGGTATCGGCCTCAATGCCAAGAGCGCACATGCCGAGCAGGCCAAGACCTTCCTGACCTGGGTTGCTTCGCCTGAGTTCGCCGACATCTACGCCAACGCACTGCCGGGCTTCTTCAGCCTCAACTCGACCCCGGTGAAGATGACCGATCCGCTCGCCCAGGAATTCGTCTCCTGGCGCGAAAAGTGCAAGCCGACGATCCGCTCGACCTACCAGATCCTGGCACGCGGCACCCCGAGCCTGGAAAATGAGACCTGGGTCGAATCGGCCAACGTGATCAACGGCACGGATACGCCTGAGGTTGCCGCCGAGAAGCTGCAGAAGGGCCTCGACGCCTGGTACAAGCCGGCGAAGTAAGACGTAAGCGCAACAGGTTCCCTCCCCTTTTTGGGGAGGGTCGGCCCTACAGCGCCGCACGTTCTGGACGTGCATAGGCACCTTTAGCCGGATGGATTTAAGGATGCCGTAGGGACCGGGCGGGGCGACATGCCGAATGACGGCACTCCCCCAGCCGAAGCGTCACCGGCCTCCCACAGTGGGAGGCCACCGACGCAGTCGTTTGCAAAAGAACGCGATAGACTTAACCTTCGTCATGAGCCCTCGATAAAGGGGCAGACGGCATGCGGCGCGACCGGCCGCGTGGCGCGGGTGCGCATCATGATTGTCTGGGGACCGGTCTTCTAGAAACGGATGGATCCATGAGTGACGCTCTTTCAGTGCAAGAGGGACAGCCGACCGCAAGGCGGCCGAAACGCTGGCACATCCTCGTCTTCCTGCTGCCGGCCTTCCTGGTCTATTCGGCGGTGATGATCCTGCCGTTGATCGAGACGCTCAGGCTTTCGCTGTTCAACACGGTCGACGGCCAGTCGACCTTTGTCGGCCTTGCGAATTTCCAGACGCTGTTTGGCGAAGAGCGCTGGGCGCACGACTTCTGGAATGCGCTGAAGAACAACGTCATCTTCTTCATCATCCACATGTGCGTGCAGAACCCGATCGGCGTTGCGCTCGCCGCCATGTTGTCGATCCCGAAGCTGCGCTTCGTCACCTTTTACCGCACGGCGATCTTCCTGCCGACGCTGCTCTCCTTCGTGATCGTCGGCTTCATCTGGAAGCTGATCCTGTCGCCGATCTGGGGCGTGGCACCCGGCATGCTCGACCTCGTCGGCCTGAAGTCGCTGTTTGCCCCCTGGCTCGGCAAGCCGGGCTCGGCGCTCATCACCGTGTCGCTGATCTCGGTCTGGCAATATGTCGGCATCCCGATGATGCTGATCTATGCCGCCCTGCTCAACATTCCGGATGAGGTGATCGAGGCTGCCGAATGCGACGGCGTCACCGGCTGGAGCCAGTTCTGGAAGATCAAGCTGCCGCTGATCCTGCCGGCCATCGGCATCATCTCGATCCTGACCTTCGTCGGCAACTTCAACGCCTTCGACCTGGTCTACACGGTGCAGGGCGCGCTTGCCGGTCCCGACGGCTCGACCGACATTCTCGGTACGCTGCTCTACCGCACCTTCTTCGGTTTCCAGCTGCAGCTCGGCGACCGCTCGATGGGCGCGACGATCGCCACGGTGATGTTCCTCATCATCCTCGCCGGCGTCTCGCTCTACCTCTTCGTCATTCAGCGCCGCATGCGCCGCTACCAGTTCTGAGGAGACCGGAGATGTCGAAAGCACGCGATTCATTTCTCCGCACCGGCTTCGTGCATGCAGCGCTCATCGCCTACGCGCTCATCTCGCTATTTCCGGTGTTCCTGACGATCATCAACTCATTCAAGGATCGCAACGCGATCTTTCGGGCGCCGCTGACGATCCCGACGCCGCAGACCTTCAGCCTGATCGGCTATCAGACCGTCCTCGGCCAGGGCGACTTCGCCACCTATTTCCAGAACAGCTTCATCGTCACAATCGTCTCGATCGCGCTGGTTCTGCTCTTCGGGGCGATGGCCGCCTTCGCGCTGTCAGAATACCGCTTCCGTGGCAACACGCTGATGGGCCTTTATCTCGCGATCGGCATCATGATCCCGATCCGTCTCGGCACCGTCGCTATTCTGCAGGGCATGGTCGCTGCCAACCTCGTCAACACGCTGACGGCACTGATCCTCGTCTATACGGCCCAAGGCCTGCCGCTCGCGATCTTCATTCTCTCGGAGTTCATGCGCACGGTCTCCGATGACTTGAAGAACGCCGGGCGCATCGACGGGCTGTCGGAGTATTCAATCTTCTTCCGCCTGGTTCTGCCGCTCGTCCGTCCAGCCATGGCAACCGTCGCGGTCTTCACGATGATCCCGATCTGGAACGATCTCTGGTTCCCGCTGATCCTCGCGCCGGCCGAAGCCACCAAGACCGTGACGCTCGGCTCGCAGATCTTCATCGGCCAGTTCGTCACCAACTGGAACGCGGTTCTGGCGGCACTGTCGCTCGCCATCCTTCCGGTTCTCGTCCTCTACGTCATCTTCTCGCGGCAACTGATCCGCGGCATCACGGCAGGAGCAGTCAAGTGAGTGCAAGCAGCAAACCGGTCCGGGTCCTCGTCGCGGGGCTCGGCAACATGGGGCGCAGCCATGCGCTCGCCTATCACAACAATCCCGGCTTCGAGATCGTCGGCCTCGTCAACCGCTCGAAGGTGCCGCTGCCGGAGGAACTGAGCGGCTACACGATCCATCCGGACTTCAAGACGGCCCTGGCCGAATTGAAGCCCGAGCTCTGCTCGATCTGCACCTATTCGGACAGCCATGCGGACTTTGCGGTCATGGCGTTCGAGGCCGGCGCCGACGTCTTCGTCGAAAAGCCGCTCGCAACCACCGTCGCCGACGCCGAGCGCGTCGTCGCGGCTGCGAAGAAGCACGGCCGCAAGCTGGTGATCGGCTACATCCTGCGCCATCACCCCTCGTGGATCCGGCTGATCGCCGAAGCGCGCAAGCTCGGCGGTCCCTATGTCTTCCGCATGAACCTGAACCAGCAGTCCAGCGGCCCGACCTGGGAGACGCACAAGTCGCTGATGAAGACGACGTCGCCGATCGTCGATTGCGGCGTGCACTATGTCGACGTCATGTGCCAGATCACCGACGCCAAGCCGGTGGAAGTGCGCGGCATGGGGCTCCGTCTCTCCGACGAGATCGCGCCCGACATGTACAATTACGGCCACCTGCAGGTGATCTTCGAGGATGGTTCGGCCGGCTGGTACGAAGCCGGCTGGGGGCCGATGATCTCGGAAACCGCCTTCTTCGTGAAGGACGTGATGTCGCCGAAGGGATCGGTGTCGATCGTCATGGACCAGAATGCCAAGTCCGACGACATCGACATGCACACCAAAACCGCGGTGATCCGGCTGCACAATGCCGAAACCGGTCCCGATGGCCGTTTCCTGAAAGCCGACGAGGACCTGAAGATGGACGGCGAGCCCGGCCACCAGGAACTCTGCGACCGCGAGCAGGCCTATGTGCTGAAGGCCATTCGCGAAAACATCGACCTCGACCGTCACATGAACGACGCCGTGCAGTCGCTACGCATCTGCCTCGCCGCAGACGAAAGCGTGCGCACCGGCAGACCAGTCAAACTTTAAAGGGGGCAACCAGGTGGGATCGCTTCAACTCAAATCCATCCGCAAGGCCTACGGTAGCCATGAGGTGCTGAAGGGCATCGACCTCGAGGTGAAGGACGGCGAGTTCGTCATCTTCGTCGGCCCGTCGGGCTGCGGCAAGTCGACCTTGCTGCGCACCATCGCCGGTCTCGAGGACGCGACCTCCGGCAGCGTGCAGATCGACGGCACGGAAGTCGGCCACGTGGCGCCCGCCAAGCGCGGCATCGCCATGGTGTTCCAGTCCTACGCGCTCTATCCGCACCTGTCGGTGAAGGACAATATGGGCCTTGGCCTGAAACAGGCCGGCGCTCCGAAGGCGGAGATCGAGGACAAGGTCGGCAAGGCTGCGAACATGCTGTCGCTCGATCCCTACCTGGCCCGTCGCCCGGCCGAGCTTTCGGGCGGCCAGCGTCAGCGCGTGGCGATCGGCCGCGCGATCGTGCGCGAACCGAAGCTCTTCCTGTTCGACGAGCCGCTTTCGAACCTCGACGCGGCGCTGCGCGTCAACACCCGGCTTGAGATTGCCCGGCTGCATCGAAGCCTGAAGGCAACGATGATCTACGTGACCCACGACCAGGTGGAGGCGATGACGCTCGCCGACAAGATCGTCGTCCTCAACGCCGGCCAGATCGAGCAGATCGGCTCGCCGATGGATCTCTACAACCGCCCGGCCAACGTCTTCGTCGCTGGCTTCATCGGCTCGCCACAGATGAACTTCATCGAGGGCGCCCGGCTCGGCGATGTCAAAGCCAAGACGATCGGCATCCGCCCGGAGCACATGGCGCTTTCACGCGAGAGCGGCGACTGGAAGGGCAAGGTGGTGCATGTCGAGCACCTCGGCGCCGACACGATCGTCTATATCGATTCCGAGCAGGTCGGCACCATCACCGTCCGCCTCTTCGGCGAACATCGCTACGCGCCTGACGACATCGTCTATGCGACGCCGACGGTCGGTGCCATGCACCGTTTCGGCGACGACGACCGCGTCCTCGCCTGATGCGTTTTGAGGCTAAGGCCTCATCACAGCTGCGTGAAAACCAGCCGCCACGGGACTAACCCCTTGTGGCGGCTTATTTATTTTTTGAATAGCCGTGCTGAATGACTCTGTTGCGCTGCAAAGCGATTTAACATACATTTGTGTTTGTATATTAGCTTTCCGGTATTTTCCCCAAGCAATACCGGTTCCGCTCCCCTTCACTTCCGGACCGCACGGGCACCTTGCGAGATGCACCTGTCGCCTGCGGTCACCGAATATGGACATCGCTATGCGCATGAACCGACCGACACTGGCCGCCGCCTTGGCAACTGTGATTCTTCTTTCCGGCTGCCAGAAAGAGGAAGCACAACAGGGCGCCGCCGCATTCCCACCGTCCGCCGTCGCGGTCTTCACGACCAAGACCGAAACCCTGCCGATCACCAACGAGCTTCCGGGCCGCATCGCCGCGACCCGTGTCGCCGAGGTCCGTCCGCGCGTTTCCGGCATTGTCGTCGAACGCGTCTTCCAGCAGGGCTCCAAGGTCAATGCCGGTGACGTGCTCTACCGCATCGATCCCGCGCCCTTCCGCGTCCAGGTCGAAAAGGCAGAGGCAACGCTTCGGCGCGCCCAATCCATTCGCCAGCAGGCCCAGCAGAAGGCCGATCGCCAGGAGCAGCTGAAGAAGGCGAACGTCGTCGCCGCGCAGCAGCTGGAAGATGCGGCTGCGCTGCTTGCGACCGCCGACGCCGATGTCGCGATCGCCGAAGCCGGCCTCGCTGCGGCCAAGCTCGACCTGCAATATGCCGACGTGACGGCACCGATCAGCGGCCGCATCGGCCGTGCGCTGATCACCGAAGGCGCGCTCGTCAGCACCAACAGCTCGGAAAATCTCGCGACGATCCAGCAGCTCGACCCGCTCTACGCCGACTTCACCCAGTCGGCGACCGACCTCATCCGCCTGCGCAAGGCGCTCGAGGACGGCCAGATGATGAACGGCGACGGCGAGGAAGCCGAAGTCCAGCTCGTGCTCGACGACGGCACCACCTATGAGCACAAGGGCAAGCTCCTGTTCTCGGAAGCCGCCGTCGACGCGACGACCGGCCAGGTGACCCTGCGCGGCGAATTCCCGAACCCCGACAACGACCTGCTTCCCGGCATGTATGTTCGCGTGCTTGTGCAGCAGGGCGTCGAGAAGGACGCGATCACCGTTCCGCAGCAGGCCGTCCAGCGCAACAACGCCGGCCAGTCGCAGGTTTATGTCGTCGGCGCCGACAACAAGGTCGAGTTCCGCAACGTGACCCTCGGCCGCACGATCGGCACCCGCTGGCAAGTGACCTCCGGCATCAAGGCCGGCGAAAAGGTCATCGTCGAAGGCTTCCAGAAGATCGGCCCCGGTGCCCCCGTCGAGCCGACGGACTGGAACCCGGACGCCAAGCCGACTGCCGAAGCAGCGCAGACGACGGCGGCTGCCGACGAAAAGCCTGCCGAAGCTACAAAGTGAGTTTGATTGATGCCTAGTTTTTTCATCGACAGGCCTATTTTTGCCTGGGTGGTGGCGATCTTCATCATGGTCGCCGGCGTCATTGCGATTCCGCTTCTGCCGGTATCACAGTATCCTGACGTCGCGCCGCCGCAGATCTCCATCAACACGAGCTACCCCGGCGCCTCGTCGCAAGACACCTATCAGAGCGTCACGCGACTGATCGAAGACGAACTGAACGGCGTCGAAGGCCTGCTCTATTTCGAGTCGACCTCCAGCGCCTCCGGCTCGGTCGAAATCAGCGCCACCTTTGCACCGGGCACCGATCCAGGACAGGCGGCCGTCGACATCCAGAACCGCGTTCGCCGCGTCGAACCGCGCCTGCCCGATTCGGTCAAGCGCCAGGGCGTCCAGGTCGATGAAGCCGGCTCCGGCTTCCTGATGATCGTGGCCCTCACCTCGACCGACGGCTCGATGGACGCCATCGGTCTCGGCGACTATCTAAGCCGCAACGTGCTTAGCGAAATCCAGCGCGTGCCCGGCGTCGGCCGTGCGCAGCTGTTTGCCACGGAACGCTCGATGCGCGTCTGGCTCGATCCGGACAAGATGCTGGGTCTGAACCTGACGGCTGCGGACGTGACCAATGCGATCACGGCGCAGAACGCCCAGATCGCTTCGGGCTCGATCGGCGCACAGCCGAACCCGATCACCCAGCAGATCAGCGCGCCCGTCGTCGTCAAGGGCCAGCTCGAAAGCGCCGAAGAGTTCGGTGCGATCGTGCTTCGCGCCAATCCGGACGGCTCCTCCGTCCGCCTGCGCGACGTTGCCCGCATCGAGATCGGCGGCGAAAGCTACGCCTTCTCGACGCGCCTGAACGGCAAGCCGTCGGCGGCTATCGCCGTCCAGCTTTCGCCGAGCGGCAACGCCATGTCGACCTCGGCCGCGATCAAGGAACGCATGGACGAACTGGCGAAGTTCTTCCCGCAGGGCCTCGAATATTCGGTTCCCTACGACACCTCGCCCTTCGTCGCCGTTTCCATCGAGAAGGTGCTTTCGACGCTGGTCGAAGCGGTCGCGCTCGTGTTCATCGTGATGTTCCTGTTCCTGCAGAACATCCGCTACACCATCATCCCGACGCTCGTCGTGCCGGTGGCGCTCCTCGGCACCTGCGCGGTCATGCTGGCGATGGGCTTCTCGATCAACGTTCTGACCATGTTCGGCATGGTGCTGGCGATCGGCATTCTCGTCGACGATGCGATCATCGTCGTCGAAAACGTCGAACGCATCATGTCCGAGGAAGGGGCAACGCCGAAAGAAGCCACCCGCAAGGCGATGAAGCAGATCACCGGCGCCGTCATCGGCATCACGCTGGTTCTCGCCTCGGTGTTCATTCCGATGGCCTTCTTCCCGGGCGCGGTCGGTGTGATCTATCGCCAGTTCTCGCTGACGATGGTCGTCTCGATCCTGTTCTCCGCACTTCTCGCTTTGTCGCTGACACCGGCGCTCTGCGCGAGCTTCCTGAAGCAGGTTCCGAAGGGTCATCATCACGCCAAGCGTGGCTTCTTCGGTTGGTTCAACCGCTCGTTCGACAAGACGTCGCACGGCTATAGCGGCATCGTGAAGCGCCTGGTCCACCGGACCGGCCGCTACATGATCGTCTATGTCGCGGTGCTCGCCGGTCTCGGCTGGCTGTTCATGAAGCTGCCGTCGTCGTTCCTTCCGGACGAAGACCAGGGCTTCGTGATCGTCATGATGCAGTTGCCGTCGGAAGCAACGGGCAACCGCACGACCGAGGTGGTGGAGCAGGCCGAGAAGATCTTCGGCCAGGAAACGGCAGTCGAACGCATCATCGCGATCAACGGCTTCTCCTTCTTCGGTACCGGCCAGAACGCAGCGCTCGCCTTCGTGACGCTGAAGGACTGGAAGGAACGTGACGCCGACAACGCCGCACAGTCGATCGCCATGCGGGCGACGATGGCGATGAGCCAGATCAAGGATGCGATCAGCTTCGCGCTGTCGCCGCCGGCGATCCAGGGCCTCGGCACCACCGGTGGCTTCTCGTTCCGCCTGCAGGACCGTGGCGGTCTCGGCCAGGCGGCGCTGTCGCAGGCCCGCGACCAGCTGCTCGGCATGGCCGCCGAGAGCAAGGTGCTGTCCGGCGTCCGCTTCGAGGGCATGCCCGATGCGGCTCAGGTCAGCGTCACGATCGATCGCGAGAAGGCCAACACCTTCGGTGTGACCTTCGCCGATATCAACTCGACGATTTCGACCAACCTCGGCTCGTCCTACGTCAACGACTTCCCCAATGCCGGACGCATGCAGCGCGTGACGGTGCAGGCGGACGAAGGTCAGCGCATGCAGACCGCCGACCTCCTGAACCTCAACGTCCGCAACGCCAATGGCGGCATGGTGCCCCTGTCGGCCTTCGCGACGGTGGAGTGGGTCAAGGCGTCGACCCAGACGATCGGCTACAACGGCTACCCGTCGGTCCGTATCAGCGGCGAAGCCGCCCACGGCTACTCCTCGGGTGACGCGATCGCCGAGATGCAACGGCTGGCGGGCCAGTTGCCTGCAGGCTTCGGTTACGAATGGACCGGCCAGTCGCTGCAGGAAATCCAGTCCGGCACCCAGGCGCCTCTCCTGATCGCGCTGTCGTGCCTTCTGGTGTTCCTGTGCCTTGCAGCCCTCTATGAGAGCTGGTCGATCCCGGTGGCGGTGATCATGGTCGTTCCGCTCGGCGTCATCGGTTCGGTGCTCGCCGTGATGATGCGCGACATGCCGAACGACGTCTACTTCAAGGTTGGCCTGATCGCGATCATCGGTCTCTCGGCGAAAAACGCGATCCTGATCATCGAGTTCGCCAAGGAACTGCGTGAGCAGGGCAAGTCGCTGATCGACGCGACGCTGGAGGCGGCGCATCTTCGCTTCCGGCCGATCCTGATGACGTCGCTGGCCTTCACGCTCGGCGTTCTGCCGCTGGCAATCGCCACGGGTGCCAGCTCCGGCAGCCAGCGCGCCATCGGCACGGGCGTCATGGGCGGGATGATCTCGGCAACGGTGCTCGCCATCTTCTTCGTTCCTGTCTTCTTCGTGTTCGTCACGAAGCTCTTCAGCCGAAAGAAGGTGGAGAACACACCGACAGCCGCAGAAAACCCGACACCCGCCGAATAAAACAAGACTGGACGGCCCGCCTCTGGCGGGCCGTCGCATGAGGAGGAATGAATGCGCCGAACAAAGGCCGATGCAGAAGCAACAAGACAGAAGATCCTGAGCGCCGCCGAGCGCGTCTTCTACGAAAAGGGCGTCTCGAACACGACGCTCGAAGAAATAGCCAAGGCCGCCGGCGTGACCCGTGGCGCCATCTACTGGCACTTTGCCAACAAGACCGACCTGTTCCTCGCGCTGCACGACGCTGTGCCCTTGCCGCAGGAAGACATGGTCGCCCGCGAGATCGAAGCGGAAGCTGCCGATACACTCTCCATCCTCGAAGGTGCCATGGGCGACTGGCTGGATGTTCTCGCCGCCGACGAGCAGCGCCAGCGCATTCTGACGATCATGCTGCGCACCAATTACGACGGCGACCTGGGCGAGGTCCTCGCCCGCCAGAAGGAACTCGACGAGCACCACAATGTCGTGCTCGAACTCGCTTTTTCCCGCGCGCTTGCCAAGGGGCAGATGCACGAGACCTGGACCCCCGCCTCCGCGACACGGACCCTGCATTGGATGATGCTCGGGCTCTGTACGGAATGGCTGCTGTTCGGCCGCACCTTCGATCTGACGGCCGAGGGACGCGAGGGTCTGAGCCGGCTCTTTGCCAGCTTCCGCGCGCCGGCCGTTACCGCGACCGCCGTCGTATCCCGCCTGTAACAGCTGTAGCCGGCACCCCTGTGAGTACCGGCTACATGAAGCGCCTTCCGGAACCCTCTAGCTGAACACGACCGTCTTGTGACCGTTGAGCATGACGCGCCGCTCCAGGTGCAGCTTGACGGCGCGCGCCAGCACCCGGCTTTCGATATCGCGGCCGGTGGCGACGAAATCTTCCGCCGTCAAGGCATGGCTGACGCGTTCGGTTTCCTGTTCGATGATCGGGCCTTCGTCGAGGTCCGGCGTGACGTAGTGCGCCGTCGCCCCGATCAGCTTCACGCCACGCTCATGCGCCTGATGATAGGGCTTGGCGCCCTTGAAGCTCGGCAGGAACGAATGGTGGATGTTGATCGCCTTGCCGTAGAGGCGCTTCGACAGATTGTCGGAAAACACCTGCATGTAGCGGGCAAGGATGACGAGATCCGCGCCGGTCTCCTGGACCAGTCGCAGAAGCCTTTCCTCCTGCTCGGCCTTGTTGTCCTTCGATACCGACCAACAGTGATAGGCGAGCCCTTCGGCTTCAGCCGTACGCCGGCTGTCTTCGTGGTTGGAGACGATGGCGACGACCTCCGCGTTCAACCAGCCGACACGGATCTGGTAAAGCAGGTGCAGGAGCGCATGGTCGAACTTGGAGACGAGGACCAGGATCTTCGGCTTGACCGCAGCATCCGTGAGCGTGGTCCGCATCTGGAAACGCTCGACGGCCGGGCGAAGCGCCCGCTCGACATCACCAGCCTGGACGCTCGCTGCAACCTGGAAGGCGATGCGCATGAAGAAGCTGTTGGTCTTGGTATCCCAGAACTGGTTGCTCTCGGCGATGTTTGCGCCAAGGGCGGCAAGCTCCGTGGTGACGGCGGCGACAATGCCGGGTTTGTCGTCGCAGGACAGGACAAGAATGAAGGTCTTCGGCGCCATGATCTTCTCCGATTGCAGCCGTTTCGGATGAGGCTCGAGCCCCTTCCCAAAGGCTGCCTATGAGGAGTTGAACGCGCCGGCAATCGTTCCGGCTGCGACGGCTGGCGCTTTCTATCATCCTGATGGAAAGGCGCCCGGGAGCATGGAATGCCCCCGGGCGCTGCAAGATTCGTCGCATCCGGCTTTTGAGGTTTTCTGAGAGGTTTCCATCAAAAACCCGGTGTGCACCGACTAGATCAGTGCGCCTCGTCCCAGTTGGTCGCCGCGCGCGCATCGACCTTCAGCGGCACCTTCATGTCGAGCGCCGGCATGGCGGCGTTCTCCATCACCGAGACGACGACCGGAATGGTGTTTTCGACCTCGGCGTCCTCGACCTCGAAGATCAGTTCGTCGTGCACCTGCAGCAGCATGCGGGCCGAAAGCTTCGCCTCGGCCAGCGCCGGCTCCATCTTCACCATGGCGCGGCGGATGATGTCGGCGGCCGAGCCCTGGATCGGCGCGTTGATCGCGGCGCGCTCGTTGAAAGCACGGTGCGACGGGATCGATGAGCGGATGTCCGGGTAGTGGGCGCGGCGGCCGAAGATCGTCTCGACGTAGCCGTGCTCGCGGGCAAACACCTTGGTGCCTTCCATGTAGTCGCGGATGCCGGGGAAACGCTCGAAATAGCGCTTGATGTAGTCGCTGGCTTCGGAGCGCTCGATCGACAGCTGGTTGGCAAGGCCGAAGGCGGAGATGCCGTAGATGATACCGAAGTTAATCGCCTTGGCGCGCCGGCGGATTTCGCTCGGCATGCCCTCGACCGGAACGCCGAACATTTCCGATGCGGTCATCGCATGAATGTCGACGCCATCGGCAAAGGCCTGGCGAAGCTGCGGAATGTCCGCAACATGGGCAAGCACGCGCAGTTCGATCTGGCTGTAGTCGGCCGAGACGAGCTTGTGGCCGGGCGTTGCGATGAAGGCGGTGCGGATCTTGCGGCCTTCGGCGGTGCGCACCGGAATGTTCTGCAGGTTCGGATCGGACGACGACAGGCGGCCGGTGGTCGTGGCTGCGAGCGCGTAGGACGTATGCACGCGCTTCGTCTCCGGATGGACGAAGCCCGGAAGCGCATCGGTATAGGTGGACTTGAGCTTGGTCAGCTGTCGCCAGTCGACGATCTTGCGCGGCAGTTCGTGGCCTTCGGCTGCCAGGTCTTCCAGAACCTGTGCCGAGGTCGACCATTGCCCGGTCTTGGTCTTCGAGCCGCCGGCAAAGCCCATCTTGCCGAAGAGGATATCGCCGAGCTGCTTCGGCGAACCGATGGTGAAGGTTTCGCCAGCGAGCTTATAGATCTCGTCCTCGAGCCCGGCTGCGCCCTGGGCGAGCTCGCCCGAAAGCCGCGAGAGGATCTGGCGGTCGACGGTGATGCCGCGGTCTTCCATGCGTGCCAGAACGGCAACCAGGGGCCGCTCCAGCCGCTCATAGACGCGCATCAGCCCCTTGGCGGCCAATCGGGCCTTCAGGATATGCCAGAGCCTGAGCGTGACGTCCGCATCCTCAGCCGCGTAGGCGGTTGCCCGGTCGATATCGACGAAGTCGAAGGTCACCGAGGATTTGCCGGTTCCGGTGATGTCCTTGTAGGCGATCGGCTTGTGGTTCAGCCAGCGCTCAGACAGCGAGTCCATGCCATGGGTGCCGTTGCCGGCATCGACGACGTAGGACATCAGCATCGTGTCGTCGAAGCTTTCGACGGTGATGCCGTGCCGCTTCATCACGAGGTAATCGTATTTCAGGTTCTGGGCGACCTTGAGGACCGAAGGGTCCTCCAGCAGGCGCTTCAGCCGGCTCAAGGCTTCTGCGACCGGGATCTGGTTTTCGGCGAGCCCGCCGCCGAGCAAGTCGCCGACGCCGGTCTTGTGGATCAGCGGCACATAGGCCGCCCGGATCGAGGCGCCGGTCGGGTCGGCCTTGTGGTCGGCGATCGCCAGCGAGAAGCCGACGAGGTCGGCCTGCATTGCATCGAGCGAGGTCGTTTCCGTGTCGAAGCCGACGACACCGGCTTCGCGCGCGTCCGATATCCACCGGTCGAGAGTGGCGATGTCGCGGATCGTCACATAGGCGCTCTGATCCATCGGCGCCTTGGCGAAGATTTCAGCGCGTGCCGCAGCGAGCGCCTCGGGCGTCGCGTCCGCGCCATTCGCTTCGCCGGCACGCGACAGGACGGCGGCGGCTTGCGCGGCCTCGCCACGGGCGGCAGCCGCGGTGGAGGAGCCCTCGCTGACCTTTTCCGCCCCATCTCCCTTGTCGAGATCAGGGCCGCGCGCCTCGGCGCCCCATTCTACCGGCACCAAGGCTGCTTCAACGGCATCGGCGTCCGTACCGGTCGCGGCGGCGACGCGACGCGTCAGCGTTGTGAATTCCATCGCCTTCAGGAAGGCGATCAGCTTCGGACCGTTCTGCGGCTCGAGGCTCAGCTCTTCGAGCGGAACGTCGAGCGGCGTGTCGGTCTTGAGTTCGACGAGCTGGCGCGACAGACGAGCGAGATCGGCATTGGCGATGATGTTCTCGCGGCGCTTGGCCTGCTTGATCTCGCCGGCGCGGGCCAGCAGCGTTTCGAGATCGCCGTACTCATCGAGCAGCTGTGCCGCCGTCTTCGGGCCAATGCCGGGAATGCCCGGGACATTGTCGGTGGAGTCACCGGTCATCGCCTGCAGGTCGATCATCTTTTCCGGCGGCACGCCCCATTTCTCGATCACTTCCGGGATCGAGATCTGCTTGTCCTTCATGCTGTCGTACATCGACACGTTCGAGGTCACGAGCTGCATCAGGTCCTTGTCGGACGAGACGATGGTGACGCCGGCGCCGGCGGCTTCTGCAAGCCGGGCGTAGGTGGCGATCAGGTCGTCGGCCTCATAGCCTTCCTTCTCGATGCAGGGCAGGTTGAAGGCGCGGGTCGCGTGACGGATCAGCCCGAACTGCGGGATCAGATCTTCCGGCGGCGCCGTGCGGTTCGCCTTGTACTGATCGTAGAGCGCGTTGCGGAAGGTCTTCGACGAATAGTCGAAGATGACCGCGAAATGGGTCGGCGTGACGCCGACCGAGGTGTCGCGCGCATCGGTGAGCAGCTTCCACAACATGTTGCAGAAACCCGATACCGCGTTGACCGGAAGGCCATCGGATTTGCGGTTGAGCGGCGGGATGGCGTGGAACGCCCGGAAGATGAATCCGGAGCCGTCGACGAGGAAGAGATGATCACCGTTTTTCATGGGCAAATGGATAGCGCGGGGCAAGCCAAAGGTCCATTGCGGTTTTCCCGCCAGACACTACATTCTCCACCGGTCGCGGTGGCCGCGATCGCCACCGCGGATTGCGAAAACGGGGGCTGATTTCGCCTTGAGATCGAGCGCCAAAAGGCTTCGCAAGCGCCCGTTCGGCTTCACGCAAACGTTACATATTTGTAATGTCCGATTCAGCCCCGGTATCCTTGAAAAGCCACATTTGAATCCTCAAATCTTACTCAACGGCACCGAGTGATGCCGTCTTCTGGTGATTGGCCTGTCCCCCGCCCGCACCAGATGAGGACAAAGGCCTTATCCCCCTCTCCGGGCCTTTGTCCCGTTTTCAAAAGACCGTCACGGCGCCGCCTCCGCACCGTGACGGTTTTTTGTTTCTGCCGTCCGATCACCTCCGCTCAAATCCCGGTGAGACCCGACGGTCTCAAGGTCCATCGCCTGCATTGTAACTTGTCTTCATGGCGGTTCGGGCGTACCGATAGGCATGGCCTTCAATCGTATGGAATCTGCGACCTACCTGGCCAGCCTGCTGGCTAAGAGCTTTTCGCGCGCGCTTCACGAGCGCGGCCAGAAGCTTGGTTTCGCGCCCGGTCAGTTTCCCATCCTGCTCGAGCTTTGGGCCGAGGAAGGCCTGACGCAGAAACAACTGCTCGATCGCCTCGACATCGAACAGGCGACGATGGCAAACACGCTCTCGCGCATGGAGCGCGACGGGCTCATCCTCCGCCGCAAGCATCCGCAGGACAAGCGCTCGCAGCAGATCTACCTCACCGAAAAGGCAAAGGAGATGGAGGCGGCCGCCAAGGAGGCAGCGCTTGCCGCCGACCAGTCGCTGCTTGCCGGCCTCAGGCATTTCGAACGCGAACTGATGCTCGAATATATGCGCATGGCGCTCGCGAGCGTGGCACGCAGCGACAGTCGCGCCTGACGCACCACCCCCTTATGATCATTCCATCAAAAAATTTGGCTTAAAGCGGGCGTTCGCCCGTTCTAAAGCAGGGGCAGACGCGTCGATCCGGGCGCCCCGGCGCTCACCTTGCCGACGCGCCAGGCTCTCCGTTCACCGTCACCTGAGACCTCTGCCCAAAATCGCTCAAATCGATTTCGCTTTGGCGGCGCATGCAGTAGGTTCCGGCGAAACTTGAAGCAAGGATATGCATGATGGCTGACATCACCCCCGTTCTCGAACGCGCAGACGCCAACCTGCCAAGGAGCCTCGACCGGCTGTTCGACCTCGTTCGGATCAAGTCGATCTCGACCGACCCGGCCTTCAAGGCGGAGTGCCGCAAGGCGGCCGAATGGCTGGTGGCCGAACTCAACAGCCTCGGCTTCACCGCATCGGTGCGCGACACCCCCGGCCATCCGATGGTCGTCGCCCACCATGACGGCGCCAAGCCCGATGCGCCGCATGTGCTGTTCTATGGCCACTATGACGTTCAGCCGGTCGATCCGCTGAACCTCTGGGACACGGATCCGTTCGAGCCCGGCATCAAGGAAATCGAACCCGGCCGCAAGGTGATCACCGGCCGTGGCACGGCTGACGACAAGGGCCAGCTCCTGACCTTCGTCGAGGCGGTGCGCGCCTACAAGGACGTGCATGGCGCCCTGCCCTGCCGCGTCACCATCCTGTTCGAAGGCGAAGAGGAATCCGGCTCGCCGTCGCTGAAGCCCTTCCTCGAAGCCAATGCCGCCGAACTCAAGGCCGACTATGCGCTGGTCTGCGACACCAGCATGTGGGACCGCGATACGCCGGCGATCTCCGCTGGCCTGCGCGGCCTCGTCGGCGAAGAAGTCATCGTCCGGGCTGCCGACCGCGACCTGCATTCCGGTTATTTCGGTGGTGCTGCCGCCAACCCGATCCGCATCCTCACCACCATTCTCGCCGGCCTTCATGACGAAAACAGCCGCGTGACGCTGCCAGGCTTCTACGACGGTGTCGAAGAGACCCCGGCCCAGATCAAGGCGGCCTGGGAAACGCTCGGCCAGACGGCAGAGAAGTTCCTCGGCGAAATCGGCCTTTCGATCCCGTCGGGTGAAAAGAACCGCTCGGTGCTGGAACTGACCTGGGCGCGGCCGACCGCGGAAGTCAACGGCATCACCGGCGGCTATACCGGCGAAGGCTTCAAGACGGTGATCGCGGCCGAGGCTTCGGCAAAGGTTTCCTTCCGCCTGGTCGGCAACCAGAACCCGGAAAAGATCCGCGAAGCCTTCCGCGCTTATGTGCGCTCCAAGGTTCCGGCCGACTGCTCGGTCGAGTTCCATGCCCATGGCGGTTCGCCAGCGATCCATCTTCCATACGAATCGCCGCTGCTCAACACGGCGAAGGTCGCCCTGTCCGACGAGTGGCCGAAGCCGGCCGTCATCATCGGCATGGGCGGCTCGATCCCGATCGTCGGCGACTTCCAGAAGATGCTCGGCATGGAATCGCTGCTCGTCGGCTTCGGTCTTTCCGATGACCGCATCCATTCGCCGAACGAGAAGTACGAGCTGCAGTCCTATCACAAGGGCATCCGCTCCTGGATCCGTATCCTCGACGCGCTCGCCGCCTGATGATCGGTGCGGGACGGGGCGCGATTTTCTGCGCGCATCCCGCCCGAGCCACTTGACCCCGGAAGCCGTGGCGGAGCTCTCCGCCACGGCTTCTCCGCTTTGATTGCGTGGCTGGAGATGATGCAACCCTCGCACGCAAGCGCTCCATCGACGCGCATGCATCGCTGCCCGATCGGCGGGATGTCCACGCTTTACCGTTTCCCCTTCACTGTTTCCCGGCGGTTTCTCCGTTGTCGGCGGGCCGACAATCCTTGACCTCCGGGGTCTCAGGTGCTTCCTTTTTGTGAAACAAATCACGAAGGGAAATCGGATCGTTGGCAAGGGTAAGGACCGAAGCGTCGCGCTGCGGGCGTGACGTTATGACAAAGCGGCTCAGAAAACTGAACGTCTCCGCTCGGAGAAACCCTCCGGCCGCTGCAACGGAAGTGTCCTTGAAACAACCCCGCCACGCCCTCGCATCCATCGCGGCACCGGCATGAAGCGGCTGCAGACCTATTTCTGGCCCGTTGTCGGCCTTCTCGCGATCCTGTTTTCGGTGAACGCGCTCTATCATGAGCTGCGCGGCCTGTCGTTCGACGAGTTTCTCGCAAGCTTCAATGCGATTTCGCTGAGGAGTTGGCTTCTGGCGATCGGCTCGACGCTCCTCGCCTATGCGGCTCTGGCGGCCTACGACCGACTTGCGCTCGACCACCTCGGCCACCGCATTTCGCTCTGGTTCATCACGCTCTGCTCGTTCACGACCTACGCGCTGTCGCACAATCTCGGCGCCTCGGTGTTCTCCGGCGCGGTCGTGCGCTACCGCGCCTACCGCTCCAAGGGGCTTTCCCCGGGCGAAGTCGGCGTTCTCGTCGCCTTCTGCTCCTTCACCTTCACGCTCGGGACCTTGGTTCTATCGGCCGTCGTGCTTCTGGTACGGCCCGACATCATCGAGCGTTTTGCCGAGTTCCTGCCGGTCGAAATGTCGCTCACGACCGGCGTGCTCATCCTCGTCGTCATCGGGCTCTATGTCATCGGCAGTCTCGTCGGGCTGCCGTCGTTCCGCACGCGCTGGTTCCAGCTGCACTACCCGAAGCCGAAGATCGTTTTCCGGCAGCTGGTGATCGCTCCGGTGGAGCTGATCGGCGCCGCCGGGATCATCTATTTCGCCCTGCCGGAAGCGGGAAATCCGGGCTATATCGTCATTCTCGGGATCTTCCTTGCGTCCTTTTCGGCAGCCCTTCTGTCGCATGCGCCCGGCGGGCTTGGCGTACTCGAGCTGATTTTCATCGCCGCCTTGCCGGAAATGGACCCGGCTGCCGTGCTTGCGGCGCTTGCGATCTTCCGGTTGCTTTACCTCGTCATCCCGTTCGTGCTTGCGCTGATCGTGATCCTGGTGTTCGAGCGGGCGCGTTTCGTGGCGGAGCGCCAGCCGCCGAAGGGAAGCGACCTCCCCTAGGCGAAGGGCACGTCCATCACGGATATCAGGGCGCGTTGCAGACAGTGGGCAGCGCCTGTTCGAGCGGCCCCTTCACCTCGTGCAGGCGCGCCGCTTCGATCTGGTAGGGTGTAAACGGCGGCACCTGCAGCGACGGATTGATGATGCGGGCGACATAGCAGCCGGCGAAGAACCGCACCCGCCCCCGCTTCTCGATCGATTTCACCGCGACGGGAACGGCGGAATAGATGCTGCCCGCCCCGGCCTCCGTCTTCACCTTGCCTACCTTGATCTCGACAGACACCGTGCGCTCATAGCCGCGGGTGAACGCCTTGAAGCCGACGACGGGTTTCGATTCGCCGAAATAACCATAGGCGCGGGCATATTCCTTGCGGTTGACGGCGTTGTAGAGCGAGCGGACGAGCGCGGCCCCATCGGACCGGTCATCGACATAGGCGACGCTGTCCTGCGCCAGAGCTTCGCCATTCAGGGCTGCAAATGCGCCGAGGGCAAAGACGGTGGATCGAAGCTTCATGGCAGTCCTCCTTTGTCGCGCGGGCAGCCGAACACAACAATGAGGCGAAGCCATAGCAGGATTCGCGAGCGGATCGATAACGACATAGGCCAGCCACCGTCCGGCGCGGCACCGGCGATCCGTTTGACTCAGTAAATTTGGGAGGCGGTGGGCGGCGTCACGCCGATGAGCAGAAAGCCGCGGGCGTAAGCGCAAAATGAAAAGAGCCCCGTGTGGGAGGAGGTACACGGGGCTCTCGAACTTGATCGGCAGCTGGGAGGAGGAGTGCCGCCGATCCGCATCGGGCGCCGCGGGAGGAGGTGCAGCGCTTCGATAAGTCGTATAATAGTTATGCGCCGCAACAATTTCAAGGCATCATTTTGCACTGCACAAAATCGTGAAGGAAAGGCAGGGCCAAAGGCATCGTCCCTGACGTCGGATCGCGGATGGTGCATCCGGAGGACCGCCGCGACCGATAACCTCATAGAAACCACAACTACTGATGGCAGGTTCCTTTTGTTCAGCTTTTTCTACATACATCTACGTGTAAGCCAAGAATGAATTTTCACTCAGTAATTGCAGGCGCTCAAATGAAATTGCTGCTCCAGATTCCGACCGCCCTCATCGTTGTCCTGATCCTTGCGACCTGGCTTGCCAGCCTCCGTCTCGTGGTGCTGCCGCCCGGCTCCCTCAAACTCAAAGCGATGACGGCCCTCGTTTATCAGGGACATGGCTTCCGTCTGATCGACAGCCCGCTCGGCATGTGCGGCCGTCGGGCCTACCCGGCCGCCGACTGCGAGGAGGTGGCCATGAACCATCTGGGCAAGCGGGTGCTGCTGCGGATGCCTTTCAGCCAATGGCTCTACGATTTCACCGATCCCTATCCGGCAAGCCCCACGGCATCGGTCGAAGAGACTCCGCTTCGAAACGCCATCCAGTGAGAACCGGCGAGCACGGGCTCGGACCTGGAGGCGCCTGCGCGCCTCAGCGTCAAGGTTTTGAACCATCAGGCTTTTTCACAACGACTTTCTTAACCACCCCTTAAATTGCCGCATTTAAAGTTCACCCGGTCGCCGTGGCGGATGGGCGTGGGACGCCGTTACCGCCGTCGAAATCGATTGGCCGCAACGATAGCGCCAAGGGCCACCGCTGGGCGGTGAGGGATAGATCAAACGGCATGGCAGCAAGCGGCAGGTCAGGACAGCGGATCGAGCCCTCGTTCGGCGGAAACGAGGACGATGACGACGACGATTTTCGCGTCGAGGCCAGCGACCGCGTGACCACGAGCCGCAAGGCGCCACGCGGCAAATCTTCCGGCCAGACCAACAGGAGCAGCGGCAAGAAGAAGCCAGCCGGCAAGCGCGGCGGCGGCCGTCGCGGCTCCGGTGGCGGTGGCTTGGTCGGCCTTGTCCGCACCCTGTTCTACTGGTGCATCGTACTCGGCATCTGGGGCGCGATGGGCGTCGGCGGCCTGGTGCTCTACTACGGCGCGCGCATGCCGAGCGCCGAAAGCTGGTCGATCCCCGATCGCCCGCCGAACGTGAAGATCCTTGCCGTCAGCGGCGACATCATCGCCAACCGCGGCACCACGGGCGGCGAAGCGCTTTCGCTCGAAAACATGTCGCCCTATATCCCGCAGGCAGTCATCGCCATCGAGGACCGGCGCTTCTATTCCCATTTCGGCATCGACCCCTTAGGTCTGGCCCGCGCCATGCTGACGAACGTCACTACGGGCCGCATGGTCCAGGGCGGCTCGACGCTGACGCAGCAGCTCGCCAAGAACCTGTTCCTGTCGCCGGAGCGCACGCTGGAGCGCAAGGTGCAGGAAGTCTTGCTCGCCTTCTGGCTCGAGCAGAAATATTCCAAGGACCAGATCCTAGCGATGTATCTCAACCGGGTGTTCTTCGGCTCCAACGCCTATGGCGTCGAAGCGGCCTCGCGGCGCTACTTCAACAAGTCGGCACGCGACGTGAACCTCGGCGAGGCGGCCCTGCTCGCGGGCTTGCTCAAGGCCCCTTCGCGGCTCTCGCCGGCGCGTGATCCGAAGGCGGCGGAAGAGCGCGCCCAGATCGTGCTGGGCGCGATGCGCGAGGAAGGCTTCGTCACCGACAGCGAGATCAAGACGGCGATGTCGCAGACGCCAACCAAGGCCAAGAGCTACTGGTCGGGCGCCGAGCATTATGTCGCCGACATGGTAATGGACCAGCTTCCGGGCATGATCGGCGAGATCAAGGAAGACCTGGTCATCGACACGACGATCGACCTCAATCTCGAGAAGAAGGCCGAGGAAATGATTGCCGCGACGCTGGACGCCGACGGCAAGAAGCTCGACGCCTCGCAGGCCGCCCTCGTCTCGGTCGACGGCACCGGCGCCATCCGGGCGCTCGTCGGCGGCAAGGACTATGCCGAGAGCCAGTTCGACCGCGCCTCCAAGGCCAAGCGCCAGCCGGGCTCGGCCTTCAAGCCCTTCGTTTATGCCGCGGCCATGGAGATCGGCCGCACGCCGATGTCGATCCGCAATGACGGTCCGGTCCGGATCGGCAACTGGACGCCGGAGAATTACGACCAGAAATATCGCGGCGAGGTGACGCTTGCCGATGCGCTCGCCAACTCGCTGAACACGATCGCAGCCCAGCTGGTCATGGAGGTCGGTCCTTCCAACGTCGTCAAGGTCGCGCACCGCCTCGGTATCGATTCCGAGATGCAGGCAAACGCCTCGATCGCGCTCGGGACGTCGGAAGTGAGCCTCGTCGAACTGACGTCGGCCTATGCCCCCTTCATGAATGGCGGCTTCAAGGCGACGCCGCACGTGATCCGCCGCATTTCCAAGGCGGACGGAACGGTGCTCTACGAAAACACCTACGACAACCCGCCGCGCGTGCTCGATCCGGCGATCGTCAGCGAGATGAACCAGATGCTGCTGCGGGTGCTGACCAAGGGCACCGGCAAGAAGGCGCAGCTGAAAGGCTGGGAAGCGGCCGGCAAGACCGGCACGACGCAGTCCTTCCGCGACGCGCTGTTCGTCGGCTACACCTCCAACCTCACGACCGGCGTCTGGTTCGGCAACGACGACGGCAAGTCGATGAAGAAGGTCACCGGCGGCGGCCTGCCGGCCAAGGCCTGGCACGATTTCATGATGGCGGCCCACGAAGGGCTTTCGCCCTCGCCGCTGTTCGGGACGACCGGCGTGCAGCCGGTCTTCGACGACGGCACCGCGCCGCCCCCCGGCGACCTGATGTCAGGCGACCCGGAAGCCTTCCCGGAAGCACCCGTCGGCGTCGATGGCGGCGTCGCGGTGGGGCAGCGTCCGGTTGACCAGGGCGGCGCCCCGTGGGGCGGCCAGACGGCGGACCAGGGCAACGGCGGCATGGTACCGCCGGCCGATGTCGGCCAGACGACCGGGGCCACGCGCCGCACCACGCTTTTCGATATTCTGACCGGCGGCTGAGCCGCCCGTGAACCTCGATTTGACAGGGGATCCGGCCTGTAGGCAGGCTGCGGCCGATGGCCCATTTCGGGCTAGACAAATCCCGGGCTTGCTTTTGCCCCCAAACGCCCCGCAGAATGCCTTGCAGTCCGAAACGCCGGTCCTTATATACGCCGCATCGGCGCAGTCTAAGCTGCGAAGAAATCCAAAGACCATCCCGTTAGGGGCTGTCTCACGAATGCCTGACCGGGTTCCGACAGTCCGCTGCAAGGAGAGAACGACATGGCTAAAGTTATTGGTATTGACCTGGGAACGACCAACTCCTGCGTCGCCGTCATGGACGGTAAAGACGCGAAGGTGATCGAAAATGCCGAGGGTGCGCGCACGACCCCCTCGATGGTGGCATTCAGCGAAGACGGCGAGCGTCTCGTTGGCCAGCCGGCCAAGCGCCAGGCTGTCACCAATCCGGAAAACACGCTTTTTGCGATCAAGCGCCTGATCGGCCGGACCTTCCAGGACCCGACCACGCAAAAAGACAAGGACATGGTTCCTTACAAGATTACCAAGGCCGACAATGGCGACGCCTGGGTCGAAGCGCACGGCACGGATTACTCCCCGTCGCAGATCTCCGCCATGATCCTTCAGAAGATGAAGGAAACGGCCGAATCCTACCTCGGTGAAAAGGTCGAGAAGGCCGTCATCACCGTACCGGCCTACTTCAACGACGCCCAGCGCCAGGCAACCAAGGATGCCGGCAAGATCGCCGGTCTCGAAGTTCTGCGCATCATCAACGAGCCGACCGCGGCAGCGCTCGCCTACGGCCTCGACAAGAAGGACGGCAAGACGATCGCCGTTTACGACTTGGGTGGTGGTACCTTCGATATCTCGGTTCTCGAAATCGGCGACGGCGTCTTCGAAGTGAAGTCGACCAACGGCGACACCTTCCTCGGCGGTGAAGACTTCGACATGCGTCTCGTCCAGTACCTCGCCGGCGAGTTCAAGAAGGAACAGGGCATCGACCTGAAGAACGACAAGCTCGCTCTTCAGCGCCTGAAGGAAGCCGCTGAAAAGGCCAAGATCGAGCTGTCTTCGTCGCAGCAGACCGAAATCAACCTGCCGTTCATCACGGCTGACGCTTCCGGTCCGAAGCACCTGACGATGAAGCTGACCCGCGCCAAGTTCGAAGCGCTTGTCGACGACCTGATCCAGCGCACCGTCGCGCCGTGCAAGGCAGCCCTCAAGGATGCCGGCGTCTCGGCTGCCGAGATCGACGAAGTCGTTCTCGTCGGTGGCATGAGCCGCATGCCGAAGGTGCAGGAAACCGTCAAGCAGCTGTTCGGCAAGGAGCCGCACAAGGGCGTGAACCCGGATGAAGTGGTCGCCATGGGCGCCGCCATCCAGGCCGGCGTTCTGCAGGGCGACGTCAAGGACGTTCTCCTGCTCGACGTCACCCCGCTGTCGCTCGGCATCGAAACGCTCGGTGGCGTCTTCACCCGCCTGATCGAACGCAACACGACGATCCCGACCAAGAAGTCGCAGACCTTCTCGACCGCCGACGACAACCAGTCGGCTGTGACGATCCGCGTCTCCCAGGGCGAGCGTGAAATGGCTGCAGACAACAAGCTGCTCGGCCAGTTCGACCTCGTCGGCATTCCGCCGGCACCGCGCGGCATGCCGCAGATCGAAGTGACCTTCGACATCGATGCCAACGGCATCGTGCAGGTTTCGGCCAAGGACAAAGGCACCGGCAAGGAACACCAGATCCGCATCCAGGCATCTGGCGGCCTCTCCGACGCCGACATCGAAAAGATGGTCAAGGACGCCGAAGCCAACGCTGAAGTCGACAAGAAGCGTCGCGAAGGCGTGGAAGCCAAGAACCAGGCCGAAAGCCTGATCCACTCCAGCGAGAAGTCGCTGAAGGATTACGGCGACAAGGTTTCGGAAACGGACCGCAAGGCGATCTCCGACGCGATTGCCGCGCTGAAGACCGCCGTCGAAGCCTCCGAGCCGGACGCCGAAGACATCAAGGCCAAGACCAACACGCTCATGGAAGTTTCCATGAAACTCGGCCAGGCGATCTACGAAGCGCAGCAGACGGAAGCCGCTCATGCGGATGCCGCCGCCGACGCTGCCCGTGACGGCGATGTCGTCGATGCCGACTACGAAGAAGTCAACGACGAAGACGATCGCAAGCGTTCGGCCTAAGTCGCCCTTCAAACAGACGGAAAAGCCCGGGTTCGCCCGGGCTTTTTTGTTGCCGGTCTCGCCCGTCAGGGCCTGCAATATCGGCGATCGGCACTGTGACTTGCCGCAAACGTACCTTTTCCGACAAAAAACCGTATCTACCGCCGTTCGGGCTATGGTATCGCGCTTCAAGGTTTACTAAATCGGTGGCAAGGTAAACGGGCAGCCGCCGAGCCATCGCGCTGGCTTGCCAACAGGATAATCTTCTACGAATGAAACGTGATCTCTACGAAACGCTTGGTGTTGCCAAGAACGCCGACGAAAAGGAGCTGAAGAGCGCCTTCCGCAAGCTCGCGATGAAGTATCATCCGGACAAGAACCCCGGCGACGCGGCAGCGGAGAAGACCTTCAAGGAAATCAACGAAGCCTACGAGATGCTCAAGGACCCGCAGAAGCGGGCGGCCTATGACCGCTACGGTCATGCGGCTTTCGAGCAGGGCGGCATGGGCAACGGCTTCGGCGGCGGTGGTGCCGGCGGTTTCTCCGACATCTTCGAAGACATCTTCGGCGAGATGATGGGCGGCGGGCGCCAGCGGCGCTCATCGGGCGGCCGCGAGCGCGGCGCCGATCTTCGCTACAACATGGAGATCTCGCTCGAGGAAGCCTTCGGCGGCAAAACGGCGCAGATCCGCGTTCCGACCTCGATCACCTGCGACGTCTGCACCGGCTCCGGCGCCAAGCCGGGCACCAGCCCCAAGACCTGCGGCACCTGCCACGGCTCCGGCCGCGTGCGCGCCGCTCAAGGCTTCTTCTCGATCGAACGCACCTGCCCCACCTGCGGCGGGCGCGGTCAGACGATCACCGACCCCTGCGGCAAGTGCCACGGCCAGGGCCGGGTCACCGAAGAGCGCACCCTCTCGGTCAACATTCCGGCCGGCATCGAGGACGGTACGCGCATCCGCCTTTCGGGCGAAGGCGAAGCCGGCCTTCGCGGCGGACCGTCGGGCGACCTCTACATCTTCCTTTCGGTCAGGCCGCATGAGTTCTACCAGCGCGACGGCGCCGATCTCTATTGCAGCGTGCCGATCTCGATGACGACGGCTGCCCTTGGCGGCAAGTTCGACGTGACGACACTCGACGGCACCAAGTCGCGCGTCACGGTTCCCGAGGGCACCCAGGCCGGCAAGCAGTTCCGCTTGAAGGGCAAGGGCATGCCGGTGCTGCGCTCGGCGCAATCGGGCGACCTCTACATCCAGATCCAGATCGAAACGCCGCAGAAGCTGACCAAGCGCCAGCGCGAACTGCTGCAGGAATTCGAGGAGATCTCCTCCAAGGACAACAATCCGGAATCGACCGGCTTCTTTGCCCGGATGAAGGATTTCTTCGATACGCTGAGCGACTAAGGCTTCAAGCCCGACGACTTCTACAGCGCCGCGCGCCGGAAACGGTTGCGCGGCGCTTCTACTTCAGAGCAGGGCCATGAGCTGCCACAGCCCGGCCAAAACGAGCGCTACCCCGGCGATGCGGGACAGGATCCTGCCGCCGGGCACGACCTTCTCCGCCAGAACGAAGATAGCGATCGCGGCGATCCACAGCACGTTCATCACCCCGCCGACGAACAGCAGCGCCATCAGCGCCCAGCAGCAGCCGACGCAATAGAGCCCGTGCCGTACACCGAGGCCGAAGGCGCCGCCCGCTTCCCGACGAAAGCCGCCGTGGGACTGGATGAAAAGCAGCGGCGCCTGGCATTGGCTGAGACAGCGATCCTTGAGCGGCGTGAACTGGAACAGGCCGACAGCAGTCAGCACGATGCCGCTGAGGACCGCACTGGCGCTTGCAAGCGCCGGCGTGAGCAACAGGACGCGATCGAGCAGCCATTGCCCGAGAACGGCGACGAGCGCGAACAGGATCCACGCCGACAGATAGCCGGCGGCAAAGAAACCGGTGGCGGCAAAGGGCTTGCCCTGTTGGGCGGCCTTGCGGCCGACACGGGCATAGAGCAGGATCATCGGCGTCGCCGACGGCACCATCATGCCGACCATCATTACGGCCCACATGACGAGGGCATAGGCGAAGGTCGTGGCGGACCAGGGAGCGGCAACCGCGCCCGCCATCGATGCCATGGCGCCCTGCTGTGCCCCCATGGTCATGGGCTTGTCCGCCGGCATGTCCATGGGCATATCCATGTCCATGCCGGAGCCCATATCCATGCTGGCTGAAGGAGCCGGGGGACCAGCCATGTCCATGGCCGACGCCAGCCACAGGATGTAGAGCCAGCTGATCGCCGTCAGGGTGACCAGCGCCGCCACGACGATGACGCGGTCACGTCTAAGCAGGGTTTCGAGCGCCGTGTCTCCCATCGGCGTCAGTGGATCACGCCGCTTTCGGTCAAATGCATCCGGGCGAAATGGGCATGCGAATCCGCAAGCGCCAAAGTCAGCGGCCCTTTCGTATCGGCCCATCCGCGCCCGACTTCGCAAATGTCGTATTCGAAGCCATGGGGGAGATTGATGCGCGCCTGATGGGCGGCGCCGGTCACGGGATTGAGGATCGGCTCGCCGCGTGCGGCGATCCAGCCCGGTACGTTCAGCCGCGCCGTTCGGGCGCCAACATCAACCTCGAAATCGATCTCGGCAAAGACCGGATCGTGCATGGTTTCGAAGGTGGTTGCGAAGACCTGGAAGAAGGTCGCGCCGGGTTCCGTATCCTCGCCACTCATAATGCGCAGCAGCGCGCCGCGCTGTTCGTCCGATGCGCGGCTGTCGACGATCGGCACCACCTGCCCCCTGCCCTCATGGATCGCGCCCGGCCAGGCGGCGATCAGGCCGCCGCGAAGCCCATCGAGCCGCGTGTCGCCGTGATAGCCTTCCTCGATCTCGAAGGCGCCGACAGCGCTGCAATGGCCTTGGGTCGGCAGAGCGTTGAACTGGCAGGGGCAGCCATAGGCGCAATTGCAATGAATGAACTCACGCCCCTTCATCATCCATCTGACACTCGTCATCGTCTCCTCCTGAGATCTGATCGGTGTTCGTCTCGCGGTTCCCCGCAAACGGATGCCTTTTATTAGAGTAGAAAAATATACTCTTCTCCGCCGCCGATGCCAACGGCAGGAGATGGGCAAAGGCGGGAACACGACAGCGCCGTGGGTCGGTCGGACCCGCGGCGCTTGGATGATCAGGTTTCGAGCTCTTTATCGGTGTCTGTCCTAGAGCGTCGCCATGCCGCCATCGACGATCAGTTCGGCACCGACGGTAAAGGTGGCTTCGTCCGAAGCGAGGAAGACCACGGCCTTGGCGATCTCGCTCGCATCGCCGAAACGGCCAAGCGGGATCTGCGCGGCGATCGCATCGACCACTTGCTTGTTTTGTTCGGGCGTCGGGGCGTGGCCGTCATGGAGCGGCGTTCGGATTGGGCCGGGGCTGACGGCATTGACCCGGATGCCGCGGCCGATGAGTTCGCCGGAGAGCGTGCGGGCCAGCGACAGCAGGCCCGCCTTGGTCAACGCATAGACGCTGGAGGTCGGCATGCCGATATGGGCGTTGATCGAGGTGTTGAGCACGACCGAGGCGCGCTTCGAGAACACGGGCAGCAGTGCCTGGATCAGGAAGTAAGGGCCCTTGACGTTGATGGCGATCGACCGGTCGAAGCTTGCCTCGTCCCACTCTTCGATCGGCTGCAGCTTGGCGATGCCGGCATTGACGAACAGGATGTCGAGCGTGCCGAAGGCGGCACGGATCTTTTCGGCAACGGCCGCCTGGCCGGCGACATTGCCGGCATCGGCCTCGATGATGAGCGCGGCCTCGCCAAGAACGGATCGGGCTTCGGCGATGTTCTTCGGATTGGTGCCGGTGACGGCAACGCGTGCGCCTTCGGCAATGAACTGGCGGGCGGTTTCGAGACCGATGCCGCTGGTGCCGCCGGTGATGAGTGCCGTCTTGTTCTCCAAACGTGACATGATGAAATCCTCTTGCTGGGTTGAGAAGGAAGCCGGTTCGATTGGCCGTCCTTCGATGCCCACAGATATGGCGGAAAACTGTCGTTCGGATTAGTCTCCCAATCGTGGAACTCGAATTCGGAAAAGCCGAACGATGATGAAGATCGAAGGAATAGCTGCCTTTGTCGCCGTGGCCGAAGCCGGCTCGATCAGCGAGGCGGCACGTCGCCTACGGCTGTCGAAATCCGTCGTCAGCGAAAGAGTGGCAGAACTGGAGCGCGGGCTCAACGCCACGCTTCTCCACCGCACCACACGCAAGCTGACGCTCACCGAGGATGGCATCGCGTTTCGCGAGCGCGCCATCCGGATTGTCAGCGAGGTGCAGGCGGCCGCCAGCGATCTTGCCGAACGCCGCGGGCTGCTGACGGGACCGCTTCGGATCGCGGCCCCCGTCAGCTTCGGCCGAAGGCATCTCGGCCCGGCGCTCTATCCGTTCCTGGCCCAACACCCGGAGATCGAGCTGACGCTTGACCTCGACGACCGACGGGTCGATGCCGCCTCCGAAGGCTACGACGCGATCGTGCGCCATGGCGCGATCGCCGACTCGCGGCTGGTCGTGTGGAAACTTGCGAGAAGCCGGCGCCTGCTGGTCGCCGCGCCCGACTATCTCGACCGGCACGGCACGCCCGCGTCGCTCGCCGAACTCGAGGGCCATCGCGGCATCTTCTACACCAACCGGGGTGCTGCCGACTGGCGCTTCGAAGGACCTGGCGGTGCGACAGTCGTACGGGCGCGCCTGGCGCTTGGCATGAACAATGGCGACATGTTGCACGATGCCGCCGTCGCCGGGCTCGGCATCGCGCTGTTGCCCGCCTTCATCGCCGGTCCGGCCGTGCGCGAGGGGCAACTGAACGAGATCGACGTCGGGCTCAGCCCGGAGCGGGAGTTCATCTACATGGCGCATCCAGAGGGCCGGCGCGCCTCCACCAAGCTCAGAGCCATCGCCCAGCACCTGAAGGAAGCCTTCGGCGATCCGCCCTATTGGGATCCGTGACGGCTCCGCAATCCCGGCACAATCGTTGCGGGCGACGGTATCGCGCCGATCGCCGATCAAGTCTTGACCAAGGCTTGACCGAAACCGGCTGGCATCATCAGCGCATCCCCTGACAACCGAAAATTGGATTCCTATCCTTCATGCGGAACCGCTTTCTGAACTGGATCGTCCTCATGGCGCTTGGCACCAACGCTCACGCAAGTCCGCTTCCCGCTCCCACCGACGCAGAAATTCGGGAGATCCTGGCCGACCGGATCGACAAGCAACAGCAGTCGATCGGCATCGTCGTCGGTATCATCGATGCCAATGGCCGGCGCATCATCGCCCACGGCCATCCGGCCAAAGGCGACCCGCGCCCCGTCGACGGGCAGACCGTGTTCGAGATCGGCTCGGTCACCAAGGTCTTTACCGCGCTGCTGCTGGCCGACGCGATGGAGAAAGGCGCACTCAGCCTTGGCACACCCGTCGCCACGCTTCTTCCCGAGAGCGTGATCATGCCCGAGGACAAGCAGACGCCGATCACGCTCGGCGACCTCGCAACGCACATGTCCGGCCTGCCGCGATTGCCCAGCAATCTGGTGCCGGCCGACATGAGCAATCCCTATGCCGGCTACGACGCGGCGAAGCTCTATGCTTTCCTCTCCAGTCACAAGCCGCAGCGCCGCCCCGGCGTCGGGCATGAATACTCCAATCTCGGCGCCGGGCTTCTCGGCCACGCGATCGCCTTGAAGGCCGGGGTCTCCTATGAAGACCTCGTCGTCAGCCGTATCGCCGTTCCCCTCGGCATGAAGGACACGGCGATCACGCAGCAGCCCGACTGGGCCGAACGCCGGGCAACGGGCCACGATGCGGCCATGGAGCCGGTGAGCGATTGGGATCTCGACGCGCTGCAGGGTGCAGGCGCCCTGCGCTCGACCGTCGACGATCTCCTGCTTTTCCTTGAGGCGGCCATGGGAAAGACAGCATCGCCGCTCGCTCCCGCCTTCAGCACGCTGCTGTCGACCCGACAACCGCTCGGCAACGGCGATCGCGACCAGCAGGCGCTCGGCTGGGTCGTCTCCGGCAAGGGCGACGAGCAGTTCATCTGGCACAATGGCGGAACCGGCGGCTATAGATCCTTCGTCGGCTACCGTCCGTCGACGGGTGTCGGCGTCGTCGCTCTCTCCAACGCGTCGACCGAGGTCGGCGTCGACGACATCGGCCGCCATCTGCTCAATCGCAACGCGCCGCTTGCGCCGCCGATCGTCAAGCGTACGGCCATAGTGATCGACCCGGCGCGCTATGATGCCTATGTCGGCACCTACAGGCTGGCGCCCGACTTCGAACTCACGATCTTTCGGGATGGCGATAGTCTGTTTGCCCAGGCGACCGGGCAGGACCGGCTCGAAATCCTTCCGGAGGCCGAGCACCGCTTCTTTACGAAGCTCATCGATGCCCAGATCAGCTTCACGCTCAAAGGCGACCGTGCCGAAAGCCTGACCTTGCACCAGGGTGGGCAGAGCAGCCCTGCGCCTCGGGTCTCGAAATGACGGGCGCCTCCCGCCTGCTTATGAGGGCGGGAGACGATTTCCAGATCGATCAGAACAGCAGATCGATGGTGAAGTAGGCGAGCGCCGAAATCGCCGCTGCGGCGGGCATGGTGATGAACCAGGCAATGACGATATTGCCGGCAAGCCCCCAGCGCACGGCCGAAACGCGACGCGCAGCACCAACGCCGATGATCGCTCCGGTGATGGTGTGCGTCGTCGAGACCGGGATGCCGAGCCAGGTGGCGGCAAAGAGCGTGATCGCTCCGCCGGTCTCGGCGCAGAAGCCCTGCATCGGATTGAGCCTGGTAATCTTCGAGCCCATGGTGTGGACGATGCGCCAACCGCCGAACAGCGTGCCGAGCGCGATCGCCGCCTGGCAGGTGATCACCACCCAGAACGGCACGTAGAACTCCGAGCCGAGATAGCCTTGCGAGTAGAGCAGCACCGCGATGATGCCCATGGTCTTCTGCGCGTCGTTGCCGCCATGGCCGAGCGAATAGAGCGAGGCCGAGACGAACTGCATGACGCGGAAGGTGCGGTCGACGGCAAAGGGCGTCTGGCGCACGAAGATCCACGAAACGATCAGCACCAGCATGAGCGCCAGGAAAAAGCCGATCGCCGGCGACATGAAGATGGCGCCCACGGTCTTCAAAAGGCCGGTCCAGACGATGGAACTGAAACCGGTGCTCGCAAGACCGGCGCCGACGAGGCCGCCGATCAGCGCGTGCGACGAACTCGACGGGATGCCGAAGAGCCAGGTGACGATGTTCCAGACGATCGCGCCGATCAGCGCCGAGAAGATCACCAGCGGCGTGACGATGCCGGGATCGATGATGCCCTTGCCCAGCGTCTCGGCCACGTGCAGGCCGAAGAACAGGAAGGCGATGAAGTTGAAGAAGGCCGCCCACATGACCGCATATTGCGGCCGGAGCACCCGTGTCGAGACGATCGTCGCGATCGAGTTGGCGGCGTCGTGCAGACCGTTCAGAAAGTCGAAGAACAGCGCGATGCCGATCAGCCCGACGAGCAACGGAAAGGCGAGCGTCGCATCCATCAGACGTTCTCGATCACGATGCCGCTGATTTCATTGGCGACGTCCTCGAAGCGGTCGACGACCTTTTCGAGCTCGCCATAGATCTCGCTGCCGATGATGTAGGCCATCGGGTTGCTGGCGCCGTGGCGGCGGAACAGGTCCTTGAGGCCCTGTTCGTGCAGTTCGTCGGAGCGGCCCTCGATGCGGGTGACCTCTTCGGCGATCGCGATCAGGCGGTCGTGATTGGCGCCGATCCTATCGAGCAGCGGAATGGCCTCGGCGATCAGGTGCGCGGCCTTGACGACCGTGGTGCCCATTTCGCGCATGCCGGGATCGAAGCTCTTCTGTTCGTAAAGGCGGATCGTCTTGACGGTCTTGTGCATCATGTCGATGGCATCATCCATCGACTGGATCAGATCCTTGATGTCGCCGCGGTCGAAGGGCGTGATAAAGGACCGGCGCACGGCCAGCAGCACCTCGGCGGTGATGTGGTCCGCCTCATCCTCGAGCGCGACGATCCGGTCGCAGTGTCTTTCCAGATCGTCGCCGCCAGCGAGAACCTTGTCGAGCGCATCGGCAGCACCGACGACGGTGCGCGAATGTTTTGCGAAGAGGTCGAAGAAGCGATCCTCGCGGGGAAGAAGTTTGCGGAACCAGGCCAGCATCACACGTATATCCATCTGTGGATTGTCATGCGGCTGTCATATTTCACTAGGTCCTTTATGAAAAGCACCGAATCAAAGGGGTTTGTCGCCTTTCCCCTGTCGATATCGGCCTATCTTGCACGATATGGCGACGCGCCCCATTTCGCCTTGCCTTGGCAGGCGCTTTCGTCCTAGCTGCGCCCAACGTCGAATCCGGACTGCCGATGCCAAACAAGGTCTTTCTCAACCGCCTGAAGCTTACGGAGTTCCGCAACTATGCGGCCCTCTCGCTTGAGCTCGATCAGCGCCATGTGGTGCTGACGGGGGAGAACGGCGCCGGCAAGACCAACCTCATGGAAGCCGTCTCTTTCCTTTCGCCCGGCCGCGGCCTCAGGCGCGCAGCCTATGCGGACGTGACCCGGGTCGGTGCCGGCGACGGGTTCTCGGTCTTTGCGGAAGTCGAGGGCATGGAGGGAACCGTCGAGATCGGCACCGGGACTGCCGGCGTCACGGAAGGGCAATCCCGGCGGCTGCGGCTGAATGGAACACCGGCAGCGACCGTCGACGAACTGACCGATCACCTGCGCGTCCTCTGGCTGACGCCATCGATGGATGGGCTCTTTACCGGGCCTTCGGCCGACCGGCGGCGTTTCCTCGATCGTCTTGTGCTGTCGCTCGATCCGGAGCACGGCCGTCGCGCCAGCGAATTCGACCGGGCGATGCGCAGCCGCAACCGGCTGCTCGGTGAATTCCGCCCGGACCCTTCCTGGCTGACGGCGATCGAAAAGGAAATGGCCGGTCTCGGCGTCTCCATGGCGCTGGCGCGGCAGGAAATGCTCGGTCTGTTGACGGCGCTGGTCGAGCGCACTGTCGATGAAAGCGTCTTTCCCTCGGCGCGCCTGGCGTTGTCGGGCTTTCTCGACGACGAGGGCCATCGTCCGGCCTATGATCTGGAAGAACAATATCTGACGATGCTGCGTGATGGGCGTCCGCGCGACGCCGCGGCGGGGCGCACGCTCGACGGGCCGCACCGGAGCGACCTGCTCGTGCGTCACCGCGAGAAGGACATGGAGGCAGCACGCTGCTCGACCGGGGAGCAGAAGGCGCTGCTCGTCGGCCTGGTGCTGGCGCATGCGCGCCTCGTCGGCGACATGACCGGCCACGCGCCGATCCTGCTGCTCGACGAGATCGCCGCCCATCTCGACGTCAACCGGCGCGCCGCTCTGTTCGATCTCGTCGACGGCCTTGGCGGCCAGGCCTTCATGACCGGGACGGACCAAGCGATGTTCGAGGCGCTGGGCGAACGCGGCCGCTTTCTGACGGTTTCGCACGGCAGTGTTACGGGATAAGCAGAGGTCACCGAGGAGGATTTTGCCATGACCGGTGAGAACAAGCTCGACCAATCGGAGATCACCCGCTACGCCCGCCATATCGTGCTGCCGGAGATCGGGGGTGCCGGGCAACAAAGGCTGAAGGCGGCCCGTGTGCTGGTGATCGGGGCCGGCGGGCTCGGCGCTCCAGTGCTCGTCTATCTTGCCGCCGCCGGCATCGGCCGGATCGGCATCGTCGACGACGATGCAGTCGCGCTTTCCAACCTGCAGCGGCAGATCATCCACCGCACTGAAGACATCGACCGCGCCAAGGTCGAGCGGGCCGCCGAGGCGATCACCGCCCTCAACCCGCATGTCGGCGTCGACGAACACAGGCTCAGGCTCAACCCCGACAATGCCGAGGCGCTTTTCCGGCAATATGACCTGGTGATCGACGGCTCGGACAATTTCGATACGCGCTATCTCGCCGCCGATACGGCGGCAGCGGTCGGCATTCCGCTGGTGACCGGCGCCGTCGGCCGCTTCGACGGATCGCTGACGGTGCTGATGCCCTACAGCGCCGGCGCCGATGGACGGCCGAACCCATCCTATCGCGATCTCTTTCCCGAGCCGCCGCCGGCCGGTGTCGTGCCCTCCTGCGCGGAGGCCGGCATCGTCGGCGCGCTGACTGGCGTCATCGGCACCTTGCAGGCGATGGAGGCAATCAAGGTGATCGCCGGCTTCGGCGAACCGCTGGTCGGACGGCTGCTGATGTATGACGCGCTGACGGCACAGTTCAACACTATCCGCTATCGCCGCAGAGCATAGGCCGACCAAGGTGCAGATCTTTCGCATCGACGAAGCATTCGACCGCTACGAGGAACTGCTGGCGCTGATCCTTGGCGCCTTCTCCTACATGGACGAGCGGATCGACCCGCCGTCGTCGGCGCATGCATTGAACATCGAGTTGCTCCGGCAGAAGATCGCTGACGAGATCGCCTTCGGCGTCCGCGACGGCGAAAGGCTCGTCGGCTGCATCTTCTGCAAACCGGAGGACGATTGCCTCTATATCGGCAAGCTTGCCGTCGCGCCTGAGACGCAAGGAAAGGGTATCGGTCGGCTGCTGCTCGCCGAAGCGGAGGCGACGGCGCGTGCGCTGAAGCTGCCGGCGCTGAGGCTTCTCACCCGCATCGAACTCATCGACAATCACCGAGCCTTTGCCGCCTGGGGTTTCGTCCAGAGCGGCACGATGTGCCATCCCGGTTTTACCCGGCCGACGGCGATCGAGATGCGCAAGACACTTTAGCTTCCGGGCTTGGCGAACCGGATGGACGGTCGCACGGCGTTTCGCGTTCAGTCGCGGCCGGGAAGCACGCGGTCCGGTGGTCGGTGGCCATCGAAGAAGGTGCGGATGTTGATCACCACCTTCTCGCCCATGTCGATGCGGCCCTCAAGCGTCGCCGAGCTCATATGCGGCAGGAGCACGACCTTGCCCTCACCGGCAAGCTTGATCAGCTTCGGATTGACGACCGGCTCGTTCTCGAAGACGTCGAGGCCGGCGCCAGCGATCTTGCCTTCGCGCAGCGACTTGATCAGCGCCGTCTCGTCGATGATGCCGCCGCGGGCGGTGTTGACGATGTAGCTGTCCGGTCGCATCAGCGCCAATCGCCGTGCCGAGAGCAGGTGGTAGGTCGCCGGCGTCGACGGGCAGTTGACCGAGACGATATCGACGCGGGCAAGCATCTGGTCGAGGCTGTCCCAATAGGTCGCCTCCAGCATCTCTTCGGTTTCCGCCTTCACCCGGTGGCGGTTGTGGTAGTGGATCGAAAGGCCGAAGGCCTTGGCGCGGCGGGCGACAGCGGTGCCGATCCGGCCCATGCCGACGATGCCGATGCGCTTGCCGGCAATGCGCCGGCCGAGCATCCAGGTCGGCGACCAGCCAGCCCATTCGCCTTTGCGATCGGTCAGGATCTGCGCACCTTCGGCAAGCCGGCGCGGCACGGCGAGGATCAGCGCCATCGCCATGTCCGCGGTGTCTTCGGTCAACACGTTCGGCGTGTTGGTCACCGTGATACCCTTGCGGGCCGCAGCATCGACATCGATGTTGTCGACGCCGTTGGAAAAGCTTGCGATCAGCTTCAGCTGCGGGCCGGCCTGCTCGATCAGCGCCGCATCGATGCGATCGGTCACCGTCGGCACCAGCACGTCGGCGCGTTTCACCGCGGCAACGAGTTCCGGCTGGCTGCGCGGCGTGTCGTCGATGTTCAGCTCCGCATCGAAGAGCTCGCGCATGCGCGTCTCGACGATGTCAGGCAATTTGCGGGTGATGTAGACCGTGGGCTTCTTCTTGCTTGTCATTGCTGCGACGGGCCTTGTTGACGGGTCCTTAACCAAGTTGGGCGATACTTTCTCCCTGTAGCCGCAATTTCTACCAGACCCCACCGGGAAGACAAACAAAACTCGCGTCGTCGTCCCCGCGATTTCCGCCCGACCCACGGGCCTCAAGTGAACTGCGCCTGCAAAAGCTAGTGCCACGGAAAATGGGCTTCGTCATGCGTCACGTCATTTCCAGATTCTCGCTCTCGTTGATCGCCGCCTGCCTTGGCGCCGCGATCATGACGTCAGCGGCTTACGCTCAGGCCGCCAAGGGCGCCAGCGGGCTGCCGCTGCCGCGCTTCGTCAGCCTGAAGTCCAAGAGCGTCAATCTGCGGATCGGCCCGAGCGTCGATTACGCAGTCGCCTTCCGCTACATGAAGCCGGGCGTGCCGGTCGAGATCATTCAGGAATACGACAACTGGCGCCGCATCCGCGACGCCGACGGCACCGAAGGCTGGGTGAACCAGGCGCTGCTTTCCGGCGACCGCACAGCCGTTGCAGCCCCCTGGATGCGCGGCAAGGGCGAAGGCGTCTTCGTCAACATGCGCCGCGACGCGCAGGGCAATTCCCCGATCGTCGCCCGCATGGAGCCCGGTGTCATCGTGAAAGTCGGCGAGTGCAATGGCGACTGGTGCCATGCCGAAGCGCAAGGCGTCGAAGGCTGGATCGCCCAAGGCGAAATCTGGGGCGCCTATCCGGGCGAGGCCTTCAAGTAAGGCCGCGCCCGTCTTTAACCAAAAATCGATTCGGTCGGATCAGGCGAGACCAGCCTGTTTGGCGGCCGTTTCCAGCGAGACCATCGGCCGCGGCCCGATCTGGCCGATGACGATGCCGGCCGCGAGATTGCCGAGCTTGCTGCAGTCTTCGAGCGAGCGCCCGGTCGTGTAGCCGTGAAGGAAGCCGGCGGCATAGAGGTCGCCGGCGCCGGTCGTATCGACAACCTGGGCGATCGGCGTTGCGGTGACCCGAACGCGTTCGTCGCCGCGCACGACAACCGAACCCTCTTCGCTGAGCGTTACCGCCGCAAGCTTGCAATCCTTCGAGAGCTTCTCCAGCGCCAGATCGAAATCCTCGGTCTCGTAGAGCGCCAGCGCCTCCTGCTTGTTGGCAAAGACGATGTCGACCGTGCCGGAGCGCATGAGTTCCAGGAACTCGTCGCGATAGCGGTGAACGCAGAAGCTGTCCGACAGCGTGATCGCGGTCTCGCGGCCATTCGCGTGGGCGATCCGTGCGGTTTCGCGGATAGCATCCTTGGCGCGCGGCGGATCCCAGAGATAACCTTCGAAATAGGTGACCTTGGCCTCAGCGACGACGTCGGCTTCGACGTCCTCGGGGCCAAGCTCGACGCAGGCGCCGAGATAGGTATTCATCGACCGTTCGCCATCCTCGGTGACGAAGATCATCGAGCGCGCCGTCGGCGGCACGGTTTCGAGCGGCTTCGTCTGGAAATAGACGCCCTGGGCACGGATGTCGTGGGCGAAGATCTCGCCGAGCTGGTCGCTTGCGGTCTTGCCGAAATAGGCAGCGCGGCCGCCGAGGCTGGCAACGCCCGCAGCCGTATTGCCGGCGCTGCCGCCGGAGGCTTCGACCGCCGGGCCCATGCGCGAGTACAGCAACTCGGCTCGCTCGGCATCGATGAGGTTCATGGCGCCCTTTATGATGCCGTTTTCATTGAGAAAAGCATCGTCGCAGCGCGCGATGATATCAACGATGGCGTTGCCGATCGTCAGCACGTCGTATTTTGTCATGAACCTCGTCCGGTCTCCGTGATGGCCGGTGTTCGTTAATACCGGTTTTCCGGCCATTTGGAAGACAAAAGACGCGTGCAGGCGGCTTCACGCCGTAGGAAGCGCGCTTTCCTCATAGGCGGCGGCGAATTCGGCGCTCGGCGGAATGGGCTTGATGATATCGATCAGCACGCCATTCGGGTCGGCAGTGATGAAATGGCGCTGGCCGAAATCCTCGTCGCGCAAGGTTTTGAGGATCGGCAGGCCGGCAGCAAGCGCCTGCGCATAGATCGCATCCGGATTATCGACCTCGAAGTTCAAAAGCAGACCGCGCGTCGGCGCACGCGCCTCCTCGGGGATCGTCTCGTGGCGGTAGTCGAGCACGGCCAACGTCACATGCTCGTCCTCGACCGATTGAAGATGCACATACCAGTCGCTGGTGAAGAGCGCCTGGAAACGGAAGTGATCGACATAGAATGCGGCGGTGGCGGCAACGTCGGCCGTCATGATGACCGGGTAATAGCTCGTCGATTTCATGGCTTTTCCTCGCTCCGGCAATATCATACAATCTGTATGTTTCTTTAATTAACATACAGGCTGCATGTATGCAACAGGAAATCTCCCGACGCTCCAATCGCGAGCGCTCCGACACGACGCGCGCCGCGATCCTCGATGCCGCCCGCGGCCTCTTCGTCACCAGGGGCTACGCCGACACGTCGACGCCGGACATCGTCGCGGCCGCCGGCCTGACCCGCGGCGCGCTCTATCACCACTTCGAAGACAAGAAGGCGTTGTTTCGCGCGGTGGCGGAACGGGAAGCAATTGCTGTGGCGACGTCGATCGAGCAGGCGACGTCAGGCGACCTTTCGGCCCGCCAGGCACTGAAGGTCGGCGCCCATGCCTATTTCGACGCCATGCGCGAGCCGGGGCGTATCCGCCTGCTCTTGCTCGATGGGCCTGCCGTCCTCGGCAAGCGGGAGATGATGGCGATCGACGTGGCCAACGCGCAGAGAACGCTCGAGGAAGGGATTGCCGAGGCAATGGCTCCGGCCACCGTTTCTGCCGAAAGGCTGTCGGCCATGGCTTCGCTGCTTTCAGCTGCCTTCGATCGCGCGGCGCTCGACATTGCCGATGGCGCGTCGAGCGAGGTCTATGCGGAAACGATCGGCACGCTTATCGACCGGATGGTGTCGACGTAAGGATCAGCGTTTACGGCAGGCGTCAGCTTGCGGCGGAGATCATCTGCGGCGGCAGTTCGACGAGCGACGCCGGGATGTCGCAGGTCTTTTCCGGCGACTTGCAGATATCGGCGATGACACAGCGCTCGCATTCAGGCTTGCGCGCCTTGCAGCAGTAGCGCCCGTGCAAGATCAGCCAGTGATGGGCGTGGTAGAGATACTCGTCGGGGATGATCTTTATCAGCTTGTCTTCCACCTCGTCCGGGGTCTTGCCCGGCGCCAGACAGATCCTGTTGGCGATGCGCAGGATGTGGGTGTCGACGGCGATCGTCGACTGGCCGAAGGCCATGGAGAGCACGACATTGGCGGTCTTGCGCCCGACGCCCGGCAGAGTCACCAGCTCTTCGCGTATGCGCGGCACCTCGCCGCCGAAGTCGCGGATCAGCTTTTCGCTCAGCGCGATGACGTTCTTCGCCTTGTTGCGATAGAGGCCGATGGTCTTGATGTGGTCCCGGACTTTTTCTTCGCCGAGCGCCAGCATCTTTTCCGGCGTATCGGCGATGGCAAAGAGCGCACGCGTCGCCTTGTTGACGCCGGCATCGGTCGCCTGCGCCGAGAGCGCCACGGCGACGACCAGCGTGAAGGGATTGACGTGCTCGAGCTCGCCCTTCGGCTCCGGCCGCTGGATCGAGAAGCGACGGAAGATCTCCTTGAGCTCGTCCTGGCTATAGAGGCTCTTCACCCGCGGCGTGGCGCGGCGGCTCGCCTTCGGTTTTGCAACACCCACGGGCAATTTTGGCTTCACGTTTTTCATGATGCATCTATAGTCAAAGGTCATGATCCATGGCAACGCCACCATCCCATCTGAGGACGCTCCGGTCTTCACCGCCGAGCTCACGCCCTATCGCTCGCTCGGGCGCCGCGGCTTCAAAATGTTTTTCCTGATCGCCGGGCTCCTGAGCCTCGTTCACGGCCTCGTCTTCCTCATCATCGGCGCCTGGCCGGTGGTGTTCTTTTTCGGGCTCGACTACCTGCTGCTGTTCGGCGCGTTCTGGCTGAACAATCGCTCGGGGCTCAGCCGCGAAGAGGTCCGCGTTAGCAGGACGGACGTTTCGGTGCGCAAGTTCACACCCTCGGGCCAGATCAGCGAACATCGTTTCAATCCGTTCTGGGCGCGCTTGAATGTCGCCCGGCATCAGGAGATCGGCATCGTCTCGATGACGATCAGCGGCGGTGGCCGCCGAACCGATATCGGCTCGTTCCTCAACCGCGACGACCGCGAGACCTTTGCGCTGGCGCTCTCGGGGGCGCTTGCGACCGTTCGCCGCCGCTGACGCCTGGCGCTGGTAATTGCGGCACCCGGCGATCGCGTGTTTTCAAGTTTCGGGTGGTTGACGGGGCCAGCAAATGGTTACCTGTGGCAAGACAGGAGAAGAGCCATGAACATTGCGACATCCGTACCCACCGACATCACGCCGAAAGGCACCGACTATGATACGGTCAGCCGCGTGATCGAAATGCTCACCGAGGACTATCGCGACCAGCCGTCGCTCGAATCCGTGGCACAGCGCCTGAAGCAGTCGCCGACGCAGCTCCAGAAGGTCTTCACCCGCTGGGCCGGGCTTTCGCCGAAGGCCTTCCTGCAGGCCGTCACGCTCGACCACGCCAAGCGCCTGCTGCGCCAGGAAGACATGCCGCTGCTGGAAACCAGCATCGAAGTGGGCCTGTCAGGACCGAGCCGGCTGCACGACCTGTTCGTCACCCACGAGGCGATGTCGCCGGGTGAATGGAAGGCGCGCGGCGAAGGGCTGACAATCCGCTTCGGCTATCACCCCTCGCCCTTCGGCACGGCGCTGGTGATGATCACCGAGCGCGGCCTCGCCGGCCTTGCCTTCAACGATGCCGGCGGCGAGCAGGCCAGCTTCGAGGACATGGCGCAACGCTGGCCGAACGCCCGCTACATCGAGGACAGCGCGGCGACGTCACAATACGCCGCGCGCATCTTCGATCCTTCGCGCTGGCGGCAGGACGAGCCGCTGCGCATCTTCCTCATCGGCTCCGACTTCCAGATCCGGGTCTGGCAGGCGCTGCTCAAGATCCCGCTCGGCTGCGCCACCACCTATTCGAACATCGCCGGTAACATCGGCCAGCCGACGGCATCGCGCGCCGTGGGTGCTGCGGTCGGGCGCAACCCGATCTCGTTCGTGGTTCCGTGCCACCGCGCGCTTGGCAAGAGCGGCGATCTCACCGGCTATCACTGGGGCCTGACGCGCAAACGCGCCATCCTCGGCTGGGAAGCCGGCAAGGCGGCCGACGGCACCATCTGATTACAGGCTTCCCAGCATCATCACAGACGCAAAAAGGGGCGCCCAGCGCCCCTTTTTTCATTCTCCGTCTGTCAGCGTTCAGTGGGCGCCGGACATGTCGCCGAGCACTTCCTTGGAAGCGACGGTCGAATTGGCGTTGAGCTTGTAGACCATCGGCACGCCGGTCGCGAGGTTGAGCTTCAGGATCTGTTCCTTGCTCAGGCGATCGAGCACCATGACCAGCGAGCGCAGCGAGTTGCCGTGTGCAGCGACCAGGACCTTCTGGCCCGACAGCACGCGCGGCAGGATCTCGGTCAGGTAATAGGGCCAGACGCGTGCGCCGGTGTCGCGCAGGCTCTCGCCGCCCGGAGGCGGAATGTCGTAGGAGCGGCGCCAGATATGCACCTGCTCTTCGCCCCACTTCTCGCGGGCGTCATCCTTGTTAAGGCCCGACAGGTCGCCGTAGTCGCGTTCGTTCAGCGCCTGGTCGCGGATCGTTTCGAGCGAGGACTGGTCGACGGCGTCGAGCACGAACTGGCACGTGCGCTGGGCGCGGATGAGATCCGAAGTGAACGCGATGTCGAACTTGATGCCGTAGTCGGCAAGCGCCTTGCCGCCGGCCTTGGCTTCCTCGACGCCGAGTTCCGTCAGGTCCGGATCACGCCAGCCGGTGAACAGGTTCTTCAGGTTCCAGTCGCTCTGGCCATGCCGGACGAGGACGAGAGTACCGCTCATGTCGAATTCCCCTTGAGACTTGAGAGTGGAAAGGTCAGTTGAGCCCGAGAACGTCGAGCATCGAATAGAAGCCGGGTTTCTGGCCGCGGGCCCAGAGTGCAGCGGTGACGGCGCCGCGCGCGAAGATCGAACGGTCCGTGGCGCTGTGCGAGAGCGTCACCTGCTCGCCTTCGCCGGCAAGAATGACCGAGTGGTCGCCGATGACCGAGCCGCCGCGCAGCGTCGCAAAACCGATCGTGCCAGCCGGACGCGGACCCGTATGACCGTCACGCACGCGCACGGAGTGGTCGGCAAGGGCGATATCGCGCCCCTTCGCCGCCGCCGCGCCGAGAAGCAGGGCCGTGCCCGAGGGCGCATCTACCTTGTGCTTGTGGTGCATTTCGAGGATTTCGATGTCCCAGTCGGCCGAACCCAGCGCCCGCGCCGCCTTCTCCGTCAACACACCGAGCAGGTTGACGCCGAGGCTCATATTGCCCGACTTGACGATACGGGCGTGGCGGGCGGCAGCGCGGATCTTCGCCTCGTCGTCGGACGAGCAGCCGGTGGTGCCGATCACATGGACGATGCGGGCCTGGGCGGCGAGCCCGGCAAACTCGACGGTGCCAGCCGGCGCCGTGAAATCAAGGACGCCTTCTGCTTCGACGAAGGCTTCGAGCGGCTGGTCGGTCACCGGCACGCCGATCGGGCCGAGGCCGGAGAGCTCGCCCGCATCGCGGCCAATGAAGGGGGAACCCGGGCGCTCGATGGCCGCATGCAGGCGAACGCCATCCATCGCGTGAACCGTCCTGATCAGCGTCTGACCCATACGGCCGGCCGCACCCACCACCACGAGCTTCATATCGTTTGCGCCCATCGGTGATTTCCTTCTTGTCCGCTAGTGAATTTCGGCGTCGGCCGGCGCTTCGGGCGCCTCGCCTTCAGGCGACTGCTCTTCCGAAGACTGGCCCTGGAGATTGTGGAGGCGAGCGTAGAGACCGTCCGGCCGCCGTGCAAGATCGACATGGGTGCCTTCCTCGACGACGGAGCCATCCTTCATGACGATGATCTTGTCGGCGTTGACGACGGTCGAAAGTCGATGTGCGATCACGATCACCGTGCGGCCATCCATCGCGTGGTCGAGCGCCTTCTGCACGGCGGCTTCCGATTCGGTATCCAGCGCGGAGGTAGCCTCGTCGAGCAGAAGGATCGGGGCGTTGCGCACAAGCGCACGTGCGATCGACAGACGTTGGCGCTGGCCGCCCGACAGCGTCATGCCGTTCTCGCCGACCGGCGTATCGTAGCCCTGCGGCTGCGCCAGGATGAACTCATGGGCGTAGGCAAGCCGTGCGGCGTCCTCCACCTCGGCATCCGTCGCGTCGATGCGGCCGTAGCGGATGTTGTCGCGGATCGAGCCTTCGAAGAGATAGGGCTGCTGCGACACATAGGCGATGCCCTGGCGCAGCGACTGCTTGGTGACGTCGGCGATGTCCTGCCCGTCGATAAGGATCTGGCCGGATGCCGGATCGTAGAACCGTGGAATGAGGCTGATGACCGTCGACTTGCCGGCACCCGAGGGGCCGACGAGCGCGGTCGTCTTGCCGCCCTCGGCCACGAAGCTGACGCCCTTCAGCACCTCGTCGCCATTGGGATAGCGGAAGCGCACGTCACGCAGTTCGACAGCGGCATTCGTAAACGCCAGTTCCTTGGCATCGGCCTTGTCGCGCTGGTGCGGCACGGTGTCGAGGATCTCGTAGACCATGCGGGCGTTGACGGCGGCGCGTTCGAGCGAGACCTGAAGGCGCGCCAGGCGGCGGGCCGGATCATAGGCCATGAGCAGGGCGACGACGAAGGCGAAGAAGGCACCGGGCGGCACGTCGGCGTAGATGGCGCGGAAAGCCGAATAGGCAAGCACGGCCGAAATCGCCAGACCCGCGAAGGTTTCGGTCATCGGCGCGGTACGCTCGCTCAGCCGCGCAATGCGGTTGGCGCGGTTTTCGGCCCGGTCGATGATCGTCTCGACTTTGCCACGCAGCTCGCCTTCCATGGTGAAGGCCTTGACGATGGTGATGCCCTGAATGGTCTCCTGCATCGCGCCGAGAACACGGCTGTTGACCTCGATCGCCTCGCGCGTGGCCGAGCGCAAGCGCTTGGACACATAGCGCAGGCCCAGGAGCAGAGGAGGCGCTGCGACAAAGACGATGATCGACAGCAGCCAGTCCTTGGCGAACATGACGCCGACCAGGCCGATCAGCGTCAGCAGGTCGCGCGCGATCGAGGTAACGGTCAGATTGAGCACGTCGCGAATGCCGCTGACATTCTGGCTGATCTGGGCTGCGAGCTGCGCCGAGCGGGTCTCATTGAAATAGCCGACGCTGAGCGCCATCAGATGGGCATAAAGGCGGCGCTGGTAGCGCGCGACGATGTTGTTGCCAATCTTCGAAAGCGCGACGGCCTGGCCGTAAGTGGCAAAGCCGCGCAACACGAAGGCGGCAAGGATCGCGCCGCAGACGAGCAGAACGATGTCCGCCCGCTTGTTGGCGAAGGCCTCGTTGATCACGGTTTCCATGATCGAGGCGGTAAAGCCGGTCGTCGCGGCGACTACAGCCAGGCAGGCGATGGCGAAAACATAGCCGCCAATATGGTCACGGCCGTTTTCGGCTATGACCCGCTTCAGGATTCCGCTGATCGTATCCGAGTCGACCGCGTGCTGTTTTTTCTTGCTGGCGCTCAAAAAGCCCGTCTTCCCTGGAACCAATCTGGAGAGCCGGCATTCGGCCCAATCTTTCCCGGCGCTCTATAGTGGTTTGATATCGCTTTGGCGAGTCTTTGCGCGCGCAGCGGGCTCAGCTTCTCCAGCGGCGTCCTTCCGTTGCCACACCGAAATCCCTCGGTGTGCGGGCAAAGGCCGCCAATCCCGAGAGTGCCGCCATCGGGTGAATGACGGCAAAGGTGGGGATCGTCCGCATCAGCGCCGAGTGCGGCGCCTTGTCCTCGAAGGCAGCACGGAAGGGCGACTTCAAGAGCGCCGGCAGGATCTTCTGCGAGATGCCGCCCGCCAGGAAAACGCCGCCACGGGCCATGAAGATCAGCGCCATGTCGCCGGCGACCCGCCCGAGATAGGTCGAAAACAGCGAGATGGTCTCGATCGCCGCCCTGTCGCTCTCAGCCAGCGCGTGCGTCGTTACTTCCGCGGGGTCCGTCAGAACCGGGTCAACGCCATCGGCGGCGCAGACGGCGCGGTAAAGGTTCATGATGCCGCGGCCGCAGAGGATCTGCTCGCCGGCCATGCGGCCTTCGATCGGCTCGAGAAAGGGCCAGATCTGGAAGTCGCGCTCAGTGCGCGGACCGATATCGACATGTCCGCCTTCGCCCGGCACCGGGAACCAGGTGTGCTGGGCAAAGACCAGACCGCCGACGCCAAGGCCAGTTCCCGGACCCAGCACGACGCGGGAGGTCATCGGCCGAATGCTGCCGCCGCCGATCTGCACCAGATCCTCATCCGCCGGAGCGGCGACGGCAAGCGCCTGCGCCTCGAAGTCGTTGATGATGAGCACGTCTTCGAGGCCGAGGCTCGAAAGCATGTCCTTCGGCCGGATCACCCAGCCGGCGTTGGTCAACGGAATTTCGTCGCCCCGAATCGGACCAGCGACCGCCAGGATCGCCGAGCGCGGCTGCACGGAGGTCTTGTCGAGAATGCTCTTCTGCAGCGCCTCCTCGATCGTCTCGAAATCACCGGTCTTGATCGGCGGCAGCTGCTTCGGGTCGGCAAAAGCGTCGATGAGCAGGGCGAAGCGCGCATTGGTGCCGCCGATGTCGCCGATCAGGATCGGAAAGGGAAAGCTGTGTTCACTGGTACCGGACATCGCAAAGATCCATCCTGATCGTCATCTTGGGTTGCTGAACTGTCTATCAGACAGAACGGGATGAGGAAAAGTGCGGGAGGATTTCAATAGAATCCGCCCGCCGGGAGCCCGCATCATCTGGGGTTGAGGTCGATCAACTGCTCGGCCGTTGCACGATTGAGCGCCATCGGAATGTCGTAGACGATGGCGAGGCGCATCAGCGCCTTGACGTCGACATCGTGCGGCATAGCGGTCAGCGGATCGACGAAGAAGATCAACAGTTGCACTTCGCCGGTGGCGATCATCGCGCCGATCTGCTGGTCACCGCCGAGGGGGCCGCTTTTCAGCCGGGTGATATCGAGGCTTGGGCAGACGTCGAGGACGCGACCGCCGGTCGTGCCGGTGGCGACGATCCGCCAGTCAGCCAGAACCGTCTCGTGCGCCTTGGCAAAGTCCGCAAGATCGTCCTTCTTCTGATCATGCGCGATCAGCGCAACACATTTCCGATCCGCCATGCCGGGCCTCGCATCAATATTTAAATCGATTTGATTGCCCTATACATGAGCGCCACGGGAATGGGAAGGCAGATGCCTCCCCGCCCCGCCCGTGTGTCCTTAATCCTACTGCAGCGTCGGACGCGCCATTGGTACGGGGATATCGGCCGGCGGGACATCACCGGACGCACCGATCACCTGCTCGATGCTATCGTTCGCTGCAGCCGGCGCGGCAGCCCGGTAGGCCGTGCCAAAAGTGGCGGCCGCTTCCGAGGCCGGCGCCGGGCCGTTCAGGACCAGAGCGCAGGCCTTCGGCAAGTCGGCAAGTGTCGTCACCTTCGGCTTGACGGGCTTTGCGTCCGGCTTCTTGGTCGGCTTCGCCCATGGCTCGTCGGTGAACCACCAGGCCAGCGACTTGTCGCAGCCGTCGCCCGCCGGCACTTCCGCCTGATCCTTGCAGGTCGAAGCGCCGGCGGGGCACTTGATGCGGATGTGGAAGTGATAATCGTGGCCGTAGATCGGCCGGACCTTGCCAAGATTCGTGCGGTCGCCCGTCCAGGTATCACAGAGCTTCTTCTTGATCGCCGGATTGACGAAGACGCGCTCCACCTGCGGGTAGCTCGCCGCCAACATGATCAGCTGCGCGTGCTTCGGCGTCCAGATCGAACGATCGACCGTCAGGAATTTGTTCTTCTGCAGCATCGAGGTGGCGGAGATGTCCTCGCGCTCGCGATAGGTAAGCGTGCGTTGCGGCATCGGCGTCAGCCAGATATCGGCATCGAGCCCGATCTGGTGCGAGGCGTGGCCCGACAGCATCGGCCCGCCGCGCGGCTGCGAGATATCGCCGAGCAACAGGCCCGGCCAGCCGACCTTGTCGGCGGCGTCGTGGGAAAACTGCTCGATCAGCGCGATCATCTGCGGATGGCCCCAGCGGCGGTTGCGCGACAGCCGCATTGCCTGCCAGGTCGGCCCGTCGGTCGGGATGGCGACACCGCCGGCTAGGCATCCCTTCGCATAGAAGCCGTAGGAATTTGCCGCCATCTCGGCAGGCAGGGCCTTGGCGCCGAAAAGCGCCTTGGCCGGCGTTTCGTCCGCCGCGGCGTTGTCGGCGATCAGGAGGCTTGTTCCGAGCAACAGCGCAAGAAACGCCGAGCCGCAACGTCGAAATGGAGCAATCATTGAATTTCGTCCCGTTTGTCTCGCGGCGAGCGGCGCCGTTGTGCGGCATGCCTCTCCGGCGAACCCCGATCCTAAGGCCCCGTCTTTGCCTCAGCCTTACGCGTTACATGCTTGTGAATCACCGGGATGTGACTCAAAAATTTGGCCTGATTTGCGGCAGTGCCTGTCATTTGCCCTGATTTCGCCTATGCTCTCGCAAAAGAAGATTGAAATATAAGGGGTACCGGCTGGATGCCAAACTTCTGCAGGACCGTGAAACCTGGCCTCGCTGCCTCGCTACTGACAGCGGCGTTTCTTCTCCTCCCTCCTGCAGGCAATGCCCAAGAACAGCCCGTCTGGCACTACGGAACATCGTCAATCGGTGAACTGAAATACAAGCCCGATTTTGCGCGCTTCGACTACGTCAATCCTGACGCTCCCAAGGGTGGAGAGCTGCGCCTGTCGGAGAGCGGTACATTCGATACCTTCAATCCGATTCTCTCCAAGGGCGAGGCGGCGAGCGGCGTCACCTCGCTCGTCTTCGATACGTTGATGAAATCGGCCGAGGACGAGATCACAACCGCCTATGGGCTGCTGGCCGAGGGCGTTTCCTATCCCGACGATATTTCCTCCGCGACGTTTCGCCTGCGCGCCGAGGCCAAGTGGGCTGACGGCAAGCCTGTGACGCCGGAGGACGTGGTCTTTTCGTTCGAAAAAGTGAAGGAACACAATCCGCTTCTGTCCAACTACTACCGCCACGTGGTTTCGGCGGAAAAGACTGGCGACCGCGACGTCACCTTCCGCTTCGACGAGAAGAACAACCACGAAATGCCGAACATCCTCGGCCAGTTCCCCATCGTGCCGAAACACTGGTGGGAAGGCGAGGACGAGAAGGGCAACAAGCGCGACATCAGCCGCACGACGCTGGAGCCGGTGATGGGCTCAGGCCCCTACAAGATCGCGTCGTTCCAGGCCGGCGGCTCGATCCGCTTCGAACGCAGGGACGACTATTGGGGCAAGAGCCTCAACGTCAATGTCGGGCAATATAATTTCGGCGTGATCAGCTATGCCTTCTTCAGCGACAGGAACGTGCAGTTCGAAGCCTTCCGCGCCGGCAACGTCGATTTCTACCAGGACAACAGCGCCAGTCACTGGGCGACCGCCTATGACTTTCCGGCGATGAAGGATGGCCGTGTGGTCCGCGAGGAGATCGAGAATCCGCTGCGCGCAGCCGGCATCATGCAAGCCTTCGTGCCGAACATGCGCCGCGACAAATTCAAGGATCAGCGCGTGCGCGAGGCGCTGAACTACGCCTTCGACTTCGAGGATCTGAACCGCAACCTCGCCTACAACGCCTTCCAGCGTGTCGACAGCTACTTCTGGGGCACCGAGCTTGCCTCCAAGGCTTTGCCGGAAGGACGCGAGAAGGCCATTCTGGAGGAACTGAAGGACAAGGTTCCTCCAGAAGTCTTCACCGCGCCCTACGCGAACCCGGTCAACGGCGACCCGCAGAAGGTGCGCGACAACCTGCGCAAGGCGCTGGCGCTGTTCAAGGAGGCGGGCTACGAACTCAAGGGCAACCGCCTGGTCAACGTAAAGAGCGGCGAGCCCTTCAGCTTCGAATTGCTCTTGGCCAACCCCTCGTTCGAGCGCACCGTCACGCCGTTCATCAACAGCGTGAAGAAGATCGGCATCGATGCGCGCATCCGGACCGTCGACGATTCGCAATACACCAACCGCGTCCGAAGCTTCGACTATGACATGATCTACGGCATCTGGGCGCAAACACTGGTACCCGGCAACGAGCAGATCGACTACTGGGGTTCGGCTTCGGTCAATCAGCAGGGATCGAGAAACTATGCCGGCATTTCCGATCCGGCGATCGACGAACTCATCCGCAGGATCATCTTCGCGCCCAACCGCGACGAACTGGTGGCAACAACACGGGCCCTCGATCGCGTTCTTCTCGCCCATCACTTCGTGGTTCCGCTGTTCTACTCGCGCTCGGTTCGCGTGGCTTACTGGAACCAGCTCGCCCGTCCGCAGGAACTGCCCTACTACGGAATAGGCTTTCCGGACGCGTGGTGGTCGAAAAACGCCTCCCCCAAATGAAGTCCTTGCACTCGAATGGCGTCTCGATTCCAAATGCAAAAAAACGAATCACTGAAACAAGCCCCGATCCGGGCCTGACAGCCGCAAGGAGACACAGGGATTGAGACACCATAGACGGCTTGCCGACGCTTCGCCGGTCCGGGCCACCGCCCACACGTCGATCGAAAGGCCCGCCTGATGGGTGCCTACATCCTGCGCCGCCTGCTTTTGATGATCCCGACGATCTTCGGGATCATGGCGATCTCCTTCATCGTGGTGCAATTCGCGCCCGGCGGCCCGGTCGAGCAGGTGATCTCGGACCTGACCAATGCCGGCGGCTCCGATCGCCTGTCGGGCAGCAGCGGCGACCTGATGCAGGCCGGCGGCGACGAAGGCGGGCGCTATCGCGGCGCTCAAGGGCTTGACCCGGAGTTCATCGCCAAGCTCGAAAAGCAATTCGGCTTCGACAAGCCGCCGCTCGAACGCTTCGCTACCATGATGTGGAACTATCTCCGCTTCGATTTCGGCGAGAGCTTCTTCCGCAACACCTCGGTGATCGATCTGATCAAGGAGAAGATGCCGGTCTCGATCTCGCTCGGGCTGTGGATCCTTCTATTCTCCTACGCGATCTCCATCCCGCTCGGCATCAAGAAGGCCGTATCCGACGGTTCTGCCTTCGACGTCTGGACCTCGGGCATCATCGTCATCGGCTACGCCGTGCCGAGCTTCCTCTTCGGCATCCTGCTGATCGTCGTCTTTGCCGGCGGCTCGTTCTTCGACTGGTTCCCGCTGCGTGGCATCGTCTCCGACAATTTCTGGGATTTGCCCTGGTGGCAGAAGATCCTCGACTACATCTGGCACATGACGCTGCCGCTGATCACGCTGCTGCTCTCGGCCTTTGCGACGACGACGCTGCTCACCAAGAATTCCTTCATCGACGAAATCAAGAAGCAGTATGTAACGACGGCACGGGCCAAGGGCCTGACCGACGGCCAGGTGCTCTATGGCCACGTCTTCCGCAACGCCATGCTGATCATCATCGCCGGCTTCCCCGGCGCCTTCATCTCGGCCTTCTTCACCGGCTCGCTTTTGATCGAATACATCTTCTCGCTCGATGGCCTCGGCCGGCTCGGCTATGATTCGGTCGTCAAGCGCGACTATCCGATCGTCTTTGCCACGCTCTTCATCTTTTCGCTGATGGGCCTGCTCGTCAGCCTGCTGTCGGACCTCATCTACACCTGGGTCGATCCGCGCATCGATTTCGAGCGGAGGGACGTCTGATGGCAAGCGTCGCAACGTCGCCGACCGCTGTGGCGCCGCGTGGCTGGTTGTCACCGGTCAACCAGCGCCGCTGGCAGAATTTCAAGGCGAACCGACGCGGCTACTGGTCGCTTTGGCTGTTCCTGGCGCTGTTCGGGCTCAGCCTGGTCGGTGAACTGATCGCCAACGACAAGCCGATCATCGCCTCCTACAAGGGCGAGCTTTTGTTCCCTGTCGTCATCGACTATCCGGAGGAAAAGTTCGGCGGCTTCCTGGCCGAGACCGACTATCGCTCCGACTTCATCCGCGACGAGATCGAGGCCAATGGCTGGATGATCTGGCCGCCGGTGCGCTATTCCTACCAGACGGTCAATTCCAACATCCCGCATTCGGCGCCGACCAAGCCGTTCTGGCTGATGGACAAGGAAGAGCGCTGCTCCGCCTACCCTGACAAGACCAACGACCGGAACTGCATCGTCGGAAACCTCAATTGGCTCGGCACCGATGACCAGGCCCGCGACGTCTTTGCGCGCATGATCTATGGCTTCCGCATCTCGGTGCTCTTCGGCCTGACGCTCACCATCGCCTCGGCGGTGATCGGTGTCACCGCCGGCGCCATCCAGGGTTATTTCGGCGGCTGGACCGACCTCCTGATGCAGCGTTTCATCGAGATCTGGTCGTCGATGCCGGTGCTCTACATTCTCCTGATCATCGCCGCGATCCTGCCGCCAGGCTTCTTCATCCTGCTTGGTATCATGCTCTTGTTCTCCTGGGTCGGTTTCGTCGGTGTCGTGCGCGCCGAGTTCCTGCGGGCTCGCAATTTCGAATACGTCAACGCGGCACGCGCGCTCGGCGTCGGCAATGGCACGATCATGTATCGCCACCTCCTGCCGAACGCGATGGTGGCGACGCTGACCTTCCTGCCCTTCATCCTCTCTGGCTCGATCACGACGCTGACTTCGCTCGACTTCCTCGGCTTCGGCATGCCGCCGGGATCGCCCTCGCTCGGCGAGATGATCGCCCAGGGCAAGTCCAACCTGCAGGCGCCCTGGCTGGGGCTGACGGCCTTCTGCGTCATGTCGCTGATGCTGTCGCTGCTGATCTTCGTGGGCGAAGCGACGCGCGATGCCTTCGATCCGAGAAAGACGTTCCGGTGAGCGCGACGATGACAGATCCAATCCTCTCCGTCCGTGACCTTTCCGTCGCCTTTCACCAGGGTGGCAACACCTCCGTTGCCGTCGACCATATCTCCTTCGACATCAGGCGCGGCGAGACCGTGGCGCTTGTCGGCGAATCCGGTTCGGGCAAATCGGTCTCGGCCAACTCGATCCTGAAGCTCTTGCCCTACCCGTCCGCCAGCCACCCGAGCGGCGAAATCGTCTTCAACGGCAAGGACCTGCTGAAAGCCAGCGATGCGGAGCTGCGCCACGCCCGCGGCAACGACATCACCATGATCTTCCAGGAGCCGATGACCTCGCTCAACCCGCTGCATTCGATCGAGCGGCAGATCGGCGAGATCCTCGAACTGCACCAGGGGCTGGAGGGTGCAGCGCGGCGCACGCGCATTCTCGAGCTGCTCAACCAGGTCGGCATCCGCGAGCCGGAGAAGCGGCTGAGCGCCTATCCGCACGAGCTCTCGGGTGGCCAGCGCCAGCGTGTGATGATCGCGATGGCGCTCGCCAACCGACCGGAACTCTTGATCGCCGACGAGCCGACGACCGCACTCGACGTCACCGTGCAGGCACAGATCCTCGAGCTGTTGAAGACGCTCAAGGATGAGCACGGCATGTCGATGCTGTTCATCACCCATGACCTCGGCATCGTGCGCAAGATCGCCGATCGGGTCTGCGTCATGACCAAGGGCAAGATCGTCGAAACGGGACCGACCGCCGAGATCTTTGCCAATCCGCAGCATGCCTACACCCGCCATCTGCTCGCCTCCGAGCCGAAGGGCAATCCGCCGCCGTCTGACGCGTCGAAGCCGATCGTGATGGAAGCCTCTGAGATGAAGGTGTGGTTCCCAATCAAGGCGGGATTCCTGCGCAAGGTGGTCGATCATGTGAAGGCCGTCGACGGCATCGATCTGAAGCTGCGTGCAGGCCAGACACTCGGCGTCGTCGGCGAATCCGGCTCCGGCAAGACGACGCTCGGGCTTGCGTTGACGCGGCTGATCTCGTCGAAGGGTCGCATCGCCTTCATCGGCAAGGACATCGACCGCTACAGCTTCAACGAGATGCGGCCGCTTCGAAACCGGATGCAGATCGTCTTCCAGGATCCCTACGGCTCACTCAGCCCGCGCATGTCGGTGGCCGATATCATCGCCGAAGGCCTGAAAATCCACGAGCGCTCCCTATCCGACAACGAGCGCGACGCCCGCGTCGCGGCGGCGCTCGAAGAAGTGGGCCTCGATCCCGCGACCCGCTGGCGCTATCCGCACGAGTTCTCCGGCGGCCAGCGGCAGCGCATCGCCATTGCCCGCGCCATGGTGCTTAAGCCGCAATTCGTGATGCTCGACGAGCCGACCTCGGCGCTCGACATGAGCGTGCAGGCGCAGGTGGTCGACCTCCTGCGGGACCTGCAGAGCAAACACGACCTCGCCTATCTGTTCATCAGCCACGACCTCAAGGTCGTGCGCGCCCTTGCCAACGAGATGATCGTGATGCGCATGGGCAAGGTGGTGGAGCAGGGCCCGGCCGAACGCATTTTCAATGCCCCGAGCCAGGACTACACGAAGGCGCTGATGGCTGCCGCCTTCAACCTCGAAGCCGTCAACTTGACCGCGATCCGCCAATAGGTGCCCGAATGTCCGCAAAAAGCCCCGTCATCGTCGATCTGAAGTTCATTCCGGAGGAGGTCGAGGCGGCGCTTCGCGGGGCCTTCCCGGATCGCGAGGTGATCAACCGCGCCGATGCCGTGCACCACAACCGCGACCTCTCGGGCATCGACTATGCAGTCGTCTGGAAATCGGCACCGGACCTCTTCGAAAGGGCGCCGGATCTCAAGGTGGTGTTCTCCGGCGGCGCCGGCGTCGACCACGTCCTGACCTTGCCGGGCCTTCCCGAAGTGCCGCTCGTGCGCTTCGTCGACCAGACGCTGACGACGCGCATGAGCGAATGGGTGGTCATGCAGTGCCTCATGCACCTGCGCCAGCACCGCACCTACGAGGCGCAGGCGGCGAAACGCGAATGGCGCGACCTGACCCAGCCAGAAGCCGCCGACATCACCGTCGGCATCATGGGCATGGGCGTGCTTGGCCAGGACGCCGCCCGCAAGCTCTCGGCCATGGGCTTCAAGGTCATCGGCTGGTCGCGCAGCAAGCGCGACGTCGCCGGCATCGAGACCTTTGGCGGCAACGAACTCGACAGCTTCCTGGCACGCAGCGACTTCCTTGTCGGCCTGCTGCCGCTGACGCCGGACACCCGCGGCATTTTCAACCTGCGCCTGTTTGCAAGGCTCAGCCGTAACGGCCCGTTCGGCGCGCCTGTCTTCATCAATGCCGGCCGCGGCGGTAGCCAGGTCGAAGCGGACATCCTGAAGGCGCTCGACAGCGGCGTGCTCGCTGGTGCCTCGCTCGACGTTTTCGAGCAGGAGCCGCTTGCCCAGGACAGCCGCTTCTGGACCCTGCCCAACGTCTACGTCACACCGCACGTGGCGGCATCCTCCGACGTCAAGGCCCTCTTCCGCCATGTGGAGCAGCAGATCGCCCGCTTCGAAGGCGGACAGGCGCTCGAACACGTCGTCGACAAAGTAGCCGGCTACTGATCCAGCGAAAGCGAGGTGCGACGCTTGCCACGCCGAGCCTCCTGGCAGAGACGCAGCGTCGCATTCTGCGACGTGAACGGGTGTTTTGCCTTCATCGGCTACGATTGCGGAGGCTCGCGCCCCCCTACGCTCCGTTTGCGGGCGCTCAGGGACGGCGGTAGCCCGTCGGCTGCTCATAGAGCCAGCCAATCCGCTCGATCGAGGCCTCCAAGCCCTCTCGCGCAACCGTCATCGTGTGACCGTTGGCGTGGATCAGGGTTTCGTCGTCCTCCATCAGCGCGACGTGCCCTTTCCAGAAGACGAGGTCGCCGCGTGTGAGCTCTTCGCGCCCAATCGGCGTTCCCAACCCCGTCGCCTGCATGTCGGAATCGCGCGGCGCCTGCCTGCCGACCATCATCATCGACAATTGCACAAGGCCGGAGCAATCGATGCCGAAGCCGGAACGCCCGCCCCAGAGATAGGGTGTTTCGACGAAGCGGGCAGCGACCGAGACATAGTCTCCCGGCACGACGCTGCCGACCTCGATGCAGTGATTGGCGATGACCGCCTGGCCGCCGTCGAGCAGAAAGTAGCGCGTGCCCCTCGTTTCGCGTTCATCGACAACCGTCAACCGGCTGCCCATCGACAGCGGATAGACCGTCGGGAAACGCAGATCATGGCCGGTATAGACGAAGGTGCGCGGCGCCGTCACGATATGAGTCGGGCTCTTGACCACCGGCGCAAGGCAATACTCCGGAAGATAGCCGACATAGCCGTCGAGATCGGCCTTCACCCAGCACCAGCTTTCGTTGGTGTCGAGTACCCGAACGGATTCGCCGAGCAGCAGCTCGGTGTCGGTGCCGCAGGCGAGATCGGGCTTGGCCCGCAGGGGCGCAACCGGAACTGAGATGCGCGCAACGCTTCCCTCGACGTAGCGTTCGGCTTGCACGACACCGCGTAGCCGGCTCTCTGCGAGGTCGGGGCGATAGGCGTTCAGGCGGCGATCGGGCGGTGTCGACATGTCTACTCACTTCAGCTGCTTGCGGCCCTGATCAATGATCAGGTCACCGAATTTTTCAAGATAGAGAGCACCCTCGACTGTCCTTTTGATGACGACGTTGCGGCGATCACGCTCGTCGCGGGTGCGATCGACAAGTCCAAGCGCTCCCATGGTGTCGAGAGCGCGGGTGATGACCGGCTTGGTGACCCCAAGCGTCGCCGCCAATCCACGCACGGTGTGCGGCGGCGGCACGAGGTAGATGTGCAGCAGGATCGCCAGCTGCCGCAAGGTCAGGTCGCGGCTGTCGACGCGAACCTGGGCGAGCGACACCGAATGCCAAAGCCCGAGGGCCTGGGAGGGCGTTAGCTCGATCGGCAATGGCGGCTCCTACGCGTGATACTGATCCGCCACGATAGCGGCGGATCGTTACGCAAGCGTTTCTTTGCCGGTTACGCCTGGTTGCGGTTACCTCGTCATCTTCTGAACGTGCTGGTAAAGCGCACGGATTGCCTGCGCCTCCCCGCCAACCGTCGAATGCGGGCGCTCGGACGGAGCCCAGCCGAAGATATCGAAATGGACCCAGCTCTTGGCGTTGGTGACGAAGCGCCGGAGGAAGAGTGCCGCAGTGATCGATCCGGCCATGCCGCCCGCAGGCGCGTTGGTGAGGTCGGCGATGCGGGCCGAGACATCCTTGTCATACCCGTTATAGAGCGGCATGCGCCACATCGGATCGTCGACCTCGAGGCTTGCTTCCGTCAGATCATGGGCGAGATCGGCATCGTCGGTGAAGAACGGCGGCAGATCCGGACCGAGCGCGACGCGCGCGGCACCGGTCAGCGTCGCCATGTCGACGAGCAGATCCGTCTTCTCTTCGTCGGCATAGGCGAGCGCGTCGGCAAGGATCAGCCGGCCTTCGGCATCGGTATTGTCAATCTGCACCGTCAGGCCCTTGCGACTGCGATAGATGTCGCCGGGCCGGAAGGCATTGGCGGAAATAGAGTTTTCGACCACCGGCACGATGACCCGCAAGTCCACCTTGAGCTTGGCGTCCATGATCATCAGCGCCAGGCCAAGGACGTTGGCGGCACCGCCCATGTCCTTCTTCATCAGCAGCATGGAGGCCGACGGCTTGATGTCGAGACCGCCGGTATCGAAGCACACGCCCTTGCCGACGAGCGTTACCTTCTTGTGGCCCTTCTTGCCCCAGCGTAGCTCCAGCAGGCGCGGAGCCTCGGCGCTGGCGCGGCCGACGGTGTGAACCAGCGGGAAGTTCTGCGTCAGCAACGCTTCGCCGGTTATGACCGAAACATCGGCCTTGTAGTGGGCGGCAAGCGCGCGGAACGCGCCTTCGAGCGCTTCCGGTCCCATGTCGTTGGTCGGCGTGTTGATGAGGTCACGGGCGAGGAACACGCCAGCGAGCTGGCGCTTGATGTCGGTCGCGTCCGCATCGGCGGGGATGAGCAGCGTCGGCGGTTCGCCCTTGGCGGACTTGTAGCGCTCGAAGCGATAGGAGCCGAGGCCGTAGCCGAGCGCCAGCCGGTTGGCCGTCAGCGGTGCCGTTTCGATATGCCATTTGCCGGCCGGCAGCGCCCGCGCCAGCTTGCCTGCGAGGAACGGCGCTTCCGACGGGTTGCTGCCGAGGCCGAAGAGCGCGCCGCCAAGATGGCCGTCGGCGGACGGGATCAACAACACCGCGCCGGACTCGGCCGTAAAGCCTGCCTTGCGCGCCCAGTCCAAAGCGATCGGGTCGATCGTCCCCGTCTCGATATGCGCCGGCGTGACGGCGAAGATCGGCAGGGTCTTGCCGGCGCTGGTGTTGAACGGCGACGGCCGCTCGATGAACTGATAGGGAGCCATGAAAGTCCTCGGCTGACAGAGATGGAATCGCGCCATTAACGCTCTGTTAGGGTTAACAGATTATTGCTGGAGTGAAAGTTGCGCCGGTGTTGTCTGAAGTTCAGGTGCGCGAATGCATGCTGGGGACACACATGGCCAAATATACGACCTCATCCTCGAGACACGCCCGTTTCTTGCGGGGCGCGGCAATCGCGCTGGTGGCGCTTTCGCTTGCCGGCTGCGCCAACCAGCCGAAGAAGGAACTGACGACGGGGTCGATCTCCAGAACGTCAAAACCGGTGCAGTCGATGACCGCGCCTGAGCTTTCGGCCGCTGCCGAAAGCATCGGCCAGGCCTATGAAAAGAACCCCAAGGATCGCGAAGCGGGCCTCAACTATGCCAATCTCCTGCGCATGACCGGCCGCAATGAACAGGCGCTTGCGGTGATGCAGCAGGTCGCGATCAACCATCCGTCGGACCGCGAAGTGCTCGGCGCCTACGGCAAGGCACAGGCCGCCGCCGGTCAGCTCGAGCAGGCGCTTGCGACAATCGGCCGGGCGCAGACACCCGACCGTCCGGACTGGAAGCTGAAATCGGCCGAGGGCGCAATCCTCGACCAGCTGGGCCGCGCCCAGGAGGCGCGACTGCGCTACCGCGAGGCTCTCGACCTCAAGCCGAACGAGCCGTCAGTACTCTCCAATCTCGGCATGTCCTATCTTCTGACCAAGGACCTTCGTACCGCCGAAACCTATCTCAAGTCGGCGGCAAGCCAGCCCGGCGCCGACAGCAGCGTGCGCCAGAACCTCGCGCTCGCCGTCGGCCTTCAGGGCCGCTTCCAGGAAGCCGAGACGATCGCCCGCCAGGAGCTTTCCAGCGAGCAGGCGGAAGCGAACGTCGCCTATCTGCGCTCAATGCTGTCGCAGCAGGGCGCATGGAAAGAGCTCGCCAAGGCCGACGACAAGAAGCTCGCCAACTAAGGCGCGCCGCGTTCTTCAGAGACGCTCTTGGTCCCTCTAGCGCTTCCCATCTACCGCTACCGTCGTCCGCAAGGCAGCCGCGCACATTTGCGCGGCATGCCTTTGTCCGCCACCGCGCAAGCGGTTTTCGAACCCATGTTTGTAGAGCGCCGACAGCGGCGCCGCTGCCTAGAATTTGTCGGCGACCTGGATGCCCGCGGGTCCAAGGATGACGGCGACCAGCACCGGCAGGAAGAACAGGATCATCGGTACAGTCAGCTTCGGCGGCAGGGCAGCCGCCTTCTTCTCGGCTGCCGTCATGCGCTGGTCGCGACTTTCCTGCGCTAGCACGCGCAGGGCCTGAGCGATCGGCGTGCCGTAGCGGTCCGCCTGGATCAGTGCCTGGACCACGGATTTCACCTCATCGAGGCCGGTGCGCTGTCCGAGATTTTCAAGTGCAACCCGGCGCTCGGGCAGAAACGACAGTTCCGCCGTCGTCAGCACCAGCTCTTCCGCCAGTTGCTGCGATTGCGATGCCACCTCGTCGGCGACGCGACGCATGCCGAGCTCCATCGACACGCCCGATTCGACGCAGATCAGCAGGAGATCCAGCGCATCCGGCCAGGCCCGGCGTATCGACGCCTGGCGCTTGGTGATGGCGTTGGCCACGACGATGTTCGGCGCATAAAAGCCAAGATAGGCAAAGCCGATCGCAAAGAAGAGCCGCACCATCAGCGGCTTGTCGGCAAAATTGCCGAGTACGAAGATATAGACGAGCGCGACGAGCAGAAACAGGAAGGGCAGGCAGAAGCGCGCGAACAGGAAGGTGTTGAGCGCGTTCTGCGAACGGAAGCCGGCCATTTTCAACCGGTTGACGGTATTATCGTCGACGAGCGCCGAGCGCAGGTTGAGCCGTTCGACGACCTGGCGGATGGAGGCGTTGTTCTGCCCGCGCAGGCTTGCCCGGCCGTTTTGAACCTCGGCGGCAAGCCGCGCGCGTTCGCGCGCCCGGATCTGCTCGCGCTCGGTCGCAACGGACTTCATCCGCTTGCCGAGATCGCCGCGATCGAACAGCGGCACGATCAGCGAATAGAAGGTTGCGAGCACGGCGAGCGAAACCAGAATGGCGACGACGACGTTGGGATCGGTCAGGGTCTTGATCAGGTCAGTGCTCATCGACGCCCCTCAGATGTCGAAGTTGATCATGTTGCGCATCACCCAAATGCCGATGCTCATCCAGAACAGGCCGGCACCGATGATCAGATGACCGCGGGGGTCGGTGAAAAGCACCATCATGTAGGCGGGCGATGTCAGGTAGACCAAAAGCGCGACGATGAACGGCAGGGCGCCGATGATGCAGGCCGAGGCCTTGGCTTCCATCGACATGGCACTGACCTTCGCTCTCATCTTCCTGCGCTCGCGCAGGACCTTCGACAGGTTGCCTAGGGCTTCCGAGAGATTGCCGCCCGCCTGCGCCTGGATGGCGATCACGATGGCGAAGAAATTCACCTCCGGCAGGGGAATGCTGTTGACCATACGGGCGCAGGCTTCGGTCACGCTCAGGCCCACCTGCTGGGATTCCACCACGCGGCGAAACTCGGTCTTGACCGGCTCCTGGCCGTCGGCGGCGATGAGACGTAGCGCGTCGTTCAAGGGAAGGCCCGACTTGATCGAGCGGACCATGACCTCAAGCGCGTTCGGGAATTCCTCGAGGAACTTCTTGCAGCGCCGATTGACCAGGTAGCCGATGAACCAGCGCGGCAGGCCGAGCCCGGCGACCAGGCCGAAGCCGACGGCAATGGGGAGCCCGGCGCCCAGTATCAGCACGACCAGAAAGGCGAAAAAGCCGAAGAGCGCGCTGAACAGATAAAAGCGCCCGATGGAGATCGACAGGTCCGCCTGGGTGAGACGCACCTTCATCGAGGGCGCTGTCTTTGCCGAGCGTTCCTGCTGCTTCTTTTCCAATTCTTTCAGCGAATCCTGGACGGATTTTCGCCGTTTCGACAGTTCGCTCACGCGGTCGCGCGCGGCCTTCATCTTGGCGCGGTCGGTTTCCGCCGCGCTGATCTTGCGCACGCGGCCTTCCGCCTTCTTTTCGCTTTCGATGCGCGAGAACAGCAGGCCGTAGGCAAGCGCCGCCGCCGATATGGCGACGAGGGCCGCTAGCGCCAGAACGGTGATGTCTATCCCGAACATCGCAGCTCCTAGCCCTTGTCCATCGCGTCGAGGGTCGCGGCCAGTCGCTTGTCCTCGTTGAAGTAGCGCGCGCGATCCCAGAAGTGCGGCCGGCCGATGCCGGTCGACATGTGGCGGCCGATGATCCGCCCGCCGGCGTCTTCGCCATCGATCTCGTAGCGCATCAGGTCCTGGGTGATGATCACGTCGCCTTCCATGCCCACCACCTCGGTGATGTGGGTGATGCGGCGGGAACCATCGCGAAGGCGGGACGCCTGGATGATCACGTCCACCGATCCGGCGATGATCTCGCGCACGGTCTTTGCCGGCAGCGTATAACCGCCAAGCGCGATCATAGATTCCATGCGGCTCAGGCATTCGCGCGGCGTGTTGGCGTGGATGGTTCCCATCGAGCCGTCATGGCCGGTGTTCATCGCCTGCAACAGGTCGAAGACTTCCGGGCCGCGCACTTCGCCGACGATGATGCGTTCGGGGCGCATGCGCAGGCAGTTCTTGATGAGATCGCGCATGGTGATCTCGCCTTCGCCTTCGATGTTCGGTGGGCGGGTTTCGAGGCGCACGACATGCGGCTGCTGCAATTGGAGTTCGGCCGTGTCTTCGCAGGTGATCACGCGCTCATCCGTGTCGATATAGCGTGTCAGGCAATTGAGAAGCGTCGTCTTGCCCGAGCCCGTGCCGCCCGAAATGACGATGTTGCAGCGGACGCGACCGATAATCTGCAGGAGAACGGCGCCCTCTGGCGTGATCGAGCCGAAGCGGACCAGCTGCTCGAGCGTCAGCTTGTCCTTCTTGAACTTGCGGATGGTCAGCGCCGTGCCGTCGATGGCGAGCGGTGGGGCAATGACGTTGACGCGGGACCCGTCCGGCAGGCGGGCGTCGCAGATCGGGCTCGATTCGTCGACGCGGCGGCCGACCTGGCCGACGATGCGCTGGCAGATCGAAAGAAGCTGCGCGTTGTCGCGGAACCGGATTTCCGATTCCTGCACTTTACCGGCGACTTCGATGAAGGTCTGGCCGGCACCGTTGACCATGATGTCGGCGATGTCGTCGCGGGCAAGCAACGGTTCGAGCGGACCGTAACCCAGAACGTCGTTGCAGATATCGTCGAGCAGTTCCTCCTGCTCGGAGATCGACATCGCGAAGTTCTTGATCGTGATGATGTCGTTGACGATATCGCGGATTTCCTCGCGCGCGCTCTCGGTATCGAGCTTGGCGAGCTGCGACAGGTCGATCGTGTCGATCAGCGCGGAGAAGACCTGCGATTTCGTGTCGTAGTAGTCTTCCGTCCGCGCCTGCCGCCGTCTTGCCGGCGGGGCGGGCGTCGGCACTCTGGCGCTGGCGGAGGGCGTATCGGCGAGTACCGGCACGGCGCGCTCGACCACCGGCGCTTGCACCGCAGCCACGATCGGCGGAGGGGCGGAAACCGGGGTGCCGCCGCCTTTGCCGAAGCCTTCGTTTCCGCGCTTGCCAAACATCTGCGTAATCCTACTTCCTATTTCCTGCCGAGCGCTGCAAGCATCTTGCCGAGGCCGCCGCGCCGGGCCTTCTTCATCGTCACGCGGCCGGTCAGAAGATGTGCGAGCTGCGAGAAGGTTTCAGCGGCCGGCGCTTTCTTGTCGATTTCGGCGATCATCCGCCCGCTGTTCGAAGCGTTACCGAACAGAGCCGCGTCGAAGGGAATGATGGCCGCGGCTTCGATTTCCAGCGAATCGCAGAACTCGTTGGCGGCAATCTCCGGCCGCTTCGGCATGCCGACCTGGTTCAGCACCAGGTGGGGCGCCTTGTCGTTGGGGCGCAGCCTCTTCAGGGCGTCGAGCAGGTTCTTGGTGTTGCGCAGGCTGGCAAGATCGGGGATCGCCGTGATCACCACCTCGTCGGCTTCGCCGAGCACGGACCGTGTCCAGTCCGTCCACAGGTGCGGAATGTCGAGAACGGAAACGGGGGCGCTGCGCTGCAGGATCTCGAGGATCGGGTGGAAAGCCCCGGTCTCGAAGTCATAGGCGCGGTCGAGCATCGAAGGTGCCGCCAGCAGCGACAGGTGCTCGGAGCACTTGGTCAGCAGACGGTCGAGAAACACCTCGTCCAGGCGCTCCGGCGCAAAGACCGCCTCGGCAATGCCCTGCGGCGGATCCTGGTCGAAATCGATGTTGGCGGTGCCATAGGGCAAGTCGAGATCGGCGAGAATCGTTTCGGTCGAGAACAGGCTGGAGATGCCCCAGGCACAATTGTGCGCGATCACGGACGATCCGCAGCCGCCCTTCGCACCGATGAAGGCGATGCTTCGCCCCAAGGGTTCGGCATCCGGGTCGACGAAGATCGCCGAAACGGCAGTGAGAATGTCCGGCATCGAAACCGGCGCGACCATGTATTCGGAAATGCCGTTGCGGATGAGTTCGCGGTAGAGCCCGATATCGTTGTGCTTGCCGACGAGGATCACCTTGGTGCTGGGATCGCAGACTTCCGCCAGCGGTGCCAGTTCGGTCAGCAGCGAACGCGGTTCCGTCGCCGTCTCGAGAATGATCAGGTTGGGCGTCGATACGGTCGCGAACATGTTGGCGGCGGCATCGATGCTGCCGCTGTTGATGCGCAGGCTCACCTTCGCCATGCGCCGATCCTGGCCGCACCGCTCCATCAGCCGCAACATCGCGTTGCTTTCGCAAAACGCGTGGATCGAAATCCGCGGCAACGGACGAACCTGCTCCAGATCGCTCATACGCGCATCGAAGGACGGGTCGTCCCCCTCGGTCCCAGTCTCGATCCTGTAATCGATGGTACTCATCTTTTCATCCAGCCGATATCAGTTGAAGGTGATGACCGTGCCGTCCTTCTTCTCGGTTCCACGCCAATCCGTGATCACCTGGCCGCGCTGCTCGGCGTCGATCGGCGACATCTGACGCGGACCGAGGAGGTCCGTCGGGTTGGCAAGCTGGGCCGCCAGGTTCGATTGCGAGGCGCAACCGAAGTTGTAGTAGTTCTTGTTTTCCATGGTGTTGAGGTTCATGTCTTCCGGCCAGGTGCCGCAAGGTCCCGTCTGCGCCGTGATCGCCACATAGCTCAGACGGATAGGGGCCGCGTCGCCATAGGGTCCGGCGTCGTAGCTCGTCTCCAGCAACCTCTTGGCCGATACGCCGGCATTCACCAGCACGCCGCGGATTTCCCGGCGCATCGCCTGGGCGGCGTGGCTGTTGGCAGCGCCCCGCGGCATCATGATCTGCACGACGCCGCTTGCCGAGTTGCGATAGTCGGCCGCAAAACCGGCGATGACATCGCGCGTGCCCTGAGTAAGGCGGCGATCGCCCGAGGCGATCGGGATATCGATGACGCGTTCCCCTTCGGCGAGCACAATCGGATGCCGGGTGCGGTAGTCGTCGGGGATGGAGCCGGTCGCCAGATTGTCCCTCGTGCCGCAACCGGCAAGCAGGGCACCGGCCAGCACCAGGACGGCTGCCCGGCTCGTGCGACGGATGAATGTTCCGGACGGACCTGAGGACATGGCGTTCGGCCTTTCGGAATTCACGTGGAAATCGGTTCGAAGCGTCATGACCCAGCCTATTTGTAGATGAAGCCAACGTTGCCGTGGTAACGGCCTGCCGGAGCGGTCGCTTCCGGCCGTCCGTAAATGCGGTTCACGCGGCCGAGGAAGTAACTGTCGAGATCGTTGGCCGGATTGAAGTTGTCGTCAGGCCGGGAGATCGCGCTTCTGGCAACCGGACGGACCAGATAGGGCGTGGCGATGATGACCAGTTCGGTCTCGTTGCGCACGAAGTCCTTGCTGCGGAACAGCGTGCCGAGGACCGGGATCTTCGAAGCGCCCGGCAGGCCAGACATCGCCTGGCGAATGTTGTCCTGAACCAGGCCGGCGATCACGATCGAACCACCGGACGGCAGTTCGACGCTGGTCGATGCCTCACGCTTGCGGATGCCGAGGAAGGTGTTGCCGGGGATCGCGTTCTTGCCGTTGCCGGTGACGACGGATCCCTCGTAGGTAGGCTCGGAGACATTCGTCTCGATCTTCAGGCTGATGCGCCCGGGGCCGAGGACGACCGGCTTGAAGTTCAGGCGGATACCGTATTCGACATCGTTGACTTCGCGTGTAACCTTTTCCTCGCCGGTCTTGTCATCAGTCGTGACTTCCTGGGTTCCGGGCAGGCGAAACTCGCCGCCGACGTAGAATTTGGCTTCTTGGCCCGAAATCGCCGTCAGGCTTGGCTCAGCCAGCGTCCGCATGACGCCGGCCTGCTCCATCGCGTTGATGTAGCTGGAGATCACCGTGCCGCCGACCGTCTTGTTGATGATCGCGTTCACGCCGACGCCGACCGCATCGCCGAGGTTGGCCGGGTTTCGGAAAGCAATCCCGCTTTCGCCGTCGCCAACACGGCCGTTGAAGCCGAGCTGTTTCAGCACCTGGCGGCTGACCTCGGCCACGGTGACCTTGAGATTGACCTGGTCGTCGCCATCGATGGTCAGGAGATTGACGATCTGCGACACCTGCCGGTCTTCGGCGAAAATATCGGCGTCACCATTGTTGCCCTGGGCCGTGATGTTGCGCGTGGTCGCCTCACCGCCCTGAAGGAAGGCCTTGGCAAGGTCGACGGCACGGGTGGAATCGAGCGGTGTGCGCACGGTGCCGGTCAGCACGATGTTGTCCGAGACGATCTCGACATTGATATCGGCGTCCGGAATGAAGCGGCGCAGGTTGGACTGAAGGCTGGAGACATCGCGTTCGACCTCGATGTCGAGGGAGACGATCTCCTCGCCATTGGGACCGAAGACGAAGATGTTGGTCTGGCCGACCGACTTGCCGAAGAGGTAGATGCGCCGCGACGTACGGGTCACGGCGTCGGCGAGAGACGGGTCGGCAACGAGGATATCATGCGCGTCTGCAGGCAAATCGACGACTACGGCCTTGTTCAAACCGAGGCTGACCTTCTTCTTCACGCCGGGGCCGCTTTCGACTATGCGGACGACCGAGGACGCGCCGGCAAAAGCTTCCGTCGGCGCCGGCAGATACATGCCGGTAGCCGCCAGGCAGAATGATAGGCCGGCTGCGACAGACGCCCGAAATTTGTTTCCGCTCCGTTTCACCTTATGCCCCGTTCTCACCTGGTTCCTGCTCGTGTCTGTCATTGCTGCGTCTGGCCGACCGTTCCATCGCCCTTGACGATGGAGCCGGACTTGATGACCTGAATGTTCGGTTGGCCGTCACCGCTCAGCAGATAGTCCGCGGCGTCCGTGTCAGACTCCTGCGCATCGGCGACGCTTCGGAGCGCCAGCGAAATACGTTCCGCCATCTGCTGCGCAACCGTCATCACCTTCGACTGGTCGGGCGTAAGTTCCAGCGTGGCCGTGGTTCCAACCACCGCCTTGGTGCCGTCATCCTTTTCCTCGACCTGCTGGTCGATCGCGAGCACACGCACATTGCTGAGCACGGTTTCGGTCAGGTAGAGTTCGCCGTCACCCTTGCGCACCATGATCACGTCGACGCGGTCGTTCGGCAGGATGAAGCCACCGGCACCGGTTGCGACCGTGATTTCGGTCGCAACGGCGCGCTTGCCCGCCGGCAGCAGCGACGACATGATGCGGCTGGACGAATCTGCCACCTTTTCGTGGCGCACGGGTTCGCCGTTGAAGATCGGCAGACGCACGACCGCGCCGCTCAGATCATCGATCGCGGTCGGCTGATTTTCTTCGGTAATGATGCCATCGACCACACCGTCCTTCGGCCAAGCCATCCATTGGATGCTGTCGCCGCCCAGTCGCGATCCGACGGGCAGGCTCTTGCTGGCGACAAGCACGTTGACGGTGGGGGCACGCTCGACGACCGGTTCAGCCATCTGCGGCGCAGGCGCGCCCGTCAGCCTCATCGCCAAAAGACCGGCCATCGCAGCCGAGAGAACGGCCACTGCCAGTATGATGATGCGAACCGGTTTCATGATTGTTTCCGAGCCCCGAAAAAATGCCAGGCTCAGATTGATCAGGAATTGGTGTAATTATGGTTAACGGATTACTTATGAGCGCAGTTAACGAAAGCTGACCAGTCGGCCCAAAGGTCTCTCAAGTCAGCCGCGCGAAGGCCGCCTCCATAAGCGGCGACGAGGGATAGGCGGCAAAGCCCCCAAGCGCGATCGCGATCCCGTAAGGAATTTTCTTGGCCGTGAGCAAAAGCTGCGGGAAAGGAATGCCGCTCGCAAGGAGCGTATCCTCCTGCTGGCGCAACAAAAGCACCGCGAGCGTCAGCACGCCGCCGAAGATCGAGACATAGAGCAGGAAGGCCGTCAACGACGACGTCAGGCCGAACCAGATGGCGCAGGCCGTCAGGAGCTTCGCGTCCCCGCCGCCCATCACGTTCGTCGCAAACAGGGCAAAACATGCGGCAAAGACTGCGGCGGCCGCGAGCACATGCAGGCCGATCTCGGCGAACCCCAAGCCGGACATTGGCGCCACCAGGAAAAAGGCACCAAGCAGGATCACCGAAACACGGTTCGGGATCGTCATCGTCAGCAGGTCGGAAAACGCCGCAAATCCCAGGCAAAAGGGAAAGACTACGAAAATGGCGGCTTCAGTCATATTCACGGCCTCCCGAAATCAGATGCACGCGATCTGAGATCCGATCGCAGGATCCATAGATACCGATGGAGCCGCCCTTTTCGGGGGCGGCTCCATCGTCGATCCGCTACGAAAGCTGGATCATCACAGTTTTCCGGCCGTGCTCGTCGAAACCGTTGTTTCGACCCCGCTGAACGTGGCGTTAATCGCATTGCCGAGCGAACTTGCACCGACAATGAGCGCCACCGAGACGAGGGCGGCAATCATGCCGTATTCGATCGCGGTCGCTCCGGACTCATCCCGCAGCAAGCGGCAGAAAATCGACTTCATCGAAATCCCCTCCGTTCGAGGCGGTCAGCCCGATTACTTTGCTGCGGTCGCGGCAGTCGTCATCTTGGTGCCGAGGCTGCTGAATACGGAATTCAGCTGGTCGCCGAGGGTCGTTGCGCCTGCGATCAGGGCAACGGAGATGAGCGCGGCAATGAGGCCATACTCGATGGCGGTCGCGCCGGACTCGTCCTTCATCAGACGGGCAAAAATCTTCTTCATGATGATTCTCCTACTTCACGTTTGTTGTTCAGCACTTCCGCCAACTGTTGCCGTTGATCGGATGAACCCCAAACTAGTCCTGGCGCATTGCCATCAACTTAAAGAAGGCGGTTACCTGAAGGTTAACGAAGCATCCCTGATTATTGGGTAAACGAACAGAAAACGGCGAAGCCTCCGCAAAGCCTCAATAGGACCGACTTAACGGTTCGTTCACCAAGACCGGTGAGTATGGCATGAACACCACCTAGGGACCCGCCATGACCACGCCATTCGCGACCGGCCGAGCCGCCATATTCGCATTCGCGATCGCCGCCCTCGCCCCATCGGTTGCCGCCGCGGCCGAAAGCGACATGATGCGCGTGTATATGGATCATGCGCGCGTATTGAAGCTCGATCGCCCGGTCAGCAAGGTCATCATCGGCAATGCCGAGGTGGCGGACGCGACGGTTGCGGACGCCCGTACGATCGTCATTACCGGCCGCAACTTCGGAACCACCAACCTGGTCATCCTCGATCAGGACGGAAACGCCATCGTCGACGAGCGGATCCTGGTGTCGATCGACGAAGGTAACACCGTGCGCGTCTATAAACAAACGTCCCGCACCGTGCTCTCCTGCACACCAAATTGCGAGCGTCACGCGGAACGCAAAACCACAGGTAGCACCAATTGATTTTTATGGGTTCGAAGCGCGTGGTTCGTTAAAATGCGCACCATCCCTGAGAACGAAATATCAATGGTTGCTCCATAATCTGCCGCCCGTCTGGCGTAACATGATGGGACGGCGCAATGAACATCGAGCAGGCAACATGGCGGCCGAGCGGGGCCGAAAAAAGGCGAAAAGGCATTTTCAGCCGCTTCCTTCGCAACCGCAAAGGCACGACAAGCATCGAGTTCGCCATTCTCGCGCTTCCCTTCTTCGTGGTGATCTTCGCCTCGCTCGAAACCTTCGCCGCCTTCTACGGCGACCAGCTCCTGGCGAATGCGACGGAGACGATGGCGCGCAAGGTCCGCACCGGTCAGATCACCTTCCAGCAGGGAAAACAGACCGACATGAGCGAGGCTCAGTTCCGCCAGGCGTTCTGCGACGAGATCTCGGTCCTGATGAAGTGCTCGGCCACTGAAGCCGGCCTACCCTCGCAATTCTATCTGGACGTCAGAGCGGTCAGTGATCTCAGCAAGTTTCCCGTGCTGATCCCGCGGAAGGCCGATTCCACCGACATCGACACGACCGGCTTCAAGTTTGCCCCTGGCGGCCCCGGCTCCTTCAACGTGGTTCGCGCCTATTATCGCTGGAGCGTCTTCACGGACCTCGTCAGGCCGTTCATCACCAACCTGCGGCCCGCCGGCTCAAGCATGCCGAAGGACTATCTCATGGTGGCGACCGCCACCTTCCGAAACGAGAGCGAGTGAGGCGCCCCGCGATGCCGTATTCCGCGTTTGAAATCCTGCGCCTCAAGCCGATCAACAAGACACTTGGCGCGCTGCGGCGCGACAGAAGCGGCGTCGGTGCGGTCGAATTCGCGATCGTCGCCCCGCTGCTGGTGATGGCCTATCTCGGCGCCTTCGAACTCTCGGTCGGTTTTACCGTTGCCGGCAAGACCGCGCGCGCCGCAAGCGCTACGGCCGACGTCGTCGCGCAGCAGACGGAGGTCAACAAGGCCTTCCTCGCCAACGTGCCGAACATCGCAAAGAGCATCCTGGCGCCCTACGGAAACGCCAACTACACGCTGAAGATCAGCGGCATCGCGGTCACGAACACCAATGAGGGCACGATCCTGTGGTCGCGCGATCAGGCAGGCGGCACGCCCTATGCCGTCAATACCAAGGTCTCCCTGCCCGCCCAGTTCACAGCGACCAACTCCTTCGTCATTCGCACGGAACTGACCGTGCCGCACGAACTCCTGCTCTATGCGCCCAACCTTCAGGCGACGGCAAAGACCATCGATCTCTCCAAGACGGCCTACTTCCACGCACGCCTCTCCCAGCCGATAAAATGCTCGGATTGCTGATCGGACAGACATGCGGCGCAATTGCATTGAGCAACGAGCGGCGCTATCCCTTCGAGATTGCGCGGGTGCCCTAGCGGGCGTGCCTGCGCTTTTCCGGAGGTCTCGGGCCGCGATCGCCGCGCGCCCGCTGTCAGGTGCATCATGGCGCGTGCCTTTCTATTCGTTCTCGATTCCTTTGGCATAGGCGGAGCGCCGGACGCCGAAGCCTTCGGCGATCTCGGTGCCAACACGCTTGGCCATATCGCCGAGTTCTGCGCTATCGGCGCTGCCGACCGGCCCGGATTGCGCGAGGGCCCGCTCAGCCTGCCGAACATGTCCGCGCTTGGCCTGATCCACGCGGCAAAGCTTGCGACCGGCACCATTCCCCAGGGCATGCCGGTGCCCAATCGTGTCTATGGCGCCTATGGCGCGGCGAGCGAAGTATCGCGCGGCAAGGACACGCCCTCCGGTCATTGGGAAATCGCCGGGACACCCGTCATGTTCGACTGGGGCTACTTCTCCGCCGAAGGCGACGCCTTTCCGCCGGAGCTTGTCGAAGCGATCTGCCGCGAGGCCAACATTCCCGGCATTCTCGGCAACTGCCACGCCTCCGGCACCGATATCATCGTCCGCCACGGCGAGGAGCACATGCGCAGTGGCAAGCCGATCTGCTACACTTCGTCGGACTCGGTCTTCCAGATCGCAGCGCACGAGCAGAGTTTTGGCCTCGACCGCCTGCTCGAGCTTTGCCAGATCGTTCGCCGCCTACTCGACCACTACAATATCGGCCGCGTCATCGCCCGCCCCTTCGTCGGCGCGAGCCCGCAGACTTTTGTGCGCACCGGCAACCGGCGCGACTTTTCGGTGCTGCCGCCGGAGCCGACGATCCTCGACCGGCTGGTGGAGGCCGAGCGCACGGTTCACGCCATCGGCAAGATCGGCGACATCTTCGCGCATCAGGGCGTGACCAAGCAGACCAAGGCCGATGGCAACATGGCGCTCTTCGATGCCAGCATTGCAGCCATCGACGAGGCCGAGGACGGAAGCCTGGTCTTCACCAATTTCGTCGATTTCGACATGCTCTACGGCCATCGTCGCGACGTTGCCGGCTATGCGGCTGCCCTCGAGGCCTTCGACGCGCGCCTGCCCGATCTCGACCGGCGCCTGCAGCCGGGCGACATCGTCATCTTGACGGCCGACCATGGCTGCGACCCGACCTGGCGCGGTACCGACCATACGCGCGAGCGCGTGCCGGTGCTAATGTTCGGGCCGTCCCTGCGCAGCCGCTCGCTTGGCATTGCCAATACCTTCACGCATATCGGCGAAACCGTCGCCAAGCATCTCGGCATCGCGCCGGGGCACCATGGGAGAAGCCTCATTTGACCGCACATCTGAAGAAGGCGGAACTGCATTGCCACATCGAGGGTGCGACGCCGCCCGAACTGGCTTTGGCCCAGGCCGAGAAATATGGCGTCGACACCAGCGCAATCATCCGCGACAAGGCCTATGTCTGGGAAGACTTCACCAGCTTCGTGAAATGCTACGACGCCATCGCCTCACTGTTTAAGACCGAGGAAGACTACGCGCTGCTCGCGGAAGCCTATCTGACCGAACTTGCCGAAGCCGGAACGATCTACAGCGAAATCATCGTTTCGCCCGACCACGGCAACACGATCGGCCTGGGTGCCCACGCCTATCTCGAAGGTCTTGCCACCGGCATGGAAGCGGCCCGGCAGAAGACCGGCATCGAATCGCGCATGCTGATCACGGGCATCCGCCATCTCGGCCCGGAATCGGTGATCAGGACAGCCGAATTCGCCGCCAGGCGCGAACACAAGTTCGTCACCGGCTTCAACCTTGCCGGTGAAGAGCGCATGCACAAGGTCGCCGACTTCGCGCGCGCCTTCGATATCGTACGCGACGCCGGCCTCGGGCTGACGATCCATGCGGGCGAGCTCTCGGGCGCCTTCAGCGTTCGCGACGCGCTCGACCACGTGCGCCCGTCGCGCATCAGCCACGGTGTGCGGGCGATCGAAGACGCGGATCTGGTGCGGCGCCTCGCCGATGAGGGTGTGGTGCTCGAGGTCTGCCCCGGTTCCAACATCTCGCTTCAGGTCTTCCCCGATTTCGCGTCGCATCCGCTGCGGGCCCTGCACGAGGCCGGCGTGCGCGTCACGCTCAATTCCGACGACCCACCGTTCTTCCACACTTCGCTCGCCCAGGAATACGACATCGCCTCCGCGGTGATGGGCTTCAGCAACGATGAGATCAACGGCATGACCAGGACCGCGATCGAAGCCGCCTTTGTCGACGAGGCGACGCGCCAGCGGTTGCTGACGCGGATCTAGGGGTACAGGTCGCGATTTGCCGGCTGGGGATGACGGTCTCCGGTCGGCCAATACCCTTGCGGCGACGGCGCATTCCATGGAAAAAGGACGGATACAAAAAATCCGGAAAGGTGAGCCATGAACGGCGTTACAGTGATCGATCATCCGCTTGTGCAGCACAAGCTGACCATCATGCGCAAGAAGGAGACCTCGACTGCGGGTTTCCGCCGGCTTCTCCGTGAGATCTCGACGCTGCTCTGCTACGAGGTGACGCGCGATCTCGAGCTGACGATGGAGCGCATCGAAACGCCGCTGCAGGAAATCGACTCGCCGGTCCTCGAAGGCAAGAAGCTTGTCTTCGCCTCGATCCTTCGCGCCGGCAACGGGCTGCTGGAAGGCATGCTCGAACTGGTGCCTTCGGCCCGCGTCTCCCATATCGGCGTCTATCGCGACCATGAGACGCTGGAGGCGGTGGAATACTACTTCAAGGCACCGGAGAGCCTGTCAGAGCGCCTGATCATCGTCGTCGATCCGATGCTTGCCACCGGCAATTCCTCGATCGCGGCGATCGACAAGCTGAAGGAGCGCGGCGCCAAGAACATGCGCTTCCTCTGCCTGCTCGCCGCTCCTGAAGGCATCCGCAATTTCCAGAGCGCGCACCCGGACGTGCCGATCTTCACCGCCTCGATCGACAGCCACCTGAACGAACTCGGCTACATCATGCCCGGTCTGGGTGACGCCGGCGACCGCATGTACGGCACCAAGTGATTTTCAGATCCTTAACCAGGATCTGAAATCGATGAGAAAACCGCCGGATCCCGGCGGTTTTTTTATGTCGTCTTAGGCATCATCGGCTCTACTTGCACGAGCATAAGTTCGATTGAGAGGTGATGTCCATGCTCGTCCGTTTGCTGACATTGGCCGGCGCTGCGGCAGTCGCGGCCATCTTGGTCCCAAACCTTGCGACCAGGTTTCTGTCCCACGCAGACAACGGGAAGACCACACAGGAAGCTGCAGCCCCGCCGACGACCACCGCGAAATACGCGATGGGGCGCAGCGTCGTGCTCGACGCCGACGACAGAGGCCATTTCATTGGCACCTTCCGCATCAATGGGCGAACGGAACGCGGACTGGTCGATACCGGCGCCAGTGCGATCATTATCAACTTTTCAACCGCAAGGCGGCTCGGGATTTCGGCGAGCACGCTCGACTTCGCCGCGGCACGTGTCAACACGGCCAATGGCATCGTCGGGGCAGCGCCGGCGGTCCTCAGCCGAATCGAGATCGGCGGCATATCGGTGCGCGACGTTCAGGCGCTGGTGCTTCCGGACAAGGCGCTCTCGGGGACTCTGATCGGCATGACCTTCCTGAACCGGCTGTCCTCTTTCCGTGTCGAGGACGGCGACCTGCATCTCGTCAGGTGATTTTCGCGACGATCGGGGACCTCGTCTCCGGCTCGGCCTCATCGATCGTGTAGAGTGCCAAAAGGCGTCGCCGGGCCGCTTCCGCCGCCTCTTGGTCTGCCGCGTGAACGAAGGCGATGAGATCGCCCTTCTCGACCCGCGTTCCAAGCGGCTTCAGCGCATCGAAACCGACGCGGTGATCGATCCTGTCGTCTGGATGCGAACGCCCGCCGCCGAGCGCGATGACGGCCATGCCCAGTTCCCGCGTCTCGCAGGCGGCGAGATAGCCGGACTGCTCGGCTTCGACCGGCAGAATGACCGGCGCACGTCCGAGATAGGCGACCGAGCGCTCGATGAAGTCCGCCGGTCCACCCAGCGCATGTACCATCTTCCCGAACCGTTCCAGTGCCGCTCCGCTGCCAAGCACTTTGCGCGCCTGGGCTTCACCCTGTTCGGCATCGCCGGCAGCGCCGCCGGCCACCAACATTTCGGCGGCAAAGGCGAGCACGACCGTTTCAAGCCGCGTTCCCTTCTTCTCGCCTCGAAGGAAAGCCAGGCAATTGTCGATCTCCAGTGCATTGCCGGCCGCGTCTGCCAGGGGCTCGTTCATGTCGGTCAGGAGTGCGGAGGTGCGAACGCCGGCGCCATTGGCAACGTCGACCAACGAGCGCGCCAGGATCTCGGCCTCACGCGCATCGCTCATGAAGGAGCCGTTGCCGAGCTTGACGTCCAGCACCAGCGACTGAAGGCCGGCCGCGAGCTTCTTCGACAGAATCGAGGCCGTGATCAGCGGTACCGAATCGACGGTCGCAGTGACATCGCGGATCGCATAGAGGCGCTTGTCGGCAGGCGCGAGATTAGCGGTCTGGCCGATGATCGCGCAACCGATCTCGTCGACCGTCCTGCGGAACACACTCGCCGACGGCTGGATATCATAGCCAGGTATCGATTCGAGCTTGTCGAGTGTGCCGCCGGTGTGCCCGAGGCCGCGCCCTGATATCATCGGCACGGCGAGCCCGCAGGCGGCAACGATCGGCGCCAGCATCAGCGAGACGTTGTCGCCGACACCGCCGGTCGAATGTTTGTCGGCTATGGGTCGTCTGATGGTGCTCCAGTCGAGTGTTTCGCCGCTATCGCGCATCGCCAATGTCAGCGCGACGGTCTCCTCGCGGCTCATGCCGGAGAACCAGATCGCCATGGCGAAGGCGGCGACCTGCCCTTCGGAGATCGAATCATCCGACAGGCCGCGAACGAAATCCGCGATCTCGGCCGAGGCGAGGTGCTCGCCGTTGCGTTTGCGCCTGATGGTTTCCTGCGGAAGCATCGTTACCCGCACACCGCGTCGGCCGCGATCATGTCGGCGAGGATCGCGGCAAGCCGCTTGCCGCCGATCGGCGCCATGTCCTTCGTCTCGTGATGGCTGATCTCGCCACCGGTCATGCCGGCGCCGAAATTGGTGATCACAGAGGCGGCAACGACGCGGAGGCCGAAGAAGCGCGCGAGGATGACTTCCGGAACCGTGGACATGCCGACCGCATCGGCGCCAAGGATGCGCGCCATGCGGATCTCCGCCGGCGTTTCGAAGCTCGGTCCGGAGAACCACATGTAGACGCCGGCGAGAAGCGGAATGCCGAGGCGCTCGGCGCTCTCCTGCATTCTTTCCGCAAGCTCGGCATCATAGGCATTGGTCATGCCGACGAAGCGATCGTCGCTGTCGACGCCGATCAGCGGGTTGAAGCCCGAATAGTTGATGTGGTCGGATATCCGCATCACCGATCCCGGCGGCAGATCGTCCCGCAGCGATCCGGCGGAATTGGTCAGCACCAGGCATTCGATGCCGAGCGCCCTCAGGGTTTCGAGCGGGACGCGCATCGCATTGGCGTCGCCCTGCTCGTAGTAGTGGACCCGACCAGACAGCATGACAACAGGCACACCCGAGAGCGTTCCGGCCACAAGTTCGCCGGCATGGCCGGAGACGCTGCTGACCGGGAAGCCGGGGATTTCGGCATAGGAGAGGCGCAACGTCTCGTCCAAAGCCTCGACCAGAGAACCGAGGCCGGAGCCGAGCACGATGCCATAGCGTGGAGAGAGGCCCCCGAGCCTGGCCTTCAACAGTTCAGCGGCCGCGGTCATCCGAGAATCTCGGTCTCGAAGCTGTGCGGCAGCAGGTCCGATAGTGCCAGGGTCTTTTTCACGCCGGTCTCGTCGCACAGGAAGATGCGCGTGCTGGCGCCGGAGAACTCCGCCAGCCGCTGGCGGCAGCCGCCGCAGGGCGGGCAGAGCGCCAGCTTCTCGGCAATGACGGCGACTTCCATGATCTTGCGCTGACCGGCCATGACCATATGGCTGATCGCGGTGGTTTCGGCGCACCAGCCCTCGGGGAAGGACAGGTTCTCGATGTTAGCGCCGGTATAGATCTTGCCGTCCTCGGCGCGGATCGCCGCGCCGACCGGAAACTTGGAGTAGGGCGCATGCGCCTTGGCCATTGCGTCACGCGCGGCTTCGAACAGTTCCTTTTCCATGGTTCTAGCGCTCCTTGACATAGGGGACGCCGCCGGCCTTCGGCGGAATGGCCTTGCCGATGAAACCGGCAAGCAGGATTACGGTGAGGATATAGGGCAGCGCCTGCATCAGCTGCACCGGCACCTGGCCGATCAGCGGCAGCGGATTGCCCTGCAGGCGGATGGCGAGCGCATCGAGGAAGCCGAAAAGCAGGCAGGCGAGCATGATGTTGAATGGCCGCCACTTGGCGAAGATCAACGCTGCCAGCGCGATATAACCCTTACCGGCGGTCATGCCCTTGACGAAGCCGGCGGTCATGGCCAGCGACAGATAGGCACCGGCAAAGCCGCAGAGAATGCCGCAGCAGATGACGGCGCGATAGCGCATCCAGATCACCGAAATACCGGCTGTGTCGACCGCGCCCGGGTTCTCGCCGACCGCGCGCAGACGCAGCCCGAAGCGGGTGCGGTAGAGGATCCACCAGCTGATCGGCACCATGGCAAAGGCGACATAGGTCAGGATGAAATGCCCGGAAAGCAGGTCCGAATAGATCGGACCGAGGATCGGGATTTCTCGGATGCTGTCGGCATAGGGGAAGGTGATCGTCTGGAAGCGCGCACCTTCGCCGAGTGCCGGCGTGCGGCCGCCCTGGCGGAACCAGGCCTCGCCAAGGATGACGGTCGAGCCGGCGACGATGAAGTTGATCGCGACACCCGAGACGATCTGGTTGCCGCGCTGGGTGATCGACGCATAGCCGTGCACCAGCGACAGCGCGATCGAGATCAGGATGGCGGCGAGCAGCCCCATCCAGACCGACTGGGTGACGGCCGCAACAGCGCCGGCGGCAAAGGCAGCACCAAGCATCTTGCCTTCAAGGCCGATGTCGAAGATGCCGGCGCGCTCGGTGAACAGCCCTGCCAGCGCTGCGAAGATCAGCGGGACGGATACGCGGATGGTGGACTCGAGGAGCACCACGATGACGTGGAAGAAATCCATGGCTTCAAGCTCCCTTGGTCTGTGCCACGACGGCCGCACGGCGGCTCTGCATCGCAAACAGCCGGGCGATCGCCGGCCTGAACATGTTTTCGAGTGCACCGGCAAAGAGAATGACGAGACCCTGGATGATCACGATCATGTCGCGCGAGATCGACGGCATTTCGAAGGAGATTTCGGCTCCGCCCTGGTAAAGCATGCCGAAGAGAATGGCGGCCGGGATGATGCCGGCCGGATGCGAGCGGCCCATCAGCGCCACGGCGATGCCGACGAAGCCTGCGCCCTGCACGAAGTCGAGCTGCATGCGCCCCTGCTCGCCCATGATCGGATTGAGCGCCATCATGCCGGCAAGCGCACCGGATATCATCATGGTGATGACGGTGATGCGGCTTTCGCTCATGCCGGCGTAGCGCGCGGCCGAAGGGCTGTGGCCCATGGTGCGCATTTCATAGCCGAGCTTGGTGCGCCAGATCAGAAGCCAGACGCAGAAGGCCGCGACGAGCGCCAGCAGGAATGAGACGTTGAACGGCGCCGTGCCGATATCCAGCCCGAAGATCGCGAGCAGCCAATCGAGCTTGGGCAGTTGCCCGCCTTCGGCGAAGGTGCGCGTCTGCGGCGACATCGATCCGAGCGGCTTCAGCACCCGCGTCAACAGGTAGACCATCAGGCTCGAGGCGATGAAGTTGAACATGATCGTCGTGATGACGATGTGGCTGCCGCGCTTGGCCTGCAGCCAGCCGGGCAGGAAGGCCCAGGCGGCGCCGAAGAAGGCGGACCCGAGGATCGCCAGCGGGAACACCACGAACCACGGCATCGTCTGGTCGAGCCAGAGGCAGGCAAGCGCCACGCCGATACCGCCGACATAGGCCTGGCCTTCGCCGCCGATGTTGAAGAGGCCGGCATGGAAGGCGACTGCGACGGCAAGACCGGTGAAGATGAAGGTGGTGGCGTAGTACAGCGTGAAGCCGAGATATTCGCCGCGGCCGAAGGCGCCGTTGATCAGGTGATAGGCCGCTTCCAACGGATTTTCACCGACGAGCAACACGACGAGACCGGCGACGAGGAAGGCAACAGCGAGGTTGACCAGCGGGACGAGGCCGTATTCGACCCAGCCCGGAAGCTTAGCATAGGGGGTGCTCATTCTGCGGCCTCCTTGCGGCCTTCAACGCCGGCCATCAGCAGGCCGAGTTCGCCCTCGGTCGCATCCGGATCACGCTCGCCGACGACACGGCCGGCAAACATGACGAGGATACGGTCCGACAGGGCGCGGATTTCATCGAGTTCGACGGACACCAACAGGACAGCCATGCCCTGGTCGCGCATCTCGATGATCCGTCTATGGATGAATTCGATGGCGCCGACATCGACGCCGCGCGTCGGCTGGCCGATGATCAGCACATCGGGCCCGCGCTCCATTTCACGCGCCAGCACGATCTTCTGCTGGTTGCCGCCGGAGAAATTGGCGGTCTTCAGCCGCGGATTCGGCGGGCGGATATCGTATTCGGCGATGCGCTGCTCTGCGTCCTTGCGGATCGCATCGACGTTCAGGAAGACGCCGTTGAGGTAACGCTTGTCGTGATGATAGCCGAGGATCGCGTTTTCGCATTCCTCGAACTTCAGCACGAGACCGACATGGTGGCGGTCTTCCGGCACGTGGGCGAGACCACGATTGCGCAGTTCGGAGGGGTCGGCGCGGCCGGTAACGTCGATCGGCTTGCCGTTGAGAAGCACGGAGCCCGACACGGCGCGACGAATGCCCGAAATCGCTTCGAGCAGCTCGGATTGGCCGTTGCCGGCAACTCCGGCAATGCCGACGATCTCGCCCGCCCTCAGGTTGAAGGAGACGTTGTCGACCATGGTGACACCGCGGCCGTCCTTGACCGTCAGCCCCTCGACCGCGAGCTTCACCTCGCCGGGCTTGGCCTCGCCCTTTTCGACACGCAGCAAGACGCGACGCCCGACCATGAGTTCGGCAAGCTCTTCGACCGAGGTTTCAGCCGTCGTGCGCGTTGCTACCATCTCGCCGCGGCGCATGACCGACACCTCGTCGGTGATCGCCATGATCTCGCGCAGCTTGTGGGTGATGAGGATGACGGTCTTGCCCTGGTTCTTCAGCTGTTCAAGCACCCGGAAGAGATGGTCGGCCTCAGCCGGCGTCAAGACGCCGGTCGGCTCGTCGAGGATCAGGATATCGGCCCGGCGATAAAGTGCTTTCAGGATCTCGACGCGCTGCTGCAGGCCAACGGGCAGTTCCTCGATGACGGCATCCGGATCGACTTCTAGCGCATATTCGCGCTCCAGCCGCTTCAGCTCGACGCGCGCCTTGGCAATACCTTTGTTGAGGATCTGGCTGTCCTCGGCGCCGAGCATGATGTTTTCGAGCACCGTGAAGTTCTCGACCAGCATGAAATGCTGGTGGACCATGCCGATGCCGGCGGCGATCGCCGCATTCGGATCGCGGATCGCGACGGGTTTTCCGTCGACGAGGATTTCACCGCTATCGGCCTGATAGAAGCCGTAGAGGATCGACATCAGGGTCGATTTTCCCGCACCGTTTTCGCCGATGATGCCGTGGATCGTCCCTTTGCGGACTTTTAGATTGATGTTCTTGTTGGCGTGGACCGGACCGAAACTCTTGTCGATCCCACGCAGTTCGATGGCAATATTGTCCATATTGGCCTTGCGATCCCCAAACTGGCCCGCTTCGGCATTCTTCCCAGAAACCGTGCCGGCGATTTTTTTACCATTTGGTCTAAGTTTATCATCGATTTTTCGGGGCGAAAGCCCTCAACCGTGATCTCCTTATACTCTCATCAGATCGCTGGTGAGAGTCCAGCGTGAATATACACAGGCACTTGGACGCGAAAAACCGGCGACAACGGGTGCCGCCGGTCCTTCATATTGGGATTATTTGGTGGTTCTCAGACGGCTCGTACGGGCCGAAGCAGCCTGAGGGCATTCATCGTGACGAGAACGGTCGCACCGGTGTCGGCGAGGATCGCCGGCCAAAGGCCGGTAACGCCGATGATCGTCGTCACCAGGAAGACCGCCTTCAGGCCAAGCGCAATCGTGATGTTCTGAACGATGTTGCGCATCGTCGAGCGGGAGAGCCGGATCATCGCCGCAACGTCGCCGACACGGCCGTGCAACACCGCCGCGTCCGCCGTTTCCAGCGCCACATCGGTGCCGCCGCCCATGGCGATGCCGATGTCGGCCGCGGCCAGCGCCGGTGCGTCGTTGATGCCGTCACCGATCTTGGCGACGTTGAAGCCTTCCGCCTTCAGTTCGCGCACGATGCGTTGCTTGTCCTCGGGCAGGAGCTCCGCACGGACCTCCATGCCGAACTGGCGGCCGATCGCTTCGGCCGTGCGGCGGTTGTCGCCGGTCAGCATGACGACGCGGAGGCCGGCGTCCGTGAGCGCCTTCACACCAGCCGCCGCATCCGGCCGGGGCTCGTCACGCATTGCAATGGCACCGGCAATCACGCCACCGGCGACCAGCACCGAAACGGTCTTACCTTCATCGTTGAGCGCGGCGACGCGCGCCTTTTCGTCTGCCGTCAACGGCGTCCGCTCGGCTGCGGCCTTCGGCGAACCGAAGAACAGCGCGATGCCTTCGACGGTCCCTTCCAGCCCCTTGCCGCCCACCGCATTCACGGTGGCGATATTGGGGATCGCAACGCCATCAGCCGTGCTGCGCTCCAGGATGGCCCGGGCAAGCGGGTGGCTCGATCCCTGCTCCAGCGCTGCGGCAAGACGCAGGACCTCCGCCTCCGACCGGCCGAAGCCGACGATATCCGTCACCTTCGGCTTGCCTTCCGTCAGCGTCCCGGTCTTGTCGAAGGCGGCGGCCGTGACTTTGCCGACATTCTCAAGCACGGCGCCGCCCTTCATCAGCAACCCACGACGGGCGCCGGCCGAAAGGCTGGCGGCGATCGCTGCCGGTGTCGAGATGACGAGCGCGCAGGGGCAGCCGATAAGGAGAATGGCAAGACCCTTGTAGATCCACTCGTCCCAGGAGCCGCCGGAGAGAAGCGGCGGCAGCACCGCCACAAGCGCCGCGACGACGACGACACCCGGCGTATAGTAGCGCGAGAAGCGGTCGATAAAGCGCTCGGTCGGCGCCTTGCTTTCCTGGGCTTCCTCCACCATGCGGACGATGCGCGCAATGGTGTTGTCGGCAGCGGCGGCCGTGACCCGCACGCGCAGCGCGCCGGAGCCATTGACGGTGCCCGCAACCACGGTGTCATCGACTTCCTTGCGCACCGGCGTGCTCTCGCCGGTAACCGGCGCTTCGTCGACGGCACTTTCGCCAGAGAGAATGACTCCGTCAGCCGGAATGCGGTCGCCGGGGCGAACGAGAATGACGGCGCCCACGCTCAGCGTTTCGGCCGGAACCTCATCCAGCCGCCCATCGCGCTCGACGAAGGCGGATTTCGGAACGAGCGCCGTCAGCGACTGGATGCTGGCGCGCGCCTTGCCGGCGGCCACGCCCTCCAGCAGTTCACCGACCAGGAAGAGCAGGACGACCATTGCCGCCTCTTCCGTCGCGCCGATGAAGACCGCGCCGATCGCGGCGATCGTCATCAGCATCTCGATCGAAAACGGCGTGCCCATGGTCGCAGCGACAAAGGCGCGCCGCGCAATCGGCAACAGGCCGACGAGCATGGCGAGGGTAAAGATCCAGGGCTCGGTCGCCGGGATCGTCTTGCCGACCGCATAGGCGGCAATCAGCGCCAGGCCGCTGGCAATCGTCAGCTTGCCCTTGCCCGACTTCCACCAGGGGCCGCTCGTCGGGCCGTGGTCATGACCGTGAAGGCCCATCGCTGCCGCGGCTGTCTCGCCCTTCTGGCTGGCGTTACCCTCGTGATGATGGGCGTACTCATCGTGTCGATCACCATGACCATGATCATGATCATGGTCATGGTCGTGGTCATGACTGTGATCGCCGTGATCGTGGTCGTGGTTATGATCGTGTCCGGAGCAGACATGCGCCGCTTTCCGCTCCGACGCCTGGCCTGCCTGGATCGGATGCAAACGATAGCCGAGCTTTCCGACCCTGCTCACAATCGACGTCGCAAGATCGTTTTCGTCGGCAAACTTGACCGACATGGTGCCCGCCGATACCGAAACCGACACGTCCTCGACGCCCGACAGCCGGCGCACCGCCGTATCGATCTTGGACGCGCAGGACGCGCAATCCATGCCCTCGACGCGATAACGGGCTTCCCGAATAGTGCTCGCCATAACCTGCTCCTTGCAAATTCTGAAGCAAGGCTACGACCTCTAGCAACTGGAGCTACAAGGCCAAATTGCTGCGTGATTGCAGATTTTTTGGCGAATTATCGCGACAGGAAGCGGATGACCCAGTCGGCAATGCCCCGATAGGGCGGTTTCACCAGGTCGCTCGGCGCCGGATCGAGTTTCCTCAGCACCGGCATCGCCTTGGAGAAGGTCAGGAACCCGTCGCGCCCGTGATAGTGGCCCATGCCGCTGGCGCCGACGCCGCCGAAGGGCAGATCGTTGCAGCCGAACTGGTAGAGCGTGTCGTTGACGCAGACCCCGCCGGCGACGATGCGTGACAGGACGGCCTCGATTTCAACGTTATCGCGACTGAAGCAATAAAGTGCCAACGGGCGGTCGCGATCGCGCACATAGGCGATGGCTTCATCGATGGAAGCGTAACTGACGATGGGAAGGATGGGCCCAAAAATCTCCTCGCCCATGACGACGCTGTCGTGGTCCGGATCAAGCACGAGCGTCGGCAGCAGGACGCGTTCCCGCGCTATCGTGTCTGCTGCCTCTTCGAGAAGGGAAACCACCGGATGACCGCGCGCCTCGGCATCCGCAATGAGCCGCTTCAGGCGCTCGTACTGGGCGTCGTTGATGATCGACGTGTAATCGTCGAGACCACGCTTCGACCGATAGCGCGCCACAGCCTCCCGTTTGAGCTGCTCCACGAAAGCATCCCGCTTGCTCTCATGGAGCAGCACATAGTCGGGCGCGATACAGGTCTGCCCGGCATTGAAGAACTTTCCGGTCGCGATGCGCGCAGCAGCCTTGGCGAGGTCTGCGGCTTCGCCGACGATCGCCGGCGATTTGCCGCCGAGCTCCAGCGTGACAGGTGTCAGGTTCTGCGCGGCCGCCGCCATCACCTTGCGGCCGACGGCGGTCGAGCCGGTGAAGAACAAGTGATCGAAGGGAAGGGCGGAGAAGGCTGCCGAAAGCTCGGCGCCCCCCAGGGCAACAGCCACCCGTGTCTCGGGAAAGACTTCGGCAAGCAGCGAGCGAAGGAATTCCGCGGTGCGCGGCGTGTGTTCGGACGGCTTCAAGTACACGTGGTTACCGGCCGCGATCGCCGCAACCAAGGGGGCAAGCGCCAGGTTGACCGGGTAGTTCCACGGCGAAATGATACCGACGACACCGAGCGGCACGAAGCGCACTTCGGCCTTCGCCGGCCATAGTTTCCAACCCGCCTTGCGTCGTTCCGGCCGAACCCAGTGTTTGAGCTTCGCCAGCGTGTGGTCGATCTCCGAGAGTACGACACCCCCTTCGCCAAGCAACGTCTCATGCCGGGCGCGATGACCAAAATCCTCTTCGATCGCCTCGCACATCTCCTCCATGCGGGCGCGCAGGCGGTCCCTGAGCCGGCTCAGGTCCGCACGGCGTTGTTCGACGGACGGCCGGTTGTCGCGCCAGGTCGTGCGTAGCCCGTCGAAAGTGGCATGGAGACCTGCGGGGTTGTCAGTGGCTATGGTCATCGGTCGAGCGGGCAAAGAACCATTGGGCTGCGTAGTAGGTGCCAAGCACCGAGAGCGCGTTGAAGGGGATGGCGAAGCGGAAGCGGCCATAGGCGAGTATGCTGTCACTGATCAGGAACAACAGGCCGCCATAGGCGGCGAGCCGTGCCGCCGTTGCCCGGGGCGTTCCCGAAAGCTGTCGGGCGCGGGAAATAGCCTGGGCCCCCATCGCTCCAAGCGCCAGGGCGTAGATGATGACGGGAATGCGCATTTCGTCAGGAAGCGAGGTCCAGAGCCCACCGACAACGGCGAGCGCAACGAGGGCAAAGGCCGCGAAGATGCCTTTGCTTTCGGCAAACTTGGCATCACGGGTAAGCGCATAGATATAGGCGCAATGGGTCAGCAGAAAGCAAACGAGGCCTGCCAGGAAGTAATCCCCCGGCAGCATGAGAAAGACATCGCCGGCTGCCGCGAAGACGAGACCGATAGCAACGGCCCAAGCATAGGCGCTGGGTGTTTCAGAGATCGTTCGCAACACCACGACGAGAAGCAGCAGCGTCGCCGTCGGCTTCGTCAGATAATGCAGCCAGCGCCAGGGAGAATCGTCGGGGGCGGCAAGCAGGCTGCCGAGGATCGCCAAAGCGGCGCAGACGAAAAAGAGCACGTGGACGGGCCGGCTTCGGTGAACGTCCAAGGTTCCCTGATAACTCATGCCGCGCCACTCCCGCCCTAAGGCCGTGTTTCGACTCTGTTCCGGTCACGGCGATAGTTTCTATTTTTGCGCGATTGTCCAGCGGGGGCGCGCGGGCATATCGAGCAACACTACACTCCTGACGGACTATTGCGGACATCGCTCCGCTGGTGAACCGTCCGAAGCGCGGCAGGATTGCCCTTTCGCCGGCGGCTGGCTCATAGTGCGTTCCATGATCGCCCATTCCGCCAACGGGCCGCAGCCAAGATCGGCCCCCGAACTCTTGCTGCTGCACGCATTGCCGCTCGACGGTTCCATGTGGGCGGAGCAGATGCATCTGCTGCCAGACGCAACCCATGCTCCGACCCTCTATTCTTCGGGAGAGACGATTGACGCATGGGCGCGGGCCGCACTCGAACCGCTGAAGGGCGACAATATCATCGTGGTCGGCTGTTCCGTCGGCGGATCATGCGCGCTCGAGGTCGCGACCATCGCACCGCAACGGGTCTCGGCGCTGGTGCTGATCGGCACCAAGGCAAAGCATCATCCCGATCCGGCATTTCATGCCTCCGCGCTCAGTCTGATTGACGAGGAAGGCCTGGAGGTTGCCTGGGAATCCTATTGGGCGCCGCTGTTTTCCCGCGACACCAGCACGGCGACCGTCAACCGGGCGAAAGAAATGGCGTTACGATCCTCGGCGGCGGAGATAGCAAGGGGCGTTGCCGTGTTTCATACGCGGCCGAGCCGGGATCACTGCCTCTCGACGTGTCCGGGGCCGATCACGATCGTGTCCGGAGCGGACGACGTCGCTTCGGGGCCTAGGACGAGCGCCTCACAGGCCGCCTCGATCGACGGCCGTTTGCACGTCCTCCCGGCTTGCGGCCATTATGTCCCACTGGAGCGTGCGTTTGCGCTGAATGCCATCCTGGCTGGCGTGATCGGCTCTTTGGCCCTTGCCTGAACTGCCCGCTTGCGCCTGTTGGCGTCCTTTCCCTGTCCCCGGAACGTCAAAAAGCCCGCTGGATTTCTCCATGCGGGCTTTTTTTGATTTGGTTGCGGGGGCAGGATTTGAACCTGCGGCCTTCAGGTTATGAGCCTGACGAGCTACCGGGCTGCTCCACCCCGCGCCATCGCGGTAAACCGCTTTGCGGTTTATCCGCTTATTCCGGGTTTTGCCGGAGGCAAAATCCCGTTGTTTGTCTGTTCCGAGCTTAGCAAAACAAAAGGGCCGCTTGAGGGCGGCCCGTGTTTCGGCTGGGCCGAGGCATGAAGAGAAGGTGATCTTTGTTTTCCGGATTTTATCTTGCGCTTTGCAGACCTGGCAGCGACCTACTCTCCCGCGTCTTAAGACGAAGTACCATCGGCGCTGGGGCGTTTCACGGCCGTGTTCGGAATGGGAACGGGTGCAGCCACCCCGCCAGAACCACCAGGTCGGCAAAGCGCAAGATTTGCGTCTAGCGGACGCAAACCGGATGAGAAGCTGGTGAGTTGGTCGAGCCAACTCGTTTTGTTTTGAACACGTCGCTCATCTGGAGATGAGCATGAGCAATGGGAACGATCAAGCCAATCGAACGATTAGTACTGGTAAGCTTCATGCGTTGCCGCACTTCCACACCCAGCCTATCAACGTGGTCGTCTTCCACGGTTCTCAAGGGAATACT